>JBGATF010000006.1:0-135795 GCA_044229355.1 Limisphaerales bacterium
CAGCATCGTTTGCGCGGCTGTGGCCAAATCTGGAGCCGACCGGGCTTCACACGGTTGCTCAAGGTCGTCGTCCTCCTCAAAAATCACGATGATCACCTCTTGTGGAACTAACCCTACCGACAACCTGCGGATGCACCGCCCGGCGACCTCCGCCAACTTTGGACCTTGATGTTCGAGGCGGTCTCTTCACACTGCGAGGCCATGAAATCGCCCCTCCGCAAGAGTCTGCCTGGCGCCTGCGCACTGATCCTCGCCCTCGCTGTCACCTCGGGCGTGCCCTGCCATGGTGAGGACCAGACCAAGACCGCCGAGCCGCCAGTCATCCAGCCGGGCCTTGCCGGAAACCCGCCTTCGGACGCGATCGTTCTTTTTAACGGGACCGACCTCTCTGCCTGGAAAGGTGAACGCGCGGAAGAGGCCAAGTGGCTCGTGACGAATGGCGTCGCCCAGGTGAACGGGACCGGCAGCATTGTGACCAAGGAGGAATTTGGCGACTGCCAGTTGCATGTCGAGTGGGCCACCCCCGCGGAGGTCAAGGGCGACGGACAGGGGCGCGGCAACAGCGGTGTCTATCTGCAAGGTCGCTATGAAATCCAGGTGCTGGATTCCTACCACAGCAAAACCTATCCCAACGGCCAGGCTGGCGCGTTTTACGGCCACAACGCTCCGCTCGTCAACGCCTGCCGACCGCCCGGCGAATGGCAAAGCTACGACATCATTTTCCACGCCCCGCAGCCAGGGGAAAACGGACAGGTGCGTCCCGGTTCGTTCACCGTTATCCACAACGGCGTGCTCGTCCAGGATCACATCCCGGTCGAGGGAAAATCCACCACCGCGGCCAAGTTCAGCGGCGCAACGGCCCAAGGCCCGCTCGTGCTCCAGGACCACGGCAACCCCGTTCGCTACCGCAACGTCTGGATTCGCAAGCTGTGAGCACGCATGGCCCATGGGCGTTTTTGATTTTCGAATTTTGATTTGCGACTGCGGATGGTCGGGCTCGGCAGTCCCAAATCAAAAATCAACAGTCCCAAATCACCCATGTGCCCCACAGAGGTTCACGGCCCCAACGCGCGTCCCGTGGAGAGGGCTCACCTTCCCATAAACCGGAAGGTAGGGCGCGCTCTCCGCAGCGCGCCGCCCGTGCTCCGTTCATGGCCGGTGAGCAAATCCGTCAGGAACCAGGGGCTCTCCATGAACCTGTGTTCGGGGTGTCCCGTAATGCGGGACAGAAGCGTGGATGTTTTTAATGGTGGGGATGCTCCCGACCCTCCGGTCGTCCTCACGTCTCTGCGGGCGGGGACGCCCGCACCCCGGGCTCATGGGCTTTGGCCTGCAAGGCTGCGACCCCATTGCGATTTCGACAACTCGTCGTTCTCATGAAGCCACACACTTTATTGGCCCTGGCACTCCTTTTCGTTCTCGCTCCCGCTGCCCCGGGCCAGGATCGGCTCAAGACCATGCCGGGCTACGGGCAGTTTGCCCGGATGAAGGACGAGATCGGCAAGTCGGTGAAGATGGGGGCGCTGACGGTCTCGTGGACCAACGACGGCCGTGCGTTCGTGTATCGGAAGGACGACAAGTCTACCTTTACGACATCGCGCAGTCCGCAGCCGCCGAGTTACCGCCCCCACCCACCAACCCGCCACCCGCCACCCGCCCGAAGGCAGCGAAGGATTCCGGCGCCAAGGTGCGCCCGGAGCGACCGGAGCGCGGACGTCAGTTCACCAACACCCTCGCGCCCGACGGGTCGCTGCGCGCCTTTTTCCGTGACCGCAACCTTTGGTTGAGCGACACCAACGGCAGCAACGAACTCGCCATCACGACCGAAGGCTCCGAGCGTGCGCGCCTTAAATTTGGCACGGCCAACTGGGTCTACGGCGAGGAACTCTACCAAACCACCGCGATCTGGTGGTCATCAAACAGCCAAAAGGTCGCCCTTTACCGCTTCGATGAAAGCCAGGTCCTCGATTACTACCTCGCGCTGAAACAGACCGGGACCCAGGACTCCCTGCTCACGGAGCCGTACATGAAGGCCGGCGCGCCGAATCCGGTTGTCGACCTTTTGATTTACGACGTCCCGTCCCGCAAAACCACGCGCATCGATGTGCGCGACGGGCAGCCGTTCGGCGATGCCGTCGTCGGCCACTATGTCTACGGCGTTTCCTGGACCTCCGACAGCCGCGAGCTGTTGTTCCATCGCACGAACCGCCGACAAAACATCATGGAGCTGTGCGCGGCCGATCCCGCCACCGGCCGCACCCGGGTGATTGTGCGGGAGGAATGGCCCGCCAGCTGGACTGAGAATCTGCCCACCTTCCGCTTCCTGCAGGACGGCCAGCGGTTCATCTGGTCGTCCGAACGCACCGGCTGGCGCAATTATTACCTGTATCATCTGGATGGCCGGCTGCTGGCCACGCTGACGCGACACCCGTTCGAGGTCGACGGCATCGAGCGGGTTGACGAAAAAGCCGGCGTCCTCTTTTACCTGGCGCGCAGTGGCGACAACCCGATGAAGCTCCAGCTCCATCGGGTCGGGTTGGACGGAGAGCACGATGTCCGGCTGACCGATCCCGCGTTTCATCACAGCGTCGATCTCGCGCCGGACAACCGGCATTTCATCGATGTGGCCCAGACTCACGATCAGCCGCCGGTGACCCGGCTTCGGGCCATCGATGGGCGGCTCATCGCCGAGCTCGCGCGCAGCGAGACAAACCGGTTCGCGCAACTTCGCCTCAAGCCCGTCGAGCTGCTGCGCTTCAAAGCGGCGGATGGGACCAACGACCTGTTCGGGCTGCTGCACTTTCCATCGACGTTCAAGCCGTGGAAAAAATACCCGCTCCTCGTCAGCGTCTACGCCGGTCCGGCCACCACGGGCGCGCGCGAGACGTTTACGCTTCCCAGCGCGCTGACGGAACTCGGGTTCCTCGTCGCCAGCTTCGATTCCCGCAGCGCGAGCGGACGGGGCAAGCGGTTTCTCGATGCCATCTATGGCAGGCTGGGGACGGTGGAGATCGACGACCAGGCGGCGGGAGTTCGCCACCTGCGCGCGCGGCGCTACGTGGACGGGCGCCGCGTGGGCATTCACGGAACATCGTATGGCGGCTTCGCCTCAACCCTGTGCCTGCTGCGGTACCCGGACGTGTTTCAGGCCGCCTGCGCCAATTCCGCCGTCACCGATTTTCGCAACTACGATTCCATCTACACCGAGCGCTACCTCTGGACTCCCCAGGAGAACAAGGCAGGCTACGATGCCACCAGCGCCGCACGCCTCGCGGCCAATCTTCGAGGGCGCCTGCTGATCTTTTACGGCACCGCCGACGACAACGTTCATCCCTCCAACGCGCTCCAGCTGATCGCGGCCCTGCAAAAGGCGGGAAAAAGTTTTGAACTTCAGATTGGCCCGGACCTGGGTCACACCGCCGTCAACCGGGATCGCATGATGGAGTTCTTCATCGAAAACCTGGGCGGCAATCGGCGGTAGGTTACGAGAGAATGCCTTTCACGACCTCGCCG
Source organism: Limisphaerales bacterium (assembly GCA_044229355.1). GTDB lineage: Bacteria > Verrucomicrobiota > Verrucomicrobiia > Limisphaerales > JADJPG01 > JBGARF01. Next base: position 3,514 of record JBGATF010000006.1, read on the forward strand.
TGAATGTCGGTGAGGCGATAATCGCGCCCCTGGAAGCGGAAGGTGAGTTTCTCGTGATCGATGCCGAGGCAATGCATGATCGTGGCGTTCTGGTCGTGGATATGGACCGGGTTCTCGACCACGTTGTAGCAGAAATCGTCAGTCTCGCCGTAGGTCATGCCTGGGCGCACCCCGCCCCCGGCCATCCAGATGCAGAAGTTGCGTCCGTGATGGTCGCGCCCGTAGTTATCCTTCTCGATCTTGCCCTGGCTGTAGACGGTGCGGCCGAACTCGCCGCCCCAGACGACGAGCGTATCGTTGAGCAACCCGCGCTGTTTGAGGTCGCGCACCAGCGCCGCGCTGGGCTGGTCAGTGTCCTTGCACTGCTCCCGCAGCCGACGCGGGAGGTTGCCATGCTGATCCCAGCCGCGATGGTAGAGCTGGATGAAGCGAACCCCTCGTTCGGCCATGCGCCGGGCGAGCAGGCAATTGTAGGCGAAGCTGCCGGGCTTCTTCACGTCAGGCCCATAGAGGTCGAGCGTGGCGGCCGATTCCTTAGAAATGTCCGTGAGCTCGGGCACGCTGGTCTGCATCCGGTAGGACATTTCGTACTGGGCGATGCGCGTGTTGATCTCGGGATCGGCAAAGGCGTCGAACTGTTGCTGGTTCAGGCGCGCCATGGCGTCGAGCATGCGCCGGCGGGAAGCGGCGTTGACGCCGGGCGGGTTGGACAGGAAGAGCACCGGATCGCCCGTGCCGCGGAACTGGACGCCTTGATACTCGGAAGGCATGAACCCGGAGCTCCAGAGGCGGGTGTAGAGCGGCTGATCGCTTTCCTTGCCGCTCGAGATCATGACGATGAACGACGGCAGGTTTTGGTTGTCGCTACCGAGGCCGTAGTGCAGCCACGAGCCGATGCACGGGCGGCCGGGCTGCTGAAATCCCGTTTGGATGAAGGTGATGGCCGGATCGTGATTGATGGCCTCGGTGTTGACGGTTTTGATCACGCAGATGTCGTCGGCAATGCCGGCGATGTGCGGGATGGCATCGCTGCACCATGTGCCCGCGCGGCCGTGTCGCGAGAAGTTGAACAGCGTGTGCACCACAGGAAAGTTTTTCTGGCCGGACGTCATGCCGGTCAGCCGTTGCCCCATGCGCACGGAGTCGGGCAACTCCGTTTGGTGCAGCTTGGCCATGCCGGGCTTGTGGTCGAACAGGTCCAGCTGCGACGGCCCGCCGGCCATGAACAGGTAAATGACCCGCTTGGCGCGCGGAGTAAAATGGGTCAGGCCGGTGGCTGGCCCGGCCGCCGTCCCGCCAAGGGCGCGGGCCAGAGCCGGGTTGAGGAGCGAGCCCAGTGCGGCGGTGCCGATGCCGGCGGCCGTGCGCCCAAAGAAATGACGCCGGGTCAGCAACAATCGTTTTTCTTGCATGGGGTCCATAGGAGAAAATGCGCCTTAATTCTTGGTCACGGACTCGTCCAGGTTGAGGATTGTGCTGGCGACGGTGGTCCAGGCCGCGAGCTCAACGGAATTCTCCGTCGCCTTGAATTCGCCGACGTTCAAGAGTTTGGCTGCTGCGTCCGGGTCGCGCTGGAACTCAGAGACCTGCGTCTCCAGCAATTGGGCGAGCACCCGGATCTCGTCGCCCGCGGGGGCGCGCCCGGTGGCCAGGCGGAAACCGTAGGTCAGCCGTTTCTTCGTCGTGTTCCCTCCCTCAGCGAGCATCCGGTGGCCCAGCCCACGCGCCGCCTCCACAAACTGCGGGTCATTCAAGAGCACGAGCGCCTGCAGGGGCGTGTTGGTTCGCGGACGCCGCACGACGCAGTATTCGCGGGTTGGCGCATCGAACAGGAGCATGTTCGGCGGCGGGCTCTGCCGCTTCCAATAGGTGTATAGGCTGCGCCGATAGTTGCCCTCACCCTTGTCCTGGACGTATTTCTGCGAGTTGTTGAAGGACACGGCCTCCCACAGCCCGCCGGGCTCATACGGCTTCACGGATCGGCCGCCCTGCTTTTCCACGAGCAACCCGCCCACAAACAACGCGGCGTCCCGCACCACTTCGCCGTCCATCCGAAACCGCGGACCGCGCGCCAGCAGCCGGTTCTCGGGATCGCGCGCGTGCAGTTCGGACGACCCCTTCGACGTCTGCCGATAGGTCGCCGACGAGACGATCAGCCCCAGCAACCGCCGCACATCCCACCCGCTGCGGACAAACTCCGTGGCCAGCCAGTCGAGCAACTGGCGATGGGAAGGCGGCTCGCCCTGAATGCCAAAGTCGTCCGACGTTTTCACGATGCCGACTCCGAACGCCTGTTGCCAATAACGATTGACGATGACCCGCGCAGTCAGCGGATGGTCCGGGTTGACCAGCCACTGCGCCAGGCCCAGACGGTTGGTCGGCGCGCCGGCCGGGAACGGGGAAAGAATCGAGGGCACGCCGGGCCCCACCTTATCGCCCTTCTTGTCATACTCGCCCCGCTGCAGCATGAACGTGTCGCGCGACTCCTTCATTTCCTTGGCCACCAGCGTCGTCGGGATCGCCCCGTCGACCGCGGCGTTTTCCTCGCGCCAGCGCGTCACATCATCGAACAGCTTCTTGAATTCCGCCGAGTGCTGTCGGCGATAGTAATTCCGCACGTTGACTTGTTGATCCGTCGACAGATTCTTCGTCGCAGCCAGGATTGCCGCGATCTCCGCCGGCACCGAATCGGGATCCTCCACCTGCGGAGCGAAGGTGAAATACGCCGCGCCCTGCACCGTCACAACCTTCAGCAGAAACCGGTTCTCCCCTTTGGCCAAGTCCACCGTCAGGTGAAGCGGTCCGTCGGCCGGCCGATCGTCCGCCCGCTGACCGACCAGCTTTCCGTTGACCCAGAGCTTCAACGCATCATCGGCCCGAAGGGTAATCTCCATCGTGCGCGCTGTCGGCACCGTCAATGTGCGATACAAATAATACGCGCCGTGGATGCCATGCAGGTCCTGCACGAGCAGGTTGGACTTTCCGTCGGCCAGATCGGACTTGGCGTTCCAGCGAATCTCCTCCCGCACGCCCGGATAGGCCTTCTTCAGATCCACCGTGACCTCCGGATCGAACACGTTGGTGTAGCCGTGTTGCAGCCCCTGCGTTTTGAAAGGGCCCACGACCTGCCAGGGCTCGAACTTCGGCGGGTTCAACAGCTGCACCAGCGTGTCATTCTGGGCCGCGGAAAGCCGGAACTGGCCAATCGCCCGCCTGGACTTCGACGCCTCGAAGCGCAAGCGAACCTTCAGCTCCGCCCCGGGAACAACGCGCGCCGATTCCCCCAGCGCGAACAGCGCCAGGTGCGGCTGCTCAACCGCCGCCGCGGCGACGCCCCAGCCCGTCTCCGCCTTTCCGTCGATCGCCTTCGCAATCTCAAAGCCTCCCTCCGCCGAGTCCGCCACGGCCTGGGTAAACTTGAGCGCGATCGGCTTGGCCGCCGGCGCCGGTTTCCCATCCGCGCCCGCAACCGCCGGCGCCGTCAACTCCGCCTCCAGTTCCGAGAGGCGGAAGCGCCCGTCATCCGCCCGACCCGCGCTCTTCTTTGCGAAGGATTCATGCGGAAGGGTCTCCAGTCGCAACGCGGCGAGCAGGCCCGGCTCTGGCTTGAACGTGAGCTCGAACACGTCCGATTCCGGGTTGTTGCCCTCGGCCAGCACCGCCTGATCCGCCTGGACCTTCAAAGTGGCGCCGTTGGTCAGGGTGGACTTGCCCGACGCCGGCGTCAGCGTGGCCCAGCCGGCGCTCAGTTTCTGATGCCATTGATCCACCCAGGCGCCCTGCGCCGTATCCATCTCCGGCATCGGCGCGTCGATCCGTTTCTGTCCGTCGGCCAGCAACGTCTTCAACTCGGCCAGCCGCGTGCTCTGCTGAGCCGAGGGCACGCGCAGGAACGGGTCCGGGTTCGGCTTGTTTCCGTCCATCACCGGCTCGTCGAGGTTGTTGAAGAAGGAATAGAGCCCGTAATACTCCCGTTGCAGGATGGGATCGTACTTGTGCGTGTGGCAGCGCGCGCAGACATACGTCAGACCCATCCAGATCGTGCCGGTGGTCTCGACGCGATCGAAGGCGTACTTGACCCGGTATTCCTCCTCGATGGCCCCGCCCTCGCCGGTGCTCATGTTGCAGCGCACATAGCCCGACGCGACCTTTTGATCGACCGTCGGATTCGGCAGCAAATCGCCCGCGAGCTGCTCGATGGTGAACTGATCGAACGGCATGTTTTGATTGAACGCGTTGACCACCCAGTCACGCCACTTCCAGATCCCGCGCTCGGAATCGATGTGAAAGCCGTGCGAGTCCGCGTAGCGCGCGGCATCCATCCAGTAGCGCGCCATGTGCTCGCCGAATCGCGGCGACCGCATCAGGCGCTGCACCAGCCGGTCATACGCGTCAGGCGCCTTGTCCCCCACAAACGCGTCCACCTCCGCCGGCGTCGGCGGCAGCCCGGTCAGATCGAGGGACACCCGCCGAATCAACGTAAGCTTGTCGGCCTCCGGCGACGGTTTCAGGTTTTCCTGCTCGAGGCGCGCCAACACGAAGGCATCGATCTCGTTTCGCACCCACTTTTTGTCCCGCACCTCCGGGATAGCCGGCCGACGCGGGGCCTCAAAGGCCCAGTGCGTGTCGTAGGGAGCCCCGCTCTCAATCCAGCGTCGCAAAGTGTCAATCTGGGCCGCGGTCAGCTTCCGCTTCGTCTTGGGCGGCGGCATGACCTCGTCGGGATCCGCCGCCGTCACCCGCTTCAACAACTCGCTCTTGCCTGGCGCCCCGGGCACTACGGCGATCTCGCCGGACTTGGCGGGGTGCGTGGCGCTTTCGAGCCGGTCGAGCCGCAGCTTTCCCTTCAGCGCTTTTTCGTCGGGCCCGTGGCAGGTGAAGCAATTGTCCGCCAGGATCGGCCGCACCTCGCGTGCATAGTTCGGCCCCTTGGCCGGTTTGTCGCCGGGCTTGACCGGCGAGGCCGCCCAGCCGATCACTGAGGAACACAGCAACGCTGTCCACCCGAGAACTCGATGTTTCCAATCCATAAGCTGAATGCTTCTGATGACATAAAAGCAGACTGGCCCGCGAACCGTCAAATTCATCGGCGCGACCGCGGGCCTTTTTTTGCGCAAGGGCGTCGGCGCCACGCCGCGCGGGCGGCGGAGCGCCCGTCCGGGTTGGCAACGACGACACGTCCATGAGCCCGACCTATCTCGGAGTGGAAATTGGCGGCACCAAGCTGCAAGTGGTGGCCGGCAGTGCAAGCGGGCGGATTCTCGACCGGCGGCGGTTTCACGTGAATTCGGCCGCCGGCGCGCAAGGAATTCAGCGGCAGATCGAAGGAGGCGTCGTCGAGCTGCAGCGCCTCCACCGTCCTGCGGCGGTGGCCGTCGGATTTGGCGGCCCGGTGGATGGGCGCACAGGTTGCATCGCCCGCTCGCATCAGGTCGAAGGCTGGTCCGGTTTCGGCATGAAGGCCTGGCTGGCTGGCGTCACCGGGACTCCCGTGGCCGTGGAGAACGACTCGAACCTGGCGACGCTCGCCGAGGCGCGTCTCGGCGCCGGCGCCGGTCTCAGCCCCGTCTTCTATTTCAACCTGGGCAGCGGGGTCGGCGGCGGCATCGCCATCCAGGGCTCCATCCATCACGGCCGCCCGCCTGGCGAGGCGGAGTTCGGCCATCTCCGTCTCGATCGCGCCGGAGGCATCGTCGAAGGCCGCTGCTCCGGCTGGGCCATCGACCAGCGCCTGCGCGAGCGCGCCCTCCGTTCACCTCACGGAACCCTGGCGGGGATGTTGAGCGGCCAACCCGGTGGCGAAGCCCGCCATCTTCGCGCCGCCCTGGACGCCGGCGACGCCGACGCCCGCGAGGTGCTGGCCGAGCTGGCCGCCGATCTCGGGTTTGCCTTGTCCCACGTCGTCCACCTCGTGCACCCGGCCATTCTCGTGCTGGGCGGAGGCCTGGCGCTCGTCGGCGAACCGCTGCGCGCCGCCGTCGCCGACGCGCTCGAACCAAACCTGATGGAAGTTTTTCGTCCGGGGCCACCCCTCAGGTTGGCATCACTCGGCGAGGACGCGGTGCCCATTGGTGCGCTCCTCCTGGCCTCCGGGCTGGCCTGACCGGAAGCGGACGCTCCGCGCAGCCGGTTTGCTTCCGTCGAAGATCCCGGCTCACCCGACGCCGCCGCGTCATTTTCCCAGCATGAGCTTGAGGCCCGCGAGAATCATCAAGCCACCGAACATTCTTTTGAGCGTGGCCGCCGGCAAATCCTGGGTCAGCGCCGCGCCCAGATAGCCGCCGGCGATGGCCAGCGGCACCAGCGCTGCCGCCATCCGCCAATCGATGTTTCCAAGTTGCTGGTGCTTGTAGCAGCCGCTGATGGCGGTGGGGATGATCACGGCCAAGGATGTGCCCACCGCCGTTTTGACGTTCATCCCCAGGAAATAGACCATGGCCGGGACCATGACGATTCCACCGCCAATGCCGAACAAGCCGCTGGCCACGCCACCGGCCAGGCCAATGATCGCTGCGATCACATAGTGCATGCCGTGGTTATTGCCCCCTGTCCCGAAGTCGACAACCAAATACTGGGCGTGTCCCGTTTTCAGGCAGGCCCCGCCCCCGGCGAGTCGAGTCTCGCCTGCATTCCGCCCGTACCCGCCTGGACGGCCCTTCGCCAACGACCTCCTTGACCCGAACCGCTCGTGGCACCGGTCTAGCTCATGGCCAGCGCAACGAGCCAATGACTGCAGTGTCTTCAGCGGCCAGCGGGTTGTCCTTGGGATTCCGCTCGGGAGTCCTGCGCGTCCAGCAAACCCCGACGGTGGCCGACGCGCTGCAAAAGCTGCGCCTGCCCGCAACCCGTCCGGTGGCCCAGGCCACCGCGGCCGCGGGCAGCGTCGCCAGCGCCCGGGCCGGGCTCGCCAGCGTGCCGGACGCACTCCGCCAGGCCTACGCGACGCTGACGCAGCGACTGCAGTCCGTCCGCTCCATCCACTGGGTTCAACTCCCGGGCGGCGAAGGCCACGACGCCACCCACTCCTCGCTGGCCGCCACCCACCGAGTCAATGAGCAAGGGGCCGGCACTCAATCCTCCACCGCCGCTCTCGGTCTGAACCTCAATGGGCCGGCCACCGCCAAGTTGACGTCCACCGCCGTCCTCGGGCTCGACTTCAGCCAGGCGCCGCAAGCGTCGACGCTCGCAGGAACCACCGATCTGGCGCTCGATCTCACCACCCCCGAAGCGCCTTCCCAGCTCATTTCCAACTCCGCCCTCGGTCTCGACACCACCACCCCGGGCGCTCACTCCACCCTCTCGTCCACCGAAGAAATCAACACGAGCGACGACCAAGGCACTCCCGTCTCGGTCGACCCCGATGCGCTTTTCGACGACGAAGACCCCGATCTCCGCCCAAGCTTCGACAACGGCGCACAGGTTTCCACCGGGTCCTTCACCATCAATGGCACCGCTGTGGATGTGCTCGCGGGTGACTCGATCAACAACGTGCTCGCCCGCATCAACAGCACCGTCAGCGGCGTCACGGCGTCGCTGCAGGACGATCGCATCACGCTCGAATCCACCGCAGATTCGGAAGACGACATTCTCCTGGCAGACGACACCTCGGGCTTTCTCGCCGCGGTCAAACTGGCCGACGCCACCACGGTCAAAGGCAACGTCGCCGACGATCAACAGGTTTTGGCCAAGACCGTCCAGTTTGCCTCCATCAGCAGCGGGACCTTCACCCTCAACGGCGTCGTCATCGAGGTGAATCGCGATACGGATTCGCTCCAGTCGCTCTTGGCGAAAATGAACGCCTCCGGCGCCGCGGTGGCGGTCACCTACGACGCGGACTCGGACAAGATCCACCTGACCACGGACGATCCCGTGGAGCAGGACATCCCGGTGGGCGACGACACCACGGGATTGCTCGACGCCCTGGGCTTGAGCTCCGGCGAAAGCATTCGCGGCACCGTGAACGACCTGCATCAGGTCCTGAATGAGCTGCCCGGCTTCAGCTCGCTTCTCAACGGATCATTTACGATCAATGGCGTCACTATCGAGGCCCACCCGAACATCGAAACCCTGCAGGACCTCCTTGCCCGCATCAACAACTCCAGCGCTGGGGTGACCGCCAGCTACCACGCGGAGACCGGCCACATCGAACTGACCGGCAACGAGCCCGGCGAGAACGAAGTCACGCTGGCCGACGACAGCGTCGGATTTTTCCAGGCCGCCGGCCTCGACGGCGCCAACACCGTCCGCGGACACGTCCGCGATGACCTCGAAACGTTTGCGCAATCCGACAAGCTGGGCTCCGTCAACAGCGGATCGTTCTCCGTCAATGGGACGACCATTGCGCTCGACCGCGACACCGACACGCTTCAGTCAATCGTCGATCGCATCAACCAGTCGGTCAGCGGGGTCACCGCCACCTACGACTCCGACACGGATCGGGTCGTTCTCCACCAGGACAGCGAGGATGACATTGTCCTGGCCAACGACGACACCGGGTTCCTCGCCGCCACCGGTCTGAGCGACGCCATCACAGAGCACCCGGCCACCCGCGATGACGAGAAGGTACTGAATTCGACCACCCAATTCAGCGCGGTCACGAGCGGCTCCTTCTCCGTCAATCACGTCTCTCTTTCGATCGACCCCACGGTGGACACCCTGGCCTCGATCCTGACCCGCATCAACGAGGCCGGCGCCGGGGTGACTGCGAGATACGACGAGGAGAGCGATCGTGTGGTCGTGACCTCCGACAATGGTGAACCACTCACCCTGGACGACGACACAACCGGCTTTCTGGAAGCCGCCCATCTTCCCACCGGGGCCAGCGGCACGCGCATCAATCCTGACGCCGCCTTTAACAGCGTCGACAATCCGCCGGGTTTCGAGGATTCGTTCCCCGTCTCCGCCGGTTCCTTCGAGATCAACGGCGTCGCCATCGATGTCGCGGAGGACGACTCCCTCAACGCGGTGCTCGCCCGCATCACGGCCTCCGGGGCCGGCGTGACCGCAACGTTCGACTCGGTCAGCCAGCGCGTCACGTTGACCGCGCAAAACGCGGGCGCGCGGGACATTACCCTGGGCGACGACTCGTCGGGGTTCCTCGCCGCGGTCAAGCTGGACGACTCGGCCGACCGGACGGTTGGTCAGGATGAGGACCATCCTGTCGCAAGCTGGACGCGCGTGGAAACGGACACGGGTCGCCGTGCGCTGAACGATCCGCTGGCCGCGGCGAACGATCTGGCGGGCGCCTTCAATCAACTCAACTCCGCGCTGGAGCGGGTGCGCCAGGCGGGCGTCGCTTCGCCGCTGTTTCGTTCCGACACGGAGCGCGTCCTCCAATCGGCCCTCGATACCATCCCCGATGCGACCAACCGCGGGCTGACCTTGACCGCGAACTCGAGCGCGCTCCGTTTGAACGTCGACGTGCGGCGTCTGGCTGACGCGCTGGCCTCGGATCCGAAATCCGTCCTCCAGTTCTTCCGCGGGGCCGAGAATCTCCCCGATGGCCTGGCAAATCTCCTCTCGAATTACGACGAGTCGTCCGCCGCCAGCGCCGTCCCCGCAAGCAGCGTTGTGTCTGGCTCCGCCGTGACCGGCGGCGCGATCGCGGACGCGCGGCAGTTCCTCATTGGCGGACAGACCGTGGCCGATCTGGTTCAGGCCAACAGCGATCGTCAACTCGAGCTCCTGACGGGGCCGGCCTCACCTCCTCCGGCCAGCAAGGTGCGCAGCACCTACGGCGTGCCATTGGAGGGCGTTTCAACGCCGGCCTGAATCGCCAGCGACGGCGGCCGGACGGACGTGGGCTCAGCGGGCCGGTGAGTTGTCTTTAAGCCGTTGCAGCGCCGCGACGAACCTGGCCTGCGCGGTTTCCCAACGATTTTCCTCTTTGAACCGGGCCAGGTCCGCCCGTTCGAGGTAGTTATCTCCGCGCCGCGTGGCCTGGATCTGCTGCTCGGCGACCTCCTGAAAGCGGCCGAGGTCGAAGGCTGGCGCATACCGCACCAGGTCACCGAAGAGCGGACGATAATTCGGAACGTCGTACGCCACCACCGGGGTTTCGGCGGCGATGCTTTCACCGATGACCCGGGGGCTGCCTTCGTGCTTGCTCGGCATCAAAAACACGCGGCTCGCCTTGAACAGCCGGATCTTTTCCTCCTCGCTGACGAAGCCCGAAAACTCCACCACCCGCTCCAACCCGTGCGCGGCGATCTGCGGGGCGAGCGCCTCCCGCACGTTGCCAATGAACATGGCCCGAAAGTCCGGCAGGCGTCCGTGCAGCCATCGCAGGGTCGCCAGCAAATCGTCGATGCCCTTTTGGCGGTGGACCCGGCCGATCCAGACCACGTCGTAAATGCGCTCCTGCCGCGGCACCGCCTCGGTCGGCCCGATCTCCAATCCGTAGGAAACCAATGTCAGCTCGTCCGGTTTCGCGCCCAGCCGACGCAAGCGCGGGACTTGCAGCGGGTGCAGGTGGAGCACGTGCTTGCGGGGCAACGCACAAAACCGCCGGAGAGACCATTCCTGGCTGGCCCAATAGTGCAGGGACGCGAGGCGCTTCGGATCCACATCGGGGCGACCTCGCGTGAGGATCTGACCGAATGTCGGCGCCTCCATGTGCAGCACCATCAGCTTGCGCTCCGCCGGAGCACGCACGGCGGGGATCACGTCGAACCAGTAATCGCTGACGGCGTAAACGAAATCACCCGGCGCGATCCGCGACCGCTGGCGCAAGGTCCGCCGGTAGCGCGCATACATGTCCCGGAACATCGCCACCTGTCCGCCCAGCGCGCCTTGGTCCACCTTCGCCATCTTGGCGTCATCGGTCAGCGTGACCGTGCCCGGCACCCGGTATTTTTCCAGCACTTCGCGCAGGGCGTGTCCGCCGAAAAAGTTCAGGGAATAACCCGCCTGCGCCGCCCCCTCGGCCAGCTTGAGAAAATGGATGTCCCCGCCCGCGATGCTGGTCGTGAACACTCCGTTGGTGATGAAGTGAAGGGTCAAAGGATTTGCGAAGGACGACTTCCGATTTACGGGTGGCGATCCGGGGTCGTCGGGTTCGGTTCGCGGGGAGATCCCGGCCGGGTCGAATTCTCCGGGCTCGAAATGAGCTCCTGTTTCACCTGGAGATCCGCGATCAGGCGTCGATCGCCGCGGCGGGTCCGATGAGTCCAGATGCCCCACAGGCTCCCCACCACGCTGCCCGGGCAGGCGAGCAGGTGCCAAAACCATGCCGGGTCCCCGTCGCGCAGCCATCCGCGCACCGCATGGTAAAGCGGGCCCACCCCGCTCACGCAATAGACGGCCGCCAGCCAGGCCGGCATCGGCGGCTTCTCCCGCATCCAGTTCACCGGCCGTTCTTCCTGCACCCGCAGGAAATGCACCACGGCCCGGCGACGTTTCCGCACGAAGGCCACCAGCGATTGAATGTAGTAGTGGTGCACGCCCCTTCCCCGGACCCGCAACCACTCGCGCCGGCCGGATTTCATCAGGTGCAGGGCCACGTGCGTGTCCTGGAATTGATCGGCCGCCTGGACCGATTCCAGGTCGGTGCGTCGGAAAACGAAACCGTTTGCACCCAACGGATAGCTGCACGATCCCCCGGCCAGCGTCCAACGCTCGACCTCGCCGTCACGAGCCACCAACACCGGGTTGGCCGACATCAGCCAGCTCAGCGGATCGCTGATGTGCAACCGGGCCGTCACATACCGGCAGAAGCTGCTCATCTTGCGCGACGGCAGGTAATAGCTTTCAACCCCGAGCGCCGCGGGATGGGACGCCAGGCCGCGCACCGCCAGCTCGAGGTAGTCGGCATGGGTCAACTCGTTGTCCGCATCGACGAACATGACGTATTCACCGGTCGCGTGACGCAACGCCAGCCGTTTCCCCTCCTCCATGTTCTTCCCTGGATCGTCGATCACCACCGCCCCGTAGCGGGCGGCAATCGCCCGCGTCGCATCGCGGCTGAACGCGTCCGCGATGACGATCTCCACGCGTTCCTGCGGATAGGTCTGGCCGGCGATGGAGGCCAGACAATTGTCGAGCAGCGCCGCCGCGTTCAGCGTCGGAATGATGATGCTGACTTTGGGGTAGCTCAGACCGGCCATGGCAGTCCCACGTTTGGCATTTGGTGCCGGGGACACTCCGCCACGGGCGCAGGCCGGGCAAGGCGGAAAGCACGCGCCGACCCCCGTCCTCCAGGCTCATTCCGTTCGCTCCGCCCCTCGATCCAGCGCCTCCATCACCGCCCGCTCGACCGCGTCCACGGACACGGAAGCCATCAGCCGCCGCAAGGTCTCGTCCGAGCCCCGAATGGGCCCGCCATCGTAACGGTAGTAGTCGAGATTCCGGCCGCCCAACGCCGGATTGGGGATGAGCGTGTAGGGATTGCCCCAAGGCACGTTCGTCGGATTCAAGGTCGGCGCCTCGATGACCAATTGGTTGGGCACCTTGACGGCCGCGGCCAGGTGCATCAACGCAGTGTCAACACTCACGAACGCCTGGCAGTGTTTCATCAACGCCGCGGCCTGTCGGAGATTTGTCGTTTCGGGCGCAAGCACGCCCAGGTCGCGGGTGGCCGCGAGGATCTGGGAATGTTCCGCCTGCTCCTCCGGCCCGCCAAACAAAAGCACGGTGACATCCGGCCGCGCGCGCGCGACGCGTTGGATCAACTCGAACCAGAGCGGAAACGGCCAACGCTTGAGCCTGAGGTTCTTGGTCCCGCCGCTGCCGACATGAACTCCCAGGCAGCGCCGGCCCGCGAGTGACTGCCGGCCTGCATATTCCGCCGCCCACCGCTCCTCCCCAGCCGTGAGGTACAGCTCGAAGTCGTGAGCTGCCCGCATGACTCGCGCCCCCACCAGCGGGAGCAAACGATTGTTGTTTTCCACCGTGTGCACGGTGTAGTCCTGCGGAATGGTGCGATGCACCAGCCACCGATCCCACCAGCCCGCATTCTCGTAGGCATGGCTCACCCGCAAGCGGGCCCCGAGCAGGCGCGCCACCAGCCGATAGTGAATCCGCCCCTGGGGATGGGCATTCAGGGAAACGTCGAACCCCTGCCGGCGCAAGCCGAGGAGAAATCGAACGGAGCTCAGCGAGGAGTCTCGCAGGAGGTTTTTTTGGTGAACCGCATTGAGGTGCGGGTTCCCCTCCAATAAATCCCTCGACCCCTTCCAAATCACCAGCGCGTGCAACTCGGCCTCCGGAAAGTTGGCCCGCAACTCGCGAATGAGCGGCGTGGCGATCAGGCAATCGCCGATCCCCGCCGCCGCCACAACCAGAATCTTGTTTCCCATGCACAAACCAGTGCAAAAATTATGCCTCGACCGTTTCCGCTTGGAAAACAGTTCTTTGCCGCACGCGTCGCCCCCAAAATCTCAAAATCTCCGGCCGCCTCTCGGCGACGCCACCGCCCAGGAACGGGCCAACGCTGCGCCCCGGACAGGAGTTGAGTGGAACTGTTGGGCGATGACCCGGCGCTCCGTAAAAAGAGGCAAGGAGCAAAAGCAGGGAGAAAATTGGAGCGAGCGAAGGGATTCGAACCCTCGACATTCACCTTGGCAAGGTGACGCTCTACCAGACTGAGCTACGCTCGCTTCCGTGTCTGAAAGCGGTCGACAAAGTAATGGAACAGCTCATGAATGCAAGTCCTGTTTTCTGAGCGGCGAAACTCAGGCCGACGATGGCCGCGGAAGACCGCCGCGGCTTGCCGCCGCCGCCGCCGTCCCGTAGCCTCCGCCCGTCTATGATTTCGCCGACGCCCAGCCATCCGACCGTTCGCCTCCGACGACTTCGCCAAACCCCCGCCTTCCGCCGGTTGGTGGCCGAGAACCGACTTTCGGCCGACCAGCTAGTCCTGCCGCTGTTCGCCCGCCCCGGCCGGAAAGAACGCCGCGAGGTGGGCGCCATGCCCGGGGTGTTCCAGCTGTCGCCCGACGAAATTCTGCGGGAGGCCACCCGGGCCGCCAGCGCAGGAGTGCCGGCCGTCCTGCTCTTTGGACTGCCCGCCCGCAAGGACGACCGCGCCAGCGGAGCCTACGCGCAAAATGGAATCGTCCAGCAGACCGTCCGCCTGCTCCGACGCGAGTTGCCGAATCTGCTAATCATCACGGACGTGTGCCTCTGCGAATACATGTCGCATGGACACTGCGGTCTGGTGCATCACGGCGCCCGGGGAGCGCGGATTCTCAATGATCCCACGTTAAAACTCCTGGCGCGCACCGCGGTGAGCCATGCCGAGGCGGGGGCGGATATCGTCGCCCCCAGCGACATGATGGACGGTCGGGTCCAGGCCATTCGCACCGCGCTCGATGGCTCAGGATTCGAAGACACCCCCATTCTGTCTTACGCCGCGAAATTTGCCTCGGCGTTCTACGGGCCGTTTCGGGAAGCGGCGGAGTCCGCGCCGCAGTTCGGCGATCGCCGGACCTACCAGATGGATGCAGCCAACGGCCTCGAAGCCATCCGGGAAGTCGCCCTGGATCTTCAGGAAGGGGCCGACATGGTGATGGTCAAGCCGGCGCTCGCCTATCTCGACATCATCCGCGCCGTCAAATTGGAGTTTGGTGTTCCGACTGCCGCCTATGCAGTCAGCGGCGAATATTCGATGGTCAAGGCGGCTGCCCTGCGAGGGTGGGTGGACGAACGGGCAGTGGTTTTGGAAAGCCTCCTCGCGATGAACCGGGCAGGCGCCGACATATTAATTACCTACTCGGCGGTGGATGTCGCCGGCTGGCTGAAGCAGGGATGAACGACCGGAGCTGGGCGGGGGCTTGTTGGGATCAGGATTCCGCCCCCCCGGAGCGATGAATCGACTGACAGACGATTCGACGGACTGATAGCCCGACGGATTGATGGACCGGAGCGAGCGGCTATCGCATCGCCACCCAAACGAGTACAGCGATCAATCCGATGCCCGCGACGATGACGAGGATCGCGAAGATTTTGTTTCCGCGGTTTCCTTTTTGGGTGAATCCGGTGGTGCTCCCCAACTGCGGAGGGCTGCTGCCGCCCTGCAGATCTTCCAGCTTCACTCCCTGCGGAATCACCACGGTTTGGTCGTGCGCCTTGGGCTTGGGCGCGGACGCCGGTCGGGAGGGCGCGGACGGGGCTCCGGCCGGTCGCGGCGGCGCATCGCCCGTGTCGATCTTGAGTTCGATCGTTCCAAAGCGAAGGATCTGACCGGGCTTCAAAACGGACTCGGTGATCTTCTCGCCGTTGATGAATGTCCCGTTGGTCGAATCCAAATCGCGGATCAGGATCTCGTCGCCCCGGAGAACGATCTCCGCGTGATGGCTGGAGACGGAGGACTCCGGGATCTCAAAAGCATTGTCCGAGACGCGACCCACAGTTGTGGTTTCCGTCTTGAGGTCGAAGGTGCGTCCGGCAAATCCCTCGCTGAGGAGGACTAGTCTCGGCATAATCTCGGTTCGGTTGCGATTATCTTCAGCGACCCCTTCAAGTCAAACGGTTTTCCCGTTCTGACCCGTCACGATCGCGGGCCGGTGCGCTTCGTCCAAGTGTTCGACCGACGCATCGACCATTCGTCATGTTCTCCCGCCCCGAGTCATGAGACCTGACCTCAGCCACAGCTCCGGGCCGGGATCACGCCTTGGCGATCATCTGCCGAAACTCGGCGAAGAGCGGGTTGGAGTCGTGGGGGCCCGGCGAAGCCTCGGGGTGATACTGCACGCAGAAGATCGGCTTCTTTTTGTGACGGAGCCCCTCGACCGTCTGATCGTTGAGGTTGATCCGGTTCACGACGACGTCCGCCGGCAGGGATTTGGCGTCGACGGCGAATCCGTGATTTTGCGAGGTAATCTCCACCCGGCCGGACTCGAGATCCTTGACCGGTTGGTTCCCCCCTCTATGCCCAAACTTCAGCTTGAACGTCCGGCCGCCAAAGGCCTGACCGAGGATCTGGTGACCCAGGCAAATGCCAAAAATCGGACGCCCCGTCTCGACCAGGTCGCTCACCGCCTGGACGGCGTAGCCGAGGGCGGCCGGATCCCCCGGGCCGTTGGAGAGAAAGATCCCGGCTGGATTATGTTTCAACGCCTCCGCCGCAGGCGTCGTCGCCGGCACGACCTGCACGCGAAAACCCTGCTGTCGCAGCCGCCGCAGGATGTTGTATTTCATCCCGAAATCGTACGCCACGATGGGAATGTCCGCGGGCGGCAGCGGATCTCGAACCTGGCGGGCATCCACCGCCGCGTTGCCCCGGACCAGATTGAAACTCGCGCTCTGCTGATCCTGGGTGTCCCAGACAAATGCCTCCTTGTGCGTCACTTCCTTGACATAATCGACGCCGATCAAGCCCGGCCAGGAACGGGCGCGTTCGACCGCCTCCGTTTCGGGGACCCCTTCGGTCGAAATAAATCCTTTCAAGGCTCCACGGACCCGCAGCTTCTTGGTCAGGGCCCGGGTGTCCACACCCTGGATCCCGGGGATTCCATTCTCCTCCAGATACTGCGCGAGGGTGCGATCCGCCCGCCAGTTGCTCACCACCGGCGAAAGCTCCCGAATGACAAACCCGGACACATGCGGCCGCCACGACTCGACGTCCTGATCGTTGACGCCGTAGTTTCCGATCAACGGGTAGGTCATCGACACGATTTGCCCCTTATACGACGGGTCGGTCAGAATCTCCTGATACCCCGTCATGGAGGTATTGAAGCAAACCTCCCCGCAAGCCGACGTCCGGGCTCCGAACCCGGGGCCGTGGAACACCGTGCCGTCTTCAAGGGCAAGAATCGCTTTCATCAATCGTGCAAAGTGGGCGCGATGCTAGGGCCGACGTCACGAGGGTCAAGCCCGATTCCTCAACCTTCAATCACGCGGGCTCGCCCGAGACCGTCCGTCGAGCCCGCGACCGGGCTGACGTGGAAGCCGTCTTCAGAAAAAATTCAGCCCGCGGCAACGCCGCGGGCCTGACAATGCCATGGCCTAAACCATGGACCATGGACCATGAACGCCTATGCTCCGTTGTCGCCGATGGCTTCGACCGGACAGCCTTCCTTCGCTTCCTTGCACTGTTTTTCCTCGTCCTCGTTCTCCGGCTGCTTGTAGACGTAGGAATACCCGCCATCGTCGTTCCGGGTGAAATTGTTCGGCGCGGTCTCGCGGCACAGGTCGCAGTCGATGCACTGGTTGTCCACGTAATATTTTCCCGCCACGTTGTTGTCGTAGCGATTCGCAATGTCAGCCATAAAATAATTCGTTCGTCAGTTCAGTTTTGCCGCGATGTTGAAGTCCGGGGTTCAAAGATCAAGCCCAATCCTCTTCGCCCAATATTTGCCGGGTCGCGCAGTGGCCGAGGACGTCCGGGACGGCAAACGCGGGCTGGCCTAATCATCGGCCGGTGTTTAAAGTCGACGGGTGTTGCGCGATTTCCTCCAGCAGCTGGGAGACGGCCACGCGTTGACCGACGGACAGGTGGGACGCGCGGTCGCAGCGCTGGTTGACGAGGCGGTATCCGTGGAGGCCAAGGCGGAATTTTTGTCCGCGCTCGCCGCCAAGGGCGAATCCCCGGAGGAGATTGCGGCGTTCGCCCGTGAGTTGCGCGATCGCTCGATCTCGCCGCCCCTCGACCCCGCCCTGCGAACGGGCGAGATCCTGGACGTCTGCGGCACCGGCGGCGATCGGCTGAACACGTTCAACATCTCCACCACGGTGGCCCTGGTCGTGGCCGCCGGCGGCGTGGCTGTGGCCAAGCATGGCAACCGGGCCGTCACCTCCCAATCCGGCAGCGCCGATGTTCTCGAAGCTCTGGGCATCCGCGTGGAGCTTTCACCGGAGGAGGCCGCCGAGAGCCTGCGCCGCCATCAGTTCGCATTTTTTTTCGCTCCCAGATTCCATCCGGCATTCAAACATATCGCGCCCGCACGACGGCTCTGCGCCGAACGAGGCCAGCGGACGATCTTCAATTTTCTTGGCCCGCTCCTGAATCCGATCCGGCCGTCCTGCCAGCTGATCGGAGTGCCCCGGCCGGAATTGTGCGAACGGATTGCCCGCGTTCTGAAATCGCTCGGCGTCCGGCGCGGGATGGTCGTTTGCGGCCACATTGAGCCCGCCGGCGCCAGCGGCGAAAGCGCGGAACCCGCCCGCCACCTGGATGAGATCTCAACGCTCGGCGACACGGCGGTCGCCGAATTTTATCAGGACCGCGGCTTTGCGACATCAACCCTCGCCCGTGCTCACCTTCAACTGCAGGCCGCGTCCCTCAACGATCTGGCCGGGGGCACCCGGGAGGCCAACGCCGTCATCATCCGGCGCGTGCTGGGCGGGGATGAGCGGGGACCGAAGCGTGACGCGGTTTTGTTGAACAGCGGCGCGGCCTTCTTCGTGGCGGGACGGGTTCGCAGCATCACAGAGGGGTGGGATCTGGCCGCCTCGCTGATCGACGACGGCCGGGCGCAGGCGAAACTCGCGGAACTCGTGGCGGCCTCGCGAGAGACTTGAGCACCGCGATGTACAAGATCCTTGGCGCAGATCAAAAGGAGTACGGGCCGGCGCCCGCCAGCGTAATCGAGCGCTGGATCGCTGAGCGTCGCCTGGACGCAA
Organism: Limisphaerales bacterium; assembly: GCA_044229355.1. Taxonomy (GTDB): domain Bacteria; phylum Verrucomicrobiota; class Verrucomicrobiia; order Limisphaerales; family JADJPG01; genus JBGARF01. The sequence continues at coordinate 22,075 of JBGATF010000006.1, forward strand.
AGTCGCAGATCCGCCGTGACGGAGAGCCGATTTGGCGGGCTTTGAGTGATTTCCCGGAATTCGCCGCCGCGCTCGCCGCCGGTCCGCGCAAAGGCGCAGGCACGACCAGCGGGTCCAGCAGCCTGCCGACGGGAAGCCGGCCACGAGTCAGCGGCCTGGCCATCAGCTCCCTCGTCATCGGGTTGCTGGCCCCTTGCACGGCAGGCGTGGCCGGACTGGTCGGGTTCATCCTTGGCGTCGTCGCGCTGAAACAAATTCGGAAAAGCCCCGGCCAGTGGAAAGGCCGCGGGCTGGCCTGGACCGGGCTGGTCCTTTCCGGCCTCTTTCTTGTCGTCATTCCTCCCCTCGTCGTCTCCGCCATCGTGGCCCGACACGCCAACTTCCGCGGTCCCGGGCCGGCGTTTGATCCCGCTCAGGAATGTCAGGACCACGCCCGCCAGCTGGCGGAAGCGCTCCGGCGTCACGCGAACGACAACAACGACCTCTTCCCCGCACCCGCCACCTGGTGTGACGCCATCCAGCCGGCCATCAACGGACTAAATACCTATCAGTGTCCGCTGCGTGGAGATCTTCGGTGCGGCTACGCGATCAATACCGCCGTGGCCGGAAAGACCCGGTTCGAGACGCCGCCGGACATGGTGCTGATCTTCGAAGCCAATTCCGGCTGGAACGGCTCCGGCGTGGCGGCCAGCGTGGTCGCTCCACCACGCCACAACGGGCTCGTGACCGTGGGATTCGTCGACGGAACGGTCCGGCAGATCCCGTCCGCGGATTTGGCCGGCCTCCGATGGAACCCGTAACCCGGCGGAGAGCTTCGCGGAAACTCCAGCGCGCGCACTATCCTTTATTCTTGCAGGACCCCAGCTTCCGCATCTGCTCGCAGGTGGCATTGATTTGCAGGCGTTGGCTCTGGATGCTGAAGCCGAGCTTTTGCGAAATCTCCGTCTCGAGCTTCTCGATCTTCGCGCTCTCAAACTCGACGATTTTCGCACAGTCGGTGCAGATGAGATGACTGTGGTGGGGGTGGTCGGCGTAATTGGGGTCGTAGTATTTTTGGTCCCGGCCAAAATCCATTTCCCGGACCAGGCCACTTTCCGTGAGCAGCGGGAGCGTCCGATAGACGGTCGCGCGAGAGACGGACCGGTCGCGCTGCCGGGCCCACTCTAGGAGCTGATCGGCCGTGAAATGTTCGTGCGTGGCAAAGACCGTCTCGAGGATGGCCTGTCGCTGAGCCGTCATCCGCAGGGCCTTCCCCTGGAGGAAATCCAAAAATTTTTGTTTGGCGGCCACTCTGCCGTCGGAAGGCATGGTGGAACTATATTTTCCCACCTTTCTCAAGTCAACGCGGGCAGTCAGCCCGTGGCCGAAGACGCCGGCGCCGGATCAGAGTGCCCGATTTGTTCGGCTGGAAATAGAAAAGGGCCGGACGTGAGGTCCGGCCCTGTGATTCCAAAGGGACGATTCCGGCGAAGGTCGGGCTATTTGCGCAGCCGGTAGAACTTCACCGAGGCGCCCGCCGGGATGACCGGTCGGTAGGGCGACGCGGCATTGCCAACGTCAACCCACGTCCGAAGGTCGCTGGACTCCTGGAGCGCCGTGTCCGGCTCCGACCAGACCACTTCAACCGCGGCGCCGGCGCGACGAACCTCGACGGAGTAACCGCCGCCGGCCGGAACCCCGGTGCTGTAGCTTCGCAACCCGCCATTGGCGGTGTCGTTGAGGAGCACCTTCGTTCCATCCCGCTTGAAGGTGTAAAGCTCAAGATGCGCGGAACCCGTGTTTTCGTAATACAGGGTGCGCAGGGCGTAGACGCCCGCGGCCTGCGCCACAAACTTGAACGTGGTCGCGGCCGGCCCCTCGCTCTCGGCCAACAGCACACGACCCGCCGGATCCTCAATCCGGCCTGCCTCCACGCGAAAGCCGTCGTCACTGTTCACGCCAAAGGTGACCTGCCCCAAGGGCAGCTCGACAAACGTGACCAGTTCGACGGCGATGCCATCGTCCGTGGTGAACACTCCGGGGATGCCGGGCATCGCGTCATCGGGGACGAAGTCACCGTTGGACTCCCCGGCGACCTGGCTCAGGTTGATCACCGTCGGGATTTCAAATCGCACCAGCAAGTTCTCCCGCACACCCAGATCGGCGGCCACCCCGATGGCCGTGGCATCCACTAAATTGTCATCCGGAATGAGCAGGTCGCCAAATTCGTTCCGCGCCGTCCCGGCGATGATCTCCGCCGCCCGCGCGAGGCTGTTGGGACCGATGCCCGGGAAGTGATTTTGGAAGATGCGGTAGGTGAAACCGGGCCGGCCGGTGTTGACGGAGAGAGCGCGGTCCCCCGCGCTGACGGAGATATAGGACGGCGTGACGAAGCTGCCCGAGTCCGTGACCACGTTCCCCGCGGTGTCCTGCACCTCGATGGCATAAGTGTGGTTGCCGGGAGCGAACGGCGGCGCCGGGGTGTAGACGAAGTCGATCGCGTCCAGGACCCTTGGGCTGGCTGTGAGGTCGACGAGTCGGCCGTCGATGCGCAACTTCGCCGTGGCCGGGGCGACCAGCGCAGTCCCCTTGTCGTTGGCCCGGAATGAAAAGCGATCGATGGCCGGGTTGACAGCGGAGAGGAAGATGGTTGCTCCGCTGCTGCTGGACGCGCCCAAGGTGACGAGGGCCGTTTCCTGCGGCGACTTGCCGAACACCAAGGCATGGGCTCCGAGGCCGCCCCAACCTTTTTGGCCCTCCTGGCCGGGGCCATTGTCGCCATCATTGATCGCCATGCCCAAACCAAATTTGGTCCCCAAGGTCAGCGGCGGAATCAGCCCCATGGACGAAGCCGGCAGCTTGATCTCGTACGTCGTCTTCTTGTTCAGCGAGTCGCGCACCACCACGGCCGTCGTCCCACCAGGACCCTCCTCGTGCATCACGATGGTGCTGCCCAAGGCCGACTCGATCCCACCCAGCGCATAATTGTAGAGCGCCACCTTGTTCTGGCGATCCGCAGTGGCAATCATCAACTGGATGGAGTCGCCGTTCCACGCGCTGTTCGCCGAGTTTTCGTGATAATCGTCAGTGACAACGAAGCCGAAGTAGACATTGTCCGCGTCGTAGACAATCTGGACCGCCGACGTCTGGTCGTCCGGGCCGGTCCACGTGCCGCCCGCGTATTCCTCGAACAGGACGTAGTTGCCGGTGTTATTGGCGCCCGAACCTTTCGGGACTGAGAATTTCGGATCGGCGAGAACGGGCACGCCGTTCCACTCAGACAGGCTGCCGTCGATCGCAATGCCACCTTTGGCGGCCGTGGCCGTGTAGGAGTCCTTGCCGGGCTCGATGTCGTTGTAGGCTTTCAAGGTCATCAAGGCCGTCTCCTGGGGTGATTTGCCAAAGACCAACGCGTGCGCGCCGAGGCCGCCCCAGCCTTTTTGTCCCGCCTGGCCCGGCCCCGCATCGCCGTCGTTGATCGCCATGCCCAGGCCGAACTGGGTTCCGCCGGCCAGGTCGGTCAACCCGAGGGACGACTTCGGCAGCTTGATTTCGTAGGTCGTTCGCTTGGTCGCCGAGTTGCGGCGCACGACAGCCTCGGTGCCGCCGGGCCCTTCCTCGTGCATGATGATGGTGTCGCCAAGCGCCCCCTCGATGCCGCCCAGCGCGTAGTTGTAAAGCGCGACCTTCGCCGTTCGATCGGCACTGGCGATCATCAACTGCACGGAATCGCCGTTCCAGGCGCTGTTGGCGGAGTTCTCGTGGTAGTCGTCCGTGACCACAAAACCGAAGTAAACATTGTCGGCGTCATAGACGACCTGGACGGCCGAGGTCTGATCATCCGGCCCGGTCCAGGTGCCGCCGGCGTATTCCTCAAACAGCACGTAGGTGCCGGCGCCTTTCGAGCCCTTCGGGGTGGCGAACTTCGGATCCGCGATCACCGGAACGCCGTTCCACTCGGACAAGTCACCATCCAGCACGATGGGATTGGGCTTGCGCACGACGGTGTAGTATTCCTTGCCGGGCTCGATGTCGTTGCTGGACGGCGGCGGAGGAGCGGCCAGGGTCATCAGCGCGGTTTCCTGCGGCGACTTCCCAAAGACGAGCGCGTGCGCCCCGAGACCACCCCAGCCCTTCTGGCCGGCCTGCCCAGGACCCGCGTCACCGTCGTTGATGGCCATGCCCAGCCCGAACCGCGTGCCGGCACTCAGCTCTGTCAAACCAAGTGAGGCCTTGGGCAGCTTGATCTCGTAGGTGGTGCGCTTGGTCGCGGAATTCCGCGTGACCACCGCCTCGGTTCCGCCCGGCCCCTCCTCGTGCATGACGATAGTGCTGCCGAGCGCCTCCTCAATTCCGCCCAGCGCGTAATTATACAGCGCGATCTTCGCGGTCCGATCGGCATTGGCGATCATCAATTGCACGGAGTCGCCATTCCATGCGCTGTTGGCGGAGTTTTCATGGTAATCATCCGTGACCACGAAGCCGAAGTAGACGTTGTCCGCATCGTAAATCACCTGAACCGCGGAGGTTTGATCATCCGGGCCGGTCCACGTGCCACCGGAATATTCCTCGAAGAGGACGTAGTTGCCGGTTCCCGCCGGGCCGGAGCCCTTGGGGACGGAGAACTTCGGATCCGCCAGGACGGGCACGCCCCCCCATTCGCCGAGGTTGCCGTCCAGGACCACCGGCCGCGGCGCGTAGCTCACGGTGTAGGTTTCCTTGCCCGGCTCGATGTCGTTGGTCGGCGCGGGTGGCGCGGCGAGGGTCATGAGCGCGGTCTCCTGCGGTGACTTGCCAAACACCAGCGCGTGGGCACCCAGCCCGCCCCAGCCTTTTTGGCCAGCCTGGCCGGGGCCGTCGTCCCCATCATTAATGGCCATGCCCAAACCAAACTGCGTGCCGGCGCCCAGGGCCGTCAGCCCCAGCGATGCCTTGGGCAGCTTGATCTCATACGTCGTGCGCTTGGTGGCGGAATTGCGGGTGACCACCGCCTCCGTCCCCCCGGGGCCCTCTTCGTGCATCACGATCGTGCTCCCAAGCGCGCCTTCAATTCCCCCGAGCGCGTAGTTGTAAAGGGCGACCTTCGCCGTGCGATCGGCACTGGCGATCATCAACTGGATGGAGTCACCGTTCCACGCGCTGTTCGCCGAGTTCTCATGATAGTCATCCGTCACCACGAATCCGAAATAAACATTGTCGGCGTCGTAGACGACCTGGACCGCCGACGTCTGATCGTCCGGGCCAGTCCAGGTTCCGCCCGAGTATTCCTCAAACAGGACATAGGTCCCCGCCGAGCCCGCGCCTTTCGGGATGGAAAACTTGGGGTCGGCCAGGACCGGCACGCCTTCCCATTCGGAAAGGTTTCCGTCGAGGACGATGGGGGCTGGGGCGCGGATCACGGTGTAGTGCTCCTTGCCGGGTTCGATGTCATTCGCCATCACCGAGGAACTGGCCAGCGAGAACGCTGCCAATAGAAAGGACAGTGTTTTGGTGCGCATAGCTGTAAGGGCCGATTCTGAACCGAATTGTTTGTTGGACGATGGCGCTTACCAAGAACTTGCTCACTCTGTCAAGATTTTGGTGGCCAAAATTCAAAATTATCCAGAATCATTCAGCTCATGAAGCTGGCCTTAAGCAGTGGTGGGGCGAAGCGGCCGCGTAGTCAGGCGAGGGTGCACTCGGGACATCCCATCGCGTCCTCTTGCGCCGCCGCATTGATCGCTCTGATCGCCGGACGGGCCGGCGCCGCCATCGAATTGGCGCCCGACGGCTACCACGTGCACCCGGGGGACCGAATTCAGGAAGCACTGGAACTCGCGGCGACCAACAAACTCCTCAAGATCGTGAAAGTTCATGACGGCACCTACCAGCCGGCCGCGCAGGGTCAGTCAATGGTTTGGTTAAATAAAGCGCATCGCGGGATTCGACTCGAGGCCATCGGCAGCGTCACGTTGACGGCTTCAAACGCGGCGCTCGTGGCTCCCGCGGATCCCGGCTACCCCGCGGCCGTCAATCACATCCTCTACGTCGGCGACGGCGTGGACAGCAACACCGTCGTCTCCGGCTTCCGCCTCACCGGCGCCAACGGCTTCCTCACCAAGAAAGGCACCGAGGTCATCGAACCCGGCCGGACTCCCAAAAACCATTTCTTCTACTCCGACGGCGGGGCGATCAAGATCTTTGGCCGCTCCTATCCGACCCTCCGGAATCTCGAAATCGTCGACAACTACACGACGCCCTGCGGCGGGGGAATCTCCATTCAGCACATGGGTTATCGGCAGGGCTCGGTCCGAATCGAAGATTGCGTGTTTCGTCGCAATCGAGCCCAGGGCACGGGAGCCGCCATCGACCTGCTGGCGGGCAGCCAGGCGCGCATTGTGAACTGCCTCTTCGTCAGCAACGCGTCCAATCTCGGCGAAGACCCGGTCGCGCGGCAATCCGGCGAAAAGCCATTCGTGAACAATGGCGTCGTAACCATCTTCTGGAACTCCGGTGCTCTTTTCCAGCAGTGCACGTTCGTCGACAACCGCAATGCCATCGACGATCTGGGCGGGAACAGCGCCTACCTCAATTGCATCTTCCTCGACAACCGCCTCGAGTCCGGCCTGCCCGGACATCCGCGCTATGATCTGGACGTCAACGCCGGCGCCCGCGTCGCCGGATGTTTCTTCAACGGCGCGCTGCTCGACGCGAAAAGCAGCATCGCCCCCACGAACAATGTTCTCCACGCGCCGCCAGCCCGCTGGAATCAAGACCACGTACCCCAGGCCGCCGAATACCGCAATGCCGGCTATCGGCCCGCGCGCGCCCGCTGACGCCGGCAGAATCCGCCGCCGCCATTGTCGGCGCCCACGCAAAAACCCAACCATTTCCCTTTCATTCCCGAAAACGCCGACGATTGGGGAGGACGGGACCCGAGACGAAAGACCGGGGCGGGGCTTTCAGCGATCCTCGCGAATGGTCAGCACTCCGTTGACTGGAATTCCCGAAGTCACGGTCTGCCGTCGACCCGACGGCCACGCGACCTCCACGCGTTGCGCAGAGACGGTCGAACCCAGCCCAAAATAAAGCGGGATGGCGCTCTGGGAGAGGTAGCCGGACTTGCCGTCATGAACCTGCACATGCGCCGCCCCGCCCGCATGGACAGTCACTCGGGCACCCAAGCCATCGCGATTCGAAGCCGTGCCGACCAGCTTCACTTTCAGAAAGTGAAGATTGCTCCGGGACGCAAGATCGCTCTGCAAAACCTGCGGCCGGTCATTCCACTCATTGGTGACCAGATCCAAATCGCCATCGTCATCGAGGTCAAATGCCACCGACGATCGCGAACTGCGACTGCCGACGACCCGGATCAAACCGGTCATACCGCGGCAAAGGGGATGCCGACGATCCTCCCCTGAGCAATCGAGAGTGAAAAATTCCTTTTCAATCCGGCCGCCCGGCCGGGGTTCCACGCCAAGGACAAACTCGCTGTCCACAAAACGGCGGCCTGCGTCGTTGAGGAGCACCGAGTTGATGGCATAGCGCAGCGGGTAGCCCATGCCCGCAGCGACAAAGATGTCCTCGTAACCGTCGGCGTTGAAGTCTGCAACCGTGACGCCCCAGGGCCAGTAGGTTTCCGTGCCGAGCTGGGCCGAGGCCTCGACCCATCGGCCGTCGCCGTCATTTCGATAAAATGCGTTTCCCAAAATGTTGTTCGTGGCTGCCTCCCGGGCCGCCGGCGACCACTCGGCCGAGCACCACACGTCGCTCTTCTGCTTTTCGAATCGCGGGCTGAACTCGAGATTTCCCGCCTTGATTTGGGCGCCCGTCATGTCTGAGTGCATGTCGGTGACAAACAAATCCATCCGCCCGTCGAGGTTGTAATCGAAAAACTTCACGCCCATCGAGCCCCACGGAGTTTTCGGAAAATACGCCGCGGTTTTCTCAACAAACCGGCGGCCCTGGTCGTTCTCGTAGTACTGGTCATCGCCCGACATGCTCAGCACGTAGAGGTCCGGAAAACCATCGTCGTTGATGTCGCAAAAGGTCGCGTCTCCGCTCCAACCGCGGTGGGTCAGTCCCATTCGCTCCGACACGTCTTCAAACCGTCCGCCTCCGAGATTCAGATAGAGGACACTGGCCTCCGTGCGCGCCGGGAACTGCCAGCCTTGAAAGGCGTCGGAGCGGCCCAGGTAAAATCCGCCCCGCCCCTTTTCATTTCTCGTGTAGACCCCGACGTTGGCCACAAACAAATCGAGCAAACCATCGCGGTTGAAGTCAAAGAACGTCGCCCCCGAGGAGTGGACGGGCCGCCGTCCGGCCACTCCCGCCTCCGCGGTCACATCGCGAAAGCGGCCGCCGCCGAGATTTTTGAACAGGACATTGCCCATGCGCACGGTCGTGACGAACAAATCCACCCAGCCGTCATTGTCGATGTCCGCAAAGGAGGCGGCCACGCTGATCTTGTCCGCCATGGCCACGCCCGCCTGCGCGGTGATCTCCTCAAACTTTCCTCCACCCAGATTTCGCCAGAGCTGATTTCCCCCGACCTGGTTCACAAAATAAAGATCGACCCGGCCGTCGCCGTCGACGTCCGCCGCCGCCAGGCCGTTGCCGTGATCGTAGTGCACCGCCTTGTAGTCACGCGCGGCATCGTCAACCGGATGATGTTCGAACCCGATGCCGCTCGCCTCGACACGATCCGCAAACTGGAAATCGTGGCGTACCGTCCACGTCCGGGCGGATTCAATCTGGCGTTGGCGATTTTCTTCCAGCGCCCGCAGCGTCGCCTCGGTTTGTCCGTAAGGATTGATCGTTTGCTTCGCCGGACCAGCCTCCGCCGCGGAGGCGCAGAACGGCGGCGCTGTGACCACCAAACAGAAAAGGAGCCCGCAGAGTCGGGCGGACCGGTGCCAGGGCGAATTGTGGTCGGAGAAATTCCGCGACCGAGCCGTCGCGACCGGCCGCGCGCCCCCGGAGCCCCGCCAAAGAGATGAGAGCGATTTCATAGGATCAATTCGACAGGGGGATCGGTCCGGCCGGGGCCAAGGGCACCGGCGGCTCGGGTGGTCGGACGGCCGCGGGATTCTGCAGAGAGCCCGGCGGTGGCAACGGTCGACCCAGAGCCACCCGGAAGCCGACAAAATGAATTCCGCTGGCCGGACCCATCATGAACCGGCTGGAAGCGCGCGCGTACTCGACGTCCTGGTTCCAGCCGCCGCCCTTGAACACCTTGTATTTGCTCGTGACCGGCCCGACGGGATCGGACAGCGCCATCGCCGGGTACGGCTCGAACCAGTCGGCCACCCACTCCCAGACATTGCCGTGCATATCGAAGAGGCCCCAGGCGTTGGCTTTCTTTTGCCCGACCGGGTGGGTGGTGGCCTCACAGTTCTCCGCCGTCCAGGCGTACTCGTCCGCCACGGCCGCATCGTTGCCGAACGCGAATAGGTTCGTGCTCCCCGCCCGGCAGGCGTATTCCCACTCGGCCTCCGACGGCAGTCGGTATTCATATTCCTCCGGCAGGCGCCCGGCCTTTCGTTCCCGCGCCGTAATCGCCGCACAATAGTTGCTCGCGTCCAGGAACGTGACCTTCTCCACCGGACGATTCGAGTCCCCGCCAAAGTGGCTCGGGTTTCGGCCCGTGACCGACGCAAACTCCGCCTGGGTCACCTCGCACCTCCCAATCCAGAAATCCCGGGTGATTGTGACCGGAAATTTGATGCGTTGGAATGTTCCCGCCCGAATCGCGACCATGTTGGTCAGAGGAACCAGCTTCGGCCCGGCTGGCCGGCCTTCGCCAGCCTGGTCTGGCCCGCACCCAACCAGGAAGAAAAGCCCCACCACACTGAACAATGCGCCCAGCATGCCGCGCGTCGACGCCTGCTGCCGGCGGGCCATCGGGGCAGCGCGGCTGCCACGTGACTCCAGTCTTGCCCAAATCCGGCTCCAAAATCTCGCCGTCATATCGCCATCAATTGCCGAATCCAACCTGGACCGATTGGTCTCCCGGATGAACGGGGACCGTCTGCTCGTGACCATCGGGCCACCGGACCCAGAGCGCCACCGGGGCGTCGGCCAGGCCCAGGACCTGCACGGGCGCGTCCTCCGACCAATAGCCGGAGCCAGCCTGCACCGCGCGGCACGGCCCGCGTCGGTCGCCTGAGTAGATCACCCGCAAGCTCGCGCCCACCCCCTCCGGATTGCCCGGAGGCCCGGCCAACGTCACCCGCAACCCTGGCCGCCCGCTCTGGTTCAGATAGAGCCGTGTCGCGCCGCTGTTCTGCGCGACGGCCAGATCCACCCGGCCGTCATGGTTGCAATCCGCCAGCGCCGCCCCACGCTGTTCGCCAGGAACGCGCACACCCGAGACGCTGGGGTCAGCGGCCTGAAATCGCCCATCACCCAAGCCCCGCAGCCAAAGGCCGAATCCGGCGTCATCCCGCGAAAGGTCAGAGGTTGTCCCAAAAAAATTCTGGCTGCAAAACAGATCTTCCACCCCGTCGCCATCGACATCTCCAACGGCCAGTCCAAAAACCGGCGCGAGCTGCGCCTCACGCGGCAGCGGCACTGCCTCGAAGTGTCCGCCCCGGTTGAGAAAAACCATCGAGGCGAGCTGGCGTGCCTCCAACTGCGGAGTTGCCGCCACGGACGGCCCGACCAAATTCGCCACACTCGCCCGCGCGAACGCCTCGTGCGTGGAGATCTGCAGTGGCAGTTCCGGCAGGCCGTGCCCAAGCCAGGCGCGATCGCGAATTGGCATCCAGTTCGTCCCCGTTCGCCACGCTTCGATCATCTGCACCGTCCCATTCCCGATCCAGTCACCATGGAACAACCCCAGCACAGTGGGCTCATACAGTTCGTAAAACGAATTGCGCCCCCAGTTTCCGCACGCCAGATCCATCCGGCCGTCCCCGTCGAAATCCGCGGCCACCACGCTGGTCCACCAGCCGGTTTGCTGGCCAATCCCCCATGCGCCAGTCACCTCGACAAATCCTCCGGCCTGCCGCTGCCAGATTCGCACCGGGCCCCATTCCATGGCCAAGACCAGCTCGGGGGCACCGGCTCCATCCAAATCGACGAACGTCGCAGCGCTTACAAGGCCTAACGATTTGAACGGCGCGCTTTGCGCCTCGCTCCGTGTCAAACGGCCGTCCTCGTTGAGCCAAATCGAGGACCCGACCGCTTCCGGATAATGGCCCGGCCGAAATCGACCGCCGACAAACACATCCAGGTCGCCATCTCCGTCGACGTCAGCCAGAGCCAGCGGACCGGGGCTGGCCGTTCCGATCGGCCAGCGATGAGCCACCGCCAGGTTGGTCGCTGAATACGCCACCATTTCCGACGGCGCATCCGGGGCCCCTTCCTGGCTCGAGACCGCCACCAGGACATACCGGTGGCCGCGACCGTCCGGCCAGACCACCACCGATCCTTGATCGCCCTCCGCTTCGGCTTCGGCCGTGACCAGGCGAAATCCGCGACCCGCTTCGTTAAATCCAACCGTGAGGTGACCACCCCGGCCGCTGGGCAGAATGATGTCCTCCCATCCGTCTCCGTTCAAATCGTGCCAGGCCAGTCCCGGGCCAAGCCGGCTCAGACGTTTCGGCAGCATTGGCTGGCGCGCCCAGTCGTCAAATGGCGCCTCGAAGTGCGTGTGGTTCAGCCAGCCGGCAGCGTCGGCCATCCACGGCGACGCGGCGGCCGCGGGCGAAGCCGGCGGGTTCGTCACAGGTCCTCCGCTTTCTTGAATTTCGTAAACCCGGTTGGCGGCCACGTTCGAAATCACGCTGGTCGTTCCATTTCGCCAGCGCACCTGCAGGCGCATCGGGCCTCCTGCCGCCGGCTTCGCCGCGAACGTCCGCATCGCCTGATCACCGGAAAGGTAGCGGCCGCCGGCGATGATGTCCTGGCCCTGGGTCAGGGCGCCGCCCACCAGCTGGACGCGCGCGCCGATACCCTGCGTGTTGGGGGCCTGGCCGCGCAGGCGCACGGCCACCCGTGCGGCCCCTGCGTCGTTGCGGTAAAAGCCGGCCATCTCGTTGAGATTGTTCACGACCAAATCGAGATCGCCGTCGTTGTCGAGGTCACCCAGGGCCATGCCAAAGGACACGCCGGCCTGATTGAACCCCCAACGCGCGCCGACCGGTTCGAAGGTCCCGTCCTGGCGATTATGAAATGCCTCATTGCGCGTGCGCCAGCCAGGGCGCAGCTGCATCGACCGCTTCAGCTGCGCCTCCGTCAGCCGACGCGACGCCTTGATCATGTCCTGGCTGTCCTGATCCATCACGTCGAACTCGAACCCGTTCGAAACCAGCAAATCTTCATAGCCGTCCAAGTCGACATCCAGAAACACAGGGCACCAGGTCCAGTCCGTCGCGACCACGCCCGCCTGAAACGCCGCCTCCACGAAAAAACCGCCGGGCCGTCCGAAAAACAGCGTGTTGCGATTGAACTGCGGGCGCTCGGCCACCCGCTCACCGTCGAGCGGGTTCGGGCGATCCCGCACCAATTGGGTCACGCGCTTGGCGTGGTTCCGCGCCAGCATGTCGACCACGAACAGGTCGTCGAGGCCGTCGCGATCCAGGTCCGCAAAATCGAGGCCCATCGAGGACCGGCTGGTGTGCCGGAACTTCAACGGATCGATCGCGCGAAAGGTCCAGGAGCCGGTGTTGATCCAGATCCGATCCGGCGAGGTGTTGTCGTTGCAAACATACAGATCGGGCCGGCCGTCCCCGTTCAAATCGCGGAACATGGCCGCCAAGCCCCAGTCTCGCGGCGGAGCCATCGGCGCGCCTTGTTCGTCCAGATAAACGCCCGGCTCGTTCTCCATCGCCCGGAACCGGCCACCACCTTCATTTCGGTAGAGTCCGTGAACCTCCGGCAACTCGCGCACCTTGCCATCCGCGGACGCCTCGAATCTCCCCTTCCACTTCGGCGCGCGCGTCGATTCGCCATTCACCTTGGTCACTTCCCAGCGGTCGCCCCGGCGCGCGAGGGCAAACCGCGTGGTGGGATCGGACAAATACATGATGTCGGTATAGTGCGGACAATAGAGGTCCAGGTCGCCATCGCCATCGATGTCCGCCAGCGCCAACGACGTCGCCGAGGCGGTCCGCGACAATCCGGAATCCTTCACCTCCGTCCACGCGCCGTGGCCATCGTTCAGGAAAAGTCGGGTGCCCGCGGCGATCCCATTGACCAGCAGATCCAGATCGCCGTCGCCATCCACGTCGGCCAGAACTGCGCCGGTCGAAAACTGGTCGGCACAGGCCGCGTCGCCCAGGGGCATTTCGGCAAACCGCCACTGACCCAGATTTCGGTAAAGCCGATTGGGGCCCTGCAGGCTGCACAGATAAACGTCCGGCCATCCATCCGCGTCGACGTCCCCGATGGCCACCCCCGCTCCGTTGTGAGCCACGGCATTGGTCAGTAACGCGTCTCCGGCAAGCAGGTTGGTAAACCGAACCCCCGTGTCCGCCGGCGCCATTTGCGTAAATCCTGGCGGATGGTCCTTTGCGGGATCCACCGACAGGCTGCGAAAGCCCGGCCCATCGACCCACTCCGCCGCCACCAGGCGGGCTCCGCACAACGCCAGCCCGCACGCGATCATGGCAAGGCGGGGCGCAGTTCGGACCAGGTTCATCGCGCCAGCAAAACAGAGACCCCGGCCTTGTCAATCAAAGGGTCGAAATCATCGCGGCCGCCGGCAGCCCAGAGTCGTCGGTGAAACGTGGTCCAAACCTGGGCGAAGGCGGATTTCGCATCGCAGGTCCCGCACGCCCAGCCGAACCACCTGGCGATGAACCCGCCGGGCGCGACGACCCTTGGCTCGGGAGGCGCGAGGGCCAGGACCCGCGATCCGCGGAGGGAAATCCTGATTACGGCTGGGGGCTCGATTCGCGGGCGGCGAGCAGGCGATGGACGCGATTGAGCAGGTCCTGGCTGGTGAAAGGTTTGGCCAGGAATTCTTCGCCTTCGGCGCCCTCGCCGCGGGCCAGGCCGCTGATGTAAAGCATCGGCGTGCCGGGCCGCCGCACCTGCAACTGCTCGGCAAACTCGGGCCCGCTCATCTGCGGCATGGCGAGATCGATCACCACCAGATCCACCGCCGCGGATTTTTCGAGAATCTCGAGCGCCTTCAGCCCGGACTGGGCCGTCAGCACGCGATAGCCAAACGAGCCGAGGACAAGATGCCCAAGGGTCAGGATCAGCTCTTCATCATCGACGAGCAGGATGGTCTGGTGGCCGCGCAACTCGTCGAGGCACGCCCCGGGCTCAGCCTGACGCCGGCGGGTCGCCGGCAGATAAATCCGCGTTGAGGTTCCCCGGCCTTCCTGGCTGGACACGGCCACCTTTCCGCGGTGATTGGTCACGATGCCGTAGACCCAGGCGAGGCCGAGGCCGCGATGGCCGGGCTTGGTGGTGAAGAATGGTTCGAAGATGTTTGGCAGCACCGCGGGCGGGATGCCGGGTCCGTTGTCGGCAATTTCCAGTTGCACATACGCGCCGCGCGCCAGTTCCACGGACTCGTCCCACAACGAGGTGCTGACCTCGAAGTTCGTCGAACTGATGGAGATCTCTCCCGATTCCCCGATGGCCTCGAGGCTGTTCTCGATGATGCGGGCGATCGCCTGCTGCAGCTTGGCTTCGTCATACTTGGCGGAATACAACTGCGGCTCGAGGCGCAGGTTCCAGCTCAGGGACGGCGGACGGGATGGGGCGAGGATCTCGACGACGCGACGGACGACGCTGTTGAGGTTGCCGGAGGGACGTCCGCCCGCCTCCTTCTCCGGCCTGCCGAAAAGCGTGAGCTGGTGGGTAATTTCGGCGCCGCGGTGGGCGGCCTTCTCGATCTCCACCAGGGCCGGCCGCCACGGGTGTCCGGATTCGGCCAGCCCCAGCAGCAGCGAGCTGTGCGCCAGCACGCCCGACAGGGCGTTGTTGAAATCGAGCGAGACGGAGCGCGCCAGGTGCAGGGCGCAGTCGAGCTTTTGCTTGTGGATGAATTGGGTGTCGCTTCCCGGTGCGGGCGCCGCCGTCGAACTGCCCCCGCCGCCGATTCCCTCCAGCCCCGAAGGCGGCGGCGCCTGGTCAGTCATCAGTTGAACCAAGTAGCGACGGTGTCCGTCGCGAACCGGGCAGATATGGGCCGCGAAGGTGACCACCGCCCCGCCCTTGACCTGAAATCGCAGCCGCACGATCGGAGGCGCCGTTCGCTCCCACCGCGCCAGAAACTGCTCGGCCGTCTCGTCCGGCTGATCCCACACGGCCGCGAGGGACGGCGATTGGCCCTGCAGTTTGGCGCCAAAGAGCGCGATGGCAGCGTGGTTCGCGTGGCGGATGGTCCCGGACGCCTCCGCCACCAGCGCCGGCCAGGCGGCATGCTCAAGGAAAAATGACGGATCGGATTTCATCGGGCCGCATCCCTCCCCTGCCCAAGGTTCGCTGGCGGACGCCCACCTGAATGCAGACGGGTCGTCGTCATCAGGCAGACCCGCGGGTCCGGCGGGCGGGGCGGGATTGCTTTGGCGGCAGGTGTCGGCCGGCAAACGCCTCCGGCAGGAGCTCGCGCAACCTGAACTCGCGAATGCGAGTGGGCCGGTCCGAGTCGGCCACCCAAACCTTCGCCGCCGGCGCGTATTCGGAAAGAAGCTGACGACAGGCGCCGCATGGCATCGGCCCGCGGGGACAGCGCGCCACAACGGCGATGGCCTGAAATTCGCGTTCGCCGTCGTTCAACGCGCGAAACAACGCCACCCGCTCCGCGCAACAGGTGAGCCCGTAACTCGCGCTTTCCACATTCGCGCCGCCGATAATCCGGCCGGAGACGGTGAGCAGCGCGGCCCCCACCGAAAAACCGGAGTACGGAGCCACGGCCCCGCTCCGCGCCAGCCGGGCGGCTTCAATCAGCACCTGCTTGTTGGTCTTCGGCATACAGTTGGGCAAATTGCACGAGCAACGCCGCGGCCCCGCTGCCCATCCGGCGACCGGCTCCCAGTACATCGGCATGAGACAAGGAAGGATTACCACGTCCAGCCGCCAAATTCGTGATGCCAGAAATCGCCGCCACCGCCATCCCGCGCTCGCGAGCCACGATCACCTCCGGCACGGTGCTCATCCCGACGGCGTCTGCGCCCAGCCGGCGAAACGCTTCAATCTCCGCCGGCGTCTCATAGCTCGGGCCGCTCACGGCCAGGTAGACCCCCTCCCGCAGCGGCAGCGGCAGGCGGGGCCGCAGGCGACGCGCGGCCCGGCGGATCAGGCCCGCCAGCCGGTCGTCATACGCCCGGGTCAGATCGACAAACCGTTCGCGGCCGGCCACCGCGGGCCCGCGCAACGGATTGGCGCCCATTAAATTGATGTGATCCCGGATCAACATGAACTCACCCGGGCGAAATCCCTTGCGAATGCCCCCGGCCGCATTGGTCAAGAGAACATCCCGCACCCCCACCGCGGCCATTGTGCGGATGGGCGCGGTGACCTCGGCCAAGTCGCCTCCCTCGTAGTAATGCGCGCGCCCGCTGAGGATCCACACCGGCACACCCGCCAGCCGCCCGGCCAGCAGACAGCCCGCATGCCCGCCCACCGACGGGCGAGGAAATCCCGGCAAGGTCCGATAGGGAAATTCCCTGGCGATCTCGACTCGCTCGGTCACGGATTGGAAGCCGCTGCCGAGAACAATCGCCAGAGTGGGACGCAGCGTTGTCGACCGCAGGAGCCGCCGGGCCGCCGGATCGCCCGGCGGGATTCGCCGGGCACGGCCAGCCATCCTGGATGCGGGCGTCATGCGACTGGACTGTGCGGAAAGCGCGCTCTTCCGGCAAGGGAGCATTCCACGCCGCGCCGCGCGCACCGATCTCTCTCGAAAATCTTTGAACCCATTATTGCAATCTCCGGACGCATTTCTATAGTGCGCTCGTTTGCGATCGAATGACTGTCACTGAACCCGTTCTGTCACCTCCGTCCGCCTGGGACGTCCAAGCGGCCCGCACCCTTTACAACATCTCCCGATGGGGCGCGAAATACTTTGACGTGAATGACGCCGGGCGGGTGGTTGCGCGGCCGCTGCAGGAGAACGGCGCGAGCGTCGACGTGACGGACGTGATCGAGGAGGCGCGCGGGCGCGGGCTTAAGTTTCCGCTGCTGATCCGGTTCCAGGACATCCTTCGGCACCGGGTGGAGGCGCTCAACCTGGCATTCCGGGCGTCGATCAAGGAATTCAACTATCAGGGCCAGTATCGCGGGGTGTTTCCGATCAAGGTGAACCAGCTGCGCGAGGTGGTGGAGGAAATCCTCGAGGCGGGCAAGCCATTCCAGTTTGGCCTCGAAGTGGGCAGCAAGCCCGAGCTCTTCGCCGGGCTGGCCCTGCAGAACCAGATGGGCAGCCTGATTGTTTGCAATGGCTACAAGGACGCCGAGTTCATCCGCATGGCCCTGGTCGGGATCAAGCTGGGCAAGCGCGTCATCCTGATCGTGGAGAAGCTCGAGGAACTGCGCCAGATCATCCAGATCTCACGGCAACTGAACGTCGAGCCGATGGTCGGCATCCGGGCCCGGCTCCAGGCCAAGGGCGCCGGGCGCTGGGCCGACAGCGGCGGCGAAAATGCCAAGTTCGGCCTGAGCACCGCCGAACTGCTGGCCGCCGTGCAGATGTTGCAATCCGAAAACATCGGGCACTGGTTCAAGCTTCTGCATTTTCACATCGGCTCCCAGGTCCCCGACATTCTCACGGTCAAGAAGGCCGTCCAGGAGGCGGCCCGGTTCTACGCCAAGCTTCACAAGATGGGCTTCGCCATCCAGTACGTGGATGTCGGCGGCGGGCTCGGCGTCGATTACGACGGCAGCCGCTCGGCGTTTGACAGCTCGGTCAATTACACCCTCCAGGAATACACCAACGACATCGTCTATTACATCGCCGATGTCTGCAACGCGGAGAAGGTGCCGCACCCGGACATCATCAGCGAAAGCGGCCGGGCCATCGTGGCCCACCACAGCATGCTGGTGGTCGAGGTCTTCGGCGCGATCGAAAAAACGAGGGACACGATCGAGACCGAATACACTGAAGCGGATCACCCGCTCGTGCGCGAGCTGGCCGACATTCGCCGCAATTTGCAAAAGCTGAACAAGCTGGAGGCGTGGCACGACGCGTTCGAACGAAAGGACGACGCGCACAACATGTTCACGTTCGGCATGCTCGAGCTGCCCGACAAGGCGAAAATTGAGACGCTCTACTGGGAGATCAGCCGCGAGGTCGTGGCCAGCTTCCGCGGCCAGGCGTACGTGCCCGAGGAAATTCGCAAGCTGGAGGACAGCCTCGGCGACCAATACCTCTGCAACTTTTCCGTGTTCCAGTCGATGCTCGACCACTGGGCGCTCGGCCAGCTTTTCCCCATCATGCCCCTCAGCCGGCTCGATGAACGGCCCGTGCGCGAGGCGACCCTGGTCGACATCACCTGCGATTCCGACGGCCAGATCAACAAGTTCATCGACCTCCGCGACGTGCGCGACACCCTGCCCATGCACAACTTGAAGCAGGGCAACGGCGGGCCGTCCGAGCCGTACTATCTGGGAATTTTCCTGATGGGCGCCTACCAGGACATCATGGGGGATCTCCACAACCTCTTTGGTCGCGTCAACGAGATGCACGTCTTTCTCGAACCGGACGAGCCGGCGGGCTATTACATCGAGGAAATCATCGAGGGCACGACCATCGGGCAGGCGCTGGCCTCCGTCCAATACGACGAGAACGAGCTCAAGCGCCGGATGAAGGCGCAGATCGACGAGGCGATCAAATCGGATCGGATCAAGCCGAGTGAAGCCATGCGGTTGCTCGACGACTACGAGCGAGGGCTCAAGGGGTATACCTACCTGAGCATCTGAGCACTGTCGCCCATCACGGCCGCCGCGCCGCCGGCCAATTCCGACGCACGGATCGATCCCACCTGCCGCCATGGACCGCCGGCCTTTAGACGTTCCCCCGCCGCTCACGGCCCGCGGATCCAGCGCGCCGCTCTGGACGGATCATGGCGCCCTGCTCGGATCGCTCGGCAGGCTCGTCCGCGGCCTTTCCCTCCTGTTCTGGGGCCTGCCCATCGCCCTCGTCGTCTGCATCCAATCCGCCAAGGGGGACTGGCTCCGACCACTCGGCATCATGCCCCCCGTCATCGCCACCGGCCTGCTGGTTTACGGCGTCCTCCTGCTCGGCGGTTTTCAGCCGCAGGAACGTCCCTGGATGAACGTGCTCGATCGCACCCGCCTGCTGGCCCTGACGAACCTCGGCTTGGCGCCGTTTCTCTATTGGTGGAACCGCGTCCCCTCCCACCCGTTTTTAACCAGCATGGTCGAGCTCCTGACGTTGACCGGTCTGTGCTTCCTCATCCTGCTCAACCCGCTCCTGCGCCGGCTGACCGCGATGCTCCCGGATGAAGCACTGCGGGCGGAGACCCGGCTGTTTACCGCATTTAATTGTTACGTGCTCTGGTTCGTGCTGATCGGCCTCGCCGGCACGTTTGTGCTGACGCGCATTGACCCCGGTTTGCCGGATCGAATCATCGGCTGGTGGATTCGCGTTTCGCCGCTCCCGCCCGCCGCCAATTCCATGTTCTACCTGCTCGATCACAACGGCGCCCTCATCACGCTCTTCGTTCTCCTCCTGCCCGTCGCGATGACCATGGCGCTGGTCTGGAAGGTCAAGGAGGTCATCCTCGCCAGCGTGTTCGGACCGGGGCACTGAGATCTGCGGCGGAGCAGCGGGAAAAATTGCAGACAGGAGCGGAGCCCGCGGGCCGCCCGCGCGGCGCAAACCGTTCGTCATGAATAGCCCAACGGGCGGCACAGTCATAAACCCATGCCAAAACCCATGCCCTTCACCGGGACGGCTTCAAGCCTGAGCCGTCGTCACTTCATCAAATATTCCGCCGCCACCGCCACCGTGCTCGGCGTCGCCCCGGCCTTTGTGCGGGGCCAGAACCTGAACAACCGTGTCAACGTCGCGGTCATCGGCGCGGGCGGCAAAGGATCCAGCGACACCGATGAAACCGCCAAGGTCGGCGGCAACATCGTCGCGCTATGCGATGTCGACAGCAACACGCTCAACAAGCGGAAGGAAAAATATCCGAACGCAAAAACGTTCCGGGACTACCGGAAGATGCTCGACGAGATCAACAAGGAGATCGATGCCGTCATCGTGGCCACGCCGGATCATGTGCACGCGCCGGCGAGCACGATGGCCATGAGCATGGGCAAGCACTGCTTCTGCCAGAAGCCGCTCACTCATTACGTCCAGGAAGCCCGGCGCATGCGCGAGCTCGCCAAATCCAAAAAGCTGGCCACGCAAATGGGCAACCAGGGCAGCGCCGGCGACGGCCTCCGCCGCGCGGTCGAGGTCATCCAGGCCGGCGTCATCGGCAAACCCATCGAACTCCACGTCTGGAGCAACCGCCCCATCTGGCCCCAGGGCATCGCCCGGCCCGAGGGTGAGGATCCCGTGCCGGCCGAGCTCGACTGGGATCTCTGGCTCGCCGGCGCCCCGGCCCGCCCCTACAAAAAAGGTGTCTACCACACGTTCGCGTGGCGCGGCTGGAAGGACTTCGGCACCGGCGCCCTCGGCGACATGGCCTGCCACACGGTCAACATGCCGTTCCGTGCGCTGAAGCTGGGCTATCCCAGCGTCGTCGAGTGTGAAGCCACCTCCGACTACATGCCGGAAACCTATCCCAAGTCCTCCCGCATCCGCTTCGAGTTCCCGTCCCGCGACGGCCTCCCGCCGCTGAAATTCTGGTGGTACGACGGCAATCCGAGTGACAAATCGGCCAAGCTGCTCCGCCCTCAGGAGGACTTGACCAAGGAGATCGTCGACATGCGCGGCGACCTGCCCACCAGCGGCGCCCTCATCATCGGCGACAAGGGCAAGGTCTTCTCGCCCGACGACTACGGCTCCCAGTTCTTTGTGATGTCGGGCGACGAGAAGGCCTTCACCAAGGCGGCCGCGCACGAGGCGTCGAAGGCGGTGCCCCAGACCATTCCGCGCAGCCCCGGCCACTACCAGGAATGGATCAACGCCATCCGCGGCGGCGCCCCGGCCTACAGCAACTTCGACATCGCCGCCTATCTCACCGAGATCATCCTGCTCGGCTGTGTCGCCCTCAACGTCGGCGTCGGCGAGAAGCTGGATTGGGATGGACCCAACATGCGCGCCAAAAACAACAAGCGCGCGAAGGATTTCGTGGGTCACGAATATCGCAAGGGCTGGAAGCTCAGCTGATCCGCGCCATCATCGCAAAGTTTTCTGCGCAACAGCGCCCGCCTCGGCGGGCGCTGTTTTTTTTGATCCGCCCCCGCTTCCGCCCGCGCCAACCCGACGGGCTACTGCTTGCGAACTTCAACCTTCCGATATTTCACGAGCAGGCTTCCGGGTTTTTCCTCGGCGGTCAGGGCCAACTGATGATTGTTCACCAGCGTCCGCATGCCCGGCTTCGCTTCCAGGCCGCTGAAGATCGTCGTGCCGTTCACCGTGGCCTCCGCGCGGTGATCCCGGAACCGGAACGCAAACGTATTCCAGCCATCCTTGAATGTCGCGGGCGCGGTCAGTTCCAGATATTGCCCTCTGCGCCAGTTGCGGGAAAAGCGGGCCTGGGCAGGGCCATCGGCCTCCCGCGTCAGGCGAAAGCTGTACCAATGGCCGGCGTCCCAGGTCGGCAGCCCGAAGGCGATGCCGGCTCCCACCGGCCGACCCGAATTTTCCGACGGCGTCTCCACTTCGATCTCTCCCCGCACCTCCCAGGCGTTGCCCAGTCGCGCCCGGCACGCGATCTGATGACCCCACCGTTCCGACTCCACCGACACCACGCCGTCCGCTCCGACCCGCACGGTGCCCGCGAGGTTGACCCAGGCCGGATCATTGGTGGACGTCGGCAGCAGCGGAACCCAATTGCCGGCTTGGAACTTTTCCTCCAGTCGCAACGTGGCCAGACGGTGCCCGGCAAATTTCAAGGTGCGCTCGTCGGCCTCCGAGCGGGCCTGGATGGCCTCGTACAGCCGGATCGCCTGGCCGACATCCCCTCGGGCGAAGGCCGACTCCGCCTCGGTCACCTCCGCCGCCAACGGCCCCGTGCGCGCGGCGACCTCGACGGTCATCAACGACAGTTCGCGACCCCATTCTGAAAGGTTTCCTTCGTACGGCTGCCAGTTCAGCTTCTCGAGCTGGGCCCGGGCCGTGTCGTAGTGGCCGGCAAAGTAGGCCACCACGCCATAGCTGCTTCGCCATCCATCCGCCCAGCGCGCCTGGGCCGGCTCGGAGATGTAGCCTTCATAAAGCGTCTTCATCTGTGGCCAGATATCCTCCCGGCCGTAGAGATGTTCCCCGGCCGGAATCTTCAGCTCCTCTTCCACGTCCCGGACGGAATCGAAAAACTTCCGCGGCACATCCGTGTCGAACCGTCGCGTCTCAACCGCGCGCCGGCCAAAGGCGAGCATCGAGTCCGGATCGCCGAACCACCGCGGACGCAGCCCCCAGCGCATCGAGTTCCAGGCCTCCCGGTGATCGACCTGCGCCTGCACCGCGCGATCAAACCATCGCCTCATCTCGTCCACGCCCTGATCACCCATCGAAACCTTGACCATCGCGGCCGCCGCCAACGGCCAGTCCGGCCGCGCCTGCCACGCCGCAGTGAAATTCGTCCGCGCCGCCGCCAGATTATCAGCGAATCCCTTCCATCCCTGCTCGCTCACGCTGTTCGCAAACCCGCTGCCTCGAATCCGCCAAGCCTCGCTGTGAAAATGTTCCCCCGCCAGCACGTGTTGCAGCCATCCAAAATCCGGCCCGGCCGAGCCAACCATCCCAATCACAATCGGGCGCCCACGGTTGAACCAATCGCTGGCCCACCCATGCACCAGCGTCTCCGCGATCTCCGGCTGATCGTCCGGCCGGATGCTGCCGTCCTGAAGGCACTCCCGCAGCGCGTCGCCCGCCACCTGGAACAACTCCCGGTGTTCCGCCGCGTAGTTATAAGAGGCGAGCAACGTAATCGCGGCATTCAGCCGCGGATACGCGCGGTGCTTCGAATCGGGAAACCCTCGCAGCGCCCGCTCGAGCAGGTCCCGCTTTTCCTCCGCGGAAGTCACGGTCTGCGCCGCCACCGTCAAGAGCAGCGGGTCGCCCATCCCCACCGTCCGCGCGACCTTCCCGGCCAGTTCGGCCAGGGACGCCGGAGTCACCGTGGTCGCGTTCGTTCGCTCGCCAAAGTTCATTTCAATCCACTCGCGGATCAGCCGAACCCCCTGCGCGTCGGCGGGGTGGTCGCGCTGGCCGCGCTCCTCGTAGCCCTCCAGCCATTGCCGCTCCCGAAACAGCCGTCCACGCCGGCGAACGTCCCACTCGGTCACCGCATTCGTGGCCACCAGCAACGGCTGCGTCACGGTCGCAGGCGACGTCGGCACAAGCTCGGACACCTGTTTTCGAACCGTGTTGTAGAGGATGGCAATCCCGCCCGCCGCCAGCAACACGAGCAGCACCAATGAACCCACGACCCAATACAACGCGCGGCTGGATCCGCGGCGGCCGGCGGGCGCGGCCGCCGGCGCGGCCAACGCCGGCGGACCCGGCTCCGCGGCGACCGCCAAAGACGCCAACGTCTCATCCAACGGCCGCCAGTCAGACATACCCGCACACCAAACCAGTTCCGCGCCGGTCAATTCGCCCGTCTGCCGGCGCCGGCGCAGGTCCTCCAAGGTGGCTGTGCCCAAATCCTTGCCCAGATGATGCAGGTGATATGTCATGAGTTGCCTCTCCGTCGAGTTGCCGCACCCTGACAGATCTTGGAGGCGAAGCGCAAGCGGGGAAGGCCCGACCAAAACCACGCGCAACCAGGTCGGCCGGATTTCAAAACCGCAGATACCCTCGGATGGACGCAGACATTTTGAGGTCCGCCCACGATCCAGATTTCCCACAACCTGTCGACCACGGCTCGAATCGTCGTCGTCCACAAAATCGCCGGTTCTCTCTGCGTGGATCAGCGTGTGTCTGCGGCTGCAAAATTCTTGCGCGGGGAGCAGGGGCCCGCCGGCAAACTCCGTCAGGCTGCATCCCGCCGCCAGGGCCGATGCCGGGGACGCGATCTTCCGGGCCGCGCCGCGGCTCAGCGGCGAAGGATGCGCAACGCGATTTCGCCGGCCGGCTCCGGAGCGGCCAGCGCTCGGTTCCCACCCTCATGATCGAATTCGTCGGTTTTGGCGATGGCTCCATCCATGGGCCTGACCCACTCCGCGCGGTAGCGACCCGCGGGCAGGGCCACTTCCAAGCGGCCCGCCTCCACGCCCGCGCGCAGATAAATGGCATAGGCCCGCCCCGGCTCGGACAACGCTCCGCGCCACGTTCCCTTCGGCAACGAGCCCTGAATCACCGAGTCGTCCGGCTTCATCTTCACAAAATCAAAGCCGTTGATGAAGTCCCGCAGAACGCGCAGCTGGCGGCGGTAAGCCGCTCCGCCTCCCCCCGGCTGGCTGGCGGGGAAGATAAAGGTCCCGTCCTCAGCGCCCGCCACGAACGAATAGTCCAGGTTGTTGAACAACCCGCCCCCGGCCACGACGAATTCCCACGCCTCGGTTCGGTAAGGCGCGTCATTCGTGCCCTTGAAACCGGTCTCGTTGTCGCCGATGACCCGGTTCAGCCCGTAATTGATCCGGACGGTGTCGGGCGGTGTGGCGTAGTGGAAGTTGTAGATGGACACGGCATCCTCCGCGCTGGACACGCGTTCCCTGCCATTGGCGACGTTGCGGGAAATGAGCTGGCGGTGTGGCCGGTTCTTCTGGGCCGCCACGATCTCGTCGGCAATATGGCGCTGCCACTCCAGGGTGACGCCGCCGAAATAGGGTTCATTGCAAATCTCGTAATAGACATTGTCGAAGTCCTGCAACTCCTCGACAAACCTGCGCACCAGGCGATCCTGGATGGACAGCGTGCCGCCGTGCCGGTCGAGCGTGTAGACGTTGGTTCGCGCGAGCCCCGCCCCGATCCCATTGACATTGTTGTCCGGATGCAGCGGGCTGAGCCGCCACATCGACTCCTCGTAGAACGGGCAGAACAGATTCACCTCCACGACGACGCCGCGCGTCGACGCCTGCGCGACAAAATCACGGAACCGTTTGAAATACCCTTCGTCCCAGCGGGCGAGATCGAATTTGTTTCCGCCGCCGTGATAGCCGGGCACGGTGCTGCGCGCGAATGGCGACAGGAACCGCCCGGGGGGCGGGGCCAGCGTGTTTCGCGCGATGCTGAAGGCGGTGGTGGGCTCGCAATAGGTGCCGCCGGTAAACGTGCGCGTCAGGTTCAGGTGATCCGCGGCCAGCGCGTCCAGATACTTCACGTAATCGAAGTCCGCGTTGAGGACCGCTCCATAATGCTCGCCGGATGTGATGAGAACCGTCGGCCGGCCACGCCAAAGAAAGTAGTGGGGGTTCTCCGGATGAAGCTGGATGGGTGCGTCCGCACCCAGCGTCCCCCCCACCACGCCCCACGTTGCCAACATCCAGGCCGCCCGAGCAAAATTCGTGTTCATGTCTCCCCATACCAACGGGCCCGGCGCCGGGCGAGTCCGGAAATGCTGAAAGTGAATTTGCCGCATTCGCCCGTTGCCAGACCGCGCACAAACGATTACGAACCTTCCAGCCATGAACCCGTTCTCCCGCCACCCGTCCAGGCGCCGCTGGCTCGCTGCGGCCGCCCTCGCCTGCCTCGTCGCTGCCCCCGGCCTGCCCGCCGCGGAACCCACCCCCACGCCGGTCTTCCCGAACGCCGCACCCGTGTGCCCGTGCGAAAGCCTCACGAACTTCGCCCGCATCAACACCACGATTGAGTCAGCGGTGGTCGACCCCACCAACCATATGTGCCGGGTCACCGCCATCGTGACTCACCCGCCCTCCGGCGATCGGGTCACGGTCTGGATCGGGTTGCCGCTGACCAATTGGAACGGGCGCTTTCAAGGCACGGGTGGAGGCGGCTTTCTGGGAGGGCACCCGAACAACCTGCGCGGGCCGGTCGCGCGCGGCTTTAGCGCCGGGGCCACGGACACCGGTCACTCCGGCGGGAGCGGAAGCTTCGCCCTCGACGCCGACGGTCGCCAGGACTGGCAGGCGATCATTGACAACGCCTATCTGGGCATCCACGAAATGACGGAGGTCGGCAAGGCCCTCACGCAGGCGTATTACGGCAAGGCGCCGCGCTATTCCTATTTTGTCGGCGGTTCGACCGGTGGTCGCCAGGCCCTGATGGAGGCCCAGCGCTACCCGGACGACTACGACGGCATCCTCTCCGCCTGCCCCGCGATCCACTGGCACCGCTTCGTCCCGGCCAGCCTTTGGCCCGAAGTCGTCATGCTGACGATGTCCAACTTCGTGTCGAAGGCGAAGCTCGACGCGGCGACCGCCGCGGCCGTGAAAGCGTGCGATGCCGCCGACGGCGTCACTGAGGGCGTAATCGATGATCCCCTGCGCTGTGACTACGACCCCAAGGAACTCGTTGGCACGCAGGTCGGCGACGAGGTATTTACCGGGCTGGACGCTGAAGTCCTGCGGAAGATATGGCAGGGGCCGCGTGGCCAGGGCGGGCGGTTCCTTTGGTACGGGCTGGAGCGGGGCGCGGATCTTTCCGCCTATGCCGGCACGGGCGGCTCCCCGCTGAAAGGAAAGCCCTTCAGCATCGCGTTGGAATATTGGATCTACTACCTGGCCCAAAACCCGAAATGGGACTGGACCGTCCTGAGCGTCGCCGGCTTTGAACAGCTATGGAACCGATCCGTCGAGCAGTTCGGAATCGTTTTGGGAACGGACAGCCCGGACCTTGCCCGGTTCCGGGATCGGGGTGGAAAAGTGATCATCTATCACGGCATGGCGGACCAGCTGATCCCGGCGGCCGGCACCATCGATTACTACCGGCGCGTCCAGCAACAGATGGGCGGCGCCCAGGCGGCGGCAACCTTCGCGCGGCTGTTTCTCGTGCCGGGCGTCGATCACGGGTTTCGCGGGGAAGGCGCCGCGCCCGTCGGTCTGAATCAGGCCATCCTTCGGTGGGTCGAAGAAGGCATCGCGCCCGACCAACTCCTCGCCGAAAAACGTGACGCCAGCGGACGCATCGTCCGATCACGACCGCTTTTCCCGTATCCGCACGTCGCCCGATATCAGGGCACCGGCAGCACCGATGACGCCGCGAACTTCGTCCGGCAGTTACCCGCCGAAAAGCCGTAATCCGGAATGGTCATCCGACGCGGCCCGCGTCATGGGACGTCCCGGAATGTTCCGTCCCAGCCGAGAATGAGCATTCGCTCGGTCACCCCGACAAAATCAAAGCGCCGGAAATAAATCGCCCGGACATTGAGGGCGGCCAATGCCGCTCGCTGCGTTGCGGGAAGGGCTGGATCGAGGCCGGGCTCGCAAAACAGTTCCTGAATCCGCTCGTGAGCCTGCCGGCCGTGCACGAGATGCGTTTGCGCGTAACGCCCGGTCAGCACGACCGGCTCTGGCAGCAGGCCCAGGATCGTCGTCTGCCCCAGGACACCGAGAAAACCATAGCTCGCCTTCGGGCCCACCACCACGCAGCGCGGGTCCGGCCCAAGCCCGTCCGCCGGCGAACCAATCAGCTGAACCAGCGACTGTTTCGCGGACAAATGCACGGAGAAACTTGACGCCTCCAATTCATCGGTCGTGCCCGAGCCGCCTGCCACCGCGGGCAGCAGCGTCACCGTCTCATTGGTAATGTCCCCCGTTGGACCTGTCGGGCCGAGGTTGGGCACTGCCGTTTCGTAGCCAGCCGTCCACTGGACCTGCGCGTCGCCCAGATGCAGCCACGGACATTGCGTCGGTGGCACCTGGCGGGCCAAGCGCGTCTCCAGCGTGAGGCGGCGGCGGCCCGAGCCTGCGCCCAGGACCAGGTCATCCTCGAGCACCCACGCGGAGCCTGTCGCCGTCGTTCGATGGACGGCGCCCGGCCAGTCCGCCGGATTTCCCACGAACTCGCGCACCAGCCCGTCGTCGAGCAGTTCCACCCGGGTGGTCCCATAACAGTTCAAAGCCAGTATCCCCGCATCCAGCAACACGCTCCGGGAGGAAAGATTCCAGACCGATTTCAGGCGGTGCACGGCGAGGATCGATCCCCAGGGAAACAAATCCACTGCCGGCGCCGACAAAAGAAACGTTGGCACGGAGTTGGTTCCGCCCAGCGATGGCACTTCGCGCACCTGTTTCACGGAAAGATGGCCGGGCGCCTCGCGCTTGTACTCAAAGTCGAGCTCGATGCTCTCCCGGTTGGTGAACGGCCGGGCGTATTCCTGGGTCGCGCGCGCCAGCAAGGCGAGCAGCTCCGGATAGTCGGCCTCCGGCAAAACCCGGGTGCCAAACGGCACGAGGCTCGAACTTTCCCGGGGCTCGATGCTGACGGCCGACGCCGTCCATTGCACGGCCAGGACCTCCGGGCGCGCGCTGCCGTCGGGATTGGCAATGGAGACTGCGCCATTCTGCGTGACAAGCTGCCCATAAATCACGGTCATCGAACCGAGGCGAGTGATCGTGAGCGTGGCCACGCCGTTGGCCAGCTCGAGCGGATCCGGGGTGGAGTGATGAACGAGGAGCGCCATCCCGGCGTGATCCTCCGGAACCTGCAGGCGCAACCGCTCCAGCACAGCGTTCTCGTTATAGAAGCTCGCGTAAACGCGCTGGATGGCGCGGAACACTCCGCGCTCGTCGACCTCGGTCGGATCACACGCGCTGGGACCTGCGTCATCTCCGTCAAGATCGTCCTCAAGGCATCCACTGTAGCTGTCGTAGAGGCCCGCGCCACTGAAGCGCTCGGCGTCCTCGACATTCGTGGAGCTGCGGAACCGAATGTTCCGGGATCGATCAAAGCGCGCCAGACGCGCCAGAATCTCCTGCTGCTGCGCCGGCGTAAACCGGGCCGTGTTGCGAATCAGGCTGCGAATCTCCGCCAGACGCGCCCGCAGCCGGGTCACGTCCGGCGGATAGTGAAATTCATCCAGGCGGGTGTGAATCGCTTCGCGAAGCGTGCCGCCCCCGGGCAACGCCTGTCCCAGAAACGCATCCCACAAATCAAACGAAAACGCGATGGCGTCGGGCGAGTTGTCCGGCAGCACCCGGCGCAGCAGCCCGAAATTGGCCGCCTTCCCTCCAAAGTAACGCGCGTCCGCCGGGGTCAAGTTCTCGGACGCCGCCGCGATCGAGCCATACTCGGCCTTCCACGGAAATTCGATCGGGCCGGTCGCCTTCAGTTGGTCGACGTAGGCCGCCACCGCAGGTGGAAACGCGTTGTCCAAATCGAGAATCCTGACGGCGCAGTCGGCCAGTGTCGCTCCCGTCCGAAACGCCACCGTCCGCCCCTGTCGCCCGAGCAGCCAGTTCTGCTCCTCGACATCGCCCACCGATGCGAAGGGGACACCGTAGGACTGCGCGAGGATTGCCACGTGCGAGTTCGGCGTCGCTGGCACCAGGGAAATCAGGCCGGCGACAAAGGGGACCTCCGCGGGAACGCCATCGGTCAACAGGATGTCCGTCGGTCGCAACCGCCCATCCGCATAGGCTGCGCCGAGTTCAGCCGCAGTCACGAACTGCAACCGGCCGACCGCCCACCCGGCGGAATAACAGGTGGCGGAAGTCCCCAGCCAGCGCTCGGCCTGCATCACCTCTATGCCACGCGCCGCAAGATAATCGCGCTGGCGCGCCGCCTCGGCCGCCTGCTCGTAGGCGGGCAGATAGAGCGCCCGGGCGTCGCTGCCTGCGTCCGCCACCGCGGATCGCACCAGCTCGAACCATGCGACGATTTGTTCCCGGGTATAGGGATCCGCGCCGGCAAACTGGATGGCAAACTCCGGCGGGTGGCCCGTGTCGAGCGAGGCAATGACTGTGCCCAGGACCACGCGCTGGGTTTCGCGATGAAGGGACACCGCGTCGAATTCCGCCGGCGACAGGTTGCGGAACTCCGCCAGGCGGTTCGTGGCGAAGTCCACGTGAAGCAGAAAGCGGCTGCTGTCCTGAAAATACACGCGATAAGGCTCGGAGAGGACAATTGCAAACTTCGCCCATCGCAATCGGTCCGAGCCGCATTCGCCCGCATTGAAGAAGGGATCGATCGGAAATCGCAACTGGTTGGCCCAATCGTTGGTCGCGCCCAAGGCATCCGTCCTCAGCCGATAGAACCGCCCGGCGCCCAGTGGTTGCGGATCGGCAAAGGCAAAGGGGACATGCAACAGCACAGCCGACGGGATCCACGTGCGCAGGTTTTCGGAAGTCTCCAGGGTGAAAAGCCCGGCGCCATCCACGAGATCGAGAGCGTTGCCCCCCACCCGAGGCCATCCGTTGGCCGCCGGGGACAGCACGGTGAGCTGCGTGGGCCGCCCGACTGCCCCCGGTCCGCCGAAACCGCCCGCTCCGAATTCAGGCCCTGGCGCCGGCCCCGGTCCGGCCCAAGTCACGGTAAAACCCAGGATCGTCCACCCCACCGCCGACCAGAGTCGCCGAGTCATTGTCACCAAATCTTCGACCGCTTTTCGGGCGGGTGCCACAAGGGCGCGCCCGCTTTGATTTGGAACGCGTCGAAAAACTCCTGCATGTTCACGTGCGACGCAATGGCGCGAACCTGGCCGGGGGAGTGTGGATCGACCGTGACGAGGCGCCTCGCCTCCTGCTCGCGGGTGTTGGTCCGCCAAAGTTGCGACAAGGAAAGAAAGAATCGTTGCTCCGGAGTGAACCCGTCGATGTTCTTTCGCTGGGCGGGATTCCGGGCGAGGGCGCGCTGAAGGGCTTCGTAGGCGACGCTCAGGCCGCCGAGATCCGCGATGTTTTCGCCGAGCGTCAGCTTGCCGTTGACGTGCAACCCGGGCAGCACCTCGTACGCGTTGTATTGTTCCACCAGCCTTGCCGCCCGGGCATCAAACTCCCGCGCGTCGGCCTCCGTCCACCAGTCGTGCAGGTTGCCCTGCGCGTCGAACTGGCGCCCCTGGTCGTCGTAGCCATGGGTTATCTCGTGGCCAATCACCATCCCGATCGCGCCGTAGTTCACAGCGTCGTCCGCCTGCACGTCGAAGAACGGCGGCTGCAGAATTCCGGCCGGAAAAACAATCTCGTTCTGCAGCGGGTTGAAATACGCATTGACCGTTTGCGGCGTCATCTCCCACTCGGTCCGGTCCACCTCCTGCCCCACCCGCGTCAACTGCCGGCGGGACTCGAACCTCGCCGCCCGCCGCACATTGCCCAGATAGTCGTCCCGCCGGATGACCAGGGCCGAATAATCCCGGAATTTCTCGGGATGCCCGATCTTCTGGGTGAACCGGGCGAACTTCGACAAGGCCTTCTCCCGCGTGTCGGGCGACATCCACGCGACGTTGGCCAGGCGATCCTTGAACACCTCCCGCAAGTTGCCCACCAGCTCCGTCATCCGCTCCCGGGCGGCCGGCGGAAAATACTTCTCCACATACAACCGCCCCAGCGCCTCGCCAAGGCCGCCATCGATCACCTTCGCCGCGCGCTGCCAGCGGGGCTCGGGGGTCTCCTGACCGCGCAGCGTGCGCCCATAAAAGGCGAAGTGCTCGTCCTCGAACGGCGGGGCGAGATAAGGCGCGCTGGCGCGGAGCAGGTGCCAGCGCAGATACGTCCGCCAGTCGGCAATCGGCCGGGCCTTGAGCTGCCCGACGAGCGCGGCAAAAAACTCCGGCTGGCCGACGATCACATAGGGCACTTCGGCCAGGGCATTTTCCGCGAGGTAGCGCGGCCACTCCAGCGACGGATATTCCGCCGTCAACTCGGCGCGAAGCACCTTGTGATAGTTCTTGTTGGGATCGCGCAACTCCACGCGCGTGCGGCTGCCCCGGGCCAGGGCCGTCTCCAGGTCGAGGACCACCGCCGCGTGTGCGGCCGCCGCATTCGTTGGCTCGCCCAGCAAGGCGAACATCCGGGTCACGTGCGCCCGGTAGGCCTCCCGCTGGGAAAGAAACTCGTCCTTCAGATAATAATCCCGATCCGGCAGGCCCAGACCGCCCTGGTTGACCTCGAACGCGTAGATGGAGCTTCGCTTCGCATCCGGCGCCACGCCCGAGCTGAACATCCCGCCCACCTCGGCCTGGTGCAACGACGCCAGCAAGGTCATGAGGCCCGGCACGTCCTTGACGCCTTCGATGCGCCGCAGATCGGATCGGATTGGGTCCAGCCCCAGTTTTGCGATGCGATTGGTGTCCATCGCTGAGCTGAAGAAGTCACCCACCTGACGCGCCGGCGTTCCGGGGCCAACGGAGCGGTCGGCCGCCACCGATTCGAGGATGCCACGGATTAGGCGCCAATTCCGCTCCCGCAACTCCTCGAACCCGCTCCAGCGGGTCTTATCCGCCGGCACCGGGTTGTTGCGCAGCCACGTTCCCGCCGCGTAGCGATAGAAGTCATCGCCCGGTGCGACCGAACGATCCATGTATTGCAGGGAGAACCGGGGCGCATCTCCGGCCGACTCCGCGGCCGTCGCCCACGCGCCACTCACCGCCACCCCCCAACCGGCCAAAACCAGGGTTTGCCTCAGAAAACCGCCGGGCCGGTGGCACCGCGAAAGCAATTGGTCCATGGGCGCAAAGTAAACGGGAAGCCCCCGGAACTTGCAATGGGAAGGACATCTCCACCTCCACCGAGCGCGCCGTGGCCGGCCCTATACGGAACGGCTCAGATCCCGGGCAGCGGAAAAATCACCTGCACGCTCGTGCCCAAACCTTCCGATCCCTCGAAACGAATCTGCCCGCCCAACAGCTCGGTCAATCGCTTGGCGATGAAAAGCCCGAGCCCGGCGCCCTGCTGCTCAAAGGTCCGTCGCTCGAACTGAATGTGCGGTCCGATCCGCGCCACCTGATCCTGCGTCATGCCCCGGCCCTTGTCGGCGACGGTCAACAGAAAGCGTCCCTCCTCCACCGCTGTCGCGACCAGCACCGGCTTGCCGGCCTCGGAAAATTTGAAGGCGTTGTCCGTTAATTCCTCCACGATCTTCGTGAAGTTCTCCTCCGGAACCAGCAGGCTGGCCGGCTCCAGCTTGAGCAGCAGATCGCCTTCCCGGCGAAAGCGGGTCGCCACCCGACGCGTGACGTCCGGGACAACATGGGTCACCCCCACCGCGCAAATCGATCCCGGCAAATCAATGCCTTTGCCTTCGCTGGCCAGGAGCTCGATCTGCGAGTAAACGAGGAAATTTTCGATCAGGCGATGCAGGCGGCAGGACGAGTCGTAGATGAACCGCGAAGATTCGAGAATCTCTCCGGGCGGCATCGTTTGATACTCCTCCATCATCATGTGGGCGAGCCCCATGATTCCATTCAGCGGCGTCCGCAGTTCATGCGGCAACGCCATCGTGATGTTGCCCCGCAACTCCTCCAGCTTCCGCTCGGATTCGGTCTGCAACCGCGCCTGCTTCTCCAGCCGGGCGTTGACCGCCGCCGTCAGTTCCTTCGGCGAGAACGGCTTGGTCAGATAATCGTCCGCCCCCAGCTCCATCCCCTTGCGGACGTTGATCCGATCGGTCGTGCCGGAGAGGAACACGAACGGAATGGTGCTGGTGATCTCCTGCGCGCGCATCGCCTGCAGGGTTTGAAAGCCGTCCATCTCCGGCATGTTGATGTCGCAGATGATCAAGTCCGGCCGATGCTGTGCCGCCAGTTTCAGCCCCGCAGGCCCGTCCGCCGCCACCACCGTCTTGAAGCCATAAAGATTCAGCGTCTCATTGATGATCAGGCGGATGTCCGCCGAATCATCAATGATCATCACGGTCTTTTTCTTCCGGCCCAACACCGGCCGGGGGACGGTTACTCCGTCCGCCGGTCCCGGGCTGGAGCCCGCCCCGCATGCGTCCATAGATTCAACAACTCGACACCTTCTTAACGGAAGAAACGGCGCGAAAGTTAAACCTCTCCCGGCGGTCGGCCCGCGGATCCGCAGGACCTCCGGGGAATCAAACGACCAGCCGGCGCCCGCCGCTTGATGGCCGCGGATGCCGGCTGGAATTAAGTGGGAGAAAATCCGTCAGGGCTGCGGCGGCGAAACCAGCCGATAGAATCGCGCGGCATCGGCGGCCGGCCGCACGATCTCAACGCGGCGCGGATCCATCTGGTGATAGACGTCGGCCACTTTCGTCCAAGCACTGCCGGAGACCGCATCGCTGACGAGGAGCGAATAGTCCTTCTCCGAATCCACCCAGAAGCCGATTGTCACGCTTCCCTCCCCGACCGAGAACTGGTCGATCGTCGGGTGGCTCGCAGCCATGGGGGCGCCGACCGGGAACGCGGCTCCGAGCGTGGAGCCGTCCCGACCGGAGCCGACCGCCGGCGATCCGGGCAGCAGCCGGTAGTCGTGGGCCGCCGCATTCGCGAACATCGGGTCGGCGTCGATGTTCCCAGCGCCGGCCACGTTGGTCAGGCCAAAGTCGGTGTGGTCGGCCACCAGCACGCCGCTGTTAAGAATGGAGAGGGTCTCCGCATTTCCCCAAAGGATGTTGTTGTAAGAATTGGTGATCTGGCCGCCGTCGGTGGCCGAGGCAGGGTTGGACTTGTTGTAGAGCCGGTAACCGAAGTCGTTGCCGGTGATCGTGCAGTTGTAGATGATCGCCGTGCACGGAGGCTTGCCCCCGGGCGAATCCTTCACCGCCACGCCCGCATCGTTGCCATACATCAGACAGTTCCGGACCACAATCCCGTAGCAACCTTCGCCAATGGAAACGCCCTTGTCGTTCGGGAAGTCAAACATCAGACATTTTTCGATGATGGTGTTGGTCGAGCCGCTCCCGGAAGTGGTCGGGCCGATGTCGATGGCGTCGGTGTTGGACTGCGGCCCGTGGCGGAACGTGCATCGGCGAATGACCGACCCCACCACCGCACCGTCGAAATCCAGCGCGTCGCTGCTCGGATTGTCCGCCAGCTCAAACAGGCTTTCCTCCACCGTCATCAGCGTGTTCTGCCACAGCGTCTCGTGATAGGTGCGGAAATGGCAGCGCCGGACGGTCATGGAATGGGCCGAGGTGCAGCCACCAATCGGCACGGAGCCGTTCTTGTAGTTGTGGAAGTAGGAATCTTCGAGCAGACACGTGGCGCCGTTCCGGCCCTTGACCGCACCGCCCACGGACTCGAGATGACGGACGGTCAGGAACGACTCCGCGCCATCTGCCGCCAACTCGCCCCACATCGTCAGGCCGTCCGCCGAAAGCAGAAACACCGGCGAGGCGCCCGTGCCGGCGATCTCGATTCGCGCCCCTGGGCCGGCCAGAAGGTTCACCGCCGGGCTCAACAAGACCGTGGTGCCGGCCTCGATCGTGAGGCTGCCGCCGGGTGGCACCGTCAGCGACGCGGGCACGTGAATCACGCCCATGGCCGGACTTAACACCGTCTCGGCGCCGAGGCTGGTCAGAACGGTTTCCGAAACCTGGGAGACCACGAGCTGGTTGGTGCTGAAGAGCACGGCCCCGGACGCCGTGGCCGCTTCGACGATCAGCCGGTTGCACCCCGGAGCCAAAGTCTGCAGCCGGGACCACGCCCCGGATTCCGAATCAAAGGTTGCGTCGAGCCCGTTGACGGTCACGCGCGTCGAGCCCGGGATGGTGTTGGTTCCGGACAATTGCACCGAGGCACCCTTGACCACCGCGGCCAGCGGGCCTGCCGTGATGCCGGTGTCGGCTTCATATTTCAGGTCTGCGATCATGATGAGATCGCTGCTGCTCAAGGCGCCATTGATGCCGAGGATCGCCAGGACGTGCGGCCCGGCCGCAAGGCGGGACCCCACCGCCCCAAGATCGATCGTGGTCGGCGGATTGACCGGGGTGGAAGTGCCCCGCGACGATTCGTGATTGGAGCTGGTCGTCGCGTCAAAGGCGGGCTCCACGCCGGCTGCGGTCCGGGCCCGATCGCGGGCGATTTCGACCCCGTCGAGATACGCCACAAACCCGTCGTCGTAATCCACGGTCAAGACGAGGCGCGCCGCCGGGTCAATCGCCTGGCTGACCTCAAAGGTTCGCCGCAGGTAGAGCGTGGTGTAACGGTTGAACATGTCGGTCAGGAGAGTCTGGCACTCGGCGACTTCATTGGGGGTGTCCGTGGAATATCCAATGCCGCCGGGTCCGGTCAGCCACGTCTGATCGAGGCTCGAGTCGGTCATCGACTGCCAGTCCGCGGCCGGCTGATTGGTGCCCTTGCGGTAGTGCCACACGTCGGAGTGGGCCACCAGCGTGGTCGGCTGCGCGGCGGGCGGGCCGACGTGGACGTCAAAGATTTGCGCCTCGGCCGCGCCGGCGAGAGCCAGCAGGATCGAGCAGGGCAACAGAAGGGATGAGGGAGTTCGGGGCTCGTTCATAGAATGGATTTGAGGGAACAATCGGGACTTCAGGGCGCCGCCGGAGAAACCAGTCGGTAGAAGCGCTGCGGGCGGACGGCAATGGACCCGTCGGTCACGGTCACCGCTCCGGAAGCGGGCTGCGCCGGGACGTCTTGCAGCCGTTGCCAGGCTCCGGGAAGGGTGTCGGAATAAAGCACTGTGTAGGTCCGGCCGGCCACCGCCTCGAAGCGCAGGCTGACGGTCGGCATCGTTCCCGAAGCGGCCAGGCGCAAGCCGCTGGCGGCATTGCGCGGATTCGTCCCGGCCAGGTACTCATCCCGATTGCTCAACCCATCGGCGTCGGCGTCCAGCCCGGCGTCCGCCGGGTCGTTCGGATTGAACCCGTTGGCCACTTCCCAGTCGTCTGGCATGCCGTCGGCATCGGAATCATTGCCGCTGCCAGACGGACCCGGCGTGGGCGCGGACGCGACCCAATTGGTGGGATCGTTGGCGTAGCCCGTCGGGCTGACGCGCTGCAGTGAAAAGCCGTGCCCATCCGCGTTGGTCGGCCACGGCGCGCGGTCGGCATACACGACCTTTTCCACGAGGAGATACGGCACGAATCCGGCATTCGGTGACGGCGCCACCTGGGGCAAGTCCGGCCGCACCAACTCGACGCTTTCAGCACTGTTGTCCAGCTTGCCCGCATATGGGCCCGCCAGGACGAAGTTCGTCCCGTAGCGGGCCTCGAACTCGGCACGCGCCGATACGTTCGTCACCGGATCAAAGCTCACCACCAACAGATGTCCGCCGGGCGCAATCGCATGGCCGGAGTTGAACGCAAAGCTGATCGCATCCCGCAATCGCCAGCCGTTCGTGGGATACGCCGGATCATAGAGCGGAACGAGCTGGCTGCCCGTGTTGCGCAGCTCGATGAATTCCTCCACTACATTGTCGTTCGTCCCGACGTCCGGCGGATGATACATGATCTCGCTGATGACGATCGGACCGGCCTTGGGATACGCGTTGGGCGCTCCGGTCCCGGTGCGGAAGACGCTGA
The DNA here is from genome assembly GCA_044229355.1 of Limisphaerales bacterium. Lineage (GTDB taxonomy): Bacteria > Verrucomicrobiota > Verrucomicrobiia > Limisphaerales > JADJPG01 > JBGARF01. Next base: position 59,414 of record JBGATF010000006.1, read on the forward strand.
TTTGATCCGGCGGGCTCTGGGCCGTGACGGCCGTGCCAAAGGTCAGCGCGCTCAAGGGCGGGTAATCGACGCTGCCCACGCTGTTGACGTAGCGGCCGAAGGACACGCCGTTGGCCGCCGGGCCAAAGCGGGCGATGGCCCGGTAGCCGGTCAGGTTCCCGCCCGCAGTCTGGGAGAGGTAAACCTGGTCGCCATCGGCGGAGCTGAGAGAAAATGCCGCGGCATTCAGATCGTTGTTGAATTGGTGCTCGTAAAAGACCTGGTAGCCGGACGCAGGCAGGACCGTGCCGGCGGGGATCTGATATTTTCGCAGGACATCCTTCGAGTCGCTCAGCCACCATCCCGACAGGTCGATCGATTGTGCCGTCAAGTTTCGCAGCTCGATGGCATCCTCCAACGGCAGGTCCGTGTGGGTTAACACTTCATTCACCACCACCGTGGTCAGCGGCAGGAAATTGCTCTCCTCCGGCGTCGCCGACTCGGGGAACGACACGATGGTCGTTCCGCCATCAGGCAACCGCCCCTGCGAAACGCCGAGCGCCTGCAGGCCAAACGTCACGGCGTCAATTTGCGGCCCGCCGCCGGCGGCGAGCAGGAAGATGGAGTCGCCATCTTTGCCGAGTTTAAAATTCACGTGCTCCGGGCCGGAGGGCGTGGCGGGATTGTCGGCCACGAATTGGACGAAGGCGTTCGACCCGACACCGACGAACGACAGCGCGGGGATGCGATAGGGATTCGGGTCCCCAAAGGTATCGGACAGGCCGAGGCCGGCTAGCGCGACCGGGCGCGTGCCGGGATTGTAGATCTCGAACCAATCATCGCCCGAAGCCGGCTCCGCCATCCATTCGTTCACGCGCAACGACGCGGCGCCGCCCAATTCAGCGGCCGCATTGCCGAGCCCGGGCGTCGGCAGACCGAGCACCCAGGCGGCGCCTCCGGACGGAACGCGGGCCAATGAGTGGTCGGGTGTCTGCAATCCATATTCCACGAAGTCGAGCACCTCGTTGGACTTGGGCGCCCGATTAAACAGGTAAACGCCGCCGCCCTTGGCGTTGAACCCAAAGCCGGCGTTCGTGGTGGATACGGGCAGATCCGGATCCGCATAAATCACCAGGTAGCCGCCGGCCGGCACCACGGAGCCCGCCGGCAGCACCCAGCGCGCCGCGGGATCGTCAAGCCGATCGCTCAGGCTCATCCCCCCCATGTCGATCGACGAAGTCGTCGGGTTGTAGAACTCCACCCAGTCCGGGGATTTCCCCTCGACGACCAGGCCGCCGCGGTTGTCGGCCATGACCTCGTTGATGACCAGCGCACCGGCCGCCACGACATTGGTCACGATAACGCCGTCAAGACGGGTGCCCATGAAGACATCGCCAAACGGGGAGGCATTGTGGACTTCAAGGGCCAGCGTGTTGAGCCCGACGCTCACGTTGCTGACTGCGATCACGATTGGTCCGGTCCACGGCGGCGGACCGCCCAGGCCCTGCGCGGGCGGGGTCTGATTGAGAACCGGCCCCGTCGGCATGTTGTAGCGCGCGACCTCCCGGCCGTTGAGGTAAAACACGGCCCCGTCGTCGATCACGTTCGAAAATTGCAGGCTCGTGGCGTGAAAATCCGCCGGCACGGTGAACGTCGTGCGGAAGTAATAGGTGATGGACGAGCTGTTCACGGTCAGCGGGGTGCGGACCGGCTCCGGCACGCTGCTGCCAACGCCCAGCACCGCCTGCCCGCTCGGCCAGGCGGAATCGTCGTAGACCGGGCTGATCCAGTTCACGCCATCGAGGTTGTTGTTTTGCGCCGTGCTTTGCAGATATCGCCACGTGGCGGAAATCGGCAGGAGGGGAACCAGGACCGGCGGGGGCGCGGGCGGCGGGGGCGTCGGACAATAGTTGGGCGCGCCCGGCGTGCGCAGGGCCATGGCCACATTGGTCACGCCGCCATCCGGACATCGGCCCATCGACACGCCGTTCCGCTGGGGCGTGTAGATCACATAGTCGAGCTCATGCATCGTCGCGCTGAAAAGCCCGATGCTGCCCACGGCCGAAGTCAGTCGGAAGTTGAGATGTTCCGCCCCGGCCGACGCCTGCCCGTCGGCAACGAACGCAAAAAACTCGCCCGCGTCGAGGAAGCTGAGCGGCGCAATGCGGTGTTCCGTGGGCAAGCCGAGCGGCTCGTCGCTCAGATACAAGCCTCCCGCCGCGACCGGCAGGACGCCCGGGTTGTGCAACTCGACGTAATCCTCAGTGAGCGGAGGCTGGCTGGCGGCAAACCACTCGTTGATGCGCAGCGCGGTGGCGTCGCCGAGGGTCTGCCCCTGATTGACCAGGCCCGGCGTCGGCACGGACAGCACCCAGTCGCCGCTGGTTCCATATCGCCCAATGGAGCGGTTGGCAATCTGCAGCCCGAACTCGACCGAATCGGCCATCGTCCCGCCCGCGCCCGCAGGCTGCAGCAAATACAACGCATCGCCATTCTCGCCGAGCGCAAAGCCCAGGTGCAGGCCGGACGTGCCGGCCGCGCTGTCGGCATACACCACCAGATACGCGCCCGCCGCCAGCTGCGTGCCCGCGGGGAACACAAACTTGTTCGAGTTCGCGAGGTCGTCCGTCAGACGGTAGCCCGCCAGGTTGACGGCTGCGCTTCCCTCGTTGAACAACTCGACGATGTCCGGGAATGTGCCCTCGTGCGGCACGGCCGAGTCGTTCCGTGCGAGAACTTCATTCAGGCGCACGCCCGGCCAGCCCGTGTTGACCAGCCACGAAACGACCGTCGCCGCGTTCGTGCTCTGCCAGACGTTGTTGGCATTTTTCGCAATCACCGAAACCACGTTCGAGCTGCCGTTGGCCAAACCGGCCAACGTAATCGGTGTTCCGATCGCGGTCTCCGCGCCGTAGGCGCCGCTGTTCAGGCGATATCGATAGTGCGTCACGCCTTCGCCCCCGACCGTCAGGGTCGCCCCCGTGACCGGCGTCACCGCCCGAGGCGTCCCGGCAACGACCGCCGTCGGAGGCTTGGCCGAGGGCGGCACGAGGCCGTTGATCAGGCCCTGCACCGTCGTGCGGCGCGTGGCCATGTAGCTCTTGATCGAGTTGGCCGTGGTGACGAGCGAAGGATAGTTGGCGAACAAGGTGTCCACGGCGGCATTGAATTGCGTGGCCGAGAGCGGGCCATCGATGAGATCCTGCAACGTCCGGTAATACAAGGGCTCAACTTCGGGATGGTGCATGAAAAAATTCATCGCCTTGCCAATCCCCTCCGTGTCGCCGGAGATGCAGCATTGCGTCGCGCCGAAAATCCCGTCCGTCGCACTCTTCGCTCCCCCCAACCCAAGCACCGTGTCGAGATCGTGATAGATCATCAGGAAACGGCGATCGGCCGTTCCGCTGTAGAGGTAGTAATCGTCGTTATTGCCGGTGTTCACCCCGGACTCGTTGTTGCCGAACATGCTCATCAAACCGAGATGCAGAAGCCATTGCTCGACATTGATGACGCCGCGCGCCCGCGCCATGGTAAATTGGGCGTTTCGATTTTCGCCCATCACCTCCAGCATCGCGATCATGTCGGACCAGTCATCCGCGCTGACGTTGCTCTGCTTGAAGTACGTGTTGCGGTAGGAGGCGGGCAGCGCGCCGCGATAATCGAAGTTCGGCGGCGGAACGTTGCGCTGAACCAGATAGACATTGCCGCCCCCGTTTTCCGGGAAGATGCGGTCAGACCAGTCGCCATCCTTGGCCTCGTTGGCCGCATAGAGGCCGTCGGGCGGACGGCCGCCGAGGCTATCCGCATTGTTCACCAGGAGCCGGGCAAAATGAACGTTCGCTCCCGCCGCGCCGGCGCGCTGGGCGATCTGCGAGCCCGCCACCTGCGCCGGCACGACCCGGGCGTTGACGTTCAAGGACGTGACCCCGTGCCACGGGCGGTCGTCGGGGAAATTCAGGCGATGGTTGTGGGGTGTGCCGGAACGGCTGCCGTTGCCACGATTCCGCACGCCGCACAAATACCGGCATTCGACGCCCGTGCCGTCGAGAACGAGAATCGTCGCGTTGACCTCCGCGTCACTGGCCGGCGTATTGAAGACGTTCTGTAAAACCGCCTGCTCGGCCGGGGTGATGATCAGTTTGTAAAGCGGCTCGACGAGCGGATAGACCGTGTCATCCACCTGGAACGCCGCATTTGCTTGCTGGCCGCTGTAGGCCCCTCCCTGATCGGCCGCGGCGTACGTCGGGCCCGGCCAGGTGCGCACGCTGCCGCCCCGATCCGAGGCCTGCACGTAAAATTCAATCAGGGTGTTGTTAGGCATCGGCGGCAGCACAACGCCAAAGATCCGATCACCAGCCGCCCCGTCCCCGTGCTGCCCGTCATCGAACATGGATGCGAGGGTGAAATCTGTCGGCGTCGCGGTCAGATTGGTCCGGTACTGCAGGTTCACCACCAACCCCGTGGTGAGCTCGTCCACCAGGCGCGCTGTGATCGTGACGGGCTCGGTTGATTTTGGGACCAGCGGCGCGTGCGTCACGTCGAGGATCATCGGCGGAATATCGGTGGAACGCGCGCTGTTCACGGCTCCTGGCGTCCCGTCCCCGGTGCTCGGCAGCCAGTTCTGGCCGTAATCTCCGGACAGAAGCGGGTTGCGGCGTTCCAGGGATCGGCCGCCACCCGCGGCGGGGGAGGTCCAGATCCAGCCGCGGATCCCAGCGAGGCTGGGGCTGCGCTGGCGCATGCCCCAGTCACCGCCGTCGGAATAGCCAACCGAGTCGATGGTGTCGCCGGCAGCGTTCCGCAACTCGATGGTCTCTCCTCCGTTGGCGAGCGAGCCAACCCAGTTCCCGTAGACGTTGTTCACCGACGGATACTTTTCGTCCAAGGCGGTCGCGTCGGCGGCGGCAACGGCGTAGCCCCCGGCAGGGATGCTGGCCCCGGCCGGAAAGGTGAAGTTAACTCCCTTGGCAAAGGACCACCCAGCCAGGCTGACGTTGGTCGCGGCCGTGTTGTAGAGCTCGATATATTCCCATTGCGTAGGCTCCGGCCCGAGGGCCGGCTGCAATGGGTGATACATGATTTCGTTGATGATCACCGGCTGGGCCCGCCCGCTCGCGATCGACGAAACGACGAAGGCAATACCGAATGCCTTCCATGCAAACAACTTCATATGGGTTGAGGAACGTGCCAATTACGCATACCAACGACCGAGAGGCAACCCTTCAGTCACAAACAGGTAAAACTACGAATGCGCCGGCACGAAAATGACCCGCCCCGAAGCCAGCCTACCCTCCGGCCGGAGCGTCAGGTCCAGGGTCAATGCCCCAGGCGGACCCGGTAGAAGCGAACCCCGTCCGGCCCGGAAGTCGGATCGACAACCGGCGTCTCCTCGACCGTCGGGTTTTCCGTTCTCCACGGAGTCCAAGTCACAGAGTCCGCGGAGGTTTCAACGGTATAACTTCGATTCGGATACGCCTTCAGCGTGAAGCCGAATTGATTTCCGACGAAGCCGAGCGGGCCCACCAGCTCCGGAGCCGGCGTCTCGAAAGGCGAAGACCCCATCTCGACGCGGGACCCGTCGGCATCCAGACCCGAGTCCGGATCGCCGGCATCGATGCAAATCGAGAAGGGGCGCAGCCGAAAATCTCCCGCCGCCGGATCCACGAACCCAGGGTCTCCCGTCACATTGCCCACCCCGGGCCAGGTCGCGCCGACCAGCGAGTAGGAAATGTGGATGTCGCCCGGATCATACTGGGTAAAGACCGCGTTGGGCGCGATGATGATGGAATTGGTGATGCGATAGTCAACAATCGGCGTGGTGTTGCTCTTGTTCGTGACCGCAACGCCGTAGATGTTCCCGAGTATCGTGCACCGATCGATGCGCACGCGCACATTCTCGCCATTGCCACCCTTGCCCGACAACCCAACCGAATTGTCCGCCAGCAGCGAGCGCCAAAGCCGACACTCCCCACCGAACACGGAAATTCCCTTGCTGTCGTCCCCCGCGTAGTTCCAGTCGCGGATAATGCAATCCTCCACGGTGATGTCCGACCCCAAGGTATCGATGCCGTCATCATCGCCACCCGCGATGACGCAACCCGCCAGGTGGATGACCTGACCGGCGCTCTGCGAGTGAAGGTAGATCCCATCGGCGTCGTCCGGGCCACGGGTGTCGATGATGGAGCTGTCGAGAAACTGAAGCGAAGTGCCCTCGATTTCCGGTCCCATGCGCGCACGGGACAGCAGGCAATTGGTCATCACCAGATCCGAGCCTGTGGCCTGCATGATCTTGCCCGGAGTTCCCGCCGGGGTCGCGTGATCCGTGATGCTGCAATCCCGAAATGTCATCCGGGAGTTGGCCACGCGCACGACCGGAGCCTGCGCGGTGTGCCCCTCGCCCCGGGCCCGCCCCCCGAGCGTGATTATCGTGTGCTCATAAGTCGCCGGGGCGGAATTGTTGTGCCGAATCTGACCCCAACGCAAACCCGCCTGGCCACAGGTCATCACCACCGGCTCGACCGCCGTCCCGAGCGAGCGCAACTCGCCGTCCACCTGCAAATCCGCCCCGTTCGTCCCGCTGGCCACGCCGTCGAGCAACACCCAGGTCCCGGGGCTCACGTGCAGCGCATGCCCGGCCGGCACGATGACATCGTTTGTCACCCGAATCAGCCCCGTCCAAATTGTCGGGTTCGGCGAGTCCGCCAACGTTCCGCCCACCGGCACAGCCGTGGCGACATCCAGCGGAGCCAGCGTGCGCCGCGCCGAGATCGCGCCAATCCGGGCCGTCAGCTCCACGGGGACCGGCGCGCTCTCGAAGGTGACCAGCGCGCTGCCCATTCCATTGCGCATGGTCACCACGTTGGTCGACAACCGCACCGAAACCGGAGTCACCGACAACTCCACGTCCGCGTCCCAAACGCTTCGGGCCCGCCGGCCGGAGCCGTCGAGAGCCTCGACCCGGACGAGCACGGGCAACCCCATGACATACGTCGATGGGACATCGATGTGGAGCGAGGCCAATTCCAGCCCGCCGGCCCGGGCCGGGCCCTGGAGCAAACCGAGACTCACGAGAAGACCCACTGCGCGGATCAGCCCTTGGGCTGACCGGACCACCATGGATGAATCATTCATAAATAAGAAACATGTCCAACTCCGAGACCGGTCCCCGTCCGGTGCGCAATGGCCGGACGGAATCCGTGACCCGGCAGCACGAGCTTCAAACTTGATGTCCTCGCAACAGGCTTCACGGGTCAAGGATTCTAGCGCACAAGCCGTCCGCGGTAAAATCGCGTGATGGCCGGCGAGGCGGTGTCCACATAAGTGGCCAGCCCCGTGAAGTTCGTCAAGGTGGTCAGTGCAGTCCACGGTCCGCCCAACGACGCCGACGATTCGATCGCATACGTGCGGCCGGGAAATCCTTCGAGCGACACGGCAAATCCGCCGCTCACCCGGCCCGCATCGACGAGCACCGGCTGATTCGTGCGGACGACAAAGGCCGACAGGGCCATCCCAAACACCACATCGCTGCTGGTCGCCGAACTCTGGTGAACCTCGACCGCGAGCACATTGGCGCCCGTCCGCAACGCCGTCGACGGAAGCGTCAGGAAGACGCTCGCCCCTTCCTGGCTCACGCTTTGGGCGAGCGACGTGAAGTTCGTTGCATTGGCCGACATGCGCACCCGGCCCACTTCGGAGCCGTTCAGGTAATACACCGCGCCATCGTCCACCAGGTTCTCCGCCAGCAGCGTCACTCCGTCCGGGAAGTCGGGGAACGTAAACCGGGTCCGGAAATAGACGGTGATGGGGCCTCCTCGATCCGGGCGGGTCAAGGGCGTCGCCACCGGGATGACGTAGGGAAACGGCACGGAATCCTCCGCACCCAGCAGCGCCGGCCCAACGGACCACCCTGAGTCGTCAAACCCCGGCCCGCGCCACGCGGAGCCGAAGTCGACCCCTGTTTGGTCATACGACCAGACGTTGGTCATCCGGATCAGGTCGAATTGCGAATACAGCACCAGGCCGTCCAGGACCTGCAGGATCGCGGGCTGGCTCGGCGTGGACCCGATGGGGTTGGACACCATCACCGAGTAACTGGCCTCGTCCGCCGGCTGCACATTCGGCACCGCCAACGAGGCATTCGTGGCCCCTGACACATCGACCCCTTCACGCCGCCACTGGTAGGTAAGCGGGCCCTCCCCGGCGGCCACCACGGCAAAGGTCGCCGTCTGGCCCGGCTCCACGAAGGCATTGGCCGGCTGGGCTGTGATGTTCGGGGCGGTGCGCACGACCAGGGTCGCGCCGGCGCTGACCACCGGCCCGAAGGCGTTGGCGACGACGACGGTGTAGATGCCCGCGTGCGCGCCCAGCACCGCGGCCCGCGTATAGGTGCTGTTGGTGGCGTTGGCGATGTTGGTGCCGTTGAACCGCCATTGGTAGGTCATCGAGCCCGTCCCGGTCGCGACGACCGCGAAGGTCGCGTCCCGGCCTTGGTTCACCGTCTGGCTCTGCGGCTGCGTGACGATGCGCGGTCGGCGATCCTCCATTTCCATCTGAAATTCGATGACCCCGCCGGCGGTCGCACTGAACCCATCGACCGCAATGTTGTAGTTTACGCCGGCGACGGCGGGAAAGCTGACGGAACTTTGCACGATGAAATCGTTCGCATCATCGTTGCCGGCCACCCGCACGAGGTTGGAGACCACGGTGCCGGTGTAGATGGACAGGACGGTGTCAAACGAGCTGCCCAGGGTGGTCATGGTCACGGTTCCGGAACCGGGCGCGAGCCAGCTGATCCACGCGGACTTCGCTCCCAGGCGGTTTTCGTGCCGGGGCTCGCCCGGCTCCCGCGTGTAGCCCGTGTTCGTGCCGGCCACGTGGTTGGTGAACCCGCCGAGAATTCCGCGCAGCGCGAACAGATCGGAGAACGCGGGGACCGAGCTGATCAGAACCGGGTCGGACGTGTTTGTGGCCCCGCGATTATCCACCGCCCGGGCCGTCAACAGATAGGTTCCTTCCGGCACGTTGTTCCAGACGTACGAATAGGGCGCCGCCGTCAGGGTGGTCAGAAGCGACCCGCCCGCGTAGATCTCGACCCGGGCGATCGTTCCATCCGCGTCCGTCGCCGAGACCGCGATGGCCACGGTGCCCGGCGCGTTGAACGACGTCCCGCTGGGCGGACTGGTGATCCGAACGTTCGGCGCGGCGTTTACGACGAACGGCACCGCAGCCGAATTACCGAACGCCCCCAGCCCGTCGTAGGCTCGCGCGCTGACCTGATAATTGCCCGACGGCAGGTTCGTGACGGTCACGGCGAAGGGCGCCGCCGTTGCCTCCCCCACCTTTACTGTGCCGTTTACATAATATTCGACGCGGGCAAGCGCACCCTCGGGATCGCTCGCATTGGCGGTGAACGTCACGGTCGCGGGCGCCCCCAGCACAGTCCCGGGCGCCGGGCTCGTCACCGCGACCTGCGGCACCCGGTTGTCGTCATCGACAATCAAGACCGTCGCCGTCACCGGGCTGCCCAACACATATCCCGAGCCTGCTTGCACCGTCATCACGACGGATTCAGTTCCCTCGGGCACGTTGTCATTCAACGGTATGACCGGAATCACGACGGCATTGGATCCCGCCGGAATAATCACGGGCAGGACGAACGCCTGATAATCTGATCCCGAAGCGGCGTTGCCGGTCACGTTCAGATTGACAGTCACCGCGCCGGCCTGGCTGCCCGCCCGGCTCAGGACGAAGGCGCCGGCATCCGCCGCGCCCTCCGTTGCCACATCGTCGCTCGCCAGAATGCTAATCGTCGGCGGCGGGCTCACCGTGACCACGGCCGGATCACTGACGATGGTTCCCGCCAGGTTCGAAACCGTCACGCGGTACGTTCCCGCGTCGGCCAGCCGCACCCCGGACAGCGACAGCGTCGCATTCGTGGCGTTCGGGATGTCGACCCCGTCGCGCTGCCACTGCAGACGCAAGGGCAGACCGCCGATCACCTCGACGGAAAGCGTGACCGACTCGCCCACCACCAGATCGGCCCCGACGGGCTCGCGCACGAACGTGGGTGGCGCCTGCACCACCAAACTCGCCCCGGCGCTGGTCACTGCTCCAAAAGCGTTCGTCACGATCGCCCGGTAGACGCCCTGGCTGGCAACTTGCGCATCGCTGACCAGGAGGATGGCCTCGGTGGCGCCCGAAATGTTCACGCCGTTGCGCTGCCACTGGTAGGTCAACGGCACCGTGCCGTCGGCCACCACGCTCAGCCGAATCGTTCCACCTTGGGCCACCCCCACGTCGACCGGCTGCCGGGTGATGACGGGTCCCTGACGCCCATCGATCCGGGTCCGGGCGAAGGCGGCTCCCGCCGGGTTCACCACCACCACCGAATAAACCCCGGCGTTGGTCGGCTGAAATCCCGAACGAGCCAGCGTCGAGTTCGTCGCGCCAGCGATGGCGTCATCTTCGCGATACCATTGATAGGTCAGGGGCCCGGCCCCGGCGACGGTGACCGTGACGGTCGCCGTGGCGCCCGCGGCGACCGATTGAGGCGGGGTGATGGATTGAATGACCGGCACGCTCAGGACACTCGCGCCGTTGGCGAGGCCCGGCGTCGGCGTCGCGGCCACCCAATTCGTGGCCTCGTTGCCATAGGCGCCGGGGACCACGCGGCTCAACGAGTATCCCACTCCGTTGGTGGAACCATCCGCCAGGGACGGCCACGGCGCCGCGTCTGCGTAGTGCACTCGATCGGCCAGGACATAGGGCACGAATCCATCAGGATCGGGCGCGTCCGGGCGATACAGCTCGACATTGTCAGCGCTGTCCTGCAAGCGGCCGCGCCAGGGGCCGACGATGGCCACCCCGGGGCCGGCGCCATACCGGCTGCGAAACTCCGCCAGAGCGGCCGGATTCTGCACCGGATCGAAGCCCACCACGACCAACCGGCCGCCCGCCGCAATGGTTTGTCCCGCGGCAAATTCAAAATCCACGGCGTCCCGCAAGCGCCAGGGATTCGGCGGGCTCTGCGCATCCGCCAGCACGACCGCCCGGCTGCTGACGTTGGCCAACTCGATGAACTCGTCCACCTCCCGGTCCACACCCGCGACGGGCGCCGGGTGGTAATGAATTTCACCGACCACAATGGGACCCACCAGCGGGCCGGGATTCGCCGCGCCCCGGCCGGAGCGAAACTCAGCCGTCGTCGTCTCGCCGTCGGCGCCGAAGGAACGCGCCGTCATCGCCGTGAAATCCGCGCCGCCGCTCGTCGGATGGCGCCCGAAGGAAACCCCGGAGCGCGCGGCCCCGAAGCTCGCCGTCGCCCGATAACCGGTCAGGACGCCGGCGGCGTCCGCCTGCGAGACGAGAATTTCATCGCCGTGCGACGAGCTGAGCCCAAAGCCCGGAGGCAGGCCGGTGAAATCGGGGTTGAATTGATACTCGTAGATCACCGTATAGCCGCCCGGCCCGAGCACCGTGCCATCCGGAATGCGGAACAGACGCGGTTCCGATCGACGATCGCTAACAAACCAGCCCGACAGGTCGACGCCCTGGGCCGTCGGGTTATACAGCTCGATGGCGTCTTCCAGTGGGGGATCGGAATGAGTCAGCGCTTCGTTTATCACCACTCCAGCGAGCAACGCGTAATTGGCGTCACCCGGGCTGGCGGTCCCCGGAAACCGAACGATTCGGCTGGCGCCATCCGGCAAACGGCCTTCCGAGACGCCGCGGGCCTGCGGGCCAAAGGTGATTTGAGCCAGGATCTGGCCGTTGGTGGAACTCAGCGCGATGGACTCGCCGCCGGCTGAAAGTTTGAACCGGGCATGGTCCGGGCCGGCCCCGGGATTGTCGTCCGCTTCGAAACGCTGGAAGCCCAACAGCCCCGTGCCGAGAAACGACAGCGCCGGAATCGGGCTCTTGATCGGATTGCTGAGTTCATCCGAAAGAAACGCTCCGCCGATGGCCACGGGCTGGGCGGACGCGTTATAGAGCTCGAACCAATCCTCGCCCGAGGCCGGGTCGGCCATCCACTCATTGATCGACACCAACGCGATCGGGCCCAGAGTAGCCGCGAGGTTTCGCCCGCCCAACGTCGGCAGCGTCAGCACCCAGTTCGAGCCTCCATCCGGAATCCGGCCGAGGGAAAAATCGGGGGCCTGCAGGCCAAAGACCAGGGAATCCAACAGCGCTCCGCCGTCGGCCGGACGGTTGAACAAATACACTTCGTCTCCGGAGGCGTTCAGGCTGAATCCCGTGTTGAGCGACGCGCTCGCATTGGTCGAAGCCGGCGCCGACTCGTCAAATCGCACGATGCGATAGCCGCCGGCCGGGACCACGCTTCCCGCCGGAAAGATCCAGCGCCGCGGATCGGAAACCTGATCGCTCAGGCTCATCCCGCCCAGATCGACGGCGCCGGTGGATGGATTGAAAAGCTCGACCCAATCGGTGATCGTCCCATCCGCGTTGGTGATGCTCCGGTTGTTGGCCAGCACCTCATTCAGCTTCACGCCGGCGATCGATGCGGTATTGGTGATGATTAAAGCATCCAGGCGCAGGCCGAAGATGGCATCGCTGCTCCCGGCGGTGTTCTGGTGCAGCTCGACCGCGATGACATTCTCGCCCGCGTGCAGCGCCGCAAAGCTGAGATCGGTCGTCTCAAAGACATTCGCTTCATGGCTGGTCGACGCCAGCGTCCCATTCGAGATCACCGCGGGAGGGGCCGGCATGTTGAAACGCCCCGCCTCCACCCCGTTGATGTAAAACACGGCGCCATCGTCGGTCAGATGCGTGGCCACCAGGCCGGAAAGATTCAGCGCCGGCGGAAGATTGAACCGGGCCCGGAAGTAGAAGGTGATCCTTCCGTTGACCACCCGCAACGAGGTCCGCAATGGCTCGGGAATGCCCGTGTCGTCGCCGAACACCGGGCTGCCTAACGGCCACGCACCGTCGTTGAAACCCGGCGCAACCCAGTCCGTCCCGAAATCCGTTCCCGAATCCTCGTACCGCCACTGCGACGACGCGTCCAACGGGATCAGATTCACCACCTGCGGCTCGATCGGCGGCGGGGGCACCGGGTTGGGCGCGCCCGGCGTCGGAGTGGCCAGCGCCACGATCCGCACGCCCCCGTTTGGCGCCCGCCCTTCGGACACGCCCGGTTGCTGCGGCCCGTAAACCACCGTGTCGATGACCCGCCCGTTCGGCCCGAGCAGCCCAATCTCCCCCTGCTCGGAATTGAGGCTGAAATCGACGTGGTCGGCGCCGGCGCCAGCATTGCCGTCCGCCACGAAGGCGCGATAGCCGTAGTCGGCCAGGAAGCTCAGCGGGGTGATGCGGCTCCGCCCGGGCCGACCGACCACGCGATCCGTCAGATAAAGTCCGCCCAAATCGACCGGCACCGCCTGAGGGTTATAAAGCTCGATGAAATCGTCCAGGAACGGCGCGGCCCCGTTGGCCAGATACTCGTTGATGACCACGGCGTCCACACGCCCGACGTCGACCACGGCATTGGCCGCGCCAAACGTCGGAGAACACAATACCCAGTGCCCCCCGGCGTTTCGCCCGACGGATCGGTCGGGTAACTGGAAACCAAATTCCACCGAGTCGACCGTTCGCCCGGCCGGATCGATCAGATAGAGAGTTTCGCCAACCTGGCTGAGAGCAAAGCCCAGGTGCAACCCCGGGTTAGCCCCGTCGCTGTCCGCTGTCACCACCAGATACCCGCCGCCAGCCAGACCGGAGCCGGCCGGGAACACAAACTTGGCGGGGGCCGCCAAATCGTCCGTCAACCGCCAGCCCGTCAAATCCACCGGCGTTCCGCGAGGGTTGTGGAGCTCGACCAAGTCGGGATGCGATCCGTTCTGCTCCACGGCAACGACATTCCAAGCGAGGACTTCGTTGATCACGATGGGGCGCGGCCCCGGCAGCACGGTCCACGTGGACGACAGGGTCGCCTCCGTTTCCGGCTGCCAGTTGCCGAGCGCGTCGCGCCCGATGACAAACACGGTGTAGGAACCGGCGGCCAGGCTGGACAGGGTGATGGGCGTGCTCACCGCCGTTTCCGCGCCATAAGCGCCGCCGTTGAGGCGGTACCGATAGTGGGTCACATTATCTCCACTCACCGTCAGCAGGGCCGTGTCCAGGTAGCCGGGCGACGCCGGCTCGCCTGCGATCGTCGCGATGACAGAGTTGGGCGCGGCCGGCAACTGGCCCAGCACGTTGGCCGCGCGCGCGAGGAAGAAACTCTTCATCGACTGGATGGTTTGGGCCGGCACCCAATCGCCCAGGTAGCGGTTCATCGTGGCAAAGAGCCGGTTGGTCTCGAACGTCGTGGCCATCTGATGTCGGTACTCTGCGAGATAGACAGGCTCGAACGCCGGGTGGTGGAGGAACCGGTCCATGGTCGCCACGCCGCCGGCGACATAGATGCTTTGGCTGACGCTGGACGCGCTGCCAGCCTGGCCGAACACCGTGTCGAAGTCGTGCGCGAGCACGAGAAAACGCGGATCGACAATTCCCCGATAAAGACCGTAGTCGTCGCCGTAACCTGAGCAAAGGGCCGTTTCCGTGTAGGCCATGAGGGAGCACACCGCGAAGTAGCGCATCCATTCCTCAACATTCAGAACCCGCCGCACCGCCGAGACATATTCGTTGTCCGGGGTCGTGGCCGGATCGAGCGCGTAGGTGAGCGCGATGAGATCGGACCAGTCATTCTCGGAGCCGTTGGAGTTTTTCAGGTAGCCCGCGGAGAAATAGGCACTGGCGTTGGTGCCGAGATAATTCAGGGTCGCGGTGTGTGCGCCGACGGAGGCGCGGTAAACATTGCCCCCGGCATCGTCCGGCAGGTGGTTGGCGATCAGCTCGTCGCTGGTGGGCTCGACGGCGGCGTAGGAGCCGAATTGCGAAGAGCCCGCATTGGCCGGGTTGTTGGCGTTGATGCGCAACTGCACGGCGCGGGCAAATTCCGTGACCAGGCCGGACTCGATGGCCAACGCTGTCCCGAGGACTTGTGTGTAGACGTACTGCGAGTTGAGGTTGAGCGCCGTGCGCCCGTCCCAACGCCGGTCCGATGGGATGTCGAGACGGTAGGTGGCCGGGTTGAGCCCGCGGCTGCCCGCCCCGCGGTAGCGAATTCCGACGCTGTACCGGAGGTCGGTCCGGCCGTCCTCGATCGCGACGAGGGTGCAATTGACGAGGGATTCCACGTTGCGGTTCTGGGCCGCGAAGGCCACCCGATCGCGTTCGGTCATCAGCAACCGATAAATCGGCTGGCGGCCCTCATACCGAGTGTCGTCCACCTGCACCAGGGCGTTGGCGGACTGGGTGAAGACGCCGGCGGACTCCTCCACCGCTCCCGGCAGCGACCGCGCGTGATTCGCCGCATCCGTCGCCACCACATAAAACTCGACCACCGTTCGATCCGGCAGGGCCGGGAGCACGACGCCATACACGCCGTCGCCAATTCCGCCGTCGCCACTCTGCCCGTCGTCACGCATCACCACCTCGCTGAACGGCGGGGGATTGGTGGTGCTGGCATCCCGCCACCAGGCCCGCACCTGAAGGCCGGAGGCAGACTCATCGACAATCCGGGCGGTGATGCGGATGGGGTCGCTCGATCGCGGCACGGCCGGCGCATGCGCCAAATCGAGAATCATCGGCGCGAGATCATTGGTCGCCGTGCCATTGCCACGGCCCGGCGTGCCCTCGACTCCAAGGCTGGCGGTCCAGTTCTGACTCTCTCCGATCGGCAGGGCCGGATTGCGCAGCTCCAGGCTTTTGCCCAATCCGTCGTGCTCCGAATACCATTCCCAACCGAAGCCCGCCCCCGGCGTGCGCCGGCGATAACCCACGCCGTCGCCTTCATCAAAATAGTGAACCAACGCCACGCGATCGCCCGAGGCATCCTCCAATTCAATTTCCTCGTCGGTGTTGTTGAGCTGCCCGCTCCAGGGCCCGGTCAGATTGAGAACCCCGGCGTGCCGCGCCCGAAACGCCGCCAGGTCCGCCGCCACCACCAGATAGCCCCCCGCTGGCAGCGTGATCGACGGAAAGACAAAATCAACGCCCCGGGTCAATGCCCAGCCCGTCAGATTCACCGCATTCGATCCCCGGTTGAACAGCTCGATCCACTCGTCCGCCGGCTGGGCACTCGCCGGATGATACATGATCTCGTTGATCACCACGGCGCCGGCAAACGTCGCCGCGCTGGCCTGGGTGTAGGACCACGACCCGCCGGCAAACGCGTTCGGGCTCGAGGCCAGATCCCGGATCGCATGGGCGCCGCTCCAACTCACGCTGACTGTTCCGTCGGCCGGCGCGGCAAAGGTGAACCGATACGGACCCGCCCCCGTGCCGGCCACGCCGGTCGCTGGCACGTTGTTGACCCGCAGATCCGCTGCATCCACCCCAACCACCGGCTCGTTGAACGTCACGTCGATCGTGTTCACGCTGCGGACCGTGGCACCGGGCGCGGGAAAAATGCCCGCCGTCGGCGGCACCGTGTCGGCGAGCTGGTATTGCCAGCTGGTGTTGGGCCCATACGGGTCGAACGGCCGGGCCGCCGGCTCGAAGTCGACAATGTTGGCCCGCGGATCCCAGGCCACCAACACCGGACCGTCCGCCGGCTGCGCAAACCGGAACGTGTAATTGGAGCCGTTGCCGGCAACGCTCTGCGCCGGCTGCCCGTTGATCAAAAGGTCCGCTGCCCGCACCCCTGACACCGCCTCGCTAAACGTCACCGACAACTGCCCAAGGCCATTCACCGCTCCCGGGGCCGGGCTCCGGCCAGCCAATGTCGGCACCGTCGACGGCCCGACCGTCACTGTGGACACCGCCGACGTCCCGCGCGCGCCCAGGGCATCGAACGCCACCGCATAGATGGCGTACGTCCCGACGGGAATTCCGCCCCAATTGTAGGCATACGGACTGGTGGTGTCCGTCGCCCGGAGAACCCCGCCGGCGTAAAACTCCACGCCAGCCAGATTGGCTTCGGCGTCCGTGGCCGTCGCCTGGATGGAGATGCTCGCCGGCTCGGTGTAGAGCCGCCCCGAGGCGGGGCTGGCCAGAACCGCCACCGGTGCCGTGTTCCCGCGGCTGCCCGTCAGCTCCAGGTCAAAAGAGATGTCCGAGCTCGTCGCGTCGGACTGGTGAATCTCGGCCGCCACGACATTGACACCTTCCACCAGCAACCCAACGTCCACCGCAACCGCAGCCAGAAAATTCTGGCCATCATCTCCGGCATTGGACGCATACGTGTTGTAGAGCACCGTGCCGTTGCCGAGGTTGTTGCGATAGACCTCCGTGCCGTTGAGATAAACGATCACCCCGTCGTCCCGTTTCACCTGCAACTGAAGCACGGTGAAGCCGGCCGCCCCGGTCACCGAAAACGCGCGGCGGAAGTAGGTCGTCACAAACCGGTTGTTGTTGGGGCCGTCATCCACCACCGTCGCCACACTGCCCCGCGGGAGATCAGCGTGTCGGCACCCCACAGCGGTCCCGCCAACACGCACAGCGCCGCCAGCAAAACTCCGCCTCGAATCATTTTCTTCATAGCTAACATCAATCAATTGACGGCCGTCGGTCGGGCCAGGGATCACCGGCCGCGAGACGTCCGCGCGTTTGTAAACCCCTCAACGAATCAACAATTGGATACGGAAAAAGCCCCTCGGCTGCGCCGATGTTCCCCGGTGACAGCCGGGCGGACTTCCTCGCAATGGAAAACGGCCCGGCCGGAAAAATCCGGCGGCCGCACGCTGGGCAGATACTTCATACGACACGTGGCTGGGCTAGGAATTGACGGTAAGGACTCAGCAAATGCTCCCCGGATTCAAGACAATCCATTTAATACGTATAGGTATAATTTGGGTTGCGGCGCCGCCCGAGGCTGTTTAGGTTGCGGCCGTTGTTGGCCGGAGTACCGCAAAATACAGCTGAAGCACCTCCAGCCCGCCCGCACCGTGTCCGATAATGAGCAGCCGCCATGCAACTCGTGAAGCCCGCGAGCAGCGGATAACCGGGAACGAATCCGGGAGTCCGCTGGATCGCGCACCGCACTCGGCCCCCCCGCCGCGATCGGGCGGCCTGAGCCTTTGGCCGGTCGTTCTCCTTCTCACTCTGCTGGTCGGCCAACCCGCTTTCACGCGCGAGGCCAATGCGGCGACCCCGACCGCTGCGGCCGCGGATGAGTGGCCGATGTTCCGAGGAGGGCCCGCGTTGCTCGGCGTCGCGCGCTCCACGATTCCAGACCAGCCGAAGCTGCTCTGGTCCCACAAAACCGGAGGGCCCATCAAATCCTCCCCCGCCCTGATCGGCGGGCGCGCCTACATCGGCTCGGGCGACCAGTCGCTCTACGCGCTGGATGCCGCCACCGGCGCGATGGTTTGGTCGTTTAAAACCGAAGGCGAAGTGGACTCGTCGCCTTTGGTCCTCAATGGGCGGGTTTTTGTCGGTTCGGCCGACGCCCGGGTCTACGCGCTCGATGCCACGAATGGCGCGCTCCTCTGGAAATATGAGACGGGCGACAAGATTCTTAGCTCTCCCAATTGGTGGCCCGCACCCGGCGGCCAGGGCCAGTGGCTTCTGGTGGGCAGCTATGATTACAAGCTGCATTGCCTCGACGCCGCCACCGGCCGGACAAATTGGGTTTACGAGACCGGCAACTACATCAACGGATCGCCGGCCATCGCGAATGGCCAGACCGTCTTCGGGGGATGTGACGCCATCCTGCACGTCCTCGGCGTGGCGGACGGCGTCAAGGTGAAGGAGATCGAAGCGGGCGCCTATATCGCGGCGAGCGTGGCGCTCGACGCAAGCCGCGCCTATTTCGGCCACTACGAGAACGAGTTCCTCTGCATTGACCTGGCCAAGGGCACCAATCTCTGGACCTATCGCGATCGCGGCTTCCCGTATTTCAGCTCCCCGGCCGTGACGTCCAACCGTGTCGTGTTCGGCGGCCGCGACAAGCGGCTGCACTGCGTGGACCGCGAGACGGGCAAATCCCAGTGGGCCTTCTCCACGCGCGGCAAGGTGGATAGCTCCCCCGTGGTGGCCGGAGACAAGGTTGTGGTCGGATCCGATGACGGTCGGGTCTACGTCGTTTCGCTGGCCGGCGGTTCGGAGCTGTGGAACTACGAAATCGGGCAACCCGTCGGCAGCTCGCCGGCGGTGGCGGAAGGGCGCATCTACATCGGGAGCGACGACGGCAGCCTTTACTGTTTTGGAGAAAAGAAATGAGCGCGCCTTCCAGCACCGCCGCACCCGCACCGCCGCCCGCGGCGCCGCCTCTCGAAAAACAAACCACGGTCGGGAACTATTTTGTTTCCAACTATCCGCCCTTCGCCTACTGGCGGCCGGAGCGGGTGCCGGAGTTGCTTGCGGCGCTTGACCGTCCGCCGGTCCCCGGCGTCGACCTGGGCCTCTACACCCACATTCCCTTCTGCCGCAAACGCTGCCACTTCTGTTACTACAAGGTTTACACGGACAAGGATTCCCGCGAGATCCGCAACTACCTCGAAGCGGTGCTGCAGGAACTGGCGCTGTACGTGCGTCGCCCATTCGTGGGCGGGCGCCATCCGCGCTTCATCTATTTTGGCGGCGGCACACCCAGCTACCTGAGCGTCGAGCAACTCGGGCACCTGGCCGATGGCATAAAGGCGCTGCTGCCGTGGGATCGCGCCGAAGAGGTCACCTTCGAGGCCGAGCCCGGCACCCTGACGGATCACAAGCTGCAAGCGATTCGGAACCTCGGGGTCACGCGCCTCAGCCTCGGCATCGAGCATTTCGACGATCACATCCTGGAGATCAACGGGCGCGCGCACCGCTCGAAGGAGATCGAACGCGCCTACGCCTATGCGCGCACCGTCGGCTTTCCCCAGATCAACATCGATCTCATTGCCGGCATGGTCGAGGAGACGCCCGACAAGTGGCGCGAGACCGTGCAGCGCGCGGTGGCGCTCCAGCCGGACTCAGTCACGATTTACCAGATGGAGGTGCCGTACAACACAACCATCTACCAGCGGATGAAGGCCGAAGGAAAGCTGGTGGCGCCCGTGGCGGATTGGGACGTGAAACGGGCCTGGGTTCACGAGGCCTTCGCCGCGTTCGAGCAAGCCGGCTACACAGTCACAAGCGCAACCACCGTGGTGCGCGATCCGGCCCGGGTGAAATTCATCTATCGGGAGGGACTCTTTTCGGGCGCGGATATTTTATCCATCGGCGTGGCCAGCTTCGGCCACCTCAACGGCGTGCATTACCAGAATCACCACGACTTCGCCCCGTACGTCGAGCGGGTCCAGCGCGGGGAGCTGCCCATCTACCGGGCGCTGACGCCGACGGCGGACGAACGTTACATCCGGGAGTTCATGCTGCAGCTGAAGCTCGGCCAGGTCAGCCGCTCCGCCTTTGCGGCCAAGTTCGGCGCCGACCCGCTCGAGCGCTTCCGCGCCCCCATCGGGCGCCTGCGGGACGCCGGCTGCCTGGCGGTCGATGGGGATCGAATCCGCATCCACCGCGACGGGCTGCTGCAAATCGACCGGTGGCTGCGGGAGTTCTTCCTGCCCGAACACGAAGGTCCCCGCTATGTATAGGAAGTCTAAGCACTCATGAGCTCCGCCGCCGCCCGCTACCAACGAACGGAAAGCCACAACCCGCTGGTTCATCCGTTGGACGACTTCTATGCGCGGAGCGGCCTGATCCTCCCGCCGCTGGATTCCGTCGACGGCGAAGCTGTCCCGGAACCCTACAAAAAGCTCCTGGTCCATGACCGGGACATGACGTCGACGCTGGAGGCGCACTATGGCCGGCGAATCCAGCTGCAACTGATCGGACGGCAGATTGCGGGGCACGACTACTATCGCGAGGTGCTGCTGGTGCTGGATGGGACGGCCCGGCCGGTGGAGTTCGGTGCCATTCACATCCATCTCCAGCGGTTTCCCGATCCGGTGCGGCCCCTGATTCTGGAGGAGCGGTTGCCTCTGGGGCGGATCCTCAATGACCATGGCATCCCGTACGTGAGCCAGCCGATGGCCTACCTGCGGATCGCCTCCGATCGCACCATTGATCAACTGCTTAAACTGCGCGGCGCCCACATCCTCTACGGGCGTCGCAACACCTTGTCCAACCCCGCTGGTGAAGTCCTGGCGGAGATCGTGGAGATCCTCCCGCCCTCAGCTTGACTCTAGTCAACGCCTGCCCAACCCATGACTGATTTCATATGCCCATGACCGCGGCCGAAACCTGGGATGTCGTCGTGATCGGAGCCGGACCTTCCGGCACTTCCGCGGCGACCCTGCTGGCGGACGCCGGCCATCGAGTGGTCGTGCTCGAGCGCGAAAAATTTCCCCGCTACCGAGTGGGCGAGTCCCTCATCCCCTTTACCTACGAACCTCTGGAACGCCTCGGCTTGATCCCCCGGATGAAGCAGAGCCACTTCACGAAAAAGTTCAGCGTCCAGTTCGTCGCGCCCAACGGCCGGGCGAGCCAGCCTTTCTATTTCTTCAACCGCTACGACCGCCATACCGTCGCTCAAACCTGGCAGATTCTCCGCAGCGAGTTCGACCAGATGCTGGCTGATCACGCCCGGGCCCGCGGCGCAACCGTGCTCGAACAAATGGACGTGACGGGGCTGATCCAGGAGCACAGCCGCGTCGCCGGGGTGCGGGGACGCAACGCCGCCGGCCAGCCGTTCGAGTTCCGCGCGCCCATGACCCTCGATTGCTCCGGACGGGAAAGCTTCGCGGCCGTCCGCGAAGGCTGGCGGCTCCGCGATCCCTATCTGAACAAGGTGGCGGTCTGGACCTACTACCAGGGGTCGCGCCGGGACGAGGGCATCGACGAAGGCCAGACCACCGTCGCGATGATCCGGGAAAAAGGCTGGTTCTGGCACATCCCGCAGCACGACGACATGGTCAGCGTCGGCGTGGTGGCGGAGGGCAAATACCTGACCCGGGACGGACTCAAGGACCCCGGCGCGATTTTCCAACGCGAGATTGGGGAGAACCTCTGGATCCAGGAACGCCTCGCCACCGGCCGGCAGGTCGGGCCCCATTTCCTGACCAGCGAATACACCCATCACTCGCGGCACTGCTACCGGGAGGGCCTGCTCCTCGTCGGAGACGCCTTTTGTTTTCTCGATCCAGTCTTCAGCAGCGGATTGATGCTGGCCCTGAAAAGCGGCGTCATGGCCGCGGACGCAGTCCACGAAGCGCTGGTCGCCCGCGATTTCTCCCCCGGCCGGTTCGCCACCTACGGCCGCGACCTGCGGTTTGGCATCGAGAACATGCGCAAGCTGGTTTACGCATTCTATGATCCGGAATTTTCATTCAAGAAGGTCATCGACAAATATCCCGACATGGGCGGCCTGATCACCGACTGCCTGAGCGGGGATGTGACCAAGGATTTTTCCACGTTGTGGACCGCCATATCCGAATTTGCGCCTTTGCCTGACGAACTGCCCTTGGGCGGGCCCCTCGCGTCGGTCGGCACGGTCGAACCGGCACCACGCTGAAATACGGATTGGGCATCCTGGACAAATCCGCACAGCGCGGGTGGGCGCTGGCTGAACGATAAATTTTTCAATCCTCCCACCACGCGGAGCGCACGCGGTGGACGCGACGGCTTGGTGTCGCCGCGTCCGGGCGGGATCATGAATGGGACTCATCAAAGGCATGGACAAGATTTCACCCCGACCGGGCGGTGCCGTGTCGCCTGGCATGCACCGAGCTCTAGCGGGGCCGACCGGATCCATATGAAAAAACACCCACGTACCACCCACGCCTGTACCGGCGTCGTGCTGGCTCTAACCACCTCCACCCTGCTGGCTCAGGTGCCGCCTTCGCAGCCCGGCACCGGGCAACCCCCGGCTCCGCCGGCCCCGCCAAAGGGCCCGGCTCCGACAGCGGCTCCGGCTCCCGCCGACCAGCCGGCCACGTTTGACCATATCTTTGGAGCGAAAATTCCCGAGGCCATTGCCAAGGGAAAATTCAGCCTCAACTCGCGTCTCCGCTTCGAGTATGTGGATCAGGACGGCGTGGGCACGATCACGGACCGGTCCTACGCGCCCACGCTGCGGACCCGTTTCGGCTATACGACCGCGAACCTCTGGGGGTTTCAGGCAATGCTGGAAGGCGAGCACCTCATGGCTCTGGGTCCTGAGGTCAACTACAACGCCGCCGGCGCCAACGGAGTCACCTACAAGCCCGTCGTCGCCGATCCCCCCACCACCGAGCTCAACCAGGCCTGGTTGAGCTACAACTACACCAATTGGATCACCGCCAAGTTCGGCCGGCAACGCATCGTGCTCGACAACCACCGTTTCATCGGCGACGTCGGCTGGCGCCAGAACATGCAAACCTACGACGCCATCAGCGCCGAAGGTAAACCTCTCCCCGGCCTCAGCCTTTACTACGCCTACGTCTGGGATGTGCACCGCGTGTTCGGAAATGTCTCCGGCCTGGCCGCCGCCAATCGTGATTTTCAATCCGCGTCGCACCTCATCAACGTCGCCTACACCGGTTGGAAATACGCCCGCTTCGTCGGCTACTCCTACCTCCTCGATCTGCACAACGCCGGTGGTGACGCCAACTCCTGCGCGACCTACGGCGGCTATGTCGCCGGCTCCACCCCCGTCACGGATGTCCTCGCGGTCAATTACCGTGGGGAGTTTGCCTTCCAATCCGATTACGCCGACAGCGCGCTCGATTATCGGGCGGAATATTACAACCTCGAAGCCGGTGCCGCGATCAAGCCGGTGGCGTTCGGCGCGGGCTACGAGGTGTTGGGAACCGACAGCAATGACAACGGGGCCGGTGGCGTCGGTTTCAAGACGCCTCTCGCCACGCTGCACGCATTTAACGGGTGGGATGACGCCTTTCTCGCCACACCCGCCCGCGGACTGCGCGACGTTTACGGGTACGCCCAGGTTGATCTGCCAGCGCAAATCCCTCTGCGCGGCGTGTTCCACAAGTATGATGCCGACAGCGGCGGCGCCGACTTCGGCTACGAAATCAACGCGCTCGCGTCTCGCAAATTCGGCAAATACTGGACCGCGCTTGTCAAATACGGCTACTACCACGGCGAGGACGCACCGTCCGCCTACACCCTGCACAAATTCTGGGCGCAGATCGAATTCAACTTCTAAATCGGCCCCGAAGCACAAAGAAAAACAAAACAGCACAAGACAACACCTGCGCGTTCGAAGGTTCGGGCGCGCAGGATGTTTCTTTTCCGGAGCCCGGGTCGGGTACGAATGCGGCGCCCCGACCATGCATCTAACGCACCATGAATCTGATCTCTCGCATCGCCTGCACCCTGGTTCTTGCCACCGCTCTCGCCCGAGCCGGCGACTGGGTGGTTTACGAGGGCAAGACCGGGCCCGGCCACGGCAAACACATCGTGTTCCTGTCCGGCGACGAGGAATATCGGTCCGAGGAAGCCCTGCCGATGCTGGCCAAAGTGCTGGCCGAACGACATGGGTTCAAGTGCACCGTCCTGTTTTCAATCAAAGACGGCGAGATCGATCCCAACACCCGCAACCATGAGCCCGGTCTCGAGGCGCTGGACTCGGCCGACCTGTGCATCATGTCGTTGCGCTTCCGCGAGTGGCCGGACGAGGGCATGAAACATTTCGTCGACTACTACCTCGCCGGCAAGCCCGTCATCGGCCTGCGCACCAGCACCCACGCATTCGCCTACGACGGCAAATCCCAAAGCGCCTACAAACGGTTCCACTGGGGCAGCCAGGAATGGAAGCAGGGCTTCGGCCGGCAAGTCCTGGGCGAAACCTGGGTCGACCACTGGGGCCGCCATAAATCCGAAGCCACCCGCGGCATCATCGAACCGGCCCAGGCCCAAAACCCCATCCTGCGAGGGGTGACGGATCTTTTCGGCGACACCGACGTCTACGAGGCGCACCCGGTCGAAGACGCCACCATTCTGGTGCGCGGCCAGGTGCTCAAAGGCATGAAACCCACCGACGCTCCCGCCGATTACCGCCGCAAGAACAACAAGCGCGTGGAACAGGGCATCAACGATCCCATGCAACCAGTCGTCTGGACCCGCGAATTGAAAAACGAGAACGGCAAGGTCAACCGCGTGCTCACCACCACCATGGGATCCGCCACCGACCTCCAAAACGAAGGGCTCCGCCGCCTGCTCGTCAACGCCGCCTACTGGGGCGTCGGTCTCGAAAAGCAAATTCCCGAAAAGGCCAATGTCGACTACGTGGGCGAATATCGCCCCACCATGTATGGCTTTGGCGGATTTAAGAAAGGTGTGAAGCCAGCCGACCACGAGTTGAAATAGGGATGGGACAGCCTTCCCCGCTGGCCGACACCACCGCCGAGCCCAAAGCCGCCCTGCGACGCTGATGGACCAAAGTTCGTCCCAGCCCGCCGGTCGGTCACCCGCCCCACCGGGGTCGCCGGCCCCCGCGCCACCGATCCAGTCGCACGCCCGGAGCAACACCCCTCCGGCCGACCCGAACACCGCCCGCGAAATCCTCGCAGCGCTCGGCAGCGAACGCGGCTCGAAACTCCTCCCCGAAGCTGAGTACCTTGAGATGCGCCGGGCCATCCTCGACGAACTCGCCCGGGGCCCGCATTTGCGGGTCTCGACCCTCGTAACGTTTGGCGTCATCGGCCTGCTGCTCTGCGGATTCCTCGTCGTCGGCATTGGCATGCTCGTCCACCACGGCGCCGCCGAATGGCTCCTCGTGACCGCCAGCTCGAGCTGCCTGCTCTTGTGGGGCTGGCTCCTGCGCAGTTATGTCGCCGGCGTGCGCAGCCAGGCCCGCATGTCGATCCAGGAACGACTGGCCGAAATCGAAGACCTGCACCTCCACGGAATGATCAGTCGCGAGGAATTTGATGACCTCTACGCCGCCATCCTCAGCAGCCGCGTCGGCGCCTGACCCCGTCTCACCACCCGCTTGCAATCCATGACCACCGCCGTTCGCACCGAAATCAAGAGCAGCCGCCAGCCAGCCCCGCCGGGGGTCCATCCGCGCGAAAGACCTGCCCCGGCAGATCGCCTCCACCGGCGGCTCCCTTCCGTCCGCGGGCTTCGCGCGCAGCTTCTTTTCACTTTGACCGCGTGTTTCCTCCTCGCCGTTGGCCCGGTGGCTCACGGCCAGCTCGTCGTCACGAATTCACTCTGGCCCGACGGCGCGCCGCTGGGCGACGGGCAAGTCGAGAGAGCCCAGGCCATCCTGACTCTCCATCGTCCGCCGCCCGAAAAAGCCACCGGCACTGCGATCGTGATTTGCCCGGGCGGCGGCTACGGCGGTCTGGTGACCGGTGCAGAGGGCCACGGCATCGCCCGCTGGCTCAACACCCAGGGCATCGCCGGGCTCGTGCTCGAATACCGCCTGCCTCGCGGGCGCCCACTGGTCCCGCTCCTCGACGCCCAACGCGCCATCCGCACGGCCCGCTTCAAGGCCACGTCCTGGGGCCTTCGGCCGAATCGCATCGGCATCGTGGGCTTCTCCGCCGGCGGCCACCTGGCCTCCACCGCCGCCACTCACTTCGACCAGGGCCGCGCCGACGCCCTCGAGCCCATCGATCGCCTCAGCTGCCGCCCGGATTTCGCAATTCTCGTCTACCCGGTCGTCAGCATGACCGAATCCTGGACGCACGGCGGCTCGCGGGAAAACCTGCTGGGACGCACCCGCCCACCAGAGCTCGAGGTCCTGTATTCCAATGAGCGCCAGGTGACTCATCAGACGCCTCCGATCTTTTTGGCTCATGCCAAGGACGACACGGCGGTGCCCGCCGAAAACAGCCGCCGGCTCTACGAAGCGCTACGAGCGCACCACGTGCCGACGGAATATCTCGAGTTGCCGAGCGGCGGTCATGGCTTGAATGGCTACCAGGGCCCGATGTGGGATGCCTGGCAGACCAAGTCGATCCACTGGCTCCGCGCGCAGAAGTTCCTGTCCTCCGCGGCGCCATCGCCCTAGGTAGGGCGCGCTTTCCGCAGCGCGCCGCCCGGGAACTCACATCGCAAGAGGCGAACTCAACCGCAACTACGTGCCACAAAACGTCCGGCAAGGCGGTGTTCCCGGTGGCGGGGGTTCCGTGAGCGCCGTGGTTTTTTCGGCCGGGTCATAAGGGCGCTCCAGCGCTGTCAACAGATTCGCGAACGGCGCCAGGTCGCCCTCGTTCATGGCGGCGGCCAGGGCCGCTTCGACCACGTGATTGCGAGGGATCACTGCCGGGTTGTGGGTATCCATCCACCGGCTGACTTCCTCCCATCGCTGAGGCTGACGTCCTCGGCGGTCGGTCCACCTCTGATGCCAGTCGGCAAATTCCGGGTCCGCCGCGAGAAGCGGATCGGGAGCCGCGGACGCCCCAAGTGCGCGGAAGGTGCGCGTATAATCCGCGCCGCTCCCGGCCATCCATTGCAGAAACTCCTGGGCGAGCGCCGCGTCGCCCGACTCTTCCGTGAGCAATCCCAGCTTGCCCCGGAGTGCGGTGAGCCAATGCCGGCGAAATCGGTCGGCAAACGTTTCGATGGACTCCTGCGCGCGGGCCAGCGCGACGTCGGCATCCGCATCCAGGATCGGCAGGATCGCCTCGGCGAACCGGGCAAGGTTCCAGGCGGCGATCCCCGGCTGGCGCCCAAACGCGTAACGCCCGTGATGATCAATCGAGCTGAACACCACCTCGGGATCATACGCATCGATGAATGCACACGGACCGTAATCCAGGGTCTCCCCCGATAGCGCCATGTTGTCGGTATTCATGACCCCATGCACGAAGCCCACCCGCATCCATTGGGCGACCAACGACGCCTGACGCTCGATTACCTCCTCGAGCAATGCCCGGCCGGGGTGCTCGATGTCCAGTCGCGCCGGAAAATGGCGGCGAAGCGTGTGGTCCGCCAGAAGGCGCAGCGCGTCGGTGTCGCCCGCCACCGCGAAGTGTTCGAACGTGCCCACCCGGATGTGACTGGCCGCGACGCGGGTCAGCACCGCCCCGGGCAACGTTTGCTCGCGGTAGACAGGCTCGCCTGTGCTGGCCACCGCAAGGCTGCGGGTCGTCGCAATGCCCAGCGCGTGCATCGCCTCACTGATTAAATATTCACGCAGCATCGGGCCCAGCGCCGCCCGCCCGTCGGCGCGACGGGAGTAGGCGGTCGGGCCGGCGCCTTTCAACTGAATGTCGAAACGCTGGCCCGATGGAGTCAGCTGTTCGCCCAGCAGGATGGCCCGTCCATCGCCCAGACGCGTGAGATGACCGAACTGATGCCCGGCATAGGCCTGGGCGATCGGATCGGAGCCCGGCGGAAGTTGATTGCCGGCAAACAGGGCCGCGGCGTCCGGACCCGCGAGCGCATCGGGGTCGAGTCCCAGCGCCCGGGCCAGCGGCCGGTTGAGCAACACCACGCCGGGCGCCGCCACCGGGGTTGGTTTGACCCGGGTGTAAAAGCGCTCAGGCAGGCGGGCGTAGGAATTATCCCAACGCCAGCCGGGTTCTCGCGTAGCAGGCTCAGGAGAAATCGCCATCGCGCTAAACGTAACGCCAATGCGGGCCGGTCGTCACGGGCGCGGATTGAATTGAACCCAGTCGAGGTTCATCAAGCCGCCTTTGCCCGGGTTGCTGAACACCACGTATAAATCCTGTCGTTCCGCCCCGGCCACCCCGGTCAGCGGCGAACTCAGTTCCACCCATTTTTCCCAGCCACCCGTCGGCGCGACGTCAAACGTCGCTACGATCGGGCCGTCCACCGCCTGGCCACGAAGTTCGATTCGGCCCCCGACCCCCGCGCTGGCCACGCGAACCGTCACGCTGCCGCTGTCTCCCAAATTCACCTGCGCAAACCGTGCGTACTGTCCGTGATCGATCGCACCCAAATAACCGCCCGACACCTTCAGCCCAGACTTTTCATCCGCCGCCTCCGCCTGGAGTCGCCGGGATCGAAGCCGGACCGACGTGCGGCCCGTGAGCGGGCCTGCCGGCAGCCGCCCGGCGTCGATGTATGTGGCCTCAATCGTCGCAGTGCGCAATTTGGCATCGGCCGGCACCGACAAATCACCGGCCAGGCCGCGCGTCATGTTCGCGCCTGCCTTGCCCGGCTCCAGCCCATAGACCCAGCGCACCATCATGCGGATCTGATCCGGATGCAGCGATTCGTGCGGCAGCATCGGGATCTCGCTCCAGACCTTGCTGCTGCCTCTCCACACACGCTGCACCGAAGCCTCCAGCGCGCCCTCCTGTCCCCGATACCGGGCCGCCACGTCCAGCAAGGCGGGCCCGACAATCTTTCGGTCAACCGCATGGCAGTTGAAGCAATCGCTTTGCTTCATCAAGGCCAGGCCCGGCTCCGACTCCTCCACCCGCCCGTCGCCACGACTCCACGTCGCGCTCACGTAGGTGCGGGGTTCGAAGATCTCTTCGTAGTCGGCGGAGCTTCCGTCCTCGCGGTCCGTCACTGTCACCGCGTAATGCAGCGGCCGTCCCGGGGTGAAAAAATCGCCGTCGCGGGGCGCCACGAACCGCACCACCGGCGTGCTGTTGCCCACCACCAGAGGAACGCTGGCGCTGCCGGTGGCCCCATGCGGATCCGACACCCGGACCTCCACGACGTAATTTCCAGGGTCCGCCAGCGTCAGCCGTGGATTCGCTTCCGTCGAAAACCGTTTCCCGCCGGGATGCAACCGCCATTCGAAGGAGAGCGCCTCGCCTTCGTAGTCAATCGAGCCGGCACTGGACAACGTCACGGACAACGGCTCCCGGCCGGCCGTCACGTCTGCGGAGGCACGGGCCACGGGCGCGATGTTGCCCCACTGATAGGAGATCTTCACCAGGCGCGCGTCGGGGTTCGGTCCCCAGGTTTCGCCGTAATCCAGCAGATACAGGCAACCATCCGCGCCGAACTGGCTGTCGACCGGGCGGCGGATCACATTGCGCCCCTCGCGCTCCAGCGTCTGGATTTGGTCGCGGCTGTTCGCCGCCACAATCACCCCCGGAAACGGCTCGATGCCCTGCAAATCCGAGGTGGAGTTCAGGCGGGCCCAGTTGATGAACGGCCGCTGCCAATCGTAAAACAGCAAACAGTTGTCGTAATATTCCGGGAAGCCGCCGGACCGGCGGAACTCGGGCCGGAAATGGAACACCGGTCCGGCACACGCCGTGCGTCCCCCGCTGCCCAGCATCGGAAATTCCTTCGACGCGCCGTACGGCCAGTAGATGAAGGCCGGCTGCGCGGGCGGCAGCACCTTTTCGCCCGTGTTGCTCCGCCCTTCATTCACCGGGCGCTGCGGATCAAATTTCTCGCCCACCTGGCCCGTGGCGAAATCGAAGCGCGCGTAGGCGAAATTGCTGCCCACGAAATACGGCCAGCCAAAATTACCCACCCGCTTGGCCTGATTGATCTCATCATACCCCCGCGGCCCGCGCGGCCCGTCCCCGCCTGCGTCCGGCCCCACCTCGCCCCAATAGACAATCCCGGTCTGCGAATCGACGCTCATCCGCCACGGATTACGGCAACCCATGGCGTAGATCTCCGGCCGTCCATGGGATCCATCCTTGGGGAACAGATTGCCATCGGGGATCGTATACCCACCCGCGGACGTCGGTCGGATTCGCAGGATTTTCCCCCGCAGATCATGCGTGTTCGCCGGGCCATCCTGCGCGTCATAGGCCTCCCGTCCCGGCCGCTCATCGATCGGCGCATAGCCGTCCGAGTTGCCACCCGGATGCGTGTTGTCGCCCGTCGAGATGAACAGGTCTCCATCCCGGCCGAATTCCACCGAGCCGGCGTGATGACAGCATTCATCCCGCTGCGTGCCCACCTCCAGGACCACTTTCTCGCTCGCCACGTCCAACCGGTCGCCGGTCATGACAAAGCGGCTCAGCCGCTCGCCGGCAAAATTGGTCGGGGAATAGAAAAGAAAAATTTGCTGGTTGTCCCGGAAACCCGGGTCGAGCGCGAACCCAAGGAAGCCACCCTCCAATGCCGCAAACACCGGGAGCGATCCGGCGTCCACCACCGCCCCGCCGGGTTTCACGATCCGCAGCTTGCCGTTGAGCTCGTTAATGAAAACGCGTCCATCAGGTGCCACCTCGAGCTCCATCGGTTGCACCAGGCCCGTGGCGAGTGTTTCCACAGTGAAACGATAAGCAGGCGGCAGGCTCGGCGACGAACCCACCCCGGCGCCGCCCGCTTCACCCGTCGCTCCCCAGGCCTGCAATCCCGCCGGGAGGCATAGCCCCAGCCACCAAACCATCCGCCGTCGAACTGCCCGCAATCGATCCGCCGCTGGAGAATGCACACGCGTCATGAAGGAATCACAGACGCGTCGGGACCCCCCGGATTCATTTCCCCGCAGTCCAACCGCCGTCGATGATAAACTCCGTCCCCGTGATGAAGGCGGCCTCGTCACTCGCGAGATACAGCGCCGCCGCCGCGATCTCGTCCGGCCGCGCCATGCGCCCGAGGGCCTGGGTCGAGGCCATCTCGCGATAGGCCTTCTCCGGGTCCGGATATTCCTTCAGACGGGCGGCCACGAACGGCGTCTCCACGCGGCCCGGGCAGATGCAGTTGCAGCGGATTCCCTGCAGCGCGTGATCGAGCGCGATGCATTTGGTCAGGCCGGCGATGGCGAATTTGGTGGTGCAGTAGGCCAGACGATCGCGGACCGCCACCACACCGCCGATGGAGGCCAGGTTCACAATCACGCCCGACCGCCGCTCGATCATGGCCGGAAGAAAGGCGCGCGTGACATTGAACGTGCCCCGGACGTTCACCGCGTAGAGCCGGTCGAGGTCCTCGCCCGAGGTCTGCAGCATGGTGCCCACATGGCCGATCCCGGCATTGTTCACCAGCACGTCCAGGCGGCCGCAGACGGCGTGGATCTGCGCACGGACCCGCTCGCAATCCTCCTCCCGGCTGATGTCCAGCGGCACAAACTCGGACGAGCCTCCGCTGCCTTCCATTCCGATCGCGCCGGTAATGCGCTGCACGGTCTCGTTACCGCCTTGGGCATCTCGATCCGCCACGTATACCCGCGCGCCCGCCCGCGCAAATACCTCGGCAATCGACGCGCCGATCCCGGATCCCGCTCCCGTGACGAGGGCAATCTTGTTCTTCAGGCTAAACATGGGCGTAGGATGAGCGGTGGGCGAAGGGAAACAACCCTCGAGTTCCAGGGCAAGGGCGGGCCCGTCCGACCGCAAGGAGCCCACCGGCGAAAGCGTTCAGCGGGTGGCCCCGGTTCCATGCACATCCGCCGGCTCCGGGAGGACCCATGCCACCACCATGGCCGGCAAAAACAGCAGGCTGGCAAAGATCAACGTGCGCTTGAAATCGCCGCCGCTGGCCAGGCTGCCGGCGAAAACGACACCAACCGCCGAGACGATCCGCCCGATGTTGTAGCAGAACCCGGCGCCTGTCGTGCGCAGCAAGGTCGGAAAGAGCGGCGGCAGGTACATGGTAAACAGGCCAAACACGCCCGAAAAAAAGCCGACCGCCGGAAACCAGAACCACACCAGCGATTCCCAACCCCGCGGCTGGATGAACGTCGCCAGCATCATCACAAAAAAGCCCGCGTAACAAATGGCGATCGATCGTCGGTAGCCCAATCGGCGCGCAAGACCCGCAGCGAAAAAGTTCCCGAGGATGCTCGAGGAGATCACGATGAAGAACGCCGTGCTGACAACCTTCTGTTTCTCCATCGCAATCCAGCGGGCGGCGTCCGGCGGCGCATCGCCCAACGCCCCGGCCGCAACCAGCTGCTGAAATGCGGCGGCCTTGGCCGCATGCAAGTCCGGCAGGTTGCGCAGGTGCTGGGCGTGCCAGAACATGAAGGCCCACCACGCGGTCAGCCCGCACGCGCAGACGATAATCGTCAGGAGGGTGATGCGCCGGACACGGCCCCTGAAAAGATCGCTCACCCCCGGCTCCACCGCGCCCGCCGCCGCCTTGGCCTTGGCCCATTCCACCGGCTCCGGCACATGCCGCCGAATCCAAAACACCAGCAGCGCCGGCAAAATTCCAACCAGAAACACCCACTTCGGATGCAGCCCCGCCATCAGATACGTGGTCCAACACGCCAGCAGCACCCCGAGGTTCACTCCGGTCTGCAACACCGCCGCAATCCACGGACGCCACCGCCGCGGCCACGTCTCCGACAGCAGCGACGAGCCCACCGCCCACTCGCCCCCAATGCCCAGCGCCGCCACGAATCGAAAGATCAACAGCTGCCACCACGTGTGGGCGAAGAACGAAAGGCCGGTAAAACACGCGTAGGTCAGAATGGTCAGGCTCAAAGACCGGCTGCGCCCGATGATGTCCCCGAGCCGACCAAAGAACCCCCCGCCCAAAGCCCACCCCACCAGAAACGCCGCCTGAATCCACGAGCTCTTGTCTTTCACGTCCTGCGCGGCCACATCCGTCACGCCCAGCAGGTAGGCCACAAACGGCGCCGCCACCAAACCGTAGAGATGCATGTCCAGCCCGTCGAACAACCAGCCCAGCCACGCGGCCAAACCTGACTTCCATTGCTGGGGCGTCAAATCACGCAGGGTTTCAGCCTCGCGGACACCGGACGCTGGGGCCGTCTGCCCGCGCAGACCCAACTCGGGCTGAGCTTTGGACACCGGGGAATTCACGCGCCCGTTTTACCCTCCCCACCCGGGATCGGACCAGAGGTTTCTCGGGCAATCCGCCCGCCAACACCCCGGGGAATCGCGGGTCGACCGCGCGGCGCATGGCTCGTGCGTGCAGCTTCGGGCGGCATTCCCGGCCCGCTGGCAGCGCGCCCACCGAGGCCAAAATTTTGGAAGCAAACCAAGAACGCTTCGCTCCCTGCACGCCGGAACGCGTGCGCTCCGGCTCCCCCGGTCCCGGCAACGCCGAGCCGCCCTCCAGGGCTGCATCGAGCCCGCAAAGAACTGCGCTGCAGGACGCCTCGTTCTCCCATTTTTCTGCCCTCCATCTTTTTGCCAGCCAACTGCGGCGGACTCGATGGCGCCCATTTTCTCAAACCGTCCAGGCCGGGAATTCGCAGAAAAATGGCGGGCCGAAAGCGGGGAGGAGAAGTGGGGGGCTTTCCGCAAGACGGGTCGAAGAAGGTCCTCCCTTGGAAATCCGTATTTAGACCATGCTGGCAACGGGTGGGCTGGGCTTGACGCACCCCTGGCTGCCCTCGCGCGGGCCAGCTTTTCCGTTGCGGGACGCGCCCCCGTGAGCGAAGATGCAGGCGTTCCGCCATGACACCACGACAACAACAAAGCTTGTACCTCAGCGGCAGCCGTTGCGCCCTGACTGTTCTTGTCCTCCAGATCGGACTGGCGACCGGATATAGCGACCCACCGTCCACCTACCCGCGCGCCGGCTGGGAGGCCGACATTTACCGACAGCCTCCGCTGCTGAACGTGAAAACGGTCGCCACCATCATCGACGAGCGCACCGTCAAGCTGACTCACTTTCATCTCACCGGTCAGCCCTTCGACGGCATTTACGGACACCTTGGGACCAACAACATTGACCCCGCGTTCCAAGTCGGCCCTCGCATCGGCCCCGAGCTGGATCGCGTCTACCGCGACGAGACCGTCACCCTCCAGCTGCCCGAGGGCCAGTCGCTCGACGGCTACACGTCCATCTCGATTTATTGCGAGCCGGTGTTTTTGAATCTTGGCTCGGCCAAGTTCGCCCCGCCGCTGCCCCATCGCCTCGACATCATTCCCGTCGGCGGACCCGACATCGCTGTGGCCATCTCTGGCCCACCCCGCCGGCTCTACAAAGTCGAAGCCACGGATGACCCCGGCAAGCCGGAGTCCTGGCAGACGATTCACGAAGAGTTGCCCACCGACACCACGTTTTATGTCTTCGATTCGATGACCAACTCCGCGCGGTTCTACCGGGCCAGCCGCGAGTAAAACTTCAATTCCCGCCGCCCGGACTTTGGGTTGCGGCTCTGGCCGGTCGCCGGCATGCTCGGTCCAGTGAAGGGATTTTTCCTCCCAGTGGCGGCCCGGGAGCTGCGGGTGGCTTCCAAGAAGCGCAGCACGTCGCGCCTGCGGACGCTGGCCGCCCTCACGGCTTTCGTCATCGCCCTGGTGCCACTTCTCACGTTCGCGCTCGTCCCGATGGTTGGGACCGCGGCCAGAGGCCAAATCGTCTTTAGAGCCCTTACCTGGCTGGCCTTCATGGCCGCGCTTTGCTCCGGACTCTTCCTTACTGCCGACGCCATCAGCGAAGAGAAGCGGGAGGGAACCTATGGACTGCTTTTCCTAACCGATCTTACCGGCATTGACATCATTCTCGGCAAGCTGGTGGCGTCCTCCATCGTGGCCTTCTACGCCCTGCTGGCAACCATTCCGGTGATGGCCATACCACTGCTCCTCGGTGGCGTGACCAGCCTCGAGTTCTGGCAATGCAGCCTGGCGTTGGTCATCACCATGTTCGTCTCCCTAGCCAGCGGACTCTTCATTTCGACGCTGCACCGCAACGGGCATCGCGCCATGTTCGTGACGTTCGGGCTGCTCGTCGTCCTCGCGCTGGGCGGGTTGCTCGTGGACTACGGGGTTCTGGCCAGGAGTTCCGCCTTGTTTGCCAGGTGCAGCCCGGCCTTTCTGCTCTGGGCCGCCACGGAACGGTTCGGGAGCGACTTTGGCTCCGCCGCAATCGTCCAGGTCGGGATGGCGCTGCTATTTCTGCTGGGCGCAGTTTGTATGGCGCCACTCCGATGGCAGGATTCAGGGACGCACCCGGGAACATCTTCCCGTGGCCCCGGCGAAAAACGACGAACCAATCAAACACGACCGTCCGCCCGGACGCCCCC
This sequence comes from Limisphaerales bacterium, assembly GCA_044229355.1. Classification (GTDB taxonomy): domain Bacteria; phylum Verrucomicrobiota; class Verrucomicrobiia; order Limisphaerales; family JADJPG01; genus JBGARF01. The sequence continues at coordinate 95,169 of JBGATF010000006.1, forward strand.
ACTCAGCACGCAACCACCATTGCAATGGCTGCACACGCGACGTCGAGGCGCACCCCGGCTCGTCTTGATCTGGGCCCTCCTGGTTTTCGCCGGCGCCGCCGCGTTGCTGCTCTCCGCCGAACACAACGAGTTGCAAAGTTGGAGTTTCTTCTTCGGTGCGTCGGCCATACCGCTCTACCTCCTCGCCTCGACTGCGGGATCATTCCTCATCGACGGCCGTCGCAGCGGCTCACTGGAACTGCTCCTGACCACTCCCGCCCAGCCACGGGAAATTATCCTGGGCCAATGGCGCGCCTGGCGGCGCCAGTTCGGGCTCGCGGTTTGCGTCATCGTAATCGCGCAAGCGACCCTGTCGATCATGGGAGCGTGGCAAACCTGGACCGCTATCGCCGGATTGCAGGCACCACCATTGCCGCCGCCGCCGCCCGCGGCCACGGCAGGCGCCACCAATGCGCCGGCCAGGGCAAACACCAAGGTCGTCGCCGTGCAAACCGGAGGTGTCGTGATCAGCCGTTCCGGGATGACGGTCTATGGCAACCGCCAAATACAGACATTCGGCTGGCCGATGGTCGCGGGCGCCGTGGTTCTCGGCGTGGTGTCTGCGCTCGCCACCGTGTTGAATCTGGCGGCCAACTTCTGGTTCGGGCTGTGGACCGGGTTGACCGCGACGAAGCCGGCCTTGAGCAGCCTGAAGACGTTGCTCATGGTCCAGGCGCTGCCGTGGCTGGGAATCTATTTCTGCTCGTTCGTCCTGATTCCGATCCTGATGTTTCGCTGGGTGGCGGCGTGGCTGAGCGCCGGAAATCTCTCCTATTGGTATATGGGCGTGATGACGTTTGCGGCAGCGATCCTGACTTTGACGAAAGACTTCCTGTTTATCCGCTGGGCGAGAAGCCGGCTATTTTCCGAATTGCCACGTCGGGCGACACTGGCACGCATCGATCGATAGCACAGGATCGCGGGCGCCTAAACCACGGCCGGCATTCCGATGGCGCCGGGACGGGATGAGCCGAGGCGGCGAGCGAAGTCCTGCCCTCCCCGCCACCTCCGATGGCCACGCCGGCTACTTCGGCGCGTCGGGCGGCGCGGAGCCCGGGGGCGGCGTGCCGCTGGGTGGAGTGCCACCGGGGGGAGGCGTTCCTCCACCGGGCGCTCCGCCCGCGCCTCCTTGCTTGTTGCGCTGGATCATGTCGAACACTTCCTGTCGATGGACCGGCAGTTCCTGCGGTGCCTGGATGCCCAGTTTCACCGTCTCTCGTTCGATGCGCAGGATCTTCACGATGATGCGCCCGTCGATGACGATGCTTTCGTTCAATTTGCGGGATAGGATGAGCATGGTTTTGGTGGGAAATCAGGCATGGAGGGACTGGGGGACTGGCCGATCCTCGTTGGGCGAGGCGGCCACGGTGCCGATGAAACCTTCCAGTTGATCGGCGGCGGCGTGCAGATGGGTGTGGCTCAGTCTGGCCCGTTCACGCAGGCGGGCCAGCAGATCCTCGATCTCGTCGCCCAGCGCCCGCAGGAGCGGTCGGTAGTCGACGGGAAATTCCGGCAGAAGGGAAATGAGCGATTCTTCGGGCGGGCGATCGACCGCGGAGGCGAAGCGGGCCTGAATCAGCATGCGCTGCCGGCGGGCCGCGCCCAGTTCCGCGCCCTGGCGCCGCAAGGTGGAGAGCACGGCGACCACTCCCGTCACGTCCGCCGCCGGCGCGGTTCGAGCCGGCTCCGCTTCCAAGAGGGCTAGGAGCTCGCCGTATTGTTGAAGCTCGAGACGGAGCGCTTCAATCAGTTCTTCGACATGATGGTTCATCGGTCCTTGATTCGGGAACGGGCGCGGCCTTCAGTGCGGCCCGCAGCACGACGCTGTTGGCGGCTTCCATGGCGACCCGTTGGAGATTTTTCGTCATCTTCGACTCAGGCAAAGTAGGGATCGTATCGCGTCAGGTGGGCTTTGATCGTGAGGATCCCCTGGGCGTGGATCTGGCAGATGCGCGACTCGGTGAGGCCAAAGGCCTCCGCGATTTCGCGCAGGCGCATGTCTTCAAAATAATAAAGGGCCAGGACCTTGCGCTGCATCTCCGGCAGCTCCTGCAGGCGATCGGCGATGACCCGGGCGAGCTCCCGGCGAAACGTGCCGTCGAGCGGATCCTCCTGGCGCTGATCCGCCAGGCTTTCATACTGCGACATTGAGTCGTCGCTCTCGTGATTGAAGGCGGCGTCCAGGCAGACGAACGTCGCCGGCTTGATCTCCTCCAGCCACGTCTGGTATTCGGGCAGCGAGACGTTCAGGGCCCGCGCCATCTCTTCATCCGTGGCGATGCGTCCCTTCTTCTGCTCCAGCTCGTTCATCACGCCCTGGATCTTGCGCGCCTTGGTGTGCACCGAACGCGGCACCCAATCCATCCGTCGCAACTCGTCCAGCACCGCACCCCGGATGCGCAGCCGCGCATACGTCTCAAAGGAAGTGCCGGCGCGTGGGTTGTATTGCCGCACGGCATTCAGCAGACCCGTCAGGCCCGCGCTGTACAACTCCTCTCCGTCCACGTGCGGCGGCAGCGTCATGGCCAGGCGGCCAACCACGTTGCGCACCAGCGGCACGTGCTTCTCCACGATCTCCGCCTCCGCCGGGCTGCCCGGTTTCATCCGGCGCGGCGACGGCCACGACTCGTTCCGCTTCACGGGGCCGCGGGATCGCCGGCTCGAGGAACGGGCGCGCCGGCGCGCGCAAGCTTGACTATCCGTAATCATAAAGTTCGGTCCATCTGTCGGTGAACAGCCCATGCCGACCGGATGACGTCCTTGTCCTCATTTTCTGGCATGCTCTGAAGTCGCTTCATTTGTGACTCGCGTCGTCTCTAGCAATCGGTTTGCCACGCGCTCCCATCGCCGCGGCCAACCTGCGCAACCCGCGCAAATCCCCCACCCAACCGGTCCGCGCCGCGCCCGCATTGCCATCTTTCCGACCACGCCGGCGCCCCGGTCGGACGAAGCCCGACAGCGCCTTGTCCCGAATGTGGACAGCCCAGGGCGGACGCCGAACGGTTGATGGACACGCCAGCCCACGCTGTCATCTCCATGGACAAAACCCGGCCCGCTCCGCCACAGCCAGCGCCGCGCACTGACAAAATTTGGGAAAGCATGGACAGCTCTGTCCCGTGGGTGCCGCCCCGGAGTCGCCGGGCCACCGACGCCAAGCGCGCTGCGGACCGCGCCCCGGATCCCGGCCGCTGACGCGTCCCCGCTCGGCCCGAAAAATTTTCCTTGCCTCCCGGTTTAGTGTACTAGTATTACTAATACAGTTAGACATGAGTGTGAGCGTGGTCATCCATCCGGGTTCGAGCGTGCCGGTCTATCGTCAGATCACCGAGCAGGTGCGGCTGGCGGTGGCCACCGGGCGGCTGGCGGTGGCGGAACAATTGCCCAGCGTGCGCGCGCTGGCCGAGCAGCTCGTGGTCAACCCCAACACGGTGGCCCGGGCTTACGCCGACCTCGCGCGGGAGGGCCTGATTGAAACCCGGCAGGGCCGGGGCGTGTTTGTCATCCCAAAGCGCCGCGTCTTTCACGCCGCCGAGGGGCGCCGGCGCCTCGAGCCGCTGTTGAATTCATTGCTGAGCGAGGCGCTGGCCCTGGATGTCTCGCCCGAGGATCTGCAGGAAGCGTTTGAGAAAAAGCTGGCGGAGTGGCGCCAGCAGCGAAAGGCAAAGTCATGAGCGAAGAGCCCGTCATCCGGACGCGGGGCCTGACCAAGTATTTTGGCGCGCGGTGCGCCGTGCACGATCTCAACCTCGAGGTGCCGCGGGGCTGCGTCTTCGCGTTTCTCGGCCGCAACGGCTCGGGCAAAAGCACCACAATTCGAATGCTGCTTGGGCTGCACTCCCCAGACCGCGGGGAGTCATTTGTCCTCGGCGGAAACAGCCGCGCCCTGACCCCCGCGCTGCGGGCACGCATCGGATACCTGACCGAAGAGCACCAGGTTTACGACTGGATGACGGTGCGCGAAGCGGGAGATTTCCAGGCGACCTTCTATCCGCGCTGGGACCCGCGAATTTTCCGCGGGGTCCTTGAACACTTCGCGCTCAAGCCCGACGTCCGGGTCAAGCATCTGTCGCGAGGAATGCGGGCCGGCCTGAGCCTGGCCTTGACCCTCGCCCCCGATCCCGAACTGCTGATCCTCGACGACCCTGCGCTGGGCCTTGATCCGGTGGCGCGCCGATCCCTGGTTGAATCGATGATCTATCTCACCCGCCGTTCGGACCGGACGATCTTTTTTTCCTCGCACCAGCTGAGTGACGTCGAGCGGGTGGCGGATCACGTGGCCGTGCTCGACGACAGCGTCCTCCGGGTCTGCTGTCCCCTGGAGACATTTCGGGAGAGCATCCGGGAGGTACGTTTGACCTTTGCCGGGCCGCCGCCGCGTCTTCCGGAAATCCCGGGTCTGCTCCAGGCGCTGCGCCTGGAGCGCGAGCTCCACATCACTTGTCTCCACTACTCCGACGCAACGGAACGAGCGCTCCGCGCGCTCGCCCCCGCCGGATTTGTCACCACTTCGATCGGACTGGAGGACGCTTTCATTCGCTACCTCGGCGAGCGGGGCGAAAAATCCTTCCTGCTGGCGCCCGCCACACCGGAGCAGCAAATCCGGCAAACATCCGAGGTCATCGCATGAAAAAACTCATCGCCAAAGAACTGCGGGAGCAGCTGCCACTGGCCAGCCTCGGGCTGGTCATTTTCAGCCTCCTCTTGGCCCTGTGCTTTTCGGGAGCCCGGTCCACGGCACGATCCATTTCGCAGACAGCCGGCTGGGCGACCGATGCCAGCCAGGTTGTGCCGCTGCTTACGGACTCCACCTTCCTGTGTGCCGGGGTCTTCTGTGGTCTCTTTGGCGGCTTGCTTGGCTTTCGCCAGATGCACGCCGAGCGGCACCCGGACCTGTGGGCGTTTCTGATGCATCGGCCCGTGTCGCCGGCGACCCTGTTGCTGGCCAAGCTGGTGGGCGGACTAATCCTCTACCTGGCGGCGGCAGGCCTGCCCGTGGCGGCGGTCACTCTCATCGCTTCGATTCCGGGCCAGATGCCCGCGCCATTTGAATGGGGCATGGCTCGGCCGCTGATCATCCTTACTCTAGGTGGATTGGTGGCGTACGGGGCGGGGATGATCACCGCTTTGCGCCAAGCGCGATGGTACGGCAGTCGCGGCTGCGCGCTGGGGCTTCCGCTGATCGCGCCGTTCCTCTCGATTCAGGTCCCGGAGTTCTGGCAGGCGGCGGGCGTCGTCATCCTGGCCGGAGTCGTCATTGCATTCGCCCTCTGGGGCACCTATCGCACGCGCGGCACCTTTCGCGGACAGCCCCTGGTCAGCAAGGTGGCTTTGGCGCTGACCACCACCGTGTCGGCCTTCCTGGCCTGCGGCGCATTGTGCGGATTGCTTATCAATCTTTTGAGTCCGGACCGCGACACCCGATTCTGGAACTATCAGCTCACGACCGACGGAACCTGGCTGCGTCTGGAGTCCGGCGATTCGGAAAACATTGCCATCACCCTCCCGGACGGAACGCCCTGGATCGATCCAGCAACCGGCCAGCGAGGCGAACCCAAAAGCGTCCAGCAACGGCTGGCCTCCGGGATTTTCGTCTCCCTTCCGACCAGGGCTGTCAACGGATGGCGTCACGACGAAGGCTACGCGCGGCGCGGACGCTACTTCCAACCCCTGCAGGTCAAAAACAAGGTGCTCTGGTATCTCACGGCCAGGAACGAAATCGTGGGATATCACGGCGTCACCCGCCGCCAGGTGAATTCGATTCAATCGCCGGAGGACGTGGGCGGAGATCCGGCTGACGTCGGCCTGCGCAAGGCCAACTCCTACCAGCCGGGTTTTGAGGGGCCCGAAACGATTCCCATCCTCGCCTCGCGTCGGGCCATTTACGCGGCCGACGTCGGCGCCCAGGAGCTGCGCTCGCTGTTCACGTGCCCGCCCGGCGACCGCATCCTGGAACTCTCCAAATCGTACGACTACGGCACGCCGCCCCCGCCCCTCCACATCGTGATCGCTTCCGAACACGCCCTCCGTCGGATCGATTCCACCGGACGCCTGCTCTTCACGTTGCCGTACGAGTCGTTCGTCAAGCAGTACCCCAACATCACGGCATTCACCGTGACATCCTCACCGCCGTACATCGTGCGTTTCGACCCCGACTACCGCCTGAACGCGGATCCTGGCTCCGGTCTCCCGACCAAAGTGACCTCCATCAGCTCGAGCGGGACGGTCCTGGCCACCGTCGACCTGCCCAAGCTTCCCAAGGCGCAATATTCGCGCGCCATCGAAAAAATGAGCCTCGCGTTGGTCCCGCCGCTTCTGTTGACCGGCGTGGACCTGGGCTTGCCTCGGATTTGGAATTTTCTTCCGCTCACAATCAGCGTGGGGCTGGGACTGGTCTGCCTCGGCCTGGCGAGGGGATCTCAAACGAGCTGGACCGAATCTGTCGCCTGGATGGTTCTGGTCAGCCTGATGGGACCTGCCGGGTTTCTCGCCTGGCTTGCGCTGCGGGAGATCCCCATGCGCGTTCCCTGCCCTGCGTGCGGGCGCCTCCGAGCAGTGAATCGCGATCATTGCGAGAATTGCGAGGCGACTTTCGCTCCCCCGCCCCGCAACGGATTCGAAATCTTTCAGCCCCTTCACCCGTCAGCCTGAGAACCGTCGGGCCACGCCTCCGCTCCGCCGGGCGAGGATCGCATACACGGCTCGAAGGCGAGGTTCCAGGCTGAACGCTTCGACTTGGGGCGCCGCATTGACTTCGCCCGGGCCGGGCAACACGATGCGCCCCTCGTCTGCCATGCTCACACGCCTGACGCGAATCATTGCCGGCATCGCGCTGTTTGCCCTCGGCGCCTGCGGCCGGGTCGCCGGAAACGATGTCGTCGCCCAAGTCGGATCACGTGTGTCCGGCCTGGGACTCACGATACAGGCAGGTGGACGAGCGCACCGTCAGACCGCTCCGAATGTCGCGCTTTATGTGACCGAAGGAACATCACCCAGCCCGTTTCTTCCCCCCGGCCCGTTCACGGCAATCTGGGAAGTAACCCTCGACGTCGACCTGCGCGCCAGCTACATCTACCAGCCCTAATCCGCCGACGCCGTTCACCTCGTGGTGAACGGCCACCCCGTTTTCACGACTGCGGCGCGGGCGCCCGGCCAGCCACCAGCGCGTGTGTCCAGCTCGCCCGTCGCCCTCCGCAAAGGGACCAATACTTTGAGGGCGACGTTGATGTCCGGCGCCAACGCGGACTCGTTCGTGCGCCTTCGCTGGGCCGAACGTGGGACGAACTTCAGCCCCATCCCGGACGGAGCACTCTCGCACGTCGTCACGTCCGCCGAATTAGACGACGCGGTACGAGCCCGCAGCCGCGCCCTGATTTTCGAGCATCGCTGCCTGGCCTGCCATCCGTCCTCGAGTCAACCTGCCGGTATCCGTCCCCCGGAACTGGGCATGGATGCGCCGTCGTTTGACGGAATCGGGGCCCGGCGTCGCGCTGCGTGGATGATGCAATGGATCCTGGATCCTCGATCGCTCCGTCCTTCCGCGCGCATGCCAACCCTCCTGCACGGAGCGGGCGCAAAAACCGAGGCCGCCGCCATGGCAGCGTTTTTGGCGACCCTGAAAACACCCGCATCAGAGACCGCTTCCGCTGCCTACCAGACGCGGCAAAAGATACTTTCCAAAAGAAATTCCGTCCCCGCGGCAGCCGCGTCGCGCCCGCTCTACGACCGCCTCCATTGCGGAGCTTGCCACGACTTTTCCAATGACCACGGCCTCCGGTCCGGACTGGTGTCCCTGCGGAACGTCCGTTCGAAGTTTTCAGCGGGGGCATTGGCCCGCTATCTCCTCGCACCAGAAGCCGGCTATGCCTGGACGCGAATGCCAAACTTCCACCTGAGCGCAGCCGAGGCCGATGAATTGGCGGAAACGTTGGAAAAACAGTCTGACGCGCCAATGCCCGACCCGGCCCCCGGCGATTCGGCGATGATCGATTCTGGCCGGCGGCTGGTTTACTCCTCCGGTTGTCTCAGGTGCCACATCATGGCCACCCATTCCCAGCCGGCATCCTACTCTGTACTTCAGCTCGACACGATCGCGTCATCGCCGTCGGAAAAGGTTCTTGCCGGCAGTTGTCTCGGGCCGGCCCCGTACGCTGATTTCGGATTTTCCAGCGAAGAGAGAGCTGCGCTCACACAGTTCCTCCGCGGGGACCGAACATCACTTCAACGCCACGTCCCCGCGGAGTATGCCGCGCGTCAGGCTGATGTGCTCCGCTGCGCCACTTGCCACGGCCAGATCGAACTGGTGCCCCCGCTCGACGGCCTGGGGGACAAGCTAAAGCCCGAATGGACCTCGCGATTGCTGGCGGGAAAGCTGGCCCACAAGATTCGCTTCGATAATCATCCTGGAGGAGATCCCTGGCTCGAGGCTCGCATGCCGGCATTCGCCGTCCGAGCCGAAGCTCTCGCCCAAGGCTTCGCCGCCCGCGATGGGTGGCCTTCAGTCACCCCGCCCGAGCCGCCCATCGATGACGCCCTGGCTGCGGCCGGGCGCGTGCTCCTGGGGAAGGATGGCGGCTTCTCCTGTGTCACCTGCCACGCCCTCGGCTCCCAATTCGCCCTTGAGGTGTTTGAGAGCGAAGGCGTCAACCTTGCCTGGTCGGCCGAACGCCTGAGACGGGACTACTATCACCGCTGGGTGCGCAATCCTCTGGCCGTCGATCCGAAAACCAAAATGCCGGTCTATTTCGACGAGGAAGGCGCCAGCCCGCTGACCGAAATTCTGAACGGCAACGGCGACGCGCAGGCGGACGCCATCTGGAATTTTCTGCGCCAAAGCGCCGCCCACGCCGACGCCCGGTGATCCCGCCAGTCCGAAGTCCAAACTCCAAACTTTAAACTTATAACTGATAACTAACTTCCAATCATGGATGCACCAAGATCTGGCCCAGCGGGTCGTCGCGCGGTGTTTCTGGATCGCGACGGAGTGTTGAACCGGGCGTTGACCCGCGATGGACGGCCGTATCCGCCGGCGAGTCTGGCCGAGTTCGAGATTCTCCCCGGCGTGGCCGAAGCCTGCCGACGGCTCAAGGCGGCGGGTTACGTGCTCGTGGTGGCGACGAACCAGCCGGACGTCGGCCGCGGCACCATGCGACGTGAGGTGGTGGAGGAATTACACCGGCACCTGTGCCAGAAACTCCCGATCGACCGGGTCGAGGTGTGCTATGCGGCTGGAGGCGAGACGCCGCCGGACGAAGACCGCAAGCCGCGTCCGGGCATGTTGCGGCGGGCGGCGCGGGAGCTGGGCATCGACCTGGCCCGCAGCTACATGGTGGGCGATCGGTGGCGGGACATTGACTGCGGACACGCGGCCGGCTGCCGGACCGTGCTCATCGACTACCAATACGCGGAGGAACTGCGCCAGGCGCCGGACCACCGCGTTAAAGACCTGGCCGAAGCGGCCGATTGGATCCTCGGGCCGGACCCGGCCAAACCGTGAGTTGATGCCCGCACGATGGCCCGCTACCATACCCCGGCGAATGCAAACGACGCTGCAGCAACTTAAAGTCAGGATCTTTGCCGATGGCGCGGACAAGGACGGCATCCTCAAACTCAACGCCAACCCCCTCATCCAGGGCATGACCACCAACCCCACCCTGATGCGCAAGGCTGGGATCAAAGATTACGAGGCATTCGCCCGCGACCTGCTCCAAAGCGTCACGAGCAAGCCCATCTCGTTCGAGGTTTTCTCGGATGATCTCGCGGAGATGCGGCGCCAGGCGCTCAAAATCGCCGCCTGGGGTCGGAACGTTTACATCAAGATTCCCATCACCAACACCCGCGGCGAATCGACCCTCCCGGTGGTGCGTGAGCTCGGCCGCGATGGAGCCCAGCTCAACATCACGGCGATTCTCACTCTCGACCAGGTTCGAGGCGTCGCCGAAGCACTTAACCCGGCGGTGCCCTCCGTGGTGTCTGTCTTCGCCGGGCGCATCGCAGACACCGGCGTCGATCCGGAACCCATCCTCCGCGCCAGCCTCGCGCTCCTCGGCGGTCAACCCAAAGCCGAACTGCTGTGGGCAAGCGTGCGCGAGGTGCTCAACATATTCCAAGCCGACGCTTGCGGCGCCCACATCGTCACCGTGCCCCATGACATTCTGACGAAAGCCTTGAAGATGGTGGGCACCGATCTGAGCGCCCTGTCACTCGATACGGTCAAGATGTTTGCGACCGATGCCCAGGCCGCCGGGTTCGCCTTGTGAGCCTCGCCCCCTCCCGGCCCGGCCGGTCGAACCGCCCGGCCGCACCTTCGGTTGCGCCCCCCGCATCCCCACGGGCGCGAAGTTCCCGACCGACGGTCGCCGTCGCCATCCTTGCCGGCGGCCGCAGTTCGCGCATGGGCCGGGACAAGTCGCGGGTTCGCCTGGGAAGGCGCGCCCTGCTGACTCACGTCCGCGCGGCCGCCGCGTCCCTCGCCCTGCCCACCCGCATTATTCGACACGACATTGTCCCTCGTTGCGGCCCACTGGGCGGGATTTATACCGCGCTTGCCTCCAGCGGCGCGGAGGTTGAGCTGTTTCTCGCCTGCGACAGCCCGTTCGTCTCCACCGCCCTTCTCCGTCGCCTGCTGCGAAGCCTTCGCCCCGTCGATCTGGCGTGCTTCACCACCGTCGACGGCCTCGCGGGATTTCCTTTGGCCATCCGGTCCGGCTGCGTGGACATCGTGGCACGCGAAATCCGCCGGAAACGATGGTCTCTGCAACAACTGGCCGGCACATTGCGTGGCCGGACACTCGCGCCTTCCAGCCGCGACCGACGGCTTCTCTTCAACATCAACACCGACGCCGATCTCGAAGCGGCGCGGCGGCTCGCCGGCCGCGAGTCCGAACGCCGCCCCGGGCTGAAGCGAACGGCATCCCGCGGCGCGACGTCGTCGCCCCATGCCGCCAGCCCATCACCCTCCCTCCGCCGCTGAACCGCCGGCGGAGGATGCGCCTGAAGGAAATACTCCTTCACCCGACGGCCGCCGAACCGCATCCTCCCGGCATGCGCATTGTCGACGTCCACGTCCGGGACATTCGATTTCCCACGTCCCGCGAATTGGACGGCTCGGACGCCATGAATCCGGACCCGGATTACTCGGCGGCGTATGTGGTTTTGACCACGGATCACGGACTGTCCGGTCACGGGCTGGCCTTCACCATTGGTCGCGGCACTGAAGTGGTGGTCGCCGCCATCCGCGCCCTCGCGCCGTTGGTCATCCATCGAACGCTCGAATCCATCGAGCGCCACCCCGCGCAGTTCTGGCGTGAGCTCACCGGCGACAGCCAGCTGCGATGGGTGGGTCCGGAGAAAGGCGTCATCCATCTCGCAACCGCGGCGGTGGTCAATGCCGTCTGGGACCTTTTGTGCAAGGGCGCAGGCAAACCACTGTGGCGTTATCTCGTCGATCTCGAGCCCGAGCAGCTCGTGAACTGCATCGACTTCCGCTATTTGACGGACGCGCTCACCCCGGCGGATGCGACCGCCACGCTGCAGGCGCTGGCCGCGACCAAGGCGGAACGGATCCAACACATTCAGGCGGCCGGCTATCCGGCCTACACCACCTCCGCGGGATGGCTGGGTTATTCCGATGAGAAACTGCGCCGCCTTTGCCGCGAAGCCGTCGCCGCCGGCTGGTCCCACCTCAAAATCAAGGTGGGCCGCGATCTGGACGACGACGTGCGCCGCGCGACCATCATTCGGGAGGAGATCGGCTGGGAACGAAAGCTCATGATGGACGCGAACCAGGTTTGGGACGTTCCCCAGGCGATTCAGTGGATGAAACGTCTGGCAGAATTTCAGCCGTGGTGGATCGAAGAGCCGACGAGCCCGGACGATGTTCTCGGGCACGCGGCGATCGCGCACGCCATCGCGCCCATCGGGGTGGCCACCGGCGAGCACGCCATGAATCGCGTGCTCTTCAAGCAATTCATGCAGGCGGACGCCATTCGATTCTGCCAGATTGATGCCTGCCGCCTCGGCGGGGTCAACGAGGTGCTCGCCGTCCTGCTGCTGGCCGCGAAATTCCAAATCCCGGTATGCCCGCATGCCGGCGGGGTCGGGCTCTGCGAACACGTCCAGCACCTGTCGATCTTCGATTACATCGCGGTGAGTGGCTCCGTGGACAACCGGGTGGTGGAATACGTGGATCACCTCCATCAACACTTCGTCGATCCAGTCGAAGTCCGCTCCGGTCGTTACTTTCCTCCGTCCAAGCCGGGCTACAGCACGGAAATGAAAGCAGCCTCGCTGTCACGATTCGAATTCCCGGAAGGTCCGGCTTGGAACGCGCGCTGACGGACAACGAACTCAAATTTGAGCGTATCCCCGGTCGGATCAGTGCCTGCTTACACCAGAACCGCGGACCGCAACGGACCGAGCGATTTCTGGCCTACGGAATCAGCAGGCGGTAAAACCGCATCGGCGCGCCTTCCATCAGGTCAGTCAGCACGTATTTCCGAACGGGAGCTCCCGGCGGAAACGGGATAAACAGCCGCCAATTGACCAAATCCTCGCTCATCTGCAGCTCGCACGGACGATTCGCCGGCAGATCGAAGGAGATGTGGAACGCCGTTACTGGCTGGCCGATTGGCGTGAACTGAATCCTTGGTTCGCTGGCCGAGGCCGGTCCAATCGCCGGGTCCGGGTCTGGGGTGGGCTCCACGTCCGGTTGAATCACCTCGTCGGTGGCAGTGGGCGGCGGGCTTAGAATATCCGGCACCGTTTCAGAGACGATCGACTCCGTCACCACAGGCAGGACCGCCGGGCTGCGCACCGTGTAGAGCACTTCCTCGGAGTAGTCGCTTTCCGCCCCATCGCGATTCAGTGCCGTCACCGCGAAATAATAGGTTCGACCAGCAAGCAAGCCGGAAACCGACGCCGCGACGTTTGTCGCCGGAGCATCCGGAGGAAGCACATCGAGGTGCGTCAAATAATTCCGCGGGGCCAACCCATAGTAGAGGCGATAGCCAATCACGTCCGCTTCCGTGTTCGGGTTCCACGCGAGCGTAATCGACTGGCCTGCCTGGGCTTCGCCGCACCAAATCGCGGCCCCCACGTAGACGAGGAGAAACCGCAAGGACAGCCCCAACAGGTGAAGTGTACGGCCGCGGTCATCCGGCCGGCCGCGCGCGCACACCCCGAGCCAGTGGGTCAACAAACTGACCAGCCGGATCGGCAGGCTGACCTCAGCCGGGAAATACGGCGTGGCACGACAAACACGATCCAGTCGGTTACGAATTGAGATCGACGGGTTTAAGTCGAACGAATCAACGGCATCCATTCACTTACCAATGCTTTCCGCCCGCCAGCCACCATTTTTACGCGCGTCCGATTTCCGGCCCACAACCGGCGAACGCCTGACACAAAACCTGCGCCCATCTGGGTAGGCGCCCAGTACGCTGGTGACGGCCACGTCACGGGGGGTCAACCGCCACAGCCAAAGGCATGCCAACCCACATCTCGCCAAATTCACCCAGCCCGCACAGATTTCTCCCTTCAACCCAACCTGATCGAGGAAGAATATTTTCCACTCGAGCAAAAGAAGCTTCCGCATTCGGACGGAACTCATGGCTCGGCCAAACACGACACGCTCCCAATAACGTGTCATCAGTCCACAGCAATTCCGACGTAGCCGACATCGGTTGGCGCCATGACGATGCCAGCCCCAACACCCCACTTCTGAAGAAGGACACCCGAGAACTCCAGGAGCTGCTTTGAGACGTGATCCCGAATGGTGCCCTTAAACAAACCGGTTTGCGGTGCGAGGCTGAATTTAATCCCGTAGCCGGTCTGGACCACGACGCTGCCGTTGGCAAAGATCACCACGGACCCGTGCAGCGGTTCCAAGAGGCCTCCGCCGCGACAGTTGATCAGGATCCAACGAGTCTGCTCGGGAGCATTCCCGCCGGCCGGCGGCACATATCGCGAGCCGATCACACTCGATTGCAGGGCCAGGGCAGGGACATACTCGCCGCCAATGCTTTGCGAAGACGGCTTAATCCACTGGACGACGCCTCCAATATCGCCCCGACTCACCACGAGCCAGCCCATCGCCGTCCCGCCGCCTTTATACAAATTCAGATGGAACGGCCAGTGTCCGTCGCCCGAAAGCGATACCTTCTGCACCGCTTTCGTCCCGTCAGCCATGGTGCCCTGGTAAGTGGCCACGCCTTTGGCGTCGATCCGAATCGTTCCAAAACCGTGGCCTTGCGGGCCGGTTGGAACCCCCGAAGGAGGAGGAATCGTCATCGTGTATGTCCCCGCAAAAGGGGCCGGATTGGCCTTCCCGTCGAACGGGCTACGATCTCCGTCCACGGTAGCCACCCAGTTCTCGCCAACCACCCAACCCAACACGCGGCCAGGGCCGGGATTCATTCCAAACTCGAGCCTCAGCGGTTCGCCCCCAGGCCAGTTCAGTATGTTGGTCGCGCGGCCGTTCGCAGCGAGAACACCCTTGAACGAGCACCTCTGCCCTCCAACAAGAATTCGCCCTGAATACGCGCCTCGCGAGTTCGATGCGATCGAAAAGCTGCCCGAGTTCTCGTGGCGAACGGCCTCGACGCGCGATATGAGCCCGTTGTACGAGCCGGCTGCGGCCGCAAACAACGCCGCGCCACCGTCGCCAGTGTCTGGCGGAGGGGTCTCCACCCCAGGCCCTGGCCCAGACCCATTATCCGTCGGCGGAACCCCCGGCCCGCCACCTTGAGGCAGCGTCGGCGAAGGGACGCGATAGCTTATCTCATCCGATGGCTCTCCCTCGAGCCCGTCCCATGCATATGCCGCCACCGCGAAATAATACGTTTGCCCCGCCGCCAAGCCCGTCACCATCGCGCTCACCTGCCCCTCGTGCGGCTCGGCCGTCGACGACGAAATATCAACGAAACTCGAGTAATCCCCGGAAGCCAGACCGTAGTAAATCCGATAGCCAGAAAGGTTGGCTTCAGTGCCTGCGTTCCAGGAGAACGAAATGTTTTGAGCGGCCTTGACCTGCCCCAACCCGGCGCAGATCCACACCACAAAAGTCAACCCGATGGCCCCAGCCAGCCGACCAAAGGAAAAACCAACGGTGACGTCGCCTGCTCGGTGAAGCAAACCTGACCCAATGGCGGTTAGGTTACCGAAGAGGTCGCCCAGCCGGCCGCCGGGAAATCCCCCAACGGCACGGCGCCCCAGATGACCAGATCCGTCACCTATCGCTTCGCACCACGCTGCGTCCATTCGGATTCGCTGAAGATCTCCCGCTTCCACCCCATCCTGGTTGTTCCAAGCTCGATTCCCGTGTGCGTCGCAATTGGAGGCGCCCGCTCGGTACCGACGGGATCGTCGGCGCACAGCCACCCAGGAAGTTCCAAAATGTTGGAGGTAAACGCATTTGTCCCATCCCGTACGTCTGACGGGGTAGCCCGCGCAAAGCCAGACCCGTGCCAATTTACGAATCCGCTCAGCTCAACGGGTTACGAGGTAATATTTCGGCCAGCTTTCTCGCCGAGGAAGAATTATTGGCGCCTCAGGCAAAATCCTTCCGAGGCCACCAAGGCTACAACCGCTCTCGAAGCCAACCCGGCTGGTTGGTAGTCACACCATCGACTCCCGCCGCCACTAAACGGCGCGCCAGCGAGGGCTTGTCGACTGTCCAGACGTAAAGCTTTAGCCCCGCGTCGTGCACACGCTCGACAAACGTTTCGTCCAACGGCCCGCGGGCCCCTACATCGAGTCCATCCAAGCCTGCCGCCTTGGCCTTCTGAATCAATGTCTCCACGGTCGGTCGCCACCCACGCACCGAGCGCGAAAATCCCGCAACCCAGCAAACCTCACACTCCGGCAAGGCCCACTTAACCAGCGCCATGGTCGTCAGGTCGAAACCAATCGGAACCACCTGACGGCCCGGAGTCGCCGACTCCCGGATGGTCGAAATAAAACGCGGCAGGCAGGCCACCCCGCATTTGATCTCCACCAGGAGCTTTCGGCCCGCCGGGACCGTCGCCAGCACTTCGGACAGCGTTGGAATCCGTTCTCCAGCCCATTGCCGGTGCTTCCATCGCCCCACGTCCAGCGCTTTCAATTCGCCAGTCGTCATCGCCTCCACCCGCCGATTCACTCGGGCCGTCTTGCGCGTCGTACCGTCGTGAATGACCACGATGGTGCCGTCCCGCGCCTGATGCACGTCCACTTCCACCGCATCCGCGCCTTGCTCCCACCCCAGGCGAACCGACGCCAACGTGTTCTCCGGCGCGTCCCGGGACGCACCCCGATGGGCGATGATCATGGCCGCCATCCGGAGTTCAGGCTTTCTGCGGCTGCGCATCCCGGGATTGGTTCAGGAATTTCCAAACACGCAATGCCTCAGTCACGCTCCACGCCTGCGCATCGCACCCGCGCTGAGCGTGAGGCGCGTCGCCATCAACCACCTCCGGCAACTGGCCGAGACATCCGCGATCGAGCAAGTCGTCCATGCTGAACAAATACGCACGGGCCGCCTCCACGGCGGCGTTCTCCAACCCCCACGCCAAGGCCAGCGCCTCGCAAAAGGTCGGAAATGTCCAGGTCCAGGCCGTCCCGTTGTGATAGGCTGGCTTCCGGCGGCTGTCCTCATCGCCTTCATAACGCCCAAAGTACGGTCGATTCGGGTCGTTCAACGGACGCCCGTCCGGGGCAACCACCGGCAACGGCGGCGAGACCGGCAGGGGCGCCAGCGACCGCAAGGCACCAGGCACGACCAAATGTCGGGCGACCGCGGCCAGGCAACGCCGCGCCCGCTCGCCGTCGGCCAAGCCGAGGCTGATGGCGAAAAGACAGTTGCTGCGCAGCGCCGAGTCCGACACCGCGCGTGCCGCCGGTTCATTCGGCTCAGCCAGCAACACGTCCGCATACCACCCATCGTTCTCGCGCCAAAACAGACGGGAAAACGCATCGAGCGCCTTCGCCGCCAGCGCCGTCCAGGGCTCCGCCACGGTTCCCCGCCCCAACCGCGCCACCTGTCGCAGCAAGCGAATCCAAAGAACCTGGATCTCCACTGGATATCCCTGGCGCGGTGTGCCCGCCGGATAGTTCGTGTCCATCCAGGTAAAGTGCGCCGGGCTCCAGATCAGCGCCGAATCGGGATCCATCCGAATGCCATTGGGAGTTCCATCCCGGTATCCCGCGGCAATCCAGCGCAGGATGTCGGAGATGGTGCGGCCCCGGGAGTCCACCACGGTGTTGTAGAAGGCGTCCGCCTCGGCCGGGGCAAGCGCCGCCGCCAGTTCCTCGCAGACCACGCCGTACCACAAGGGGGCGTCGCTCGTGTCACGATTGCTCGCGTCCTCGCCGTGTATCGTGTTCGGCAGCGTTCCGTTCTCTTCAAACCGGCCGAAGACGATTAACAATTGCTTCACTTCTTCCATCAGGCCGGCGGCCACCATCCCGCGCGCCGCAATCAGCGAGTCGCGACCCCAGTCCAGGAACCACGGATATCCCGCGATCACCGTCTTTCCCAAGTCCCGCCGAACGACAAACGCACCCAGCGCCCGGGCCAGCTGCGAGCCGAACGCGTCGCCCGGTGCAAGTCCCGCCCGATGCACTGCCGAAGCCAGAGCCGACGCGCGCGTCTGCTCGAAACGCAATTGCACATCCGCCGCCGGATCCGCCCGGTCAGCCGTCACGACCAGCATGGAGTCGGCCCCTTTGGCCAGCGGGACCTCAAACCATCCCGGGCTGTAGGCGTCGCCGTGATCGACCTGGCCCCGCGAGGCTTCCACCGGGTGGGCCACGCCGTGGCTCCACTCCGGCGCCTCGTGAAACCGGCCGTCCTCCGCAAACACCCGCAATTGGCGTTCGAGGGACGGCATGAATTCAAACCCGCGGCCATCCCGATAGGAGCGCGTGTGCTGCGTGAAATGATGCTCCGCCCCGCCGTTCCGATGGGTCTCCGCGTGAAAATTTCGATCCTCAATATCCACCCGCACGATCAGCGAAACACTGCAGCGCGGATCCAACTCCCGCCCCATCGGCACGGCCCCTGCCGGCCGCTGAAAGCGCAGGACCACCGTATTGCGGGCTTCCAGCATGTCCGCCGTCACCACCACCTCGACGGCCCGACTGTCGCCAGCGCTGCCGAGAAACCGCCACCGGGCGGGAGGTCCAGCCTCAAATTGCAGCAGACAATCCGCGTTGAGCGGAGTGACAAAACCGTCCGCGTTCAGCCAAAGCCGGGCGCGCTTGGCCAACACATGGCGATCCACGGGCACCGCCGGATGAAAGTTCGCGCCGAGCAGGCAGTCGTACTTGGAGCGGATTTGGCCGAAATCCACCGCGAGCCGGGCCATGCCGCCGCGGCCGTTGGTCAGCAGCACCAGGGCGTCGCGCTGCGGCAGGCTCGACCGCGGACCGGCCTTGCAGCAGGCTGCGAATTGGACGGCGCCCACCACCCGCGGCTCCCCCGCGCCATATCGCTCCACCACCAGCTCAGCCGGCCCCGCCAGCTGGCCCGGCGGATAACACGCCACATGCCGCCCGTTCACCTGAATCGACGACTGATGCCGGGGCGGCGCCGCGCTGCCGAATTGCAACACCGCCCGAAACGGAGCGTCGTCCTCGATCAACAGCCAATGATCCTCCGGCACGACCGTCACCCGCGTGCGCGCCGGCGGCTCCCAGACGATCACCGGCGGGTAGACCTCCCGGTCCGCCACCGACTCGAGCGCCGCGATGACGTCCTCTTTAATGCGCACCGGGTCCACCCGGGCCAGATGGCTGATCGCCGTCAGAAACCGGGCCGGCCCGCGCCGGACAAGGGCCGCCATCTGCTGCCAATCGAACGCGCTGATGTCCCGCACCGGAATGCGGCGGCTCAAATTGGTGATCGCCCAGGCCGATTGCGCGCGCCACTCGCGATAGCGTTCGCCGGACAATCCCTGCGGTCGGGCCGTCGACGACAGACAAAGGCACTCGGCTCCGGCGAGTTCAAAGGCAAACCGTCCATTGCCGGCCGCCTTCGGCTTGCGCTCTCCCTCCGTCAACAGATCGACCGACGGCAGACCCATGTCTTCATAGGTCAGTCCCTCCAGCACGAACGGATGCGGCTTGCGCGGATCGGTGTTGATCAGCACGAGCACCTGATCCTTCCCATCCGCTGACACCCGGCGCAGCGCGTAAACATTGTCCTCGAGCTCACTGAGACGCGTCAGGACCGCGCTGTCAAAAAAGCAGGGATGCCCGGCCAGCAGCCGATTCAGGGCCGCCAGTTCAGCCACGATGTTATCGTCGCTGCCCCAGGCCAGACCGCGGCTCTGGTGCACCTGGATCTTCTCCGGCGCCAGCCACTCCACCCCGCAGGTGAACCCAAAGCCGCCGCTAACGCTGGTTAGCGCGCACAGCCGGTTTCGCAGGAGCGACCAGTCGCGTCCGATCTGCGCCAGCCGGTTGTTGTCATGCGTCTCGCTGTAATGCACGTAGATCCCGACCCGCTGGCTCTGTTTCAGGGCGTAGTCCAGATACCGGCTCACGTCCTGTCGCGAGTAGTTCTGGAACAGCTCGGAGTAGCACCACTGCATGGCACCCTCGGTCAGCAGATTTTCCGTCGCCTCCCACGGCCCACCCAGCCCCTCCAGCAGAAAAATGGTCTCCGGAAATTCCTCCTGGACCCGCGCCGTAATGTAGCGCCACGCCGGCACCGGAATCTTGTAGCCCGCGTCGCACCGGAAGCCGTCCACCCCGCGCCGGCACCATTCGACAAACACATCCGCCAGATGCTCCCACAAGGCCGGGTTGCGGTGATCGAGCTCGGCCAAATCCTCCCAGACGACTCCCCACGCCCCTGGGCACACGAACGAACCGTCCGCGCTGCGCACGTACCATTCGGGGTGGTTCTCCTGAAGACTCGAGCCCCAACCGGTGTGATTGATGACGACGTCCAGAAACACCCGGCCGCCGCGCGCATGCGTCGCGTAGGTCAGCTCCCGGAACTGATCGATGCCGGTGGTTCGTTTGTCGAACTCCACCAGCGCCGGATCGATGGCCAGCAGATCCTGGATCGCATACGGGCTTCCAAATCGGCCGAACCGCGCATAGGTCGTCGGCGTCGGCCCCACCGGGAGCAGGTGCAACACCCGACACCCCAGCGTGTCGATGATATGCGGCAGCTCCTTGATCAAATCGCGCAGCTTGCCCGACGACGGAATGACCGTGAAGCCGTCCTGATCCATCGTGGCCAGGAGATGCTCGAGCTTTTCGTCCACCGTGGCGGACTTTGCCTTGTTCTCCCCGAACATCCGCGGGAACGCACAGTAAATCGTGTTGAACGTGCGATAACAGTCCGGATGCACGCTGACCCACAGATCCGGGCCGTCCGGCCAGTGCTGGCGCCCTTCCGGATCCAGCGCGTAGGCCTTCGCCTTGAAGAAACCCACTTCGGTCAACGCAAACGAAAGCGTTCCCTGACCGTCGCGACAGGTCATCGGCACGTCGCGCCAGGAGGCATCCGCCAGCCTGACCCGCCCGGTGTGCGCATGGATCACCTCCTGTCGAAGCACCGCGGCGCGCCCAATGTTCGTGCGCAAGCGCGCCTGCCAACCCGGCGGCAATGGACGCCCGTCCGCCAGGCAAACCCGAAACGAGAGCTGGTCGCCAACGAAACGCACCAGACGCTCGCCTGGTGCAGGAGTCATGACCACTGGTTGCATAACATCATCCGTGAACTCGGCGGGCCGGTTGGTCCCAGCCCGCCCGCAAGCTTCCGCAGCCCGGAACGGGATTGCAATGGCGATCCCAACTCACCCCGCCGGCCCGGCCATGTTCACCGTCAGTTCTCTTACAACGGCAGTTCGTCGAAAATCCTGAGCCCGGCGAACGCGCGTCCAGATCTCCGGCGCCTCCCGGCCTCGTCCGTCATCGCAAGGTGCTCAAATACTCCACCAAATTCCGCAGGTCCCGCTTGCTCAGCACCTGGCGCAATTCCTCCGGCATCCCCGACTGCCCACGCTCCCGCTTTTCGATGTCCGCCTTCTTTACCGTCAGCGGCCCGTCTTCGGGCGAGTTGATCTCCAACTCGTCGGCCGTCTCCCGCTTGAGGATGCCCGCATAGACATTCCGATCTTTCATCGTCACCACCACGGACTCAAAGCCCGCGGCCAATCGCTTGTTTGGATAGGTGATCGACTCCAGGAGATACTCCCGCGTTTGCCGCGAGCCCACACCCGTCAAATTCGGACCCGCGTCGCCGCCTTCCCCATTAATCTTATGGCAGCGCACACAGAATACATCCTGGCGCTCCGTGAAAATCCGGCGCCCTTCCGCCGCATCGCCTCCCACCAGGCACTCCCGGTAGGCCCGGAGATCGTCCGCGGCCGGCCGCGCCCGCTCCACTTGCGTGAGGCGGTCCTTCACCGCGCCCGCCGGCCGGCGCCCCGCCGCCTCCAACACGTCCAGTTGCAATTCCGGCTCGAGCCGCCCGCCCGCCACCCGTTCCAACAGCCCGAGAATAATCGCGTCCGCCGCCTCCCCCCGCATCTCGGCCAGCGTGCCCAGCGCGGATTGCTTCTCCGGCACGCTCCCGGTGACCAGCGTGTTGGTCAAGCTGGCCAAAGCCAGCGCCGGTTGAACCTGCGCTTGGATCCGGACCGCCTCGGTGCGCAGAGCGGCATCCCCCGACGTCGACACCACCCCCAACGCCGCCCCCAGACGATCGCTCCTTAACGCCGCCAGAGCTTTCAATGCCTCCACCCGGACCGGCGCTGGCTGAGCCGCGTTGACGACCACGCCAAACGCAGCCTCGCCTCCCTCGGCCAATTTCAAACCGACTGCAGCACGAATCGCCGCCAGTTTAACCGTGGTCGATGGGCTCGCCACCAGCGCGGGAAACGCCGAGCGCAGCGCCGCCCGCGCCACCGCGACATTTCGCGCCGGCACCGGACGCCACAATCCCGTCACCGCATCGCGCCCGGACGGATGTTCCCAATGCTCCAGGTGCTGCAAGGCCTCCGCGCGCACCGCGATGGGGCCAATTTCCGACGCGGCAAAAGTCGCCAGCGCACCGGCATTGGCCGACTGGCCCAGTCGAAAATGCGCGTTAACGAGTCGACGCAGCAATGGCTGAAACAGGACGTCCGGTTCGGTCTGCGGCTCGGGATTCTTCGGGTTCTTCTGGCGGGCGACCGTCTCGCGCTGCTGGCGGGACGCCAGTTCCTGGCGCTGCAACCGCTCGCGATCGGCCAGCAAATCGGCCAGTTGGGGCAACGCCGCCGCTATCGGCAAGTCGTTGATCGCTCGGGCCGCCTCGAGCACCACGGTGGCCTCCGAGTCTCGCAGAAATTCCGCCACGCCCGCGTGCTCCATCCGGCGCAACGCCACCACCGCCGCCGCCCGAACGGCCGGAGAACGATCCTCCCGCAGGCGGATCAACGCCGCTGGATCCTTGGCCGCGACCAGCGCCGAAATCCCGGCGTGACGCAAATACGGATCCCGATTGTCGTTGGCCCGAAGCATCGACACCACAAACGGAAATGCCTCGGGTCGGCCCAGCTTCGCCAGGCCCAACGCCGCAAAGAACCGCGGACGCGCCGCCGGATCGGCCAGCAGCCGGACGAAAACGTCATAGGCCGATCCCACCCGGGCGTCGCCCAACACCTTGGCGGCCTGCGCGCGAACTTCCGGGTCTCCGTCCGCCGCCAGTCTGAGCAAAATTTCCGCCGGCGCTCGCGACGCCCGCAGGAGCTGGCCCAGCCCCCAAATCCCATGAAGCTTCGGCACCACGCCCGGCACGGGATCGGTCGCGGCATCCCGCAGCACGCCAAATGCGTTGCGCTCGACCAGCGCAAACTGTGCCTCCTGACGCACGCGCTGATCCGCATGGCGCAGCAAGCCGGCCAGCTCCGGCGTCGCCCGTTGCGTGAATCCCTCGGCCATCAACCGCTTCGTCTCCAGCACCACCGGCGCCTGCCGCGTCCCCGCATCCGACACCCGATACAGCCGGCCCTTGCCCGTTTGATTCCAGCCGTTCACCCAATCCGTGAAATAATAGCAGCCGTCAAAGCCAAAGTCGCCGTCCGTCGCCAGCACGTTCCACACGAACTCAGACCGGCTCGCGACCGCATAACCCGCGCCGTCCGGCTTCATCGATATGGCGTGGATGCCACTCCCGCTGCCTCCGCGAAAATCGCAGAGGAAGAAATGATCGCGATAGCGCTCCGACAAGCCCGTCCCCGGATAGTAGGTCAGGCCGGACGGTCCATTGCCGATATTCGCCAGCGGCGGGATGATGTAGGCCGCCTGTCCGTCGAAGCGCGGATAGCAAAGCCGCTCCGCCAGCCACGGACCGCGGGAATTGGGCGACGTGATGAACTGCCAGCCCACGCGCCACCCCGAGTCACCACCCTCAACCAGATACACCCAGCGCGCCGGATCGCCGCCGTCCGAATTGTTGTCCCCGGTCCACAGGTTTCCATACTGATCAAACACCAGCTCCTGCGGGTTGCGCAGGCCCGTCGCGAAGATCTCGAGGTTCGAACCGTCCGGCTCACAGCGATAAACCACCCCCGTCTCATGGTTCTCCACCACCTTCCCGTCCCGCGTCTTCACGTGAGCGCCCCGGTCGCCAATCGTATAATAGAGCCGCCCATCCGGACCGAACCGCAGCCCGTGCAAGTCGTGGCCCAGAAATCCCACGCGAACGCCGTAGCCGTGGCTTAACGACGTCCGCACGTCCGCCACGCCCGTCCCTTTCCGATCCTGCAGCAGCCAAAGATTCGGAATGTTGGCGAAGTAGACGTTGCCCCGCCGGGCCAGCACGCCCGACGCAAGGCCGTCCTCGATGTGGTTGAACCCGTCCGCGAAAACCGTCGCCCGATCGAGACGCCCGTCGCCGTCGGTGTCCGTCAGCAAACGGACCCGATCGGATTGCGCCGTGTACTGGCTGATCCGTTTGCCTTCAAACCGTTTCATGTAGGCTATTCGCTGCTCCACCGACTTCACCGCCAGCTCGTCGTCGAGCCAGTCCATGTGCCCCCGAATGTCGGTCACGCCCGCATGCAGACGAAACGTTTCCACCACATAGAATCGCCCCTGTTCGTCGATGGAAAAGGCCACCGGATTTGCCAGCAGCGGCTCGGCCGCCACCAGGTCCACCTTCAGCCCCGCCGGAATCTGAAACGTCTTAATCGCATTCTCACCCTCCGCCGACGCCGCCGCCACTGGAGGCGGATAGGCTCCCTTCTCCGCCACATATTCGGCGCCAATTATCCGCACCGACCCCAGCAGCCAAATTCCAATTCCGGGCGCCGCCCAGGTGACCAACCAGTTCAGTCTGTTGAACGTCATGATGGGTGAGGACGATAATCGCCACCAAACCCGACGCAAGAGGGGAAACCTCAAACCAGTCATCACTCCTCACGCATCACTGGCCCTCATCGCTCCCCTCCCCGCAGCGCCGTCGCCGGACGCTCCGGATCCAATCCGCGCCGCGCCCGCGCGTGCCGCACCAAATGACGGGCGCCCTCGATCACGCGATCCCACTGAAACGCCGGGCCCGGATCCACCTTGTTCGACTGCACGTGATAATGACCCAGGACGCCCGCGTAGCGCGCCAACTCCGCCTCCGGCAGTTTCTTCGTCACCAAATTTCCCGCCGCGTCGCGCGGGTAGTCGCAGCGCAATTTTGGAAACACCGTCGACAGCGTCGCGGTCAGGCGGATCAACGCCCGGTATTGCTCGGGCGTGAAATCATATTGCACCAGGCTCTGTCCCTGGATCGTTCCTGCCACCGGTTGGGGGCGGGCGGGTCGACCAACGAATCCCGGCGTGCGGAGGCCATTGGTTCCGAGCCGCGCCGGTACTACAATCCGGGGACGCCCGCGGCCGTCGGCCTGATACCACTCGTCCAGCGGCGCCCGGGCGCCGGGCGCGTAGGCACCAATGTTGGCGATCTCGATCCCCACCGACCGGCCGTTCGAGATCGTCGCGTGCCAGGCCTTCTCCTTCAAATCGAGCGTCTGATAAATCGTCCCGTCGAGATCGAGCATGAAGTGCACGCTCAAGCCCCGCAGATCATGCAGCACCTTGAAACACTGACGGCTCGTGCCGGTGACATCAAAATGAAGGACGAACTGATCCACCACCGATTGGAGCGTCGGCAAGTCCCAGCCGCCCCCGCGCGTCCGCTCAATCTGCTCGGGCGTCAGGCCGATCGTGCGCGACCCGTATCGGTTCGGAGTGGTCAAGCCGGCCACCGCCACCTTCGACGTTTCCCACGACGCCTCATCGACCGGGCTGAACCGGCGTTCAACCCGGTAGGCGTCATATCCGCCCGGATCCATCCACAAAACCACCGGCGTGCCCGTGTGAAACATCCGTCCGGCGACCACGATCTCGTCTCCCCGCCGCGGCAGGCTCGTGCCGGCGGGCGGCAGCGTCGAGCACCCCGCCACGACCCAAAGGCTCAGACTGACGAGAACAACCCGGAGACTCCCTTGCGTGATCGGTATGGCGTTCATGCGATACCGACGGATTCTGGCGACCGACCGGAGACGATGCAAAGGCTTTCACCGATGGACGGATGAGTATTCACCACGGATGACGGAACTCACAGATGCCGGGGGGGTGCTCGGCTCAACGGGTTCGTGTCAAAGGCGGCGGGGACGCCGCCCGCCCTTGCACGCGTGACGCGGGCGCTACCACAAATGGAGAATAGAAACGGAGGTGAGCTCTGGCCACTCCCGTTTGCCATCGACGCTCTGCCCGGTTTCGCCGTATGAACTCGCCATGCCGACCACCTCGAACGCGCTCGATCTCACGGCGTCGCCCGCCACCGATCCCCTCGAACTCTACCGCCTGCGCGACGGCTTCTACGCCACCGACCTGCTGGCGGCTGCGCTCGTTCACCTCGATCTGTTCACCCACCTCGACGGCCGGCCGTCGTCGCTGGACGACCTCTGCCAGGACTTGGGCCTCGCGCGTCGACCAGCCGACGTCATGCTGACCCTCTTCGTCGCGCTGGAACTGCTGTGCCGAAAGGGCGGGCAATTTCACCTCACGCCCGTCGCGCGCGAGCATCTCGTCAAATCCTCGCCCCGCTTCATCGGCCCCTACTACGCCGCGTTGAAGGATCGGCCCGTCTGCCGTGATTACGTTGCGGTCCTAAAAACCGGCCAGCCGGCCAACTGGGGTGGCTACAAGAATGAAAAGGACTGGACGCGGGCGATGGAGGATCCAGCATTTGCGGATCCGTTCACGGCCGCGATGGATTGCCGCGGCGCAACCCTGGGTCCCGCCGCAGCGCGCGCCGTCGACTGCGCCGGTCGCACGCGCCTGCTCGACGTGGCCGGTGGCTCGGGCATCTACGCTTGCGCGTTCGTTGCCCGTCATCCACACCTTCAAGCCACCGTGTTCGAAAAACCCCCGGTCGACGGCGTCGCGCGGCGCGCCATCGCGAGCCGCGGGTTTCACGACCGGGTGTCGGTCGTCGCTGGCGACATGATCGCAGGCGAATGGCCGGCCGGATTTGACCTTCACCTTGTCTCCAACGTTCTTCACGACTGGGACGAGCCGCTCGTCGTGGATTTGCTCAACAAGTCGTCCCGCGCGCTGGCCCCGGGCGGAATGCTCGTCATTCACGACGCGCACCTGAACGACGACAAATCCGGCCCGCTGCCCGTCGCGAAATATTCCGCGCTGCTCATGCATTCGTGCCAGGGTCGCTGCTACTCGACCGCTGAAATTCGGAATTACCTCGGCGCCGCCGGCTTTCGCGACGTGCGCTTCACCCCGACCGTCGTCGACCGAAGCGTCATCACAGCGACCAAGCCAGCCTCCTGAAAGATAGAACCGGCACTGCAGGTCACCTCGTGCGGAACACCTGCGAGCCGTCGTCGGTCGCCCCTTCCCCCCGCCTCCGGCCTGTGCGCACAAGGCGTGGCATGATACCCCCCGCCCGGGAGGCGATCCTCGCTGGACTGACCATTGAGAACAGCCCGGCCCCTGGAAGGCTCAACGACCGATTTTATGTCCCACGTGGGACATAAAATCGGTCGCAAGGATCACGCGAGTCCAGCGATCCATTGCGGGCGGAGAGCCCGCGCTCCAACCCGGTGATCAAGGCGCGCTGATCCGAAGTATCTGGCTCTCCCGATCAGTGGTGTCGATCTCCACCTCGAACAAGCCGCTGCCATCGACCACACCCGCGCCGATGGGCGACCACACGGCGTCGTCCGGCGCCCCCAGCACCCGGTATTCGGCGCCCGGAATTCCGAACCCGCGCAGCCGGAACCGGCCGGGCGCAACGGCCACGATTGATTGAATTCCAAAGACAGTCGGCTGCACTTCGTGCGCGCCGATGTCGATGCCGCCCAGCGCTGGACGCGGTTGGCCGCGCTGATCGAACGCCGGAGCGTCAGTAACTCCGGCGTCGAGGGCCGGGCTCATCGGAAGGAGGGTGAACGAAGGTGTCCGGCCGCCATAAAAGTCGAGGGCGCCCAACCTTGGATCGATTCCTCCCCGGCTCGTGGCCTCAGAGAATGAAACGCTCCCATCGGAGCTCAGGTTGTGCCCCCCATCAACCATCAACCCGACCAGGTTGGTCTGAGACAAGCCGTGGGACAGGATCGTGTTCCTCAGCGACAGCCCGGCGCCGAGGGAAAAGATATTCCCGCCCAGCGCCGCTCCCCCAGCCGTGCCCGCCACTCGGTTGCCGGCGACAGTGCCGTTGAGAATTTGCGCCTCGCCGTCCAAATGCAGGCCGCCTCCGAAGGCGTCTCCGCCCAGAACCGCTGGAAACGCCGTCCCGGCGCCCACCGGTCCGCCTTGCGCGTCATTCTCTGCGACGGTGGCATTGATGAGGTCCAGTCGGCCGGTCGCCGCGATGCCTCCACCCCAACTCAAGCCGCCCACGCCGCCCGGGGCGAGCGAGCCACCGAGGTTCTGTCCGCCCATTCCGCCTCGCCCGCCCCGGGACTCGTTCGCCACAACACACGAATTGGAAATTGTGAGGACGCCCTCGCTGTCCAAGCCACCGCCGCGGGCAGGGCCTGCGGGTCCACCGGCTCCGCCCGATATTAACACTGCCCCAGGGGTATTCGGTTGGCCGGCATTGCCGCCGTCGCCACCGTCGCCGCCCAAGGCCTGATTTCCCGCGACGAATGTATCCAGCAGATAACACCAACCGCGATTCGCCAGCCCTCCCCCCGCTGCGGGGCCGCCAGCCTCTCCGGGATATCCGGCCTCGCCCGTCGCGGGCGGCGCCGGGGGACGCGGCAGAGCGTCGGCTCCATTTGCACCGCGAGCGCCGTTTGTGCCCACCGCCCGGTTTCCGACCAGCGAACAGCGATCGAGCACGAGCGACCCACGGTTGAGAATTCCGCCCCCAACCGACGCCAGCCCGTTGGAAATGGTCAGGCCGCGCAGGGTCACGGCAATTCCACTCTCGATTTCCAAAATCCGATTTGCGCCACCACCGTCGAGGATGACCCGGTGATCGTCGGCATCCACCTCGACTGCGCTCGCCACGGTCAAGGCGTTGCTGAGCGAAATGACTCCATTGCACCCGAACCGCACACGCCCGCCCCGGGCGAGATTGACCCGCACGTGAGCGTCGTCGCAGGTGTTGATATCGCCGAGGGTAAAGAAAGCACCGAGCGGGCTGGCCGCAACGCCCAGTTCGTTGGAGGCCACGACCCGATAAAAATAATCGGTCCCGGACGCCAAATCTTCGATCCCCTGCGTGATCGCGACCGGTTGAGTGAGGTCAGTAACGAGTTGCTGGATTGTTCTCGCCCCGAGTTCAGGGCTGGGGCCGTATTCAAACCACGCCCACGATTCCGAGCCGCCGGTCGTGACGGTTCCGTTCAATTGCACGCCCGTAAATGTCGCATTCCCCGCCGGCGCCAGTTCCGGATGCGGACGGCCGCCGACGAATATCTCCACGGCCACCCCCGGGCCGTCCGAGCCGTATTGCGCCACGATGACCGACGGCACCGTAACGACAGTAGACCCAACCGCCACCGCCCGCACGGATACCTCAATCCAGTTTGTGCGCAACGCCGGCAAAAAGATGGCAGTGACAATTTCGTGCCCATCCAGCGGCGCAGACACTGTTCCGGCAAAATCCGGGGAGGTGCCGGCAGATCCGTTCACCACCAGGCCAGGCCCGAGGTGATTCGTGAAGGCGAGGCCGAGCGGACTTTGATTGGTATTGGCGACATCCAGTCGGAGCGTCGTGGTTTCGGACAACGCGATGGTCCGGCCGCTGGCGAGTTCCAAGGTCAAGCTGGGAGGGCCCAGCACCCCTTCGTAGGCGCCCGCATCGACGGCGGCTCCACTGGGGCGGGGCGCGCCGCGCTGATCGATGGCCGGGGTCAGCGTCGGTCCGCCCTGATCGATGACTTCGCTCCCCGCGCGCAACGCCATGGTCCAGGTGCCGCCCCCATTGTCCGCGAGCGGACCCAGCGCGACCGCGGCAAGGGTATGACTGGTGTCGTTCGTCAATGCCGGAGCGGCATCACCGGTGAAGTTGTAGCCGGCGTCCTCGATGGCCCCCAGCAGGCTGGCCGCGCCGCCAGCCGGCGCGAACACGCTGTGATCCAGGACCGCGAGGGCGTTGCTACGGACCAAAACAGCCGTGCCGCCATTGGTCGCGCCATTTTCAGCGAGGGTGCAAAACGCGAGGACCGCGGCGCCCGTCGCGACGAGAACGGCGCCGCCGTAACCGGAGCCATCAATGAGGCTGGGAAAATCGGGGTGTCCACCGGCGGCGAAATTTCGAAAGAGCGTGCTGTTGGTGATGAACAAGCTCTCGGTGCTGAAAATCGCACCGCCGAACCCGTCCCCGCCGCTGGCCGCGCCAATCCGGGAGCCGGCCCCGCCGCCCTGGCTCACGTTTTCAATCAGGCTCGAGTTCAGCACGGTGGCCTGGTGCGCATTGAAAATGCCGCCCCCCTCGCCCACCCCGGCCAAACCTGAGTTCGCGAGGCCTAGCGTCCCGTGACCACCCGAGGCGCGGTTGGATCGCAGCGTGCAGTTCGAGATCACCAACGTTCCAAAATTGCCGACAGCACCTCCCCGCCCGGCGCCCGCGATCTGCCCGGAAACCACACCGGCCGGCCCGGGACCTCCCACGGCTGCGTTGTCCGCAATGAGACAATCCAACAACAACGCCGTGCCCACATTCCAGACAGCGCCGCCGCATGCGGGAACCGAGTTGCCGTCGCCCTGAGCCACATTTCCGCTAAAGGTGCAGCCAATGGCATTGAAGTCGCCTTCATTCAAAACCGCGGCGCCGTTCGTCGCGCGCGCGTCCGCCAACGTCAAACCCCGCAGCGTCAGGCGGGCACCGGGCCGGACTTGAAACAGCCCCGAAGTCGTGCCCCCGCTGATCACGATCTGATGTCCGTCGGCCTCCAACTCCAGATCGTTCGTCACCACCAGCGGCGCAGCCAGCGTGAGGATCCCGGCACAGGCAAACCGGACCCGCCCGCCCGCCGCGGCGGAGACGGCGAGATTCCCCTCTTCGCAAGCCACGACCTGATCCCCAAGCGTGTAGCCCGTCCGGACCTGACCGAAAGCAATGCCCACGGCGTTCGAGCCAACCGCGCGGTAGTAGAATAGAGCATTAGACGGAAAGCCACTCGCGACCGACGTCCAGGGTGTGGCCGCATAGCTCCCCGCCAAGTTCTCCGGCGCGGTGGACTGCGCGAGCTCGTTGGACAAAAATCCGTATTCGAACCAGACCAGGGTGTCCAGGCCGCCCGGGTTCGCGCGCGCGTTCAACATGGCCTCGCCCGCCGTGGCCGACGTCACCGGCAGGGTGGTCACGATCGGACGGTCCAGAACCGTGACCATCTCGGGAACCCGGTAGGTCGCGGGACCCGTCTGATCGCTGTTGAAATAAAGACTGGCCCCCGGCCAGACCCCGGCGATCGACGCGTGGACCGGAACCTTCAGGTGACACGCCTCGCCCGGGGCCAGATCAACGCCGGTCAGGACGACTTGCAGGGTGTCGGCAAACAACGGCCAGGAGCAATCGTTCTCCTCCGGCGCGCCCAACGTGAACGTGGCCGGCGGGTAGTAGTCGATCGACACCTGGGTCAACGGGCCACGATTTGCGTTCGAGATGACGAGAACCACGTTGGTCGACTCCCCGGCAGCCATCGCACTCAGCGCCATCGGGAAGGCCGACACCGGCGGGAGCACCACTCCTTCGACGGCGCCCACATCCGTCCGCGCTCCCCATGGACGCGACCAGCCCCGTTGATCGATCGCGACCGGGGCCCCCGGAGCGCCGGAGTCGACGCCCGGGCTGCCCGCCTGCAGCGACATGGTGGCGGTCGGCCCACCGTTGTCCGCCAGCGGACCGAGCAGGGGATCGACGCCGTTTCGACTTCCCGCCGCGCCAAAGACCGCGTTCGTGTCCGTGCCGATGTTGTAGCCCAAATCGATGACCGGCCCGGAGACGTTGGGTGGAGGCGTGAGCACGAAGGGCCGGGAGTACGCGAAAATGGAATGGGTCACACGGGCGGTGGCGGCCCCTGCGCTGTAGAGGCACGCGCCCAATCGACCGGATCCACCGCTGGCGTAGTCATAGGCCATCGTACAAAAGGCGATGTCCGCCACGCCGTGCAACTGGGCCACGCCACCGCCATATCCCCCGCCAGCGGAATCCGCCTCCGGGTTCAATCCGCCCAGCGCCTCGCACTGGGTCACCGTGGAATTTGTCAGACCCAGCACGCCCAGGCTCGCGATCGCACCACCCTGCCCATCGCCCGCGTGCGCCGAGCCGGATGCTGCCCCTCCATAGGCACCATTCATCACAAATAGGGTCTGCTGGACGACCGAAGTGCCCGCACAATAGAGCGCGCCGCCGAGTCCCACCGCGCCCTGTCCCGCCGGCAACGCCGGACTCGTGTTGAGCGGATTCCCGCGACCGCCCACGGCGAAATTATTCGTGAACTCGCACCGCGTGATCGCCAGCACGCTTTGGTTGTAAATCGCTCCGCCGCGCCCTGCATGAGCGCCGGCGGTGATGATGATCACATCCTCGTCCCCGTCAACGAGTGGCCCGGCGCCGCCGATGGCCAGGTTGCCCTCCAGGCGGCAGTTGTCCAATCGCGCCCGTCCGGAATTCCACAACGCTCCCCCCTCGCCCGCCGAACCAGGAACCGCCGGCAACAACCACGGACTGCTCGCAACACCCACGGCCTTGCACCCGGCGAAGACCATGTTTTCTGCTTCGAGAAACCCCTCGTTCCAGATCGCCCCGCCCCGCGGCGCACGACCGTCCTTCACGGTCAGGTTCCGCAGCGTCAGATGACCGCCAGAAGTCACCTCAAATATGCGGCCCGATCGCTCAGCGCTGAGAACAACGCGATGCCCGGCCCCATCCAACGTCACGGCATTGGTGACCACGAGTGGCGACGAGAGGAGGAATGAGTGGTCGCAGGCAATCTGGATCACGCCGCCAGCGGCCATGGCCTCCCGCAACCCGCGCTCCGTGCAGTCTCGCAGGGCGGCTCCTTCCAACCCAGAACCCGCCAGCACCATCGAGAAACCGCCCAAAACCAGACGCCCAATCCATTTAAGCCTCATAAGAAACCCCGTTCGTCGATTTTTTGCCTTGGGTAGGTCTCGAACTGGTAACTGGATCTCCGCCAGGGTTCAAGGCGGAACTCCCGGTTGGGCGTACGAAAAAAAAGAGGCCGGGGCGAACCCCGGCCTCCATGTTTTTCAGTTCCTCAGTTTCTCTGTCTGCTTCCGTTCGTTACGGACTCTTCACGAGCCGGAAGAAGGCGTTGCCGGCACCGCCGGGAAGGGTCACGGTGTTCATGCCGTCGACGACCACGGGCGCAACGTCCACCGTGATCCATTCGGTTGTCTGCGGCGTGGCCAGCACCGCGGTCCGCTGGAGAACGTACCCGGTCGACGGAGTCGGCCAGGCGATCACCACGGTGCCGCCCGAGCGGGCGATGTATTCCTTTGGCACCACGTGCAACGTGGCCGCGTCACTCGTGGCCTGCGCGCCGGGTGAGAGCACCACGCAACGATACTTCGCCCCATCGTCATACGCCGTCGGCAGGAACGAGTAGGCCGCGGCGGTCGCGCCCGCGATGTCCGCGAAGCCGGTGCCCGTATCCTTTTGCCACTGGTAGGCCGGGGTCACCGGCTGGGCATTGAGCGACGCGGTGGCCCCCACGGTGAACGTGGCGACGCCATCGGCGTTGTTCAGCTCGAGCGCGGGCGAGAAGACGACGCTCGTGATTTCCCAATCCGGAGCCGGCGTCGCGACGAAGCCTTCGTCCCAAGCCGCGATGAACTGCACGGAAACAATGTCGCCGGCGCTGAAGGTTCCGACGGTGGCCACGGTGGTCACATACGCGCCGGATGCAAATCCCGTCGACACGCCGTTGAACCCGAATTTGCCGGCCACCGGCGGGCAGTTGCCGCCGATGGTCTTATCGGACTTGTAGCCGTCGCCGGTCAGCGCGGACGCCGGAACGTAGGTGTAGGCGCCGTGGTTGACGCTGACACGCACGATGGCGCCGTCCCAGCGAATGCCGCCGCTGGCCGAGTCATCCTCGAAGTTGTACCGGTGGCTGAACGTTACGTTCAGCGGACCAGACGTCTTGACGATGTACGGCGGAGTGTTCAGCGCGGTGTTCTTCACGCCTTCGCCACCAACGGCCGCCCAGACGCCACGCGCCGGATTATAGAGCCATTGCTCGGTCGGGCCGGTCGGGTTGCCGCCGTCGACGCCATTCACCACCGAGAAGCCGCCGTTGTCAGCCGTGAACTCTTCGGTCGTGATGGAATCCGGCGCTTGCGAATGGGTCACGGTCTGATCGCTCGGCTGGGTCGTGATGGCCACCGTGGGATGACCGCTGATCGCATCGATGACCGTGCCCAGCATGCTCGCGGGGATCGGCTGGAGGACGTCGGGGTTGGTCGGGTCCGATTCGAGCTTGGCGGCCACCTGACAGTAATCGCCGCCGCCGCCTTCCTTGTAGAGGGCCTCGATATAGATCGGGACGCCTTCCGTCAGGGGGTAAGCGGACGAAGCATGGGCGGAGAAGCCATGGCAGCACCCCGTCTCGGCCGTGGCCAGGACCTTGCCGATCGCGCTCACGCCCGTCGGGTTGACGTAGAGCTCACCGGCATCGTCGCTGCTCAGATAGAAGATCCAGTTGCCGGTGGTCGGCGGAATGAACACGCCATACATCCGGCCGCCGAACTGCTCGTGATCGTTGTTCGGATACGCCTCGCGCGTGTTGAACGAACGGATATAGAATGTCTCCCGCGGATTGTTCGGGAACGTCGGGCTGTTCGTCAGGAGCGAAACGTCGACGCCGTTGACCGGCGTGTCGTACGTCTGGAAGGTCACGAATCCCGCGGTGATGCTCCACGAATTAAACGTCACCGGCTGGTCGGCCACGATGGAGTAATTCGCCAGGTCGTAGACGTCGTTGACCGTCACGGTGAAGGCGGAGCTGACGGGAAGCGCCGTGTCCAACGTGAGCACCACGGTCTTGCCGTCCGCCTGCAGGATCGCGCTCAGCACCTGGGTCGCGCCCACGCCTTCAATCGTGTAGTTGAACTCGTCCTCGGCTTCGGTCGCCCGCACCAGCTCGCTGAATTGGATGATGATGGTCGAGAAGGTGTTGTCCGTCTTGACACTCGCGACCGTCGGCGGCGTCTGGTCGGGCACGACCGTCAGAGTCGCCTCGGTGCTGACCGCCGTGGCGCCGAGAATGTACGCCTCCACCGAATATTTCTTCCCAGTGAGATCGCGCTCGGCCAGGAACGTATAGGACGATCCGGTCGCGTCCAGGATGGGCGCACCATCCTTGAACCATTGGAACACCATCGGCAGCCCGTAGGTGCTGGTCGCGGCAGCCGACATGGTCACGGTGGCATTCTCGAGGACCGACTGGGTGGCCGGCTGCTGCGTGAACGTAATGGTCCCGGCGATGCCGGCGGGGGCCGATGGATACCCGATTTGCATGCCCGCGAGGGCGGCGCCGTCGATCGCGGTGTTCGCCGTGCCCAACGTCGGGAAGCCAGTGCCGTCCAGGCGCGCGGCCACTTTCACGTAATCGCCGCCACCGCCTTCCTTCTGCAGAGACTCGATGTAATAGCCTCGCCCGGCCTCCATCTGAAATGCATCGGATTGATACTTGTTCCAATCGCCGCAGCATCCCGTCTCATTAATGACCATGATTTTTCCAGCCGGATCGGGGCCGAGCGGGTTGACAAAGACCTGGCCCGGATCGTCGCTCCGGATGTAGAAGCGCCAGAGGCCGGACACCTGCGGGATGAACAGGCCGCGGACACGGGAGCCGTAATTCTCATGGCTGTCGTCCGGGAAGATCGCCCGGGAGTCGAACACGCCGAGGACCGCGTTGGTGAACGGGGCGTTCGGGAAGTTCGGGCTGCTGGTCAACGAATCGATGGTGTTCGGCGCCGCGACTCCGGAGAAGGCCTGGAAGAGGACGCCGCCGGCGGGGTTCAGAACCCACGTGCGGAACGTGTAGATGCGGGTGTCATCAGTCGAATTCCCGGCCAGATCAGTGATCCCGCTGAGCACCATCTGATATTCGGTGTCGGAGGCGAGGCGGTTTTCCGCCGCCAGGGTGAGCTGGACCACGGTGCCGCTCTTCGGCGATCCGGGGTCGATGATCGTGACCGAGGCCGGGTTGATGCCGCCGATGGAGTAGGGGAATTGATCGCCCGCTTCAACGAGGTTCACCCGCTCGCCGAATTGCACGATGATCGTGTCGAGGTTTCCGCCCGCGGCGATGCGCACGATCTCCGGCTTGAACGCGTCGGCCACCACCGTCACTTCCGACAGCGAGCTGGTGATGCTGCCCCCGGCATTCGAGACCACACAGTAGTAGGTGCCCGCATCCGAAACCTCGGCCGATTTTTCATAGGTCGGCTTGTTGGCCCCGGCAATCGCGCCAGAACCCTGGCGGTACCATTGGTAGAACAGCGCCGTGCCCGTCGCCTTGGTCGTCAGGAGCAGGTTCATGTTCTGCGTCGTCGTCAGCGACGCCACCGGCTGGGTCACCCAGGCCGGGGCGATCGGCTCGCCGTACTCGGTCAGGACAAACGCCTCGAGCACATAGCCAACGTTGGCCGTCGCATTGCCCACGGTGTCGTCATCCTTCAGAAACGGCCCGTTATACGGCTGGTTCACGATCGTGAACGTGCCGTCCGGGCCTGGGACAATGTCATCCCAGCCCACAACCATGCCGTTGGTGTTGATGCCGCTTTGGAAGGCGGCCTGGCCGTTGGTCAGGGACAGGCCAGGGACCGGGCTGCTCGGGACGAGCAGGGTCTTGCTGACCGTGTGCGCGCTGACGAACGACACGGCGCCCGTGATCGAGTTCAAGGTCCAGCGCACGTCGTGAGTTCCGACGGTCCCGCCATTGCGGACGGCCGTGCCGCGGAATTTGTAGCGCATGGCCGGGTTCAGGTTGGCGAAGGTCAGCATGACCTGCTGGCCGGCGCCGACGCCGAACATACTCCCCAGGTTGCCGATCGAGACGAGGCCGGCGAAATGATTATACGCGGGCGTTCCGGGAAACGGCTGCCCGCCAGAGGCCGGGAGGCCGAAGACACCGGTGGCGGTGACCGGACGGACAATCAGTTTGGCCTGACCGTCGAGGGGATAGCCGGCCGGGAGCTCGGCGGTGGGGAAGAGCCCACCGGGCGAGTTGATCAGGACACCGCCCGGGCCAAAGCCCAGGTCGTAGCCGCTCACGTTCGCTCCGTGAGTGAAGGCCCCCACCCCAGGTGAGGTGGCGCCAAAATCATTG
Organism: Limisphaerales bacterium; assembly: GCA_044229355.1. Lineage (GTDB taxonomy): Bacteria > Verrucomicrobiota > Verrucomicrobiia > Limisphaerales > JADJPG01 > JBGARF01. The sequence continues at coordinate 132,014 of JBGATF010000006.1, forward strand.
AACGCCACCCAATTGGTCACCGCCGCAGCCGAAGCCGGTGCGGTGGAAACGACCGCGGCGGCCATCACGGCCGCCAAGCCGGTCACGCGTTGAAGAATCCGGGCGGTAGACCCGAAGAGAAATGCAGACAGTTTTTTTCTTTTCATAGAACGGTTGAGGAACCGGATCCCTTTGGTGCGCCCAATGTAAGTTCAACCGCAAGGCGCACCAAGCCCGACGAGCGCTGACCCGAGCAAGGCGTCATCCCCTGAAATGCGCGCTTCGGATTCGCCCGCCGTGCCCCGGCCGGGAACCGAACGCCACCACAAAAAGGAAAACGCACCGTCATCGGACAAACGACACCGAGACTAGAGACCCGCTGATTCTGATCACGGACTTCTGGCGGTTGTTGGGTTGCAATTAGAGGCCCGACGTTTGGACCGCCGAGCTTGCGCCTCTAGTATCACATGATCTCCCGAAATAAAGAAAACTCTCGATGCAAAGAAATTCTCCGCGCTCCCACAAAATTTCATTTGTCCCGCCAGCCTTTTCACCCATACTCAAGCCGCTTTCCAGCCCGCTCTGATTAGCGATCTCCATCGTTCCCATCGATCAGGCTGATAGCGGATTTTTCTCCGCGCCCGCCCTCGCACCAGGCCGCTTTACCCCCCAGACAGCGCCAGCTCACCCCAAACCCGTTGGCCGCGATCCGAACACCCCGAACGCCTCCGATTAATCCCTCGATCTTGCCGACCACGATCCGCCATCGTCTTCGCATCTCGCCGCCATGAACCTGGGCTCTAAAATCCGCCTTATCCTGGCGCTCGCGCACGCGCCTGGGTCCGTTTCCGCCCTACACGCGTCCGATTGGCCCCAGCACCAACGCGACGCCGCGCGCACCGGCCGCACGCCCGACTTCGTGCCCCCGCCCTTCCGGGCGCGCTGGATTTGGCTCGGCCCCACTCTCACCCTGCGCAACCAGGCCAGCGTCGCCGGTTGGACGGACGACCTGCGCGCCAGTGACGGCAAGACCTACGCCCGCCTCCCCGCGTCGACAGACTTCACCATCGCGGACAGCGTGCAACCCGTGCTGGTCGGAGGCCGCGTCTACGTGGGTTCGATGGAAGGCACCGCCTACGCCATCGAGGCCGAAGACGGCGCCACCGCGTGGACCGCGCCCATCCCGGGCGGAACCGTGGCCAGCGCCGCCGTGGCCGGCGCAGCCGTGATTTTTCATACGGCGTCCGGCGAGGTCCGCGCGCTTCGCATCCGCGACGGGTCGGTCCTGTGGACCTTCGACACCGGACGGGCCATCACTGGAGCACCGTGTGTCAGCGGTCACATCGTGCTGACCGCCACGCACGGCGGACGGGTCTTCGCCCTGAACACCGAAACCGGCGCATTGCGCTGGCGATCGGCGCGCCTGCCCGCCCCGATTTACGGCGGGATTGCCTGCGACGGCACCAACGTCGTGGTCGGCGCCGAAAACATGGCGGTATATTCGTTGAACCTGGACGATGGCGCGGTGCGGGCCAGGCACTCCGTGCGCGGCCAAAGCTTCCGGATGCTCTGGCCCGTCCTCTTCGGCGGACGCGCCTGGATCAGCACCGCCACCACCCCGATTGTCGGCAGCGAATACGTCGGGGAGGTGAACAGCGGCAGCGCGCTTTTTGCCGACGGCACCAATCTGTCCAGCGAGGAGGAAAATCTCCGGCGTTGGCTCGGCGGAGACACCAATGCCGGTCGTTGGCCCGAAGCCAGCCCGGACTGGAGGCATGTGTTTGCGCTGAACCTGGCGGACTTCACCGAACCGTTCGTGATCGCGGCCGGGCCGGCCGACGGCGTCGGCGCACCGGCGCACCCGGTCGTGATCGACAACTCCGGCCGGGTCCTGACTTATTTCAAGACCGCCTTTCCCCAATTCACCACCGCGATCGGCGCCGTCTTCGGAACCCGCTACTCCCAGGACATCGCGGCGATCGATCCGAATACCGGCCACCGGGTGCCGATCGACAATGGCCACCTCGCCGCCATCTGGCCGTGGGAGACCGACAACCTCTACGGTCTGGCGGTCGCCGGCACCCAGCTATGGCTGCGCCAGAACTTTCGCGGAACAATGATGGTGGATCTGGCCACCAGCCGATACCGCGGAGTGTCCGCCCCCATCCGCCATCATGACGGCGGCAACTTCCAGTGGGACGTCGTTTACAAGGATCAACCCCCGGCGATCGCCCCAGCCCACGCGCCCGCCCTGGGACGCACCGCGCCGATCATTGTCGACGCCCGCGTCTACCTGGCCGAAAACTGGGCCGTCACCTGCATCGAGCACGCGCCATGAAAGCGTCACCGATTTTTCACCGGCTGTCTCTCCACGTCGCCCTGCTGGTGGTCGCAGCGATCGCCCAGGCGAGTCGGGCACAGTCGGCCAGCGTCGATCTGGAGCCCTATGCCTGGGAGTACCCCCGCGTGCAGGGCGTCACCAACGCCGACGACCTGATCGGCGAGCTGCGATATGAAGTCCAACGCGTGCTCCAAGCCGGCCGGCTCGCGCCGCTTTACATCAGCCACGCCGACCAGGAGAGCGTCGGCTATACCGTCTATCAGGAGCCCGGCCGCATCATCACCACGCTGGCGTGGGCGTATCCGCATTTGGATCCGAATCAGCAGCCTGCCGTCCGTGCGTACGTGAACGCCGAGTTCAACAACCCCACCAACGCGCCCTGGGGCGTCACTGCGTATGGCCGGAACGGCAATTCAAACTATCCCCTGCCGCGCACCTCGGGCGCCCCGCGGGAGGATCACCCGCGCGAACGCTGGTGGTTCGAGCGCGCGAATTTCGGCCAGAATCGTCCCTTCCTCCACACCCTCTACGGCGTCTGGCTCTACGGCTTTCGCACGGGCGACTGGACCGCCATCTCGAATCGCTGGGCCAGCCTCAAACAGCTCTATGCGAACTACGGCGGCGACGACGGCTACCGGCTTTACGGGACCATGGGCGTGCACATCGCCATGGCGCGCCTGGCCGATCGATTCGGCGACGCGGCCGCCAGGACGATCGCGACGAATAATCTCCGGGCGCGCCTGAACGCCGGCCTGAACTTCACCAACATCGAGTCCATCTGCCGCGGCAGCCCGGGATTGGAGTGGAGGTCGCCCTACGGAAGCTATCCCAGCATGTACGACGCCCGCATGACCGGATCGACCTATCGTGGCTGGGTGTTTCTCAACCTCACGCCCGAGATTGGGCGCTACCTGCGCGACGCGGACCCGACGCTCCGCGCGCAGGTGCTCGAGCGGCACGCCGCGGGAAAGGCCACGTTCCCGCTCTGGTGGATGCCCAAGGCCAGTTATTTCAACCGGAGCTGGACCGGCGATGAAGGCAGCGGCCTGGTCCCGGAAGTCGTGGGCATGCTGGCACCGGTCGAGCGCTGGGTCGCCCAGGCAGTTGCCCCGACTCTCCGCGACCAGATGCGTGGAGCCCCCAATGGCAAAGGGGATTGTTATTGGCTGGAAGCCCTCGTCCAGGCCATCGAAGCCCACGGCAATCTGGAATGGATCGACGTCCGCCAGGCCGGCGAACCCCCGCCGCACCTGCACACGCCCCAGCGCCCGCCTGACAGCGCCTTTCAATTCCAAATCGACGGCCCGTCCACCGCCCGTTACGCCATCGATTCATCCACCAACCTGCCCGAGTGGCGACCGGTCACCACCAATCCGCCCGGCCAGCTCCAGTTCAGCGACACCAACAGCACCGCACCCGCGCGATTCTATCGCGCGCGCCAGGTGTTTTAACCCGGGCACCC
>JBGATF010000006.1:135827-376425 GCA_044229355.1 Limisphaerales bacterium
AGCGCGCGCGCCAGGTGTTTTAACCCGGGCACCCTCCCCCCCAACTCCTGCATGACTTTCCCCCGATTTGGCCTGCGCTCGCTGGCGCTGCTGCTCCTGCTCATCACGTTCACTGCGCAGGCGGCGAGCGGACCGTTCGCCACGCGCGGCTATTACACAACGTTCATGCGAATGCCGACGTTTGGCCTCCCCGAATGGCGCCAGATGATCGATTGCATGAAGGACGACGGCGCAAACTTTCTCATCCTCTGGACCGCCGGTGCCTTTCGCTCGAAGGCGTTTCCTGTGACCTGGCGCTACAATTCCGACCATCGCAATGTGCAGCAGGATTACGTTCACGAACTGATCGATTACGCGCACGCAAAGGGCATCCAGGTTGTGCTGGGCTTTACGCCCTTCGCCTACGACGGCGCCAATCAATATCCGCTCGAGCACCCGGAACTAAAGGCCACCCAGCGAAACGGACGGCCGGCTCAACTGTGGGGCATGCACGCGTGGGGCTACAACCTCTGCCCCGCCAAACCCGCTGCGCAGGAGTTCATGCGTGCCTACATCCACGAGATGTTCCTCGACTTTTACCCGAACGCGGACGGCCTGCTGATCGAATCTTCGGACTATGCGATCTGCCATTGCGCCGACTGCCGCGGAAAGTTTTTTGACCATGAGTTCAAGTTCGTGCGGCAGATCTCGGAGGATGTCTGGCAGGCAAAACGCAACGCGTTGATCTTCGTCTACCCCCGCTACTTCACCACCAATGCGGTGCCTGAATTCAACGTGAGCGGGTCAACCCAGGCCTTCGACCGGCGGTGGTCGTTCATGTTCACGCCCCACAGCGCACCGATCGAGGACACGCTGGCGCGGCAGGCCCGCAGCAGCCTCTACTGGAACGACGCGCTGACCATCGGGACTCCCGCCAGAATTCGCGACGGGGCCCGCCTGGCCCGCCAGCGCGGCCTGAGCGGCTACATCACCTCCTGCGAGCCATTCAGCTGCATCGACGGCCCGCCCGGCACCAACAAGCCACGGCAGAAGCCGTTTCACCTCGCGTGGCTGCGCGACGGGGAAATGCCGCTCAACGAACTCCCCGTGCGCGTCAACCGCATCGCCTACCGTGAGTGGACCCGCGAGCCCGACCTCGACGTGCGCGGGTTTCATGAGATCCTCGGCCGCGAACTGTTCGGCCCGTCGGCGGATCCCACCGCAGTTCGCGACCTCATGTTCGTGCAGGATTGCTGGTTCAATGAAGCCGGATGGTTTCAGGCCCCGCGCCTGCACCGGCCAGCCGATCTCAAACAAGAGGCCGAACGCGAACACTGGCCCGCCGAGCGCCGACAAGGTTACTTCAACCGGCTCAACCAACTGCGCGACATCACCCGTCGATACGAAGCGTCGGCCGAGCCGGCCGGACAACAACTTCACCGGGTCGCGGCGTGGATCGTCCGGCAGTGGGACGACGCGCGGTGATTCGCCCGCGGGAACGCGGACGGACGCGGCCCGCATCTCGAACAATTACCGCCAAGGGTTGAACAATTGCGGTGTGTCCACACCCACTCGATCCGCCGTAACTCTTTTACGAATTAAAGACACTTTATTCTTTAATAGAAAGTGGAGCATGCGACATCGATGGCAGCAGAGGCACAGCGGGAGGCCAAGCGGGCGGGAGCCGCGGCGCGGAGTCGCAAGGGAAACACCTGAACAACGAATTATGAAACCAACCACACGCTGCAGTCATTTGTTCTGCCTGGGAATCGCGCTCTGGGGATTGAGCGGTCCATGGGCTGGAGGCGCCGAGCCGAACGCCGGTTCGGGCGACTCCGCGATCACCGGCGAGGAGACCGCCGTCCTGACCCAGGCGCCCAACGTGCCCCCGCCGATCCAGCGTCGATTCGCGACCAAGGTGGTGGTGAACCTGGAGGTCCGCGAAGTGACCAAGCGGCTGGCGGACGGCGTGGAATATGTTTTTTGGACGTTCGGCGGCGACGTCCCGGGCAGTTTCATCCGGATTCGCGAAGGCGATCTGGTGGAGTTTCACCTGAACAACCATCAGGACAGCAAGATGCCGCACAACATCGACCTGCACGCGGTCACGGGGCCGGGCGGGGGCGCGGCGTCCTCGTTCACCGCGCCCGGCCATTCGTCCCGTTTTTCGTTCAAGGCGCTCAATCCCGGATTGTTTGTCTATCATTGCGCGACCGCGCCCGTCGGCATGCACGTCGGCAATGGCATGTATGGGCTCATCCTGGTGGAACCGGCCAGCGGGCTGCCGCCGGTCGACCGCGAGTATTACGTGATGCAGGGAGACTTCTACACCACGGGAAAATACGGCGAGGAAGGGCTGCAGCAATTCGACATCAACAAGGCCATCGATGAGCGACCGAGCTACGTCGTGTTCAATGGCGCCGTGGGGTCGCTGGTCGGCGACCGCGCGCTGAAGGCGTCGGCCGGCGAGCGGGTGCGTCTTTTCGTCGGCAATGGCGGGCCCAACCTGACGTCGTCGTTCCACGTGATCGGGGAGATCTTCGACAACGTCTACACCGAAGGCGGCTCGCAGGTGACGCACAACGTGCAGACCACGATGATCCCGGCCGGTGGCTCGGCCGTGGTTGACTTCAAAGTCGAGGTGCCCGGCACCTACGTGCTCGTCGATCACTCCCTCTTCCGCGCCTTCAACAAAGGCGCGGTCGGCATGCTGAAGGTCGATGGCCCGGCCAATCTCGCGACTTATACCGGCAAGGAGGTGGACGCGGTCTATCTCGGCAAAGCCGCCGCCGGCGGCGAGTCGGAGAAGCGCGTGGCGGAACTTCGGGCCGCCGTGGCCGAGGAGATCAAAGGAAACCAAAAGATCGCGTCGCTGTCGAAAGAGATCCAAATGGAGAAGGGCAAAGGCGTCTTCATGCAAACCTGTTTCGTCTGCCATCAAGCCAACGGCGAGGGCCTCGCCGGCCAGATCCCGCCGCTGGCCAATTCCGACTTCTTTTCGAGAATGAACAACGATGAGGCGATTCGCAACGTGCTCGCGGGCCGGACGGGACAGGTGGTCGTGAACGGGAAGACCTACAACGGCACGATGACGCCCTTGAATTACCTCAGCGATGATCAGGTGGCGAATGTGCTGACCTACGTGCGGAACAGCTTCGGCAACACGGGGCCGGCCGTGAAACCCGAGGACGTGAAGCGGGTGCGAACCGAGATGGCTCCGGTGGCCGCCAACCAATACGAGTAGCCATGCGCCTCTGTCGCCTCCAATGGGTGACGCTCCTGGCGGGCGCCCTCGCGGCCGGATGGCCCGTCGGCGCCGCGTCCCAGGCCGCCACCGGCATGGTCACGCTCCCCGGCGGTGTCTTCAAACCGCTGTTCCGCTCGGTGACGGATCCGGCCGAAGTGAACGTGGCACCGTTTCGCCTCGATGCGTTCCCGGTGACGAATGAAGAATTTCTGAACTTCGTGCAGCACAACCGCGCCTGGCGCCGCTCCGCGGCCAGACGGCTTTTCGTCGACGAGTCCTATTTGAAAAACTGGTCCGGCGATCTGGAACTCGGCCCGAATGCGCCGGCGCGCGCACCGGTGACATTCGTTTCTTGGTTCGCGGCCAAGGCCTATGCGCAATGGAAGGGCAAGCGCCTCCCTTCGGTGGCAGAGTGGGAATGGGCCGCAGCCGCCAGCCAGACACAAGCCCAGGGCGAGCGCGATCCTCAGTTCCAGGCCGAATTGATCCGCTGGTCCACCGCACCCACCGACTCACACCGGCCCGATGTCGGACGGCGCCCGCCAAATTTTTGGGGCGTTCACGATCTGCACGGCCTGATTTGGGAATGGGTCCGGGACTTCAACACGACCATGGTCACGGGCGACGCGCGGGGCGACTCCGGGCTCGACCGACAGCTCTTCTGCGGCACGGCAGCGACCGACTCGCGCGACCCGGACAATTACCCGGCCTTCATGCGCTACGGATTTCGCAGCAGCCTGAATGCAAATTACTGCGTCCACAACCTGGGCTTTCGCTGCGCTCAGGATCTAACCGAGGAGAAATGATGAAATCGCTTCGATTCCTGCGTCTCGCGCTCGCGGTGGGCAGCGTGGCCGTGATTCTGCCCCTTTCCCCGGGCCGTGCGGCAGAACTGCCGGCATGCTGCCGCAAGGACCTGCCGTGCCCCGCCGCGCTGTCGGAACGCTCGCTCTATCAACTCGACTCCTTGTGGGCTGATGACGGCAACACGACACGCCCGCTCAACTCCCTGCGCGGGAGGCCCCAGATCGTCACCATGTTTTTTGCCAGCTGCGAATTCGCCTGCCCCCTGCTGGTGAAGGACATGAAACACATCGAAGCCGCCCTGCCCGAAGCCACCCGCACCAACGTCGGCTTCGTGCTCATCTCGTTCGACTCGAAGCGCGACACGCCCGCCGCCCTCGCCCGCTACCGGAAACTCCACAACCTCGGCGCAAACTGGACGCTCTTGACCGGCACTCCCGACAACGTGCAGGAGATCGCCGCCTTGCTGGGCGTGAAGTTCAAAATGGACGCGCGCGGGCAATTCGCTCATTCCAACCTGATCAGTCTGCTCGATGCCGGCGGCGAGATGGCCACGCAACAGATCGGCTTGAATCAATCCGGCGAGACGATCATTGCCCGGGCCAAACAGCTCGCCGAGGCCGGCCCCGCCCGGCCCGCCAGCGCCACTTCCATCCCCAATCCCTAACCGTCCGTTCAACCAATCCCTCCCTCATGAGCCATAAACCCAATGTCTACTCTGCTCCCGGCACGCCCCTGCTCGACCGCACCGTGGGCGAACTTGTCGCCGAACGCCCCGGTCGCTCCCGCGTGTTTCAATCATTCGGCATCGACTTTTGCTGCCAGGGCGCGCGCACGCTGCGCGAAGCCTGCAGGCTGAAGGCGATCCCCGCCCCGACCGTCGCCGCGCAGTTGGAGGCCGAGGCCGCCGGCCTGGCTGAGCCCAAACAAAACCCCGCCGAGTTGCCCCTGCCCGACCTCGCCGACTACATCGTTTCCACCCACCACGCCTATCTCCGCCGCGAACTGCCGCGCCTCCACGCCATGGCGGCCCGGGTCGCGCAAGTCCACGGCGGCCACACGCCCTCCCTGGTCGACGTTTTCACGACGTTCCAAACGCTGGCCGATGAGCTCGGGCACCACATTGTCAAGGAGGAGCGCATCCTCTTCCCCGCTGTCGTCGCGCTGAGCCGCGGCGATTCCCACGGGCTGTCGCTGGACGATCCCATCGCCTGCATGCGGCACGAGCATGACGAGGCCGGCGAAGCCCTGCAGCGCCTGCGGCAACTGTCAAACGACTTCGTGCCGCCGCCTGAGGCCTGCAATACCTATCGCGCACTTTTTGCCGGGCTCCAGGATCTGGAGGAGGACCTCCACCGGCACATCCACCTCGAAAACGCCGTGCTGTTCCCGGCCGCGCAGGCCCTGTAGAGTCCGGCCACCTAACCATGTTCGTTTATGGACAGACGGCGGCGAATGCGATTGCCGTGATGAGCTATCTTGCCGCCGAACCCGCCAAGCGGGCCGGCTCGGGCGAAATCGCGAAGGCTCGCAATATCTCACGGGCGCTGACGGCCAAGTTGCTGACGCAACTGGCCACCGCGCGCCTGGTCAAAGGCCAGCCCGGACCGCGGGGCGGCTACACCCTGGCCAAGGCTCCAGAAGAAATCTCCCTCTTCGACGTGGCCTCCCTCTTCGAGAAGGTGGACCTGCCGTCGGTCTGCCCGTTCGGCCACGGCTGGTGCGGCCACGGCGCCCCCTGCCCGCTGCACAACCCCATCCATCAACTCATCGAATCCAACACGGAGTTCATGCGCGGCACCAAGCTCTCCATCTTCTTGCACCAAAGGAAACGTGCTCTGACCGACCCACGGCCAGCAGCCTCCGGCGTCGCGAAAGCAGCGCCGCGCGATCGCTTCCCATCCTGAAAGCTGAACCCGGGTGATCTACGATTTTTGATTTACGATTGCGGAACATCGGGATTTGCAATTGGAAATCGGCTAATGGTTTTTGGCTATCGGGGTCTCCAATTTCCAATTTCCAATCTCCAATTTCCAATCTCCAATCTCCAATCTCCAATTTCCAATCGCCCGACAGCCCGTTCTACCTGGATTCACGGTTCCAACGGTGAATTCACAACCATATTCCTTCGCTGGCGGGGCCGGATCGGGCGCACCGCGCGATCGCCTTGCCGCGGGAACCTTCGCCGCCCCGGGGCTGAGCGTCATTCCTCGCGAAGCCGATAGAACCGGGCGCCTGCTCCAGGTTGGCTAGGCGCCTCAAACTCGGTCCCTCTGGGGTCAACCAAATTGGTCGAGATGTCCCGCCATGATAGAAAGTCACCTGTCTCTTCCAGCACCCAGGTTCGTCCCACGTGGCCGTGGATTTGGAGCGTCCTCTTGGCAGTATTCCAGAGGATGGCGAGACGCGGCAACCGTTCATTCGGGACCAGGTAGTTGGCAGCCACGTACTCCCCAATTCGCCTCCCGCATTGTTTGCCGGCGACGTTGTCGAATTGAAAATGGATTCCCCCATAGATTCGGCTCATGCCCACTTCGTCGGCGCAGGCCGCCAGGCTGTGAAAGGTCCGGGTCGTTCCGGGCAGGGAGTCGGAGGTGGCGGCAAAGGTGATGGCATCAGTTCCGAAGAAGGACGAGAGGATGAAAGCGCTGGCGCCGCTGAAGGCGCTGTGTCCGCTGGGGTAGGCGGGGAACGGGGGCGCCGCCAGCAAGTGGTTCCAGGCGACATCCTGTTCGGTGGCCGGGTTGGTGTCCTCCTGCGCGCGGCGAATGGCGGTGACCGGGCGCCAAAGATTATAGCGATATTTTGTTTCCCAGCAGACGATGGCTGCGTCGGCCTGGGCCAGGCTCAGCAGGGCGAACAGGCGTGCATTCTGGGCGAGCGTGTTGCCGCGCGCGTGCGCGATGGTTGCCGCAATTTCATGCCAGTGCCCAGGCGGCATGGCGGTGTAACTGAAGTCTGACCAGAAAACCGCGATTTCGCCCTGCTCAGTTGTGCGCACCCGACTCTCTTTGCCCCCGAGCGCCTTGACCTCATTGAAGGCGACGGCGTATTCGGGACGGTCGAGTGCGGGGGGCGGTCCGGGAAGAAAGGCTTCGACTTCGGGCAGACAGAATAGGGTTACGAACCGCCATTGGGGCGTCAGCGGTGGACGGAAGTACGGCGGTGTGCGTTGCCAGGCGCCAGGACCATCGCTGGGAATATAGGGCACCTCAGTGCTCGCCCCGTCGGCACTGCGTGAATCCAGAACCGCCCTCCCGATCCGGGCGCCCAATTCAAGTCCGTTGGTGACGGTCGCCTGGTCCAGGGCGGCCGCAACCCAGCCGTCGTAAAGGTCATGGGCCCAGAACTCCAGCGAGGGATAGAGCGTCAGCATCACTTCGTATGCTGCTCCCACGGCCGCGGCTTCGGGCGAGGTGCCGGCCGGTGCGGTGAGTTGGAAGCGATACGGCTGATGGGTCCGGACCACCGAGTTGACCGCGTCGTAGACGGCTGTGTGCAGGAGGGCAAGGTTGCGCGTGCTCAGCGTGGGACTGCTGTTGTCCGCGCGGATGCAGTCCAACGCCAACGCCGTCCAATCCAGCACCGCATCCGCACGCCCCGCGGAAGCGAAGCTCAGAGCGAGGGCCAGTGCCAGGCAGCCTGCGAGCAGCGGCCCCCGGAGCCGGGGCCTGCTTCGGCCAGCGGCGTTTGATGAATTCGTTGCCCGTGGCGGAGCCGTGCTGGGCGATGGTGTTCTCACGGATTCACGATGATTTGCCCGCCGTTGCTGGTTCGGCGGAGGCCGTTGTCGGTAAAGTCCGTCGCATTGATCGTCAAGATGGCCCCGGCGGCCGCCGCTTCGAGCACTCCCGGCGTGTCGTTGACGAGAACCCGGGTCGTGATCGACAGAGCCGCGTTGGGAGCGTCGGCGGTGATCAGGCCCTGATTCATGATCGTTCCGATCCGGGAGAGTCCGATTAAGCCGCGTTGGCCCTGAATGGTGACCGCCGGCCCCAGCGTGAGGGCCGAGGCGTTGTCGGACAGGAAGATTCTGCCAGGGTTGCCGGAGCCGGCTTGCGATCCGAACAGGATGGTGCCCGCGGCGAGCGTTTGCACCCCTTTGCACTCGAGCGCGCCCGCGGTGTCGAGCCGCAGGCTGCCGTTACAGGTGAAGCCGTTGACGATGCGCACGGTCTGACTGTCGACCAGCGTTAGATCCCCGTTGACGGTCACGCCGTCCAGTTGGTTGCCGGGGTCATAGGCCCGGGCTCCGAAGACCAGCTGACCCCGGCCGCTGACTTCAACTGTTCCTGCGCGGATGATGCCTCCGATCATCGTCAGCGGTCCGGTGCTGTCATCCAGGGCGAGCGTCGCGCCGGTGTTGTCGATCATGCCACCCAGGGAGATGGCTCCAGCGATGTTTTCGATCCTGCCCAGGTCGGCCGTTGGCGTGGAGTTGGCGAGAATCAGCGTGCCACCTTCCGAACGAAGGCGCCCGGAGTTCTTCAACGAACCGGTGCCGGAAATCGTGAGAGTGCCACCCGCAACATTTGCGGTGATGACGCCCTCGTTGCGGAGGGTTCCGGCGCTGGCTCCTGCGCCGAAAAGATTGAGGGTCCCACGCTGCCCTGAGACGGTCACGTCGGGTTGGAACGTCACGTTGGCCTGGGCGTTGATGTCGATTCGTCCTCCGGCCGCCCCGAAAAGAAATGAGCCGGCGCTGACGACCGGCGAGCCGGCGAAGGCGATGACCGACGAATGGTCAAGCCGGATCTGTCCGCAGGCCAGCCCGCCGGTGATGAGCAACGGTTGGGCGGGAGTGAGAGTCAGGTCGCCCTCGACGATAACTCCGGCCAATTGATTGCCGGGGTTGTACGCCTGTGGCCCGAAGGTCAATTGACCCCGACCGCTCTCGCGAATCGTTCCACCGCGGATGACGCCCCCGATCATCGTCAGGGGGCCGGTGGTGTCGTCCAGGGTGAGGATCGCGCACGCATTCTCGATCGTGCCCCCCAGGGAGATGGCGCCGGAGATGTTTTCGAACGACCCCAGATCGGCGGTCGTCGTGGAACTTGCGAGGATCAGGGTGCCACCGTCGGAGCGAAGCCGCCCAATGTTCTTCAGGAAGCCGGTGCCGGAAATCGTGAGGGTGCCGCCCGGAACATTGGCGGTGATGAGTCCCTCGTTGCGGAACGTGGCGGCGGCGGCGCCGGATCCCAGGAGGGAGATCGTTCCGCGCTGGCCGGAGATCGTCACGCCGGGCTGGAAGTTTACGCTGGCCTGGGGGCTGAGGTCGAGGCGTGCGCCGGTGGCGCCGAATACAAAGGAGCCGGCGCTGACGGTTTGCGCGCCGGCGAACGACATGACCGAGCCGCGGTCCAGGTTGATTCGGCCGCCGGCAAAGCCGCCGGCCACCTGCAGCTGTTGGGCGGAGGTGAGATCGATGTCCCCGACAATGGTCACTCCAGTGAACGTGGAAAGGCCGCTGGCGGGGAGCAATAGTCGGCCAGAGTCGACGAGCCGAAGCGTGGCGTGGCGAAGTTCGGCGCCGTAGCCCAGCGTGAGATTCTTGTAACAAACCAAATCGTGGGTGACGTCGAGCGTCCGGTTGACTTGAAAATCCTCGTACACGATCAGCCGGTTCAGAACGACCGACGGAAGGCTGAGAGTGACATTGAACGGCGCGGATGGAATGTCGCCGAATGAATCTTTCGGCCGGACGAGCACCACGTCGTCCGACGGTCCGGGGACGCGGCCGGTGCTCCAGTTGGCGGGCACGTTCCAATCGCCCCCGTACGGGTTGATCCAAAACACCGCGTTGGCGACCACGAACTCCCAAGCGAACTCCCGGTCCAAATGGTTCCCGACCGGATCGGCGATGGCCGTGGTGAGGGCAGCGCGATAGCGTCCGTCCGGCAACGCCGCCCCGAACTGCATCGTCGCCAGGCGGCCCGAGGCATCCAAGGCGATGCTCCCGCCCGTGACGGCCGCATCGTCGGATGTGTCGAGCCTGCCGTCCGGGCCGGCCGAGACCAGCCGGAAACTGGAAGCATTCAACGTTGCGGGATCCAGCGCTTCGTTGAAACGCGCCGTGAGTTGGGACACCGCCGGGCTGCCCACCAATGGTGCAACCTCGCGAACCCGCGGACCGGCCAAAGCGACGGTGATGCTCTGGGAGGTCGATTTGCCCGCCGTGTCCGTCACGATGATGGTGAGCAGGAACTGTCGGGCTGCGTCGCTGGTGAGGTCGGGCGTTCTGAAGCGCGCCTCGAATGGGAACCCGCCGTCCAGGAGAATGCGGGCACTATCGATGAGAAATTCGACGTGGCGCACGCGCACGCCGGGCGCGACGTCGGCGGTGACGCTGACCATCTGACCGGATTCGGCCAGCGCGGGGTTCAGCGGAAAGGTGGCGTGCAAGTCGAAGGTCGGGCCGTTCGGCCCGGACGCCTGGGGCGCCTCGAGGTTGAGGACCTGCAGTCCGGCGTCTCCATCCGCCACGTAGGCAAAGCCGTGATCCACGGCAACCGCTGTGGCAACGCCCGGCGTGGGAAAGGTGGTCAGGAAGGCGGTGCCGGTCCCGGTCGGACCGATGTCGTAGAGCGAGACATCCTGCGGGCCGTCCGGCGAGGCGTTGGGATTGACGACGCCGACGGCCAAGCCGGATCCGGTCGGCACGAGCTGTTTCCACCCGAGCTGCGTCGTGTCGACTTGCTGGAGCAAGGCGGGCGCCGCCGGGTTGTCCAAGTTGAAGACCCAGTAACCCGAGGCATGCGCCGCGTGCGCGCGGTTCCCGCCGACAAACAAGCGGAACCGATTCACCGCGTTCGGATTCAAGCCCGGGCCCGGGATTGAACTGGTGATTTGCCATTGGTTGCCGACTAACGAAATGGCGTAGAGGCGCCCGAGTGTGTGGACGTAGAGATAGTCACCAGTGAGTGCCAAATCCTGGACGGAACTGGGTACCCCCAGGAGATGGAGCACCGTCCCGCTGGCCAGATCGACGGCTGCGATCTGGCCCGAGTCTAATCCCGCATAGGCGATCCCGCCGGCAGCGGCCACCGCCCGCACGTTCCCGCCCAGATCCAATTGACGGGATACATGAGCCGTTCCGGGATCAGAGATGTCAACAATGGCCAGACCGGATGGTCCATCGGCCACGGCAAGAAAAGTGCCTGCCACGGCGACGCGTTGTGCGTCCCCCGGAGTGTCCACCTGCGCGACGCGGAGCGGAGTGATGCCGTCCGCGATGTTGAAAATAGCGACGCCCGCCGAGGAATCGGCCACGAACGCGAGGCCATTGGCGGTGCAGATGTCGACGGCCTTGCCCGGAGTATCAGCGGTCGCAATGACGCCGGTGGCGGCGGGGTGGCCGTCGAGCGGATCGGTGCCGGCGACAACTTCCACGCCGTCCGCAATGCCGTCGCCGTCGGAATCGGGATTGGCGGGATCCGTGCCAACCAGGTTCTCTGCCAGATCACTGAGCCCATCTTGATCGCCGTCGAAAGATGAGTCATCTGCCATAAGGATCACCGGTATGGTCGCGGTCGTTCCTGCGGTTCCGGTGGAAAAATCTGCGTAACCGATTCGTTTAGTTAGAGGGTTAAGGAGCCACGCCCGGAAATGAGCTAGAGGGGACAGAAAAAGGTTTCGGAAGGCGTCACCGTTAACCAGTTTCGAACCACGCAGAATAACCTGTAGCGTCTCCGTCCCGGTGGCGTCCGTTTCCACCCTTTGAACCAGGAAGTGATAGAACCCAGGTTGTAAGACGAACCCGCCCACGACGGGTTGTCCAGCCATCGCGAGTTGCGGTTCCGGAGAGTCAGGAAGAATGGGCTGATTCCGCCGCGCGAACTGAACTGGGCCAAACTGGTCGATCGCAATATGGAGGGTCATCGGGCTTGCCCATGCAGCGCCGCCTCCGCGGGGGGCCCCCAACTCGCAGGAGACGTAGGCATCCTCGGCTGAAATTAGCTCGTGCGCTCCCCGCTCAAACTCCGTCTTGAGGGGCAACAGGTGTTGGTAAACGAAAAGTGTCGCCTGCATCTCAAATAGCGTATTCATCCAACGGCGATGAGCCTCATTTGCGGCGGCCTGAGCGCCCGGCAAGTCGCATTGGGCTGCGGCTACAACCGCCGCTACAGCAGCTTCTTGAGCTTGAGTCTTGTCGGCTGTAATAGGAATCAGGGACGGCCACTCGAGGCTACGATTAAATAGGTCCAGCTCCGTTAGATCTGCGAAAAGCGGTTCTAACGCCTCCCACAGCGTTCTGCAACTGTCGGACGGGACGGGATAAATCCTTTGTATCTCGTCAATCCGGCGATTAAGCAGATCGGTCAATTCTTTTAGCGCCCGCTGGATCTCCTTTCCCTGGTAATCGTAGTCAATGGCGTTATTAAAGTTATCTTCCGCGCCGGCGGCAAATCTCGACGCTGCTGCGGCCGCTGCGATGCATGCCGGCATCTCGGGACATGGATCGCCATTAGGTCCTTGCGGTGATCCTCCTCCTCCTCCGCATCCAGGATTCGTTCCATGCCAACCCGGTTGGCGTACACCAACTCCCGGATCCGAGACAACGAACTTCCCGTCAGCGCTCACAGTCATGGGGCCTTGCAGCTCCCATTCTCCAGTGTCGTGATTGAAAGACCACAAAGCGCTTTTCGCTCCCGGCGGTAACAATTCGCCGGTGACCGGGTCCGGCAGGTTTGGAAAACGCACGGGGACCGGTTGATCGAGGTTGCTCGGCCCATCAGTTTGAATCGTGATTACCAAGGGGAAGTTAAGTCCAGGCGGCAGCGGCCCGGGCAGACGGTCTGGCGGCACGGGCGCGATGCCGACCTTGCCGCCCCGGGTCCCGTTGTCGCTGAAGAGCGAGTTCGCCGGTACCGTGATTGAGACCCCGGCCAGCGCCGGGTTGTTCGCGATCACGGATGGCGGAAAGGTGATGGTCGTGTCCGCTGTCGCGCTGACCGGCTGCAGGCTGCCTTGCACGATCAGTGGCAGGTAGATCAGCCCGGTGCCGCCGGCCAGGTTATTGGTGTTGCCTGCGGCGGCGTGCCATTCCTTACCGACAAACGGATAGTAGGCCAAATCTGGATAGCGGATGCCTCCAGCAAGGTTCGTCACCGTGCGTCCATCGATATGCACGAAAAAATCTCCAGCTGGACACGGGCTCAGCCGGAAAAACCCGTTGGAGTCTGTCACGGTCCGGAGCGTTTGTTCCATGCCATCGACGGAGATGGTCACGCCTTTGAGCGGGCGATTGATGAAATCGGTGGCATTGTTCCCGGGAACCTGTTCCGAGGCGTAGACGGTTCCCTGGATCGCGGTCCCGGGCAGCGCCGTGAGGCTGAGCGTATCAAATTGCACCATTGCAGCGCCGCCCGGCACGCCGTCGCCGTCGAGATCGACCAAACGGCCGAATTGATCGGTCAGGCCCGGCGCATCGAAGGTTACCCGAACCCGGGCGCTGCCGGGCAAGGGTTCCTGGTAGAACAACGTGACAGTCTTACGATCGGAGGCGAGTTCGACGCGGGCGAGGTAACGCCGGCCGCCGAACTCGGCGAAGACATGGTCGGTTCGCAGCACGGTGTTGCTGGCCAGCGCATAGTTGAACCGGAAAATGGTCTCACGGGTCACCGCCACGCCGGTTTCGCCGCTGGCCGGAGACGACTGAACGATTCGTGTGAGGTCCGGCGTGCGCAACCGGAAGAATCGGCTGGATTGCGAACCGTCGAGGGTGATGGCCGCGAAGTCGCCGGCAATGGTCACCGGCCGGGTGACCAGACGCCAGGCTGCGAATTCGCCGAGGGCCGCAGCTTCCTCCAGCACGAACGGCGCGGTGGAATTGGTCCAGGCGACGAGAATTTCCTGGTTGGGTAGCCAATGAATCGTCAGCGTCGGCGGTTCGGGCTCCTGACCGAGCGTGGCCAACGGCCAGGCAGCCATACACAGGCACGCCAGCCACCAGTTCACGGAGCGTTTGCTGCAAGTTACCAGACCGCCGCTCAAGAATTTCCAGGACATATCTCGGTACAGAAGAATCGGGGGCCGAATGTCACAAAGCATCTCCTAATGGAACGCTTCGACCTGGCGCCAACCGGTTACTCGATTGCCCCCCGGGCAATCGAGGCCCAGTCGAGCGAGTTCGCGGCGGAGTGCGGTGATATCTCACGGGTCCAAAGACCGGCGAACCAGGACATTGCTGCCGCTGCGGCGTGCCGTTGGCGGGCGACGTACGGGCGGTCTATTACTCTTCCGAACCCAACGTGGTTCTTGGGTGCGCAACGGCTCGTTCTGCCCGGAGTCATCCTGAACGGCCCGAGCAAATTGTGGCCTTGGTCCGGGAGATGGTTCAGGTGATCGCCGCCCAGGCGACGGGAATCAACGCCGCCATGTACCTCCACGCAGTTGATTGCCCGGTTTCACCAGGGCATCACCGCAGCCGAAAGAAACGCTGAGTTCCGCCGGCAGGAACCGCAACGTTATTGCTTCCGGCCTGCAGGAAGGCGGTGACGTGGGAGGCAGCCCATGGACCATCCACGCTGGGTGCGGATTCGACGCTCCAGCCGACCTCCGCAGCCGGCCAGGATAAGAGGATCGCAGCGGAGACCGTCAGTGGAGGCGGCGGGATCGGGCAAGTCGTCGACGTGCCCGCCTTAGGAAGCAGGCTCACTTCGATCCATCCGAGACGGGTTGCTTCGGCAACGCCTCGAGAAAGCCGGAGACCTCCGTCGCAAATCGCTCAGGCATCTCGTCCTGGGGCGCGTGACCACACGGATCGAAGGTGACCAGGCGCGACCCGGCAATCAGAGCGTTGAATCGGCGGCCGACAGCCAATGGCGCGAGCCGGTCCTGGGCGCCCCAGAGGATCAGGGCCGGGCATCGAATGTGGTCCAACTGCGGTTCGAGCAGCTCGGCGTCGGAGGTCATGGCGAGGGTGGCGCGGAGGCCGGCCCGCGTCTTGAGCACGCGATGGACGGACGTGACCAACTCTTCGGTGACCAGCGTGTCGCGGGAGTAGACCTGGCGCAGCCCGCTCCTCACGATGGAATCAGACGTCAGCGCCAGGGCGGCGATGAGCGGACCGATGACCGGCCAGTGCGTGACGGCCGGCGTCGGCGCCTGGCCGGGACCCAGATCCAGCCCGATGCCGTCCACGAGGACCAGGGCGCGCACGCGTTCCGGATGCTGCAGCGCGGCGCGGAGCACGACCCAGCCCCCCAGCGAGTGGCCACACAACGTCGCCCGGTCCAGCTTAAGATGGTCGAGGAACCGCACAAGGAAGTCACCCTCCGCCGCCGGGGTGTACTCGCCGGCCGGCTTGGCGGTGAAGCCGAAGCCTTTCAAGTCCACCGCGATGACCCGAAAGCGATTGGTCAGCCGGGCGAAGACGTTCTTCCACGCGAAGGTGGATGCCGTGAAGCCGTGGACCAGGATCAAAGGTGGACCCGTGCCTGCTTCCTGATAATGGACGCGAAGCCCATCGACGTCCGCGAAATGACTGAACTCGGCGAGCGGGACTTGCGAGCGCACCGCCGCAAAGTCCACATCCAGCGGGCGCGAGCACCAGAAGACGACCGCACTCGCCATAAGGAGTGCCAGGAGAGTAAGCAGAACCCGGATTCGTTTCTTCTTCATGAGTTACCTCGACCGGTTCGCTTCGGTTTTCGGCGACCCCGAGTTTGTTTGCCCGACTGCCTGGGTGGCGGATCGTGCCAGCGTCCGCGCATGCCACCATGACGGGACGTTGCTGCGTGGATGGGTTAGGACCATGGAGATGGCGATCTCTTCGAGGATGGCCGCGTTCAGCAGAATCAAGCCAACGCGCAGGGGCCAATCGGCCCAACCCAGCAACGTGACAAACGTCCCCAAGCACAGGCAGGTCTGGAAAGTCTTGCCGCACCAGGTGTGATAAGTCGCCGGATGACCGAATTTCCATGAGGCAAAGCCCGCGCTCACGGCGTAACAGGCCACGGTTGCCCCGATGAACCACTGTTCCCGGTGAAGCACGTCCGGCCACAGCCACCACAGCGCGATGGGGAGTGAGAGCAACACGCCAACGTCACCCCACAGGTCCAGCTTGGCTCCCAAGTCCGTTTGCTGCCGGAGCAGGCGAGCCAGGGCGCCGTCAATCAGATCGGTCGAGAGCGAAATCGCCAGGCAGATCAAGTAGAGATTCGGCTGGCTCCGCCACGCGAGAAGCAGCAACACCGGAACGGATGCGAGGCGCAATCCCGAGAGCAGGTTGGGGATGGTCAGATTGCTGGTGTGAGTGTTCATCTTTCCGGTGGATTGGAACGACATGGTTCGCTCGCGATTGACCTGTCCTGAGAGCCCACCAAAGACCAGTTTATGGGGCCTCGCAGAGGCGACCAGCGGCGAACCCGTCGGGCGGTGGTTCTGGCGCTCATGGTTCGTTTACCAGCACGGCCCGGTAGCGCATGCGGTTGGCACGAAGACGATCCAAGGCTGGATTGACCTCTCGCATCGGGAACAACTCGATCTGCGGCGCGATGCGATGGCGGGCCGAGAGGTCCAGCATGGTCTGAATCTCCCACCGCGAGCCAATGACGCTGCTCACGACGCTCTTCTGACCAAGAATGAGCGGCAGCACGGGCAGTCGCAGATCGTGCTCCGGCACGCCCACGATACAGAGTTTTCCGCCTGGACGGAGCACGTTGAGGTAGTCCGCCCAGGGAAGATCAGCCGTCACGGTGCAGAGGAGGAAGTCGCAGGAGCCAGCCATGCGCTGCAAACTCCCTGCGTCGTTTGAGGCCACGAATGTGTCGGCGCCAAACTGCCTGGCTTCCTGCTCCTTGGCCGGCGACGAAGAAAAGGCAATGACGCGACAGCCAAGCGAGCGGCCGAACTGCAACGCCAGGTGCCCCAAGCCGCCGATGCCAATGACGCCGAGCCGGGAATTACCGCTGACACTGTGGCGCAACAGCGGAGCGAAGACCGTGATGCCAGCGCAGAGCAACGGAGCCGCAGCTTCCGAGGCCAGTCCGTCGGGAATCGGAAACGCGAACCGCGAGTCCACCCGGATCCGGCTGGCGAAGCCGCCCTCGCGTCCGAGGCACGTGGGCTGGCCGGAGGGGCACAGATTATCGCGTCCCGCTGCACACTGCTCGCAGACGAAGCAGGCGCCCGCCAGCCAGCCCACTCCCATGCGTTGACCGGCGCGCAACTGCGTGACCTGATCGCCCACGTCGCTCACCACACCCACGATCTCGTGACCGGGCACGAGCGGATACGAGGAGAGGCCGAAGTCGTTGTTAATGAGGTGAAGGTCGGTGTGGCAGATGCCACAGTGGGTGACGCGCAGCTCGACGTCCATTGGGCCAAGCGCTCGTGGATCGAAGGCGTGAGGCTGAAGCCGTCCGCCACGCTCCATGGCGGCGAGGGCTTGGATTGGTCGTTCGCGATCGGCGTTCGGATTCATCGGCTTGGGTTTGGTTGGCGGTTGTTTGGATGAATGCCGTCCCCCTGTCCCGACACCAGCCTCAGCGTGTGGCGCGTGGGGCCGGGGAGCAGCGGCTTGGGCTCGCCGCGAAGCCAGGCTTCGTGGCCGGCGCGATAGTAAGGCGAGAGGAAGTGCCCGCTTTGGCCGGCGATCATCTGGAACAACCCCTGATCCACGTGTCCGGGTGAGACGGCCAACCGCTCGCTGCCTCCAAGGCGGCCGGTGTTGATTCGCGGCAGATCCTCACCCCCGCCACACCCGTCCATTTTCGCATCGAGCCAACTCGACAGTCCTGGGAGCGAGCCGGAGAGGATGTGCCGCACAGGGCCATTGACCAGATCGCCCCAAGTCGCCCGGTGAAGATCCCCGTGGGTCTTGGCACGGAGTTCGCGGACGACGTCGCCGGCCGCGGTTAGCAGCAGGTCATCGTAACTGGCGAAGCGGGGGCTGAGCAGGTGCGGCGGGCGGTTTTTAAGCAACGCCCAGACAGGCCGCTCAGCTCCGGCCCAAAACCGCTGCATCCGATCGCCCAGCATCCTGGTCAGCCGGGTGGTCAGAGGTTCGTAGACGTATTCAAGCGTCGTCTCACGGAAGGCCCGCGTCAGGCGATACGCTACGGAATCGGCGGTCGCTCGGCCGTTCCAACGGGAGACGAGTGCGATGACTTCGGCAACGTTGTTCGTGAGCGTGGTTGGATCCCGGGGATTGCCCAGGGTCGTGAGCAGGAGTTCACGCCAACGTTCCAACAGCAGCGCGCGGTCATCCAGTTGAATGGCCAGCATGTCCTCAGGGGTCGCGTGATCCAGCCGCGCGAGCCGATCCCCGATCTGTTTGGCCCGTGCTCCAAAGGCCGGATTCGGCTGGGAGAATCCGAAGTAGGCGGCCGATCCCAGCATGCGATGGTTGGCGGAAAAGGCGCGCGAGACTTGCGGTGAAGTCAGCCGAGGGTGCTCGGCCGGGCTGAGCCAGCCATCCCAGCCATTGGAACCGTCGGCCCAGGAGCAAACCTGGTTGCCGGCCTGGCCCACGCGGCGAGGCAGGCGACCAGCAATCGTCCATCCCACTTTCCCGGCACGATCACCGACCATGAGATTGATCGTCGGGCTGCCACTTTCAGCCGCGGTCTCCAATGCTTGAACGGTGTTTGTGGCCAGCAGCAAATCGCAGATGCGCAAGTCCACCGACTCCGGACTTTGGAACACGTACCGTTGGGCAACGAGCTGCCCCTCGAAGCGCAGCGGTTCGCCGCGGCCCGTCTTGTCATAGACCGGCCCCCAAATGGTCCACAAGGTTGCCAACTCAACCGGGGGACCGCCACGAACCTCGATGCGCTCGGTCACGCGTTCGAATTCCGCCCACCCTCCGGGCACACGGTAACGCCCGGGTTGGTTCGGGTCGGTCTCCACCATCACTTGATCAATCAAGTCCAGTTCGGCCGCCGTCGGCGCCCAAGCCACATCGCCGTTGCTCCCCGTCGTCACCCCCGGCAGGCCGGCCAGCGTCAAACCGATCACGTCGTGAGTTCTGACGCCATCCACCCATTTCAGCCGAACCCGGTAATGAGGACCTGGGATGGAGTAGTCCAGGTGCATGTCGCTAGCCACGAGCGCGGCTCCGTTGGCGGACACCGAGCCGTCCACGGCCCAACCATTACTTCCCACGATCGCTCCGGCCGGAGACTCCGGCTCTGATCCGCTGGCGAGAAGTGGCGCCAGGGTGCCGTCCGTTGCGCGAACCCACTCGTTCCACCGTTTGGGAAGCGGCTCTTTTCCAGGCTCCCAGCCATGGCGAAAATCAAGGACATCGGGGCCCGGCATTGGAGCCGCCGGGATCGTCGACCCGTCCAGCGCCGCATCCCAATCCGTCCCTCGCGGGAAGAAGAAATCAAAGGCCGCACTCCCGATGGCTTGGCGCAGGAGCGAATCGGGACGATCCATGGCCGGCGGAGTCAGTCTCAGCGACATCGCGAGGTGAGCGAGCAAGGAGTCTTCAGGCCGCCAGGGCTTCGGTCGGACGCGAAGCACCCAGTATTCGGGCGGGCGCGATCCGAGAGACGTCAAGCCGGCGTTGACTCCGTCGGTGTAGGCTTGAACAAATTCGCGCTGGTCGGCGGGCAACGCTTCCAGTGCTTTGCCTGCCGTATGGCGCAGCCGCCGCGGCCTGAGCCATTTGTCTTGATTGACCGCGGGCGGACCCAGCAAGGCTGCCAACTCGCCGGCCGCCACGCGTCGGGCCAGGTCCATCTGGAAGAACCGGTCCTGGGCGTGGACGAACCCGAGGCCATAGACCATGTCGAGCCGGTTGCTGGCGGTGATGGTCGGCACCCCCAAATCGTCCCGCTCGATCACGACGGCTGCCCGGAGCCCTGCCGCAGGCTGTTCACCGTCGAGGACCGGCAGGCTGGCGCGCAACAACCCGAGCACGATGACGGTCGTAACCAGCGCAAAGATCACGACAATCCCCGCAGCCCAAAGAAACCAGCGAATGATGCGTTTTCGAATCACGGCACTGAATGGGGACTAACTTGGTCCGATCGACTGCTCACGGAGCAGGTCGTATCCGGTTGTTCGGTGAAGCGGGACCCGGGCCGCGAAGCCCGTGGGACAATGGTTTGCCCGGATGCGTGAAATCGATCAGAGCCGCGTGGGTTGTGGAGCCCGGAGCCACGGCGAGAATTAGGGTGAGCAGAAGCGCGGAGCTTTTCATAGGCAGGAGGATTTCGGACGGGCGGTCATTCTCTTCCGACAACAGAAAGTTACCGACGGTGTGATCAACGCAGCCGAAAAAAACCTTGGGTTCCGTCGGCCGGCGCGCCAACGGCGTTGTTTCCCTGCTGCACAAAGGGTGTGGCATCGGAGGGCGCCCACGGGCCGTCGGCGTGGGCGACGGTCGAAGACGGGAGGATTGTTCGCCTCGTTGTCGGCCAGAATGCCGAACGGGTTGAGGCTCTGAAAGCGGACTCGTGACATTATCAACATCCTCTACAAAAGAAGCCAGCGGGCATTGTCACGGGAAACCTGCAACTTCTTTTCATCCGGTCCCGAGCCCGCTGGCCTAGCTGGCCCCGCCTGAATATTTCATGGTGAAGGGCGTGCACTCCGTGCGCGCCGCGACCCGTTGACGCGAACCGGTTTTGCGGCGTGCGCGGAGCGCCCACCCTCCGTCCTCCCATCAAGGTGTTCGCGATTCAAGCTCAGCATGAAATAGGCGGGCGAGCGATGGGGCGGCGCGGCAATGCGCCTCGCGGCGGGGACAGAGTCGTCTTACCGAGCGTGTCGGCGGGACGCAAACGCAGCACTCGGGCTGTCCCCGGGCCAGTCGAGGCCCAGGCGGGCCAACTCGCGGCGGAGCGCGGGAATGTCCCACAGGTCCAACCACGGTTGATTGACGGTCGCGGCGATGAGTTGGCCGGGCGAGATCAACGCGCCCCCGGCCCCTTCGGTAGGCAGGCGAAGGGTGGCGATCGGCGCGTTCGCCTCCCAATCCCAAATCTGCAGCATCGCGTCGCGATTGACGGCCAGAACCGAACTTCCATCCGGCCAAAAGCAGAGGATTTCACCCGGCTTCCAGTCCTTCCCGAATGGGATCACTCGCTGCTGGCGCCAGGTGCTGACTTCAAAAATGGTCACACGATCCAGCAATGGACAGAAGATCTGATCCCCTTTAGGACTAAAAATGAACCCGGAGGTCCCCACCTCCAGGTTGGTCACGTACGCTCCCGTGTAACCGTCGCGAATCTTCACCTTTGTATCTTTCCAACATCCGAGGGCCAGCCATCGGCCGTCCGGGCTGAATTTCACCTCGGTGTTCATTTCCCCTTGTTCAATGGGAACCGGCGGATGCCCGCCCGCCACCGTTCCCAGCCATGAACCCTGCCCGATCGCAGCGAACCGCCGGCCATCGGGCGAGAGGACGGCGCGTTCGTTCGCCGGCGGCGCGGCCGGACTCAGCAGCTGCGGGGAGCCGATGCGCGGCACGCCGTTCGTCACATCGAATCGCCAAAGAAGGGCGCCGCTGTCGCCGCCCGTGAGAAACGCCGTTCCGTCGGGAACAAATTGAGTGATGCGCACGCGGCTCGTTCCCTCATACAGGCGCGTCGGCTCGCCCGTGGCCATGTCCCAGACGACCCAGCCGAGCTGATGCCCGGACAGGAGCCAGCGTCCGCTGGGATGCCAGGCAGCGGCCCAGGTGTCGCCCTGCTGGGCGGCCGGCATGCGGAGGCGGCGGATGCCGATGGGCAGTTCCAAGGTCCGGACGCCGCAACCCCGCCGCTCCAATGAAATGGCCACCCGCGTTCCGTCCCGGGAAACCTGCTGGAACCAGTCGCTGTGACTGCGCAGCTCCTGCTGGCGCGTGGCGACGTTCCACATCACCGTCACGTCGCCCCAACCCCCGGCGAGAACAAAGTCTCCCTTTTGGGTAAAACTGATGCGCGTGAAGGCCGCGTGAGCCTGCGGGCCGGAACTGAGCAGATCGAGTTCCTTTCGTCCCAGCTCCGCCACGTGAACTCCGGCCGCCAGGGAGGCAAACGCCATGCGCCCGCCGCTCGGGTGCCAGGCCAGACACCAGATATCGGCCGGCGCTTCCCAGTCTCCCAGCGGCTCCCCCGTGCGGGTATCCCAAGCGGTCAGGTGATTGTCGGTCCACGCCGCCAGGCGTCCTCCCGTTGGATCCAACCGCAATCGGTGCGCGCGGACGGACACTTTGGGAGCCGGCAACGGGCTCCCTTCCGGCAAGGAAAAACGGGCCAGGTGCTCATCTGCGGCGAGGAACCAGAACTCACGTCCGTCGGGCGAAAAGTCGAAGCAGGCGTATTCCGAGTCGGAGGGCCAGGACTGGGTTTGGAGAACCAAGTGCTGGTCCCGCCAGCGCCAGACACGGATCGTGCCGTCGGCGAGCTTCGCGGCCAGCAGCGAGTCGTCGGGGCTGAACTGGGCACACCTCACCGGACTGGCGGAGCTCAGCGGTTTTGCGATCGGCTTCGCGTCAGTTTCCCGCCAGACGGCGAGGTCTCCATTTCCGGTTAAGCCCGCAAAGTGCTGGAGGTCGCTGGTGAAGGTGATTGGCCAGGGCGGATCATTTCCGCTCCGCCACCACACGTTGGAACCCAGGTCTGGCAACACCAGCGTGGCAATCGCTTCGTCGCGCAAATCGATTGAAGGCCGATGGGCCGCGGCTCGCCCGATGACATTCAGCGCTTCCGCCCTTCGACCTGGACCGGTTTTCTGGCGGTAGGATCGCGCTTCGAGCAGTTGGGCGCGCCAGAGTTCCTCCCGCACCTGGACGGCGGCGGCGCGCGCGCGCTGCCATTGCCAGACGACTCCCGCCCCGCCGGACAGCACGACGACCGGGAGGGACAATGCGAGGGCGGCCAGGGCCGGCTGGCGGCGCATCCACTTGAGAAACCGCGCCCGCGCGGTGGTAGGCCGGGCGAGAATCGGGCGATGCTCCAGCCAGCGATCGAGGTCGTCGGCCAGCGCCTCAGCCGAGCCGTAGCGTCGCTCAGGCTCCTTGGCCAGACACTTCAGGCAGATGATTTCCAGGTCGCGGTCAACGTGTTCCGACCCGGGGTCGCCGGCCGCGCCTGGACTCGGGGGAGCAGGCTCCCCTGGCTGGGGGGAGGCGAGCCGGCGAGCCCGGGCCGCCGACGGGGGCACCGGCTCTCGCTCGCGCACCTGGAGGAGCGTCTCGAATGGCGTCGCCCCGGCAAACGGCGGCCGCCCGGTGAGCAGCTCGTAGAGGACCGCGCCCAGGCTGTAGACGTCGGCTGCCGTGGTCAGTCCCTTGGCGCCGACCGCCTGTTCCGGCGCCATGTACGCCGGCGTGCCCACGATGGAACCGGAGAGGGTGGTCAGGGAATCCCCGTCCACGCGGCGGGCCAGGCCGAAATCCGTGACATGAGGCTGGCCGTCGGCGTCGATGAGGATGTTGCTGGGCTTGAGGTCGCGGTGCAGGAGGCCGCGCTGGTGGGCGTAGTGGACGGCGCGCGCGACAACGCTCAAGAGGCTGGCGGAATCCCGCAGGCCGAGCGACGTCAGGCGAGCGGAGAGCGCGACGCCGGGCACGAGCTTCATGCTGAAGTAGTGCAGGCCGTCCTGCTGATTCACCTCGTAAATCGGCACGATGTTGGGGTGGTCCAGTTGCGCGGCCGCTTCCGCCTCGGAGCGAAAACGCGCGACCGCGGCCGCGTTGGCCAGTTCCCCGTCCCGGATCATCTTGACCGCCACCTCGCGGTTGAGGCTGCGTTGCAGGGCGCGGTAGACGATGCCCATCCCGCCGCTGGCGATGATCTCCCGCAGCTCGTAGTCGCCCAGGCAACGTCCGGTTTCGGGGCGAGCGGACGACGGCGAACTGGCCCTGGGGCTTTCGGGTTCAGCCAATGCCAGGCGGAGCAGGCATCCCGGGCAATGGCCGCCGGGCACGCCCGCAGGGATCTTCCCGCCGCAAGTGGAGCAGGTGTGAAGGGTGGTTGATGGTAATTCGGTCACGCGACTACCGGAGTACAAAAGAATTTCAGCGCTGTCGTCACAAGCGAACTTGAGGACAATGCAGGCCTTCGCCCCACACGCCCAGCCGGCCAGCCGGAACGATCCCGCCGATTATCCCGCCACCGCCCGGAGCAAAGCGCGGATCTCCTCGTCAATCGCGTCCGGGCCGGAAACGGTCTGGGCAATCTCGGCCCGCAGCAGCTCGCCGAATCGTCGACGCAAGCGCAGGGTCGCCATGCGAACTCCGCCTTCGCCGAGCCCAAGTTTCTGCGCCGTGACAGCGTGGGGCATTCTGGCCTCGTTCTCGGTGAGGTAGGGCTGCAGCGCGTGATACAGATCCAATTTTCCGCGGGCCGCGTATTCGTCCCGCAACCGCCCCAGGACGTTTTCGAACAAGGTCAGGGCCCAGCCTTGTTCGAAGGCCTCATCGGGAGCGAGATCCTGCGATCGTTCGCGTTGAAACCGCTTCTCGCCGTCCTCGTCGTTGATGGAGATGACGCGGCACTGGCCGCCCCGTTTGATCGCCGTTGAGCGATCGTATTCGTTGGCGACGAAGTGTTTCAACGAGGCCAGCAGGAACGAGCGGAATTTGCCCTTCTCCTGGCAGACGTTTTGCAGCGCGTTCCGCTGCAGAATGGAGGCGAAGAATGACTGGGTGAGATCCTGGGCATCCGGGGGGCTGTGGCCCCGCCGGCGCAGCCACGCGTAGAGCGGATACCAATACGTGGCACACAGGTCTTCGAGCGCGGCCGCGGCCACCGAATCGCCCCCGTCCCGGGCGTTTATAACCACACTCCAGTGGGTGGTCGCAAACCAGCCGCCCTCGGCCGACTTCGAATTTCCAGTCTCCGCTTTCACAGGCCCCAATTGTGCTCAAAAGACCATGGTTGGACGTCGACTCAATACATCACCGCTCGCCGGCGATGTCGACGTTCAAATGTGGTCGAGGCCCCGTGCATCCCGAAGTTGTCGGACCCGGGACGCGGATCCCGCCATCACGGGATCCGCAGCGGCCGCAAGCGGCCACGCGGCTCGAACTTTACTCAGAGGCCGACGATTTTTGCCGCTGCGGGCAGAATGCCCCCGCGGTCCGGACATCGGGCGAAGTCCCAACTCACTCCACCGTCACGCTCTTGGCCAGGTTGCGCGGCTTGTCGACGTCGCATCCCCGGGCCACGGCGATGTGATAGGCGAGCAGTTGCAGCGGGACGGCGGACAGCAAGGGGTAGACCGGGTCGAGCGTCTCCGGGATGTAGATCACATCATCGACCTTGCCGGCCACGCGTTTGTCTCCCTCGGTGGCGATGGCAATGACCGGTCCCTTGCGGGCTTTGATTTCCTCGAGGTTGCTGAAGGCCTTTTCGTAATGGGCATCGCGGGGGATGACGAAGACCGTTGGCGTTTTCTCGTCGATCATGGCGATCGGGCCATGCTTCATCTCGGCCGCCGGGTAGCCTTCGGCGTGGATGTAGGAAATCTCCTTGAGCTTAAGCGCGCCCTCGAGCGCGACGGGAAAATTGTGCTGGCGGCCGAGGAAGAAGAAGTCCTCTGCGGAGGCGTATTTGAGCGCGACCTTCTTGATGTTCTCGTTGCGGGCGAGGATGGAATCGATTTGGGCCGGGACGCCTTCGAGCGCCTGGATGAGCTGCAGACCGCGGCTGTTGGAGAGCATGCGGATGCGGCCCATGTGGAGGGCCAGCAGGGTGAGGACGGTGACTTGGGAGGTGAAGGCCTTCGTCGAGGCGACGCCAATCTCGGGGCCGGCGTGGAGGTAGATGCCTCCATCGGCTTCCCGGGCGATGGTGCTGCCGACCACATTGCAGATGGCGAGGACCTTATGGCCGCGCCGCCGGCTTTCCCGCAGGCCGGCGAGCGTGTCCGCGGTTTCGCCGGATTGGGTGATGA
The DNA here is from genome assembly GCA_044229355.1 of Limisphaerales bacterium. Taxonomy (GTDB): domain Bacteria; phylum Verrucomicrobiota; class Verrucomicrobiia; order Limisphaerales; family JADJPG01; genus JBGARF01. The sequence goes on from JBGATF010000006.1 coordinate 161,698, forward strand.
CCAGGACGAGGGTGTGTTTCTCGATCGGGGCGTTGCGATAGCGGAACTCACTGGCGTATTCCACCTCCGTGGGGATGTGGGCGAACTCCTCAAAGAGATATTCGCCGAGCAAAGCGGCGTGCCAGCTGGTGCCGCACGCGGGAATGACAATGCGTTCGACCTCGCGCAGCTCGGAGGTGGTCATGTTCAAACCGCCGAACTTGGCCGTGGCCTCGTCGTGATCGATCCGGCCGCGCAGCGCATTCGTCACCGTCCGCGGCTGCTCATAGATTTCCTTGAGCATGTAGTGCGGGAAGTTGCCGCGCTCCGCCGCCGAGGCGTCGAATTCGATCTGACTGATCTGGAACCGGGCCGTGTCGGAGCCAAGGCTGGCCACTTTGAAGTCGCCCGACTCCAACGTGACCACGTCGTAGTCGTTCAGGTAAACCGCCTGGCGGGTGTGCGCGACAATGGCGCTGGCGTCGCTGGCCAGGAAGTTTTCGCCGTTGCCCACGCCAACGATGAGGGGCGAGCCGCGGCGGGCGCCGACGATGACGCCGGGAAAGTCCGAGCAAAGCACGGCGATGCCGTAGGTCCCGATGACCTCGCGAAGGGCGTTCATCACGGCCTGGGCGAGCGGGTGCGGGCCTTCCGGGAGGGCGGGCTCGCCTTTGCGGGCCGCTTTGCCGGGCGCCGGGACGCCCTCGCGACAGACTTTTTCGTAGTGCTCGCCGATGAGGTGGGCGAGAACCTCCGTGTCCGTCGCCGAACGGAAGACGCTGCCCGTGGCCGCGAGCTGGGTTTTAAGCCGGTCGTAGTTTTCGATGACGCCGTTGTGGACGACCGCGATGCGCCCGGAGCGGTCGAGGTGCGGGTGGGAATTTTCGTCGGAGGGCGGCCCGTGCGTGGCCCAGCGCGTGTGGCCGATGCCGACGGTTCCCGGCAAAGGGCTGGCCGCCACCGCGCGGCCGAGGCCTTCGTCGATCTTGCCTTTCTTCTTCGCCGTTTGCAGGCGTTTTCCGTCCAGGATGGACATCCCGGCGCTGTCGTAGCCCCGGTATTCCAGTCGTCGCAGTCCTTCGACAATGATCGGGCCGGCCTGTTGCTGGCCCACGTATCCTACGATTCCGCACATAAAATTCTCTGCTCCCCGGCCGCGACAAGACGGGTCCGCGACGCCTGGATGGCGCACATGTCACGGCACGTAATTCTGTTCATGGCCATAGCTTCTATCGGTTGCCGCTTGCCCTAGTTAAGCGCCCCAAGGTATAGAGTGAAACCAACTCGTCGGCAACCGATCGCAGAAAGGGAAAAGTGTTTATGCATCAAAGCAAACGGATGTCACCCAATTCCGGCAACGTCCTGGCCGTCGTCATGGGCGGCGGCGCGGGCAGCCGGCTGTTTCCGTTGACGAAGGAGCGGTCCAAGCCGGCGGTCCCCCTGGCCGGCAAATATCGCATCGTCGACATCCCCATCTCGAACTGCATCAATTCAAACCTCAAGCGCATCTATGTGCTGACGCAGTTCAACTCGGCCTCCCTGCACCGCCATATCTCTCAAAGCTACAAATTCGACCATTTCTCGGGCGGGTTTGTCGAAATCCTCGCCGCCGAGCAAACCCCGACCAGCACGTCCTGGTATGAGGGGACGGCCGACGCCGTCCGCAAGAACCTGACCCACCTCCTCAATCACGACTTCGAATACGTGATCATCCTGAGCGGCGATCAATTGTACCGGATGGACCTGCGCCGGATGATCACCCAGCACATCGAGACCTACGCCGATGTAACCATCGCCACCATCCCCGTCGGGCGCGAGCCCGCCCAATCCTTTGGGCTGATGCAAATCAACGAGGAAAAACGCATCACCCGCTTCGTCGAAAAACCCAAGGACCCCGCGGTGCTCGACGCCATCCGCATCCCCAAGGAAAGCTACGACCGCCTCGGCATCGAAGGAGAGGAGGAATATTTCCTCGCCTCGATGGGCATCTACGTGTTCAACCGGGACATGCTGGTCAAGCTCCTCGACAACGACCAGACCGACTTCGGCAAGCACATCATCCCCGTCGCCATTCCGAAGTGTCGCGTGTTCTCCTACGTCTTCCAGGGTTACTGGGAGGACATCGGAACCATCAAGGCGTTCTTCGACGCGAACCTCGATCTCGTCAGCGAGCTCCCCCGGTTCAACTTCTTTGACATGAGCTCCCCCATTTTCTCCCGGCCACGCTTTCTGCCGGCCTCGAAAATCAACGGGGCCACCATCGACCACGCCCTGATCGCCGACGGCTGCATCGTCAACCACGCCACCGTCAGCAATTCCCTCGTCGGCATTCGCAGCATCGTCGGCCACGGCTCCCAACTCAACCGCGTCGTCATGATGGGTTGCGACTACTACGAGAGCAACGCCAGCATCATGGAGAATGAACTGCTCGGCCGCCCCCGGATCGGCATCGGACAAAACACCCGCATCGAAGGCGCCATCATCGACAAAAATGCCCGCATCGGCGACAACGTCGTCATCTCCCCGACCGGAAAAAGCGAGAATCTGGATCACCCCCTCTATTTCATCCGCGACGGTGTCGTCGTCATCCCCAAGGACGCCATCATCCCTCACGGGACGGTCATTTGATCCGGCGTCTGCCGCACGGCCGCCGGTTTCACGTCCCCACCCCGGGTCACACCGCCCCGGCGGTACGCCCCGCGCGCGCCGGTCGGCCTTCGCTCATCGCCGGTCAGAGGACGCCCGACCCCCTGGCCGATGGCCGCCCTCCCAAGAAAAGGGTTTAACAAAATCCTTTTTTCCCGATTAAAGACTTGTTAACTACGCGTACCGTTCGATGAACCCAACGGTCAAACTGGTCCTTTACGTCGTGCTGACTCTGGCGCTTGCCATTCTCGGCTTCGGCTTGGTTTCGGCGTTGTCCGACCCGGCGCCCAAGGCGTCACCCGCACCAAACCCGCCACCCATCGCTGCCTCCACGAACACCCCTCCCGCCACCAACGCAGCGGGCTCAGTCCAAACCAATGCGCCACCAAACGGGGCTACCGAGGTCGGGACGACCCAGGCGAACCCGCCCGGCGTGGGAGCGGGTGATGATGACATTTCGGTGCGCCGATCCTCCCGGAATCTTGGCCGGGCCACGGCCTACGGGGTCGCCCTGTTTTTCGTCTTTATCGGGTTGGCGCTGCTCATCGCGCGCGACGTGTCCCGATACATCGGGGCCCGCGCGCAGGACTTCATTTTCAACGACAACCTCGAAGGGATGAAGGATCCGGAATACGAGGAAGCCGAACGCGTCTGGGCCAAGGGCGATCACCTGGAGTCAGTGCGCTTGATGCGCGCGTACCTGGAAAAGCACCCCCGCGAGCAGTATGTCGCCCTGCGGATCGCGGAGATTTACGAAACCAACCTCCGCAATTACCTCGCCGCCGCCCTCGAATACGAAGAGGTCTTGAAGAAGCGACTGCCCCCGGAACGATGGGGTTGGGCGGCCATTCACCTCGCCAATCTTTACTCCGGCAAACTCGACAAGGTGGACGAAGCCACCAAGCTTCTCCGCCGCATCGTCGACGAGTTTGGCCAAACCGCGGCGGCCAAAAAGGCGCGGGAACGCCTCGGCCTGCCGGAACCCGTCGCCCCGCCGTCCGAGGCGCCGGTCGCCGCCGCCGTCATGGCCTCACCCGAGCCCGCGCCCGAACCTGAGCTGGAACCCGTCACCCCGCCACCGCCGGCCCACAATCTTCCCAAGGGATTTCGTCCGAAATAATTTTCGGCCCCGCGCGCTTTCCGCCGCGCCTTCGGTCCACCAATTCCGCTCAAATTCAGTTCGCGCGTCGTCGCATCCGTTCCCCGCCTCGCAAGCCGTCGCGCCGGCAGCGGACGTTGGGACGTCGGGAAGTCGATATCGCACCCGCAGCATCGGACCTCCAAAATTCCGGCCCGACTTCGGGCTCACCGGCCCGCCGGTCGGAGCAATTTAACTCTTGCGTGGCCCCGTGGCCGTTAATAAATTCCCCGTCCCTTGGGCACCCATAGCTCAATTGGATAGAGCATCTGACTACGGATCAGAAGGTTTTAGGTTCAACTCCTAATGGGTGCGCCACCCGGCGTTTGCCGGTTCCCGTGCGGGTCTGCGGACGGCCGGCAATGCCCGTCCCCTGGTCGCCAGTGCCCGCTCGGTCCCAATCGCCCTGAAATGCAACGCTCCCGCCTCGATGTCATCCCATCCGCGCGCCAATCTTTTGCTGTTTGAGATTGCCGTCATCGCCAGCCTTCTGGGCATTGGCTGGGCGCTTATTCACGTCTACGGCACCCAGGCCGATCTGGCCCGCCGGCCGCCACCGGCCATGCCGCGGCCCGAGGCCCGCCAAGTCGCCCGCCTGACAACCCTGGTCGCCTTGCGCGAACATTATCAGATCCTCGGCGAACAAATCACCGCCGACCTGCGCGCGATCCGCACCAGCCTCTCCAACTACGAGCAGGATCGATCCGGGGCCATCACCCACTACCAGCGCGAGGCTGATCGCCTCCGCCAGCACCTCAGCGAATCCGCCCGCATGCTCACCGCGGCGGCGGACCGCCTTCCACCCGGCGAACTCACCGCCCTCTTGCGCCTCGATCCCGACAGCGCCGATGCCGCCGACCTGCGACCAGCGCCCCTCCTGTCCCATCTGGCGGGAGCGGTCTCCAACCACCTTGCCCGGCTCAACATCGGGGATGCCACCCCGCTCTCGCCGGACATCATCCAGCGGAAATTCACGCAGGCGGCGGGCGAAGAGGCGAAGGTGATTGAACTGGCTGGCGACGCCCGCATGCGCGCCCAGCACATCGACGCCCTCCTGACGCGTCACGCGGTCGATCTCGTGACCCCGGCTGCGGCGCCGGCCCGAGCGGACGACCTCGCCGATCAAAAAGCCGCCAACGAGGTCGCCTTGCGACTTCTGGCCGGAGTTTTTCTGCTGCTCGCGATCGTGCTCATCGTGTCCATCTACCGCCGGGCGGTGGTCATGCCGCTCCATCAGCGCATGATCGAAAACACCGCCTCGGCCGAGTATCAACGCAAGCTCGATCATTTCGCGCGCGTGGCCACCGGCCTGGCGCACGAGATCCGCAACCCCCTCACCGCGATCGGCATCCGCCTTTTCACGCTGCAGAAGTCGCTCCCCCCCGAGGGCGCCCAGCAGGCCGATGCGCTGCTCATCCGGGCGGAGATCGATCGCCTCGAACAGATCGTGAAGAACTTTTTGCGCCTGGCCCGGCCCGCGGAGCCCCGCCTGGCCCGGCTGACGGCGCGCCCGCTCCTCGAGGACACCCGGGCCTTGCTGGCCGAGCAATGCCGCGCCCAGGGAACAGACCTGCGGATCGATGACGTCACGGCGACGGAATTTCCCGGAGACGCCGCCCAGCTCAAACAAATCCTGATCAATCTGGTCCAAAATGCGGCCGAGAGCGTGAGCGGCCCCGGCCAAATCGTCATGCGCGCCTATGACACGCCCGATCGGGTCGCGTCTCCGACCGGCCAGCGGGAGCAGTCTTTCGTGGTGCTGGAAGTGAAGGATACCGGAGGCGGCATCGCGCCGGAGATTCAGGAAAGATTGTTTGACCCATTCTTCAGCACCAAGGAGAGTGGGACAGGTTTGGGTTTGCCGATCGCGGCAAAAATCGCTGATCAACATCAAGGCCGCATGGAATTCGATTCCCGCCCTGGCGAGGGTGCGACATTTCGGGTAATCCTGCCGACAGCGAGCCAAAGTTAGTTGCATGGCTGAAGTCCTGTTGATTGAAGACGACGCTTCCGTGGCGACCGCTCTGCGCGATCTCCTCCGGGCGGAAGGACTGCATGTCGCCATGGCCACCGACTCCCGGGCCGGCCTGGCCAGCGCCCGCACGGGAAATTTCGACGTCGTCCTCACTGACCTCCAGATGCCCGGGGTGAGCGGCATGGACGTCATCGAGCAGCTCCAGCTCGACCGTCCGTACCTGCCGGTTATTCTCCTGACCGCCTTTCACACCACCGAGGCCGCCATCCGTGCCACCCGGCTCGGGGCGTTCGACTACGTCACGAAGCCCATCGATCCCCAGGACCTCCTGCGCATCGTCCGGCGCGCCCTGGAAAGCACCCGCTTGCTGGCCAAGCCCGTCAGCATCGGCGAGGGGAGCGCCAACCGGGAAGCCATCATCGGACGAAGTCGCGTGATGCAGAATGTCTACAAGGAGATCGGCCGCGTCGCCGCCCTGCCCGTCACCGTGTTGCTGCGCGGCGAAACCGGCACCGGCAAGGAACTCGTCGCCCGGGCGATTCATCAATACGGCGATCGCGCCACCGGTCCGTTTGTCGCCATCAACTGCGCCGCCGTCCCGGAAAACCTGCTCGAAAGCGAGTTGTTCGGCCATGAGCCCGGCGCCTTCACGGGCGCCCGCCACCGCCACGTCGGCCGGTTCGAACAGGCCGACCGCGGCACGCTCCTTCTCGACGAAATTGGCGACATGAGCGCCCACACCCAGGTCAAGCTGCTGCGGGTCCTCCAGGAAAAGTCCATCCAGCGGGTCGGCGGCAAGGAGGCGATCCCCGTCGATGTCCGCATCATCGCCGCCACGCACCAGAACCTCGAGCAGGCCATCGAGCGGAAGGAATTTCGGTCCGACCTCTACCACCGCCTCAACGTCGCCGTCATCCACCTGCCGTCCCTCGCCGAGCGCATCGATGACATCCCGGATCTCGTCGGCTATTTCGTGGGACGATACGGCGCGGAATTCGGGTTTGAACGATCGTCGATCACGGCCGAGGCCGTTCAGTTTCTTCAGCGGCAACCGTGGCCGGGAAACCTCCGCGAGCTGGAGAACGCCGTCCGCAAGGCGCTCCTGGCTTCGCGCGGCTTCCCCATTGGCATCGAGCACTGCCGCGCGGCGCTCTCCCGGCCCGTCCCCGCCCGGCCGGCCTGCGATCAGAAATTCGCCGAATACATCGCCGCCCTCCTCGCCCAGGCCCAGGCCGGCGAGGCCTCCGATGTCGGGGACACCGTCATCCAGACGGTCGAGCGCGAGCTCTACGGCCAGGCCATCCGCCTCGCCAATGGCGACCAGACAAAGGCCGCCCGCTGGCTCGGGGTCTCCCGCCCCACCATGCGCGATAAACTCACCCGCTACGGCTTGTTCCCCACCCGCGGGGAAGCCTCCACGACCGGGGGAATCCCCGGCTCGTCCGTTCAGCCCCCCGCGGACACCGCGACCACTGCCGCCACCGGCTCGCCTCCACCGCGCGCCCTGTCCCCTTCCGCCGATCGCAGCGCGGCCACGAATTTTCACCGCCGCCCAACTCCGTGAGCAAATTCGTCAGCGGGCGTTTTCAGCGCCGGCGTTGGCGTCACCCTGATGGGTATGGTTCGAGGCTTGAATGACGGGCCGCACCGTCGGCAGCGGCACGGGGAGCGGCGGCAGGGCGCGAAATCCCGGGGGAAACGGCGGAAAGACGGGCGCGCGCTTGACCAGATTTCTCCAGACAGTTCGCTCCTCCGGCGACATCTGACGCCATTCCTCGGCGCTCTGCAGAAAAGCCGCGCGTTCCTGCGGGGACATTTCGGCCAGCTTGGGCGCATTGCGAATGACGGCATTGCGCCGGGCCGGGCTGAGCTGATGGAACCGCGCGAGAGTCCGTTTCATGTCCGCCTGCTCCGCCGGGGTCAGCGGCGTTTTCGGCGCTTCCTCAAACACCCGGCGAAAGGCTTCTTCGGCGGCCGCCCGTCGGTTTTCGGGCAAATTGTTCCACTCGCGGACCGCCGCTTCGATCCGGCCCAGCTCGTTTGAGCCCAGGGCACCCCGCGCCGGCGTCCCCGCCATCCGGCCGGGCGACACGTAGGCGACCACCCGGATCAAACGCTCGTTGTCCCGCAGCGCCTGCTGCACATCCGGCGCGAGCTGCTCCCAGTAGGCGAGGCGTTCCTGGACGAGGGGCCGGACCGCATCCGACAGGCGGGCCACAGCCTGCGCGCGCCCCTCCGGAGGCAGGCGCAACAGAGTGGTGATCCGGTAACGCAATTCCAAGGCGAGCAGACGACGCTCACGTTCTTCCGGCGAACAGCGTTCGTATTCCTGCAGGATGGATCGAAACTGCGAATGCTGGGCCGCCGGGCGCGTGGCCAGCAAACGCTCACGCTCATCGCCGCTGGCCGCCAACAGCTGCCGAAAAAAGTCGACTGGCGTCGATTCCACAGGCTGGGGCGGGCGCACCGCCGCAGCCCGCCGCCCCGGCGCCACGGCCGCCGGCGCGGAACCCGGCGCCGGCGCCGGCGTCCGCGTCGGCTTTGGCACTTCCGTCGGCACCCCGGGAACTGTCTGCCCGGCCAACGGCACCACCAGCACTCCAGCGAACATCACCAGCACCAGCGCCATTGCCGCGACCTGTCTCCCCGCCAACCCATCCGCCCGCCTGCCGATTCGAGCGAACTCAGGCCGGGAAGAGCGATCCTGGGTCCGGATCGGGAGACTCACAAAGTGAATCGCGACCCGGGCGGTGTTCGCCTTAGTTGCCTGCGAGCAATGCATAAAGCGCCTCGTCCGTCTGGTTCGACTCCGGACGCACCTGGCTGAGGGCGTGCACCGCGTCGAAATCTTCCATCGCCTCCACCGGCATGGCAGCCGCCACGGTGGAGACGGAATTGACGCCCTGAACGATCTGCAGATGCGCCTGGTTGCGATACTCGTGGTACCCGACGCCCACGAGCAACACCAACGCCATGGTCCACGCCAGGCGCACGCCTTGCCGGGACCAAAGCGCCTGCCAACGCCCGAGCCAGGACTTCTCCCGTTCGCGCTGACGCCTGGCCGCCCGTTGATCCAATTCGATCAACTCCAGCACCCGGGTGGTGAAGTTCGAGCTGGGGACGGGGGTCGGCAAACCCTCTAACGCGTCGTTCAACCCCGCCTCCGCCGCCCAGCGCTCGCCATCCCCGGGATGGCCCGCCAGCCACGCCTGCAGCTCGGCTTCCTCCTGCGGCGTCAGCCGCCGGCGCCAACTTGTCTCGATCAACCTCTCGAACAAGGACTCGTTCATGTTCAACATTTTTTGATCACCGGCGTCCGGGCAAAGTTCCGCGCTTTTTCCGCGCCAGCTAGGTCTTTTTTTCCCACTCCCCTGTCCGCAAATATGGCTTCAAACGCTGCTTCAGCGTCTCCCGGCCCCGATGGATGAGCGACTTCGTCGCCTGCACCGTGCAGCCCAGAATCGCCGCGATTTCTTCATAGGAATGCTCCTCCCCCCGGCACAACAAAATTGCCGTCCGCTGCTTCTCCGGCAGATCGGCCAGAATTTCATCGACCTTCTGATGCAACTCCCCCGTCAGCACCGATTCCGTCGGGGCCTGATTTCGCGCATCGGGCACCTGCCGCACCGGCGCCTCATCCCCGTCGCCGTAGGTCTCGTCCATGGAGTCGGCCGGGTGCCGGATCCGCCGCCGAATCTCGTTGAGGGCCAAATTGCGGGCGATGGTGAACAGCCAGGTGGAAAACTTGGCCGAGACTTCATAGCGATGAGCCGCCTTGAACACCTGCAAAAAAACGTGCTGGGCTACATCCTCCGCTTCGATCGAGTCCGGCAGCGTGCGATAGACAAGGCTCATCACCGGCCCTTTGTATTTCTCGACCAACGCCTCGAATGCCGTCATGTCGCCCTGCTTCACGCGCAACATCAGGGCGGCGTCGGGATCCAGGTTCTCGGCCATTGCGAGCGTCAGCCTATCCAAACCCCAAACGCCGAACAAGGTTGCGGAAAATCGGATGCCTGGGCAGCCAACCTCGACGCGCCCCCCCCCATGAACCGAAGGGTAGGGCGCGCTCTCCGCAGCGCGCCGGCCGTGCGGACCGCCGTGCGGACTCCCGGCTGGCGGCGGAGCGCCAGCCCTACCTGCGATGCTCGCGTTCATGGCCCGTGAGCAGGTCTGAAAGGAACAAGAAGCTCTCGATGCACCACGGCTGCGGAATTCGCATTGACCCGGCCTGCGGTTATTTTCACGATGCCCGCCATGGCCCGTTCCATCTTTCACCCCCCTGTCCCCATGTCCATGCTTCGTCTTGCCACGTGCCTCGTCGGAACCGGTCTCGCCGCCCTCGCCGCCTCGGCTGCCGACGGTGTTCACCTGACCGAACTCCCCGATCGGGTGCGCATCGAGATCAACGGCCAGCTCTTCACCGAGTATTTCTTCACTGCTCGGGCCCACCCGTGGGTTTCCACGTCAAAAGCCCCGGACACCGGCGCACCGGCCAAGGTCACGAATTACGCGCAGCACGTCTATTTTTACCCGGTGCTCGGGCCGGAGGGCATCCGGATGAACCGGCACTGGCCGATGGCGGACGTGGCCGGCGAGGATCACGATCACCCCCATCATCGGTCGTTGTGGTATTCGCACGGAGCGGTCAACGGGGTCGACTTCTGGGCCGAGGGCCCCAAGGCCGGCAGCATCGTGCATCAAAAATTTCTCGAGATCTCGAGCGGTCGCGACTCCGGCGTGCTTCGCTCAGCCAACAAATGGATCGCGCCGGACGGCACGGTCAAGCTGACCGACGAACGCACGTTTCGGGTCTATGCGCGCCCGTCCAATGAACGCCTGTTCGATTTCGAGGTCACGCTCAAGGCGCCCGCCGACGAGGACGCCGTGCTCGGTGACACCAAGGAGGGTTCCATGGCCATGCGCGTCAATGAAGAGATGCGTCTCACGCGCGGCAAGAACCAGCCGGGCCAAGGCCACATCATGCTCAGCACGGGAGTAAAAGACGGCGCCACCTGGGGCCAGCGCGCAGACTGGTGCGATTACTACGCCCCGCTTGACGGCAAGGTCGTCGGCATCGCCATCTTCGATCACCCCGGCAACCCCAAGCACCCGACCTGGTGGCACGTCCGCGATTACGGCCTCTTCGCCGCAAATCCGTTTGGCGTCCATGACTTCGAACGAAAGCCCGCCGGCACGGGCGACGTCCGCATTCCCGCAGGCGGCTCCCTCACCTTCCGCTACCGATTCTATCTGCACGAGGGCGACACGGAACAGGCCAAGGTCGCCGACCGCTACCGCGACTACTCCGCGCCGTCCAAATAGCGCGCGCCGAGCGCAGCTGCGGCCGGGCGTCACCCGCTTGCGTCCGGCCGCACGCCCACGAGCGGCGCATGCAAGGCGCTCATCGTTCCCAGAATCCGCCCGGCGGTCGCCCGCCGTGCCCAGTGTCGCTTTGTGCACAGCTCGCACAAAGCGGCGCAGCGCAGCCCGACGGAACGGCCTCGGCCGCAAGGCAGCCTCCTCGGCAAGCCATTTGCTAATGCCGTGGGCATGAAGACAGGCTACCTGATCGACATGGACGGGGTGATCTATCGCGAAAGCCAGTTGTTGCCGGGCGTGCTGGAGTTTGTCGACGCTCTCGTAGCCACCGGCACGCCGTTTCTCTTCCTAACCAACAACTCCGCGCCCACACCCGAAGATCTCGCCGTGCGGCTGGCCCACCTGGGCATCCCCCGGATCTCCCCGCGCCATTTCTACACCTCCGCGCTGAACACCGCGGATTTTCTCTGCGAGACGCATCCCGGCTGCACCGTCCTGGCCCTCGGCGAAGGCGGCCTCATGACCGCGCTCCACGAGCGCAAGATCGCCAACGACGCCATCAACCCCAGCTACGTCGTCATCGGCGAAGGCGCCGTCTCGATGGAAAAGCTGGCCAAGGCCCATGAATGCATCGAGCGCGGCGCGCGACTCCTGGCCACCAACCCCGACAACTGGTGCCCCGTCGCCAGCGACCGCACCCGTCCCGGCGCCGGCGCCACCGCCGCCTTCCTCGAAGCCAGCTCCGGCCAGCGCGCGTATTATCTGGGCAAGCCGAACGGCTACATGTTCCACCGGGCCCGCCGCAAGCTCTCCGACCTCAGCCTCGGCCCGGTCGAGGACGTCATCATGATCGGCGACACGATGGAAACGGACATCCGCGGCGCCGTGGAGGCGGGAATGAAGTCCTTCCTCGTCCTCACCGGCTCCACGGGAATCGACTCGGTGGGCGACTATGTCTATCAACCCACCCGCGTTCTCCAGGGGGTGGCGGATCTGACCGAGGAAGTCCGGCTGGGCAAACCGTCCAGCCGGCTCGACAGCCCGGCCTTCCACCCCACCCGACCCAGCCGGGGACGCCCCGGCCAGCGTCACCAGACCGACTTCGCGCATCAAGGCAAGCCCCGGCCGCGTCCGGCCATGACCCGCTAAGATTTTCATTAAGTCCACGAACAATCGTCCGATCAGTGTTCAGCCCACGTGGGGAATACGGGTGCCGATATCCACCGATGTCGGCAGGGGATGGGCGGGCAGTTGCTTGGGCTATGTCACAACCAAATTTGGATGGCAGCGGGAAGATCGATGACCACAGGCAAACCGCGCGGCCAGCGGCGTGCGCTGGGTCCGCGACTGCACCCGTCCGCCCAACCGGGCTGAACCGGGAAATTGCCGCCGGGATTTACGGAACGTTCGCGGCGACCTGCCTGATGGCCGCCGTCGTGGGGTGGTGGCTGATTGGGCGCAGCGGAGGTGACTGGACCCGCGCGCGCGTGGCCGTGACCGCGGTGGCCACAACCCTTCCCCTGCTGGCGGGTTGGCTCCTGACCGCGGCGCACCTGATTCAAGCGCGCTCCGCCGCGCTGGCCGCGGCGCAGCGCGAGCTGGAAGACGATCTGACCGACCGCCGGGCCGTTGACGCCGCGCTCCAGTCCGCTCGCGAGGAGCTCGAGGCTTCCCAGCGCGAACTGGCGGCCACCAACACCCACCTCGACGAGGCCCGCCGCGCCACCCGTGCCGCCGAAGGCGCAAGTCGGGCGAAGAGCGACTTCATCGCCGTCACCAGCCACGAGATTCGCACCCCGCTGAGCGGCATCGTCGGCTTCACCCAATTGCTGGGCGAATCGCCGCTGTCACCCGAGCAGAAGGATTGGGTGGAAACAATCCAGTCCGCCAGCCAGACGTTGCTCGAGCTGATCAACGACGTGCTCGATCTTTCCAAGATCGAAGCCGGCCAGTTGACACTCGAATCGATCGCGTTCGATCCCGCCGCGGTGGCGCGGGCGGTCGTCTCGCTGCTGGGGACCCAGGGCGCCCGCAAGGGCCTGATGGTCGAGCTGCAAGTGGAGCCCGGCCTGCCTGAACACGTGCAAGGCGATCTCGTCCGCTACAAACAGATTCTCTGCAACCTTGTTGGCAACGCGGTCAAGTTCACGCCGAACGGAGGAGTCAAGGTCGGGCTGCGCTGGGCCCGGGAGAGCGATCAAGCCGGCACGCTGCAGACCTGGGTGCAGGACACCGGAATCGGCATCGCCCGGGAACGCCAAGCCCAGGTTTTCGAAACCTACAAGCAGGCGGACGGTTCGATCCCCCGGCGCTATGGCGGCAACGGCCTCGGCTTGGCCATCTGCAAACGCCTCGTCGAAATCCAGTCGGGCCAAATCGGCCTGGAAAGCGAGCCCGAGCGCGGCTCCCGTTTTTGGTTCGACCTGCCCTACGCCCTCGTCGCGCCGCTCGCTGAGCCCGCGACCGTTCGCCCCTCCCTACCCCTCTCCCCCGGAACTGACCTCTCGAAACGCCTGCATGTCCTGCTGGCCGAAGACACGCTGGTCAACCAGAAGCTCGCCATCAGCCTGCTCCAGCGCCAGGGCTGCGACATCGAGCTGGTCGAAAACGGGCGGGACGCCGTGGAACGTTCCGGCCTCAAACGGTTCGATATCGTCTTCATGGATTGCCACATGCCGGAAATGGACGGGTTCGAAGCCGCACGAGCCATCCGCCGTTTGGAGGCCGAACTCGGCGAGGCGCGCGGTCACCGACGTCCAGGTCGGCTCCCGATCGTCGCCATCACCGCCAACGCCATCCAGGGGGATCGCGAGGCCTGCCTCGAGGCCGGGATGGATGATTATATCAGCAAGCCATATCGCCCGGAGGATCTCACGCGGGTGCTCCTGAAATGGACCCGGGCCGGGTTGCGGGACGCGGCGTGAGCAACGACCGACGGGTGATCGAGGCGATCGCCCCATGGCGGTTCTCCACTCCGATCTTGGGATAAGCCCGCAGGGCGTGGGTTTCCGCGGTCCGCTCCGCCATGCCAAGAATTCGGCCGATCTCAGCGTTCGTCTTGCCCTGGGCCAGCCAATACACCACATCGCTCTCCCGCCGGGTCAAGGGCCAGCCGCCCGCCGAACGGACCCACGAAAAAAAGGCCGCCTCGTCCGGCAGGTCGACCCCGGCCGGAGGTTCCTGCTCCACCGGTTTGCTCCGGGCCTGCAGCCGCCGGCGAGCCCGTTGGATGGCGGGCAACATCAAATTCATCCGCGCCCGTTCCGGCTCCGTAAATTCCGGCCCCCATCGACGCAGGCTGACCCGCAGAAACCCGCCCGCCCCCGACTCGTCCCCGGCATCACCCGCGTCCCCGGTGGCACACGACTCTGGCAGGACCGCCACGAGTTCGCGATTCACCCGCCGTGGCCAATACAGCAGGCGGTAAAAATCCGTGGTGACAAACACCTCGAGCGGCAGCACGTCAGAGAGCACGAACGCGCGCCCCGGGTGCCGGCACAACAGGGCATTGAGAGGGTGTAGCCGGGCCAGCCGCTGGAACTCGTCCCGGCGGGGCAACGGAATCGGCCGATCGGGACGCGCACACGCCGAGACAATCTGGTGATCGCGATCGACGATGTAGCACTCCCCCACTTCGAACGGCACAATGCGACGGAGCGCAGCCAGCATCTGCTCCGGAAATTGGTCCACCCGCTCGGCCTCGTGCAGCAGGGCCGTCGCCTCCAGTAATCCCGACACGTCGCCGGTCGTCCAGCCGGCGGCCGCAACCGGGCTGTTCGGCTCGAAAACGACGGGGATGCGGGCGGTGGCCTGGCGCTGCCGCTCTTCGATCCTGGCAAGAGAGCTGGCGCGGCGGACGTGATGGGCGCTTTTCATAGACACTTCAATGATCCCTCGTAAGAGGCACGACCGGGTCAGGGGGTTCCCGCATATTTTGTGGCTGGAACGATCTTGTTGTTTGAAGTTGTTCCCCAAGCGATCGCTTGTTCCATCCCCCCAACCACCCTCGACGCGCGAAAAACGCTCGTCTCCAGCTGGCCACCGGATTCGGTCCACGCCGGTCCTTGCGCCTTGCAAGTCACCGGTTTGGCATTGGCCGGCCCGACGGTTCGTCCCTATCCTTTGCCCGCATGTCGTCGATCTCCGAACAAGTCTCCGCCGCGGCCGTCGGGCTGGGGCGGGCGTGCGGCCGGCTTTCGTTCAACGAACCCGTGGCGCACGTCTACAACCCGTTGGCCTATGCCGCCGCGCCCCACCGGCGTTATATCCAGCGCTTCGCTGACGGGCCGCGACGTGTGCTGTTCCTCGGCATGAACCCCGGCCCCTTCGGCATGATGCAAACCGGCGTTCCGTTCGGTGAGGTCGCGGCCGTCCGGGACTGGATGCGCATCGTCGAAGATGTCGATATTCCGCCCGGCAGCCACCCGAAACGCCCCGTGGAAGGCTTCGCCTGCCTTCGCTCGGAGGTCAGCGGCCGCCGGCTCTGGGGACTCTTTGCCCAGCGCTTCGGCACGGCGGAACGCTTCTTCGCCGATCATTTCGTGGTGAACTACTGCCCCCTGGCCTTTCTGGACGCCGGCGGAAAAAACCTCACTCCCGACAAATTCCCGGCCGACCAGACCCGCCGGCTGTTCGCGGCGTGCGACGAGCACCTGCGGGCCGTCGTCGACGCGCTCACCCCGGAATGGGTCATCGGCGTCGGCGATTTCGCCTGGCGCCGCGCCGAGCTGGTCCTGGCTCCAACGACCAGCGGTCGCAACACAACGATTCGACTTGGCAAAGTCCTCCATCCAAGCCCGGCCAGCCCGGCCGCCAATCGCGATTGGGCAGGCGCCGCCACCCGCCAGCTCCGCGAGCTCGGCGTCTGGCCCTGACGACGCGGCCCGAACCGCGCGCGCCTACCCCGCCTACCGCACCGACACCGCGTTCGGGATGCGGTCGAACTCGAAATACTCGTGGGACAGCCCTTCCGCGCGCACGTAAACCACGCGCAGGCCCGAGCCGTCCTTTCCCAGCGGCTTGCCGACCGGACCGGTCGTCACCACTTCCAGGCCGCCATCACGGGCGATGGCGTTGCGGTGGTAATGCCCGCAAAAAAGATGAGTGACGCCGAACTCGCGGAACAACGCCAGGTAGTTGGTCCGGCGTTCCAGCGGCACGTTGAAATACTCGTTGGTCTCGGCCGCCGACTTCAAAAACCAGGGATGATGCTGAAACACGGCGATGTGGCGGGCCTTGCTTGTGCGCGCGCGCTGCAGCTCCGCCCGCAACCACGACTCCTGGGCGGCCAGTTCGTCCATCGTGTTGGTCGGCGCGTGCAGCAGGCAGGAGTTCATCACCACCCCCCAAAAGTCACCCTGCTGAAAGCTGTAGCGATCCGGACCGAAGATTTTGCGGTAGCTGGCCAGGCTCTCCGGCGTGGGCACGTTGCCCACGTCATGGTTGCCGGCCACGTTGTAAACCGGAATGGCCGCATCGACCTTGGCGGTGATGCGCCGATACTCCGCAATTTGCTCCGGATCTCCCGGCCGGTGGACCAGATCCCCGGTCACAACCACGAACGCCGGCTTCAGCCGGTTGATCGTCGCCACGGCGAATTCGTAGTTGGCCGTCTCCTGCACGAAGTTGGTGTTCTCCGTGAACATCCCAAACTGCGGATCGCTGATCTGGATGAAGAAAAACGGATCGGCGGCCCGCAGCGCAAAGGCGGCAGCAAATATCGCTACTGCAGCCAGGAAAAATCTACGGGTCATGCGCAACATTTCGTCCAGGGTTCAGTCGGGTGATTTACCATCGGCGGCCGCGTCCCGGGCCGGACGCCAGCGCCAAATCCCGGCCAGCAGGCTGCCGATGACCGAATGGAAGACGGCGGAGATGGCGCAGGGAGTCGGAGCCGTCGGCAGGTTGGGGAAGTTTTCCCGGGCCAGGAATGCGCCCAGTCCGGAATTTTGCATCCCGACCTCGATCGAAACCGTTCGCCGCACGGTCTCACCGTAACCCCAGGCACCGGCAAACACCCAGCCCAAGGCAAACCCGCCGACGTGCAGCAGCGCGACCGCCAAAAACAACCGCGCCGCCGAGTGCCGAACCGCGTCGGCGTTCGCGCCAATGATGCTCGCGCAAATCAACACGATGGCCACCACGGACACCAGGGGCGCGACGGGGAGAACCGCCTTGACCAACCGGGGTGCGCGATGATGCAGCATGAGTCCTAGGACGAGCGGCGCCAGCACCACCTTCACCGTGTCCAAAAAAAGACTCCAGGCGCTGACCGGCACGTAGGCCCCGGCCAGCCATTTCGTCAATAACGGCGTCAGGATGATGGCCCCGAAGGTCGAGCACATGGTCATGAGCACCGACAACGCCACGTTCGCGCGGGCCAGATAGGTCACGACGTTCGACGCCGTTCCGCCGGGGCAACAGGCCACCAGAATCAACCCGACCGCAAAAGGCGGCTCCAGGCGCAGCCCTTTGGCGAGGGCCCAGCCCAGGGTCGGCATGATCGTGTATTGGGCAAGGAACCCCATGGCAATGGCCCTCGGCATCCGAGCCACATTTCGAAAATCGTCGAAGCTGAGGGTGATGCCCATGCCGAGCATCACGACGGCTAGAGCCCACACGATCCACGGGCCTTTAAACCACGCAAACCAGCCCGGCTCAACCAGGGCCATTCCGCAAAATAAAACCACCCAGACCGGGAAAAGGTTGGTGGCCAGTCCGAGAGCGCGCGACATGCCCGGACTTAGTAAAGCCAGCCCGCGATCTCGCCATCGGCCCGCAACGTCACCCCCTGCCGACGATAGGCCCAGCACATGTAGCTCACGCTCACGAAAAATGAAGCCGGCAGCCGGTTCACGACTCCAATCTTCACCCCCAGCAGCGTGGTCTTGCCGCCAAATCCCATCGGGCCGATGCCCAGCTCGTTGGCCGTCTGCAGAATGTCCTGCTCCAACTGATCCAACTCGGCGTTCGGGTTCCGATCGTCGAGCTTCCGCAAAAACTGTTGCTTGGAAAATTCGTAGCCGGTGGCGCGATCGCCGCCGATGCACACCCCCAGGATTCCCGGCCCGCACCCTTTCCCCTGCGCCTGCAGGACCGCGTCCAATATGGCCTTCCGGCAGCCGTCCAGATCCCGGTTGGCGTGCAGCTTCTCGTTCGGCAGCGAATACTGGGCGCCCACATTCTCGCACCCGCCGCCCTTGAGGATCAGCCGCACCGCCACGTCGGACGAGCGGTGTTGATGAAAATGCACCACCGGCGAGCCCGGCCCGACGTTGGTCCCGTCATTCTTGCCCGTCAGCGAGTCGACGGAATTTTGCCTGAGAAACCCCTTCTTCGTCGCCAGCTTCACCGCGTTTTTCGCCGTCTCTTCGAAGGCGATCTGATCAAAGCCGACGGGGCATTCCACGTAAAAGATGATGCTGCCCGTGTCCTGGCAGATCGGCTGCGACTTCCGCTTCGCCAGCTCGATGTTGCGCTCGATGATCTTCATCGCGCTCTCCGCGATGGTCCCCTGCTTCTCCCGCTCGAGCGCCGCCATCGTCGCGGCATGCACGTCATCGGGAATCTCCGCCGACGTGCGGCGGATCAACTCAAGCAGGGAGTCACCGAGAATCTTCATGGGTGGACCGTAGGAACTTGCCGCCGCGGTGTCAATCGAACGGCCCGCTCCGAACGGCCCGCTCCGAACGTCCCTCCATCCGCTGGCTTTTTGCCTCAGCGGAGCTGCGCACCGACCGGTTGCAACTCAGGCCGCCGCCGTTTCTTCTCCGACCTTGTCGCCACCTTTGAAATTATATTCGTTGAGCTTGTTGCGGAGGGTGCGGATGGAAATGTCCAGCATGCGGGCCGCGTGCGTCCGGTTGCCTTTGCTCTCGCGCAGGGCGGTCAGGATGTGACGTTTCTCCACCTCGGCCAACGTTGGGAACTCACCGCCCGCGCCCGGGGGCACCGCGCCCGCCACCGCCGGGCGTGGTGCCGTCGGGATGTCCACGCCCGAAACATTGATCCCGAGGTGGCAGGGCTCAAGGATGCCACCTTCATTGCAGAGAATGACCGCGCGCTCGACGACGTTCTGCAGCTCGCGCACGTTGCCCGGCCAGGAATGTTCCTGGAGCATCGCCTGGGCGGCCGAGCTGATGCCGTGGACCTCCACGCCGTGTTTGCGGGCGAACCGGCTGCGGAACTGATCTGCGAGCACCGGGATGTCCTCCTTCCTCTCGCGCAGCGGCGCAATGAGGATCGGCACCACGTTCAGCCGAAAATAGAGGTCCTGGCGGAATTCCTTCCGCTCCACGCTGTCCTCCAGCCGCCGGTTCGTCGTGGCCAGAACCCGCACGTCCACCTTGACGGTCCGGTTGCCTCCGACGCGCTCGAACTCGCGCTCCTGCAGCACCCGCAGCAGCTTGGCCTGCACGGTCGGGGAGATCTCGCTGATCTCATCCAGCAAAATGGTGCCGGTGTGCGCCAGCTCAAACCGGCCCTCGCGCTTGTTGATCGCGTTGGTAAACGCGCCCTTCTCATGTCCGAAAAATTCGCTCTCGATCAGGTTCTCCGGCACCGCCGCGCAGTTCATCTTGATGAACGGAGCGCTCGCCCGCGGGCTCTGCCGATACAGCGCCCGCGCCACCAATTCCTTGCCGGTCCCGCTCTCGCCCTGAATCAAGACCGTCGCCTGCGTGCGCGCCACCTTCCGGATCAGCGCCCGCAGGTTCTCCATCACCTGGCTCTGGCCCAACAACTCGTAGCCCGCCTCCTCATCCTCGCCGTGGCTCAGGAACTGGTTGACCTTCAGCAACCGCGTGTGCTCCTCGGCTTTCTTCAGCGTGACCGCCAGCTGCTCGGGCGAAAACGGCTTCGTCAAAAACGAAAACGCCCCGCTGCTCATGCAGTCGACCGCCAAATCCACCGTGCCGAACCCCGAGATCATCACCACCAGCGGCTTCACCGGACGCGCCTGGAGCTGCTTCAGCAGCTCCGTGCCGTCCCCGTCCGGCAGCTTCACGTCCACGATCATCAGATCGAAGTTGTCCTTCGCCAGCAATTCGTGCGCGCCTGCAATGTTCGCCGCCGACGCCACGTCATACCGACGATACCGCAACTGTTGCTCCAAACTCTTCCGGACGATCAGGTCGTCTTCCAGTACAATGATTTTCTCGATCGGCACAGAACCTTCCTAGCCGGGGGGCCATACCGTGAAAAGACAGTTTTGGTCCGTATTCCTACGACTTGTCAGCCCGGGCAAAAATTGCCCAAACGCGCCCGCCGGCCAGCCCCGCCCGGCGTTCGCCCGCGATCCACGGTTTGGAGTTTGACACGTCCCCCGGGGGATTGAAGGGTGCAACCCCGTGACCTCGCCCCACGACGCCCAGCCATTCGACCGCGCCGCGCTCGCGGCGCGCCTCGCCGAATTGGCCCAAGCCGGCATTTACCTCGGGACGTCCTCCTGGAAATACCCCGGCTGGCGCGGCCAGCTCTACGACGAGGCCCGCTACGTCTATCGCGGCAAATTCTCCGAAACCCGCTTCGATCGGCTCTGCCTGGCCGAATACGCCGAGGTCTTCAAAACCGTCTGCGTCGACGCCGCCTACTACCAGTTCCCGTCCGAGAACTATCTGCGCAACCTCACCGAGCAGGTGCCAGCGGACTTCCTCTTTACCATGAAGGTGACCGACGAGATCACCATCCGCCGCTTCCCAAACCTGCCGCGCTTCGGGCCCCGGGCCGGGCAGCCCAATCCCAACTTTCTCAATGCCGACCTGTTCGCTTCCGCGTTCCTCGGCCCCCTCGAACGGCACCGCGCGCAGATCGGCGTCCTTATCTTCGAGTTCTCACGCTTTTACCCATCCGATTACGCGCGCGGCCGCGACTTCGTCGCCGCGTTGGATCAGTTTCTCGGCGGCCTGCCCCACGGCTGGCGGTACGGCGTCGAGATCCGCAATAAAAACTTCCTGCAGCCGGATTACTTCGAGACGCTCCGGCGCCACCAGGTCACCCACGTGTTCAATAGTTGGGACGCAATGCCGTCCCTCGGCGAGCAGCTGGACCTTGCCGGCTGCCTGACGACTCCGGAGTGCGTCGCCGCGCGCCTCTTGCTCAAACCGGGACGAAAATACGAGGAGGCGGTCCAGGCGTTCAGCCCCTATGACCGACTGCGCGAGGTGAATGACGAGGGGCGCGAGGCCGCAGCCCGCCTTCTGCGGGAAAGCTTGGTGGAAAACGCCCGACGGAAAACGTTCCTCTACGTGAACAACCGGTTCGAAGGAAACGCGCTCGAGACAATCCTCGCGCTGCTGCACAAAATCGTCACGGCAACGCCCCCGCCGCCCCATCCCTGATCCGCGCGGCCACGTCTCCCGCGCGTCGTTGCCATTCCCGGCGACATTGCGCATGCTGGCGCCATGACCCACGCCACCAGCCCGCACCCACTTTCCGCTGTCCTCGTCGCATCGTTCCTGGTCCTCGCCGGGTCCGTTCGGGCCGCCGAGGAGCCGCGCCCGCTCTTCATCGAAGGGTACGCCGGCCGCCAAAGCTACAAGCCCGGCGAAGAGGCCGCGCTCCATGTCTCGACCACCGCCGCCCGGTTCTCGGTGGAAATCCGCCGCATCGGCGCCACCAACGAAACCGTGTGGACCCGCAAAGACATCCCCGGCCGGGAGCACCCCGTCCCGGAAGACGCCTCCGCCCAGGGCTGTCGCTGGCCGGTGGCGTTGACTGTCCCGATCGAATCGCGCTGGCGCAGCGGCTACTATGTGGCCAGCCTGCGTTGCGAGGACGGCGGCGGCACCTACACCCATCGAGGCAGACGCACGGCCGAGAGCGATCTCCACTTTGTCGTCCGCCCGGCGGAGCCCGGCCGGAACAGCAAAATCCTCCTCCAGATTTCGGCCAACACCGACAATGCCTACAACAACTGGGGCGGCTTCAGCCTCTACGCCTACAATGGACGCGGCAAAAACCAGGGCAGCCGCGTGTCGTTCCATCGCCCCGGCGGCTCCCTCTTCTTTAATTGGGAGCACCCGTTCGTCGTCTGGGCCGAACGCAACGGCTACACCCTCGATTACGCGGTGAACTACGACCTCGAACTCATCCCCGGCCTGCTCGATCCCTACCGCCTCGTCCTCAGCGTCGGCCACGACGAATACTGGTCCGCACCCATGCGTGACACCCTCGAAGGCTTCATCGGACGCGGCGGAAACGTCGCGTTCTTCAGCGGCAACTCCATTTGCTGGCAGGTCCGCACGGAGCCCGACGGCCCGGCGCTCGTCTGCTGGAAACAAAACTACTTCCAGGACCCCGTCTACAAAACCGGCGACTTCAAAACCCTCTCGTCGCTCTGGAGCCATCACCTGGTCCAGCGACCCGAAAACA
This sequence comes from Limisphaerales bacterium, assembly GCA_044229355.1. Classification (GTDB taxonomy): domain Bacteria; phylum Verrucomicrobiota; class Verrucomicrobiia; order Limisphaerales; family JADJPG01; genus JBGARF01. The sequence goes on from JBGATF010000006.1 coordinate 184,128, forward strand.
CCCTGACAGGCGTGGGCTTTTTGTGGGGCGGCTATCGCAAAAGCCACGGCCAGTTCATGGACGACCCCGCCGAGTTCACCGTCCATCGCCCGGACCACTGGGTCTTCGCCGGCACCAATCTTCGCCCGGGCGACCACTTCGGCGGGCGCGATACCATCGTGGGCTACGAGTGCGACGGCTGCGAGTTGACCTGGAAGGACGGCCTGCCGTTCCCGACCCACCGCGACGGAACCCCCGACACGTTCACCGTCCTCTCCACCTGCCCGGCCCGCTGGCATCCCGACGATGCCGAGTGGTATGAGCGTTGGGAGAAAGGCCGGGTCGGCCAGGCCGTCCTGGGCGTCTACACCCGGGGCGGAACCGTCTTCACGGCCGGCACCACCGACTGGTCGCACGGCTTGCGCGGCGGGGATCCAGCCGTGGCGCGAATCACCCGGAACGTCTTGGACCGCCTCAGCCAGTAGCAGATGTTCGCGCGCTCCGCTTGGGCCAAACTTTGGCGCGCGACGTCCCTCGCGTGCTCGAGATTAAGCGTGCCAAGGCGACGGAGCTCTGGTTTGGTTGCAGCTGATGATTTGGCGCTTGCTCCATGGCCTCCTGGTCGGCGGGCTGGTCGCTGCCGTCCTGCCGGTTGCGGGCCAGGCTCCGCTTCCGCCGGAGGCGGAGCGCCGGCCGGCGACCACGGCGGGCGGCCCGTTCGAAGCCCCGCGCCAGCTGACCACCGCCGCCATCCAGGCAGTTCCGCCCGACGAGATTGCCTCCTATTCCTCCGTGCTGGTGCGGGGCGTGGTCACTCTCTCCCGCGAGCATGCCCGCCAGTTTTTCATCGAGGACTCGACCGGCGGCGTTTACTGCGATGTCGCGCAAGTGGGAAATCTGCCGGCGCTGGGATCCCTCGTGGAAGTCCGCGGCCAGGTGGCGTCTGGAAATTATTTGCCGATCCTCCGGGCCAAGTCCGTCGTCCGGCTTGGACCTGGTACCCTGCCCGACCCCCAGCCCGTCCAAGCCAGGCAATTGTTCGAGGGCAAATTTGACGGCGATCTCGTCCGCCTGACCGGCCATGTGGCCGAGGTGCGCTTCCAATTCGAGCCCGTGCAGCACTGGCTGGTCACTCTGCTCAGCGACGGCCACGAGATTGGGCTCAACCTGGGCCTGGACTTTTTGGACCGCGCCCGCGCCGACCAACTGATCGGCGCGGCGGTGTCCGTCACCGGCGTTGCGGGCCCGGCGGCGGACGAGCACCGGCGCATCGCCCGGGTCTATGTCGGCCTGGGCCGGCCCGATTGGCTGCAGGTGATTTCCAATCCGCGGGACACCGCGCGCGCTCTCTCGACCACCGAACCGCCAGCCGGAGCGGCGCCCTCGAACAACGTGGCCCGCCTGGTCCGGGCCCAGGGCGTCGTCACGGCCGTGCTCACCAACCGCTTCTACCTGAAGCTCGCCGGGACCCATCTTCGGGTCGTTCCGCGCACGCCCCTGTCCGTTCACGCCGGAGATCAGCTCGACCTCGCTGGTTTCATCCATTGGCCCGCCGGCCGGCGACAGATGGACGTAACCGCCATCCTCGCGCAATCCGCCGGCGTCGCGCCCGACCCAATCGTTGCGACGCCCGAGGACATCCTGAGTTCGGATCAGGAGGGAACGGTGGTGACGATCACCGGCGAGTATTTTCATCGAAGCCGGCGGGACCCGGGTGACCTCATCGTCCTGAAGGACGGGGACCGCGTCGTGGTGGTCCGCCGCGGCGACCGGCCGCGGCCCGCCGTCGAGGAGTTCAAGCCCGGCACGCGCCTGCAAGTGACGGGCGTGGCCCTGTGGCCCGCCGAGTTCGAAGGTGTCGCGAGCGTCGCGCGGCTGCAGATGACCGATCCCGGTGCGCTCCGGGTGCTCGGGGCGCCGCCCTGGCCGCTGGCGCGCACCATGACCGTGTTGGGCATCATGTCCGGCGCGCTTGCCCTCGGCTTGATCGGCCTCGCCATCGCCCATCGTCGGCTGCGCGAATCCAACCGGCGCCTGGAGGAGGCGCGCCACGCACTCAAGGGCCTGAACGCCACGCTGGAAGCCCGCATCCGCGCCCGCACGGCCGAACTCGCCGTCACCAACCAGCAGCTGCAACTCGAGATCGCCGAGCGCAAGGCCACGCAACTGCAACTGGCCGCCCGCGAAGTTCGCTATCGTCTGCTCGTCGAACAAATGGACGCCATCGTCTGGGAATTCGATCCACCAGCCAACCGCTTCACCTATGTCTCTCCCCAGGCCGAACGCCTCGGGTATCCGCTGGCCGAATGGCTCACGCCGGGCTTCCTGCGGGCGCATATCCATCCCGATGACCACGCCACCCCGCTGATCTGCCCGCCGGCAAAAACCGATCCGGGAGCCGAAGGCGGAGTCCAGTTCCGCCTGCGCACCGCGCGGGGCGACGTCGTCTGGCTCGACGCCAAGGTGGCCGCCAGCGAGGATCCCGGAGCCAGCCCGGCCCTGCGCGGCCTGTTCATCGACATCACCGCGCGCCAGCGCGCGGAGGAGCGGCGGGATGCCCAAAACGGAATCCTCGAATTGATCGCCGAGGGCGCGCCGCTGACGACCACCCTGCAACAGCTGGTGCGGGCCGTCGAATCCCAGGCGGACGGGTTGCTCGGCTCCGTGCTCCTCCTCGACGCTGACGGCCAGCGGCTGCGTCACGGAGCGGCCCCCAGCCTGCCCGCGGAATACATCGCGAAAATCGACGGCACCCCGGTCGGGCCGTCCGTCGGCTCGTGCGGGACGGCCGCGCATCGCCGCGAGACGGTGGTGGTGGAGGACATCGAGACCGACCCGCTCTGGAGCCAGGCGCGATCGCTGGCCCGGCGCCATGGCCTCCGGGCCTGTTGGTCAACGCCCATCTTCGACGCGCAGCGTCAGCTGTTAGGCACGTTCGCCCTCTATTATCGCCGGCCCGGCCGGCCCTCCGCGGAGCATTTGCGCCTCCTCGCCACGGCCACGCACACGGCCGCCATCTGCATCGGACACGCCCGGACCGAAGAGGCGCTTCGCTTGAGCGAGGAACGGTTCCAGTTCGCCATGCGCGGGGCCAATGACGGCCTTTGGGACTGGAATGTCTCCACCGACCAGCTCTACCTCTCACCCCGCTGGAAAGGCATGCTCGGATACGCCGACCATGAGTTGAGCAACCATGTCGACACCTGGCATGCGCTCGTCGAACCTTCGGATCGCGAGGTCACCCTCCAAATCATGCAAGCGGTTCTCCAGGGCAGCGGCGCCACGTTCCAGGCGGAGTTCCGGCTCCGCCACAAGGCCGGTCACTGGGTCACCGTCCTTTCCCGCGCCTTCCTCGTGCGGGATGCCGCCGGCCAACCCGCCCGCCTCGTCGGCACGCACGTCGATGTGACCGAACGACGGCAGGCCGAGCGTTCCCTCCGGGAGAGCGAGGAGCGCTTCGCCAAGGCGTTCGCCAACAGCCCCACCCTCACCACCATCGCCACGTTTCCCGACGGCATTCTGATGGACGTCAACGAGGAGTTCACCCGTCTGCTCGGCTACTCCCGCGAGGCCGTGCTCGGACGAACCGCCGCCGAAGCCGGCATCTGGGTCGACCCCGGCCAGCATGCCGAACTCATGCGCGCGCTCAGCGAGGGCCAACCCATCCGCGGCGTCGAGTTCGCCCTGCGGGCCCGCCATGGGCAGCTCATCACCGTTCTGGGCTCGCTCGTCCAGGTCGACATCGGCCATCGCCCCTGCACGCTGACCATCGCCTACGACATCACCCGCCGGAAGCGGACCGAAGACGCCTTTCGCGCGCTCACCGCCGCCGCCAGCGTGATCCCGGCCGAGCAATTCTTTCCCCACGTCGCCCGCAGCCTGTCCGAAATCTTCGGCACCCGCTTCGCCCTCGTCGCCGAGCGCCTCCCGGGCACCGACGTGCGGGTGGAGGCCCTGGCTCTCTACGCGGATGGACAACTGCTGCCGTCCCTCGGCCGCCGGCTCGCCGGGTCATCCTGCACCGAGGTCCTCACCCAGGGCCAGGCGCTCGTGCTCGCCGGAGCCCAGGCACGATTTCCGGACGACGCGCTCGTGCACGACCTGCCGGCCGAAAGTTACTGCGGCCTCGCCGTCCTCGACAGCCGGCGCGAACCCGTCGGCCTCATCGCCATCCTCCACGACTCGCCCCTCGCCCACACCCCCGAGCTCGAACCCATTCTTCGCCTGTTTGCCGACTCCGTTGGCGTCGAGATTGAGCGCCGCCGATCCCTCGTCGCGTTGCGCGCAGCGAAGTCCCGGTTCCGCTCCGCCATCGAACACTCCTTCGAGTGCGTGGTCATGACCGACGACCAGCTCCTCTGCACTTACATCAGCCCGGGCGTCACCCGGATCCTCGACCTCGGTGTTTCCGCCGTCATGGGCCAGTCGCTGCTCAGCCTCGTCTGGCCCGACGACCTGGCCCTGGTCAAAAGGCACTACGAGGAGCTGCGTCAGGAAGCCGGCGCCCGCGCCGAGATCGAGTTTCGCGTCCGCCACCGCAGCGGCGCCTGCCGGTGGATCCAGACTTCCGACACCAATCGGCTGACCGATCCCAACCTTCATTCGATCGTCTCCAATTTTCGCGACGTGACCGAGCGGCGCGAGGCCGAACAAACCCGGATCCAGCTGGAGGCGCAGCTTCTCCAGGCCCAGCGCATCGAGGCCATCGGCACGCTCGCCGGCGGCTTCGCCCACGATTTCAACAACATCCTCGGCAGCATCATCGGCTTCAGCGAACTCGCCCGGCGGGACGCGCGCAACAACGTCGCCGCGGTCGAAAACCTCAGCCAGGTCCTCAAAGCCAGCCATCGCGCCAAAGAATTGGTGCGCCAGATCCTCACCTTCAGCCGTCACCAGGAATTTCAACGCCAACCGCTGGACCTCGCCCAATTCCTCGCGGACGCCGTCAGCCTCCTGCGCGCAAACCTTCCCGGGTCAATCCAGCTCGTCACCGCCGCCAGCCGCCCCGCCCCGCGCGTGCTCGCCAACGCCACCCTCCTGCAACAGGTCCTCGTCAACCTGGTGGCCAACGCCGTCCAGGCCATCGGAGCGCGCCACGGCAAAATCACCATCGACGTCACAACCCAGCCGGCCGAGTTCGTCGAACCCGCCCTGCCCAGCCCCGGCCCCGGCCTCAGCGACTCGCTCCAGGCCTGCATCCGCATTCAGGACGACGGGCCCGGCATCGAGCCCGCCATCGTCGACCGCATCTTCGAGCCCTTCTTCACCACAAAAGGACCCGGCGAAGGCACCGGACTCGGCCTCTCCGTCGTCCACGGAATCGTCCGCGCCCACGGCGGCTTCATCCGCGTCGAAAGCCCGGCCAGGCACGGCACCAGCGCCCGCTCCGGCGCCACCTTCGAAATTCGCCTGCCCACGTTGGCCCCCGACCCCGCAACGCCCCATCCCCCCGTCGCGCCTCCCGAAATCCTCCCGGGTCGTGCCCTTGTCAAAACCTGAGCCGGTGCCAGGAACGAAACTTCGCCACCCAGGCCACCCGCGAGCCCCCGAAGGCCGGACCTTTGGACTCCCTCCCTCCCTACCGCCGGAACTTCATGGCCGCTTCGGTGCGCGAGCGGACGTGCAGCTTGCTGTAAATCGTCTTCAAATAACCCCGCACCGTCTCCGCGCTCAGGCCAAGGGCATCCGCGATCTCCTTGTTCGTGTAGCCCCGCGACACATAATCCAATACGTCCGTCTCGCGCTTGGACAAATTTTCTCCCGTCTTGTCGGACGGCCCCTGCCGGCAGAAGGACTGGACGACCTTGCGCGCGATGTAGCTCGACATCGGCGCGCCGCCCCGGTGCACCTCCTCGACCGCCCTCAGGATCTCGGCCGCCGGCGAGCGCTTCAACAAATACCCCGACGCCCCCATCTGCAGCGCCTGAAAAATCCGATCGCTGTCGTCATAGACGGTGAGCATGACGATCTCGATGCCGGGCACGCCGGCCTTGAGCTGGCGGGCGCACTCGACGCCGGACATGCCCGGCAGGTTGATATCCATCAACACCACCTCCGGTCGTCGCCGCGGCAAGCCTTCCAGCGCCAGCTCGCCCGTGGCGAACGTGGCCACACATTCAAATCCCGGCGCCCCCCCGATCAGGCGCGCCAGGTTTTCCCGGACCTGCTCGTCGTCCTCCACGATGGCCACCCGGATGCTCACGTCCCTCCTCCGGGGTCACGCTCAGTTTCCGCCAGCACGGCCCGTCCCGCCCGACGCCGAGAGCGGCAGATGCAGGCGAACGGTGGTGCCGGCCGGGCCCGTCTCGAGCTCAAACCGGCCGCCCAACGATTCGATTCGCCGGCGGATGTTGCCCAGGCCTTCGTGACCGGTCCCTGCCGCCCGGGAGCTGTCGCCCGGGCCCGGATCCATCCCGTGGCCGTTGTCGGATATCGTGATTTCAAGTCTGCCATCATGGGTCGCCAGCCGCAGCCGAACCTCGCCCGCGCCGGAGTGTCGGACGACGTTGTTCAGCGCCTCCTTCACCGCCAAAAACAAATGATGCCGGGCTTCCGTCGAAAGCGGGTGCTCCGGCAGGTCGGCGGGAATGTCGAGTCGGCACCGCATCGACGTCGGACGCAGGAACTCCTCGGCGTACTGGGACACGTAATTCGCAAAATGATCGAGGGAATCGTTGCGCGGGTTCACCGCCCAGACAATCGCATCCATGGCCCGGGCGGCTTCACGGGCGCTGGCTGAAATTCGCTGCAGATCCCCGGAGACGTCTTCCGGCTGACGCGCATGCTGCTGCCCCAGTTCCGCGAGCAGCGCGATTCGCGTCAGGTTCGCCCCGAGCTCGTCATGGATGTCCTCGGCGATCCGGGCGCGCTCGCGGTCCACGGCGTGCCGCTCCTGGAGCCGATGCAACCGGCGGCGCAACCGCCGCACCGCCATCGTTCGAACCAGCCACATCCCGCCGCCCAACACCAAAATCCCGGCCACGCCGCGGAACCACCACGCCTGCCAGAACCATGGCTGAACTTCGAGGCGCACCGCCGCGCCCTCGAGGTTCCACACGCCATCATTGTTGCACCCCACCACCCGAAATTCGTACCGCCCCGGCCCCAGCCCCGGATATACGGCCAGACGCTGCGGCCCCAGCTCCACCCAGTCCGACTCCAACCCGGCCAGCCGGCAACGAAAGCGGTTTTGCTCCGGCGCCACCAGGCTCAAGGCCGTGAACTCGAACTCCACCCGCTGGCGTCCCGGCTCCAGCACCAGCGAACGTCCCGGCGCCGGCAGCGGCCGCGCCACCCCGTCCACCACCACCCGCTCCACCACCACCGGCGGCGCAAGCTCGTTCAAGGGAACGGTCGCCGGATCCACCGTGGCCAGCCCTTTCACGGTCGAAAACCACAGCCGCCCGTCGCGCGTGCGCAACCCCGCCGGATGAAATCCGCCCGTGCACTCCAGGCTCTCCAAACCCTCCGCGCGCCCGTAAACAACCACGTTCACGCGGCTCCCCACCCCGCCGCCGCCCGCCACCTCCGCCAACTCGCGCAAGGAAACCCGGAAGATCCCACGATTGGAACCCACCCAGAGATGACCCAGCCCGTCTTCCAAAATTTGCGAGATGACGTCGTCGGGCAGGCCTTGCGCCCGACCGAAACTCGCCAGCCGCGCTCCATCCCAACGCGCCATCCCGCCGCTCGTCCCAATCCAAAGAACCCCGCTCGAATCCCGATGCAACGTCCGCACAAACGGACTCGGCAAATGCCCAGCCAAACCCGGCGCCGGATGCGCCGGGCCACGACCATCAAAAAAATACAAGCCGCCCCCGCCAGTCCCGATCCACAGCCCCTTCGCCTCATGCTGCAACGCCGTGATCGGAAACGCCGGCAGACCGTTGGTGCCCAGATCCTCCACCACCTGCTCGGCGCGAAATCGCTTGAGCCCACCTTGCATCGTGCCCACCCACAAATCCCCCTTCGAATCCGCCTCCAGCGAAATCACCGCATCGTCCGTCCCGTTGCGCGTGACCGGAAAGTTCACCACTTCCTTGCCCCGCAGCCGATAAAGCCCGCCGCCCCACGTCCCCGCCCAGATCGCCCCGTCCGCCGACGACAACACCGACCAGATGCACTCATTGTCCAACAGGTAACTCGTGTAGTACGGCGTGAAGTTCTCGCCTCGCCGAACGCTCAACCCGCCGCAGTTCGAGCCCACCCACAACCTCCCGTCCGGATCCTGCGCCAGCGACATCACCACGTTGTGCGACAAGCCGTCCCGCGTCGTATAGGTGGTCAGCTTCCGCTGCTTGACCCGGTTCAACCCGCCCCCAACGGTCCCCACCCAAAGATTCCCCTCCCGATCCTCATACACGCTCCGAACTGAATTGTCCGAAAGCCCCTCCACCGTGGTCAACGAGCTGAACCGCCCCCCGCGCAGACGGCGCAGCCCGCCATTCGCCGTCCCCGCCCACACATCCCCGTTCCGTGCCTCCGTCAGGGCCCAGACCGTTTCCAGCAACTGCCCCGGCTGCTCGCCATAAACATTCACCACGCCATTGCTCACCGACCCGATGTAACCGTTCGGCCCGCCATACCAGATCTTTCCCGACCGCCCCAGCGCCGCCGTCAACACGCTGCTGAACAGGCTCGGGTCCGCCGCCTGCGGACGCACCAGCGGCCCCGGCCCCGACCGCGTCCGCAACCGTCCATCCGCCACCACCCAGAGCTCTTCCGCCCGCCCCGCCCCCGCCGGCGGCGACGACGCCACCAACGAAACAGCCACCCCACGCAACGACGGCATCACGGGATCCTCAAAAAACTTTTCCTCCGCCCAACAGGCCAGGCCCCCACTCGTCGCCACCCACAGCCGGCCCCGCCCATCCTCGGACAGGGAAGTGACCGTGTCGCCCGGCAGCCCATCCCGGCGACCAACGGCCAGCAGGCGCCCGTCCCTCCACCGCGCCAGGCCGCCGCCCTCCAGCCCAATCCAAAGCGCTCCGTCCCGCGCCGCCAGCAGCGCCAGCACCCGGCGGCTCGGCAAGGCCCGCAGCTCCGCCAATTCCTGAAAACGCACGCCGTCAAACCGCACCAGCCCCGCCAGCGTTCCCACCCACAAATACCCGTCCCCCGTCTGCTGGATCGCCGTCACCGTGTTCCCCGGCAAACCGTCCGCCGTTTGCCACACGTCCACCCGATACTCACCCGGCCCCGGCCCCGACTCGCCCGGCAACGACGTGCTCACCGGCGCGAAGCGATTGACCAACGACCGGGCCATCGCCGCGCTCGTGCCCAACGTGGCGCCCACCGGCAACGGCTCCCGATCGGCCGACGACGCCACCACCCGCCACGCGCCCAGATCCGTCGCCACGGCGATTTCATATTGGGTCGGCAACCGGTCGATGAAATTTCCTTCCCGATCCCGCCCCCACACAATTCGCCCGATGCGCGTGGCCTGCGGCAGTTCAATCTGCACCCACGCGCCGTCGACCCGCTCCGCAATCCAGCTCCGTCCGTTCCCGTATCGACCGTCATTCACGCCTTCCAGATTGTGAATGGCGTAACCGCGCAACGAACCGGACGCCGTCGCCCGCGCGCCCGTCACCGCCAGGGCCAGATTGTGGACCTCGTCGTTCGGCGGATAGATCTCCAGCTCGTCCAGACACGGCTCGCCGCGATTTGTCGCCCGCACCGTGAACCGGATGAACCGTGCCTCCACCGGACCAAATGTTTCCACGTTCCGACGCGGATGCACCGGCTCACGCAACGCCGCCGACCCACCCAATGCCGATGCCAACAAAGCCATCGCCCCCAGCAACCACCTCACGGAAGAACGCGCCCGCGCGAATCTATGGCTGTTTGTGCTCGGCAAAATGTTGATCCTGGAATGGTCGGCGGTCGCGGCAGAGTTCGCCCACGGGCCAGCCACCGGCCTAAACCAAGTGTCACAAATTTCCGGGCCAACTGCAAAGCCCGGTAACGACTCTGGCGGATCCGCGACGCGCCGATCCATCCCCTGGCCTTGCCGTTGGCCCAGGCCCCAGTTGAATCTCCGCGTGACGACCGCGGCCCGCTCGGGTCCACTTATGGCCCCGAAATGAATCACGCCGCGCTCTCGCCCGATTCCCAGCTCAGGATTCTGTTTTTCCTGACGCTTCTTCCGGCCTGCTGGCTGATGAAATGGATCGCGTTTCGAGACTGGCGCGGCGTGCGGGATTTCGGATTTGTCGTCTCCCCCTGGCCAACACCCGCCGCCTTCGAGAAGCAAAGCCTTCCTCTCAGGGAAGGACCGCGGCTGCTCCGCCGCCACCTCGTCGCCCTGGCTGCTTGTGTGGGCGCCTACGTGTTATATAGGGCTTTCGTAATGAATTCGCCCATCCCGCAGACCCTCCTCAGCTACCCTGGCGCCTTCATTCTCTGGCTTGTGACCGAGACACTCGGTTCGCTCGCCCCTTTCGCCGCCGCGCCGTCGGGACGCCTCCTGCCACTGCCGCACGGCGCGCCGCCCCCGCTGGCCCGAGGCCCCGCCGACTTCTGGGGCCGCCGCTGGAACGTCTGGATGAGCGGATGGTTCCATCAAGTCATTTTCCAGCCGCGACGACGTCAGCCAGTCGTCGCCCTGTTTCTCGTCTTCGCCCTATCCGGTCTGTTGCACGAATGGGTCATCAACCTGCCTCTTTACCTGGTCACCGGCCGCAACTGCTTTGGCTCGATGATGGCCTATTTTCTCCTCCAGGCCGTCGGCCTTCGGATCGAACGGCGGGTCCACCACCGCCGCTTGCAGATCTTCCTGGCCTGGCTCTTCGTCCTCGGACCGGCCCCGCTCGTCGTCAACGAAGGACTGCTGCGCATCCTCGGCTTGTGGCCCGAGTGATGTTCAACCCCCAACGTCCAGTTTTGAGCCTTGGACTATCGGCTGAGGAAGAGATCCAAGACACGCCGGGCGTTTCGCGGATTGATGACCAACGCCCCGTGGCCAAATGCCGGATCTTCAATGCTGTCCACAACGATGGCGCCCTGCTCCTTCAACCAGCGCGCGGTGCGACGCATCGCATCAATGCCGTCGCGCTCCGTGTCGCGCGCCCCCGCCGCCGTCACCCAGCGCGTCCCGCGCAGCGGGTGCTCCCCATACAGACCGCGGAGAAGCGCCTGATTCGGCGGATAATCGAGAGCCACCGCCCCCGAACTGGCCACGTTCAAGGCGAAGTATCGTCGCCCCCGACCCGCGTCGAGGGCGGCAACCGCATAGGCGTTGGCCGCGCCCCGGCTGAACCCGTGCAGCATCACGCGGCCCGGCGCGGCCCCCACCGTGCGCAACGCCACGTCTATCTCCCGGTAGATCTCTTCCGGCGAATAGTACGATGCTCGATCGTCCCCCGGACCAATCCACCATTGCAGCGAAACCAGGCCGACATTCCGCCCCCGCAAATGCGGTGACCAGATCGCCAAATCGTCCGGGGCAAAACCCGCGCGCCCCGGCAGCGAAACAATCCAATGCCTCGGCGCGTTCGTGGACGCAGCCCGCCAAACCGTGAAAAAGCTGCGCCCGTCCGACGTCGGCAGGACATCCGGACCCAGACGCGTCGCCACATTGAAAAACTTCCCCGACTGCGCCTTGCGGAAGAGCTCAGCCGCCGGCCCGGGCAGATTGGTCTGCGCCCAGCCCAGCGAGGCAGACATCACCAGAACCATCAATCCAAGTCGGATCATGGGTCTGCTCTAAACCGCCCGAGACACGCGGTCAAGGAGGCGCGCCACCTTTGCCTCGAAACCCTTCATCACCTAATCCTTCTTTTATCCGTTCCGCGCCATCCGTGGTCACCACTCCGTGGCATCTGTGGCGATACCCTTCAAGCCAGCACGTCCTGAATCACGCCGCCGTGGACATCCGTGAGCCGACGCTCCAGGCCATTGTGGTAATAGGTCAGGCGCTCGTGATCCATGCCGAGCAGGTGCAGGATCGTCGCGTGAAAATCGTGGACCGTGACGATGTTCTCCGCCGCCTTGTAACCGAACTCGTCGGTGGCGCCGTAGCTGAAGCCCTTCTTCACCCCGGCGCCCGCCAGCCAGCACGTGAACCCGTTCGGGTTGTGATCCCGACCATTGGCGCCTTTCTGGAACGTCGGCATCCGCCCAAACTCGGTGCACCACACCACCAGCGTGTCCTCGAGCAGCCCGCGTTGCTGCAGATCGACCAGCAAGCCGGCCGTGGGCTTGTCGAGCACCGGCCCGTGCACGCTGTATTGGCCAAACAGCTCCTTGTGCCCATCCCAATTGCTCGTGCCCTCGCCCCCGGTCTGATACGCCCCGTTGAAGAGCTGCACAAACCGCACGCCCTTTTCAATCAGGCGCCGCGCGAGAATGCAGTTGCGCGCGTACGCCGCGCGAATGTCGAAAATCTTCGAACCGCCTTCGTCCGCGCCATAGAGCTTGAGGATGTGCGCCGGCTCGTTTTCCAGATCCGCGACCTCGGGCACCGTCAGTTGCATGCGCGCCGCAAGTTCGTAGCTGGCGATGCGGGCCGCCAACTGCGAATCACCCGCGAAGCGCGCCGCGTGATGCTCGTTCATCCGCTGGAGAAACCCACGCGTGGCGGCATCGTCCGCCGGCCGGATCGACGAAGGCCGCGCCAGGTTCCGGATGGGGGTCGTCGCGTTGAACTCCGTCCCTTGAAAGGCCGCCGGCAAAAATCCCGGCGCCCAGTTGTTCACGCTGTTCTGGGGTTTCCCGCGCGGGTCCGGAATCGCGACGTAAGCCGGCAGGCTCTGGTCTTCGCTGCCCAGGGCGTACGTCACCCAGGCGCCCATGCTCGGAAAGCCGTCCAGCGTGTAGCCCGTCGACATGTAATTCTCACCGGGCCCATGCGTGTTCGTCTTGCCCTGCATGGAATGGATGAAACAGATGTCGTCCGCCAGCGCCGCCAGGTGCGGGACCAGATCCGAGATCATCTTCCCGCTCCGGCCGCGTGGGCGGAATTCCCATGGGCTCTTGTTCAACGCGCCTTGCGCGCCCTGAAACGTGATCAGGTTCTCCATGCCCGGCATCAGCTGGCCATGGCGACGGATGAGCTCCGGCTTGTAGTCAAAGGTGTCGAGCTGGCTGCAGGCCCCGCTGCAAAAGATGACCAGCACATTCTTCGCCCGCGCGCGAAAGTGCGACCCGCGCGGAGCATACGGATGGCCGGGTTGGATGGCCGGTCGAATGGACTCCTTCGCGGAAAGCCCCGCAGCCAGCAGGCCCTGCCGGGCCAGCAGCTGCGCCAGGGCAATCGAGCCCAGCCCGGTGCCCAAATCCCCCAGAAACCGCCGGCGATTCAAAAATGGATGGCTCATGTTCGGCAACAGCCTTTCAAGGCACGAAAAGAAATTCATTCGCGTTCAGCACTGCCCGGCACAACGCTGGCAGTCCCTCGGACCGGATGAACGACACGGCCTCCTCCGCTTCACCCCGATCAGGACCGCGGTTGAACGCCAGCTCCCACGCCCGACGCACCTGCGCCCCCGGATCCGGCCCCGCATCCCGCGCCAGCCGCCCGGCAAATGTTCCCGCCTGCGCCAGGATGAACGGGCTGTTGAACAGGTTCAACGCCTGCAGCGGCGTCGTCGACACGCTGCGCTTCGGCATCACCAGGCTGCCGTCCGGACAGTCGAACGCGCCGAATATCCCGTCCTGCTCCATCCGCACCTTGAACGCATAGATCATTCGCCGGTGATCCTCGGGGCCGAACTCCTCCTTCGGATGATAGTGATACACGTTTTCCCGATCCACCTTATGCAGGTAAAAGCTCGGGCCGCCCGCCTGGCGGTCAAGGTTGCCGCTGACCGCGAGGATGCTGTCCCGAATCGCCTCGGCCTCCAGCCGCCGCGGCGGAAATCGCCAGAGCAGCCGGCTGCCCGCGTCAACCCTCAGGCCGTTCTCGCGCGGCGCGCTCGACTCTCGCCACGTCGCGCTCGTCAGTATCAACCGCTGCACATGTTTGATCGACCACGGAGCCGCCAGGCTTCGCTCGCGTCCCGCCAGCACCGTCGGCTCCATCAACTCGCTGGCCAGCCAGTCCAGCAGCTCCGGATGCGTCGGGCGCGATCCGTTCCGGCCAAAGTCATTGGGCGTGTCCACCAGCCCAACTCCGAACTGATGCTGCCAGAGCCGGTTCACCAGCACGCGCGCCGTCAGCGGGTTGTCCCGGTTCGCGATCCAGCCCGCCAAGGCCACCCGGCGCTCCTGCTCCGGCGCGTTGGTCGCCAGCACCAAGGGCTGAAACAGCTCCAGCGTCCCGGGCGTCACGGTCTCGCGCTTCTGCATCGGATCGCCGCGGTGCAGCCGATACGTCGGGCCCGGCTGGGAAAAGTTTCCCGCGTAAACCATCGGCGCCCGCGCCCGGCTGTCCCGTTCCTTCCGCGCCTTCTCCAGCTCCGCCAGCCACGCGCGGCCCTGCGTCGCCTCTGACGCCGGCCAGCCTTCAAATCGATAGACCGGCCCGGACGGCTTTTCGCTCCCGCCACCCCGATAGGGCTCGCGATCGTCCGAGCTCGCCACTTCCTTCCAGGCGTTCGTCGCCATGGCGGCTTCGATGCGATAACGCGCCGCGACGCGATCCGCAAAATTGCCCTCCCGATCCCGACCCCACACGATCCGATCGATCCGTTCCGTGCGCGGAAATTCCAGTTGCACCCAGCCCCGGCCCGCCTCGCTCGAGATCCACGAGCGGCTGTTCCCCGCCCGCCCGTCGTTGATGTGTTCCAGCTGGTGAATCGCGTAGCCCGGCAGCGTGCCCGACGCCGTCGCCCGCGTCCCGTTCGTCGCCAAAGCCACGTTGCGCTCGCCCGACCAAACCTCCAACTCGTCCAGGCACGGCTCGCCTGACGCCGCCAAAATTGTGAACCGGACGAACTTCGCGTCGACCGGCGAGATAATCTCCTCGTTCCGCCGCGCGTTGACCGCCGCCCGCAACGTGCCCGATGCGCGGTTGGTCGCATGGCCCAGGTCGGCTTTCGGTATGAACCGCGCCAGTTGTCGCTCCAGATCCTTGACCCGGCCATCCAGGCGGCTGGCTTCCGCCTTCTGCTCCGCCGACAGCGGCAACGCCCGCTCGCCGTGCTTCACCCCGGCAAAGATCGCGCCCATCGCGTAATACTCCCGGTGCGCGATGGGATCGAATTTGTGAGAATGACACCGCACGCAGCCCAGCGTCAGGCCCAGAAACGCCGTGCCCGTGGTGTTGATCATGTCGTCCAACTCGTCCGCCCGCTGCTGCGCGGTCAACACGGGATCCGGGCTGCCCACGATGTCCACCGGACCACCGACCAAAAAGCCGGTCGCAACGTCCACTCCCAGGGCGTCGCCCGACAACTGCTCGCGGATAAACCGGTCATAGGCCTTGTCGCTGTTGAACGCGGCGATCACATAATCGCGAAACCGCCAGGCGTTGGGACGTTCGCGATTCGTCTCAAACCCGTTGCTCTCCGCAAAGCGAATGATGTCCAGCCAGTGACGCGCCCAGCGCTCGCCATACCGCGGATCGTCCAACACCCGGTCCACCAGCCGCTCGAATGCCGCCGGCTCCCGGTCCCCGACAAAAGCTGCCACTTCTTCCGGCGTCGGCGGCAGACCCAGCATCACAAAATAGAGTCGCCGAATCAGCGTGACCCGATCCGCCTCCGGCGATCGCCCCAGCTTCTCACTCGCGAGGCGTGCGTCGACGAATGCATCCACAGCATTCCCTTTTACAGCTGGCGCCGAGGCCGGAATGGCGGGCCGCGCGACTTTTTGAAATGACCAGTGCGTCTCCCGCGGCGACGCCTGCCCAGCCGCCGTCGCTTCCGCCGCCACGGACCACCTTGCCCCTTGATCGATCCACGCCCGCAGCAGACCCACCTCGGCTGCGGTCAACGGCTCTCCTTTCTCCGGCATCCGAGTGTCCGGGATGAGCCCGGCCACCAGATGGATAAGTGGGCTGTCCGCGCTTTGCCCCGGCCGGATGTTGGGCGCATGCGCATCCCCGCCCTTCAATGCCGCCTCCCGCGAGTCCAGCCGAAAACCGCTGCGCTGCTTCTCCGGGCCATGACATTTGTAACAGCGCGCCTCGAATAACGGCTGAATCTCCCTCTGAAAATCGACCGGACGATCGGCCGGAGCCGGCAAGAGCGTCCGATCCACCGCAGGTTCCGCCCCCGTCGCCCCAGAAACCCCAGCGAGCCCAAAGCCCAGCGCCAGCCCCAACGCCAACGCCAACGCCAGCGACGGCGCCCAGCGCTCCAATTTGGGAGCGCGGACTTCCAGTCCGCAGCGGCTCGAGTCGACGGTCATGCCCGAAAACGGCAAGCCCCGTCGCCGACTCCGGCGTTCGCGACTGAACTTCCTCCGAATCGAGCCAGGCTCCACGACAGGCACACTTCGGCCAACCACGCCACGACTGTCACCGCAGTTCTTCATCACCATTCAGAATTCAGAGTCCTTCGATTCAAGATCTTCCCGGCACGGTCGACCTGACGCCAGGGAAGGCTTCAAGGTCCTGAATCCTGCGCCCATCAGCCATACCCTCATTCGGGGGGACAGTGCGGCACCGTCCCCCCCAACTGTGGGCACGACTACCAATCCGAAGTATCGGCGATCCGACGCGGCACCTTCGACGACTCGAGCGTCCCGTCCCCCAGTTGACCCCATTGGTTGTCGCCCCACGCCCAAAGGCTCCGGTCCGAACGCAATGCCACTGTGTGGCGATCGCCCGCCGCCACGGCGCACCAGGTCGAACTCGGCTCGATGCGGCGCAAGCCATAGACCCGGTTGGTCGCGATTGGCCCAAGCTGACCGGAGTCATTACGGCCACAACCCCAGAGCGTGCCATCACTGCGCACGGCCACGGTATGGTCCGCGCCCGCTGCGATCGCCAACCAGCGTTGACCGGTCCCAAAAATTGCCGGGACGGTCGAGTAAGTGGTGTTGGTCCCGCGCCCGATTTGTCCTGAGTCGTTTGCGCCCCAGGCCCACAATGTGCCGTCCACTCCCAACGCCAGCGTATGCCGGAGCCCCGCGGAAACGGTCTTCACCGCACTCGGGATAGCAACGCGCTCCGGCACTGCCGCAGGACGGGTCGTCGCGTAGCCAAGCTGGCCGCCGGAATTTCCGCCCCACGCCCAAAGGGCTCCGTCCTGATCCACTGCCAGCGAATGGCTCGGACCCGCGTAAACCGCGACCCAGTTCGAAGCGGTTCCCACATGATAGGGAGACACAACGCCGTGCGTGACGCTAATGGGTGACGGAATGGTCACCAGGCCATTGCCAACTTGCCCCTCGTCGTTGTTGCCCCACGACCACAACGTCCCGTCGCTACGGACCGCCAGGCTGTGGTTGCCGCCTGCAGCCACGTGTCGCCACGAAAATCCTGCGGCTATGGGCTGGCCGAGATTGTGGCCGTACTCATCGCCGAGCCCAAGCTGCCCATAGGCGCTCGAACCCCACCCCCACAACGATCCATCGCCGTCCTGAATCGCCAGCGTGTGAAACGACCCGGCCGAGACCGCCCGCCAGGCGCGTGCTGGCGGCGCCGCCGGGATTGGTTGGCTGATGCCATACGGCGGTGTGGCGCTGAAATATCCCGCCCCGAGCTGGCCACCCATGTTCTGGCCCCAACCTCGCAGTGTTCCGCCCGAACCAATGACCAGCGTGTGATTCGCTCCCGCGACCAGGGCGCGAATTACCGGTCCCTCTCCCACCACCGCACGCCAGTATCGTGTCCGAATCCCGCCCTTAACAAAATAGGGGCTTGTTGCACCCTCGGCAGGCGCGTACGGACCCGCCGGATCGTCCGCGACTTCCAACGAGCCATCGAAACGGATCACGTAGGTGTCACCCGAAGGTTCGATCTGCAATGCCGGCGCAACGGCCGCCTCCAACGGAACCACGCCCCTAATCCCAACAACCACCCCCCAGGCCAGACCACGAAGTGATTTCATATGGTTAGTTCTCCACGTTTGAACCGAGCGCTTCCCCAGTTTGACCAGCGTTCAGGGCTTACCAACCGGAGCGTCAAACTCGCGAGCGCGCCAGACAAGCGCATTTTTGACCAAAATTCCGGCCGCACCGTCGAAGCCCTCCGAGCCCTGATTCGAAGAGGCTGGCGCCCCGCGGCCCGGCCGCCGCGCCAAACCGGATCCGGCGGTCGGCGCAGAAATTCTTTGCGTTCCCGGGCGGGTTTTGCGAGTAAGCAGCACAATGAAAGAAGTCGTGCCGACGTTGCCGCCGCCACCGCCCATCGTGCGAAATCAGTTCGAGACCATTCGCGAACTGTTCAGCCGCCACGTGGTGCCGAGCTACGCCCGGTTCGATCTCGCGCTCGCGCGCGGGCGCGGGTGCGAAGTCTGGGACGTCAATGGCCGGCGTTACCTCGACTTGGGCGGCGGGATCGCCGTCTGCTCACTCGGACATTCCCACCCGGAGATCACGCGGACGCTCGTCGAGCAATCCGAGCGGCTGTTGCACGTGTCCAACCTCTACTACCACGAGCCCCAAGGCCGCCTGGCCGAACGCATCGTGCGCCACCTCGCGCCCGGCAAGGTGTTCTTCTGCAACTCCGGTGCCGAGGCCAACGAAGGTCTCTACAAGCTCGCGCGCAAATTTGGCCACGACGAGGGCCGGTTCGAAATCCTCACAGCCATCAACTCGTTTCACGGCCGCACGCTCGGCGGCATCGCCGCCACCGGGCAGGAGAAGGTGAAGAAAGGCTTCGAGCCCATGGTCGCCGGCTTTCGCCACGTGCCTTACAACGATCTGGAAGCCATGCGCGCGGCACTCTCCCCCGCCACCGTCGCCATCCTCATCGAAGGCGTCCAGGGCGAGGGCGGCATCACGCCCGCCACCGCCGAATATCTCCTCGGCCTGCGCCGGCTCTGCGACGAGAAAAAGCTCCTCCTGCTCATCGACGCCGTCCAGTGCGGCCACTTCCGCTCCGGCCGCTTCCAAAGCTTCCAACGCACGCTCGAATCCGTCGCCAACGCCGCCGGCTTCCTCCCCGACGGCGTCTCCATGGCCAAATCGCTCGGCGGCGGCTTCCCCATCGGCGCATTCTGGATCCGCGCGCCCCACGCCGATCTGCTCGGCCCCGGCACCCACGGCACCACGTTCGGCGGCACGCCGCTCGGTTGCGCCGTCGCCCTCACCATCTTCGACGTCATCGAACGCGATCGGCTGGCGGATAACGCCCGCAACCTGGGCGACTGGATCAAGTCCGAGCTGCAACGAATGACCAATGCCTACCCCGGCGTCCTCCGCTCCGTCCGCGGCCTCGGCTTCCTCCTCGGCCTCGAACTGGTCGAGCGCGAAAAAATCTCCGGCTTCGCCGCCAGCGACAAGCCGTCGTCACTCCAGTTCGTCAACCGCCTGCACGAAGCCGGACTGCTCACCATTCCCTCCGGCACCCAGGTCATCCGGTTGCTGCCCGCGTTGAACCTTTCCCGCGCCCACGCCGAAGAGGGCCTCGGTATCATCGAGGCCACCGTCCGCAAACTGGCCTGAAGCCCCGGACCCACCCACCCCACACCGCGCCTCCCCGGACTGCACCGCGCCTCCCTACGGCACCAGACGCACCCGGTAAAAACGCTCCCACGGAGCCGCACCGCCACGATGGAGGTAATTCGTCTCGGACGGGCCACCGGGCGGGATGCTGATCAGCGGGCTGACGACGTTCGTGATCCCCGCCCATACATTCGTGCCGCTCAACAGCTGGTAATGCCGGCTCTCCGCCGCCGTCCAAGCCACCCGCACATCTTCATCCGCCAGCGTGATGCGCGTGATGGCCAGGCGCGACAGCGGATCCCACGGATCGGTTCCGGCCAGATACTCCTCGAGATTCGTCTGCCCATCGGCATCCGCATCCTTCGCGGCGTCGTTCGCATTGTTTGGATCCAACCGATGCGCGTTCTCCCAAACATCCGGCATCCCGTCCCCGTCCGTGTCCTGGAACAACAAATCGCCGACCAGACGGAGCGTGATGACATCCTCGGTCTGGTTGTGAAGACTGGCATCGCAGTTGACCAACGCCCGATCCGTCACGACCAGGCGCACGGCATAGGCACACGGCTCGAGCCCGGCCGTGTTCCACAAGGCCAGACGCCCATTGACCACCGCGGTCGTGTTGGAAGCGATCGTGGTCCACCGGCGCACCCCATCGCCCGCATATTGCAGGATCCAGTTCTGCAGATTTGCGTCCGTGGCCGTCCCCCGGATTTCGATCACGCCATTCAACGACGCGCACACGGTCGGCGCGGTGATCAACGCAGTCGGCGCCGTGTTGTCGATCGCCACGCCCACCTGATTGGTGCCTGCGTTGCCGCAGACATCGGTGCCGACCACCCGAACTTGATAGGCCCCATCCGCCACCGATCGCGAGTCCCACGAGCCCAGCGTGTCCGTGATGACCCACGGGGGCGCCACCGAATCGAAAGCAACCCACGCCCCACCCGCCGCCGGTCGCCGCGCCACCGCCAGAGTGCCGCTGCAGTGGTCCCACGCCGTCCCGTCAGCACAAACCATCCCGCCGAGGAGCTGCCCATCCACCGGGCTGCGCAAGGCCAGGCTGTTGAACGTCCGATCAAGATAGACATCCGTCGTCCAGATGGTTTGCAGTCCGCACTCGTTCTCCGCCGTCAGCCGGAGCGTGTAATAGCCGTCGTCCGCGGCGGTGCTCCAGGCGCCAAGGCTGCCGTTGGTCACGGCGATGGTGCTCGAACGGATCAGGGTCCAGGTCGTGACTCCAAGCGCCTTTCGATGGAGCTGCCAGCGCACGAGATCGCCGTCGGGATCGTAGGCGGAACCCGTCAGCGTAATGCCATTGCAGACACAATCGAGCTGGGCCGGCGAAAGGATCTGAGCCACCGGTGCCGTGCTGTCCGCGTTGTAGGTCAGATCATCAATCGCTTCAAAATTGCTCGTGGCGCCCTGCACTTCGATCCGCCGCATGTTCCCGGCGGCCGCCACCACGGTAACCCGTCGATGCACACCCACATCGCCGCCACCGGACGGAGGAATCACGACCGACAGCGTCCCGATCAGCCCGGCCCCGCTGACCGTGCTGTAGGAACGGATGACGTAGGTCGTCGCCCAGTCCCCCACCGTAAAAGACACCTCGCTCTGGGCCCGATCGAACACCATGCGGAGATAATCATCGCTGAAATCCGGACAGCCGCCGTCGATCTTGAGGCAGCGCGTGCCCGACGATGTCCCGTTCGTCGGCGCGAAGACCCGCATGTACAGCGTCGGAAGCCCGCTGCACGTTTGCGGCAAGACCGAGAAGGTGACGCCGGGTAACTGGTTGGTGACCGCTGTCCCCACAGTCAGGGAATCGAAATTCAGGATTGGACACTCGCTCCGCACCGGGTCCAAGCCGGGACCGAAAAAGCCGAATGCGATGGCACTGGCTCGGGCGAAGATTCGCAGGCATGACTTCATAGCCAAACTCCAGGTTAAGGATTGCACCGCGTTGAACTCAGCGACAGCGCAACCTCGCGGGCGAACACCACCGCGCGCTCATCGGGGTTTGGTCAACCTCGGCCGGAACTTGGTTCCAGGCTGGCAGGTAGGGCTGGCGCTCCGCCGCCAGCCGGAGGTTTGCACGGCGGTCCGCACGGCGGCGCGCTGCGGAGAGCGCGCCCTACCGGTCGGTCGCCGCGGATATTTCCCCCTCTCCTCGGGAGGGGAGGGCCGGGGTCAGGAGCGATCCGCGGACCTGATGGGCATGGAGAGTTTAGATCTCCAACGCGGACGTGGGTTGGGGCCAACCCGATTGTTGATCTGTGATTTTTTGATTGCGGATTGCCGAGTTCGACAATCCGCAATCGTAAGTCAAAAATCGTAAATCAAAAATTTCTTTGGCTTATGAGAAAGCGAGACCTCCAACGCGGCGCAGCCCGGCGTCATCCTCCCCGCCAAGTGACGGCCACCTTGGCGGGCGACGCCACAGCCTCAAACCATCTCGAGCAGTCGCTCCAGTTCGGCGTCGGTGTTGTAGAAGTGCGGGGAGAGCCGGAGATATCGCTGGCCGCTCCGATCCGCGCGCAGGCTGGTCACGATGCGCTGCTCGGTCAGGCGGCCGTGCAGCGCCGGCAGATCAGCGTCGCGCTTGAAAAACGTCACGATGCCGCTCGCGTGCTCGGGGGGCGCGGCCTCTTGCAAGACCTCGTAACCCTTGGCCCGCAGGGCCGGCACCAGCAGGGCTCGCTTGCGCAGCAACTCCGCCCCGATCCGATCGATCCCGATCTCCTGCAACAGCCGCAACGCGGCCTCCAGGCCGGCCAGCCCAATCAGGTTCGCGCTCCCCGCCTCGTACCGCCGCGCGTCCGGCGGATACGTCAACTGCTCTTGCGCCACGTAGTTCGGACACCGCACGTTGTGCCAGCCGAAAACGGCCGGACGCAATCGTTCCTGCAGTTCCTTGCGCACGTAAAATATTCCGGCAGACAACGGCCCCAACAGCCATTTGTGGGCGTCCGCGGCCAGAAAATCCACATGTTCAACCGTCGTGGGAAATGCGCCCAGGGTTTGAATGCCGTCGACGCAAAACAAAACGTTGCGGCGACGGAGCAGCTGGCCAATGGCCGGAATGTCGATGCGCCAGCCCGCAATGAAATGGCAGGACGCCAGGGCCACCAGTCGCGTGCTTTCGTCGATTTGCCCTTCCACGTCAATGCGCCGAATGCGACCCAGCTCGCGCACATTCATGAAGCGCACCTGCACCCCGCGCTCCGCCAGCGCCATCCACGGATACACGTTCGAGGGATAATCGTCGTGGTAGATGAGCACGTTGTCGCCCCGCCGAAACGGCAGGCCGGCCGCCACATAACTCAGCGCCAGCGACGTCGGGCCAACCAGCGCGATCTCCTCCGCTTGGGCCTGGAGCAAACCCGCCGCCAGACGCCGAATCTCCAGCATCCGCCTTGCTCCGAAGACCTCCTCCTGATCCGCCAGGCCCGACATCAGCGTCAGGTCGTGCATCGCGTCGATCACACGCCTCGGCAAGGGGCAGACACCGGCATGCCCAAGGAAAACCCGCTCCGCTGCCACCGGAAATTCAAACCGGCGCAACGCCTCGTCCGCAAGAATCCGCTCGAGCGTCAGCGCGGCGCTCAAAACACGTAGATGATGTTCGCCGCCACGAGCACGGTGTTTCGCTTGGTGCCAGGATCTCCAAACCCGCCACCCCCAAACCCGCTCAGCGGCCCGCCGAAACCAGTCATGCTGTCGTCACCCGCCTGATGATCCCAGCGAACCTCCAGCCGGCTGATGACGTTGCGCCAAAGATCGTATTGCACGGTCCCGGTCAGCGCGAAGAGCTCGGTGTTGCCTCCCGGAAGATTGGCCGCGCTCCCCAGCAGGTCCGTGTCCGTCCAGGCATATTCCGCCCGGCCATGCAGGCTCAGCCGATCGCTGAGCTGGAAGGAGAGATAACCCGCCACCGCGTTCGCATAGGAGGAGTTGCCGTCCAGCTCGTCGGTCGTGCCCAGGTAATCGTAGCTCGCGCCCACCTTCAAGAATTTCCAGGGCGTCGTCAGCGTCACGCCCGCAAACCACAGCGTCTCGTCCCAGTTCTCGCCGCCACGATAACCATTGACCGCGCCCAAATAAACCGTGGAGCCGCTGACAAAGCCCCAGTTCTCCGGCGCCGTCAGCGTGACCGAGCTCATGTAGGTCTTGTACGACTCCGCCTTGGGCGGATTGGCGCGCTCGTTGATCGTCGGCCCAAGCGTATTCGCGATCCCCAGGGACGCGCCCAGCCAGGGCGAAAATTGATAGGACATCAGAAGCCCGGTGTGGCTGTAGGGCTCAATCGTGGTGCTGTAAGCGCGGGTGTAGTTGGGATTCGCGCCGGCATCGTGGCTCTCATATCCAACGATCGGATCAAACACGCCGAGCTTGAAGTCCAGCCCGTTGCCAACCGGCGCGCGGAGCGCGAGATAGGCCTGGCGAATGGCGAAATCCATGCGGTCGCCGCTCGGCACCCAGCCGGGATTACCCCGGAACATCCACGCATCCTGGCCAAACCAAAGCTGCGCCTTGTAGCCCGCCGCCCACAGCGCCTCGTCCAGCGGACGCTCGATCTCGAGATCGACCACGTTGAGGTTGAACCCGTCCTGCTTGTCCGGCGAGTTGTAAACCACCGGGCTGACCACGCCGTTGCCCGTGCCCGGGTTCCAGTGCGCCGACGTGCTCACATAGCCACGAATCGTCGTCGCCGACAGCGCCGTCCACAGTTGTTCCGTTCCCTCCTCCGCGACGCCCCGGCCAGGACACCCGATCAGTCCCGCCACGGCCAGCCCCAGGGTCCACCGCCGTGGAGACCATCGCAAACCCGCGTTGCGCTGCCGGGGAGCCAACTTTTCCAAGCAAACAGACGTGTGCATGAACCGGACGCTAGGAAATCGCTTCCGCGATGACAACTCGATTTTCCCCCGGAATTTACGGGGAACAAAAGCGTTGCGCCAGACCGCCGGGTTCGTCAGATTCTGCCCGCTCGGCGGAGAGATGGCTGAGTGGTTTAAGGCACACGCCTGGAAAGCGTGCGTGGCTAAACCCCACCGAGGGTTCGAATCCCTCTCTCTCCGCCACTTCCTCCTCGACACGCCTTCCCCGCAATCTTCTTGATCCCCGTCGCCCGCGCCCTTTTGATTCGGGCAGCTCTATGCCGTTACCCGCCTCCATTCTCGACTCGCTGCGCGCCGCGCTCGGTCCAGCCAACGTCCTGACCCGGCAGGAAGATCTCATCCCCTATTCATTCGACGGCACCGCCGCCCTCAGCCAAATGCCCGGCTGCGTCGTGTTCGTCGAGTCTGCCGGTCACGTGCAACGCGTCCTGCAAATCGCCAGCCACGGAAAAGTCCCCGTCGTCACCCGCGGCTCCGGCACCGGCTTGAGC
Source organism: Limisphaerales bacterium (assembly GCA_044229355.1). Taxonomy (GTDB): domain Bacteria; phylum Verrucomicrobiota; class Verrucomicrobiia; order Limisphaerales; family JADJPG01; genus JBGARF01. Next base: position 208,996 of record JBGATF010000006.1, read on the forward strand.
GGCGGCAGCCTGCCCGCGCCCGATGGCATCGTGCTCTGCACGGTGCGCATGAACAAAATCCTCGAGCTCGACCGCGCCAACCTCACCATGACCGTCGAGCCCGGCGTGACCACGGTCCAAATCGCGGACGCCGCCGCCGCCGCCGGCCTCTTCTACCCGCCCGACCCGGGCTCCATGCGCATCTCCACCATCGGCGGCAATGTCGCGGAAAACTCCGGCGGCCTGCGCGGCCTGAAATACGGCATCACCCGCAATTACGTCATGGGCCTGGAAGTCGTGCTCCCCAACGGCCAACTCCTCTCCACCGGCAACAAATGCGTCAAGGACGTGGCCGGCTACTCGCTCAAGGATCTGTTCGTCGGCAGCGAAGGCACGCTCGGCGTCATCACCAAGGTCCTGCTCAAGCTCATCCCCAAACCGGCCGCAAAAAAGACGATGGTCGCCACCTTCAACGCCATGGACCAGGCCGCGCAAACCGTCTCCGACATCATCGCAGCGCAAATCATCCCCTGCACCCTCGAGTTCCTCGACCGCACCACCATCCATTGTGTGGAGGACTTCGCCAAGGTTGGCCTGCCCCTCGATTGCGAGGCGCTGCTCCTCATGGAAACCGATGGTCACCCCGCCGCCGTCGATGAAGAAGCCGCAAAAATGGCCGACCTCGCCCGCCGGAACGGCGCGCTCGAAGTGCGCCTGGCCAAGGACGACACCGAGGCGACCAAGCTGGCCACCGCCCGACGCAGCGCATTCAGCGCGCTGGCCCGCGTCGCGCCCACCACCATCCTCGAAGACGCCACCGTGCCGCGCAGCGAGCTCGCCCGGATGATCCGCTTCGTCGATCAGGTGGCCCGCAAACACAAACTCCGCATCGGCACCTTCGGCCACATGGGCGACGGCAACCTCCACCCCACCTTCCTGACCGACGAGCGGAATCACGACGAAATGCACCGCGTGCACGAGGCGTTCAAGGAGATCTTCGACGAGGCCATTCGCCTCGGTGGAACCATCACCGGCGAGCATGGCATCGGGCTGGCCAAAAAGGATTTCCTGCCCAAATTCGCCGGCGACGCCCAAATGCGCGTCATGCGGGAACTGCGACGAACCCTCGATCCGGGCGGCGTGCTCAACCCGGGCAAAATGTTCGACTAGGCCGCCTCCCGTCAGGAACCCCGCCTCGCCGTGCCCGACCCGTCGCGAAATCAGAAGGACCTGCTGCAGGTCGTCAAGGTGGGCGTCGCGTTGAGCATGGGCCTGATGGTGGCGTTCTTCTTTTCCCTCCGCCAGGTTCATCCCAGCATCGAGCTGCGGTTTGGCCTCGGCACCGTCGCCGGCTTCATTGCCGCGTGGGCCGTCTCCTGGCGGTTTTGCACCATCCTGACCCGCGACGACAGCGCCACCAGCTCGAACCGGCGGCAGGTCGTGTTTCGCTGGATGCTCGGCTTCATGAGCGTCGCCGCCCTCGGCACGCTCGCCGCCTTTGGCTATGCCTTGAAGGACGTGTCGGCCGAAAACCGCTCGGAGGTCATCGAAGGCACCTTCATTGCCGTCGTGGTCCTCTCTGTGGGCGGCTGGCTCATTTTCAAGGCCTTCAAATTCTTCGAGGAACAAAGCGAGATCGAGCTCGAGCAACAACGCCGCGACCACGAGGAACGCAACCGCGAAGAACACGATCCATAACCGCCGCCTCCGAAAACTTGCGGGCTCAGTCCACGACCGATTTCATGTCCCACGTGGGACACGGAAGTGTCGCGCCGTGGAAGAGTGCAAACGAGGGGTGTCCCTTCTCCCGCATAATCCACCAAGCTTTTCCGGGCTGAATGCCGGAGCCAATCAATGGCTTCCTATCGACTGCGGAAGCTTGCCCGAGCTCGAGCCCCAGCAACGCGACTGCGAAGAACATAATTCAAACATTAACCCGCATGACGCAATTTGAGGTTTCGGTCCACGACCGATTCGTGTCCCACGTGGGACACGAAAGTGTCGCGCGATTGCAGCGCGAGAGCTGGATCGCATCTCGCCGTTTGGAATACCCACCTGGGTCGAAAACCTAAAGGAGGCAGGCGGGCGCCCGGGAAAACTCAACCGACAAATTGAGGGTGCGCCATCAGTTGTTCCCAGGTTTCCGGCCTCAAGGGCGCCTTTAGATAGGTCGGTTCCCGCAATGGCTGGGCGCTATCCGACCGCCGGGCGCGCTCCAGCCAGCGACGGTCGAGCGGAGCGGAAAGCAGCTCCCGACGGTTCGACGCCACCGTGGTCTCCTCTTTGGAACCAGTCGCCAGCCCTGCGCCGACCCAGAAGCCCGCGAGCAGCAACGAAACCCGAATCATCGAACTGCGAGTATAGGTCGCGAGCAGGCACGGGCGCCCCGGGTCCAGACGGCGAAACAGCGACTCGAACACGGCAAGAGTCCACATCGCCGGATTGCGCGCCGGCGAAAAGGGATCAAAAAGAATGAGGTGCGGCGACGGCCACTCGCCCGCCGTTTTCGAGACCAACAGCGACGGAAAATCGCCCAGACAAAGCGTCCAATCGACAACCTGTTGGCCGCGTTCAAGGCGGACACGCCTGGCCTGGAGCAACGCCGACACTACCTCCTGTTCGCGGGCGAGATACGGCAGCTTGTCGGCATTGCGCACGGCAAATGCCAGCGGCTCGGCGGTCAGATCAAAGCTCAACACCCGAAGAGTGCAACGAACCCGCCCGGTCTGGCGAAGGACAGCCAGGGCATTAGCGGCGGCACCCAAACCCACATCCCAGATGACGAACTCACCGGCATGGGCCGACAACCGATCCAGGAGGCCGGTCTGACGCACATAAAGGGCCTCCGCCTCCGCTTCCGGCCCGATGCCCGGGTGCATTGTTTCGGCGTACGAGCGCGCCCGCACGCTGAACGCGCCTCCGCGCAACGCGACGAGCGAATATTCTTCTTCGGCGTGGTCCACGGATTGGAGGGTAACCGGCGACTGCGCTGCGGGGCAATGTTGGGGCGTCGACGCGGCGGTTGAATCCGGCCGGCCATCGTGGGTCGAGACGAGGCGCGGCCGGAGGCCACGAGAACCTGCACGCGAGGACGCGTGCGCTACGAAGCCATTGCGAGGGCGGAGAGGAAGGAAAGATTGGGCGTTGTCCTCGGATTCGTACTCCCACTCCGACGCGGCCCCGGAAGGGGCCGCGCCTGAGGAGGCGCGGATCCTGGTACACACAGAAAGTTTGTTCCAATGCCAGGACCCGCGTCTTCTCACACGAGAAGACTTATTGGAACAGTGTTACTTGTCGCTGAAAAGCGACCGGGCGTCAACCCGGGCCACGCGCGAAAGTTTACCGGGGAAACTCGGGGGCGGACCGCATGCTCACTCGCCGGCCGCCTGGCGCTTGCGATCGCGTCGTTCCCAGTACCAGGCAATCCAGACAGATACTTCGTAAAGAATCTGCAGAGGAATGGCCATCAAGACCTGGGTCAGAACCTCGGGCGTCGTCAAGACCGCGCCCAGGACCAGGTTAATCACGATCATGTAGCGCCGCATCTTGGACAGGATCGTGTAGTTCAGCACGCCGATCTTCACCAAGGTGAGCAAAACCACCGGCATCTGGAATCCAATGCCCATGCCGAGCATGAATTTGCAGACAAAGCTGATATATTCCTCCGCCCGCCATTGTGACGCCTGCAGCCCCAGCCAATTGGAATATCCGGCCGACGCGCTGAGCGCAGCCGGCAGCAAGACGAAATAACAAAAGGCCACGCCGGTCATGAACAGAGCCAGGCCGAAGCCCAAGCCGCGATTGACGTAATACTTTTCGTTCAGCCTGAGCGCCGGAAAAACGAAGGCGGCGACGAAGTAGAAGACAAATGGCGCGGCCAGCACGCAACCCCCATAGAGCGCCAACTGCAACGCCACCACGAACCCGCCCACCGGACCGAAGGTGCTCAGATCGATCAACAGGCGGCGTGCCTCGTCCACATCCGGGTGGACCACCGGATCGAGCACCACCCCAAAGTTCGTTCCATTCGGCACCAACCGGACCTGCAGCTCAACATACCGGTTCGTTCCCAGGAGCGAAGAGTAAGCCTGCTGCTGCTCCGGCGAGAGCGGCAATCGCGCCAGACGGTTCGTCCCCAGCTTGAAGGAGACCACCTGGTTCGTGCCCGGATAATTGAACGTGGCCCGCGACAGCGGACGCATCAAAATGGACATGACCTGATTGCCGGCGACAAGGCAGATCAGCATGCCAATCCCAACGGCAGCGAGGCCCTTGATGAGGACCCAGCGGAGATCTTCGAGATGTTCGAGAAAGGACTTAACCGGGCCACCTTCGTCGTCGTGCGAGGACGAGTCCTGTCCGCGGTGGTAGGAATCGGACGAATCTCCGGAGGGAGAGTCCAACTCGGGCTGGGGCCTCGATTCCTCCAAGTCAGTCGGCATAGGGAAGCTCCAAACGATGACTCGGGACGTTCGATAGTTTTGAAACCGTCTCGGTGAGACAATGCTCCAAGGTGGGGCCGATAGGTGGGGCCACGAACCCGGGGCGCGGGCTTCCCCGCCCGTAGAAATTCTCCGACGACCAGGAGGCTGGAATCAACCGGACGGTTGGAAATCTCCCACCTTTCTGCGCCCGAGGACGGGCGCAGCCCGGACGTCGGTTGGTGGAGACATTCACAGGAAATAGAAGCAGCCCGCCCCGGGCTGATTGGCCGCCAAGAGAAGTGTCCGGAATCAGGGCGAAGGCCGACGCCAGCACGTTGGCTTACGACTTCGATTGAACGGTCGACGTCGGAGCCGCGTGTTCAGAAGCGGGAGATCCAGACGGCCGAGGTTCCGGCGGGTTCTCGATTCGACGCTGCGGCTGAGAGTAGCGGGAGTCATCCATGGCGCTGGTCAGTTCGTTTTGCACATCTGACGTCGCCTTCTTGAATTCCTTGATACCTTGACCCAGGCCCTTGGCCAACTCGGGCAACTTCTTGGCCCCAAACAGGATGAGGACCACCGCGAGGATCAGGACGATTTCCCACCCACCAAAAACTCCGGCAAATAGCGTGTTCATAAACTGTTATTGTTCTGGCGCGCACACTAGGCCAGCGTCCGCGGAGTGTAAAGCCTCATTCCAAGGGCCCGCCACGCACAGCGTGGCGAAATCCGAAGGACGAAATCCGAAATCCGAGGCGCAGAGTTGCACTCGGTCACCCCGGTAAACAAAGAACCACGGAGAACCTAAAGGCAACGGGCGAGTTTTCGCCTGCTAGCCATTCGGTGCTCCGCGGTTAAAACCAGAACAGTCCGCTCCGTGGCTCATAGATGGAGCCAACGTGCGGGAGGAACCTACTTCTTCGGGCTGAGGAGAATCAGTTCACCGCGACGGTTCTTACGCCAGGCGGGTTCGTTGTGGCCGGGATCGGCCGGGTGTTCCTCGCCGTAGCTAATTGTCGGGAGAATGGACGCGTCCACGCCGAGCTGCACCAACTTTTCACGCACGGACAGTGCGCGGCGGTCGCCCAAGGCTCGGTTGTATTCCTCGGTGCCGCGCTCGTCGCAATGGCCTTCGATGCGCAACGCCTTGCCGACAAAATCCGCTTTCATGCGACGCGCCACTTCCTCGAGCTTTGGCACCTCGGACGCTTTGACAATCGATTTGTCGAAGTCAAAGAGGACGGTTTGGTCTTTAAAAGTCTCGCGGTCCTGGTTCCAGTCGCTGAAATCGGTTCCGGTCGGGGGAATGCCCGATTCCGGCACCGTGGCCAACGGGGTTCCACCGGTTCGATCGCCACCGAGGGCGTCACCCCGCAGTCCTCCGCCCGGCAACGGCGAGGTATTCGGAAGATCTGTATCACGTGCGCCCGCCGGGCGTTCGGTCAATCCAACGGTACCCCCGCGGCCGGGAATCTGGGTGGTCTTGTCAAGGGCCTTGCGGCAGCCCGTAGAGCTGAACGAAACGACGGTGACGACGGTGAGCAGACTAACGATTTTAGCGAGTTTCATATTATGTTCGGCTTGCGGAGAGATTTTATTTCGCCCAACTCGGTTGAGAGTTGCTCTCCAGAACACGGGCGAGAGTCTTGGTTTGTTTGGTAGGCACGTCAAGCAAAGACAGGCGTTTGGAGTGATCCGGGCCTGCACAATAGATCAAAGCGCGGGAGTTCCCCGCCCAGGACGGGTCTTCGCCCGGCACCAATCCATAAACGCCACTGCCCTGCGCCGGGATGATACAGATCTCAAAACCGCCCGACTGACGGGTGAACGCGATCCACTTTCCATCCGGCGACCAGTCCGGTTCCGTGCAAGTACTGGCGCCGGTCGGCAACCGCCGGATCCGACCGCCTCCCGCCGAGATCGTGTAGATTCCAGCCGGGCCGCCTTCCCGCGACACATAACAAACCGTCTGGCTGTCCGGCGACCAGCACGGCGATGACTCCGCCTCGCGGGTCTTCGTCAGCTGCAACAGGCCCGAGCCGTCCATGTTCATGACGTACAAATCCGGGTTGCCGCCCTTGTTCAGGATCATGGCAATCCGCCGTCCGTCCGGCGACACCGCCGGGCTGTAGTTGTCTCCGGGATGACGCGCCACCGTGCGGCGCACGCCCGTGGCAAGTTCCTGGGAAAAAATGTATGGATTCCCGAGTCGGTACGACCCGTAAACGATCGCCCCGGACCCTCGGCCGGCCCAGCATGGACTCGACACGATGCTGCCGTCCCGCGTGGCGGCCACCGGTCCGAACCCGTCGTAATCCGCGATGTAAACCTCGCTTCGCCCGATGCCCGACTCGATCTTGTAAACGACCTTCGTCTGGGCAATGCCCGGCAGACCCGTCAACGTCTTGGCCACTTCATCCGCAAACGCGTGCACCTGCTGGCGCAGCGTGCCGTTGGAATAGGCACGCCCGAGCATTTGGCGCTTGGTGCCCTGATGAATGACCCGTCCTTCCAGGCGACTACCCGTCGTGCCCGTAATTAGAAATTTCGCTTCGCTCGGCCCGACAAATGTGAATCCCATGAACGTCAGGTCGTTTCGCAGGACCGAGTCCGCCTCTCCAGCGAAACCACTCAGTGCCACGGGAATCGGCTTCAGAAACCCCATGGAATCCGGGGTGCGAAGAAGGCTGATGATATCGTCGTCCGCGGCTCCCCTAACTTCCAGGCCGGCCGACAGCATCACGAACACAAAAAGAGTTAAAACAAGACGTTGCTTCATCCGAGACGTGATTTGGATTTGAGATTGAATTCGATCGTAAACGTGCGCTCCTGATCCGTGGCGCCATTGGGAAATGGGGGCAAGCCTTCCGAACGAACCGCGTCCAACGCCTTCTGCACACCCCGGTCCATCAAGCTGCTGCCTGACGGTGAAACGATGCGCGAGGAAATGATCCGGCCCGTGCGGCTGACCGTGACTTTGACGACCGCGACAAAATCCTGATCCGTGAGCTCCGGCGTCACGATCCAGGCGTTGTCATAAGCCATCTGCACAAACTGCTTGTAGTTGGCAAACGCGGCGCCGCCCGGGCCGCCCACGTCGACTTTGGTTCCGTCGCGAAAGCCGGCCGTCAACCGGCTCGTGGAGCCGCTAAACTCCCGGCGCAAGTCCGAGGTCAACGATTCCGCCGCGCGCCGGACGCGATCCGCGCGCTCGCGGGCCTGCCGCTCGGCTTTTTGCGCCGCGGCGCGCTCGCGTGCCTCCTGCTCTTCCTTTTCCTTCTTTCGTTCCCGTTCGGTGTCCGCGGACTTGACGGGCCTCAGCTCCGCCAGATCGATGCTCGGCTTCTTGGGCTCGTCCAGTTTCGGCGGCGGTTCCTTGACGGGCTTGACGACTTTGGGCGGCGCGTCGGGTGTCTTCGTCGGCTTGGCCTTGGGCGGGTCCGGCGGGGGCGGAACTGGGTCAACCTTCGCCTCGGGCTTGGCCTGTTTGGGCGGCTCAGCGGCGGGCGGTGGCACAGGCTTGAGTGTGTCGCCTTTAATCCGATCGTCGGTCTGCGGCAGCTTCGGGTTGCCGCCGCCGCCAGACAGCGCCTCGTCGATCAACGTGGTGGGAACCACGTTCATCAACTTCAAGGGCGGCTCATTGCGGTGCGCCTTGAAGAACGCGGACCCGAACAAAACCAGGAGAACCAGCGAGCCGTGAAAGCAGCTCGAAGCCACCAGGCACTTCTTCTCCAACCGGCTCATGGACGGATCCGGGGTCATGCGGTTTCGAGAGATGCCGCCTCGGGCCGCGGGTTTTCAACCCGCTGCGGCTGTTGCCGACTACGCGGCTCGAAGACCGCCACGCCTGCCGCCGATTCCCGCTGCTGCGGGCTATAAGCCCGCGCTCCGGATGTCGGCGTTGTAGTCAAAATTCTCATCATCTCAGCGCGTTTTGGGCGGCTCGTAGCGCAGGGAGATGTTGGCCACGCCCTCGTTGCCGAGCCGGTCGATCAGCCGGGCGACGAATTTGTAGAGGCCTTCGCCATCGGCGCGGATGGCCACGATGAGGTTCGGGTTGCGCTGCTGCTCGTCGCGCAGCACGCGGGCGATTTGATCCGGCGATTGATAGATCTGGTTCCGGAACTTGTACCAGCCTTGGGTGCTGACATCGACGGAGCGGATGTCGCGCGGATCGAGCTTCTTGTGATCCTCGACGCCGCCCACGGGCAGGCGAAGGCTCATGCCCTGCTCGAGCAACGGAGTCGTGATGATGAAGATGATGAGGAGCACGAACGCCAGGTCGAGCAGCGGAGTGATGTTGATATCCGACAGCGTGACCAGATGGTTGCGTTGTGAGAAGCGGCGCATGATCTATCCTGGATCGGTCCCGATGCGACAAGGGCGGCGCGGCGCGGCCGGCGCCGGCCTCCTCATCGGCCCGGGCGGCGGTCCTTATCCTTCATCTTTTTCCTGCATGTATTCCGTTTCCATGTGCGAGACCAACTCCTGCGCGTAGTTGTCCAGCTCGACGGTCTGCACGCGCAGGTTGTGCACGAGCCAATTGTAGCCAAACATCGACGGGATGGCCACGAGCAAGCCGGCGACGGTGGTGATGAGGGCACCGGAGACACCGGGCGCCATCGTCTTCAGATCCGCGCTGCCTTTCATGGCGACGTAGCTGAACGTGCTCATGACGCCCCAGACGGTTCCGAGCAGGCCGAGGAACGGGCCGCCGCTGACCGCGATGGCCAGGAGAATGAGGCCCGACTCGAGGCGGATGGACTGCTGGGCCACGGTGCGTTCGAGCGTGCGTTTGACGTGTTCCATGCTCTTGAGCGAGACGAATGACTTTCGCATCGTCGACCCAGCCGAACGCAGGCGGGCGTCGAGCTCACGGCAACCTTCTTGATACACGACAAAGAGGGGGCAATCCGTCACCTGCAGCTTCCGATCGAACAGATCGAGCACATGTTTCTGCGCCCGAAACTCCAGCTCAAAAAAGCGGTTCAACTTTTTGGCCCGCCGCATCTGCGTCGCCTTCGCCGCCATGACGGACCACGCGAAGATCGAGAACAGGATAAGGATGACAATGATGACCTTGCCTTCAAGCGTGGCGTGTTCGACCACGTAAAGCAGATCTGATTCGCCCAACAAAACATTCGGAACGTGCATTGGAGTTTCCGCCGGCGAGCCCGGATGCGGAATGGTTTAGCCGCCGACCCCGGAGGCGTCAAACCTTTCAACGGAACAAGAGACTCAAAAAACACCCGTTTGTTCGAGGAAATTTCACGATCTCGACCTCCCGACGCACGGCAGCTTTTTAGCAGTGGCGCCACCTCTGTTCCACCGACGTCCCACTCGCCATCAATCCGACCATCGACTGTCGACGTTGGGGCAAATTTCGCCCCACTCCGAATCCGATCCGTACGGAAAAATTTTGCGCAGCAACGAAACCCAGCACAGCAGAGGAATACGACTGGCAGAGGAATTGGGGCAAAGGAATGACTCATTCGCTTCCATTCCCTTGCCCTAATTCCTCTGCCAGTTGTCGTTTGCTTCCTCTGCCTGAAGGCATCGCGCCCGCACCTTTACTCGCGCGCCCGGACCTGACAGGCTGGCCCGGCATTGCAGTTCACAGCAACCGAATGTTCGTCCGAATCAAAATCTGCGGCATCACCGGGGTAGCCGACGCGCTGGCGGCGGTGGAGGCGGGGGCGCACGCGCTGGGGTTCATGTTTTATCCACCGAGCCCGCGCGCCATCACGGTGCCGCAGGCCGCGGCCATCATCCGGGAACTGCCGGCCTTCATCGCTCGCGTGGGCGTGTTCGTCGATCCCAGCGCCGACGACGTGCGCCGGGCGGTGACCGAAGCCGGGATCGACACGCTCCAATTTCACGGGGGCGAATCGCCTGAGTTCTGCCGGTCCTTCACCCCGGCGCCGGCCGGCATCAGCGGCCGACGCGTGATCAAAGCGTTTCGGGTCAAGGACGAGACGTCGATGGCCCCTCTTGAAGGGTATTCAGAAGAGACGTGGTTGCTCGACGCGTATGTGGCGGGCCAAATGGGCGGCACCGGGGCCCGCTTTAACTGGGATCTGGCGCGACAGGCGATCGCCCGTGGGGGCGCACAACGGGTCATCCTGGCTGGGGGGCTGACGCCCGAAAACGTGGCTCAGGCCGTTCGTGAGGTCCGCCCGTTCGGTCTCGACGTGTCGAGCGGGGTGGAAACCTCTCCGGGGTGCAAGGACGCCGAGAAAGTCCGCCGGTTCATTGCCGAAGCCGGGGTTGCCTAGCTAATATTTTCACGATTCGCATGAACTGGCCGGTGGCGCCCAGCCCAAGTCGCTGACGTTCCCTGCCGGGCCGGATGTCGATTTGTTGCTCCGGGGGGCTGCCCGTCCTCACGGAGTCCAAATCAGTCATGGAAAACCGGGCCGTCCTGGGATATATCGCTCTCAGTCTAGAAACCCATCAACCCGTGAACACCTCGCTCCATCGTGCCTATTCCTCTGCCCGGAAGGCCACCTTTCCGGCCGGCATCGCCGTTTGTCTCGCCCTGTTGTTGGCCGGTGGCGTCGCCAGCGCCTCGGTCGAATCCTACGATGCCGTTGTCGACGTCGACGCCACGGGCGGCTTGTCGCCGGCCGCGCGTTTGACCACGCCCGCGGTCTTTAATGGGGGCAATCGCCAAGCCTTCAACTTCGGCGCGGTCACCGGGGACGCGACGTTTGAGTTCATTTTGCAAGGCAATCCCACGGCGATCACCACCACCGCCTACCTGGCGGTCGGCGCCAATGCGACGAGCAACTTGCGCTACGAACAATGGTCCAACACCGGCCAGCTCGGCTTCACCCAACTCGGCGTCCTCGATTACGTCTTCAACCCAGCCGTCGCGTCGCCATCCACGCCCACCCACGTCACCTACCGTTGGCAGGCGTCGGCTCTGACCATGCAGGTTTACATCAATGGGGTTCTCGCCGGCACCCGCGCGGGCGTGTCCGCCGCCTTCGCGATGCCGAGCGGACCGGGCTGGCTGGGCGGCAACCCCAGCGGCGGCGAACTCATGATCGGCACCGTCCAACGCCTGACCGTCTATTCCAGCCTGGTTTCGCCCGAAGTCATCCAACGCCACGCCGACGCCTTCAGCGGGATCGTCCGACCACCGATCGTGGCGAGTTTCGCCGCGACGCCGCCCGTCATCTTCACGCCGGCTTCGTCGACTCTCACCTGGCAGGTGCTCAATGCCGACCGCATCGAGATCAATGGCACGGAAGTCACCGGCCAGCCAAATCTCTTAGTCACGCCCACGGCCACATCCGAGTTCACGCTCGTCGCCACGAACGCCGGCGGCGCGGTCACCGGCCGCGTGGCCATTGTCGTCAATCCGGCGCCAATCCTCCGGACGTTCGCCGCCAGCCGGGGCTACACGTCGCCCGGGCAAAATGTGACGCTGTCGTGGCTCGCGGATTACGGCGACGAGTACCGGATCGAACCTGCGGTCGGGGACGTCACCGCACGAACGGCCAACGGTGCCGGCAACGTCGACGTGGCGCCCAGCGCGACCACGACCTACACGCTTTCTGTGGCCAACGCGTTTGGGAGCGTGACCGGTGCGGTGTCGGTGCTGGTCATTCATCCGGCCGATCATCTGGTGATCTCGGAGCTGATGGCGGCCAACGACTCGACGCTGGCGGACGAGGATGGCGCGTATTCCGACTGGATCGAGATCCACAACCCCACCGCGCTCGGCGTAAACCTCACGGGATACTATCTGACCGACGACCGGGCCAACCCGACGCTCTGGGCGTTTCCGTCCACCAACCTTCCAGCGGGCGGGCAGCTGATCGTTTTCGCCTCGGGCAAAGACCGGCGGGTACCGGGCGCGCCACTGCACACGAACTTCCAGCTCGACCGGGCCGGCGAATATCTGGCGCTGATTGGACCCGGCTTGACGCTGCTGCACGTGTTCGATCCATATCCGGCGCTGGAGCCCGACGTGGCGTATGGAGTGTTGGGTGGCGACCCCGCCACGGCCCGCGCGCTGGGTGTGCCCACGCCAGGTGCGCTGAACGACGCCACCCCGGCGCCGCCCGGAGAGGTCGCGTTCTCGAAGCCGGGCGGAACATTTGTCGTTCCGTTTTCGCTGAGCCTCACGTGCGCCACTCCCGGCGCAATCATTCGCTACACCCTTGATGGGTCCGAGCCCGGCGTGGCCAGAGGCGCGGTCTACGCCGGACCGCTTTCGATCGACGCCACGCGCCACGTGCGGGCCGCCGCGGTGGCCGCCGGCCTCGCTGGCCGGATCTCCGGCGAGAGCTATCTCCGGCTCGCTCCCGACCTGGCGAATTACACGTCGTCGCTGCCGATCCTCGTTATCGAGAACTTCGGCGCCGGCGTCATCCCGCAAAAGGGGTGGAGCGGCAACGGCGCGGGCATCAAGCAAGTGCCCCGGCAACCTGCCGCCTGGGCCACGTTCGATCGCCAGAACGGAGTGGGCTCCCTCACCAACCCCCCGCAAATGATGAGCATGGTCGGCATCCGTGGCCGCGGGGCGTATTCGTCGCAATGGCGCCAGAAGCCGTTCAGCGTTGAGGCGATGAATGAGGACGGATCGGGCCGCGCGGTGAACCCGCTCGGCATGCCCGAGCACACCGACTGGGTGCTGTACTTTCCGGACCCGGATCAGGACAAGGACCCGACCCTGCTGTTCAACACCTTTGCCTACGAGCTCAGCCGGACCACCGGTCATTACTCGGTGCGTTTTCGTTGGGTCGAAGCGTTCATCAACGAGGACGGCGGCGATCTGCGCCTGGCGGATCGGCGAGGGGTTTATGCCATCATCGAAAAAGTCGCGCGCGGGACCGACCGTCTCAACTTCACCAAGCTGTCAGAGGACGGCACGAGCGGCAGCTGGCTGCTCAACATCAACCGCATGGACCCGGAGCCGGAGACCGGCTGGCCGGCCGCCAACGGAGCGACCGTTCCGTGGTTCTTCCACACCGCCGGACCGAACCGCATCCTGCAGACACCGCCCAACGCGCAGGTCGTGGGAGACGATGAGCCGCAGCAAGGCAACGGATATCTGAATTTCGACAACCCGAGCGGCTACGTCATCAACGCCGCACAACGCGCCGCCATCGAAAGCTGGTTTCGCGAGTTCGAGGATGTGCTGTGGAACAACGCGCTCTGGCGGGACCCGACCAACGGCTACCGCAAATACCTCGATCCGGTGGATTTCGCGGACTACTTCCTGTTGAACACCCTGACCAAAAACGGCGACGGGCTTCTAATCAGCATGTTTCCGTGGAAAGGCGACGACGGCAAGCTGCGCATGGGCCCGGCGTGGGATTACAACTGGAGTCCGTACTACGTTGCGGGCGCACCGACCGACACCCTGTATCACCGGCCCGATCGGCTCTGGTACAAGCGGCTGTTTGCCGACCCGGATTTTGCCCAGCTCTACATCGATCGCTGGTGGGACCATCGCCGCCATGGCATGAGCAACGCCGACATCGATGCCCTCGTTGACCGACAGGTGGCCGACATCTCGCCGGCAAAGGCGCTGCTGAACGGCCTGCCCGGCGAAGGGGAATGGGCCACGCGCATCAACACGTTCAAGACCTGGCTGCGCGATCGTTGCAACTGGATCGACGGACGTTACCTCAGCCCGCCGACGTTCAGCCAGAACGGCGGACCGATCGCCGATGGATTCCAGCTGGCCATCTTCGGCACGAACGGGACGATCTATTACACGCTGGACGGAGCAGACCCCCGGGCCCCGGGCGGCGCGGTGGCCAACGGGGCGATCGCTTACCAGGCGCCCATTGCCATTGCCGAGACCACGTCCGTGCTGGCCCGCATTCGCAATGGCACGAACTGGAGCGGACTGACCCGGGCCATCTTCGAGCCTGCGCAGAGCCTGAGGGGACTGGCGCTCACGGAGATCATGTACAACCCGCCGGCCTTCGGCGCTTACATTGCAAACGATCTGGAGTTTGTTGAATTGAAGAACACCGGCCTCGCGACGCTCAACCTGGGAACGTTGTCGTTCTCCTCCGGCATCAACTTCGACTTCCCCGACAACACGCGCCTCGCGCCGGGCGGTTTCGTGGTGCTGGCGCGCAATACGACGGCATTCCAGGCGCGCTACCCGGGCGTGCCCGTGTTTGGAGCGTTCAGCGGCCAGCTCGACAACGCCGGCGAAATCATCCGGCTTTCGACCGCCTCCGGCGCCACGATCTTGTCGGTCGCCTACAACGACCGCGCCCCGTGGCCGCTCGCCGCCGATGGCTACGGTTTCTCGGCGGTGCCTCGTGTTGGCCAGGCGCTCAACAGCGATGCCGGCCAGCACTGGCGCGCCAGTCGCAACCCGGGCGGCTCGCCCGGGGCCGACGATCCGGAACCCGATCTGCCCGCCATCTGGATCAACGAGCTGTCCAGCCGCAGCACGCCGCCAGCCGTCGACTGGATCGAGCTGTTCAACCCCAACCCAACCCCGGTCGATATCGGCGGCTGGTTCCTGAGCGACGACGGGGCGTTGCCGAGAAAATATCGGTTCCCGGCCGGAACGACGGTTCCCGCCGAGGGATACCGGTTGTTCACCGAGACGGATTTCAATCCCGCCCCGGGAACCGCGTTGAGCTTCTCGTTCAATTCCTCCGGCGACGCCGCTTACCTGGCATCGGGCGATGCGACGACCAACCTGACGGGCTTCAGCCACGGGTTTGAATTTGGCACGCCACCGGACGGCGCCACGTTCGGACGCCACATCGTCAGCACCGGCGAGGAACAACTCGCCGTGCAGCAGCAGCCGACGCCCGGGGTGGCCAACGCCGGGCCGCGCGTCGGCCCGGTCGTGATCAGCGAGGTTCATTACCACCCGGCCGGCAGCGGCACTGAATTTGTCGAACTACACAACATCACCGGGGGGCCGGTGAACCTGTTCGACGACGGGGAGCCTGCCTTCACCTGGAGGGTGGCGGGGCTCGGCTACGACCTGCCCGTTGGCACCGTTCTGCCCCCAGGCGGCACCTTGCTGATCGTCGGGAGCGATCCCGAGGCGTTTCGCGCCGAGTATCACCTGCCGGCGTCCACGGCCATCGTGGGACCGTTTGCCGGCTCCTTGCAGGATGGCGGCGAGCGCCTGGAACTGCAGCGGCCGGAATTCGCCGGTACGAATGGATGGCTGCATGCCGTCATCGATTCCTTGCGCTACAACGATCGCGCCCCGTGGCCACCGGCGGCCGACGGCGGCGGCGCCTCGCTCCAACGCCGGGTGCTGAGCGCCTACGCCGATGACCCCGCCAACTGGGTCGGGGCACCGCCGACTCCCGGCGCCGACTATGTTCCCGGCGCCGAGCCGCCGACCATCGTCACTCCGCCGGCCGATGTCTCGGCCGTGGCCACGCGCGAAGCGTCGTTCGGCGTCATCGCCAGCGGCGGCACGCCCCTCCGGTACCAATGGTTGTTTGAAAGCAATCTGCTTCGCGACGCCACCAACTCCTCGCTCGTCCTGAGCAACCTCCAACCCGCCCAGGCCGGACGCTACAGCGTCATTGTGTTCAACGACGCCGGCACCGTGCAGAGCGCCGCCGCGCGCCTCAGCATCCGAGCGCCCGCGTTCATCATCACGCAACCGCGCGACATCCAGGTTCGCATCCGCCCCGATCCCGGTGCGGCGCCCACGACGAACGCCGTCTTCAGCGTGCAGGCCGCCAGCAGCAGCCCCGTTCGCTACCAATGGAGGTTCAACGGACAGGACCTCCCCGGCGCCACCAACAGCCTCCTGACCATCACGAACGTGCAACTCGCCAACGAGGGCGCCTACCAGGCCGCCATCACCGACGATGCGGGCACCATCTTCAGCACCTCGGCATTCCTCCAGCCCTGGATCGCGCCATACCTCGTGCAGCCGCCACTGGCGCAAACCGTCGCCGCCGGTGCCCCGGTCACGCTGAGCGTCGAGGTCGGAGGCAATCCGCCGCCGTTCACCTACGAGTGGCGTCGCGGCTCCGCCAGCCTCCAAACCAACTCCAGCCAGAACCGAATCGACCTCTTCAGCTTCACCGCCGCGGTCGTTCCCCAGACGAACCAGTATCGCGTCGTCGTCAAAAACGCCGCCAACCTGTCCCCCGGCGTGCCAACACCGCTTGTTTCCGTCGTCACCCTCGCCGACACCGACGGCGACGGCCTGCCGGATGCCTGGGAGACCGCCAACGGATTGAACCCGGCGAGCGCGGCGGATCGCCATGCCGACTCGGACGGCGACGGAGTCGGGGCGCTTGGCGAGTACCTGGCCGGAACCGACCCGCAGAACGGCGCGAGCTTTCTGAAAGTCGACCTGAATAACGGCTGGCCCATCCAACTCTCGTTCGGAGCCGTTTCGAATCGAACGTACGCCGTGGAATACCTCGAAGATTTCGGTCCGGGCACGCCGGTTACGGGCTGGAAACTCCTCGCACCAGTTCCCGCCCGCACGACGAACCGCGTGGAGCGCGTGGTGGACCCCGGCTCATCCACGAACCGATTCTACCGGGTCAGCACTCCTGGACGGACCCGGTAAACTCCAACCGGACGGGCGAACAAACGCGTGCGGCCGGGACGATCTCACTCCAGGACAGTCGCCGTGTGACGTCGCGCCCTAATCGCGAGCGCGATGGGCCGGACGGGAAATGTTCAGCGCGTCGGGAGCAGCGGGGATTGGTGCGCCGAACAGGACTTGAACCTGTAACCTTCTGATCCGAAGTCAGAAGCTCTATCCAATTGAGCTACCGGCGCGCGACCGATTTTCTGGAAGAAAACCGTAGCAATGGGGCATTTCGGTGTCTACTGCCATTTGTGACGCGCGCAACTCCGCCACACTTCGATCGCCAAAATCTGGAGCCTCTCGCATCATTGATGGGCTTCGAGGCGAGGACACAATCCGTGTGACGCGCACTCGCTGTCAATGGCGTCACGGTCCGGTGACCTGTTTCACAGTGTTCGTCGACGGATCGGGCCAAGGGGATCCCAACGGCATCGCCCGGACGAGGACGGATGGGCGGTTGCGATTGATGGTCATCCTGCCGGACTGGTAGAAGCACGCCAGACGCAGAAAAATCCGCCCGCCGTCAAACGACAATTCAATGCAACAGGGCTCGTAATCCACCGCGAGGTGGTCGCCCTCCCTTCGAATCTGAATCTGCGGAGCCGGATTGGTGACCACAACTGGATCCCCGTCCGCTGCGAGTGGGATGCGGGGCACCACCGGAGCCATCCCCCTGGGAGATATCGCCATGACCACGTTGGAGAACGCGGGTGGAATGGTCCAATCTTCGGCGCTGACGGCTGCGGTGAGGACGCCGGCAGCTAGTGCGGCCAGAAGGGTGCGCATGTTCGTGTTCATCGGGGATCAGACGGCTGCGAAGATTGACACCATCAACCCGCATATGGCCGTTCCATCGTTTCAGCGGGCGAGACGCCCGCCCCCCCCGGCACTGAGGATGGGCGGGCCGCAAACTCCCCAGCGACGCACCGACGAACTCGAACCGGGCAATACGCCCGGCAACTTTTTCCGGGCGATCATAAATCCGGTGCATCCGCAGGTTGTCGGTAGGGTTAGTTCCACAAGAGGTGATCATCGTGATTTTTGAGGAGGACGACGACCTTGAGCAACCGTGTGAAGCCCGGTCGGCTCCAGATTTGGCCACAGCCGCGCAAACGATGCTGCAGTTGCTTGCCGAGGGACTCGACGGCGCCGCTACCACGGGGAGCACCTGCTTTCTCCATGGCCTGATAATGCAGGTGGTCGCGATGTTTCACAAAGAACTTCACCTCCCGTTCAATCAATTCCTGCTGTTCGCCTGTTCGTTCCGTTTGGTTCTCAAGCAACTCCTCCAATCGGCGCACTACTTGGTTCTCCCGACCCTTGCGGAGGGATCGCAACATGGGCTCCACCCAAGCGCGGGCTTCGGGCGTGTCCTCCCCGTGCAGGCTGTTGGCCAGCGCCCAAAGATGGTCTCGTGCATGATGAAAATCCAAGGTCATGATGGCCTGAGCGAAGCGGTCTTGGGCTAAATCCCATAACCAGATCGCGCCGTCCATCACCAGATAGACATACTTTGCTCGTCCCAAGCCGCGACGCCTAGCCTCGCATTGCACGGCTGCGCCAAAATCCAAGGGCGCGGTTTCCGGCGGCGTGGCCACCACAAACTTCTCGATCAGCATGCCTCGTCCGCTGTCGTTGACGGCCCGACGCTCAAGCCGGTAAATGACCGCCGACTTAACCTCATGCCAGAGGACCCGTTGCGGCTCTCGCTTGCGCGGTCCAGCTCCCCAGTCCGGCCCACGCTCCCGAGCCATCCACCCATCGAGCATCAGCACCAAGCTAAACTCCAGCTCTTGCGACGGGATGACCGGGTGAGGCAATTCAATCCGCTCGGCGACCTCTCCCAAGCTCTGCAAGTGCTGATGAATACATCCGTCACTGACAGCGCAGCCCCATCGCGTCGCCATTTGCGCCGCTGCCTCATACGAAGTCGTCTCGCTGGCCGTGTAAGCCAAACGACTCTCCAGTTCCGGACTAAGCCGCTGGTAAGGTTGGAGACCCCACGCCTGGCGGACCGGACAAACCCATTGCCCCAAAGCCGGACTGTAACCGTGGCGAACCCTCAGGTGGATCACCCCCGAAATGCTCATCAGCTGCAGATCGCGCCAGCGAACGTCTTTCAAGCCCTCACCGGTCTTGGGGCAATTGGCCGGCATGGCATCGGACTGGTCTTGAAGGCGCTTCTCCAAGCGTCGCCGCGTCCATTCCCGGCCCTCAGCCAGGACGTCCTGCTCCAGTTGCCGCAGCGCGTTCACGGCCCTCGCCCTCCCAGCCGATACAGATAAACATCTTTAACCGGCACCCGCCGGGTGTGGTCACGATCCTGACGGGAACGCCCGGTGGTTTGTCCAACCCTTTGCCAATTGGCCGCACGATAACAAGTCCCGGCAAAACGCTCCTGTTCGACAAAGGTCTCCAGCCAATCCAACCCATGACCATACTTGTCTTGCCAATCAGCGCTGATTCGACGGGCGACGGCGCCGAGCACGTGACTGGCCAGGTGGGGCACCCGGATCCACGGCAAGATCAGAAAACGGGTATTGTTGGCCAACCGATGCAGTTGTTCGCGACGCTGGTTATCGCCCCACTCCAGAAACTCATCGCGTGGAGCGCACCGCCAAGCGGGTGCTCCGAAGAGCACCGCCGCCACATCACGTCCGTGACCATCCACGGCCAGGTATCCCAGATTTTCCCCCACCACTCGCAGCTTCAGGTAATGATACTGGTCCAGATAGAACGCCCATCGCTGTGCACCGGCCGAACCGGCAGAAATCAACTCCAGCTTCACCGGACTGATCGCTCCCAAACTCGCCTCCCAGTTCTCAGGCCGCTGCCAGTCGGGTAACTGAGGGGCCTGACGAGGCGCTCGTCGCTTGTTTACCTGCAACGGCGGTAGACGCAACTGTCCTTGGCTCTCCAGCTTTAACAGAAAACTCCGAGCCGCGAAGTCCTTGAGCCTTCCCCGCTGATCTCGCCAGCCCCAACGCTCGCATAACTCCCGCGCCAATCGCTTGCGACTCCAGTCCGGATGTTCGTCTATCCACCCGGCCAACCCACTGAAATCTTCGCGCCCAAGTCGGCGCCCTTGAACCACTACTTCTGATTCCATTGCCCCCGTTTTGCCAGAACTCGGGTTGGTAGTCCAGCGAAATTACCGCCAACCTGCGGATGCACTGTCATAAATCTTCTTTAATAATCACTGTTTGATTCCCTTAGACCCTGTGCTAGGGTCCCGCATTCTCTATGAGCGCGCGAAAAATTTCAGCTTCGAACACCGGATTGCTCGACCCTCTCTCCGTGCACTCCAGGATCACCCGTCTGGATCTCCCGGCCGGCGCCCTGCGCCTGCGAAAGAATGGCATCGAGTTCCGCACGGATAACGCCATCCCGGTGTGGACGGAGATGACGGTGGCCATGGAAACCCCGCAGGCCAAGAAGAAGCTCAACGTCACGGGCGTCGTCGTCGCCTGCAATGGCAACCACCACGCCGGATATATCGTGTCGATGCTCTTCACCAACGTATCCAAACAAGTCCAGGCCCGGCTCGACTCCCTCGCCCTCTCTTTCTAGCTCGATCTCAGCTGTGGGCGTAATCCTTTTCAATTGACCGCCCACCAGCAGCTGAAGGCCCATCGATCCGGCCTGCATGGATTCGCGCCCACGTGGTCTACCCCCACCGTTTGACCTCCAACTCATGACCCCCGACGGCCACACCGTGGGTGATTGGGCGCCGCGATTATTTCGCCGGGGGATTCCGCTCGCGTGGCCAGCTCTGCTCGGCTTGATGCTCTCGCTCCTGGTGGGTTGCGACAGTGCTCAGCACGAAGCGGCTTCTTCCGGCCGCCCGACCCGCGAGTTTGGATCGAACGTCGTGGCCTATCCGGCCAAGGGTTTGCTCGAGGAAGTTCGTGCCGGCGGCTGGAAAGCAGTGATCGCGCACGAGGACATCCCGGGCTACATGGAGGCGATGACCATGCTCCTGGATGTCCGGGACACGAACGAACTGAAAGGCCTGCAACCCGGAGACAAGCTGTCGTTTCGAGTTCTCGTGACCGACACCGACGGCTGGATTGATCACGTGACGAAACTTGGGTCCGGGCCGGCGCCGACGCGGACGAATTCCCTCGCGGCCGGCTTGACCGGGGTGGACGAGCTGGTGCCGGGAGATCCTGTTCCCGATTGCGCGCTCACGAATCAGCTGGGCCAGGCCGTGCACCTCTCCGATTTCAAAGGCCGCGCGTTGGCATTCACCTTTATCTTCACACGATGTCCGTTCCCGGTGTATTGCCCGCGCATGAGCCAGAATTTTGCCGCCGTTCAGGCCGCCTTGAGCCGGCAAGCCGTCACCAACGTCGGCGCGACCAACTGGCATCTGGTCTCCATTTCGTTTGATCCCGAATACGACACGCCAGCCCGGCTGGCGGAATATGCGGCAACCTACCGGCACGACCCGGCGCACTGGACCTTCGCCACCGGCAATACCGAGGAAGTCCGGCGCCTGGGCAGTGCGTTTCAGCTCGCGTTCTGGAAAGAGGGCGGGATCTTCAGCCACAACGTCCGCACCGTCGTCGTCGATACCCGGGGACGAATCCGCCGCATTTTCAGCGACAACGAGTGGAAAGCCGGCGATCTGGTCGACGAGATGAACAAAGCGATGCGCGCCGAATGAAACCCCTCCGGAAAACTTTGGGCTCACCACGGCCCCGCGCCGGGTCCCGCGCTGGACGACGTCACGTGTGACCGCGTTACCGAAAGACGCAGACCCGTTGCCCCCCGCGGACTCCAAGGGGCCGGTGCCGCTCGACGAGAAGCTTTATCTCGGCTTCGTCGCGCTCGGCGTTCTGGTCATGGCGATGTTTTTCACGATCACGCTGGTCCGCGCCCACCGGGAAAAAGCTGCCAGCACGCGGGTGCCCGCCCGACAGCTGGGCGACTTCACCCTCACCAATCGCACTGGACGGGTGGTGACCCGCGCCGATCTTCGCGAACAGTGGCTCGTGGTCAGCTTCGTGTTCACCAGCTGCGGCATCAGTTGCCTGCAGGTCAACGAGCGCATGGCTGAAATCCAGAAACAAATCGCCGGGCGGACCGATGTCCGGCTGGTCTCGTTTTCCGTCGATCCGCGGACGGACACACCGGCCAGCCTGACAAAATTCGCCGAGCGCTACCAAGCCGATCCGGTCACATGGCTTTTTCTCACCGGGGAAAAAGGCGTTGTTTATGCGCTGATCGAAAACAGTTTCCTCGGCCCCCGACAGACGGAGCACGTGTCCGGGCTGCCTGACGACATGATCCACAGCGATCAAATCGCGCTGGTGGACCCGGCCGGCCGCCTGCGGGGCCTGTTCAACGGTCTCAAGCCGACCGTGGCCAGCGAGGTGCTGGAGGTCATTCAGACCAGCCCCGTGGCGGCTCTACCCGCACGCCAGTAACGCTCATCGGGCCGCCCCCCGGCTCACGCCTGACGCCATCGCCGACAACCCGCCGGGTAGCCCGTCCAACGTCACGACCGATTTCTGTCCCACGTGGGACATGAAATCGGTCGAAGGCCGAGCCGGCATTTTTTCCAGTGGCGGGGTGACGCCATCCAAATCGGGTGCAGAAAAGGCCGGCCTGGAGAGACGTTTGCATCCGGAAAAATCATCGGCGCGATGGCCTCGTCATTCTGTTGCGTTCGCAAGTTCAGTGGCTAGACTTCGCGCCCGATGTTGGACCTTGACTCGCTCAACCCGCAGCAACGGCTGGCCGTGGAAACGCTTCGCGGCCCGGTCCTCATCCTCGCCGGAGCCGGCACCGGCAAGACCCGCGTCATCACCTGCCGCATCGCGCATCTCGTGGAACGGGGAGTGGCTCCGGCCAACATCCTGGCCGTCACCTTCACCAACAAGGCGGCCCGGGAAATGCGCGAGCGCGTCACCAAACTCATCCCGCGGCACCTTCGCCAGGCGGACAAGGAAAAAGGCCGCCGCCGCAAGGCGGAAGGGCCGACCATCGCGACATTCCATTCCCTGGGCGCGCGCATCCTGCGGGAACACATCGAGGCGCTCGGCTACAAGAAGAACTTCGTCATATACGACGAGTCCGAACAGCTGGGCGCGATCAAGAAGATCCTCAGCCAAATCTCGACCAAGGGTGAGACCGCCGATCCCAAGGCGATCCTCAGCCTGCTGAGCCGGTTTAAGAACGGTGGTTCGGGCGCCGCGGCCTTTGCGGAGCCGAACGTCCGGGCATTGGCCGAACACGTCCGGCGCAAATACGAATCCGCGCTGCACGCCTGCAATGCGATCGACTTCGACGACCTCCTGCTGCTCACGCTGCGGCTGTTTGAGGAGCACCCGCGGGTGTTGGAGGCGTGTCGCGAAAAGTATCGATTCGTCATGGTGGATGAGTACCAGGACACCAACGCCGCCCAGTTTCGGCTGGTCAAGCTGCTCTGCGAGAAACACCGCAACCTCTGCGTGGTGGGCGACGACGACCAGAGCATCTACGGGTGGCGTGGCGCGGAGATCTCGAACCTGCTCGATCTCGAGCAACACTTCGGTGAGGTCAAAATCATCAAGCTCGAGCAAAACTATCGTTCGACCAGCACCATCCTCAACGCCGCCAACGCCGTCATCAAAAACAACGCCCGCCGCCGGGGAAAGCAGCTTTGGTCCAACAAAGGCCAAGGCCAGCCGATTCTCCTGCACGAGTTCGAGACCGACGAGGCGGAAGCGCGCACGGTCGTCGAGGAGATCGAGTTCCTGCGCAACGGGCAGCGGATTCCGTGGGGCGCCCAGGCCATCCTTTTTCGCACGAACCTGCAGGCCCGTCCGCTGGAGATGGCTTTGCGCCAGGCGCGCGTTCGCTACCATCTCGTGGGGGGGCAAAGCTATTTCGACCGCCGCGAGGTGCGGGACTTCCTCGCCTATCTGAAGCTCTTCATCAATCCGCATGACGATGTCAGCCTGCTTCGCATCGCCAACGTGCCGGCGCGCGGGCTCAGTGACGTGACGATGGAACGTCTGCTTGCCGCCAGCCAGGAGCGCCATTGCTCGGTCTATGCCGCCATGCGACACACGGATGTCCAGGGCGCTCTCGCGGCCCGCACCCGGGAGAGCCTGCTCGCGTTTCTCGAGTTCATTGACCGGGTCCGCGGCGAGTTGCAGCCGACGCCGGAATCCGCCGACCCCAGCGCAACGCCCGCCCCCACCGGCCCAGCCCAGCCGTCTCTCCAAGCCTGGGCCCAGCGGTTCCTCGACGAGATCGGGTACATCGCCGACTTGAAGCGCTCGGAGAAGAACCAGGAGACGGCCGAAAATCGCGTTCGCAATTTGCAGGAGCTGCTCGCCGATCTCGATGCCGAGGCGTCGCTCCCGCTGGCCGAACGTCTGGAGGCGTTCCTGGAGGATCTCACTCTCGACAGCGAGCGGGAGGAGGAAAAGGACGATGCCGGCGACGCAGTCACCTTGATCACGATGCATAGCTGCAAAGGACTCGAGTTCCCGCACGTGTATGTCGTCGGCCTGGAAGACGGCCTGCTGCCGCACAGCCGGTCCAAGGTCGAAGGCACCCTGGACGAGGAGCGACGCCTGTTCTATGTGGCGATCACCCGGGCGATGCTGACGCTGAGGCTGAGCTACTGTCTCGGCCGAAAAAAATACGGCGACGTGACGCCGTGTCATCCCTCGCCGTTTTTGAAGGAGTTGCCGTCGGAACTGGTGGAGAACGCCGCCGAGAAGGCCAAGGCACCCGTCGCGGCCGACGCTGGAAAGTCCCGCTTCGATCTCATGCGCGCAGCCTTGGGCTAGCCGGAAAATTTATTCCACGGCGCCGCCGCAGGGCGAGCGTCTGGGGAAGTTAACACCTGCGGAAACGCTCCGCCGCGGCGGCACTCACCCGACCACCCATTCCTGCCTCGCTCCGGACGGCCGGGGCCCGTCGATCCCGTCCGAATTCCCCGGTCTCCCGGATCTCCCGCTTTCGCGCCGTGACAATTGGGCGGGACTTCTTTATAAGCCGTCCATGGCCGCGCGCGAGTTCCACATTCTGCTGGTGGAGGACAATCCCGCTGATGCCAGGCTGACGGCCGAGGCGTTGACGGAGGTGCGACCGGGGACCCGCATCACCCATGTTGAACGGGGTGAAGAAGCGCTCGCATTTCTCCGCGGCAGGGGTGGTGAGACGCCCTCGGAAACAATCCGGCCGGACCTGATTCTGCTCGATCTGAACCTGCCCGGGCTCGACGGGCGGGACGTCCTGGCCGCCGTGAAATCGGATCCGACGCTTTGTCATTTGCCCGTCGTGGTGTGGACGTCATCGCAGGCGGAGTCAGACGTGGCGGCGGTTTACAACCTGAAGGCGAATTGCCTGATCCGAAAGCCGTCCGAGCTGGAGGCGCTGCAGCGGGCCATGCATTGCCTCGATCGATTCTGGATCGGGACGGCGCTGGTGCCGGCCGATTGAACGGGACGACCTGATGCCCTTTTCCTCCAGCGAATCGCCGGCTGCCGCGCGTCCGCCCGAAGGTGGCCGGTTGGAACGGATGCTGGCCAACCTGCGTCTCCGGCTGTTTCTCCTGATCCTGCTGGCGATTCTGCCGGCGCTCTTTCTCGTCGTTTACACGTCGATTGAGACGCGCAATGAAGCCAAAGGGGATGCAATCAAAGCCGGCCAGCGGGTGGTCGGGCTGGCTGCGGCCTACCACAAACAGCACATCGAAGCCACCCGGCAGCTTCTGCAGACGATCGCCCAGCTCAAGGAAATCCGGCCGGAACAGGCCGCGGAATGCCAGGCGCTTTTGACCAACCTGCTCGCGATCAACCCGGTCTACGCGGGCATCGTGGCCATCGCGCCGGATGGACGTCCTTTTGCGCGGGCGGTCCCGCCTGGCGATCACGGCGACGTGATGGACTACGGGGCGCAGACCTGGTTTCGGGACGCGCGGGACTCCCGGAAGTTTGTGGTGGGCGATTATCGCGTGGATCTTTCGGCCCGCCGGGCGGCGCTGGATCTGGCCCAGCCTGTTTTGGAGAACGGCACCGGGCGACTGGCGGCGGTCATTTCGGTGGCGATCGATCTCGGGTGGGTCGCAACCATGGCCGGCAAGCTGGACCTGGTCAAGGGGTCGACCCTGACGGTGGTCGATCGGACAGGAACGATCCTGGTCCGCTACTCCGTGCCGGAATCACATCACAATTTTGTCGGCAGCCGTGTGGATCCGCGTCATCAAAGCAGCGGCCCGCGCCCAAGTTCCGATGCTGGCTGGGTCGGCGCGGGTTTGGACGGCATCAATCGGCTCTATACCGCGACGCCCCTCAGCCGGTCGGGCGGGGTTGGCGATGCCTTCGTCATTTTCGGGGTGCCGGTGGAGGTGGCCTACGCGCAGGCCAATCGGATGCTGACGCAGAATCTGCTTTTCCTTGGCCTGGTGGCGGTGCTGGCGCTCGCGGCCGCCTGGATTGGCGGCGATCTTTTCGTTCTGCGCCACCTGCGCGCGCTCGTCACCGCGGCGCGCCAGATGAGCGCCGGCAATCTTCGTGTCCGGTCCGGCATTCCGCCGGGGCCGGGCGAAGTGGGCGAGTTGGCCCACAGCTTTGACGAGATGGCAGCCGCTCTCGAGCAGCGGGTCCGGGAGCTGCAGGCGACGGAGGGCGAGCTGAAGTCGCTCAACGAGGAGCTGGAGCGTCGCGTGTTGGAACGGACGGCGGAGTTGAAGCGCTCCAACGAGGACCTCGAACAATTCGCCTACGTGGCGTCCCACGATCTCCAGGAACCACTGCGGATGATCCACAACTACGTCAATCTCCTTCGCAAGCGCTATGGGGGCCAGCTCGACACCGCCGGCCACGAATTCATCGGCTTTGCCCTCGACGGCGCCAAGCGCATGGATGAGCTCATTCAGGATCTGCTCACCTACTCGCGCGTCGGCACCCATGGCCATGACTTCGCCCATGCCGATTGCCAGGAGGCCTTCCGTCGGGCCCTCGCCAACCTCAGCCTGGCCATCGAGGAAAGCCGCGCCCGCATCACCCACGACCCTCTTCCCACGGTCAACGGCGACATCGTCCAATTGACGCAGCTGTTCCAAAACCTGATCGGCAACGCCCTGAAGTTCCGCAGCAGCCGCTCGCCCGAGATTCACGTCGGGGCCAAACTCCAGGGCGACGTCTGGGAACTTTCCGTGACGGACAACGGCATCGGCATTCCCCCGGAAGATTTCCAACGCATCTTCATCGTCTTCCAACGCCTGCACAGCCGGGAAAAGTATTCCGGAACCGGCATCGGGCTGTCCGTGTGCAAAAAAATCATCGAGCGTCACGGAGGCCGAATCTGGGTGGAATCAAAGCTCGGGAAAGGGTCCTCCTTTCATTTCACCCTCCCCGCCCCGGCCGGCACCGTCGCCCCGGCTCAGCCGCCGCCCACGGCCCCCGCCCTCGCGCTCCCGGGTCCGTCCCCCGTGGCGTGACCCGCGGCCAGGCAGCCGGGATAGCCCGGGTGCGCCTCAAACTGTTGCCCGTGGGGAGTTCGCCAGAGGTCTGGGAAGTTGGCGCATCGACCGTTGCACGCGAACGGGCGCCTTGAACTCGGGGTGCGGGGCCCGCGTTCTGGAGCCGCTGGTTGGACTTTTGCCGGCAACATTGGGGTGCAACGGCCGGCAGCAAGAAGCGGAACGACCGATTGCCACGAGTCATCAACTCAGTCTATAGTAGCCGCGATTCACATCATGAAGACGTTTCACACCCTGGCCGCGATTGTCGCGGCGTTTTCCCTCTCTCTCTCCAGCCTCTGCGCCCAGTTTTCGGTCAGCGGCGTCACCGATCGCACCATCTATACGGATCAAGCCACCTTCCGCGTGAACTCCCAGGCGGGCTACAGCTACCAAGCCACCCTGAATGGCGCCAGCGTCCCCATCGACAGCCAGGTCGTTGTCGAGCGGATGGATCACTACGAACTAATCGTCACGGCAACTCCCGTCGGGGGTGGTGCCGCGGTCTCCCAGCTTGTTCAGTTCATCGTCAACGACGCGGATCGCGGCAGCCCTGAGAACGGCTTGATCAAGTGGGTGCCCTACCCTCCGATCCCGTCCGCCGCGGGGGAGTTTGCCGGCGCCCAGCTTGAAATCATCCACCCTCCCAATTATCCGGCCGGCCTTGATTTGCCCATCATCGCGAGGGTCACCGACGCGGAGGGCGAGGCGCGCCGCGTCAATGGCACCGTTTCATTCTCCGGCGCCAGCCTCGACTCGTTCCGCCTGGTGCGCGGGGTTGGCCACGGACAAAGCCGCCTGACCTCCAACGGCCTGGTTCGATTCATCGCGGCCGTCGGGCCCCTCAGCCAGGAGCGCACGGTGACGATTGCGCCCGCCATTTGGACAGCGGTCTCGGGCGTGTTGCCGGCTGTGGCCAGCTGGACGGAGGATTCGCGCATCTCGGTGAACGGCAATTTGACCGTGCCCGCCGGCGGCCTGCTGGAGATCGAAGCGGGAACGATCATTCGGCTGATGCCTGGAGTGAACATCACAAACAACGGTCGCATCGTCCTGCGGGGCGCGCTGCAGTCTCCGATTGTTTTCACCGCCACGAATCGCGTGGCGCCAGAATCTCACGCTGGCGCCTGGGGCGGCTTCGTCATGCGCAACAGCGGGGCCGAGATCATCGGGGAAGGGGCCATCTTCACCGGTGCCGGGGCGTCGACCAGCTTTTCGTTTTCGCCGAGCACCAGCCACCGTTCCGAACAGGCGCTGTTCCTCGTGCAGGCCGGGACCCGGCTGCAATTGACCAATTGCTTTGCCATCAACCAGGCCGGGCAGGTGGCCAACGGCTACAATGCGGACGTAACCTACGACCACTGCCTGCTGCAACGCGCGATCACCGCCGGTGAATATGTTGGCGGCACCATCATCGTCGATCACTCCGCCATCATCGAGTTCCCGGCCATCGACGACGTTTACAACGCCGCCATCGCCGACGCTGACTATGACGCGATTTATTTCACCGAGGGCACGCACATTCTTCGCAACAGCCTGTTTGGCTTCGCCAAGGATGACGCCATCGACTCCGGTTCAGGCGGCGCCGGCACCGTGGTGGTTTCCAACTGCTGGGTTGAATCCGCGTTGCACGAAGCGCTGGCCTGGTCGGGCGGCGGGCGACAGACGTGGACCTACGACACGATTCTCCTCAACTCCGGCCAGGGCATCGAGTGCGGCTGGAGCACAGGCCAGGACAGTCCGCTCTGCCGCGCGGAACGCCTGCTCAGCCTCGCTAATTCCATCGGCGCCCGCTATGGGGACAATTACACCGGCACCTCCGGTCTCGGCCTTAAAACCGGATTTCTCTGGGTCACCAACTCGCTCATCCTGCACAACTACCGAGATGTGTGGGGACGGGTTTGGGACGACACCTGGAACTATCGCAGCAACCGGATGGACATTCGTTCGAATTACCTGACGTCGCCCAACCCGATTCATCCGGACAACACGGTTTGGAACCCGAGCCGCGACGCCAGCCAACTCCGGCCGTATCTCCGGACCCCGGTCGATGCCGGCGTCGGAGTCGGCCTCGCCGTCTGGTCCGCCGCGCAGTCGCTCATTCAGGTCACCAACGGCATTCCCGTCCGGCTCAGCTCGTTCACTCCAAATCCTGTCTCCATCGACTACACCGTCGCCGGCCCCTCTGGAACCCTGCTGACCGGCACGCTGACCTTCACGCCCGGCGAAACGGTTCGCCGCATTCCCATCAGCACCACGCTTCCGTCGTCCGCCGGGGCGGTCCAAGTGACGCTCGCAAACCCGTCCGGAGCCGAACTGACCGGCCTGCGCGAGGCGTGGTATGTGAATCTGCCGGCCCCGCCTCAACCGACCAGCGTGACGCTGGTCCCGCGGGGATCGATCTGGCGATATCTGGATACCGGCGCGAACGCGGGCACGGCCTGGAGAAATGCCGGGTTCAACGATTCCACCTGGCTCACCGGCGCGGCCGAACTCGGGTTCGGGGACAACGACGAGGCCACGACGATCCGGGGCAACGACTCTTCGGGAAACCGCATTCTGACCACGTATTTTCGTCAGGCCTTCACCGTGGCCAACAAGGATGGGTTCAGCTCGGTTGGCCTTTGGCTGCTGCGGGACGACGCGGGCGTGGTCTATCTGAACGGCGCGGAGGTGTTTCGCAGTCCGAATCTGCCGGCAAGCCCGACGGCGATCGCGTACAACACCCTCGCCACGAGTACGGGCGAAAACACAATCGAAACCGCCAGCGTCAGCCCGTCGGTGCTGATCAATGGCGCCAATCTGGCCGCCGTGGAGATTCATCAGCAGTCCAACACCAGCTCGGATCTTTCGTTCAACTTTGAGCTGACTGGAGTCGGTCCCGCGCCGGCCCCGCGCCTGGAGGCGCAGCGCTTCGGTTCGAACCTGCTCCTGGTCTGGGGCGCGAGCGACTATCTGCTCGAATCCGCTCCCAGCGTCACCGGACCGTGGACCACTGCCACCTCGACGGCGCCGTACCTGGCCGCGACGGACGCCAACGCCGCCCATTTCTATCGCTTGCGCAAATAGAGCCGTCGCCCACCGCAAACGACGCCGGACCGGCTTCGCCTTTTCGCGTCCCCGGCCGGCGTCGGCGGGAGGCACTACCGTCAGGCGTCAAGGACGCCCCGCAGCCTTCCAGCAACAAAGAGCTTGCTGACGCTGTTGGGTGTCGCCGACCCTGCTCCATGCTCACCGCCGATCGAAAGTTGGCCTCACCATCTCTTTCCGTTTGCGCGGTGCTTGTCGCCCTGCTCGCGCCCTCACCCCGCCTCGGCGCGCAGCCCGCGCCAACGCCGCCTTCCGATCCCCCGGCATCCACGGCCATGGCGGAAGTCATTCACCTCTACGAGGCCGACCGTCGAAACATCGACCGCTTTTTCGATCTGCCCTGGTCGCAAGCCCGCCTCGATCGTGTGGAACGTCATCTCGCCGAATGGACCGAACGCCTGCGTCAGGTTCCCTTTGCTCCGCTCGACGTCGATGGGCGCGTGGACTATGTGCTCCTCCGCAACGACCTTTCCCGGGAGCAGGCCCAGTTGAGACTCGAGCGACGGCGCCGCCAGGAAATGGCCCCGCTCCTGCCATTTCTTGATTCCGTTCACCAACTTGAGTTGACCCGCTGGCGCATGGGAAAGCTCGATCCGGTCCATGCGGCCGAATCGATTGCCGACATCCCGGAACTCACCCGCCGGGCCCGGCAAGCCGTCGAACAAGCCAAGAAAGCAAAGGTCGTCCCGCCCGAGATCCAAGCAGGCGATCGCCCGCCCAAGGTGGAGGTCGCCTCGTCGTCCACGAACATCGTGCTCGCCGGTCCGGTCAGCCCATCGCTGGCCCTGCGCGCCGCGGGCGCGGTGCAGGGTTTGCGGAGCACGCTGAAGGCCTGGGCTGCGTACTACGAAGGAACGCTGCCCGAGTTCAACTGGTGGCTGAAGAAGCCGCAGGAATCCGCGCTGGTCGCCCTCGACGACTACGCCAAATTCCTAAGGGAGGAGACGGCGGGAGTGAGAGGCAAGGACACAGACCCGTTGATTGGCGATCCCATCGGCGCCGAGGCGCTGCAGGCTGACCTTTCCGCCGAATGGCTGGCCGGCTCGGCCGCTGATCTCGTGGCCATTGGTGAGCGCGAACTGGCCTGGTGCGAAAACGAAATGAAAAAGGCCGCGCGCGAACTCGGCCTGGGCGACGATTGGAAGAGCGCGCTCGCGCGGATCAAATCCGCCCATGCCGCCCCCGGGCAGCAGGATCAGATCGTCAGCGACGAGGCAAGGTCGGCCATCGATTTTGTCAAAGCGCACGACCTCGTCACCGTGCCGCCATTGTGCGAGGAGCTCTGGCGGACCTCCATGATGTCCAGCGACACGCAGAAGACCCTGCCATATGCGGCCTACAGCGGACCCAGCATGCTCGTGGCCTTCGCCCGCGACGACATGAAGCACGAGGACAAGCTGATGGCCATGCGCGGGAACAATCGCTATTTCACGCGCATCGTCACTCCTCACGAATTGATCCCCGGGCACCATCTCGAAGCGTTCATGACCGCGCGCTACCGCGAGTACCGGCGCCCGTTTCGCACGCCGTTCTTCGTCGAAGGCTGGGCTCTCTACTGGGAACTGACGCTGTGGAATCTTGGCTACGGCCGCACGCCGGAGGAGCGCATCGGCATGCTCTTCTGGCGCATGCACCGCTGCGCCCGCATCATTGTCAGCCTCAAGTTTCACCTGGGCCAGATGAAGCCCGAGGAGATGGTGGATTTCATCGTCGAGCGGGTCGGCCACGAGCGCCTTGGCGCCACCAGCGAAGTCCGCCGTTTCATCGGCGGCGCCTACTCGCCGCTCTATCAATGCGCCTACATGATCGGAGGCCTTCAGCTCAAGGCGCTGCACGACGAACTGGTGCCCTCCCGCATGACCCCCCGCCAATTCAACGACGCGGTGCTCCGGGAGGGCGCGATCCCGATCGACCTCATCCGGGCCAGCCTCACGCGCCAGATGCTCACCCAGGACGCGAAGCCTGAAGTGCTGCATGCGCCCTCGCCCACGGCCTCCCCGAGCCCCCCGCCCGTCCGCTGACCGCGGGCCATCCTTCCGCTCCGCCGGAATACCTGCGCATTACGGCCGCCGCCGGGAAGTCGAGAAAGCGCTCAAGATCGACACTGCCCGGGTCGATGGTACCTCCGAAGTGCGCCGACGACGGCGCGCCTGAGCAGTCCAGATCAAAACGTGCCAGGGATCCGGCGACAACACGCAATGCAAGCCACCTACAAAATCATTGGAGCGGACGGGGCGGAATACGGGCCGGTCGCGCTGGCAGATTTCAAATCCTGGGTTTCCGAAGGACGGGTCGACGCGCAGACTCACGTCAAGCGGTCCGACTCCGAAGCGTGGACCACCGCCGCCAGCCTGCCGGAACTTGGGCTGCGCGATCAGATTGGGGCCATCGCAGCCGCCGCCGTTGACCCCGTGGAAGTCGAAGCTCTCGAGAAGCGAATCAAGGGGTGCGGGAGCTGGTTTTACTGGATCGCCGCCCTGACATTCCTCAATTCCGTTTCGGCATTTTTCGGGAGTGAATGGGGATTTTACCTTGGAGTCTCGGCGCTGCAGGCGCTGGATTACGCGGTGCAAGCCGCTCCCACCGTCGTGCGAGCAATCGTGGTCAGCGTCGATTTGTCGGTCGCCGCCGGCATCGCGTTCCTTGGGTACCTGGCGATGCGCCGGCAAGCTTGGCCCTTCCTGCTGGGGGTGATTCTCTATGGGCTGGACACGCTCCTGAACGTCTTTGCGCTGCTCGTTGGCGGATCCGTGATCGGCCTCGCGCTCCACGGCTGGGCTCTGTTCAGCCTGTTCCTCGGTTTCAAAGCTGTCCGGGAATGGCGCCAGCGGGCACCATCGACGCCAGCCACGAACGGCGGGTAGTGCGGAATTTCGCCCGACCCGAAAACGCACGAAGCCGTCTCACGCAGGTGAGACGGCTTCGTCGTTTGCGGGTCGAATGGAATTCGACCGGTCGAAAAGAGACCCCTACCCGTTCCCCGGCAGGAGCGGGTGCGGCTTCGGATTCGGCGAGGTGGCGGCCGGGCTCGGGCTCGGGCTCGGCCCCGCGGGCGACAGCTTCCGCTCGCTTCGCCGCAGCCAGTAGAGCCACAAGAACAGAGGGACCAGGGAGAGCGAGAAGAAGATGGGGCCGCCGCGATGATGGATGGGCGAGTCAATCATGTGCGAGCCGACATGGGTGCACAGCTCGGCGATGGTGAGAATGCGAAAGGCGTTGCGGGCGATGGCGAGGGGAATGACGAAGAGCGCAAACAACGTCCGGCGCAGGGTGCTTTTCAGGAAGAGATGCCCGCCGTAGACGCTCACAATGATCAGCACGAGGCTGGACCGAATGCCACTGCACTCTTGCGCCACCTGAATCGTGATCCCGGCCAGCTGGAAGACCAGCCCGTGGCGAAAGTTCGGCAGGCCCACCATCTGCATCATCCACGACGCCACCTCAGCCGACGTGTGCTGAAAGAAAACCTCGAGGGCATTCACGGCCCAGCTGGGCAGTGGAGCGGCGAAGGCGAGGAACCCGAGCGGAAACGCCAGATGCCGGACGGTCTCGCGCCCCAGGGTCAGGAAAGCAACCGCCACCAGGGCAGACACGAAGGCCAGGATGCCCGGGCCGAGGAAATCGTGACGAGTCACGTCGGTGGCACCGCGCGACGCAAACCCGGCCGCCAGGAGAGCTGCCGCTGCGACCAGAGCCAGCACCGCTCCAGGCGTCGACCTGGTGGCCGATCGCGGCGCTGTGCCCCGGGCCGTCCAGAACAGGCTTCCCGCTACAAACGGAATCAGCAAGACGTACGACGCCAGTTCGTCCGCCAGGGCGAATCGGACCCAGCTCACCAGCCAGGGCGACCAGAGGAGGGTCACCAGGCCTGCGCCCAGCCAGAACCGGCGCCAGGCTGCCGCCTCCATTTCATTCGCCGCGGGTTGGCCGCTTTCCGGCCGGGATTTTACCTCCGCCGCCATGGAAGGCCTAAAAGTGATAGCCCAGCTGCAAGCCGAACTGACGGGAGCTGTAGCCGTAATTTTCCAGATCCGAGCTGGATTCCATGTAGCGGAAGAACGTGGAGACGCTAAACCGCCGGAGGACAACCGCGGAAAGCGACGCGTTCATTGCGAAAACCTTGTCTGTTCGCGAGGGGGCGCCGCCCGGCTTGGCGCTTGGCTGGAAATCGGTCAGGTCGTAAGTGGGCGTCAGGTTCAGCGTGAGATGCTTGAGCAGGCGCTGGGAGTAGGTAAACGCCAGCGAGGTGACCTCGGTGTATTCGTCCGAGGCGATGGAGTTGCCGATCAAACGGCTGCCGCTGAGCGAAAACGACGTGCCGGCAAACGGGGACCAGCCGGAGCTCAGCGAGAAGATCGGGTTGGCGGTGGAGCGCGTGCCGGCGTCGAGCAGGAACTGTTGGATTTGCACGCCGGCCGAGAGATTCACGCTCACCTTCTCCAACGGCTTCCAGACAAAACGCCCCTGCACCTGCTCGTTGATCGAATCCGTGCCGTTCGACGTGCGGAAGACATTTGCATTGGTGTCGTTGATCGGCACCCGGATGTTGTAGTTGGTGATGGAAAACGCGCCGGCATCCACCATGGTAAATCCGCCCCCAACCCCAAGCCCCACCGAGGTCTTGCGGGTCATGGCGTAATTCAACCAATCCATCGTGGACCAGCTATGAGAATCGTTGAACCCGCTGCTGAGGAGGATGTGCTGATTGAGCGAGAACTCGAGCGTCGTCCGGTTGTAGCCATGATAGACCGCCGACAACCCAACGTCGTAGCCATCCTGGGTGGTCTGAAGGGCGGTTTCGGTCTGGCTGACCTCCGACCGATTGAGGCTGGCGCCGAGGCCAAAGGTCCAGTCGCCCCGGGGAATTCCCCCGTTCAATCCCACGTTGTAGCCGAACGTGTCCGAGAGAACGCGGTGGCTGTAATTTCCGTAGGACAAGCCCCCGTCCAGGTACCACAGGCGTCCCATTTGCACGCCGAGGCCGGGGCTGATGGTGTTGAGGTAGGTGTCGACGGTATTGACGCCCTGGCGAACGCCATTGGCGCGCATGAATTGGTAGTCGACGCGCGGGTGGGCCACAAGCGGCCCCCACTTCAGCGGGTGTCGGCTGTCCGGATCGGGCGCGGCCGAGGTGAGAATGGTTTCGGCGGCGACTCCATTGGTGGAAAAGAACTGTGCGGATGCCTGCTCGGTGGGTGGCGGAGCGATGGGGGCAAAGACGGCCTGGCCATGAGCGAGCGATGCCGAGCCCATCCACGCCGCCGGGCTTCCCATCATCAGCCATGCAACAGTTCGCCGTCGGGTCGCCACCGTCCATCCGGGTGGAGTGTTTGGATGTTTGGAATCGTGCTTCATGCTGGAACAGTTTGGCCCGCGCCCCGGCGCTGGGCGGCATACCAATCGAAGGCCTCACCCAGACCCGCGGAGAGGCTGTGGGTCGGGGCATAGCCCAACAGCGTCCTCGCCCGGCCGATGTCCGCGCGGGAGTGCCGGATATCCCCCGGGCGTGGCGGCTCATAAACCGGCTCGGCGCCACCCAGGCCCGGATCCCGGTGATGGGCCAAATCGCGAATCGCGGCAAACAGCTCGTTCAGGGACGTCTCCGCTCCGGTGCCCACGTTGCAGACCAACGCGCCGCGGACCGACCCCGGCAGGGAGGCGGCCAGGATATTGGCCTGGACGACGTCCTGGACGTAAACAAAGTCCCGGCTGTTGCGCCCATCTCCAAAGATTCGGACCTCCTGCTGTTGCAGAATTGCGTCAATCCACCTTGGGATCACGGCAGCGTAGGCGCCCTGGGGATCCTGCCGGCGGCCGTAGACGTTGAAGTAGCGCAACCCCACCGTGGCGATGTCATAACAGCGCGCAAACACATCGGCGTACAGCTCGTTCATGTGCTTGCTGGTTGCATACGGCGAAATTGACGGCCCCAGCCGTTCCTCGAGCTTGGGCGACTCCGGGTCATCACCGTAAACAGCGCAGCTCGATGCATAAACCAGCCGGCGCACCCCAGCCGCCCGGGCCGCCTGCAGCATGTTGATGAATCCCGTCACATTGACCGCGTGCGTTTCGTCGGGGCGCTCCAGGGATAACGGAACCGAACCCAACGCGGCCTGGTGCAATACATAATCCGCCCCGTCGGTCACTTCGCGGCACGCCTGCGGATCCCGGATGTCACCCGTCACCAGCCGGAAGCGCGCCCAAAGTTTTGCTCCAACTTCCTTCGCCACCTCATCGAGATTGTGATGATAGCCGGTCACGAAGTTGTCCAGCCCGACGACGCGCTGCCCGGACAACAACAACTGCCGGAGAATATTGGATCCAATGAAGCCGGCGACGCCCGTCACGGCCCAGGTCCGGGGCTCCCGGGCGACCTCCGCGAGCGTTTGTTCAAAACGAATCATACCGGCTTCTTCATCGGATTCCGGGCAGAGTGCTCAATCCACAAGGTGAACGCAACGTTTGACATCGTCACGCCCTCCGACCGGGGAAACGGCGCGCCAGCCGGCCACAAACTGCCGGTGGAGCAACTGCGTGGAAATAATTCCCGCCAGCGCCATGTCGTCGGTCTCGCCCAGACCCGCCCCGGAAGCGGCGCGCCGCGCCAGTTGCGCGACCGCCGCCGGCTCGAAACACCCGGCCGCGGCGACCGCCGGCGCCGACAACACGTCGTCGACATAGTCCGGACGGCTCGGCCCAAAAAAGCTCCGGTGAATGGGGGCGCGATAAGGACGCTTGGGGCGTTCATGGATCTCGGCCGGCAGCCAGCTGCGCGCCGCCTCCCGCAGAATGTGCTTCTCCCGCAGCCCGCGCAGCTTCATGCGGGTGGGCAGACGGCCGGCCAGCGCCATCATGCGCGCGTCCAGAAACGGGAATCGTCCTTCCACCGAATGGGCCATGCCCATCCGGTCACCCTGCGACGAGAGCAGATACGGAGACAAGAACGTGGTGATCTCCCAGTACTGCGCCTGTTCAGTCGGGCCCCACCGGGCAAAGCCAGCCGGTGGCACCCAGTCTCGCCAGGCGCCATCCGGCTTCTCCGGCTGCGCGGCCAAAATTCTCGCGTCGAAAAAACGCGCACACCGCCGGGTGTTGCGCCAGCGGATCAGGTGCGAATACCACGGACAATCGACGTCCGTCAGCCGATCCTTGAAAAACGCCGTGAGAAAAGCCCCGCCGCTTTGCGACAGCCGCGCGATGTCCTGATACAACCGCTGCAAAAGCAATGGACGCCACCGGGAGCCGGGCTGCCGCGCCCAAAACCGGCGTACCTTCGCCTCCTTGAACAGATCGTACCCGCAGAGAAATTCGTCGGCGCCCTCGCCCGTCAACACCACCTTGTACCCCGTGGAGCGAACCAGGCGTGAGAGAAGAAACATCGGCGCTGGCGCCGTCCGGAGCAACGGTGCCTCCGTGTGCCAGATGACCTCCGGGAAGATCCGGCCGATCTCCCCGTGCGTCGCCCGCACCACCTGATGCTCCGTCCCGAGCTCCTTCGCCATCCGCAATTGAAACGCACTTTCGTCAAAGTGCTCGTCATCGAAGGAAATCGAAAAGGTCGACAGCCGGCTGCCGGTATACCGGCGCACCACCGCAGCCACCGTTGACGAATCCAAGCCGCCGCTCAAGTAGGCACCCACCGGGACATCCGCCCGCAGCCGGATGCGCACCGCATCGATCAAGGTCTCACGAAACTCCTCCACCCAGTCCGATTCGGAGCGCACGGGACGGCCCGGCTCCGCCGCTTCCGTGAACGACAGGCCCCACCAGCGGTGCAGTCTTGGCGTCCCGCCGGCTGAAATCTCCAGATAGTGTCCCGGCGGCAGTTCGCGGACCCCGACGAACGCTGTCCGCGGAGCCTGGGGCGCCCAGAAGGTGAAGGCCTCCCCCAAGCCCGCGGGATCGAGCTCGCGCGGGATTTGCGGGTCGCAAAACAGACATTTGATCTCGGAGCCAAACCGCAGCCGGCCGCCGGCTTCGGCATAAAACAGCGGGCGCACACCGACGCGATCGCGGGCCAGGAAAAGTCGCTGGGTCCGCACGTCCCAAATGGCAAAGGCGAACTGTCCATTGAACTCCGCCAGGCACGCGGGCCCAAGCTCCTCGTAAAGGTGAAGAATGACCTCCGTGTCGCTGCGCGTGGCAAAGCGGTGGCCGCGCGCCTCCAATCCCGCCCGCAGCTCAACGTGATTGAAGATCTCCCCGTTGAACACGATCCACAGCGAGCCATCTTCGTTGCACAGCGGCTGTTGTCCCCCGCTGAGATCGATGATGCTCAGCCGCGCGCTGCCCAACGCCACGGCCGGGTCCAGAAACACCCCGAATTGATCGGGGCCGCGGTGGCGAATCACGCCCAGCATGCGCCGGACGATTGCCTCACGCTCAGGCGCCGCCATGCGCGCGTCAAGAATGCCGGCGATGCCGCACATCAGGGCTCCCTCCGCCCGGAACTCTCCGACTCGTCCTTCAACGCCGCCGTGCGGATTTTCCCCGACGGGGTCTTGGGAAGCGTTTCCCGAAATTCAACGTATTTGGGAATCATCAAGTCCTGCAGGTGAGCCTTGCAATGCGCCTGCACTTCCAGGGTCGACATCTCCCGTCCCGGCGCCACCACGAACGCCTTAATCGCCTGCCCCAGGACCGGGTCCGCCACGCCGATGACCGCCGCCTCGGTCACTCCCGGCAACTTGTAAAGGACGTTCTCCACCTCCCGCGGAGACACTTTCTCGCCCCGGCACTTGATGATGTCGTCCCGGCGCGACACGAAATAGAACAGGCCGTCGGCGTCCTGGCGGAAGAAATCACCGCTGTAGCAAACGGTCTCCCCGGGCAATGGTCCGGGTCTGAACCGAGCCCGCGTGGCCTCCGGATTGTTCCAGTAGCCGCGCATCACGTTCCGGCCGCGCACCACCATTTCTCCGACCTCGCCCGGGCCCACCCGTCGGCCTTCGTCGTCCTCCAACCACACCTCGGTCCCAGGAATGGCCCGACCGACCGAATCCGGCCGCGCGTCAACCAGCGCGGGCTCCAGATAAACCGTCCGGCCCACCTCGGTCAACCCGTGCATCAAAAACAAGGCAGCGTGGGGCAGGATTGCCCGCAGCTGCCGCACGTGCTCCACGGGCAAAGCGGCCGCCGCGTTGGTCAGATACCGCAGGCTTGAGAGATCAAACGGCGTCAGGTCCAGGCCCAGGAGGATCGCATAGATCGTGGGCACCCCGGCAAAACCCGTCACCCGCTCCAGCTCCATCTTTTTCAAGACGGCTGCCGGAAACGCGAACGAGTCCTCGAGCACCAGGCACGCGCCCACGGCCAGCGACCCCAACAACTGGTAAAGACCGTAGCTGAACGCCAGCGAGAGGACGCTCAGCACGACGTCTTCGTCGCTGTTGCCCAGGTAACTGACGATCGTGCGCGTGACGAACACGATGTTGCTGTGATCGCACATCACGCCCTTGGCCTCGCCGGTGCTTCCCGACGTATAAATGAGGCAGGCGAGATCGAGGTCGATGTTCACCGGTGCGAGGGGAGTACGGGCTTGCTCCGCCCAAACGTGGTCGAACGTCAGTCCCGGCGTCAGCGCTGGAAGGGTCGCCCCGGCGCGCGTGCGCGCCACGACCACGAGAACGGCCGGCAACGCCGCGAGGTCAAGCTGGCCCAGCAGGTTGACGTCGGCCAACACCGCCACCGCACCGCAATCGCGGGCGATCTGGGTCAGTTTCTCGCGCTTCGTGGACGGGTGCACGACGACAAATACGGCTCCGGCCTTGAGCGTGCCGAAAATACCGACCACAGCCTCGGGGCAGTTCGGCAGAAAGATGAGGACGCGATCGCCCCGCGCCACCCCGCGCCCCCGCAAGGCGTGGCCCAGCTGATTCGACATTTCGTCGAGCGCGCGAAAAGAAAAACGGCGACCGGCGCAGACCAAGGCGGTCCGCTCCGGTCGCCGTTCCGCATTTCGAGCGAGGAGATCCTGGACGAGCATCAGGTCCATTGACGTTTCATCCTGCATTTCGCCCCGGGCCATCCCCCGGGAAACGATTGCACGACCTGGTTCGCGCCGGGCCGGGCTAGGCCGCCCGCTTGCGGCCGACGTAGGCGCAAATCAGATCCACCGAGTCCAAATTCTCGGGCAGCAACTCTTCATCGGCCACCTTGATCGCAAAGGTCTCTTCCAGGAACGCGACCAGCTCCAGCACACCGGTGGAGTCCATGATGCCCTGTTCCAGAAACGAGGCGTTGTCCTGCAGCCCGGCCGCCTGGCCGAACAGGAAATGCTCAATCACAAACCCACGCACCTGATCTTTCATGTCACTCATGTCAACGTCACTTCCTTCACTTCCTCCACCAGCACGGGCGGAAGATGATGATACCGCGTGGCCGCCCGCTTCCGGTCAATGTCGAGCCAGACCCGTTCGACCATCGCCGGAGACAGGCCGGAACAGCGCGCGGTCTCGTCCCGGCCGCGCCCGTGGTTTTTTCCGAACAGGCAATAGTCCATCGGCTGAAATGGCACGAGGAAGTAGAACTCATCCTGGCCCTGGGCCAGCGAATAGGTGTCCGTGGTGGGCGGCCGGCTGCGCACAGCCTCCGGCACCGGCAACTGCCCGGCCAAGGCATAGACCTGACTTTTGTAGAGGTGCGCGATGGGTTTCACGTCTGCCGACCCGTCGCCGTTTTTCACAAAAAAGCCCTGATCATACTCCAGACGGTTTGGGGTTCCCGCCACCGCGAAGTTCAGCCGATCGGCATGATAATACTCGAGCATTTTCCGAACGCGCTGTTTGAAATTGGTCGCGGCGACGATCGCCAGATAGGCCTGCAACGGCAGGCGCCGGCGGGTGACCTCGCCTGCGGGCGACTGTGTCACCAGCTCGAAGAAGGTGAAGCCGCCCGTCCCGGAATCGGAGCCCCCGCTTTGGATGGCAAGTTTCGATTTCCAGCCCGGACCAAACTCCGGCACAACCGTCCGGACCGCCTCGTCGTAACGGCGATAAAATCCCAGCGCTTCGAGTGGCCCGCTGATGTCCTCGTGCACGAATTCTATCCCCAGAGTCGTCGCCACCGTCCGGCTCAGCTCCAGCGTGGCATCTTCGGAATGCCGCTCCGGCATCAGCAGGCCAAAGACCCGGGAGGGCCCCAGCGCCCGCACCCCCAGGGCGGCCGTGACCGAGCTGTCGATGCCCCCGGAGAGCCCGACAACCAGCCCGCGCCGCTTCAGGTCCCGGGACAGAATCTCCCGCAAACGCCCGGAGATTCGCTCGATCTCCGCTTCAACATCCAACGACAACCAGTCCGCATTCATCGATATGCCTGGATTCTGCCGCATTAACCGGCTGGACGCCAGCCGTTGGTGTTCCTTAAACCCGGAAACACCGGACGCCATATCGCCGTAGGTAGCCCAGCACTTCCTCACCCAGCTCATTGCCTTGGGCGGCGCACTGCTTCCGCTCCAAATCGATCCACATCGCGCCCCGGGCGGACACGGCAGCGCGCTCGTCCGACGGGATTTCGCCCAGACTCAACAGCACGTCGAAGTCCCCGCCACGGGGCTCTGCCGGCCCGCCATACCGCACCGTGAGCCGCCAGGTTCGTCCCCGGCGAAACCACCCCCTCCGCCGTCGGTCGCCCACCGTCAAGCCGCCCGCCGCCTCCTCGCATCCAAGGCCGGAAGCCCGCAGGTGGGCCTGGAGCTCCGTAACGATTTCCCGCAGGATGGACTTCTTCTCGTCGGGACTGACGGGGCGGGGAAACTCGGACGCCATCGAAACCACGCGCGCCGGGAAACCCACGGCCAGGCATCGCGGCGGGATCTCACCTCGGACGAGCGAGTTTGCCCCAATGACTGCGCCGTCATGAATCCGGGTGCCAGGCAGCACAAACACGCGCCAGGCCAACGAGGCGCTGTTCCCGATCTCGATGGAGTCGAACTCCACCGGATAGCCCTCAAACCGGCTCAACCAGGATGAGTGCCCGAACAATAGGCAGTCCCCGCCGATGCCGCTGTCATCCCCAATCCGAATCGTCCGGGCGGGGTTGATGAATGTCATCTGCATGATTTGGCAGTTGCGGCCAACGATCAGCTTTGAGTCCGGAAATTGCAGCCCGCCCACAAACACTTGCTCGTTGATTTTGGTCCCGGCTCCCAGCTCCAAATGCGGCGTGTCCAGAAAACTCACCGCCCCGATCTGCACGTCGTCTCCAATCCGGATCGTCCGACCCCGAATGACACTGAAAAATCCCAGGGAAACTCCATCCCCCAACGTCACGTCCTCCCCGCAAATGACCGACCCGAACTGCAATACCACGCCGCGGCCGATGCGATAGCCACGCCAGCGGTAGACCCACTTTTTCAAGACCGACGGCAGCCACCCGACGAGGATGATCTCGCGGACCGGGAAGCGCGGCTTTTCCGTCAGCATTCGATTCATCCGACGATTCGCGCTCCCCCATCGACCACCAACGTATGGCCATTGACACCACCCGCGGCGTCCGAGCAGAGAAACTGCGCCCCGTGGGCGACCTCCTCCAGCGTGACCAGCCGGCCGGTTGGTGAACGGCGGGCGGCCTCGGCCAGCCGTTGATCGCGATCCGGCAACACGTTCCAGGCGTCCGTCAGGACGGTCCCCGGGGCAATGGCGTTGACCCGGATCCCGCGAGGCCCCAACTCCGCCGCCAGGTGACGGACCATCGACTCGAGCGCCCCCTTGGACGATCCAACGAGCGTGTAATACGGAATGGCCCGCACGGCGCCGTCCGAGGATATGGCCAGGATGCTCGATCCGGGCTCGAATCGATCCAGCAGCCGGTGGGTCAGCTCAAAAAAGGCGCGGACATTGAGGGAATAGGTCCAGTCGAAGTGCCGCAAGGTCAACTCCGAGAAGGGCCGGTGGACCCCGGTGGCGGCGCTGTGCACGAGACCGGTCAACGTCGGGAACCGTTCGGCGATCGCGTCCAACAGCCGTCCGGTGCCTTTTTCGGTTGTGAGATCGGCCCGGACCACTTCGACCGCGAGCCCCTCCGTGGCTGCGGCGGTTTGCAAGGCCTCCGCCGCGGCCCCGTCGCGAACGTAGTTGGCCAGCACGCGGGCTCCAGCGCGGGCTAATTGCAGGGAGATGGCCCCGCCAATACCCCGGGTGCCACCCGTCACAACGATTCGCTTGCCCCGCAGGGAAAAGGCGCCGTTCATGTTGACTTGATTAGAAGGAAGCCGGCCCCGGTTGACCAGCGCGAATCCGCAATCCATCTCGCGGCCCAGCCGCGCCGGTCCCAATGTCCCACAATCCCCATTCGCCCGGCGAAACCGGGCAACCTCTGCTCAAGCCGTTCCGCCCGATCTGGCCTGGTACCGCGCCAACACTTCGTCGCGCCAGCCCGCGGCAAACTGATCGGGCGGCACAAAGGAAAACATCAGCTCCGCCGAGCAAATCAAACGGGAAGC
Organism: Limisphaerales bacterium; assembly: GCA_044229355.1. Classification (GTDB taxonomy): domain Bacteria; phylum Verrucomicrobiota; class Verrucomicrobiia; order Limisphaerales; family JADJPG01; genus JBGARF01. The sequence goes on from JBGATF010000006.1 coordinate 252,969, forward strand.
CACCTCAATGCGGCCCGTCACCAAGGCGAACGTTGGCCGGCTTTTTTTCACCTCCCCGTGGATGATCGCGGTCTCTCCCGGACGCATCCAGTCGCGAAAGGCCGCCTCGACAATCCGGGCGAGCATCGGCTTGCCGCGCGCCGGATTTTCGATCTCCAGACACTTGGCCACTGCCTGGCCGATCATCTCGGTCAGCAAAACACCGGGCACCACGGGAAACCCCGGAAAATGATCCGCAAAGAAATCCTCCGCCGGCGACATGAAGCGGGTGGCTCGGATGCGCTGGCCTGGGACTAATTCCAGGATCTCGTCGACCAGGATGAATCTCACAGCTCGTCGGAATCTTGCGGCCTGGCCGCCCGGACCGCACGGTGGGTCTAGCCCGCCAGCTTCCCCTGACGCCGCAACAGCGACACCACGTCGCCTGCCTTGGCCATCGAACGCATGTCTTGATCCGACACGACCAGATCAAACTTCTCGTCCAGCTCCGCCATGAGCGTCAACACGCCAAGGGAGTCCCACATCGCGATCGATGCGCGCGGGGTTTCAGACGTGAGCTTGCCGGCGGGTTCCTGAAAGACCTCCGCCAGCCAGGCCAGGACCTCGGCCTCGCTCATCCCCGATGATTTTACTTCGCCCATATGATTCTCGCTGTGGCTCCCGGATTGGCCGGAGAGTCGCAACACCCAATGGTATCGGATCTTCCGGCCAAAGGAAAAGTCGCATCATGCACCGGGCGCGGGGTTGCCCGGATGAACCACATGGCTGAGCCGGGCCGCGGGCGGCAGGTCCACCAGCGCCGACCCCCACGACAAGCCGACTCCATAACCCAGCAACATGAGTTGCAGTGCCCGGTCCGGCGGGCGCACCAGCCCGCCCTGCGCCAAGGTCAGTGGAATCGAAGGCCCCCCCACACTGCCGTATTCCCCGATGGTCATGGGGACCTTCGCCTCCGGGACATTGGCTTTCTTCATCAAGTGCCTGATAATGAATCTATTGGACTGATGAAAGATGTAATAATCGACCGCATCGCGCGCTGTCCCCGAGGCCGCGAGGGTCTCCTCGATCAGCGGAGGCACCCGTTTAATCGTGAAGTTGAAGACGTTCGCACCATTCATGTAGACCGAGGAACGCCGCGGGTCGGCCGGGAACCGCTCCCGGAATCCGCCGCCCGCCAGGATCAAATCGTCCGCGCCGGCGCCGTCCGTGTGCAGGCAAAACCACCAAGGCGGCCGCGATCCCGCCGCTTCCTGCGCCCCGGGTGGGCCCGATTCGAGCGCCGTGGCCGAGCCGGCGTCGCCGAATAACAGCGCCACCGCACGATCCCCGCGATCGGAAAAACGCGTCGGCGTCTCGCCATGCAATACCAGCACGCGTCGAAACCCGCGGCTCTGGAGCATCATGGCCGCGAGCCAGATTCCATATGGATATCCCGAGCATCCCAAGCCAACATCGAAGGCCGCGCATGAATCCCCGATTCCAAGACGCCGTTGCACCAGGCAGGACGTCGAGGGCAGGAAGTAATCCGGCGTTTGCGTCACGAAAATCAGCGCGTCCACCGTCGATGGATCCCATTCGAGGCCGCGCAGCAAGTCGAGGCCGGCGGTGACGCACAGGTCGCTGCTGCATTCCTGGTCTGACGCCAGATGCCGGGTCTTCACGCCGGCCATCTTGACCACCTTCTCCACTTCCTCCACTTCAAAGGCGGTCGTCTCGGTCAGGTTGTCAAAGCGGCGGCTGGGCACGCAGGACGTGATGCCGCGGATCACCGCGGGCTGGGTGCAAGTGATGGCCATAATCAGAGTTCCAAACCGCCGTTGAGCAGGCTAGCGGAACGCCACGCCAAGCCACGCGGCGGCGGCCTGCAATTTCCAGGTTAGTGCGAGGTTCCGGCCCTCGCCGCCCGCCGGTCCCGCCACGCCTGCCGATGCTGCAGGCAGGCCCGGGCCCACCGTCGGAGCAGCAGCTCCAGCGCGCCCCGGCGCTCGAAGCGAACATCGCGGTTCAGCCGCTCCATTTGCTGGTCGGTCAACCGCCAGTCGGAGGCGGCCACATTTTCCGCCAGGTGGCCGGCGGATTCCGTTTTGGGAATCACCACCACCCCAGGTTTGACCAGGCACCAATTGAGCGCCACCTGCGCGATGGTTCGACCGCTCTCCCGGGCCACCTGAGCGAGCGTGCCGCGCACATCCGCGGACGTCAGCGCACTCATGCGATGGCCCAGCGGGCTGTAAGCGATCACACAGATGCCCTGCCTCTGGCAGTATGCCAACAGGCGCGGCTCGATCGTGCGAAAGACGATGCTATAGCGCACTTGATTGGCCACGATGCGATGCCGGCGCATCGTTCGCTCGGCCCGACGCAACTCGCCCAGCGAAAAATTGCTCACGCCGATGTGGCGCACCTTCCCCTGGTCCACCAGATCCTCAAACGCGCCGAGAGTTTCCTCCAGGGGCACCGTCGCGTTGGGCCAGTGGAGCTGGTAGAGGTCGATGGTGTCAATCCCGAGCAGCCGAAGACTGTTATCGGCCGCGGCCAGCACTTCGCGGCGGCGCCAGTGGTGCGCCTTGGTGGCCACGAACACTCGATCTCGCCGCCCGCGGAGCGCGCGGCCCACGACATCCTCGTTCCCGTAGTACTTCGCGGTATCAACGAAAGCCGCGCCCCAATCGATGCCCTGCTGCAAAAGCTCGGCGGAACCGCGGTAGAGGTAGGTCCCTATCCCGACCTCGGGGATCGGCACGCCGGTGTGGCCCAGCAGCTTGGTCCGCACGTTCATCGCGACGGCGTCACCCGGAGAAAACTGTTTGTCCGATACGGAAGCTGAATCCGGCGCACTCCGTTGATCTGGCCGGCGATGGTCCGGATTTTTTCGACCATCGCCGCGGCCACCTGCCCGCCATCGGCCCCGCCCGGCCGGGGGGAGGAGTCGACCGCCAGGTGCAGAATTCGCAGGAGATCCAGCGCGGGCCGAGAGTAAATAGCCACTCCGACCGGCCGCTCCGCCGGGCGACAGGCAAACAGGCACTGGGTCAATCCGCCCGGCAACTCGATGACAATCCGCCGCCCGCGCTCTTCGATGAACGGCGAGCCCGTTTCCTCGACGGTCTGGCGAATCTGGGCGAGCCACGCGCTTTGTCCCGGATTGAAATAAAACAGGGACTCCACCCGGCTTCGCGCCGCCACCGGCACGGAGCTCAAAAACACGATTCCGGAAGGCGGTTCCGCCCCGTTGCCCACGCTATCAGCCTTCATCCAGCCGGGCCGCTCCCGCTCCCGACCAGCTCGCGCGCCACGTGCGCGCCGATCGCGAGCGACGCCGTCGCGGCCGGCGACGGCGCGTTGAGCACATGCATCGCGCGCTCCGCGGGCGCCAGCAGGAAGTCATCGACCAACCCACCGTCCGGCAACAACGCCTGCGCCCGCACTCCGGCGGCGCCGGGCACCAGATCATCCTCGCCCACCTCCGGGATCAGCCGCTGCAGGCTTCGAACAAATTCCGGCTTCGAAAATGAACGGTGCACTTCCCGCAGCGCATCCCGATAATGTCGTCCCGCCAGCCGCCAGAATCCCGCGTAGGTCAGCGTGTCCCACATGTCCCGCAGGTTGCAGTCGGACCGCACGTAGCCCTCCCGCTTCAGCGCCAGCACGGCGTTCGGCCCGGCATGCACCGAGCCATCGATCATCCGCGTGAAATGGACACCGAGGAACGGAAAAGCCGGATCGGGCACCGGATAAATCAACGTCCGGACCAGGGACGAACGGGCTGACGTCAGCTCATAGTACTCGCCGCGGAACGGCACGATCCGCGCCGGCGAAAACCCACCCGTCGCGGCCGCCACGCGATCACAATGCAACCCGGCACAGTTGACCAGGAACCGCGCGGACAGCTCGCCCACGCCTGTCTGCAGGACGTGTCGATCTCCCGCCCACGTCGCAGCCTTGACCTCGGTCCGCAACCGGATTTCGCCCCCGGCACTCTCCACCAATCCGGCCAGCCGGGCGCAAACGTGCCGGTAGGAGACGATGCCCGTCTCCGGCACGCGGATGCCGGCCCGGCAGCAAACATGCGGCTCGATTTCCCGCACCGCGTCCGGCGTGAGCATCTCCACCTGCAGGCCGTGCTGGCGTCCGCGCTCGAACAGCGCCCGCAGCCGCGGCAACTCCGCATCGGTCGAGGCCACAATCACTTTGCCGCAAAGGTCGAAGGGAACGCCCTGCTCCCGGCAAAACGCCACGAGCTGCGCGCCACCCTCCCGCGCAAACCGCGCCTTAAAGCTCCCCGGCTTGTAATAAATGCCCGAGTGAATGACCCCGCTGTTCCGGCCCGTCTGGTGCGCCGCCAGCATCGGCTCCTTTTCCAACACCACCACCGTCCGGCCCGGCAGCCAGCGCTGCAGATGGTAGGCGACAGACAAGCCGACAATGCCACCGCCCACCACGGCGAAGTCGAAGGGAGTGTTCATGGTCGAATAAGTTCCGGAGATTCGTTCTCCAATCCGCGCCACCGCGCCGGCCGGCCTCGGATCAGAAGACGAGCTTGCGGCCGTGAAATGCCTCCGCGTAGCGCGTCTGCGGCCCTGCCTCAATACCGCGCAACCGGAGAATCGAGCGCAACGTGTCGTCGGTAAACCAATGGCGCCGACGTTGACTCGGGAACCGTTGCAGGAGAATGGCCAGCTTTCGATCCACAATGGCGTCCGGCAACGCCACAAGGACATTCGGCTGTCCCAGATCCCCGTCGTACTTGGGAATTTCGTATTCGAGAATGCGATGGCGGCGGAAGGTGTTCCAGGCGAGATCCGACAACACCCGGTGATCCTGATGTCGATCCTCGCGCCAGTGCGTGAAAATCAGGTCGGGATCCACCGCTCGCGCGAGACGTTCGAACTGATCCTTGATGCGGGACCATTCCTCCGGGAAATAACTTTCGCGAAAGGAGTGAATTTTGACGCGACGGCGGCGCGCCGCGTCGAGAAAATCGGCAGCGCTCGCCTGGGCCTCGCGTCGGCGCGGTCCGGGAGCACTGAAGACATGCCAATCCACCTCCAACGCCGGCTGAGCCGCCTGGAGCCGCAGCAAGGTTCCGCCACACCCAATCTCGATATCGTCGGCATGTGCGCCCAGGCAGAGCACCCGCCGAATCGGTTGTTCATTTCCAAACAGCATTCAATGTCCCTCGCCGCGCCGGCTGGACCCGACGCCGATGGGTGCCCGGCCCCTCCCTACTTCCAGACCATCCACGGCGCGTGCCCCGCTGAATAAAGGTCTTCGAGCACCTGCTTTTCACGAAATGTGTCCATGCACGCCCAGAATCCGTCGTGGCGATACGCCATGAGCTGGCCCACCTCGATCAGGCGACGAAACGGCATCTCAACGAGATCTTCGCCCTCGTGCAAAACGTCGAAGATCGCCGGCCGCATCACAAAGTAGCCGCCATTGATGCGGTAATGCCCCGAACGAATGTGATCCAGGCCGGTCACCACGCCATCCTCCCCCGCCAACACAACGTGGAACGTGGCCTGTGGCCGGACGCTGGCAAAGCACGCGGTCCTGCCGGAAGCGGCGAATTGGGAGATGACACGGGGCAGCGGGACATCGGCCAGGCCGTCGACGTAATTAGCCAGGAACATCTCCTCGTCCTCCACCAGCTTCCGCACCGCGCGCAAGCGCTGGCCGACGCACGCATCCTGGCCGGTCTCCACGCACGTGACCTCCCAGTCGTTGGCCTCTGCCGGCACCTCCAAGTGGATGCCGGACGTCGCCGTGATGAACTCGGGCGAGACGCGCCCGTGCAAGCCTTCGGCGAAACCGCGGATGAGATGGCCCTTGTGACCGAGGCAGAGGATGAATTGCTTGTGGCCGAAATGCGCGTAATACCGCATCACGTGCCAGAGGATCGGGCTGGCGCCAAGCGGCACCAATGGCTTCGGGATCGCTTCGGAAAAATCCCGCATGCGCATGCCCAGACCACCGCAGAAAAGAACAACCTTCATGTTTCGACGCCCGCGCCCACGCCCGCGAGACTTCACTGGGCGGCGCCGGTCATCAAGTCCATTCCAGCACCTCGACCGTCGGGATGGGCACCACGCACCGCCCGCCCCACTCCCGGACATACCGGAGCTGGGCCAAAATCTCATCCCGCAGGTTCCACGGGAGAATCAAGACGTAATCCGGCCGCGTCTCGGCGAGTCTTTCGGGGGCGAAGATGGGAATGCGCGTGCCGGGAAGATACTTGCCATGCTTGTACGGGTTTCGATCCACCGTATAGTCGATGAAATCGGTCCGGATCCCACAATAATTCAGCAGCGTGTTGCCCTTGCCCGGCGCTCCGTAGCCCGCCACTGACCGGCCCGCCCGCTTCGCGCCGATCAGGAATTCCAAAAGCCGTCGCTTGGTTTCCCGGACCTGCTCATCGAAGGCCCGGTAGGTTTCCAGCCGATCGTAGCCCAGCCGCCGCTCCCGCTCCCGCAAGGCAGCAACTGCCGGCTGCACGGGGCCCGAGGCATCCTCCACGTGGCGCACGTAAACGCGCAACGACCCGCCGTGGGTCGCCAGCTCGTCCACGTCAAAAACCTGCAGCCCATGCCGGGCGAACGTCGCCTCGGCGCTGAGAAAGGAGAAATAGCAGAAATGCTCGTGGTAAATCGTGTCGAACTGATTTCCTTCCACCAGGCGCTGCAGGTGCGGAAATTCCATCGTGATCACCCCGCCCGGCTTCAGCAAAATCTTCATCCCGGCCACGAAATCATTCAGGTCCGGCACATGGGCCAGCACGTTGTTGCCCAGCAACAGATCCGGCTGTTTCCCCATCGCCACCAGCTCCCGCGCCGTGGCCTGGCCAAAGAAGCGCACCAGGCTCGGCACCCCCTTGCTTTCCGCGGCCTTGACCACGTTTGCCGCCGGATCCACGCCCAGCACCGGAATGCCCTTGGCCACGAAATACTGCAGCAAATAGCCGTCATTGCTCGCCAGCTCAATGACCAGCCTGGTCGCGTCCAGGCGCAAGCGTTCCGTGATGGCCTCGACGTAGCCCCGCGCATGGCGCAGCCATGAGTCGGAGTAGGACGAAAAATACGCGTATTCGGAAAAGATGTGCTCCGGCCGGACATACTCGTCCAACTGGACCAGCCAGCACCGCTCGCATACCTGGGTGTGCAACGGGTAGAACGGCTCCATCCGGTTGAGCTGGTCCGGCGCGACGTAACTTTCGCAAAGGGGGGAGACGCCGAGGTCGACAAAAGTGTGGGACAGCGCGCAGCCGCAAAGGCGGCATAAAGCGCCCGCGAGGGGAGGTGTCATGGCCGAATGATTCACAAGGTTCAGTTAAATCGCCGGAAGACCGGGCGGACCGGTCGCCCTTCGAGGAAGCGGTCAAGCCCCGACTCGATCGCCTGGGCGTAGATTTTGAGCGCCTCGGACACGATCTCGATCGTTCGATCAATCTCCGCGTCGGTATGGGAGTAATTGACCACGAACGACGGCGCCAGCAGGCCGCGCTTGATGGATTCCTGCAAAAAGAGCGTCCGGTATCCCTGCGACGGAGCGCGTGCGGCATCGTTGGTCCCGTAGAGCAGGCAACACGGCCTTCCGCTCAAGGTGAAATACTCGCTGAGATGCAACGCCTGAACCGCCGCCTGGACTCCACGGGCCAGCCGCTCACCCTGGCGCCACAACGTCGCGACGACGGGCTCCTGCCGGAACAGCCGCATCGTCTCGATCGCCGCTGCCAGCGCATGCGTCTCCGCCCCATGCGTGGTGGATAACAAAAACACACGCTCCCGGTCATGGTCAGCCCCGCCCAGCCGCATGATGTCCCGGCGCCCCGCCAGCGCCGAAACCGAAAAGCCGTTGGCAATCCCCTTGCCGAACGAAGCCAGATCCGGCGTAACCCCATGGAACGACTGCCCCCCGCCATTGTGCCAACGAAACCCGGTGATCATCTCATCGAAGATCAACACGGCCCCCTCCTGGTGGCACAGCGTGCGCACGCCGTCGAGATAGCCATCACTCGGGGGCTGGGTGCGCTCCGGCTCCAGCATCACCCCGGCAATGCGCCCGGGATGCGCCGCAAACAGCGCACGCAAGCTCGCCAGGTCGTTGTACCGAAATGTCACGGTCAACGCCCGCACCGCTTCCGGGATCCCCGCTGACATCGGAGTCGTCCCAATAAACCAGTCGTCCACCGAGAAGAACGGGTGATCTGCGCAGATTGCGATGAGGTCCCGCCCGGTGAACGCCCGGGACAACTTCACTGCGGCGGACGTCGCGTCGGAACCGTGCTTTGCGAACTTGACCATCTCTGCGCACGGAATCATGGCGTGCAGTGCCTCGGCCGCCGCGAGTTCCAACGGGCTGGGTCGCACGAAATTGGTCCCGCACTCGAGCTGCCTGCGGACGGCGTCGACGACGGACGGGAATGCGTGGCCGAGCGTGACTGCCCGCAGGCCGGAGCCGTATTCGATGAACTCGTTGCCGTCGACATCCCAGACTCGCGCGCCGCGGCCCCGCTCAATGTAGACGGGCATGGGCTCGGGAAACTGGTCGTCTCCCTTGGCGTAGGTGTGGGCGCCGCCCGGGATCAACTCGTGAAACCGTTGTTGCAGCGCGAGCGAACGGGCGAAACTTTGGGAGGGGTGCATGAGTCACGCAAGTTAAGGCCGAGGGGACATCAGGAGCCACCATGGGTCACGACCAACCGGACTGAATTCCCGCGAGTGACGGAGCGGGCGTCCGAATTTCAACGACGCAAATCCGGAGCAACTCGACGGCCCAGACAATCGTGCGAAATGAGCGGGGTTTCTCGCAAACGAATTTCGCCGACTGGACCTGCTTTCCTAAAACCTTGCTGGAACGGGCAATTCCCGCGGAGTTCTTGCCGACGCGACCCTCACTCCCAGAGACCCGCCCCAAAAAAGCGCCCGGCACACCTGCGCTTTACGGCGCCAGCCACCATCAGGAAAATCCGACCGGCAATCAGGGGCCGGTTCGGCGGACCCGATAGAAACGCCCGGCCTCCAAATCCACATCCGGGTCGGTCAGCCAGACCGTCGTTCCCGAATAAGTAATGGGGGTAACGGCCGTCCAATTGCGGAAATCTGACGAACGCTCCACCAGATATTGGCCGGGTTGATTGGCGGTGATGCCGACACAGAACCCGGCGTCGATGAGATCCTGCCGGGATGCTGTCACCGTCTGCACCGAAATTTCCGGGGTTGGAACGGTATAGACCCGGACAGAAAAATCGTCGGCTGAGCCGGCTTCGTAGGTTGGTTCCCAAATATTGAAACGAACCTCCAGCGAGCGCGCCCCGACCGGGATCGAGCTGGCGCGCAGCCCGTATTGTGCCCAGTTCGGGACGTTCAAGGTTCCCGTGTCGTAGCGGGCGGCCGAGAGCTCAGTTCCCTGCGCATTATAGAAACGAACCTGGAAGTTAAACCGGTCGTAGGGCGGAGTGGCCTGGTAATCGTCGGACACGAGCCAGCCATTGGCGTCCACCCAGGCTGCACCCGCGTCGATCGCGTCAGCATAGGACGACAACTCAACCCGCTGGCTGGTCACGTTATCTGCGCTCGAAGACATCCAGAGGGCGTGATACGTGCCTGAGTGCGGCACATTTCGACCGAAGGGAGTTTGGGTGCCGGCGATCATGCTGCCAGCAACCTGTTGGGCCCAACCGCGGGTATCGGCGGTCTCAAATCCAGGATTCGTCAGCAATTCCGACGACACATTTGCCATCGTCAGCCACGCCGCCTCGGTCGAGCGGGTCGACAAGCCCGATTGATCCCAAACTGTCACTCGCCAGCGATAACTCGCGCCTGGGGTCAGGGCCGGACCTGTGTAATCAATCGAGGAACGTATCGCCGAAACTTTTCCGGAATCCCACGCCAGGTTGTTCGTGATGCCGAACACCTCCACCCGAAGCCCACCCTGGTAATCGCCCGAATTTGCATCCGAGAACTCCCATGAAAACCGCGGCGTAAAATTGCGCAACCCGTACGGGTTTACCTGCCCGTCCACCTGCAACGAGCTCGGGGGATTCGGAGGATCATCTGACTCCGCTGTGACGATCACGGAGTCATAATTGGTCACGGTGCCTTCCCAAGCCGTGAGCAAAAGCGTGTAACGGCCGGCCGTCGACAGGGATATCGACGGGGCGGACACAGTCGCGGAGGGGCTGAATGTCACCGTTCCCGGGCCTGAATACGTCCACCGAAGCGAGACAGAACCCGTGCTGGCCAACTGGCCATTGCGAAAAATCTTGCCCCCGAGCTGGACTGCACCCGGAGGCCAGTTCAGCCGTTGATCCAGCCCGGCGTCCACAGTGATGCTGGTCGACGTGCCCGTCGACGCGCCTGGCGTGCCGAATCCACGCGCCGTGTCGTCGATGACCAGCACCCAGTCGTCGAGGGACGGCGCCGAAAAATTCACGGTTCCCGTGGTAGGATACAGGCCGATGGTGGTCGCCGTTCCGTCGCGGACATTAAACCACCATGCTTTGGCTTGGCTGCCGCTCAACCGTCGCAGGTCCACCGTGATGGTGCCACCTGCCGGCAGGTAAGCGAGCACCGTCGAGCCATCGGCAGCCCGGGCTGCCGCCACATAGAATGCGTCTGCCCCATAGCCCGCCGTCACCACCAAATGCGCGTCGTCTGGCACCAGCGAAGGCCACGGCCGCGATTGAAACAACTTGGGCACATACGTCATCGACACAGCTCCCGTGCTGGTCAGCGCGGATTGCCAGCCCCGGTCAAAGAGCCACACTGGATAATTGCCATACGCATGGCCGGTGGCACCGCTAAGGACCGCCGTGTAGGCCTGGCGCCGAAGGCCGGCGGTCGAGATTCCGTGCTCATTTTCGTAGCGCGCCTCGATCAAAAACAGTGGCAGGGCGGGAGATCGATGATACTCGCGCAAGCACAAGGCATGAACGATATCGGTGGTATAGACACCATCCAACGTCAGCCATGGCTCAGTCACGAGATAGTCCCGCGAGGTCACCGTCCGCTGAAAGTGCGCCGTGATCAGGTGATTGGTGTCCATCTCCCGCAACCCGGCGACCATCGCCTCCACCATCGGGGTTGAATCATCCGCGTTGCGATCGCCCCATATCAGCCAGCCCAGATTGGGAAAACTGCGATAGCGCTGGCCCACAAAACGCCCGTAGTTGCGGCACTTGGTCAAACCGTTGGCCTTGACCTCCTCATACCAGCCGGAGCCATTCCCCGGATAGCCCATGTAACACGGCGCCACAATCACGAACATTCCTTTGCTCGTCGCCTGGCGGAGCACCCAATCAGCGTGGGCGAAATACGCCTCGTTGATGCTCGCGAAATCTCCTGGAACCGTAAACGGGCCGTTGCCCGCCCGATTGCGGGGCGGGCCGTTCAGGTTGTCCACCCCCATGTAGAGATGCTCGATGAGGTTGACGATGATCGTGTTGAACCCCTGCACCCGCCGGGTCTCCAGATAGGTGTTCACCTCGTTTGTCGTCAGGGCCACGATGAGCGACCAGGGCGTGTCGGCGTGCAAAAAAAACGGAGCCCCGGCCTGGTCCACGAGATAGCGTTGATTTGGCGCACCCCGCAACGGGAAGGTCGCCGCAGCCGAAGGCCCGACCATCGCCATGGCGATCAGCAAAGCCCCCAAAAAGGCGAAGACACCCCTGCGAATGGCGGGCCGAAACCCGTTCCATGTCAGGAGCATCGATAAGTTTGAATCCAGCCGGATGGCCCGGCAGGCCGAGTAACCTGAATCGAAGCGCACCATCATACAGCACCACACACCATGCCCTCGAGACCTGTGAGGGCCAACGTTGAAGTGGCTTTGTATACAAAGCATTGTGCGCGATTGCAAACAATGAATTCGTCGGGGTATTCAGCACGTCTACCTCCGTTCCGGCGGATTCGTCCTTGGGTCCCTCGGGGATTGCGAACCGCCAACTTTTAGACCCTCGCCCGTCCATGCCCGTCGTCGGCCGCTCTTGCTGACTCGATTAGGCTCGGTCTGTTCCGTCGCCCGTCACCCGTTCCAGCCAAGCCTCGCGCCACATCGGATAGATGGCACGCGGACAGAACAGCCGCTTGTCGCTATACCGTGCCGTGCAGTAGACCCCGGCCAGGATGATGGACTCGGTGTTGAACTCCATCAATTCACCCGTCTGTTCATTCACGATCCGCTTCACCCGGCGCAGGACGGTGAACTCCCGACCGCAGAACGGCACTTCTTCCGCATCAAAATAGAGTCCCTTGTTTCGATTCTCCGTGTTCAAGGTCTCGAGGATCTCCGGGAGATCCTTCACCCGCACGGTCTCCCCCGGCTGCAAATTCAGGCTCACTCCCGGGGTGGGCTGCCCCATGGGAATCGCGCCGCCGGCACGCGGATACGGCTGGCGCCCCCGCAGCTTTTGCCACCGATTGTAAGCCCAGCGCATGGCCGCGCCCCAGCCAAGCCCGAGATTCATCAGCCAATCGTAAAGCGCAAACGCGGCCGGCCCGATCATTTCCGGCACCGTCACATTGCCCGAGCGCAGATCTTCCCAGTATTGCCGCACATCCCACCGCGGCAGAAGTGTCGTGGCCGCGGGCAACTCCGTCGCCTGGCAGCGAAAACGTGGCACCGGTCCGCCGCGGCTCACGCGCGTCCGGTCGGTCAACGTCTCCTCCGTGCAAGGGCTGACCCCCGCCGACCGATGCGGGTCGACGTTGTCCGTCTGGCCCAGCGGACGAATCCACGCATCTTTCCAGAACAACAGGCAGCCCGCCTGACATCCCCCATGCGCCGATCCATCACAGCGCAACTCATCGAGATGGACGCACTCCGGCAACCGGCGGCCACCGGTTTTGTGGACCGTATCACAGGTCTTGTGCGCCCGTTTGAATACCTGGAATCGCTTGCCACAAAACTGGAGCATCTCCGGCATGAATGGCATTCCGTCGATGCAACCGTCCTTGTCCAGCGTGGCCAGGATTTCCTCCCGCGACCGGACCTCCACCCAGTCGCCCGCCCGCAGCTCCGAACTTTGCTTCACGAGATCACCCCCTCTTCACGCATCGCCCCGGGCAGCGGCGCCAGGAGCCCGACTTCAGAAAGGCGGTCCGCCGCCGCCACGATTTCGTCCAGCACCAGCCCGGATCGCATGGCGATCGTCGCGAGCGTGTGTTTTCCGTCCGACAGATTCAGGACCCACAACATCGCCGCCTCGGACAGCGCCGGACTGGCGCCCCCGGTCGAACCGTAAAGCCCTCGTCGGCCCAATTGCGGCTCGCCCCGCGGCGAAAGATTGAGATACCGCCTCCGCCCCGCCGGACTCGTCTCCACGGTCTGGAGCAAAGGACGCATGTCCTGGCCGTCACCCTCCTGCTCTGCCCATTCGCCCGGCGCCATCCGTTCAATCGCGTCCACCAGCCGGCGTAAAAGTTCCCCTGACTCGGCGAGCGCCCGCGGGGTCACCAGGTCGAGGTTGTCGGCTGACGTGTGATATTCCGGATACTCCCCGTTTGGAGTCCGCATGAGACAGCCCACCGGAAGGTTGATGCCCGGGGAACAGTACTGGCGTTCATCATAGCCCAAGGGACTGAACGGCCGCACCCGGTAGGGCTCGCCCGTGTCCGCCAGCACTTGCATCATCAGCCGATCGCCCAATCCGCCGCGCCGGCTTCGTTTGTACGTGAACGCGCCGGGGTCGCCCACACACGAGACGACCAGCCCCATGCGAATCCGCCCCAGGCCGTCCTCGTTCCGCGCCAGCCACGTAATCGACCCGATCGTCCCCGGCACCCAGACAAATCGATAGGAGTAACGCGTCCGCCGCCCGGCCAAATCCCTGGCCAACGCCGCCAGCACCGTCATGCCGGACAGATTGTCATTCGCCAACGACGGATGACACGCATGGCAGGAAAAGAAGATTTCGTCGACACACTCGCCGGCATGATGGAACTCGCCGTAGGTCAAATGGCCGGCTTCGAGGGTGGCATCGATACAAGCCTCATATTCGCCGCCCGCCCTTTCCAGGGCCTTCAGTTGATCATCCGAGAGGCAGAAGCCCCATGTCTCGCGATAGTAGCTCGTGCGGTACGGAATCCACCGGGGTCGATCGGGACGGCTGTACAAATGGGGTCTCAGCGTCGCAAAGGACATTCGTGTGGCCGGCAACGGCGCCGAGTAGTTCAGCACATGCAGGTTGTTCGCCTGGTAATCGACCACCCGCTCGCCCGCCGCATTCTTGATCCAAGCGTCGCGAATATTCCATTCCCGCGGCACCTGCCAGTCAAAAACCTGTGTCCCGGTGGCAACCTCGTGGCGCTGGAGAGCCAGGCCCCGTCCCACCACGTCGAGGCTCTCCCGAAAGCCCGCCCCGGTGATGCTGCGACAGATCGGATACAGCTCCGCGACGGTGGCGTGCAATTTCGCTGGAACGTCCGGACTCACGCGGTTCGGCGGGGCAGCTGCAACAACGGCCACTGGCGATCCTTCTCCGACTGCAGGATGATCGGCAAGGGCCAGACGATGCCCAGCGCCGGATCATCCGCCCGCACGCCGGTCGCCTGACCGGCCGAGTAATACTCGCTCATCTGATAGAAGACCTCGCTGTCGTCTTGCAGCGCCTGGAACCCGTGCGCCATTAACGGCGGCACGTAGAGCGCCCGCGCGCTGGCCGCGGTCAGTTCCACCGCCAGGTGTCGGCCGAACGTTGGCGAGCCCGGGCGCAGGTCCACGATCACATCGTGCACCGCCCCCGCCGTGCACCGCACCAGCTTGGCCTCCAGCGCCGGTGCCCGCTGGTAATGGAGGCCGCGCACCGTTCCGTGGCGACGCGTGAGGGACGTGCTGCACTGAACAAATCCGCCCGCCAGCCCGCGCGCCGCAAACTCCCGCGCACAAAATGTCCGCGCAAACACCCCGCGGTCGTCCACAAACGGCTCGGGCTCGATCACGTAGGCTCCCGGCAACGACGTTTCCAAAAACTTCATCGCCTCAGGCCGCGCGGCGGAAAAATTTTTCGTCGATCGTTCCGCTGCGCAGCAGGTGCTCGAGCTGCCGCAGGCGGGTGAAGGCCCGGTGCTGGAACTGCTCGGGCGTCATCTGCACCCGCTGAAACACTTCCAGCAGCTCGCGGGCGCCGCGCGCCGCGTCCCACTGGCACGCAAATCCAGGCAAGTGCCGTTGGATCTTCGCAAAAGACACCCGGTAACTGCGGTTGTCCGGACTGGGCGGCCCAAACGAAACCTGGCAATCGGGAAACGTTGCCGCCACCACCTCCGCGATCTCGCGCACCCGATAATTGTGGCGGGTGTCGCCCACGTTGAAGACCTCGTTGCGGACCGCTGACACCGGCGCGTCGAGGACGGCCAGAATAGCCTGGGCGATGTCCAGGCCGTGCACCAACGGGCGCCACGGCGTGCCGTCGCTCGTCATTTTGATCTGCCGTGTCGTCCAGGCCAGCCCGGCCAGATTGTTCAACACGATGTCAAAGCGCATGTGGGGCGAGGCGCCGTACGCCGTCGCATTGCGCAAATACGTCGGGCAAAACTGTTCGTCGGCCAGCGCCATCACGTCCTTTTCCACCTTCACCTTGCACTCGGCATAGGTCGTCTGGGGATTGACCGGCGACGTCTCATCAACCAAATCTGCGTCTGAAACGCCGTAAACGCTGCAGGAGGACATGTAGACAAACCGCCCGACACCGGCTTCACGGGCCAGCCGCGCCAGCCGGACCGAACCGGCGTGGTTGATCTCATAAGTAATCGTCGGCGAAAGCTGACCCAGCGGATCGTTCGAGAGCTCGGCCATGTGGACCACCGCGTCGAACCCGTTCAAGTCCTCCGCCGTCACCCGCCGAATGTCCCGGCTCACAGCCGGCGGCACCGGGCCCTCCGCCGGATAGAGAACCGTGTCGGCATAGAAGCCGGCATCAAAGCCGACCACGTCGTGACCCGCCCGCAGCAACTCCGGGCCCGCCAGCGAGCCAAGATACCCTTGATGTCCGGTCAGAAGAATTTTCATAGCAGCAAATTTCGAGAGTCCACGATTAATGTTTTTTTGTCAGCGGCAGCAATCCCCGTTTTGCGCGGCCTGTTCCCCGGGGGCCGCCACCCGCCGGTTCAGGAACCGCTCCGAACCTGGCTGAGCATGTCGCGATACCGTCGCCAGTGGCCGAACGCGCCCAACAGAATGGCCGCATAGGCCGCGCAGACCAGCCCGCAGCCGCCGATCGCCCGGAGGGCGTTTGGCCACGTTCCCGGCAGGATGAGCTTCAGGCCATAGCCCAGGGCGCCCGCCAGCATCGCCGCCACGATCGGCCAGCGAACGACGCCCCAGAGGTCGAGAACCCGCACAGCCGTGCCCTTGACGGCATAAAACGCCAGCGGTAACGCCATCGCACAAGACATGGTCGAGTAGGCCAAGGCCACCCCCGCCGGTCCGGAACCCAGCCCGATGAAGAACGCGACGATGAGCAGCGACGACCAGACGAGACCGAGGCGCAATTGCCGATCCGGCCGGCCCGTGGCCATGAACAGCCAGCCAAACGGATTCAGCAGCGCGCCGCTGACCGCCGCCGGCATGAGCACCCGAAACAACGGCACCGAGGCCGACCACTGCCCGCCGAGCACAAAGGTCACGGTCTCCTCCGCAAAGACCACCAACGCGGCCATGATCGGCAGATTAATCGCGGCCACCAGCGCATAGCCGCTGAGAAAATACCGCCGCATCCGCTCCGGCTCGGTTTGCACCCGGCATAGCGCCGCGACCGCCACGCGGGCAATCGGGGCATTCACCTGCGTGATGGCGAGCATCAACAGGCTGTAGGCCTTCGCGTAGAAGCCGAGAGGCCCGGCGCCCCATCGCCAGCCGATCAGCACGTTATCCATGTTCCGGAACAGGTAATTCATCAGCTCCGATCCGGTCAGATACCCGCCGAAGCGCAGCATCGATGATACCTTCGCTCCGCGCTGAGGCCGGCCCGGACGCCAGGGCAGGGCGGTGTAAAGCCCAAGCAGGCTGACGAGCGAAAGCGTGAGCTGCTGCCCCACCAGCGACCAGTAGCTCCAACCACTCCAGGCCATGCCGATCCCGACCACGCTGCCCGAAATCATGGCGACGATCTCGACAATCGCCAGCGCGCGAAAGCGCATCTGACGCTTGAGCAACGCGTCGTGCTGAACGCCCAGCGCGCCGAGCAGAAATGGAAACGCCAGCGCCAAGGTCACCGCGGTCAGCTTCGGCTCGTGATAAAACAACGCCATCGGCCACGACAACACGCCGCAGATGGCGGCGAGAGCCAGGCCGAGGCCCGCGTTGACCCAGAACAACGTCGAAACCTGCGCGTCGGTCACCTCGTGCCGCTGCACGGTGGCCGTGGATAGCCCACCTTCCTTGAACACTTGCAACACTCCGGTCACCGCCGTGACCATCGCCACCAGCCCGAACTCGCGCGGGGTCAGCAGCCGCGACATCACCATGGTCGAGCCCATCTGGCAGACCAACTTGACCCACTGGGCGATGACCGTTTCGGCGCCCGCCCGCAAGGTGGCCCGCCGCAGGGAGCCGCCGGCAATCCCGCCGAATTCACCACTGGTTTTCGCCGCCGCTTTCATCGTCGGGTCTCGCTATTCATGCCGTGCCGCGCCGTTTCCGGTCCACCATGAGGCCACCGCCGCCGCGATGGCCGCCTGGCCGGCAGGATTGGGGTGGCCGTCGTCGGTCACCGGATACGGTTGCACCCCTTTGGCCAACTCGGCCCGCAAGGCAGGGAGAACTTCCAAATACTCCACGCGGTTGCTCCGCAAAATCGCCCGGGCCAATTCCCACATCATCTGCTCGGCCGCCACCAGCTTGCGAAATGCCGGCGTCGCATTCGTGTTCTCATTCGCAAACACCAGCTCCTTCGTGGGAATCAACAGGGCGAGGAACCGCGTCGCGTTTGTCTGCGCCCGCCGATTCATCTCAAGAATCGACGCCTGACAAATGGCGTAGCCTTCAGCGATGCGCGGGTCCGTCCGATCCAGCGCGGTCATCCGATAGTCCGGACGAAACACGGTCCGAAATCGACCGTTGTCGAATACGTCCCACCCAACGGGTGGATTCGCCTGGCGCGCCCGCGCTAGAATCTGCTGCCACTCTCCGGCGTCGTTCGGGATGCTGCCGCGGCCCGAGCGCTCCAGCACGGCGCGCTTGACCAGACGCAGCAGGCCGTAGGTTTTGCAATGGCGGGCCACAAACTCCAGCGCCGCGTTGCGTGCCGGACGCGGTCCCGGGCCGGCCGGAGAAAGGCGATTGATCTTCGTCTCCAATGGCTCGGCCGCCTCCGCCTCGCGAATGCGCTCCCCCGCTTCCGGGCCGACTGCAGCCAACTCCTTCAACTGCCCGCGGTCGCGGACCAGATGGTACGCGTCGTAGAGATCGTTGCCTGAGTAAAAAGCCTCGATGACCAGCGCCGGGCGCAAGGTCATCGCTTCGGGCCACAGCAGCACGCTATGGCCCGGCCCGTAACCGGAAAACGCCATCGAGTAAACCTCCCGTCCGGTCATCCCGCGAAGTCGGGCCGGCCAGGCATCCCGCGGGCGGACACCGACGCCATATGTTTGCGAATCGCCCAGGGCCACCGCATCGACCGACGCAGGCACCCGGTCGTTGCGGAAGCCGCGTTCGTCGTGTTCCGGGAAGGCCGGGTTCGGACGGAACTCCAGCCGATCGTCCGCCACGGCGATTTCGCCGGAAGGACTCAGCATCCAGCGCGCCTGGCGTGACACCACGGCAACGGCCTGAAGCGCGACCTCGATGGAGGCGAGCGTCAGCGCCAGCATCAATGCATAGAGCAACCACACGGGGCGACGGGGCTTCATCGAACGGCCCCTCCCGCCGGGAGGCCACGGAGCCAGCGGCGCAGGGGGCCCGTGACCCGCAGCAAAACGCGCCAATAGTGCACCGCCGGGCCGGTGCCGAGGCAGGCGAGCTTGGCCGGCGCCGGCAACGGCAGCCGCCAGGCCGAACGCATGTATTCCACGACGACCCGTTCTTCAATTGGGAGCCAATCCAGCCCACTCGGCATTTCCTGCGGCGCCAGCCACTCGCGCCAGGCCCGCTTGCGTCCATAGACGGCCGCGCTCCCGCGCCCCGCATCCACTCGCCGGCGGAGCAGGACCTCCGGCAGCTCGCGGATCTCGCCCAGCATGGCCAGCTCGGCGAGCAGCACATAGTCGGACGACGGGTAGAGCCCGGTGAGGCGGGTTTGCGCGAGCACATCCCGGCGCATGACCCCGTAGAGCTGGTTGACCCGGTTGATCCACCGGACGACCGCGGCCAGACGGCGGTGGGGCCGCCGGTCCGCGCAGGCCACGGAGCCCTGCTCCGCCAATGGCAAGGCGACCCCGTTCTCAACCACCTCGCAGCGGGGATGCACCAGAACGGTGGCGCGCCCCCGCGCCTCCAGCTCCGACACGCAGCGACGAATCATGCCCGGCAGCATCTCCACGTCATCCGCCATCCACAAAAAATACCGGCCGCGGCTCAAATGAAAGACGCGGTCGTGGTTCGGGTTGACCCCGATGTTCCGTTCGTTGCGGAAGTACTGCACCCGCCGATCCGCGGCCTGGAGTTCCGCGCAAAGCGCGGCCGTGCCGTCGGTCGACGCGTTGTCACAAAGCACGAGTTCCAGATCCTCCCAATCCTGGGCGAGGATGGACGCGACCGCCCGTCGAAGGTTTCGCTCGGCGTTGTAGATGGGCAGGCCGACGCTGACGCAAGGAGTGTCCACGGATGGGGATGACGAGCGGGTCGCCGGCCGTGTTTTGCGGCGAGGCCGGGCCCACCGGCCGTGGCCTCGATCAACGTGAGACTTCTCCGCGCAGCGCGATGACCACGCGCTTGTAGAGATGCAATACGGCCTCGGCGCGTTCCGGGCCGAGCAGGCGCATGGCGAGGTAACCGACGGATTTGTAGGCTTCGGCCACACCGGCCGGGTCCATCTGGCGCGCCGTGCCGACGCATTCCCAGGCCAGGCCGCGGTTGCCCAGCCGGAACTGGCTGCGGGCCTCGCGCATCATCAGGCGGGAAAACGCCAGGCGTCGCTCCGGGCTCAGCGTCTGTTGCTCGCCCAGCTTGAGATAGTGCTCCAGGAGGACGGTGCGCATCCACCGGCCGATGCGGCGCTGATCGGCGGACACGCCCGAGGCGTGCAGCCGGACCGAATGCAGCACCTCCGGAAAGTATTTGAAGCGAAAGCCGAGAGTGGCCAGCCGCAACATCAGCTCGCGCTCCTGGCAACAAGGCAGATCCCGCCGGAATCCGCCCGCCCGAATCAACGAGCTCCGCTTGTGCAAGGGGGAATCCGTCTGAATGTTTTGCGGGTCGAGCGCAAGGAGCACTGGATCCTCCGAGACGGGCACCACCTGGCAAAGCGTCCGCCGATCCGGCATCCGCAGGACGCATCGGTACCAATCCGAGTAAACCAGATCGATGGCGGGGTCGTCGTGCAACGGCACCTGCTTCTCCAGCTTGTTCGGGTGCAACAGATCGTCCGCATCCAGGAACTGGACCAGTTCACCCGCCGCCATCTGCAGCCCGGCGTTGCGTGCCGCCGACCCGCCGCGGTTCGGTCCCGTCACCCAGCGAATGCGATCCCCGTAACGCTGGATGACCTGCACGCTGCCGTCGGTCGAGCCATCGTCCACGACGATGACCTCCTTGTGCCGATAGGTCTGGTTCAGCGCGCTCTCAATGGCGTCCGCGACGAACTTTTCGCCGTTGAAACACGGAATGATGACGCTGACAAGCTTGCCCGATTCCTTCAAACGTTCCTCTCAACGAAGGGCGTTCACCTTCGCCTGGTTGATGCTCTAGCGATTCTTCGCCTGCAAGTTTCCCTGGCCCCGCAGACGGTCCAACCGCTCCCGGGCCATTCGTCCCAGGTAAGCGCGCTCGTTCGGATTCAGCCCAAAGGCGTAAACCGAGCCCAAGTAGACGAACCCGCACGTCGCCCATTCGACCAGCAGCGCCAGCCGGGAATCCGGCGGACGGAGCCACACGAGAGCCACCGCCACCACGACCAGCGGCAGAACGGCCAGAACCGGCCGCCCGACGCTCTCCCGGAAAAAGTCCCGCGCGGTGATGCCCAGCGCCCGCCCGACCAGCCCCATGATATAAAGGCACGTGACCACCCCCCAGGTAATCAGCGTCGCCACGGCGATCCCCGCGAGTCCCATTTTCCCCACCTTCACCAGCAAGATCGCCAGAATGATGTTGGCCACCCCTCCGTAAACCGTCATCCGCGCGACCCCTCCAATCTGCCCCAGGCCCAGGAGCGCCTCGAATCCAACGATTGCAGGGATGGAGATGAGCACATTGACCATCGAGATCTTCAAGACCAGCGCGCTCTCCGCCACGTAGGCGCGCCCCACCCACAGCCCCATGAACGCGTCGGCGTAGATGAGCAGCAACACGCAGGGGAACAGGCCCAGCAGCATGGAATGACGAGTCGTCCGCAGATAAACGCCCCGCAACTCCCCGGTCGCCCCCCGGGCAAACAGGCTCGTAAACACCGGCGTCACGGTCGACGCCAGGGCCAGAACCACGTCCCGGACCTGGGGGTCCCATCGCTGGCCGAGATTGTAGGCCATGATTTTGCCCGAGCCCAGCTCGTCCAGGTTGGAGATGATGATCGAGTTCGACCCGTAGTAGAGCAGGAAGCCCAGTCCCGCCACCAGGCTGGCCACGCTAAACCTCGCCATCTCCCAAAACTCCGCTCCGCCCGGCGCCACCGGCCGCAGCCGCGCCTCAGGCACGCCCCGTCGGCCACTGGGAATAACGAGCAGGCTCTTCACCAGAATCGTGGATCCGACCGTCAACGTGACCCACCCCACCATCGAGGGCGTGCCCAGTTCGAACCACAGGACGACTCCCAGCACGGCCAGCGCCCGGGCCACCAACTGGGCCATCTCCTGAATGTAAAAGCGCTGGGACATGAACAGCATCGAGCCCCAAAGCTCGGCCACCTGATCAAAGATGTAGCCCAACCCGACAATCAGGATCACCCATCGGCCCACCCGCAGGATTTCGCCTTCGAGCCCGAGCGCCCGGTCCGCCAGCGCGACCACAGCCAGGGTGACCAACCCTCCCACCGCTGCCATGATGATGGTGAGCGTCACGCCGCGGCCCAGCGTTTGGTTCATGCCCGCAAAATCGCCCCGCGCATGGTGGACGGCCGCAAACCGCGTGTAACCGCGGCTGCACGCGGTGCCGAGCATCAGGCAGAATTGCAACGCCTGCGTCGCCAGCACCTGCAGGCCGAGCAACTCCTGGCCAAGACGCGAGAGCAGGTAGGGCGTCAAGAACAGGCCGATGGCCAGGTTGAATGCCCGGTTGCCATAGCGACTGACCGTGTTGACTGCGACCCGCAAGCTATCCCCCAATCCAGTGCATGATCTGCGGCGTCCGGCCGCGTACGATCTGTCTCAAGCCCCTGTCGGACGGGCTCGACGATCCGAAAACCAAACATTCATCTCCGGCAGGTCCCGGCAATTCTCCACCGGGCTTCCCTCCACCGTGCGCGGCGCATAATCCTTCCGCACGAGATAGGCGAAACAATCACCGGCGTTGGCGAATCCCTGCGGATCGCACTCCACGATGATGTTGGCCGGTCGAAACGGGCCGTCGAAGTCGAGCCCTTCGAATACGGACACCTCGAATCCCTCCACGTCGATCTTCAGGAGTTTCACGGGGCCGGCATTGACGCGTTTCAGCACCGCGTCGAGCCTCGTGCCAAGCACCCAGAAGCGACTCGCGCTCCGCCCGGATTCATTCTGCGACACCCGTGTGGTCCCCAAGTTGCCGTCCTGGGGCACATCGAAGCAGTACATTTCATTGTTTCCAGCCAGGGCGCAGTTCACCACCGCGGAGTCAACCGAGGGATTGAGGCGCAGGTTGTCGGACAATTTGGTCAAGGCCGTGAACGACCCGTCGATGGAGATGCAGCGGACGCGCGGGACCACGCCCACGGCGCAGGTGTAGAGCCCAAAGTTGCAGCCCACATCCACGAACGATCCCCCGCCGGCCATCAGGCGGGCCGCGAGGCTGATGGACTTCGGTTCGTAGCCGCCCTGATACGCGATGGTTCGCCCAATCCAGTCCGTGAGATCAATGCGCAGGCGGGCGCCGGCAGCCGAGCGGATCGGCACCTTGCCGCCCAACAGAGTTTTTGCCATGGCCTCGCCCAGACGCCGCTTCCCGCGATGTTGCGGGAAGCCCCGGCAGTAGCTCAACACCAGCTTGGCGGCGAAGCCGTCACCAAACCAGACTGTTCCTGGATCTTGATTCATGGTCCTTGCTTAACTTTCTCCCCTGGAAGAAACGCGGCGCGCCCCGTTTCGCCCCGGTGTTCCACCCGCTTGAAGTTCCCTCCGCCGACCCAACTCAGAGCCCGACCGAATGCAGCAGCCGATCCCAATTGCGATCCCGCCACGCCCGCAGGGACGGCAGGCCGGCCTGCGCGCGTTTCGCCGCGCCCCAGCCAAACAGGCGGCGAATCCAGCCGTACTTCCAACTGAGGTGGGGATCCTCCAGCGAGCCGCCCAATTCCGCCGCCAGCCGCCGCGCACGGCCAACCAGCTCCGGGCACTCCGGATAAAAGCAGATGAAACAGCGCTGCAACACGGCAAGCGCCGCCGCCCGCGAGCGGGGGCTGTCCTCGAGCGCGCGCAACGTGGCCACCTGCTGGGCGATGGACTGGAACTGCGAGTTCAGCCAGCGCTGCGATCGCCGCGCCGCGCTCAGGCTGTGCGGATTGGCCAGCCGGCACAGCGAACGTGCCCCGGGCACAAAACACACCCGCTCGCTCGCCGCCACCACCCGGGCGAAATAATCCCCGTCGTCGTCCGCACTCAACTGCGCATCCCACGGCCCGGCTCGTTCGGCCAGTTCCCGGCTGACCAGCCAGGACTCGATCGCCATGTAGGTGTTCGACTCCATCTTGGTCTGGATCCACTCCGCCGGCGCCAAATCCGCCCAAAGCGGACCGGCCTCGTAAGCCACGCGATCGGATCGATAGTAAAACCTCGCCCATTCCGAGCTCAGCAGCACCCGCGGCCCGGCGGCTCCGACCCGCCGCATTTGCATGGCCACCTTCTCCGGCGTGAGGACATCGTCAGCATCCAGCCACTGGATATAGTCTCCTCGCGCCGACTCCAGCGCCCGGTTGCGGGTGCGGCTGGCCCCACAATTGGCGTGGCTCAATATCCGGACGCGATCCGAGGCGAAGCATTTCGCGACCGCCAGCGTGTCATCCCGGGACCCGTCGTCCACAACGATGACTTCTGTGTGGGGCCAGGTCTGGGCCAGAGCCGATTCGATGGCCTCGCCAATCCACGGCCCGGCGTTGTAGGCCGGAATCAAGATGGAAACCAGCGGCGCCACGGCCTAGCTCTTTTTCCGACGGATTTTCCCGAGCAGTCGCTTGACCGGCCCCTGTACCGTCCACGCCACCCGGGCGAACGCCGCGCTCGGCAGGTTTCCGCACTGCGAAAAGGGAGGAGTGTAGAGCACATCCGCGCCCGCCATGCCCGACTTGAAGTGATACACGCCGGGATTTCGCACCGGGTTGATCCCGCCAAGATTGTAGTAGCGGATGCCCGTTTCCTTCAGGCGCTGGATATGCCGCCATTGCAGCAGATAGGCGGCCTTGCATTTCATCCCCACTTCGTTCGTCGCCCCATACATGTAGCTTCCCGTGTCGCCCAGGCTGCTGCCAATCAGGCCACCCGCCAACTGCCCCTCATGCCGGCAGATCAAAACCCGCAGGCGCTGGCTCGCCGGCAGCGTCCCTTGCATCTTCGCAAAATCCCGCGCGTCCGAAGTCGTCGCAAATTGCTTCCGGGAAATCATCTGCTCGAAGATGGCCAGAAAATCAGAGAACTCCGCCGGGCCGCCCCCTTCCACGATCTCCAGGCCCATCTTCTCGGCCTTGTTCAATTGGTTGCGCCACTTTTGATCCAAACGCTTCCGCAACACCTCGAGCGGCTCGCCCAGGTCCAAAACCATCGTCCGGTAGGAATCGCCGTCGCGGAATTTCTCCGCCTTGCATCCCCGAAAGGCCCGCACAAACGCGTCGCCGCGCGGCGTGCCGATGAACGCATTCGGCAGGATCCGCAGGAACAGCCCGCGCCGACGCACATATTCCTGCTCCAGGGCTTGGGCCATCCGCTCCAGCAAGCCCGGGTTGAGCTCCGTTCCCTTGCGCTGGAAAAGCGGACCCCACCGCAGATAAGCAATGCCCATGCTGGGCCGGCGCACCCGGAGTATTCTCAATTGCGCCGCCGCGACCGGCGTCCCGCCCCGCTCCAGCACCAGATGGCTCAGGTTCGCCGCGCCCCACTGCTTCGCGCCGTAGCTCCAGGTCTGGAAAATATTGGCGTCGGCAAACTCATCGAGCCAGGAACCCCACTGTTCAGCGTTGACGCCATCCACCTTGACTTGCAGTTGATCGCTCATGGCTCTCCTGAAGACTGCTCCGAAACCGTTGCGGTCCGGCCGTGCGGAATCTGCGACCGGAACGCTCTCCCCTCACCCCAACAGCCGGGGCTTTGACCCGCCGGGCCGGCGCCAGGCCCACGCCAGGGCCCGAGTGTTCGCCCGCGGCGGCCAGCCCACTTTTCTGCAGCGCCGAAAGCCGCCAGCTACGGCGCCCGGGCCGTGACGCGATTGGCCACACTCAGGGTGCGGCCGGGACCCTGCACCGTCATCGTCACCGTGTACACACCGGGCGTGGTGTAGACGTGAGTGAGGTTCGACGCCACCGCGGTCGCCCCATCCCCCAAATCGAAGACGACGTTCGTGCCCCAGGGCGTTTGGCTTTCAAACATGACCTGCAGCGGGGTGGTGCCCTCTTCGGGAGAACTGGTGAAGGTCGCAAAGACCACCTCGGTTGGCGTGGCCAGGCGGGTCATCGGCGTGATCACGGTCGCCACTTCCGAATAGGGGCCGATGTTGCCCGAGGTATCGGCCGCGCGGACGCGGTAGTTGTAGGTGGTGCCCGAGAGCAGGCCGGTGTCGTGATGGCTGTTCCCGCCCGGCGTGGCAATCTGGGCAAAGTTCGTTGAGCCGGATCCCGTGGAGCGCTCGAGGCGATAGCCCGCGATGCCCACGTCATCGGTGGCCGGCGGCCAGCTTAGCGAGACCCGGTTGGTGCTGGTCGGCTGGGGCGCGGGCGTGCCGGGCGCGGTCGGCGGCGTCGTGTCGGCGATGTCCGGCGGCGGCTCCGCGCCGTTGTTGAAAAATCGATACTCCGCCGGAAGCATGTTCACGTATCCGGGAACGTCCGGGCCGAACGTCGGCCACTTCATGTTGCCGAACCAGCCGGGCTTCTGGGTCAGGTAAAGACTGGGGGGAATATCGCGATCCTCGATCGCCGGATTCCATTCCACCGTGTTGCGGATGTAGTCGTAATTTCCGTGGCGCAGCGTCGTGGCCTTGCATTTGGGATCCGCCGTGTGCTGGTTGTAGCCACAGACCCCGTAGCGATAAAGCGTCACGGTGTTCGGAGGCCCCTTGGTCCCGGGAGCGCTTTCGTAGTCGTAAAGCCAGCCGAGATCGCTCGTCACTATGCCCGCGTACCCAAGCACATTGCCAACCGTGTTGTTGAAGTAGTTGGTCTGATCGAACCAGAGCATCCCGTGCCCAAAGGTGCTGCCGGGCTTGCGGCCTTTCACCTGGTTGCGGAACAGCGTCCAGTGGCTGCCCGACCCGTGAATGGAGTCCGCATGGAATTTCCACATGACATTTCCCTCCAGCAGCGTGAACTGGGGATGGCCGCCATGCCCGCCGAGCTCCCCGATCATCGCCGTCGTGGTGTTGGTGATGGTGTGGGTGTAATTGTAGGCAAAAACATGTCCCCCTCCCACCCCGACCACAATGAAGGACTGGTTCACGCGGTTGAAGATGTTGTTTTCCACCAGCCAGCCCTCGTTCTTGACGAAGGGCACGACGGCCGACGCGGACGGGGTAAAGCCGTTGAACGTGCAATGGACGACGCTGATGTGGTGTGTCCACAATCCCTGCACGGAGGGCGTGTCCAGCGACCGAATGTTAAAAACGACGTTGGAGATCCAGCAGTTCTGGGAATATTCGAACTTCACAAACGTCGTCGAGTTGTTGTCGATCGTCAGGTCTTCGATCCCGGATCTCGTCAGGACATTACGGACCGAACCCTCGGCAGTCCGGTACTCCACCCGCGGCGAGCGGGACGCTCCGAAATAGCTGTGCAGCGGCGGCGTGAATGTGACGACCGGGCCCGCCACGGAGGTGACCCGGACAATCTGCCCGCGCACCCGGGTGCCGCCATCCGGTTCATCCAGGTAGGTCGCCACGCGCGGCTGGCCGGCAATTTCATATCCCCACGGGCAGACAAAGCTCGGGTCGTTCAGCTCGTTGATCAGCAGGCTGGCTCCGACTTGCAGGCCCCCCGGCGCACTTCCCAGCGTCAGGCTCGTTGAACCCCGCGAATACCCGCTCACCGCCGGAATCGTCACGCGCACGCCGCCGTCGACAAAAATGATCTGGGCCGTGGTCCGGAGAATCGTGTTGGTGCCGGACCCGCGCAAGGTGACGAAGCTCTTCATCCGGAGCGAGCCGTCGATCCGGTAGGTGCCCGGGGGCAACAGGACAGCCTGATTAGGCGGGCAATTGCTGATGGCCGCCTGGATCGCGTTCAATACGTTGTTGCCGCCGGTCCGGTCAATGCCGGTCAAGGTGGTGTAGACGGGACGCGACGGGATGCCGCCTTCAACTCCAGCCGTGATGGCCCAATCAATCCGATTCGTTGGAGGAATAATCTCACCCGAAGCCGACCAACCGGCCCAGAACACCAGGCCCAACACACAAAGCAGCGCACGAACGACCGCGCAGGGTAACTTCACAGTTTTCATTCAATCATCACAGTTTGAGCACCCCACCTGCCAGACCGGTTCGCGCCGGCTGGCCGGCCCGCAACCCGCTGGATTGGTGGGAGATTATTACGATTACCGATAGGCCTGGCGCTCCCCCCCGGGAAACGCCAGCCCGACGGCGCGCAACTGTGTGACCAAAATCAAGACAGTCCTTCCTGCTACGCACGTCTACCCGAAAACAAAACGATACGCCGAATCCGCCGCCCGCATCCGTTGGCGCAGCCAGACGGTTGTCTCTATGGCCAGCACCGTCAAGGCTACGGTGGCGGGAAATGAAACCACCAGGCGCGCGCCGCCCAGGCTGCGCGGCAGGAGGCGCTCCAAAATAATCAGCACCCCGATCTGCACGATGTACGCCGGAAGCGAGTAGGCGCCCAAGATCATCAAACGTCGCATCCACCAGCTGGTGCCCGCACAATGCGCTCCCCAGGCGAAAAGCAGGCCCAGCGTCGCCAAAACCCCCAGCACCTGCATCGGCAGGATCTCGTTCCACTCGCTCAGCCAAACCAGATAGCAAATCCACAGGCAAAAAACCTCGAAGCGCCGCGCCCCCAGCCTCTGCAGCATCTCCGGAGTCGCGCGCCCGCAAACCATGCCCAGGATTCCGAAGGTGAACAGCTCGAGATACCCCTCCAGCACGCCCGCCTGCCGCAGAAAATAGATCAAAACAAACAAGCCCGTCCCCAGGGCCCAGTCGAACCGGGGGCGACCTCCGCTCAGCCAAAGATGGGCGGCCAGGAACATGAGCAGATAGCTAATCGGGACGAGAATCGCAAACGCGCCCGGGTTGCCGTTGCCCGCCACGAAAACTTGATGCGTGTTCGCGAAAAACGCGGCCACTTCCCGGCCGGCGTCCGGGCCGAAGTGATTCAAGGCCAGAATGCCCGCCACGTTCAACCCGAGGAACAACGCGAGGAGCCGCAGCCCCCGCTGAAACAGGCGCCACCGAAGCCGCGGATCCACCGCGTTATATTTCCGCAGATAGAGATGGGCCACCAGAAAGCCGGCCAGAAAAATGAACGACGGCGTGATGAACCGCAGGTATTTGTAAAAGTCACCCCGCGGCCCGACGAAATAGTTGAGCCAGTGATAGAGGATCATGAGGAGCACCAGGACTCCCTTGACCACATCCAGGCCCACCCACCGCTCCTTTGCTGGCGCCGATGCCGTCATCGTTCCGCGAAAACATCCACGTAGACCGGGCCGGTCTCAACCACGACCTCCGGCTCTTCCACCGCCGACTCTGTCGCCTCGCGCGCCTCCCGCATCCGCGCCGGCAGCTCCGTCATCACCAGCAGCCCCACAAACCACAGAAGACATAGCTTGGAGTATGAGGCCTCGCTGAAGTTGTGCAGAATGATGGTGAGCCAGATGAGAAACTGGATGGAGGCAAACGGCCGCCCCCGATAGAGCGCCCCTTTGATCCGCAGGCCCGATGCCAGCAGCAGCGCCGCGAGCAACGTCACGCCCAGAATTCCACCATTCAGGTAGGTCTCCACGTAGCCATTGTGCGCCTGGATGATCGCATAGTCCTCCCAGATCCGCCGCATGCGCTCGCCCGTCCAAAAGCTGTTAAAGCCGGCTCCGACCAGCGGATTGTCCAGTTCCTTCAGGAGAATCGCCCACGCATCCGTTCGCCCCGTCAGCGTCGGATCCCGATCCAGCGCTTCCAGGAGCGACTTGGTGATCGTCGCCCGCACATCAAACGCCAGGTCCAAGACCACGAACAGCCCGGCCAGCACGACCGCGAACCGCACAAATACCGGCAGGCGCGCCTGGATGGAGCGCAGGCGCAGCAGCAACATCAAAGACGCACCCACCACGAAACAGAACCGCGACGTCGCACTGTGCGAGGTGAAGAGAAGCCAGCACGCCGTAAGAAACAGGCTGCCGTCCACGCACAGGGTTTGCCACCGCCCGCGCTCGCGGACGGACCACCGGTCGAGAATGTCCCAAAGCAAAAAGAGCGCGCTGACCAGCGCAAGCACGCCGAGCGTGTTCTTATGGGTGGCGACCCCCGTATACATCATGGCGCCCGACCAACTGTGGTAGGTGCGTCCCAGCTCCGGAATGTAGCGAATGAAGATGACGGACATGATGAGGAGCACGTAGGAGGCGCGGATGAAAACAGCTTTGACCGCGTCCGTCGGCCGCGCCTCGCTCAGGACGAGCAGCACCATGACCACATTGCCAACATCCTTGAACCACCGCTTGAAGGAGATGAACGGCTCGTCCGCCCAGAACGTGCTCAGCAGCCAGAAGCCAAAGAAGACAAACACCCAGGGGTTGGCCCGAATGACCTCGCCGAGCGGCACCCGCCGGCGATAGAGGATGATGGTCCCGATGGCCACAAACAGGAAGTAGGTGGCCCGTTCGATCGGATTGCCGCTGTCGTAGGACTCGGCCTCCATCGAATAGCCGCCGTAGTTGAACCACATCGACACCGACCGCGAGCTGACCATGATCACCCACAGCACCACCAGCCAGAGGCCCCGGTTGAAGGCCGGCCGGCGCCGGATGTCGCGGCGCATCAACCAAACGATGGCCAGCGCACCGATCCAAAATGCGAGCGAGGAGGCCATCTACGACGTGCGCGGCTGGGCGGGTCCGGCCAGATAGCCCTCCCCCGCCGGCTTGAAACGCAAGGCGCCCAGCAATTTTCCCAAATGATCGCAGAGCTTGACCAGATATCGCATGGCGACGCCCTGGCCAAACAGACACAAAACAGGCAGCAAGAGGGCATAGGCCGGCACCGCCACCAACGATCTTAAAATGCTCCCCACGGTCAGCAGGCGGCGTTCATTCTGGCCGCGCAGCAACGCCCGACGAAGCAGGTAACGCCGGGTCCACCGCTCCGGCGGAACCACCTCGTGCACCGGCGCCTCGTTGCACCAGACAAACCGCTCGCCCCCTTCCATCAGCCGCCGGAAAAAATCCTGATCCTCGCCGCCATTCCCGAACCGGGCATCGAACGGCGCCGCCAGGCCGGCCACAACCGACCGCCGAAACATCACATTGCCCGTCCGCGTCTGCCGCCACGTCATCTCCATCCCGGTCGGATGCTCCGGCCGCTCGCAAAATCGCCCTTGGATCAGCCAGCGCGGCGGAGGCGACTCAAAATGAGGCCGGACCGGCCCCAGCGCGCCCGCCGCGGTGAACTGCTCGCACGCGGCCAGCAGCGTCACCAGCCAGCGCGGGCCGGCAAACTCGTCGTCGTCCATGAAGGCCACAAAATCTCCCGTCGCCTGCGCCAGAGCGGCGTTCCGCGTCAAGGCGATGTTCTGCTCCGGCTGGATGCAGTAGACGACCGGCAGACCCGACACGGTTCGGAACTGATCGACCACCGCCCGGGCGCTGCCGTCCGGGTCATTGTCCGCCACCACCACGGAGTAGGTAAACCGTCCGTCGGTTTCCTGGCGGGCCAGATGTTCCAGCGCCAGCCCGAGCAGCCGCGGCCGGCGATACGTGCAGATGCAGGCGGTGATATGCATCCGGCAGCTAACGTCCGGGAGATGCGGTCGGCAGGCCGCGGTTTATCGCCTCGGCGATGACCCGGTAGCCGTTCTTGCCCGGGTGCATGTCAAACGCACTCGGCGTGTAGAGCGGCTCCCGGCCGCTGGCCTCGCGCAGCGCGGCCAGGGTGTCGATCACCGGGATCTGTTTCTCCGCGAGAAATGCCAACAACGACTCCCGCGCTTTCGCCTCGTTGGCGATCAAATCCGGGATGACTCCGGTTTCCGCCGCCGGACGTTCCGCCAGCCGCGGAGCGAACACGGTCTCCTTGGTGGGGATGACGGCGACCAGCAGCCGCGCGTCATTCGAGCGGCAGAGTTGATTCATCGCGTCGAGCAGTTCGAAGGTGATGCGCATCCCTTCCCGAACACTCCGCTCGTCCTGCTTCAGTCCGCGAAACACACCCGCCGGCCGGAACGCCTCGGACAGGTGCCGGGCCGGATCCACCAGCGTGACGGCCCCCGAGTCGGCCTGGGCCGCCTGGCGCATTTGGACCGCGCCCTTGACGCCGGCCAGGGCCCCATGCACCACCAAACGGTAGACCAGGCTGTGACCCGACAGCCAGTTGCGGACCTGCTTGCCCCAGGACAAATCCGCCGGCGGCGCCTCCCAGATATCCGCATCCACCACACCCACGTCCGCCTTCCTGTAGGCCGCCCAGGGCGCCAGCCCATAGGTGATGCGAAAGGCGTTGTCGAAATCGTCGCCGAAATACAAGCCGCACACGACCAGCTTCGGCTTGAGCGACAGGCCCCGCGTCTTCAGCAGATGATAATACTGGTTCGGCCCATACCCGCCCATGCCGAGGTTATAAACCGTGCGGCCGGAAATTCGCGCCACCTGGGCCGGCCACGACTCGGCCATGCGAGCGCAGTTGCCATACGTGTGGGAATCGCCCAGCGCCACAATGTCCACCCGCTCCGGGACACCCGGGTTGCGAAAACCCCAGGCATCGTGCCCGCTCGATCCGGGCGGCAGACGGATGCCCAGGGTGTCGTCACGCACCAGGGTCGGAGAAAGATAGTCGACCGGGTTCAACACGAGCCGGGCGGCGCCTTCGCACAAGAGGAGCGCGACGATCATCGAGATCGTCAGCACCACGGCGTTGAGAAAGGCCTTCTTCATCAGACGACACGTCAATCGAGTTTGAACTCTTTCCGCCAGTCAGAGTCGTCCGCCAGCTTCGGCTGGTCCGCCTTGGCGAAGATGTAGTTGCCCACGACAAGGTAATCCATTTCGGTGCGCATGAAGCAACGATAGGCGTCAGCCGGGGTGCAGACAATCGGCTCGCCGCGGACATTGAAGCTGGTGTTGACGATGACTCCGTAACCCGTCTGGCGTTTGAACTCGCTGATCAACTCCCAGTAACGGGGGTTCGTTGCGCGGCTGACGGTCTGGATGCGCGCGGAATAGTCAACGTGCGTGATGGCCGGCAGGTCCGAGCGCAGAAAGTAGAGTCGATCGTAAATCGGCTTGCTCTGATAGTCCGCCGGCAGGGCGCGCTGCCGATCCTTGCGGACGGGCGTGACCAGCAGCATGTACGGCGAGGGCCGATCGAGATCGAAATATTCGCTCACATCCTCCTCGAGGACGGAAGGGGCGAACGGCCGGAAACCTTCGCGATACTTGATCTTGAGGTTCATTTTCTTCTGCATCTCCGGGTTGCGGGCATCGCCGAGAATGCTCCGGCTGCCCAGCGCACGCGGGCCAAACTCCATCCGTCCCTGCACCCACCCGACCACGTTGCCCTGGGCCAGCTTCGCCGCGACCTCGCGGACCAACTCCGCCGGGTTCGCAAAATGCCGCGCCACGGCCCCGGTCTTGCCAATCACCCGCGCCACGTCCGCGTCCAAAATTTCCGGCCCGAGATAGGAGCCCGACATGGCGTCCGCCTTGCCCTTCACCTGCCGCGGCTTGTTCTCCACAATGTGCCAGACGGCATAGGCCGCGCCCAAGGCCCCGCCCGCGTCGCCGGCCGCCGGCTGGATCCAGATGTCATCAAAAATTCCCGCCTTCAGCAGCTTGCCGTTGGCGACACAATTGAGCGCCACGCCACCCGCCAGCACGAGATACCGGCAGCCAGTCAGCTGGCGCGCCGTCTGGGCCAGGCGCAGCACGATGTCTTCGGTCACCTGCTGGATGGCCAGCGCCATGTCCATGTAATACTGGGAAATCTCGTCCGCCTCGGCGCCGCGGGCCGGCACGCCGAACAACCGCTGCCAACGCTCGTGGTTCACCATGTACAGGCCCGTCGCGTAGTCGAAATACTCCATGTTCAGGAGGATGGACCCGTCCGCGCGCAGGTCAACAAGGTGCTCCAGTATCTTGGCCTTGATCTCCCGGACCTGCGCCGAGTCGGGGTTTCCGTAGGGCGCAAGCCCCATCAGCTTGTACTCGCCGCTGTTGACGCGAAAGCCCGTGTAGTAGGTGAAGGCCGAGTAAAGCAAGCCCACCGAGTGCGGAAACTGCAGTTCCCGCAGCATCTTGATCGCGTTGCCTTTGCCATGCCCGATCGTCGTCGTGGCCCACTCGCCCACGCCATCAATGGTCAGGATGGCCGCCTCTCCGAACGGCGACGGATAAAACGCGCTCGCCCCGTGCGAGAGATGGTGCTCGGGGAAGTAGAGCGGCGCCTTCCCTTCGCCAAAGACGGCGAGATGCTCCCGCAGCATCTTTTTCATGAACAGCTTTTCCTTGATCCACAGCGGAATGGCCGGCAGCCAGCTCCGCAGCCCGCGCGGCGCGAAGGCATGGTACGTCTCCAGCAACCGCTCGAACTTCAGATACGGCTTGTCGTAAAACGCCACGGCCGAAAGATCGCGATACTCCAGGCCGGCCTCGGCCAGAACATAGCGCACGGCGTTGGTCGGAAACTCCGGATCATGCTTCCGCCGGGTGAACCGTTCCTCCTGCGCCGCGGCCACGACTTCCCCGTCAATCAGCAGCGCGGCCGCGCTGTCGTGGTAGTAAGCCGAGATGCCCAAGATGGCTGATCGTTGCATAGTCAATCCAAGGGTGGATGCCTCAAAAGTCCGACGACAAAATCCCGCCCCGCAAAGCCGAATGGGTTGACGGGGAAGTTTCCCGGGTTCAGTTGGCGAGTGGAGCTCGGGCGGTCCGGGGGTTCAACATCCATGTTCAAACTTGAACTGCCCAATTCGAGATGGCCGGGCTGCCGGCCAGCGGTCGAGTCCAGCCAGCCAGACACATCAGATGCCGGTCATGCCACCCGGAGGGCTTTCTCATCCCACCCCGCCGCCCGTTCAGAATAGCGTGTAGATGAACGGCGCGATGGCGGAGCCGCTGGTCAGCACGATCAACACGCCAAACAACAGCAGCACGGCAATCAAGGGCAGGAGCCAAAACTTCTTGCGCTCTTTGAGGAAGCTCCAGAGATCTTTGAGAAATTCCATGGGGATTAAAAGTTGAAGATCAATACGGCTTGGAGATGTCCGCCGCAACAAACGTGTGATCCCGCTCGACCATCACGGACCCGGCGCCCGCCTTGAACTGACGCAGCTTGAGCGAGTCCTTGCCCATCGCCCGACGCACGACCGCCAGCGGGGTGACCACCAGAACGAAGACCAGCGTGAGCAGCACCCGGGACATGACCGCGCCCAGGATGTGCGAGAGGCCGAACCAGACCACGGCCGGGTAGTGGTAGAAGCGCGGCCACGTCATGTTGATCACGTGCAACGCCATGGCCGTCACCAGATAAATCGGCTGGACGTGCCCGCCCTTCTTGGCGGCCACGGCCACAATCAGGCAAAGCAGCACCATCGCCATGCCCGTGTCCTTGCACTGATCTTTGCTCACTGGCTTCATAACTTACCGGCGGCGGAGCGGACGGCAGAACGTTGGCGACCGACGTCAACGGACCGGTCCGGTTTCGGGTTCGGAGTCAGACCGCAGGGGCCAGGCCGCCGCGGATTTGGTCCGGCCCATGTTGAAAGTGGCGGAGAGGGGAAGGATTCGAACCTCCGATGCTTTCTTGCGAAAACATAGCGTCCCTTACGGGCAGCTGCCTTAAGCCACTCAGCCACCTCTCCATTAACCGAAGCCATTCAATCTCAGCGAACCACACCGTCAATCAGATTCTGCCGGCCCCCGGCGTTTTTCGACGGACCGCACAATATCACATCTCCCTTCATCGACACCGGAAGCCGATCCCTAAAGTCCATGCAGCAGGCGGCGCTCGATAATTTCCAGCGTCAGCATGCGATGAATCGCCGTGGTGCAGTTGCGCACCCCCGCCAGGTGCGACTCGACGACCTCCCGGACCGCGCCGGGGCGGAAATAACGCTGACACCGGACAGCCGGCCCGAGGAGCATGTCCCGCAAATACGCGCCCCATTCGTCCCGATACCAGACGCGAAAGTGATTGAACTTGTGCCGGCCCAAAAACAGGCGCTCAAGGTGCAGCCCACGCAGGGCGTGATCGACCCGCACGACCGACTGAGGCATGCCGTAGTCGTAGGCGTATTCCGCCCGAAAGGTGAACTCCTGCCAGAGGTGCCGCAACGTGCCCAACACGGGGATCGGCGGAGAGCGCAACCCCCGATCCGTTTCGATTCGATTCAGCGCCGGGTGGCCCGCCTCGATCAACCGAAAGCAGGGCTCGCGGCTCGCGGCCAGCTCGTCGGGCGCCTGGTAAACCAGCGCCACCAGCTCGTTGTCCAAAAACGGCGACCGCATCGTCATCTGGGACTGCTCCACCGACAGCCGCGAGTAATGATGCCAGGGCACCTGCTTGAACGCGATGAACGACAGCGGATGGCAACGACGCTCTGCGGTGTAGACTTCCGCGGCCGCTTCCAGAGGCGGGCGCAGCTCCGGCTCCAGGATCCCGCCCAAGGACGAGTCGGGCTTGAACGCCACCACTCCCCGCAGAATCTCTGAGCCGTAGTTGCCGGTCAGGCGCACCGGCGCGATCGCCCGCGCCGCGCGATTGACATAAATCTCCGCCGCACCCGTCACGTCCATCGCCCCGTCGGAATACACGACCGTCTGCTCGGCCAGCGTGGGAAACTCGCTGAGAAATTGGCGCGCCACGGGAATCACCTGATGCTCCTGGCCGCAAAGTGCCGCCACCCGCCGGGCCAGCTTCACATCCACCGAATCCCGATAAATACCCCCAAACGTGTAACACGGCAGCTTCGCGCCGGTGCGCCCCGCCCAAGCCATGATCATCCGCCCGTCCAGCCCGCCCGTCAGGGACATGCCCACGGGCCGCGGCCCGCGCAGATACCGGGGCAGCACCCGGCCGTAGGTCGCCCTGAGCTTCTCCAGATACTCGCTCGCCCCGAGCCGCGGCTGGTCCTCCCACTCCTGGACCTTGAAATAGCTCTCGCGCGCCGCCGGAGCGCCCGGCCTGAATGTCCACGCGGACGCGGCCGGCAGGAGGCTGACGCCTTTGAACAGGGTCCGATTCCGCAGGGCGCAGCCGCAGGACAGCACTTCGCCGAGACCGATGGGATCGAACTGGCGCGTCTCCGGCAGGACCTGCAACAACGCTTTCGCCTCGCTCGCGAAATAAAAGCCGTCCCGATTTTCGTGCCAGTAGATCCGGCTGAAGGCGAACCGATCATTGCAGAGCACCACCTGCCCGGCCCGCCGATCCAGAATGAGGCCGCCGAACCAGCCGTTCATCTGCCGAAGCGAATCCAGGCCCAGCTTTTCGTAGAGCCAGACCAAATCTCCCGCGTCGTCACTTCGCGACCCGCGCCCGTGACTCCGCAGGAGGTCGAGCGCCGCTTCCGTCAGGACCCATTCACCCACCGGCAGCCAACCCACGCTCCGGTCGTCATTCCAAACCAGCCCCCGCCCAGCCGCCGTTTCCGGGTGCGCCGTCCAGCCGCCATAGAGACCCAGCTCCGGGGCTTCGAACGTCCCGGTCAGGTATTCGCGCTGATGGATCAGCCCGCGCGCCATTCGATCGCGCGTCTCGCGGGCCGCGTCCGGCGACGCAGGGTTGATGAAGCCGAAAAGTCCCGGCATGAGAGTCAGTCAGTTCCGCGGCGGTCGCTCAGGCCTCGCCGCTCTTGGGGGCCAGCGGTGCGCCGGACGTCCCCGCCGGCGGCTTCGGGCCCTCGGCCTTGCCCTTGCCGTAGCGGAACTCCGACCATTTGGCCCGAAGATCCGCCGCCCGGTTGACCCAG
The DNA here is from genome assembly GCA_044229355.1 of Limisphaerales bacterium. Classification (GTDB taxonomy): domain Bacteria; phylum Verrucomicrobiota; class Verrucomicrobiia; order Limisphaerales; family JADJPG01; genus JBGARF01. The sequence continues at coordinate 290,575 of JBGATF010000006.1, forward strand.
GCGTCGGGCAGACGATCGGTGAATTTCCGATGCAGGCCCAGCGCCAAGGCGAGACGCCCCCGCGCATTGAGCGGCACGTAATAGCGGGGGATGTCGAAACACTCGAAACCGTTCTGCACCTTGAATTCATTCAGCCCCCGTCGGCCCCACACGCCGTATTTCAGATACGGAATTTTCCGGCGGGCACAGCTTTCAATGACCTTGGCCAGGAGCGCGTTGGTCGGCGCCTTGTCCCGCTCGCTGATCATCGACATGATGTTCATGAAGACGGAGTAGTTCGGGTTGTGCACCACCTTGCAGAAACCGATCATCCGGCCGTTGTGATAGGCACCGAGGAATTCGCTCTCCTCGAGAAATGTGGAGTGCTCCCGCTTGATCGTGTCGAAATCCTTGCCGTAATGCCAGGCCTTGCGCCCCTGGCGGATGGGGCACTCGTTGTAGACCTCCATGATGCCCCGCAGCAGGTCGTCGCTGAACTCGACCGGCCGGACCTCGACCCCGGCCTTGATCGATTTGCGCAGCTTGTTGCGCGGTTTGAAATTGATCTGCTTGTTCAGCCAGTGGTCGTAGGTCGAGATGGGCAGGACCGCGACCGGATCGCGGGCCTGCAGAAAGGAGTAGTGCGGCTCGCGATCGTGGATCTCCTGGAGAAAGGTGAACACGTCGGCCTTGACTCCCTGCCCCGCCAGCCGACCGGCGAAATTCTCCGGCGACGGCGCATACGCAAAAAATTCGTCCTGCAATCGCGCCACCCGCGGAAAACGACCTTCCACCACCACGTTGAGCCCATCGACTTTTGTTGCCTTCATACGGCTGCTTGAAAACCCGAATTAAAGTATGCCCGGCGGAGTGCGAAACTCGAACGGCTTCGACTCGCTCCGGATGCCAAGCTCCCGCGGATCGATGTGCAGATCGAACTTGCTGCGATCGCCGGAGATGACCGCCTCCGCGGATTCAATGCCGGCCAGGGTGGCGATGTCCAGGTCCGTGCGGTTGACCGAATACAGATTGCCGAACTGCCGCAAATCGATCAGCAGCTGCTGCCGGCCGGAGTTCAGCCAGTTGTGCCGGTTCTGCGAGGCGTCGGCGCCGGGAAACCGGTAGACCAGCCGGTCGCGGCACGTTTCGCGGTCGACCAGGTTCAGCCGCACGCTGTCCTCGAACGCCATCGCCGCCACGGCCGCGTCGTCCATCTTCAAAAGCGGGTCATCGCCGAAGCAATAGATCTCCAGGGCCAGGGCCGACTTGCCTTTCGGCATCATGTCCGCGTTCAGCGCGGAAAAATTCGCCACCCGGCCGATGCGGGTCGAGGGGCACGTCACCTGCAGCCAGAAATGCGGGAACTTGGCCGGCCCCTCGGACATCAGGAAGACCACGATGACCACGCGGCGCCGTTCCGGGCTGGCCTTGGCCGCCGGCGGCGCCTTTCGCTCCGGGAGCAAATGCGCCGTCAGAAAATCCGCCGGCGTGCTCGAGATTAGATTCTGCAGGTTGAACTGCACCGTCTCTCCGGCGATTTCCGCGGTGACCGACTCAACGGCCTTCGGGTTCCCGGTGATTTTCAGAATCTTTGCCCCATAGCGCATGCTGCCACCCAGGCGGGTGATGCCCTCCGCCATCGCCTCACAAATCTGGCCGGTGCCCTTGGCCGGATGCCGCCAGACGCCCTTGAACGTGTTGGTTTCCTTGGATGACAAGGTGCGCTTGGCCGCCGCCATCACGGTCTGCACCAACCCGGCACCGCCCGTCTTGCCCAGGTCCGCCGGGACCGGAATTTCCGCCCAGCGCCGGCCCGCCAGCTTTTCTTGAAATCCCTGGTTCGTATATCGCGTCAGCCGGCGGCCCCGCTGCAGATACCAGTATTCCTCCAACGTGCGCGCCCGGGTGAAAGCGCCCTTGCAACGCCACCAGAAAAAGTCCGTCGCACAACCCACAAATTGTCCCCACGAAAGCCCACGCCGAAAGCCCGCATAGGCCGCCGACATGTCTATGATCTGCCCGTCAAACAGGAGCCCTCCCCGGTGGACATACTCGCGATAGTCCGGGCCCAGGATCTCCGCCCAGAACGAATCCACCCGTTCGAGCCGGTTGTAGAGCTCCTTGCGTCCGATATCGAGAATGAAGTCCTTGTGCCGAATCGAGCGCATCAGCCCGCCGGGCACCGCATCCTTCTCCAGCACGACCGGCTTCAGTCCCGCCTTGGCCAGCGTGTAACCCGCCGCCAGCCCGGATGGGCCGGCCCCCAGGACCAGGGTGTGTACGCTTTCTGTCTTCGTCATAGTTTTGGTGGAGCCGGGAGGAGTTGAACTTCCATCTCCCTGCCTTGCGGCACGGCGCTCTGCCAATTGAGCTACAGCCCCAAAAATTTCAAAGTGATCCCGCCCAGGACGGCTCAGACCGCCCCGTAATCTCCCATCGTCAAACCGCCAAAAACCTGCTCAAACCCCGCCCCGCGAAGGAACGTCGCCTCCTCCGCATGGATCGGATGCGTCATGACCTCGACCGGATTCGTCCGGGCCAGCCCCGCCGGCACGTCGATCCGCTGTCCGCGCAAACATTGGCCGAGCGAAAAGAAATAGCCGGCCAGCCGGTAGCGTCGGGCCAGCCGGGCGTCCACCCAGCGGCGATAGGCCCGGTTGACCGGCGATTTGTCGCCGGGAAAAAAGGAGAAATTCCGGCGCACGCTGCACCCGCGCGGGATGATCTCCTCCCACAGCAGATTCATGCAGAGATGCCGGTGCTGGTGTCCATCGACGTGGCGCGGCGCGTGCCCAAAGAGCCGTTCATATTCGTCCGCCTGCGAGCGAAACACGTCGCGAAACGCGCCGCGCAACCCCGGGTGATAGAGCAGCACGGCAAACTTCGATCGTTTCATGAACCGCACCACTCGCTCGTGCGCGGCCTGCGCCGCCGCCGACGGCCGGCGCCCGTTGTAGGCCTGGCTCAGGTTCAAATGGAGCCCGGTCCCCATCTGGTGTTCGCGCGCCAGCGCCACCGCCCGCTCGGTGTCCTCCATGAACATCATGAACGTTCCCGAAGTCAGCCGGCGCTCGCGAAACAGCGCCACCGCGATGTCCGTCTCCTCCCGGCAACGCCCCACGTCATCCGCATTGATGATCAACATGGCACCCACGCACCCACGCACTCACGCACTCACGTCTGTCCCGCCGCCGGCGCCGGCCGGCCGAACCGGAAAATCTTCCGCCCAACCCGGGCGACGATGGATCGAAACCGCATCATCTGCTCCTTGCGGCGGAAAGCGACGACTTCGGCCGGAGCCGACTTCGGACGCCGCGTCACCCACGATGCGAAATAGCCGTAGGCCAGGGAAAGGCCCCCGATGAAGAAGGGGCGTTTGCGCATGCGGTTGAGGCACCGGAAGATCTCCCAGATCGGGTGCGCCCCCAGGGTGTAATCCTTGTAGCCGTCGTGGCGGATCACCGCGAGGCCGTTCTTGGTGGCAGACCCCATCTTGCGATGGTGCTCACAGGTCTTCTCCAGAAACGTCCGCGTCTTCCAGCCGCGAATCCGCGAGAGCATGACGGCCACGAGATCCACGCCGCCGTGGGGCATGGGACGATAGCCGCCGATCGCCTCGTAACACTCGCGCCGGAACAGCTGGCACGCGCCGGAGACGTGCTCCACGCTGGCAAAGCGGAAGTCGTAGGTCTGGTTGTTTTCAACGTGCGGCGTCCCCACCAGCCCGAGCGTCGGATCCGTCTCGAGCTTGCCCATCAAAAATTCGAAGTAGTCCGGCCCGAAGGTGATGTCCGCATCCAGGCTGCACACGGCGCCGTGCGGCAGCGACCGGACCCGCTCATACCCGGCGTGGAACGCGCCGACCTTGCCCGCAAAATCGCGGCTCGTTCGCTCCGGCATGCGCAGGTATTCAATCCAGTCATGCTCGGCAGCGTAGCGGCGCACAATGTCGTCCGTCCCGTCCGTCGAGCCGTCGCTCACAATGACCCAGCGCAACGGGCGCCGGGTCTGGCTGACCACGCATTGCAGGGTTTGTTCGATGAACGTCGCCTCGTTCCGGGCCGGCGTGATGAGCAGATAGTCGAGTGCCATAGGCGTGGGGGTTACGACGCAACTGCCGCCGGCGAGACCGGCCGGGCGCGCGCCGCGGCCTCGGCCACGAGGGCGCTGAACGCCAGCAGCATCCAGGCCTGGACCCAGCGCATGTAGCTCGTCCGAATCTTGCAGTACGGCAGCACGCGATAATAAAAGTACCCGCGATCGTCCCAAAGGTTTTTAAGGGCCCAGTCCGCCACGCGCCGCGCCAGATCCAGATTTCCCGGATGCAGCGCACGGAACTCGATCGGCGTGAGAATTCCCTGGGACACACAATGCGCGTCGATCGGATAGGTCGCGTTGTGAAAATAGCGTGGCGCCCCGTCCTCGCGGAAAAAGTGGTTGCGATAGAACTCGAACCCGCGCCGGATGTGCGGCTCGAACTCATCCGTGCCGGCGTAGCGGTTGACGGCCCGCAGCCCGCTCAAATTGTAGCCCGTGTGAAAGTTGTCCACCCATTGCTGGGTCGGCAGCTCGCCATACTGCCACGAGCCATCCGGCGCCTGCCGGCCCGCACTGTAACGCGCCGCTCGAAACGCCGGCTCCAAAAACCGCTTCTCCCCGGTATGATGGCTGACCCGGCAAAACAGCCCGGCGGCGAGCAGATTCGCGTTGTGCACGCGCGTGCGCACGGTGGCCGACGGGTAGCAAAACCCGGCCTCCTCCCCCTGCTCCCAATACAGGTCGCGCCGGATGTATTCCGCCGCGCTCTGCGCCATTTCCAAATACCGCTCCGTTCGAAAATATTCGTAGGCGTCCAGCAGCGAGTTCGCCACAAAGGTCGTGCAGACCAGATTGGGCACGCCCCGCGGCACGATCAGCGTGCGGGTCTGCCACGCAAAACTGTAGCCCCAACACCAGTCGTCCGTTCCCTGGGCCCGCAGCCCCGCCACCTTCTCCGCCATCTCGTGCACGGCGTCCGCCTTGGCCAATCCCGCCTGGTGCAGGTTGAGCAGCGACGAGAGGAACAAACCGAGCGCCTTTGCGTTCTGCGTCGGCGGAACGAGCAGCAGCGGCCGCAGGTTGATCGGGCTGCGCTTCAACAGCTGGGTCAGCACCAGCCGGGGAATCCGCCGGTCCAGGATCGGCAGCGCCGTGAACAGACGGCTGTTCATCGCGTCGTACGGATCCACCCCCGCCCAGTCGCGGGAGCGGCAATACTCCAGCAACTGCAGGGTGACATTTTGGTAATCGCTGGCCATGGCTGGCTAGACTTTGACCGGCCGGGTGGCCGGGGCATCCGCGGTCGCCGGCGGCCGTTCCGCCCGGGTCAGGGCATCCATCAGCTCCAGATACCGCCGTTTCATCACCGCCCAATTGATCACGCGATATTCCTCCAGCGCGCGCGCGGCCAGACGGCCCCGCAAGGCGGAGTCGCGGTAGAGCCGGATCATCTGCTCGGCCAAAGGCTCGGGATCGTTGGGCCGAAAAAACGCCAGCGCGCCGTCGCTGAAATAGTGACGGATCGTCCGCAGGCCGGAGGCGATGACCGCTTTGCCCATGATGATGTATTCGGACAGTTTGTTCGAAAACGAAAGGTCGAGAAATACGTCCTGCCGCGTGGCCAGGACCCCGATGTCACATCGGGTGAGCAAGGCCGGGATCTCATCCGGCTTGACCGAGCCGAGGAAGCGAAACTGGTCGCCGACCCCCAGCTCCCGCGCCAGGGCCGCCAGGGACTCCTTCTCCGGCCCGCCGCCCAGCACCCAGAACTCGGCGCCCGGCATCTCGCTCCGCGCGCGGGCGAACGCGCGCAGCGCGATGTCCAACCCGTAAATGTGCGTCAACGTGCCGTGATACATCATCAGGAAACGGGGCTGCCCCAGCTTGGCGGCCAGGCCTGACCCGCCCGACTTGAGGCCCGCCTCGAAGAGCGCCTCGTCCACCGAGTTCATGATGATCGTCGAGTTCGCCTTGCGCAGGCCGCGGCCGATCAAAACATCGCGCAGCGGGTCGTTGATCGTGATGACGTGATCGGCGAAGCGCACGCTGATCTTCTCGAGCCAGCGCATCAGCCGGACGAGGGGGTGGCCGGCGCCGACCCCATACTTGGACATGAAAAATTCCGGGGTGATCTCGTGCATGTCGAGCACGACCCGCGCGCCGTTCCGCCGCGCGCCACGGGCGGCGAACACGAGGAAGTCCGGCAGGTTGTTGACGTCCACGACGGCATACCGCCGAGTCGCCATCAGCTCATTCAGCCGGCGGCGAGCCCAGAACAGGAACGCGAAATACTCGTAGATGTACCGGCCCAAGGACCCGCGTTTCTTGCCCAGAGACACGGTGTAGATGCGGACCCCGTTGAGGGAGTAATCGGCATCGGTTTTGCCTTCGTTGCGGAGGGCAAGCACGTCCACTTCATAACCGGCGCCCACGAGCGCCTCGGCCTTGCGACGCACGCGAATGTCTCCGTCGTAGTGGCCCTGCAAGAGCACACAGACACGCCGTTCCCGGTTCACTGGTCTGCCCATTCAGCCTCCTCCCGGCGATTGTGCGGACACCGCCGCCGCCCGGCGCCCCTCGACCGGCCGGCTCGTCCCTGGCCGACGTGCCGCGGCCCCCAGGAGCGGGGTGTCGCTGGACGTGGTTCCGTGGTGACGACGCACGACAAAGCCCGGCCCGTCCGTGGCGCAAGCCCCGTCGATCTCCATCTCTCCGTCCCGTTCAACAAATTGCAGCGCGCGGCGCTCGCGAAACCAGCGCACCACCTGGCTGCCGGTGGCGAACCAGGCCCCCGTGCGCTTCAACGTCTCCACCAGCTCCCGATAAAACCCGCCCCAATTCCGGTCCGGCGCGTGACTGCGGTCATGCCACAACACCGTCAAAACGGCTCCATCCCGGGCCGCATGCGAGGCCAACGCCGCACAACGCTCGCGAGCCGCCCCGTCCGTCAAGCGCAGCCGCGTCGGATAAAACAAGGCCCCGTCCTGAATGTGCATGGGCATCTCGAGCAGCTCCCGCGCGCCGGGCGGCCGGAAAACCTGCCCGGTCCCATGGCGGTAACCGACGGTTTCGTTGTAGCCCATCGTGGTGTCGTAGGCGTAGCCGGCCTCCTCCAGCACGCCGTAGCTCTGCGCATCGAACTCGAGCCAGTGCATGCGGATGCCCGCCACCGGCACGCCGGTCACCGATTCGACCCGCGCCCGCTCTTCGCGACCGGCCGGGACCTCATGCCACGCGTCAATGCCATGAACTCCAATCTCATTTCCGGCCTGACGCAGGCGTTGCACCCATTCGGGCATGTCGGTGACATCATAGGCCGTCGCGCGCCGGGCCGGATTGGGCGAGCGCACCTTGCGCCCGGGACGACGCTTGAACGGAACAAGGTAATAGGTGGCCGGCAACCCCTTCTCCACCTCCAGCAGCCAGGGAAACGGCGCCCAAAAATCCCGCGCCAGCCCGAGGTAAACGAATGGCAGCGAAGCCGCCGCCAGAAGGTTTTTTCCCAGGCGTCCCAATGACAGCCGGCCGCGCAGGCAATCGCGAATCGAGCCGGCGGTGGCGCGATACAGAAACCCAAACATCGTGTGATCGCAAAAATGCCGACGGATTCCGATGAAATCGATGTCGTGGGTCAAGGCCACGATGAACGGATGCCCGGACGGCACCGGAGGCACCTCGACAAACGACAATCCCGCTTCGCGCATCCAGTGCCGCAGCCGGTTGACATGCTCGTCCAAGGTCGGCACGCCGGCGTTTTCCACCGGCTGGCCATTCGTCAGCACCTGCGCAAATTCGGCGAACAGGTCGTAACCCAACCGGATGACAGTGCCCGCGCCCGCCTCGCGGCCCCGGACAAATCGCAGGGCCACCGCGCCGTTCCTTACCCGCCCCAGCGACTCGCCCGCCGCCGCCGACAACACGCACAACCGGCCGTAAAGCGGGAGCCGCTCGCGGCCGTCCTCCAGCATCGCCCCCGGCAGCTCTCCCAGGGATTGGCAGGCCACCTCAAGCGTCGCGTCCATCGACCGACTTTCCTCGCCCATCGCAATGATGAGCGGCGCCGTCACCGACGCAGAAGCTTCGCCGGCGATGAGGATCACGTCGTAAGACCGCCCCGGCCGATAGCGCTCCCAGGGTGTCTTGAACATCTGGAAGAACTCTTCCACGACCCACGCGGGATGTTTTCCTGGAAGGACTCCAATCATGAACGGATGCGCCGGCTACACCTTCAACGTCTCGGCGAGGGAACGCGCCACATGGGCCGCTTGGGCATCGGAGAGCTCGGGGTAAATCGGCAGGGCAATCGTCTCGTTGGCCGCGCCTTCGCTCTGCGAAAAGTCCCCGGCATGATGCCCGAGGTAGGCGAAGCACTGCTGCAGGTGCATGGGCACCGGATAGTAGATTTCGGTGTTCACCCCTTTTTCCGCGAGGGTCTTGCGCACCGCGTCACGATGCGCCACGCGAATCACGTATTGGTTGTAGATGTGGCGATCCGCACAGGGCGACGGCAGGACGATTTCGCCCGGCTGGATCGGGCTGGTGCGGGTCTGCGCGCTGAACGACACCTTGAGACCGGAGTCCTGCAACAGCCGGTCGTAGCGGCGGGCGTTGGCCTGGCGCGCGGCCGTCCATTGATCCAAATGCGCCAGCTTGACCGTGACCACCGCGGCCTGGACGGCATCGAGACGGAAATTGCCTCCGATGAACTGGTGGTAATATTTCGGGCTCGAACCATGGGCGCGCAGCTTGACGACCATCTCGGCGCGGGCCTTGTCCTGCGTCACGACCATGCCGCCGTCGCCGATGGCGCCGAGGTTTTTCGAAGGGAAGAACGAGAAGCACCCGTAGTGACCGATGCTGCCCGCGCGGCGGCCCTTGTATTCGGCGCCGATGGCCTGGGCGGCATCCTCGATCACGATGAGCCCGCGCCGGGTGGCAAGGCTCATGATGGGATCCATGTCCGCCATTTGCCCGTAGAGATGAACAGGGATTACCGCCTTGGTGCGCGGCGTGATCTTCGCCTCGATCTGCGAGACGTCGAGGTTGTAAGTGGCGGGATCGATGTCGACGAAGACGGGTTTGGCCCCGACGCGGGCGATGGCGCCAGCCGTGGCAAAGAACGTGTAGGGCGTGGTGATGACCTCGTCGCCCGGGCCGATGTTCTCGGCCATCAGGCAGACCAGGAGGGCGTCGGTCCCGGAGGAGACGCCGATTCCGTGCGCGCAGCGGCTGTAGGCTGCGATGGCTTTTTCGCACTCAACAACCTTCGGGCCGAGAATGAAGTGCTGGGAAGCCATCACGTCCGCGATGGCGGCGTCGACGGCCGGCTTGATGGCCAGGTACTGGGCGGAGAGATCGAGGAGAGGAACGTTCATGCGGATTTCGTTTGCTTGAGTTGTTTGTAGCCTTTGGTGCCCTTGGTCAGTTCCGCGGGCAACGGCGCTTCTTCATCAAGATCGAGACAACGGAGAACCCCGGGCGACGCCTCGCGGTAGCGATAGCCCGATTCCGGGCAGAGCATGATGCCATCTCCGTCGGGCTTGCCCAGGCGGTGCCCGTGGCGGCTCATCCAGCCGAGCGAACGCGCCGGGTTTCCCGCGACCAGGGCATAATCCGGCACGTTGCGGGTCACGACCGCGCCCGCCGCCACAAAGGCGTAGCGGCCCACGGTCACGCCGCACACGATGGTGGCGTTGGCGCCAACGGTGCAGCCCCGCTTCAGCACGGAGGTTTCGTAAAGCGCGTGCCGGTTCACCTGCGAGCGGGGGTTCGTCACGTTGGTCAGCACACACGACGGGCCCAGGAAAACATCGTCCTCGACCACCAGGCCGGAATAGACCGAGACGTTGTTCTGGATTTTGACGTTGTTGCCGATGACGGCGCCGCTGTCGATGTTGACATTCTGGCCAATGGAGCAGCGCTCACCGATGCGGGCGCCTTTGAGGATGTGGGAGTAGTGCCAGACGCGCGTGCCCGCGCCGACCTGGCTGCCCTCATCGACGCAGGCCGTCTCGTGGGCGAAATACTTCTTCTCGGCCGGAGCCGCCTCGCCGCCGAGGGCGATGACGGTTCCGCGCCCGAGCAGGGAACGCTGGCAGGCATCGAGAACGGTCAGGACGCGCAACCCTTCCGCCCCGGACGTGCGCGGCGTGCTCCGCGTCTGCAGGCACTCCACGAAATGCTGGCATTCGGCGAGGAGCGGCTCGGTTGGCGTGAGCGGCACCGGCTCACCCTTGGCCTTGACGGCCGTGGGCACCCGATTTTTCCACTCCACCTTGTGCGGATACAACACGAGCTTGTCGTCAATCGTGTCGTCGAACACGGCCATTTTTTCAGAGCCCACCACGACCAGGCGCTGCTCCTTCACCGGGTGGAGCCAGCTGACGAAGATGTGGGCCTGCACGCCGCTGGGAAACTCCAGCTGGCTGACCGTGACGTCGAACACATCGCGGGTGAGATAGGCGCCGCCCTGGCTGGACACCCGGCTGGGAGTCTCGCCGAGCAGCCCGAGCATCACCGAGATGTCATGCGGCGCAAAGCTCCAGAGGATGTTTTCCTCGTTGCGAATCTTCCCGATGTTGAGCCGGTTGGAATACAGGTAATGGATCTTGCCCAGTTCGCCGGCGGCGATCAGCTCACGCAGCTTCACGACAGCGGGATGGTAATGGAGGATGTGCCCAACCATGAGGACCCGCTGGAGACGGCCAGCCAGTTCGACCAGCTCGCGCCCCTGATGCACGTCGACGGCGAGCGGTTTTTCCACATACACATCCTTGCCGGCGAGCAGCGCGGCCTTGGCCATTTCGTAATGGCTTACGGCCGGGGTGGCCAGCGCGACGGCCTGAATGTCCGATGAGCCGAGAAGCGCCGGGTAGTCCCGGCTGAACCGCACGCCTGGATAGCTTTTCTCCAGGGCCGCCTCGACCGCGGTGTTGGAGTCGCACACGGTGTGCAACGATCCAATCTGGTGAAACGTCCGCACCAGATTCTTGCCCCAGTAACCCATTCCCACCACCGCCACACGGGCGCCCGGCCCGCTCTTGCTCGTCGTGTCCACAGTTCCTTTCTCCTGACCGCGCCGCGGCCAGGCTCGAGGACGCCATCCTTACTGACGTCGGCGTTCCCCGCTCATTGCATCAATTTCACGCAGCGTGCCGCCACGCCGCCCTCGCCGTAAAGTGCTCCGTGCACGGCCGGGCGTTTGGCCGCGCCCACCGCCTGGAGAATCCGGGCCGGGTCCGCGCCGACGAGCGTGTTCCAGCCCGCGGCCACGGTCTCCACCCATTCGGTCTCATCCCGCAGGGTGACGCACGGAACCCCCAGCCAGTAGGATTCCTTTTGCAGCCCGCCGGAGTCCGTCAGGATCAGGCGGGCGTTTCCGCTGACCGCCACCATCTCGCAATACCCCACCGGATCGATCAGGCGGACGTTGCCGCCCAGCTTCAGCCCCGCCGTGGCGATCGCCTTGCGCGTCCGTGGATGGATCGGCAGCACGACCGTCTCGCGCAGGCTCGACAGCGCCTCAAAGACGTTCCGCAGGCGCACGGGGTCGTCGGTGTTTTCGCTGCGATGAATGGTGGCCAGCAAATACCCGCCCGCGGACACCCCCAGGCGCGACAGGATCTCCGTGGGGCGCTCCTGATTTCTCTGGCGAGCCCAGTTCAGAACGTCGAGCATCACATCGCCCACGATGTGCACGCCCTGCCGGATCCCCTCCGCTGCGAGGTGGTCAACCGCCACCTGGCTCGGGCAGAGCAGCAGGCGCGACAGGTGATCGGCGACCACGCGGTTGACTTCCTCCGGCATGCGCCGGTTGAAGCTGCGCAGGCCGGCCTCGACGTGCACCACCGGCAGGTGCAGCTTGGCCGCGGCCAACGCTCCGGCCAGGGTCGAGTTGGTGTCCCCGTAAACCAGAAGCCAGTCGGGCTGCGCGGACTTCAACACCTTCTCGATCCCCGCCAGCATGGCGCCGGTCTGCGCCCCATGATCCCCGGAGCCCACCTCCAGGTTCAGATCCGGCGCCGGGATTTCGAGCCCCTCGAAAAACACGCCGGACATCGAGTGATCGTAGTGCTGACCCGTGTGCACCAGAATCTCGGTGTGCGCCCGCCGCAGCTCGCGGCTGACGGCCGCCGCCTTGATGAATTGAGGTCGGGCCCCAACGATCGTGACAACTTTCATGCAAACGTCATCGGCTCAGCGCCGATTTTCTGGAAGTTCAGCCTGCGGTCACCGCCTGCCAGGCCTCGGCCATGGGGAGCAGCCTGGCCCCCGATGCCGCCGCGTGGCGAACGAGCGTTCGAAAAACATCCGGCGTACAGCCGTAACGGGTCGGATGGGCCTCGACATCGTGAGTGGCCAACACCAGCCAGCCGTTGTCCGCGGCGTTGGCGTCGATCAGCCGTTTCATCGCGTCGACGTCGCCCCGTGCCTGCTCGATGAAAAACGCGTTGACCGCCGTGGCCGAAACGCGGCGGAAATTCGCCCGTTGCCCTCCGGACCGGCAGCAAACAAACCGCCGCGACACGCGCCGTTTTGTTCCCGGACGCGGGCAGGCGATGGGATACGACAGGGTCGGAAACACGCCGCGCGGCATCAGCCGGCCCAGGGCCTGTCGATTCTCCTCCACGGACCGCTCGAACACCGCCGGCGGCGTCAGCCAGGCGTCGCAATGCCCGTAGCTGTGGCAGCCCAACTCGTGCCCGTCCGCCACCGCCTTCTGCAGGTCCGGCAGCGTGAACAGCCGGCCAACCGGCCCCTCCTGCCCCATCAACCCCAACGAGGTATAGTAGGTGCCCCGCGCGTTGTTCTCGCGCAGGATTTCGCCGGCCACCAGCACCGCCGAGCGGGGAAAATCATCAAAGGTGAACGACACCACCGGCCCGCGATTCCGCATCGGAAACAACCGCCGGAAAAACAGCCGGGAGACGGTGCCCTGGTACTTGTTCGCCGCCCGCTCCCAAAGGTTCGACCAGTTCACTCCAGCCCTCCCATCCTCATCTCAACAATCCCATCATCGGGCACGGACTGATCCCGCCGAAAGACGAGCGACGTCAGACCATTGTCATCTCCCACCGGCCGGAAGCCGACCTCCTCGAACACCTTGCCGGACTCGCTGTTCTTGGGCGTCCGGCGGTAATTGGCGAAGAAATCGCGGCCTTGCTCGACGACATGGCGGCGGAGCAGGTGGGCGAGGAAGGCGTGTTCGACCCGCTTGGCCTGCACGCGGCAGCTGAACATGAGGTCGAGCAGGCGCGGCCCGGCCAGTTCCACTACGGCAAAGCCGACGATGCCGTAGGCGCCGAATCGATCCTGACAGCGGATTACATAAGTCTCGTGCGCGGCCGATTTGATCAGCATCGCCAACTCCGGCTTGGGATACCGCCGGCCGGAAAAGTTCATTTGGTTCGTCCGCTGGGCCAGCTCATAAACCCGATCGAGGGTCCCCTCATCCAGCGGCGAAAGTCCCACCACAATCCGGCACGACTTCAGGAATTCCTTGTAGTTCCCTCCGTGGGAATCGAGCGCGGCTGAGCGCTGAATTTCCTGCTGATACATCGACCGGCGCCGCCGGCTTTCCTCGGTGACCGTCACGCGACATTCGGGACGGGCGGGAATAGTCCCCAGTTCCGCGGCATCAAGGACCGTGACCGACGGGATCGTGCTGCGGACTTCCTCCCGTTCGAACGGTTGATCATCGACGAACGCGAGGGTGTCGACGCCGATGTTGAGCTCGCGCGCGATGCGGGCGATCGACTCGCTCTTGGGCCGCCACCCGATCTGCGGGTGGAGAAAATAGTCGCGAATGCCCCATTTTGAGAGCAGCTCGAGGACCGGCTCCGGATTGTTCTTGCTGGCGATCGAGTGCAGGATGCCGCGGGCGTCCGTTTCCCGGATGACCTCGAGGGCGCGACCTCGGAGCCGAAGATTTTCCGCGCCGTCCTCGAGGAGAATCCCGTCCCACAGGGTGTTGTCGAGGTCCCAGACCACACACTTCCACTTGCGCTCCGGGGTGGCACCAGCGGCCACCGCCGCCGCAGCCGGGGCCGCCGCGGGAGGCGGAGCGGTCGCCGGCTTCGGCGCATCTTCTTGGACAAAGTCCAACAAGCCGAAGTAAAGCGTCTTGTTCTCGCACTGATTTGGGACCAGTTCGAGTCCGAAGCCCGCCGCAGGATCGACACGGGCGGCGATGTCGGCAAATGGAATGCGCTCCCGCGTAAAGCCGGGCGCGGCGCGGATTCGATGTTGAAACGGCTGGTGGGCTCCGGCGCCCGTGGCGCGAATGACCAGCGTAAGCTCCACGGCCTCCGGGTCCGGATTGAAGATTTCGGCGACGAACGCGTCGGGCAGGCGCGCGCCGGGCCGGGCCTCCTCCGCGTCACGCCGGCGCAGGTAAGACACCTTGCGGAGCACGCGCGCCTTGAGCGCACCCGGCAGGGGAACATTGCGGCTGACCGCGCCGACCAAGCGGTTACGGCTCTCGCGCCGGGCAGCCTCCGCTCGGGAATGGAGCCGGACATTCCCCACCGTCCAGAGCTTGCCCCAGCGTTTGAACTGCACCTTGATCAGATACCCATTGACTGTCCCGGGATCGTCGACCCGGACCATCCCGTCGACGAACAGCCGGCAGCCGGCGTCCTGGCGCGGCGTATAAAGGTCGCAGGACGAGTAGCACGAGGGTGCATTGCATTCGGTGCAATGTTCCCCCCAGGGCAGAACCGTCCGGGCAACGATTCGCCCAGCCCATTCGCCGAACCGCGCGCGAATGGCGGCTGGCAGGCTCGTGGCTGGCTCCAGCGCCCAGTTGAGTTCGGCCTCGTACACGAAAAAAGAAAGGTGGAGCGGACCGGCGATTCAGTGCGACGCCGGTTTGGGCGCCGTCATGGTGCTGCGTGACGGGAAGCTGGCCGCAATGGACGGAGAGGCGAGCAGCCGGCCGGCACCGTCGAGATGGGGGTTACGGCAAACCTGCTGATGGAGCTGCACGAATCGCGCCACGTCCCGCGGGAGCGGCGCCCAATACTGGCCGCCATGGCGGGCCTTCACCGCGCGAAGGAACGCCTCATAGTGCGCCGCCGGATAGGAGTTGGCGGCGGATTTCATGCCGGAAAACTGCACGTAGTCCGGATGGACATTGAGCAGCGCCATGCCGCCGTGCTCGGCGATCCAGTCCAGTTTGCGCACCCACACATCGATGCCCGGCTCGTTAAAGAGCAGGAAGAGGGTGGAGTCCTGGGGCAGCGTATAGGGCAGTTCGACATACCCGCTCCGGCCATCGCCCGGGAGGGGATTTTCCATCCAAAAGGGGAAGATGGACAGGATGCCGTCCGGCTGGGGTTCGAACGGATCGGTATCGAAGCTTGAGGAGTCGTATTGGACCCGGAGGTCATGCAGCCATTCGTAGTTGTGATGCATGAAGCCCGAGCGAAAGCCGACCGAGCCCCACTCCTCGAGATAGCGATTGATGCGCGCGGCTTTTCGGCGGAAGTCCTCGCGATCCCGGTAAAGCCACCCATCGTGGTTCAGATCGTGCACCCCTACTTCGAACCCATGCTCCCCCAGCCAGGCGCGCAACGAGGGCGGGGTCTCATAGTCCCCCTCGGGGACAAAATTGAACGACGACCGAAATCCCAGGTCCATCTCCAGCTGCGCCAGCGGGCGGCACCCGTCCAGACCGCGCGCCCCTTCGATGTCGTGGGTCAGAACCAAGGCAAAGCGCTTGCCGTCCGGCCAGCCCGGCCAGCCCGCGGGCGCACGACTCGCCGCCGGGAGGATCGGCCAGACGTCCGCCAGCCGGCGGCGCTGACGGCTGGCAACCCACCGCCGAACGGCCACACGCAGTCCCCACGGCAAATAGGGCTTGCAGGTGTAATACAGCCGGTTGAAGAGGGATTGGCGCATCAAAAACCGGGGACAGACTGCCGTCCTTGCCCGACTCCGGTGTCCGGAAGAGCACTCGTGCGATCTAGACTGTAGGCTGGCTGCACGCCAACGATTGGAGCAGGGCCAAATGCCCCGTCCGGAAATGCTTAACGGCATTCCACCGCGAAAATCAATGGGGAGAATTTGTTTCCATCCGTTGAAAGCGCAGAAGAAACCCGATGAAACTCAGCAAGCTTGGCTCATTCGAACTCCCGGTGCAGCCACCGGGGAATGTACCGCTGGTTCTTGTTCAGCACGGTCGCCACATTCGCCCGTGACTCGCGGAGCAGCTCCGCCGCCTCGCCCACGATCGAACGGCTGGTCTTTTCCGACTCGACCACCAGGAGGACGATATCCATGTACCCAGCCAGCTTTGTGGTGATGCTCGTCTGGCTGATTTGGGGCATGTCGAAGATGATGTAATCGTAATCGCTGGCCTTGAGCTTGGGCACCAGCTGGCTGAAGCGCTTGGGCAACGCCTTGATCAGCGCCCCGTCGGATTCGCTTGCGCTCGCCACATACAGGTTGTCCTGAACCTGCGCCCCGCTCCGCAGATCCTCCTTCAGGACATCATTCAAACCGCAAGCCAGCTTGCCGCGGTAAAAGGGATGCGCCGCACCCTCGGTCACGTTCGTGTCGACCAGCAACACGTTGCCGTCGCCCGTCTCCGACAACGACGCCGCCAGCCCGGCCGCGAGAGTGGAAACGCCGGAGCCGTCGCGGCACCCCGTGACCGCCACCAGCTTCGGCTTATGGCTCATGTTGTTGCGCTGGAAATAATGGATCAGGCGATCCCGCAGCGCATCGCAATACGGCTGCACGACCGAGCTGTTCGCCGAAATCGATTGCAGCGCGGCGGTCTGCGTCGCCGCCTTGACCGGCGACTTGTCCCCCGGGCCCGACGGCAATGCGAGCAACGCCCGGGCTTTGCGGTGGGCCGAACGAATTTTCGTCAGGCGTGGCACCGTGATAAAGACCGGCAGGCGCAGCTTACGGGACAGGTCCGGGGCGCGCCGGATAGAGGTGTCGAGAAACAGCTCGAGGAGAAACGCGAGAGCCAGCCCTACGCCGAGTCCACCGCCAGCCACCAGGCCAATCTTTTTGTAGAACTTGCTCGAGTCCGTCGCCGGCGGCGTTGGCTGCTGAATGGGAACGATGTTGGGCAGTTTGCCCGGGCCGAAGGAGTCCTCAAGTTTCTTCTTGTCGAGCGCCTCCTGGAACGCCTTGAACTTGGCCTCCGCCGCCGCCTTCTCCCGCTCCTTGTCACGGATTTGAACCTCCATCTCCTCAACTTTCGCCGCCTCGCTCTCCACCTTGGCCAGCTGGTTCGTTAGCTCGGCGATCTTCGCGGTCAACGCGGCGACCCGGGTGGTTTCTTGAAAGAGCAAAATGGCCGCGGGATCCGCGGCAGGGACCGCGCTGGGACCACCGCCGGCCGGTCCCTGCGCCAAGGCCCGGGCCAGCCCGGGATCCGCCTGCTCCATCCGGAACTTCTCCTGCTGAAGTTCATCAATCCGGCCGCGCAGATCCCGCACCACCGGGTTGTTTGTCGTGAAGCCGGCCATCTCAAGCTCCCGCCTCAGCAAGCTGTCCAGCTGGGTTACGACCCGCCGATAATCGTCGAACTTCGCCAAAGGCGCCACCGCCGGGTTGGTCGCCGACATCGTCGCGCGAGCTCCCATCCGATTTGTGAGGCTCTGCATTGCGGCATTCTTTTCGGCGAACTCCGCGCGCGCGTCCACGAGCTGATTTCGAATCATTGAAATCTGCACCAGGTGGGCCTTCATCGTATCTTCGATGGACACAACCTTGGCCTTGGATTTGAGGTCGCGCAGCTCCGCCTCGATCTCATTCAGCTTGGTGCGCACCTCGTCCGCGCTCTTCATCAACACGTCCGAATCCGACTGGCTGTGGATTTTCTTGTGACGATCGAAGTAAAGGGAAATGAGCTGCTCGAGAACATTCAGGGACACGGCCGGGTCGAGATGGGCAAACGCGACCGTCAGCACGTTGCCTTTGCCCGGCGGACTCACGCGCAACCCGTCCTTGATCACATTGGCCGCCTGCGTGTCGATCGCCAGGCCGTTCGTGGAACTGGTCCTCTGGCCGGACGCGGCCCGCATTCCGTCCGCGCCCAGGACCCGTTCCGGACCCACTGCCGAGGCCACTTCCCGCAAAAGATCGAAACTGGTCAGGATCTCGATCTCCGCGTTCATGATGGTCTCGCTGCGGTCACCCGGAGCGTGGACCTCCCCATTGGCGGTCGGGATGACGCGCGAATCGACCACGTAGAGCACCATCAGCTTCGCCTGCGACGTGTAATACGGCTTGCGCTGCTTGAAAAGGATGCCCGCCGCCACCAACCCAATCAGGGTGCAGATCAGGATCTTCCACTTGTGCCGGAAGAGGATGTAATAAATGTCTCCCACCTGAAGGCCCGGCGACGGGTCACTCTCATGGCTGCCGGTTTGGGAAGGGGTCGGTGGCATCGCAAAAGCAATTCAACTTCGTTGTGCAGACAGTTCGTATCCGTTCGCGTTCATTCGAGACGCCATCAAGGTCTTCGGCTGGGTCACGCCCAATGTTTATAAAGAACTTTGCCCGCAAAGGCCGAAACCCACCGCGGAGCCAGACGAAACGCCCAGTTGTACCAGCCGGCCGTCATGTCAGCCTCCTTCACGAACTGGTCTTTCCGCAGATTATATTTCGCATAGTCCAAGGCGTATTCTTCCGAGCCCCAGCCCTGCTTAAACCGACGCAAGCCGGCGTTGTCCAATGACGTCCGCCCCAAGTCGATTCCCGAATAGCCCTCCCGTATGTAATGCTGCAAGGCCGTCCAGAAGAGCAGGTTGTTTGCCCGCAGTTGCTGAAAGCGGGCGTCAAACGCGCCGTATTTGAACAACGCACGGCCACCATGCTCCAGAAATACGGCCCCAGCCAGGCATCTTCCTCCGCCCCGGGCGAGAAAGATCCGCCCAGCCCCCTTCGCCAGGATGCGCTCATGGATGGCAGCGAAAAACGAGAACGGCTGCGGCGGCAACCCGTGCCGCTGACGGGTCAGCCGATACAGCCGATGAAATTCCTGCAACGCCGCCACCGAGGTCTCCATCTCAATCGTGACCCCGGACGCCCCGGCTTTGCGCACACCCGTCCGAATTGGGCCGCGCAGGCGGTCCCACATGGCTTCGGTGCCGGAGGGAAGGTCAATCCGATGCCCGTGAAAGCTCACTGAGGCGAGTTCCGGCCGGAGAGTGTCCGCGGCGCCGCGCACCTCGAAGTAATCCCAGCCCTGCTCCCGGGCATACTGCACGAGAGGTGCCAGCAGGTTGGTCGGGGGCGCGCCGGAGGGAACCAGCGGCGGGCACTCGTCGGCAAAGGGCAGGGAAACGCCGCGCCGGCCGGTGAACCGGCTGATGACCTCCACCATCGGCACCAGCCCGACCACCGCGCCCCCTCGGCGAAAGATCAATCCCACCGGCCGAAATCCGTAAGCGTCACGCAATACTTCCATCCAGGAGCTGCCGTGAAAAAAACCTCCCCACCCGGCCTGGCTGACCTCCTGGTCCCAAGCAGAAAACCGCGCGGCGTCGACGGCTTCAACCTGCACGCCAGACGCCGCCTTCACACCCGTCGCGGAAAAATTCCCCGGGGTCAAGACGCGGTCTCCAATTTGGACACAAACAACGGTCATTACCTCCCGGCCAGCACGGTCTTCAGCTCCGCCGCCACTTTCTCCACCTGGTCCGACGTCAGCTCCGGGAACATGGGCAGCGACACCAACCGCGACGCCACCCGCTCCGTCACCGGAAACGCTCCCTCACCAAGACCCAGGAACCCGTAAGCCTCCTGCCGGTGCACCGGAATCGGGTAATGTATGGCGCAGCCTACCCCGCGCCGACCCATCTCGGCAATGACTTCGTCACGGCGATCACACTGGATCGGATACAGATGATAAACGTGACGCCGCATCGCCGCTTCGGTCGGCAAGGTTGCCGCCGTCACTCCTTTCAGCAATTCCCGGTAACGGGCCGCATGCGCGCGGCGCCGCTCCGTCGCCGCCTCCAAATATTTCAGCTTCACCCGCAACACCGCGCCCTGGATGCCGTCCATGCGGGCGTTCCAGCCAATGTGCGAGTGCACGTATTTCTTGGGCTGGCCATGCTCCCGCAGGACCTTCACTTTCTCCGCCAAAACCGGATCGTTCGTGGTGACCGCGCCGGCCTCGCCAAATGCCCCAAGGTTTTTGCCCGGGTAAAAACTAAAAGCCCCCGCCACGCCCAACGATCCCGCCCGCCGCCCTTTATACTCCGCGCCGTGGGCCTGACACGCGTCCTCGAGCACCGGCAATCCGCGGCGCTTGGCGATTTCCAGAATTGGATCCATGTCCGCCACCTGACCGTAAAGATGCACCGGGATGATCGCCTTGGTGCGTGGCGTGATCGCCCGCTCCACCGCCGCTGGATCCATCGTGCAGGTCGCCTCGTCGATGTCGACAAAGACCGGCCGCGCGCCCGTGAAGGAGATGGCCTCGGCTGTGGCCATAAACGTCATCGGGACCGTGATCACCTCGTCACCCGGTCCAACCCCCAAGGCCAAGAGGACGAGCCAAAGGGCGTCGGTCCCGTTGCCCACGCCAATGGCATGCTCCACGCCGCAGTAGCGGGCGAAGTCCTGTTCAAATTTGGCAACGTAGGGGCCGCCGGCGAATGCACTCTGGTCGATGACCTCCGAGATCGCGTCGAGAAATTCCTGCCGATGCGGCTGGTGGTGCGCTTTCAGGTCCAAGAAAGGAACTTGCATAACTATGTATCGGCACGGAGACCGCAGGGGTTGACCGGCTTTCGCCCGGGTGCCGGGCGACGCCTGTCCGACGTGGGAACGTCCGACCGTGTCCTACGGTCGCTCTCACTTCGGCTCCAATTTGCGCAGCAGACGCGCCGGATTGCCGGCTACCACCGTGTGGGGAGCTACGTTTCGGGTCACGACGCTTCCCGCTCCCACCACGGCGCCCTCGCCGATGGTGACTCCCGCCAGGATCGTGACGCTCGACCCGATCGAAGCGCCTCGCTTGACCAAGGTCGGCACACACTTCCAGTCGGCCTCCGTCTGCAGCGATCCGTCCGCGTTGGTCGCGCGCGGCATGAGATCGTTGATGAACGTCACGTTGTGCCCGATGAAGACGAAATCTTCGAGGGTGACGCCTTCGCAAATGAACGTGTGGGACGAGATCTTGCAGCGCTTGCCGATCCGGGATCCCTTTTGAATTTCCACAAACGTGCCAACCTTGGTCTCGTCACCAATTTCGCATCCGTAGAGATTGACGAAGGCGAAGATCTTGACCCCCGCGCCCAGCTTCACGTTGGGCGCGATTTTCTGGTACATGTCCGCCGCGCCGCTCATGAAGGACGGCGGCCCATCCGGCCGGTGTCGCTGCTGAGTTCAATTGCGGCGCCCCCCTGCTTCAGCGACGCCGACGCCGCCTCGAGAATACGCACCATTTGCAAGCCCTGGTTGCCGCTGCTGAGCGGCATCGCCCCGGTCCGGATGCAGTCGAGGAAATGCTGGCACTCCACTTTCAATGGCTCTTCCTGCTTGATGTAGGGGCTGTAAATGTCGCCGTAGTGATACGCATACTGAAACTCAGCAAACGTGTCGTAATGCGGCGGCACCTCGACTCGCGCGTCGTAGATCTTGATCTTCTCCAGCGGTTCCACGTCGTCGTAGACGATCATTCGCTTCGTGCCGATGAACGTCATCTCGCGCACCTTGCGAGGATCCAGCCAGCTGTTCTGAATCGTGACGAACTTCCCCTTCTTGAACATCAGGCAAAGCGTGGTCACGTCCTCCACCCCACCCCGGGCCATGTGGGAATGCCCGCGGCAATTTACGCTCAACGGCACTTCGTCGAGAATGTGCAGCACGATCGAAATGTCGTGCGGCGCCAGGTCCCACGTCACGTTGATGTCCTTTTGAAAGAGACCGAGATTGAGGCGGCGCGAGCTGATGTAGCGAATCTCGCCGATCTCCCCCTTCGCGATGATGTCCTTCACCTTTCGAACCGCCGGCGAGTAAAGGAACGTATGCCCCACCATCAACGTCAGGCCATTTTTAATCGCCAGCTGGATCAGTTCCTCGCACTCCGCCGCGGAAGCCGCCATCGGCTTTTCGATGAACGTGTGCTTGCCGGCCTGGAGCGCCTCCTTCGCCATCGAGTAATGAAACCGCACGGCCGTGGCGATCACGACGGCGTTGATCTCCGGATCCTTCACCATCCCGGTGTAGTCCGTCGAGGCCTCCACCTCTGGGTAGAGGGCTTTGAGGTGCTTGAGGCGATCCTTGCTCAGATCGCACATGGTTTTCAGCCGGCAATCATGCAGGCTGCGGAAGTTCCGGATCAGGTTGGGCCCCCAATAACCGCAACCCACCACGCCAACGGTAATCAATTTGGACATTTTAAGGCGGTTCCATCCATCGGAACCTGGGTCTCTACCTACCTTGCAATGCCGTTGGCTTTCAAGCTGCGATTTATCAGGTCGGTGGACTTATGCGGAGGACGAACCGACGCCTCGGACAAAAATGCCCGTTCCAGGCGGTTGTCGATGAACTGGGTCAACAAGGCCGGGAAAGTCCGAAACATGATGCCCAAGTCCAGCCAGAGGCAAGCGGTGCGCGAGTAAAGGATGTCCAACTCCACCATGCGCGAAAATGTCGTGCGATTCTTGCCATTGACCTGCCAAAGGCCGGTCAAGCCCGGGAGCGCATCAAAACGCTCGCGCTGCCACACCTTGTATTTCGCAAATTCGTATTCAGTGCACGGCCGCGGGCCCACCAGGCTCATGTCGCCGCGAATCACATTGAAAAGCTGCGGCAGTTCATCCAACCCGGTCGAACGCAGGATCCATGCGCAAGGAATCAAACGCGGATCGACATGATCCATCTTTTTCATCGGCGCATCGGAATCCAAAAGATGCGACAGATGCTCCCGGTGCGTGGTGGTCTCGGCATTCACCCGCATCGTCCGGAATTTAAGGCAGACAAACTTGCGTTCCCCCAACCCGACTCGCTCCTGCCGGAAGAGAACCGGCCCGCGTGAAACCAATTTGATCCCCGCGGCAATCGCCAGCATCAACAGCCCCCACGCCGGCAACATCAGCGCGATCAAACCCAGATCCAGCGCCCGTTTCCAGTGCGGAACTCTAACGTCATGCGGCCGCAGCCCAACCGACTTCTCCCGCAGATTCGCCCCCGAGTCTGCCTTTTTCCCAATATCAGTTCCCAGTGTATTCACAGTTTAGTTTCTGAAGCAGCAGGCACCCAAACCTCCCCATGCCCTAAATCCCCCGGGCATGGAACATCTGGACCCGACCGCAAACCGACCATCAAAGAATCTTGAGTTGCAATCCTGGGAAGAGCACCCGTCGTGCCTTCTCAACGGACCATTTGAATTCGCTGCCGTCCGTGCGATGGACATCCTCCCGTCCATGCCTAGAGTGTCGCGTCTCGACCATGAGCTTTGACAGCGTCATCCTTGATCGCCGCTCCATTCTCCGGTGATTGGAAAACCGTGGCTCACTTGTGCCGTAAACACCCGGATGGGTCAAGCGATAAACCCGGTCCGGTACGGACTCTCGTAGATTCCCCGGTCCCCCAAAAACGGTATCCCCGGGCTCCAACCCGGAGAAACCCGGAAATCCCCGACAAATCAGCGATTTCCGAGAAGAATTTGGGACCAATTTTAGCAGACGCACCACCCGCAAAATGGTTACACGCGATTTGCCATTGCGCCTCCCCAGGGCTTTCCCGCACCCTCGCTTTCACCATGCCCCCGCTGACGATCGTTTCACCCGGTTCCCGGCCGAATTATTCGAGCCCCCAATTGCGCCTCGTCGCTTCCCTCGTCATCGCCAGCGCCGCCACTTGCCTCACGCCAGACACGACATCTGCCGCCGACCAGCCGAAAGCCCAAACTTCCGCCCCCGCGCCCGCCAGCTCGGCGCAATCGCTCTTCGATGGCAAATCCCTGACCGGTTGGCAGGTCACCGATTTCGCAGGACGCGGCGGTGTCAAGGTCGAGAGTGGCCGCATCGTTCTGGAAACCGGCGTCATGACCGGCGTCACGTGGACCAACGCGTTGCCCCATATGGATTACGAAATCAGCCTCGAGGCCATGCGGGTCGACGGTAGTGATTTCTTCTGCGCCCTGACGTTTCCCGTCGAGAACGATCCCTGCAGTTTCATCGTCGGCGGCTGGGGCGGAGGTGTCGTCGGTTTGTCCAGCATCGACGGGGAGGACGCCGCGCACAACGAAACCACGTCCTACCTCAATTTCGAGAATGGGAAATGGTTCAAAATCCGGGTTCGCGTCACCAAAACCAGGATCGAGGCATGGATCGACGCCGACCGGGTCGTTAACCTCGAAACCGCCGGCCACCGTTTGTCGATCCGCCCCGAAGTCGAGCTCTCCAAACCGTTGGGCATCGCCTCCTGGTCCACCACTGCCGCGCTGCGCAACCTCGAGATCCGACGCGTGTCAGGCCCGACCCCCAGCCCGAAGGCAGGCGCCAAATAAGCCCGCCACTGCCACCATTCCTTCAGAACAAGTTCGACTGGACTTTTGGATTAGGCCGATTAAGGTTCGCCATCCAATTCCCCATGTGGTGTTGTTCTCATCTGCCTGTCGTTCGCGCAGAGAAGCAGACGCGAAATTTCTCGCGTCGCTCTCGGCCATAAATCGGAGTCATCGAGGCCACCTTCCACCCGTTTCCACCGCCAGATCGGCACGACCAATCCCGTAACCATTTCGTAACAATCGAGCCCCCACTTCACCAAACCCATGAGCAACCGATTGCAATCCTTCTGGCGCAACTGCGCCGGATTTTCGCTACCCGTCCTGGCCAGCGCATTCTTCACCGTGACTTTCACGGACCTGAATGCCGCATCCAACCCGGGCTCCCTGACGTCTCAGAACGTGGGCGCCCCAAGCCCGGGTCTAACCACGAGCCTTGCCGGCGGCGGCCTCGACCTGTCGGTCGGCGGAGTCATGGGCGGGACCAACGACCAATTCGGATTCAGCTACGAAAGCGTGACGGGCGATTTTGACGTCAAGGTGCGCGTGGCGTCATTGACCCAGGCCGATCCTTGGTCGAGGGCGGGCTTGATGGCGCGCGCCACGCTCACCACGAACAGTCCCTTTGCGGCCACGTTTGCCACCACCGGTGGAGGCGGGGTTCATTTCGGCGTTCGCACCGGAGCCGTCGTGGCTGCGGCCTACAGCGGAAGTTTCCCGGTCAACTACCCCAACACCTGGCTCCGGCTTCAACGGAGCGGGAATGTTTTCACCGGATACGCCTCTCTGGATGGCGACAACTGGTCCCAACTGGGAACATCCACGGCGGCCCTGCCGGACACTGTTTCGTTGGGTCTGGCCGCCGCCAGCCAGGCCAACGGCCAGGGTGTGACCGCGCAATTCCGCCAATACGCCAACTCTGTGGGTGGCACAATCGGCCTGGTCCGGCTCGATGTCGAACCGCCCGGCCCGTCACGGCGCACTACGCCGTTCGCCATCACGGAAATCATGCACAGCCCCGCGCCGCCGTCCACGAACGAGACTGAATTCGTGGAAATCTACAACTCCAACCCATTTCCCGAGGAGATTGGCGGCTATCGCCTGACGGGCGAAATCGACTACACGTTCCCGGAAGGCCTAAACGTGCCCGGCAACAGCTACGTCATCATCGCGAAAGACCCGGCCGTCTTCCAATCCGTCTATGCACTGTCGGCCCTCGGTCCGTTCACCAACGCGCTGGCGGCAGATGGCACCCTCCGCCTCAAAAATAAGGAGGGTTCCGTCATGCTCCAAATCCCCTACTCCAGCCACAATCCCTGGCCGATCGGAGCAGAACACACGGGGCACTCCCTCGTGCTGACCCGCGCGTCCTATGGCGAGGAGGATCCCCGCGCCTGGTCCATCAGCGCGGCCCTCGGCGGTTCGCCGGGACGCCACGACACCGCGCGGGCCGGTGGGCGATTCAATGTGCTCATCAACGAAGTTCTCGCCCACACCGATGCGCCGGCCACCGACTATGTCGAACTCTACAACCACGCCAATCAGCCGGTCGACATCTCGGGGTGCTTCCTCTCTGACGCCGCCACCAGTAACCGTTTCGTCGTGCCGCCCGGCACCAGCATTCCCGCCCGCGGCTTTGTCTCCTTCAACCAAAACCAGCTCGGGTTCGGCCTCAGCTCCGGCGGTGAAGCCCTTTACTTCCGCGGCCCCGACAACGCCATCATCGACGCCATCGAGTTCGAAGCCCAGGCCAACGGCATCGCGTTCGGCCGGTCCCCGGACGGCGCCCGCGAGTTCTATCCGTTGACCGCCCAAACCCCGGGCGCCGCCAACGCTGCCATCCTGGTCCAGGACATCGTGATCAATGAGCTCATGTACAAGCCCATCTCTCGCGACAGCGACGATGAATTCATCGAGCTCTTCAACAAAGGATCGGCCGCCATCGACCTCGGTGCATGGCGCTTCACCGCCGGCGTCACCTTCACGTTTCCTTCCAACACCGTCATCGCTCCCGGGGCTTATCTCGTGATCGCCCGCAATGCCACCAATCTCCTGGCCAAGTACCCCAACCTCAATTCGGCGAATACCCTCGGCAATTACGGCGGTACGCTGGGCAACAGCGGCGAACGTGTCGCCCTCGCCCGCCCCGACCTCAACATCTCGACCAACAACCTCGGCCAGCCCCGCACCAACACCGTCTATGTGGTCGTCGACGAGGTCACCTACCGCACCGGCGGCAACTGGGGCTTTTGGGCCAACGAAGGCGGCAGCAGCCTCGAGCTCATCGATCCCCGATCCAACCACCGCCTGGGTCACAATTGGGCCGACAGCGATGAAACTGCCAAAGCGCCCTGGACGGATATCCAAATCACCGGCCCCCTCGACAACGGCTCGGAAAATCAGGCCGTGCTCGAAGGGTTCCTGCTCGGCGAAGGCGAATGTCTTCTCGATAACGTCGAGGCTTCCTCCCCCACCGTTTCCGGCGGCAACAACGTTTGCACGAACGGCACGTTTGAATCCGGCCTGAGCGGCTGGTTGACCCGCGGTGACCATGTCCGTTCGACGGTCAGCGACCCCGGCCAGGGATTCGGCGGAGGTCGCGCCCTGATCGTCCGCTCGGACGCACGCGGCGATTCCATCATGAACCGCCTGCGCACGCCGCTTGCCGCCGCCCTGCCCATCGGCGGCATCGGCACCATCAAGGCGAAAGTCCGCTGGCTGCGCGGCTGGCCCGAAATCACTCTCCGCACCCATGGCAATTACCTGGAATGCTTCGCCCGGATGAACCTGCCATCCAACCTCGGCACGCCCGGCGCTCCGAACAGCCGCGCGCTCGCCAATAACGGACCCGCCATCTCCGAGGTCTCTCACACCCCCATCCTCCCCGATGGCGGCCAGCCCGTCGCCGTCACCGCCCGGGTGCAGGATCCCGACGGCCTCGCCTCGTTGAACCTCCTCTACCGCGCCGACACCACCGCCACGCAATCGTCCACGCGCATGGTCGACGACGGCACCGGCCTTGACGCTGTCGCCGGCGACGGCATCTTCACCGGCACGATTCCGGGCCAGCCCGCCGGCACACTGATCGCCTTTCAGGTGAACGCGACCGACACGCGGGGCGCCACCCGGCTCTTCCCGCTGCCGAACCCCACCTACGTCCGGCCCTTTGAATGCCTCGTCCGCTTCGGAGAGCCCAGCCTCGCGACCACCTTCGGCACCTACCGCCAATGGATGACGCAGGACAACGTCAGCGATTGGCAAAACCGGCCGTCGCTCAGCAACGAGCGCGTGTTCGAAACTTTTGTCTACGGCAACTTCCGCGTCATCTACAACACCAGCGCCAAGTGGTCCGGCAGCCCCTACCACCAATTCTCCGGATCCCCGGTCACCACCGCCGCCCACTATTCGATCGAAATTCCGCCCGACGATCTGTTCCTCGGCACGGCCAATCTCAACAAGGTGCACGCTCCCGGCAACGGGCCGTTCGACGACAACACCACGCAACGCGAACAATTCTGCTACTGGATGGCCCGCCAGCTCGGCCTGCCCTACAATTACCGCCGCTTCGTCCACATGTTTTTCAATGGCAACCGCCGCGGCGGCAACACGTCGATCATGGAGGACACCCAGACGCCCGGCGGCGACGTCCTCGATTCCGTCTTCCCCGACGATGCCGACGGCCCGCTCTACAAGATCCAGCCCTGGTTCGAAACCGATGACACCGCCACCGGCTCAACCGGATATCGCAACGTCGCGTGGGCGTCCCTGAACCGGTTCCTCACCACTTCCAACGGGTTCACCATCCACAAGACCGCCCGCTACCGCCACAATTACCTCGTCCGCTCGCCGAACGAAACCGCCAACGACTTTGATCCGGTCTTCCGCCTGGTCGATGCCGCCAACAGCCCCACCAACAACTGGAACACCTGGAACGCCGCCATCGAGTCCGTCGCCGACATCGAGGAATGGATGCGCATCTGCGCCATTCACCATTCCGTCGGCGACTGGGATCACTACGGCAGCCGCAACTCCCAGAACATGTACGGCTACGTCACCAAGGACGGACGGTGGAAGCTCCTCATCTGGGACATGAACATCGTGCTGAACAACAGCGGCTCGTCCGGTCCCGCGCAGAATCTTTTCGAGATCAACACCCAGGACGACATCATGCCGCGGCTGTTCGCCGGGCGCTCCAGCCCGGCTGTCGGGTTCAGCGCCAAGTTCCGTCGCATGTATCTCCAGGCGCTCAAGGAAGTCTGCAACGGCCCGTGGCTGCCCGCCCGCATGAACGCCATCCTCGACTCCAAATACAACGCGCTCGTCGCCGGCGGAGTCAACGCCGTCTCGCCCGACGCCCAGGTGAAACCCTTCATCGCCTCCGCCCGCACCACCATCCTCACCACCATCTCCAACGAGGCCGGAAACAACTTCAAGCTCACCAGCACCAACGAGGTGACCACCGCCACCAATTTCGTGATCATCTCCGGCGAGGCTCCCATCGAAGTCGCCGCCATCCGCATCAACGGCACGCTCGTTCCCATCAACTGGACCCGCGTTAAGACCTGGGAGGTCCGCTATGTCGTCGATCAGCCCGAGTCCACCCTCGTGGTCGAGGCTCTCGATCGGACCGGCAACGTCGTTCCCGGCGCCAGCGTGAATGTCGTCGTCCATTTCTCCGGCGCCAACCCCGCTCCCGAAGGCCAGCTGGTCTTCAACGAAATTCATTACAACCCGGCGGCGCCCGACGCGTCGTTCATCGAAATCTTCAACCGCTCCAGCCAGGCCTTCCGGCTCGACGGATGGCGCATCAACGGCGTCGACTTCACGTTCCCATCCGGCTCCACCATCGGCGGCGGAGAGTATCTGACCGTGGCCCGGAACGCCCGGGGCTTTGCTGACGCGTTCCCCGGTGCACCCCTCACCGGCCTCTTCAACGGCCGCCTCGACAACGGCGGGGAAACCCTCTCGCTCGAGCAACCCTACGAGGTCGTCACCTCCAACGGAGCCGTCCTCGCCACCAACGTCGCCTATCGCACGATCAACAAGGTGCGCTACGACGATGATCTTCCCTGGCCCCAGGACGCCGACGGCACCGGCCCGTCTCTTCAGCTCATCGACGCCGCCCAGGACAACAGCCGGGTCAGCAACTGGACCGATCAGCCCGTGTGGCGCCAGGCCAAGATCACCGGCAATCTCGGCAGCACCACCAACAATTTGAAGATCTACCTCTTCCTCGACAACCCGGGCGGCGATCTCCACATCGACGACGTCTGGCTCTGCGAAGGCACCACGGCCGAGGGCGCCCCCAACCTCGTCCGCAATGCCAGCTTCGAGTCGCCCCTCGGCGCGGAATGGACGATCAGCACCAACAACACCGGCACCGCCATCGTTACCAGCCAGTCGCACTCCGGCGCCGCCAGCCTCCACTTCATCTCGCTCACCGGCGGCGCGCCGTCCGGAACCCGCTCCATCTACCAGGACATCGTCGGCGCCACCCCCAGCACCATCTACACCCTGAGCTACTGGTACCTCGCCACCACCAACGGCAACAACTTCACCGCCCGGACCGCGCCCGGCAGCGCTCTCGTCTCGGTCACCAGCGTCCGGCCGGTCTATGCCACACCAGGCACCGCCAACGCTGCCGCCGGCTCCCTGCCCGCCTACGATCCAATCTGGCTCAATGAGGTGCAGACTCTCAACTCCACCGGGCCCGCCGACAACAACGGCGAACGCGAGCCGTGGATCGAGCTCTACAACGCCGGCTCCACCCCCGTCGATCTCAGCGGCTATTACCTCGCCAGCTCCTACACCAATGCGCTGACGGAATGGCCGTTTCCCGCCGGGACCACCATCGCTCCGAAATCGTTCCAGCTCGTCTGGGCCGATGGCCAGGCCGCCCAGGCTTCCGCGGGCGTCTTGCACACCGGCTTCCGACTCAGCCCGACCGGCGGCCAACTCGCCCTCGTGCGCCTCATCAACACCCGCCCGCAAATCACGGATTACCTCAATTACCCCCCGCTCGGCGCCGACCTGTCGTACGGCTCCGCCCCGGATGGACAGCCCTTCAACCGCGTCGTCATGTTCAACGCCACCCCCGGCGCCACCAACGTCGCGCGGAATATCAACGTCTTCGTCAACGAGTGGATGGCCAGTAACACCAATAATCTCGCCGATCCCGCCGACCAGGACTTCGACGACTGGTTCGAGCTCTACAACGCCGGCGACGCCCCCATCGACCTCGGCGGCTATTACCTCACCGACAACCTGGCGAATCGCAACCAGTTCATGGTTCCCACCAACGGCCAGTATGTCGTGCCGCCCCACGGCTTCCTCCTCGTTTGGGCCGACGGCGAACAAAACCAGAACAGCGCCGATCGTCCCGATCTCCACGTCAACTTCCAGCTCGCCCGCGGCGGCGAAGCCATCGGCCTGTTCGGCCCCGACGGCCAGACCCAAATCGACGCTGTCACCTTCGGCGAACAAACCAACAACATCAGCCAGGGCCGCTATGCCGATGGCTCGTCCTCGATCCATTTCATGACGACGCCCACTCCGCGCGGGCCAAACACCATCGGCGCCACCGGCAACACCGCGCCCAGCCTGGCGTCCATCCCCAACCTCACGGTCGCCCTCGGCCAATCGGTGGCGTTCGACGCGGTCGGCACGGACTTCGACGTCCCGGCCCAGCCCCTGGCGTATTCCCTCGACGCCGGCGCCCCGAACGGCGCGTCGATCAACGCCGGCAACGGCCACTTCAGCTGGACTCCTTCGGGCCTCCAGGCGCCCAGCACCAACACCATCACCGTCCGCGTCACGGATACGGGCATCCCGCCCCTCAGCGCCACCCGAACGTTCACCGTCATCGTCCGTCTGCCGCCCCAGATCACCATCGGCAACGCCGGTCCCGGTCAGGTGTCGATCACGTTCGACACCATCGCCGGCCGCAATTACCGGATCGATTACAAGAACAACCTGCTCGACCACGATTGGACCCCGCTGGCCCCGGCCGCCACCGCCCAGGGCAACTCCGTCGCCGTCGAAGACAGCCTCGGCGACACGCCGCAACGATTCTATCGCATCGTGCAGCTGGATTGATTCCGCACGCTCGCCGCCCGCCAATCCACGAAATTCTCCCGCCGCGGGCGCCCGCCACCCGGGCGCCCGCGTTGGCGTTTGCCCGCCTCGCTGAAGGTCCACGCTCCCCTTGAACCGGACGGTAGGGCGCGCTCTCCGCAGCGCGCCGCCGGCACGGACCGCCGTGCGGACTGCCGGCCGGCGACGGAGCGCCGGCCCTACCTACGTGCATGCTCAGTTCATGTCCCGTGAGCGGGTCTAAAAGGAACAAGCAGCTTCCCAAGAGAGGCTGGACCCGGCATTATCCGCCCATGTCGAACCAAAGCGCTCCGGCCAAAAAGCGTGGGTGTCTCTTCTATGGCTGCCTTTCCCTTGCCATCATCGCGTTGGTTCTCGCGATTTTCGTCGGGGTGGGCATTTACTTCGCCAAACGCACCGTCGATCAGCTCGTCACCACCTACACCTCGACCACGCCGGAGAAAATTGAGGAGCGCCCTTATCCCGCTCCCCAGCTGCAGGAGCTGCGGACACGGGTCGACTCGTTCCAGCAATCGATCCAAAAAGGCGCGACCCAACCCACCGAACTGATCCTGACCGCCGACGATCTCAACGCCATGATCGCCGCCGACCGCGAACTGCGCGGCAAGCTCCTCGTGCAGATCGAGGACGACCAGATCAAAGGCCAGCTTTCCTACCCCCTCCCGGATGTCGGCCCCCTCAAGCTGAAGGGCCGTTACCTGAACGGGACCGCAGCGTTCAAAGTCAGCCTGAACAATGGCCAGCTTGACGCCCGCATCGATCAGGTGTCCGTGCACAACACGCCGTTGCCGCCGCTCATGCTCAGCGAATTGCGCAAGGTCGACCTCACCCGCGAGCTCCGCAACAATCCCGAATCCGCGCGGGTCATGGAACGGGTCGAAAGCCTTGAGGTCCGCGATGGCAAGGTCGTCATCCGCAGCAAGCCTTCCGCACCATCCCCCGCCCCCGCTCCTCCCGGTCAGTAGCCATGCCAGGGGACAGCCGCCGATGTTCGCGCAACGCAGGCGAGGACGGAACGTTCCATGCGCCGGCCGGGCGACAAGCCGCCTGCAGAAATGTCGGGACAACTCCAAATCCCACCGGGGGCCCCTATCGGAACTCCGTTCCGGGCCGATAGGTAGGGACGACCAGATATGATTGAGGTCGAAGGTCTGACAAAACTTTATGACGACTTTGTTGCCGTCGGCGACATGTCGTTCTCGGTGCGGCCGGGTGAAGTCGTTGGTTTGGTGGGTCCCAATGGGGCCGGAAAAACCACCACCCTCCGCTGTCTCTCCGGCATCATCCCTCCCACGCGGGGCGTCCTCCGCCTGGCCGGGCACGACCTCGTCCGCGATCCGGTGGCGGCCAAGCGGCACCTGGCGTTTTTCGCGGATGAACCGCGCCTCTTCGAGTATCTCACCGTCGAACAGCATCTGGCCTTCTCCGCCCGGATCTATCAGGTCGCCAATTTCCGCGAGCTGATGATGCCGCTTCTCACCGAGCTGGAAATCGCGGACAAGATCCGCGCGCTTCCCGGAGAGCTCTCGCGCGGCATGAAGCAGAAGCTGGCCATCGCCTGCGGGCTGCTGCATTCCCCCTCGGTCATCCTCTTTGACGAGCCGCTGACCGGCCTCGACCCCATCGGGATCCGCCGGATGAAAGACACCATCCGGCGCCGCGCGGCCGAGGGCGCCGCGGTCCTGATCAGCTCGCACTTGCTGCACCTGCTCGAAGAGATCTGCTCGCACGTCATCATCGTTCAGGCCGGCCGCAAAATTGTCGACGGGCCGCTGTCCGAGGTTGTCCAGCGTTTCGCCGGCCAGGCGGGGAATTTGAACCTGGAAGACGTTTTCTTCCGGGCCACGGGCGCGGACGAGCCCGTGAAACAGCCATGATCCAGGCGCTGCTCTACCTGCAGGTCATCTCGGGGTGGAACCAGTTCCTGGCCCGACTCCGCCGTCTCCGAAAACCGAAATACCTCGCAGCCTTTCTGGTCGGGGCGCTTTATTTCTTCTTCTACTTCTATCGGCCGATCTTCGTTCCCGGTCTGGGCGCCGCCGGTCGCAGCCCCAACCCGCTGGCGGAGGGCTGGGGCGGTCAACTCGAGTGGATCGCCGCGGTCATCGTCACCGGCATTGCCCTGGGATCTTGGATTTTTCCCCGCAGCCGGGCCGCTCTTTCCTTCTCCGAGGCGGAAGCGATGTTTTTATTTCCCGCCCCGATCCGCCGACAGACGCTGCTGCACTACAAGCTGCTCCGGTCCCAATTCGGCATCCTCTTTTCCACGCTGATCACTCATCGCCGGATGGTGGCTCGTCCTTTCCCTCCTCAATCTTCACTTCATCGCCGCCTCATTCGCGCGCTCCCGCCTGCTGGACCTCGGGGTGGGGCACTGGGCCCGCCGCGCGATCGTGGTCGGAGCCATCGCCCTGACCAGCCTCGCCGCCTGGTGGTCCTCGACCAACCCGATCCCGATGCCCTCGTCTCCAGCCAGCGCCAATCCCGCCGAAGACCTCAAGGCGCTGCTGACGTTGCTCCGTCACTATGTGGAGAGTCAGCCGCTCGCCACCTTGCTGCTCCCAGCCCGGAGCATCCTCCATCCGGGGCTCGCGCGAACGTGGCCGGAATTTCTCCGAGCCCTCGGACCGGCTCTGCTCCTTCTGGGGTTGCACTACATCTGGGTCATCCGCTCGGCCGTTGCCTTCGAGGAGTCCTCGTTGGAACAGGCCCGCCGCCGCGCCGAGCGCCTGGCCACGCTCCGACGGGAGAACTCCGCGCCACCGTCGCGCGCCGCCGCGCGATCTCCCTTCCCGCTTCGGCCCATCGGGCCGGCCGCCACCGCGTTTCTTTGGAAAAACCTCATCTATGCGAGCACGATCTTTAACACCCGGACGTGGGTGGTGCTCGGCATCTCGTTCGGGATTCCCGCGCTGGTCATCGGGCTCAACGCCCGCCGCGGTGAAGTGCTCGATGTCCTGCCCATCCTCCTGATCATGGGGCTCGTTTGGTCCATTCTCCTCGGCCCGCAACTGCTTCGCCACGACCTCCGGCAAGACCTGCGCTCCGCCGAATTGCTGAAGCTGTATCCGCTCCCCGGCTGGAAGATCATCCTGGGCGAACTGCTCGCCCCGGTCCTGACCCTGTCCGTCATCCAACTCGCCTTGCTGCTCCTCCTGGCCGCGCTGTTCACCGGAATCCCGGGTGGCAACCGGGTCGAGCTGTCAACGCGCCTCTCCATGGCCATCGGCGCCGCGCTGGTCTGTCCCGCGCTCAATCTCGTTTCCTTTCTCGTGCCGAACGCCGCCCTCCTCCTTTTTCCGGCGTGGCTGCAAGCCGGCCCCGGCGGCGCCCAGGGAATCGAGGCCACCGGCCAGCGCCTGATCGCCCTGCTCGGCCAGCTCCTCGTTTTCACATTGGCGCTCGCTCCCGGGGTCGCGGCCGCGGTCGCCGCCTATCTCCTCGCCACCATGGCGTGTCCGCCCGCCATCGCGGTCCCAGCCGCCGGCGGCGCCGCCGCAACCCTCCTCCTCGTCGAATCCGCCCTGGGCATCGCCGCCCTCGGCAAACTCTTTGAACGCCTCGACGTCGGAACCGAGCTGAGAGCCTAGCTCGGCCGGGAAGACAGCCATCCGCAAAGGACACCGGGCATTTGCACCGCGGACCTTTCCTTGCGGAATCCCGACAGCGAGCCAGGCGCTCCCGCCTTCGCTCCCGGGTGATTGCAGATTTTTGATGTGGGCTTGCCGGCTCCGACAACCCTTCGTCGTCAATCGAGAATCCGATCGAGCGTGGTCGACCCTCCGGGCAGGGTCAAAGCGCCAGAGGACTGGCGCAGTCCACGACCTGGCGGCGGGTTCAGGGGGGAACGCTACGCTGCTTTCGCCTGAAAGCTGATGTAGCGCGAAAGGCCGCTAATCAGGGCGTCACCCGTGAATGGCTTGGTGATGAAATCGAGGGCCCCCAACTGCCGGGCACGCTCGATGTTGTCCTTGCCCGCGTCCGCGCTCAGCATGACAACAGGAATGGATTGCGTCACCGGGTTGGCCTTGAGCGCGGCCAGGGCTTCCAGCCCGTCCATGACCGGCATGGTCGCATCCAGGATGATCAGGTCCGGCTTTTCCGCCTCGGCTTTTTGCAGGCCCTCCTGGCCGTTGACCGCCGTCACGACCTCCACGTCGAGCGGTTTGAGAGTCTTGGTCACCACCATGTGAACCATACGGGAATCGTCGATGCTGAGAACTTTCTTGGGCATAACGGCAGTCGTGTCAGGCGTCGAGTTTGGCAAAAACCCGGACGTATAATTCTTCTTTCAGTTCCGGAATTGAAAACCGGTTATAGGCGAGAATGGTGGCATCCTTGGGCTCCACCAGAATGCTGTCTCCCTGCATGATGAGGGGCGGGGCCAGCAGGCCGTTGTAACCGAGCTCCGCGGTGCGCCGCTTCATGTCGCCGCTCACCATGTTCGCGATCTCCCCGATGAGGTCCGCCACCTCGGGCTCACCCCAGTTCTTCGGCCGAAACCCAATCAGCCGCTCGGCCAGAGCCAGCGTCAACGGCTCCGAGTAGTTCATGTAGAGCGCACCCGTGATCTTGCCCGCAAAGCTGACGCATCCGACCATGCCCTTGATCGGCCCAGGTGGCATGGCCGGCCCCTCGGCATGCTCGACTGGCTCAACCTTCAAGCTGAGCATCGTTTGGTAGACCGCCATGACGGCCTTTTGCGTAAAATCGCAAACGAAGTGCATGATTCGATTCGCTTCCCGTTACTCGAATTTCCCCAATATGATCACCTGGAGCTTCTCTTTCCCATTTATCGACAAGGAAAACTCCTGCTTGAGCGTGAACTCGATCGCCCGGCTGGTCGCCCGGATGGCGTGCCCGCGGATGATGTTCGGAATCGACATCACGACCGGACAATCGTGGTCGCACAGGCGCGACTTGCAGCCGCCCGCGAGCATGTTCGTCAGCTCCGCCACCACGTCTGACATGTCCTGAATCGTCGGCGTCTCGGCCCCCATGATCGCCTGGGCCATCGACGTTGCCAGCGGGATGGAACAGCACAGGAATATGCTCCCCGTCATCTGACCGCCAAAGCCAATGCATCCGTTGATCTCCCGCAGGCCGAAGGAGGCGGGATCGTGCTCGGGGTCCGGTGCACAAGCCGTCGCTGTCCATCCCAGCATGGTGGAGCAAACGTCCTTCACCGACTCGACAAGGAAGCCATCAATCTGGTCAATTCGTGACTGCAATGACAGTGTCGCCATATCTAACGTCTGCTTTATCGGCGGATGCAGACATTCCATTAGATTGGAATCTCGTCTTTCCCGAGGGCGACCACAGCTTCGCCCTGCGCGGCCGTCGCCAGCCGCCCCAGGATTTCTTTCGCCCACTCGACATCTCCGGAGGATTGTTGCGCGAGCGCCGCCGCTGGCTCGACACCGCCCCACAGTTCCACCTCCATTCATCCCTCGCCCTCCACCACGCGCTCCCCGAATTGATCCGCCACCTCGAGACCTGGCACGCGCTTGCCCCGGCTCACACCAGTCCAGCCACGTCTCCGCTCGAGGCGCTGGGAGCCATCGGACGACACTTGGAACCCGACTTTCTCCTCCTCCAACCGGACGCGTCATCCCGCCATCATCTCATCGGCGGATGCGTCTGCTTCCCGTCCTCGTGGAGCCTCGCCGCCAAGGCCGGGCTCGCCCTCGAAGACATCCACGGTGTTGTCCCCGGCTTGAATGCGTCTCTCGGAACATCGATCGAGCGATTCCTGTCCCGGTTGACTTCCGATCAGGCCTGGTGCCGGTTCAATTGGGGCCTCTCCCGATCCGCGGAACTCAACCAGGATCCCTGGCGCCAACTCGCCCGCCTCGCGTCCACCGACGACCCGTCGGCGATCTGGTTCCGCATCGAGCATCAGGCGCTCGTCCTGCTGCCCGCCTCACGGACCATTTTGTTCGGCATCCGGGTTGAATCCATCGCGCTTCCCGTCCTCGCCGCCATTCCCGCCGCGCGGGACGGACTCCTTCGCTCGCTCCAAACGATGCCGGGCAATCTCGCCGCCTACAAAGGCCTGACCCCGGTGCTCGGTCCGCTCTGCACCTGGCTGGGTTCGCCTCGCCCGCCAACGGATTCACAGCCCCGACCCGGGTGAACCAGAACGTCCGGCGACCGGCAGCGAGACGCGCCCCCGGAGCGCCGGACAAATTGCGCCCGCTGCAGGAACCGAGCGCGAATGATGAATGCGCCGCCCCACTGGCCCATTTTGTTCATCCCGCGAAGAACGCGACAACCCCGCGACCCGTCCCGTGCTGGCAACGTTATCAATTAAAACGATGAAATAGATTCATCGCATGAGGGCCGCCGTTCCAGTTGGCCGCCTCGCGCAGGGTCGATCGAACAAGCGCTGGTCCCCCGGACCTCGGGAGGGTTCATGGCACCGCCGCTGCTCAAAACAGCCGTAATCCGAAACGGTCGCCCGTCCAAAATCGGGCCCATGAATCTGCCCTATGAAATTCTCAGAGTACGACGTCGGCGATTACTTCGATGAAATTTTTGGTGAAAGCGGCAGTCCGCGTGCGTCCGCCCGCACGCTGGTCCAGAACATCGAGCGCATGCCCACCGGCGAGTTGCAAAGTCGCCAGCAGGCGGCCGAACGCGCCCTCCTCCAGATGGGCATCACCTTCAATGTCTATGGCGAGCACGCCGGCGCCGAACGCATCTTCCCCTTCGACCTCGTCCCGCGGATTGTGCCCGCCGCCGAGTGGAGCCGCATCGAGCGCGGCCTGAAACAACGCATCCACGCCCTCAACCTCTTCATCAACGACCTCTACCACGACCAGAAGATCCTCAAAGACAACGTCGTCCCGCCCGAAATCATTCTCTCCTCGAAGGCTTTCCGGAAGCCATGCCGCGGCTTCAACCCGCCCCGCGGGATCTGGTGCCACGTGACCGGCACCGACCTCGTCCGCCATCGAGACGGACAGATTTACGTGCTGGAGGACAACCTTCGCTGCCCCTCGGGAGTCTCCTACGTGCTCGAAAATCGCGCGGTCATGAAGAGCATGTTTCCCCAGGTCTTTTCCGCGTCGCGCATCCGCCCCGTCGCCAACTATCCCAGCCGCCTGCGCGACATGCTCGAGTTCCTCGCCCCCGATCACGTGAGCACCCCGCGCTGCGTGCTCCTCACCCCGGGCATCTACAACTCCGCCTACTTCGAACACTCCTTCCTCGCCCAGCAGATGGGCATCGAATTGGTCGAAGGCCGCGACCTCGTCATCGACGACGGTTTCGTCTGCATGCGCACCACCAAGGGCTTCGAGCGCGTCGACGTCATCTATCGCCGAATCGACGACGATTTTCTGGATCCGAAATGTTTCCGTGACGACTCCATGCTCGGCGTGCCCGGCCTGATGGAAGTCTACCAGGCCGGACGCGTCGCCCTCGCCAATGCCCCCGGTGGTGGCGTCGCCGACGACAAGGTGGTCTACGCCTACGTGCCGCGCATCGTGAAGTATTACCTCGGCGAAGACATCATCCTGCCCAACGTCCCCACCTACATTTGCGCCGAAGAGGCCGACTTGCGCTACGTCGTCGACCACGCCGCCGAACTCGTCATCAAGGCCGCCAATGAATCCGGCGGCTACGGCATGCTCGTCGGCCCCCACGCCACGAGGGAACAGGTCGCTGACTTCGTGGTGAAGGTGCAGCAAAATCCCCGCAATTACGTCGCGCAGCCCACCCTCGCCCTCTCCCGCGTGCCCACCATCTGCGGCGATCATTTTGAAGGCCGCCACGTGGACCTCCGGCCTTACATCCTTTACGGAAAAGAGATCTACGTCATGCCCGGCGGCCTCACGCGCGTCGCGCTCAAAAAGGGCTCCCTCGTCGTCAATTCCTCCCAGGGCGGCGGCAGCAAGGACACCTGGGTGCTCGCCGACCAACCCGTGACCGATGACGAGCCCCACAAGCCCTCGCCCTCCAGCCAGTCCCAAAATCAATCCCGCGCCGCCACCACCGCCACCGCGACGGCCGCCTGACCCTCCGCAGCCCCTTCCAGCCTCCCAGCCTACCCATGCTCAGTCGCGTCGCTGATTCAATCTACTGGATGAGCCGCTATGTCGAACGCGCCGGGAACGTCGCGCGGTTCATCGACGTCAACCTCCAGCTCATGCTGGACTCCACCTCCGGCGACGACCAGCAATGGTCGCCGCTCGTCAACACCACCGGCGATCATGAGCTCTTCGCCCAGCGCTACCCGGAGGCCAATCAGCAGAACGTGATGCACTTCCTCACGTTCGACGCCGACAACCCCAACTCCATCCTGTCCTGCCTCCGCGCCGCCCGCGAAAACGCCCGCACCGTCCGCGAGATCATCTCCTCCTCCATGTGGATCGAGCTGAACAAGTTCTACCTCATGGTCACGTCGGCCGCCCTCAAGGCCCACGCCTTCGCCTCCCCCCACGAGTTCTACACCGAGGTCAAAAACGCCAACCACCTGTTCAATGGCGTCGCCGACGCCACCATGACCCACGGCGAGGGCTGGCACTTCCTCCACATGGGCCGCATGCTCGAACGCGCCGACAAAACCTCCCGCATCCTCGACGTCAAATATTTCATCCTCCTCCGCTCCGTCGACGACGTCGGCACGCCCTTCGATGACCTGCAATGGGCCGCCGTCCTCCGCTCCGCCAGCGCGTTCGAAATGTACCGCAAACGCCACGGCCGCATCTCGCCCCGCGGCGTCGCCGAGTTCATGATCCTCGACCGGGAATTTCCCCGCGCCGTCCAGTTCTGCCTCCTCTCCGCCCGCGACTCGCTCTTCGCCGTGTCCGGCACGCCGGCCGGCACCTATCGCAATAGCGCGGAAAAAACCCTCGGCCAGCTCTGCTCCGACCTCACCTTCACCAGCGTCGAGGATATTTTCAAACAGGGACTTCACGAATATCTCGACGATCTCCAGACCCGGGTGAACCAGGTCGGCATGGACCTCTTCGAGACATTTCTCGCGCTCAAATCCCCACAAAATCCGCCCCGCCACTCCTTGCGCCCCTCGGCCGAGCCCGCCTGACCGGTCGGCCCACCCATGAAACGCATCGCCATTCTCACCGCAGGCGGCGACACCCCGGCGCTCAACGCCACCATCCACGGCGCCGTCGTCCGCGCCAACCAGCTGCACGTCGAGATCCTCGGCTTGATCAAAGGCTTTAACAGCCTCTTCAACCCGCGCGTCCCCCACGTCTTCCTCAACCCGCTCTTCCACGAAATCCCCGAAATCGATCCCACCAAGGGCGGCACCCTCATCGGCTCATCCCGCGATTTCGTCGACGCCGACGACGCCACCGCCCTGGACGCCATCGCGGAACGCCTCCGCCGCCTCAAGATCGAGGGCCTCATCTGCGTCGGCGGAGACGGCACCCTCAACGGGCTCCAGCCTCTCGCTGACCGCCTCCCGACCGTGCTCGCCCCGAAAACGATTGACAACGATCTCGGCCTCAACTCCGCCGCCGAACCCGACGAATGGGTGCGCGTCCCCGATCCCGAAGCCAGGGGCGGCTTCCGCTACAAACGCAGCCCCTCCCGGGCCGGCTTTCACCTCGAACAGATCGTCAATTACGTCACCCCCGGCTACGCCACCGCCGTCTTCGTCTCCGCCCAGGGCGTCGAGCGCATCCGCACCACCGCCGAAAGCCACCGGCGCATCGCCATCATCGAGGTCATGGGACGCCACTCCGGCTACCTCGCCCTCGGCTCCGCCTACGGCCGGCCTGATATCATCCTCGTCCCGGAGCAACCGCTCGACCTCGAACTCCTCGCCGAGCGCGTCAAACACATTTACGATCTCCAGAAGAACGTCGTCATCGTCTGTGGCGAAGGCATCGTCGACGAGCAGGGCCGCGACCTCGGGGCCGAGACCAAGTCGGCCGATCCCGCCGGCAACGTCGTCCTCAGCGGCGCGGCCGAGGCCTTGCGCAGCCGGCTCATCCAGATGATCGGCGACCGTTATTTCCAGCTTTACCGCCGCAGCCAGTCCGCCCGCGAAGCCATCTTCACCCGCAAGGTTGGACACACCCAGCGCGGCGGCCGGCCCATTCTCTTCGACCGCTTCCACGCCGCACAACTCGGCGCCAAAGCGGTCGAGCTGCTCATCGAAGGACGCAACAATGCCGTCGCCGTCCTGCAATACTCCGCCCGGAATGGCTTTCACGTCGAGGGGTTCGACGCCAACCGCTTCCGGGATCGCTGGGGCCTCATCCACGCCCGCTCCATGCACCCGGCCCTCTACGACGCCAAACAAATGAAACCGTCCGCCTTCGGCGTTGATTATCTCCGGCCCATCTTCACCGACGCCATCGGCGAGGACGATCTGGAACACTTGCGGCAAACGCTCTTCGCCACCGGCAACCTCATGCAGCCCTATCATTCGATCAACACGGACGTGCACAAGCGCATCCGCTACCTCGAGGATCTCCGGGCCGTCGCGGCAGCCTGAACCAACCCCATGTCCATCCACGTCGCCCTGCAGCATCGCACCCGCTACCGCTACGATCGGCCGATCCACCTCGGCCCCCAGATCGTGCGACTCCGCCCCGCGCCCCACGCCCGCACCCGCATTCTCGGCTACTCCCTCCGCGTCCAGCCCGACGGCCACTTCATCAACTGGCAACAGGATCCCCAGTCCAACTACCTCGCGCGCCTCGTCTTTCCCGAAAAAACCTCCGAGTTCGTCATCCAGGTCGATCTGGTCGCGGAAATGGCGGTCTTTAACCCGTTCGACTTCTTCCTCGAGCCGTCCGCCGAACGGTTCCCGTTCAAATACGACCGCGCGCTCGATCACGAGCTCGCGCCTTTCCTGCTCCGCGGCACGCCCACGCCCGAGTTCACCCGGTACCTGGGCAAGATCCGCCGAAACTTCCTGCAGCCGGCCGGCGTCGCCGCCCCCGCGGGCCCCGCGCCCGTCCCCCATTCGGAAGCCGGCTCGCTCGACCCGCACCACGGCGGCGGCGTCCTGCCTCACGTCGATCCCCTGCCCGCCGAACCGGCCGACGATGCCCGCCCCCGCACAATCGATTTCCTCGTCGGCCTGAACCAGGCCCTCTGGCAGGACGTCCGTTACCTCATCCGTCTCGAGGCTGGAGTCCAATCCCCGGAGGAAACTCTCCAGCTCGGCTCCGGCTCGTGCCGCGACTCCGCCTGGCTCCTCTGCCAGCTGCTCCGCCACCTCGGCCTCGCCGCCCGCTTCGTCAGCGGCTACCTCATCCAGCTCAAGCCCGATGTCGCCTCCCTCGACGGACCCAGCGGCGCCGCCGAGGACTTCACCGACCTCCACGCCTGGTGCGAGGTCTATCTGCCCGGCGCCGGCTGGATCGGCCTCGACCCCACCAGCGGCCTGCTCGCCGGCGAAGGCCACATTCCGCTCGCCGCCACCCCCGACCCGCAAAGCGCCGCCCCCATCACCGGCCTCGTCGACGAGTGCGAATGCGATTTCTCCTTCGAGATGCGCGTCCATCGCCTCCTCGAAACCCCCCGCGTCACCAAGCCCTACTCGACCGAGCAATGGAGCGCCATCCGCGACCTCGGTCACGCCGTCGACCGGCACCTGCAGACGTCCGGCTGCCTGCTCACCATGGGCGGCGAGCCGACGTTCGTCTCCATCGACGACATGGACGGCGCCGAGTGGAACACTGCCGCCCTTGGCCCGCGTAAACGCCTGCTCGCTGATGATCTCATCAAGCGCCTCAAGCGTCGCTTCGCCCCCGGCGCCCTGCTCCACTATGGCCAGGGCAAATGGTACCCCGGCGAGTCCCTCCCGCGCTGGGCCTTCGCCGCCTACTGGCGAAAGGACGGCCAGCCCGTCTGGGACAACGACGCGCTCTTCGCCGACG
Source organism: Limisphaerales bacterium (assembly GCA_044229355.1). GTDB lineage: Bacteria > Verrucomicrobiota > Verrucomicrobiia > Limisphaerales > JADJPG01 > JBGARF01. The sequence goes on from JBGATF010000006.1 coordinate 334,060, forward strand.
AGAAACGCAACTACGGCCACGACGATCGGCGGGCCGAGCAGTTCGTCTACACGCTCGGCCATCGCCTCGGTTGCGGCGGCCAATGGGTCCTGCCCGCGTTTGAGGACACGTGGTATTACCTCTGGAAAGAACGCCGCCTGCCCACCAACGTCGACCCGTTCCGTTCGCAGCTGCGCAATGAGGAGGAACGCACGCGCCTCGCCCGCATCTTCGAGCAAGGCCTTGACCGTGTCGTCGGTTACACGCTGCCGCTCCAGCGCGATTTTGACGGCCCCGGCGTTCACTGGCGCTCCGGCCCCTGGTTCCTCCGACCCGAGCGGCTCTACCTCCTGCCCGGCGACTCGCCCATGGGCTTCCGGCTGCCCATCGACTCCCTCCCGTGGGTCGCCAGCTCCGAGTTTCCCTACCTGCATCCGCAAGACCCTGTCGAGGCCCGTTCGCCTCTGCCTCCCCACGCCCGCCAACGATCGTTCCATGTGCCCCGCAGCGGACCGGCCGGCCCCAGCCCGCACTCCGACCGGAACGGCGCCCCCGGCGTCGACGGAGCCGGATCGCACCGCCGCGAACAAGGCCTTCCGCCCGAGCCGCCCGACGCCCTCCGCTCGCCCACGCGCGGCGAGTCGGCCCCCTGGCTCGTCCGCACCGCCCTCTGCGTCGAGCCACGCCACGGGCGTTTGCATGTCTTCATGCCGCCCGTCCGCACGCTCGAGGACTACCTTGATCTCGTCGCCGCCATTGAGGACACCGCCGAGCGCCTCGACACGCCCGTCGTCATCGAAGGCTACACGCCCCCGTTCGATCCCCGCCTCAACGTCATCAAGGTCACGCCCGATCCCGGCGTCATCGAGGTGAACATTCACCCTTCGTCAACCTGGGACGAAATGGTCGATCGCACGACCGGGCTCTACGAGGACGCCCGCCTGTCGCGCCTCGGCACCGAGAAGTTCATGGTCGACGGACGCCACACCGGCACCGGCGGCGGCAACCACCTCGTGCTCGGCGGCCCCAGCCCGGCCGAAAGCCCGTTCCTCCGCCGGCCGGACTTGCTCCGCTCGCTCGTCACTTACTGGCAAAATCACCCGTCGCTTTCCTTCCTGTTCAGCAGCCTGTTCATCGGCCCGACCAGCCAAAGCCCCCGCATCGACGAGGCGCGCCACGACTCCCTCCACGAATTGGAAGTCGCCTTCCAACAACTGCCCGCCCAGGCCGGCAGCCCGCCCTGCCCGCCATGGCTCGTCGATCGCCTCTTCCGACACCTGCTCATCGACGCCACCGGCAACACCCACCGCGCCGAGTTCTGCATCGACAAATTGTTCTCCCCCGACGGCGCCACCGGACGGCTCGGCCTCGTCGAGATGCGCGGCTTCGAAATGCCGCCTCACGCCGAGATGAGCCTCGCGCAACAGCTGCTCCTCCGCACGCTCATCGCCCGCTTCTGGAAAAAACCCTATCAACAGGACCTCGTCCGCTGGGGCACCGACCTCCATGACCGGTGGATGTTGCCGCACTTTGTCTGGCGCGATTTCGTCGAGGTCATCGAGGAGCTGCAACACGCCGGCCTGCCCATGCAGGCCGACTGGTTCGCCCCTCACCTCGAATTCCGGTTCCCGACCGTGGGCGACCTCCAACTGGAAGACATCCGGGTCGAGCTCCGCCAGGCCCTCGAGCCATGGCACGTCCTCGGCGAAGAGGCCGGCGGCGGCGGTGCCGTTCGCTACGTCGACTCCTCGCTCGAACGCCTCCAGGTTCGCGCCCGCGGCCTCACCCCCAACCGACACGCCATCTCCGTCGGCGGCGTTCTCCTGCCCCTCCACCCGACCGGGACCAACGGAGAGTTCGTCGCCGGCGTCCGCTACCGCGCCTGGCAGCCCCCCAGTTGCCTGCACCCGACCATCGGCGTCCACACCCCCCTCGTCTTCGATGTCGTCGACCAATGGAACCAGCGCAGCGTCGGCGGCTGCTGCTACCACGTCATGCACCCGGGCGGACGCAATTACACCACCTTCCCGGTCAACGCCTACGAAGCGGAAAGCCGCCGCCTGGCCCGCTTTTTCCGCTTCGGTCACACGCCCGGACCCGTCCGCCCCAGCCGCCTCGAGCCCCACCCGGAGTTCCCTCTGACGCTCGACCTTCGGCGCGTGAACCTTCACGATCGCCGCTGATGACTACCGGGGAAACCGACACCGGAATCGCCCCCGCGCCACCAGAAGCCACGTTGTTCGGCAGCTATCGGGCGCCGGACGTGGCCTTTGACGAACTGGCCGCCTCCGACGACGCGCCGCGCCCGCACTGGCAGGCCCTCGTCCAGGCTTTCAATCGGATGGGCCCCGACGAGCTGCGCGCGCGCTGGGATGAGGCCCGCCGCATGATCCGCGACCATGGCGTCACCTACAACGTCTACGCCGACGCCCAGGGCATCGACCGGCCCTGGCAGCTCGACATGGTCCCCCTGCCCATCCCGGCCGGGGAATGGCGCAACATCGAGGCCGCCCTCATCCAGCGCACCACTCTGCTCAATCACATCCTCGTCGATCTCTACGGCCCCCAGCGCCTCCTCCGCGAACGTCAATTGCCCCCCGCCCTCTTCTACTCCAATCCCGCCTTCCTCCGGCCCGTCCACGGGCTTGCCGTCCCCGGCCACACCCGCCTCTTCCTTCACGCCGTCGACCTCGCCCGCGCTCCCGACGGACGCTGGTGGGTCCTCGCCGATCGCACCCAGGCACCCTCCGGCGCCGGCTACGCCCTCGAAAATCGCATCGTCCTCTCCCGCATCCTCCCCGACGAGTTCGAGTCCGCCCGCGTGCAGCGACTCGCTTCGTTCTTTCAGGTGCAGCGCGAGTTTCTGCGCGCCCTCGCACCCCGCCACCGCGACAACCCCAACATCGTCCTGCTCACCCCCGGCCCCTACAACGAAACCTATTTCGAACAGGCCTACCTCGCGCGCTACCTCGGCTTCACGCTCGTCGAAGGCAGCGACCTCACCGTCCGCGACCGCCAGGTCTTCATCAAAACCCTCGAAGGCCTCCTCCCCGTCGACGTCATCCTCCGCCGCGTCGACGACACGTTCTGCGATCCGCTCGAACTCCGCTCCGACTCCTTCCTCGGCGTGCCCGGCCTGGTCGACGCCGTCCGCGCCGGCCATGTCACGGTCGCCAACTCCCTCGGCTCGGGCCTCGTCGAAACCCCTGCCCTCATGGCCTTCCTCCCCAGCCTCTGCCGCCACCTCCTCGGCGAGGACCTCCGCATGCCATCCGTGGCCACCTGGTGGTGCGGCCAACGCAAGGAATTCGACTACGTCTCCACTCACCTCGACGAGATCGTCGTCAAACGCGCCTTCGCCCGCGCCCACGGCGAGCCCGTCTTCGGCGAATTGCTCGGCGAAAAACGTAGGGCCAGCCTCCTCGCCGAGATCAAAGCCGCCCCCCACCTCTTCGTCGGCCAGGAACAGGTCGCCCTCTCCACGGCTCCCGTCTGGGCCGGCGGCCGCATGACCCCCCGCCCGCTCGTCATGCGCGCCTACGTCGCCGCCACCCCCGACGGCTACACCGTCATGCCCGGCGGCCTCACCCGCGTCTCCCTTTCCCCCGAAGACCCCGTCGTCTCCATGCAAAGCGGCGGCGGCAGCAAAGACACCTGGATCTTGTCCGAAGGACCCGTCGAAGCTGTCACTCTCCTCAAGACCGCCTCCCGCGAAGTCCACCTCGAACCCGCCGCCGCCGAAGTGCCCAGCCGCGTGGCCGATGACCTCTTCTGGCTCGGACGCTACACCGAACGCCTCGATGGCCTCCTGCGCATTCTCCGCTGCACGCTCCGCCACCTGACCGGCGAGGTTGGCCCCGCCCAGCTCGCCATCATCCCGCTCCTGACCCGGCTGCAACTCCTGCCCAATCGGCCCAGCCCACCCCACCACGCCGCGCCGAAAAGTCCTTCGCCGGCCTCGCCCGGAGCCGCCAGTGGCGCTACCGCGATCCCGAACGCACCGCCCCCGACGCCTCCCGGCATTCTTGAAGCCGAACGCGAGTTGCTCGCCCTCGTCTACAAAAGCAACCGCGAACCCGGCGTCCGCACGCTCGTCAATCGCATCCGCCACATCGGCGCCACCGTCCGCGATCGTTTCTCCAGCGACACCTGGCGAATCTTCAACGAGCTCCACAGTCACAGCCTCGTGCGCCCACGACGCCTGCCCGTGGCCGACGCGTTCGCCCTGCTGAACACGCTGATCAGCGATCTCGCTGCGTTCAGCGGACTCGCCAATGAAAACATGACCCGCGGTCACGGCTGGCGCTTCCTCGACTTCGGCCGCCGCCTCGAACGCGGCGCCAGCCTCACCCGCCTCGTCCGCGCCGCGCTCGAGCTCGATCCCCACGGCCCGTTCATGCTCGAGATGTTGCTCGAGATCGGCGACAGCCTCATGACCTATCGCCGACGCTACTTCACGCGCCTGCAAGCCCACTCCGTCCTGCACCTGCTCATCCTCGACCAAACCAATCCGCGCTCGCTCGCCTACCAGGTCGCCGCCCTCTCCGATCACGTCGCCCACCTGCCCCACGACCGCTTCCAGCGCGGCGCCGGCCGCGAGTCCCGCCAGGTCGAGGCCATGCGCTCCACCCTCGGACGCTTCGACCCTACCAGCCTCGCCGCCGCCCCAGCCACGCAGGCCCTCTCGCCCGAGATCGCCGCCCTCGCCCAGATCGAAGGCGCCCTCACCGGGCTTTCCGACAGCCTGACCCAACATTACTTCAGCCACACGCTCACTCAGATCAACTCCTGACCACTCTCGCGCCCAGCCACTGATGCGCTACCAAATCTTCCATCGCACCACCTACGACTACGAGGCCGACGTCACCCTCTCCCACCACGTCCTCCGCCTCACCCCGCGCCAGCTGCCCCGGCAACGCTGCACCGCCCATACTGTCGCCATCGACCCGGCGCCCGCCGCGCTTCACCACCACGACGATTATTTCGGCAATGCCCTCGCCACGCTCACCGTCGAGCTCAGCCACGACACGTTCGTCGTCAGCGCCGCCAGCGAGGTCGAAGTCTACCCGCCCAACCTTCCGGAGCCCGCCAGCACCCCGCCGTGGGACGTCATCGCCTCCGGCCCGTGCGCCGATGAAACCCCCGACGCGCTGGGCGATTTCGCTGCCGAGGAATTTCTTTACGACTCCCCGTTGATCCGTCGCAGCCACGCGTTGGCGGACTACGCGCGCCCGTCGTTTCCGGCGGAAAGACCAATCCTCACCGCCGTCCAGGATCTCACTCGGCGCATCTTCCACGACTTCAAATTCGATCCCAAGGCCACCACTGTGGCCACGCCGCTCGAACAGGTGCTGAGTTTGAAGCGCGGCGTCTGCCAGGACTTCGCTCAGCTCCAGATCGGCTGCCTGCGTTCCCTCGGACTGCCCGCCCGTTACGTCAGCGGCTACCTGGAAACCGTGCCGCCGCCCGGCCAGCCGAAACTCGTCGGCGCGGACGCTTCCCACGCCTGGGTGGCATTCTTCTGCCCCGGCTACGGCTGGATCGACGCCGATCCCACCAACAATCTCCTCCCCTCCGATCGCCATATCACCGTCGCCTGGGGGCGCGACTACAGCGACGTCAGCCCCATCCGCGGCGTCGTCCTCGGCGCCGGCAGCCACGACCTCCGCGTCTCCGTCGATGTCACACCGCTCGAACCACGTTCGAGTACGGGCCAAGTGCCAAGTGACGAGTGAAAAGGGATGAGTGATGGGGGACGAGAGTCCGGCCGTTCGCATTTCGACATTTGCACTTCGCACCTTGCAGATCGCCAATGCGGCCCACCGAGGAAACCGCATCAACCAAAGAATTCTTTCATCAGGCGAGTTTCGTTGCATAACCTCCATCCATGCTGCGGATCAACTCGGTTGCCAAACGGTACGGTGGAACCACCGCGCTGGACGGGGTGTCGCTCGAGATTGCGCGCGGGGAGTTCTTCGGCCTGCTTGGACCCAATGGCGCCGGCAAGTCCACCTTGATGTCGCTCGTGGCGGGCCTGCGCGCGCCGGATGTCGGCACGATCACGCTCGATGGCGCCCCCATTTCGCCCTCCCAGATCGAGACCCGGATCTCGCTCGGCCTCGTGCCCCAGGGCCTCGCACTTTACGACGATCTCAGCGCGGAACAAAACCTTCGCATTTTCGGGGAACTCTACGGTCTGCACGGCGCGGACCTGCGGCATCGCATTGATGAAGCGCTCGCCGTGGGACAACTCGCCGATCGGCGCCGCGATCAGGTCAAAACCTTTTCCGGCGGTATGCAACGTCGCTTAAATCTTGTCGCGGCGCTGCTGCATCGGCCCAAAGTGCTGCTCTGCGACGAACCGACCGTCGGCGTCGATCCCCAATCCCGCAACGCGATCTTTGACTTTCTCGAGAAGCTGAACCGCGAAGGTCTGACCATCATCTACTCCACGCACTACATGGAAGAGGCGACTCGCCTCTGCTCGCGCATCGCGATCATCGATCACGGCAGGATCCTCGCGCTCGGCTCGATGGGCGATCTGCTCGCGCAACTGCCGTTCGTCGATGCCATCGGATTTCCCACCGGCGCGACCACGGCGGCGTTTGTCTCGGCCGTGGCCGCCCATGGCGAGCTTGTGTCCGAAGGCGACACGCACCGTTTCGGCCCACGACCGGATTTCAAGATCTCCGAGTTCTATGCCCTCGCCGAACGGCACGGAATTTCGCCGCGTCTTTTCTCGCACGAACGGCCAACGCTCGAAGCGCTCTTTTTGCACCTCACCGGCCGTACACTTCGCGAATAGCATGAACGCCATCCGGGTTCTGGTCATAAAAAACTTCGCGCGGTTCGTGCGCAATAAGCCTGCGGTCGCGCTGACGTTCATCGTGCCCATCGCGATGATCATCATTTTCGGTGAAGTGTTCGGCGTCCGCCGGAAGGCCTCCGGCCCCAGCGGCATCCCGCTCGCAGTGGCGAACGAAGGCGCGAACCCCGCCACGCAAAGCCTGATCGATGCATTGAAGGACGAGAAGGCGTTCCGGGTCATCACGACGTTCTCCAATCCGGACAAGACTACGCGGCCATTGGTGGAAGACGATCTGCGTCCCTTGGTGGAGAACGGAGCCTTTCGCTTCGCCATCGCTCTTCCCAAGGCGGACACGTCCCCCGGGCGATTCGGGATTCATCTAAAGCTCTTCTCCAACCCCATCAACGAAATCGAAGCCGAGACCGTCAACGGCCTGCTCCAGAAGGCGATCTTCACCCACGGGCCCGGACTGTTCGGCCCCACTCTGCAAGCGAGCGCACGCCAATGGCTCGGTGAGCAGCGCCTGGAGAAGTTTAACGACCAGCTTGCCGATGCGGTGTCAGGGGCCTTTGGGGGCGATAAGGCCCGGATTCGGGACGCCATTGTCAACGGCCGCTCTGGTTCCGGTGGCCTGGCCACAAACGCGGGCGGCAACCTGATCGCACGTCTCCTCAGCATCGAAACCGTGCAGGTTATCGGCCAGGACGTAAAGAACCCGGGGGCCACGCGCGTGGTTGGCGGCTGGGCAATCATGTTCCTCCTCTTCGCCCTCAACTCGACGGCCTTGTCATTTTTCGAGGAAAAAAAGAGCGGCATGTTCCAGCGCTTGCTCGCGGCGCCGGTAACGCGGGCGGACATCCTCTGGAGCCGTTTCCTCTTTGGCGTCGTCCTCGGGCTGGTGCAACTCATCACGGTTTTTTCCGTCGGCAGCTCGCTCTACGGAATCGATGTCCTCGGCCATTTCGGGAACCTCGTTGTCGTGAGTGTCGCCGCGGCGGCGGCCTGCACCGCGTTTGGAATGTTGCTCGCCTCGATCTCCCCATCGCCCGAAGCGGCCCAGGGCCTGGCCACGTTTCTGATTCTGACCATGAGCGCGTGCGGCGGCGCTTGGTTTCCGATCAGCTTTATGCCCGAGTTCATGCAGCAGCTCGCCCGATTCACGCTGACCTACTGGGCGATGGATGGCTTTGCACAGGTGCTGTGGGCTGGAGTTGGTTTTCCGCAAATCCTGCCGACCGTCGGAATTCTAATCGCGTTTACAGCGGGGGCCATGGCGATCGCGATCTGGCGATTCAACCGCGGGCGCCTCTTTGACTGAACCGCAGGGCGGCCCCAGGCATCCGCCGTCGAGTTGGGCGCACGGCGATTTCGCCGGGATTGGGGTGGCGACCGAATGTTGCAGATCAAGGACCGGACGATGAAACCCAGGTGCTGGCGCAGAGAGTGGAGGGCGCAGAGCCGATGCTTCGAGCATTCGCTGCCTCAGCGGCGCTCGTCGGCGGGGTCACTTCCGTCAGCGGCTGGGCTGGTCGCGCCACACAAAACCAAACATCAGCATCACCAATACCGTCACGGCAACTATGGTTGTCATGCCATCAGCCTGCCGTGACTTCGGCCGCCCCGTAAATACCACTAAAGGCTTAGAACCCGTCTCGTAGCGAGGGAGAGGCGTGCAGAGCGGCGAGTGAAAAATTGCACCGGCTACACATCACACTTTTGTAGATCAACGCTGGGGCCCGGTTGCGACTCCCCATCAAGGTAGGGCGCGCTCTCCGCAGCGCGCCGCCTTCTCGTTCAGCCATAGGGATACCTTGGTGGGCAACGCCGTCGGGCCACCGTAGGTCCGAGCGAGGCACGGAACGAGCCCGGCCGGTGATGTGCGCTTTCCCGGATGTGAGCGGTCTCGAAACCACACGACCCATTCCCGCGCGCTCGCCCGAATTCCTGAAGTGGGCAAAGGAATCGCGGCAGAGGAATAAATACACAACTTCCTCATTCCTCTGCCCAAATTCCTCTGCCGTTCCCCGGGTCCAGCGCGAGCGTTGTCATTCCGATTCGGCCGGGTTAGCGCCCGCGTGGACACAGCCCGAACCGCTTCTCTTCTGCGGGGACCCAAATGCTGCGCGCAATCCAGCAACGAGCCGGAGTCCACCTTGGGACGCGCCTTTAGGGAAGAAGGGACTGCCTCCATTCAGGCAACTCGGTGCGAGGCCCAGTTCGAGGTAGACGGGCCGCCGGCACGGACTATTATTCGTTCGATCAATGGAACCGCCCATCCCCATGGCTTTCGCGTGAGCATGTTCCGAGGACTTGCGTTTCTGGCTTGCTCGCTCGGTCTGGTGATCGCGGCGGAGGCAGCGCAACGGCCCCTCGTTTCTCTCGGCGCACCGTGGCGATACCTGCTGGGAACGAAGGAAGCCTCGGTTCCGGCCGACGCCTGGCGGCAAAGGGCTTTTGATGATGCCAATTGGTCAACGGGACCGACCCCGATCGGCTACGGCAGCGTTCCGGAAACGGGCCGGATCGTCACGCAACTCCCCTCGAGCAAACTCGGCGGCTACGTCAGCGTTTATCTGCGCCATTCCTTCAGCCTGCCGGACCCTCAGCTCATTGCTCAATTGAGTCTGGCGTTGACGGTCGACGATGGCGCCATCGTTTGGCTCAACGGCGTTGAGCTCGGCCGAATCAATGTAGTTCCCGGCGACGCGGCTTTTAACACCACGGCCATTGAAGGCCAGGAAGGTCAGCTGTTGCAGGTCCTGACCAACGCGACCGGCCTGCTGCTCGCCGGCGAGAACATCCTGGCTGTGCATCTGTTCAATTCAGATGGCGAAAGCTCGGACATCGCCATCAACGCATCGCTGGTTGGGTGGATTGACGATCAGCCGCCCCTGCTGACCGCCAGCAATCCGCCGGCGACCGCCACGGTGCGGGAGCCGATGCCCATCGAGGTGTTGTTCAACGAAGCCGTCACGAACGTCGATCCCGCGGATTTGCTGATCAATGGCGTCCCGGCGACCAGCATGACGGAACTGCGGCCGGATCATTATCTGTTTCGATGTCCTCAGCCGCCGGCGGGAGAGGTTCGTGTCGATTGGAGCCCGAACCACGGCATCACCGACCGGGCGGCCCGGGCCAACCCGTTCGCCGGTCGGAGCTGGACCTACACGCTGGCGCCCGCTGCACCGCCTCCGCATGTCGTCATCAGCGAATTCATGGCCTCCAACCGACGAACGCTGCGGGACGAAGATGGCGAAACCTCGGACTGGATTGAGATCCATAACCTCGGCTCGACAGCCGAAAACCTTTCCGGCTGGTACCTGACCGATAGAGCCAAAGAACCGACATTGTGGAGGTTCCCTCCCGGAACCCTGCTGCCAGCCAACGATTTCATGGTGGTGTTCGCTTCGGAGAAGAATCGGACCAGCTACCCGCTGCATACCAACTTCAAGTTATCCGCCGGCGGGGAATATCTGGCGCTGGTGCAACCCGATGGACGAACCGTGGCGTCAGAATTTAGACCGGCCTACCCGCCACAGCAGGAGGACATTTCTTATGGTCTGTCTTCCGATGGGCAAGGCACGGCAGGCTTCTCGGTCGAAGCCACGCCGGGCGCGCCGAACTCCGCTCAAGGCGAAGGATTCGCCTCTCCCGTGACGTTCTCCCGGGAGAGCGGCACGTTTTTCGAGCCGTTTGCGCTTGAGCTGAGCGCAGCTCCCGGTTCGGTGATTCATTTCACCACGACGACCAATCTGCCCACGCTCGCCTCGCCCATCTATTCCGGCCCAATTCCCATCACCGCGAGCAGCGTCATCCGCGCGCGGGCATATGCGCCAGGCCGCCTCCCGGGGCCACCCCTCACCGGCCATTACATTCAAGTCAACACCAACGCGGGACAGTTCACCTCAGACTTGCCCATCGCCATTCTCGACAATTTCGGAGGCGGAGCCGTGCCCGCCAACGGCGATCAGTATGTCTGTTTGATGGTCTTCGAGCCCAAGGCAATCGGCCGCAGTTCGATGACCAATACTCCGGACCTCGTGACGGCCGGAAGGATTCATCGTCGCGGGTCGAGCATGCGGTACTCCCGCAAGGGAAGCTGGGCGTTTGAAGCCCGGGACGAATTCTTCGATGACAAACCCGTCTCGCTGCTGGGAATGCCCGCTGAGTCGGATTGGGCGATGTACGCGCCGAACGAGTTCGATCTGGCATTGATTCACAACCCTCTTGCATATCAATTGAGCCGGGAGCTGGGACGGCCGGCGCCGCGCACTCGATTTGTCGAAGTGATTTTGAAAGCGGATGGCGGCCAGTCCGGCCCGGTCAATCTCCCGGACTTTTCCGCCTCCAGCGATTACCACGGAATCTATGTCTTCACCGAAAGCATCAAAGTCGGCACCAACCGGGTCAACATCGACAGGTTGCAGGAGAACGACGTCAAGGCGGCGACAGTGACCGGGGGGTATTTGTGGAAGATCGACCGGCCAGGCACGGGCGAGCGTGGCTTTGTCGGCGCGGGGCGGACTATCCGTTACGTCGACCCAACTGAGCGCGCCATGGAACGCCCGGGACGGGAGCGCCAACGGCAGTACATCAGAGACTATTTCCGAGACTTCGGCTCAGCCTTGAAAGGGACGGATTATCGGGATCCGGAACTCGGCTACCGACGTTACATCGACACGGGTTCCTGGATCGACCATCACATTTTGAACGTGGCGATGTTCAACGTGGACGCGCTTCGGCTGAGCGCCTATTTCCACAAGCCACGCAACGGCCGCATTACGATGGGCCCGCTCTGGGATTTTGATCGGGCGTTGGGCTCGACCGATGGCCGCGACTTCAATCCGACCCAATTTGGGAGACCCGCCGCCGAGATGAGCGTCGATTTCTTCAACGATGCCTGGTGGAAGCGGATGTTCACGGATCCCGATTTCTGGCAGGAGTGGATCGATCGATATCAGGCGGTTCGCGAAGGGCCGCTGAGCACGGAGCATATCCTGAAAATCGCCGAAGGGCTCTTCAACGAGCTCCGCGAGGCGGAGCCAAGGGAACGCCTCCGCTGGCGGCGATATCCGCGAAGCGGGGTGCGCACGCAGAATGGCTACACGTTTGATTTTGGCCGGCGGGAATATGACTCCGAACTGCGGTTCTTGCGACAATGGATCAGCGATCGATTGACCTTTATGGACGGGAACTTTCTGGCGCGGCCGGTCCTGAGCCACCCAGGGGGTGAAGTGGCCCCGGGTCTTGCTTTCACCCTCTCGGCCACCGCCGGGTCCGACATTTACTACACGCTCGATGGCACCGATCCTCGCGCCGCCGGCGGGTCCACAAATGCCCTCTCGCTCGCCCGATCAGCGCGCAGGTACTCCGGACCCATCGTCATCAACGCCCCCACGCGGGTGGTGGCCCGAGCCTACAACCGGGGTCATGACAACCTCACCGGCAAATTCAATCCCCAGATTAGCAGCCATTGGTCGGGCCCGAAAAACGCGGTCTACACCTTAACCACCCCCCATCGCTGACAAGGCGAGCGACGCCATTGGGAAGAGTGCGGACGGTCGCGGCGTTAGTGGCCTGCCCGGGTGGCCATTAAGGCGCCGCACTTCGACTGCTCCGGCCTGCGGTCCTCAACCCGGGGCACGGAACTCTCCTCGACCCAAACAAGGAAAGCGCGAAATCCGAGTGCCGCAAGACCACCGGGCGGACGATGACATTGGGCCGATTCGATCGGCTGGCGCATGCGGGCGAACCAGTGTGTCGTCGCTCGAAGTGTGGGGCGGAGGCACGCCGCCGAATCCGCCATTTTTGGACGGGCGGCCGCCGGCGCCTAGTGGACGACGAGAGTCACGCCAGAGGGAAGGCGGTTGACCGTGGACGGCTCCAATTCGTTCCACGAGGTGACGATAAAGAGCTGGTTCTGGTTTTTGGAAAGCGCTTCGTCGCAGTGGAACTGGACGTAGCGCTGGGCTTCGACCACGTCGAACATGCCGGCGCCGATCAGCTGAAAATAATTCTGAAATTCCGCGTGCGCGCGCGGGGCGTAGACGGTTCCGACCAGGGTGGCGTTGCCGTTCCCCTTGAATGCGGTCAGGCTCGAGAGGCCGTAGAAGGCGAACTGGTCCGCGGTGCCGGCGGCGTTGATCTGGCTGGTCCCATTGGCTGAAAATTGATCGCCCTTGACATAGACTGCGAGTTTCCCGCCAGGCAGGATGATGATGGCGGAATTGTTCAGGGTCATGCTGCCGCCGATGTAGAGCGTGGCGTTTCCGGTGACCAGCATGGTTTTTCCGCTCATGGAGAGAGAGCTGGCCTGGTAGTTGTCGGAGCCGAGCAGGTAATCGTAATTGGTGCCGTTGTAAGTGCCGCCGCTGAGAGAGAACCCGCCGCTGGTGTAAGGCGGAGTGATGTCGGGGAACGGAACGTTCAGGTCGGTCGCCAGCGCGCCGGCCTGGACCTTGCCGCGGTTGGCGGCGGACGCCACAAACGCGGCACTGCCCACGGCGGCGGGGCTTTGCACTTTGAGGACGCCGCTCGCGCCGGTCGCTGTCGTGCCCAGGACGCTGCCGGATTCATGGATGTAAAGCGAGTTGGCCGTGCGCGAGTTCGAGCCGACATATCCGTTCGCCTTGTTTAGCGAGGCAACGTAAGTCCCGTTCGAGCTGGCCAACGGGTCGGTGGAATCAAAGCTGTCGACCATCGGGGTGATGTAGCTGTGCAGCTCGATCTGGCCGCGCGCAACGAAGCCGCGCATCGGTGTTCGCTGCTCGGTGGTGACGCGGACGCCGCGCGCGAGCTGGCCGCCGGTGCCGCCCAGGGCGGTGGTGTAAGCCCGGCCTTCAATCGTCGGACGGTTGATGGGCGCTCCGGCCACATAATTGCTGATCACTGCGAGATAGGTGTAATCGCCGATCGTCCGTTGCCGGGTGTAGATCGTGGTGGTGCCATTACGCGTCCAGCCGTCGCACACCAGGTTGGTCAGCCCGTGGACATTGAGGTGGGTGAGGGCCTCTTCCACGCCGGACTCCGCAGCGGGGACGAGCATGTTCCACCGCTGCGAGCGCATGGAGGCGCGGTTTCCCTGCTGGGCCGACGTGGAGGCAACCACCACGATGGCGATCAGGATGGGAAGGATGACCAGCACCACGGTCAACGCCGAACCGCGTGACCGCGCCTGGGATGAGAGATGTTTTGCCCTTTTCATGTGCCCTGTTTGCGAATGACCACCCGTGCCGTCTGGACGCTGGCCGTGTTCTGTTTCACGCCAAGAATCGTGCGGGAACAGGTCCAGGAAAGATCCACGACCTTGGCCGTGTCGGCGCTGGCGGCGGGATAAACCTCGTAGCTCCCGCCCACGGGGCGTTCGCCGAGATCAAATCGCAGCGTGTCGCAACCCGTCAGTATCACCTTGCTCGTCCCGTTCCGCGTTCGCGTCAGCCGGCCGGTGGAAGCGTCAAAGACATAGCTGACCGTCACTCCGCTGCCATCGATCAGGGTCAGCGAGTTCGTGGTGGCGGCGGAAACCCGGGTTGCCTGCCGGATTTCCTGCTGGAGGAGGTCGGCGGCGTAACGGTTCTGGTGTCCCAGGTCGGTGTAATTGATCAGGGCGTTGAAGGTGCGGCTGGCGAACATGGAGACGCCGGTGAGGGCGGCCAGACAAAGCACGGCAATTGGCATCATCACCAGCACTTCCACCAACGTGTAGCCGCGGCAGTCGCGCCGGCGACGGGACGGCGATGGCCGTGGCGCCGGGCGGGTGCGGGCCGGTGAGGCCACGCGGTTCAGCCCGGGTTTAGTAGACATAAGTTTCAAGTCCATACCGCGAGACGTAGGTGGTGAGTTCGCGCTGGCGGGCCAGACCTCCGGTGGTCCAGTTCAGCTGCACGGTCACCTCCAGGAGGTCGTTGCTGTAGGAAGCGGCGACGGGCGCCGGAGCGATGCGCAGCGTCCCGTTGTAGGTGATTCCCTGATTTGTCCCACCCGACGGATCGTAGGTCGCTGAAAAGGTGGCGGGGATGAACCCGTTGGAATTGATCTGATCCCAGTTGCAAAGCCGGATGCTCTCCGTCTTCTCCAGCAGGATCTGGGTGGCGCGGTCATTCTCCTGGGACATGCGGACACCGAACAACGCATTCGTGGTCGTCGACAGAACGGCTGCCGTCATGACTCCCAGGAGCGACATCGCGATCAGCGTCGAGGCGAGCGTAAAGGCGGCCCGAGATCGGAACCGAGTCCGTCCCTTTGGGACTGGGATGAGAGTATTCATTTTCGGGGCATCACCCATCCTTAGGCTGACGATAATGTTCATTGAAGCAGCGCCGGTGCAGCCCATAGCAAACGGAGTGCCGGCGGCCTAACAATTTGAATGGCCGCCGGCGTCCCGGGCGGCTCAGGTACAACTCCCCATCAGGCATGCACAAACGCTCACCCGCGGACGGGCCCTAAAGCCTAACAAACCCGGCCCGAGCCACCGCCGTCCGACGGCGCGTCTCATTACGGTACAGCCCTAAATTCAAATCACTCGAAGTGAGGTAGGCGGAAACGGGCGGAATGGCGGCCAATGAAGCAAGGCGAACCCGGGGTGAGGGATCGCCCCGGGTTGCGCCTAGGTGTTAGGCATGCATGGCAGCTCACGAACTCCAGGCGCTCCGCCTGGCTTGAGAGTTTCGGTTGCTGCGGGCGGAAAGCCCGGTCCGGCAGCGCCTCAGCGCGGCAGACCGTCGCAGCAAAGGCTGCGGCGCAGTCGATAAAAGCGCGCCGGGGCGGATGCGGGATCCGAGACCGTGGCTTCAAATGGCTGGCTGAGGGCGGTGACGTTCGTCAGCGCAACCGTATTGGTGTCCGCCAAGCCGTTGAAGTACTCGACGGTGTATTGGTAGGGCGCTTCGGCCTGGAAGACCATTTTCATCGTCGATCCCGGCCGGCTCGACTGCGCGATGGTGGGAGCCGATGCTCGCGCGACGGTTCCCCGGAAGTCACCCAAACGGCTGTTGAGCAACTCCAGGACTACCTGGCCGGCGACAAAATCCGCGCGCAACTCCGTCGGGAGCTGAAACGAACCGAAAAATGCGGTGGCGCCGTCGTAGCCAGCAGGCCAGGGCCCGGGGGAGTGCACGACAATTAAAGGTGTTCCCAGATCGAATTCGAACGTGCCTTGAGGAGCGATCAGCCGAGCGGTTGTCGGGACGACTTGCTCCATTCGTATCGCGATCGTGAACGAGACTGTCGAAGTGGTGGGGTTAAACGTGAACGCGGCCACCCCGGTCACATCGGGATTGGACGTGGACGTGAGTTCGGCGCGGAAGGCCGTCTGGCCAGCGGCGGTGCAGGCGGCGCTGATCAGCGCCAGGCATATCATTATCTTTGTCTTCATGGCTTGCTTTGTTTGTCTCGCGCCCACCCCTCAGCTCCCGCGGTCGCACGTTGTTAGCTGATGGAAATTTGAGCTTCGGGAATGCCAGCCACCTGCGCGATGAGAGAACGAGCGCGGCCCCTGGCTGGTCGGGAATCCCGCGGACCGGATGGCCGTGAAACGGGGGTGCGAGGTGCCACGCCTGGACAATTTGCAATGAGCGCATTGCAACCCGCACGGGCAAACGTCGGGCGAGGAGATGATGCGCCGGGAAGCGGATGCCCGACACACGAGACCGTCACCTCCCCCGACGGGATGATGGTCCGGCCGAAAACTTTCGCCGCGCAACCTGTGTTCAGCCCCCAGCTTATCGCGCGGGCACGACGACTGCGCGGTAGAAGGCCGGCGTCAGGCTCGGCGGATTGGTCCAGGACATCGTACCTCCAGAGGAAGTGAACCTCGTCAGTTCTGTCCATTGATGAAGATCCGAAGAGGCAACGATGGCATACGTGAGGTTGTTCGGGCCTGAAAACGTCAGACGGGTGCCCGCTTCCGCCAGCCGCACACAATCGAGTCGGCCCAGCCCAAACTCGAGGACGGATCGCCCGAGGAGAACATAGAGATGGTTATCCAGCCAGCGGACGCGACCCTGGCCCGGGTTAACCCAAAAGGCTTGCGAGTTGCCTGGAAAACAGGCGTATCGCCCCGCGCGGTTGGTAAAGGTGACCACGCCGTTGGGACCGAGCGATTCCAGGCCGCTGGACTCGGCGAAAAACGTGCGTTGCTCGCGGGTGCCGTCCGGCGCGCGGGTCCAAATCTGGGTTTGGCCACTGGACCCTGGTCGGGTGTAGGCCACCCAGCCGCCGGACAATTGAAACGCCGCGCCAACAAATCCAGGCCACGCGGCCAGGGTTTCTTCTCCGGACGGCGTCACCAGTTGGATATGGACCGGCCCGAGCGGATCCGACGTCTGGACGGTGTAGGCCACGTTGGTGCCATCCGTCGCCAGACTCAGACCACTGCCCGCGTTCGTCGACAAAACCGTGGTTGTCCGCTCGCCGTAGGGCTCTTCGACATTGGCCAACCTGCTTCGCAACACGGCGTTGGTTTGCTGATAGACCAAATCCAAATTGGGTCCCAACGCGGCCAACGGAGCGGCTGTCGACGAGACCGGCACGATATGATGGAGGTCAGCGTGGATGATGTCTTGAATCACCAAGGCAGGCTCGGTTCCGCCAAAGCCTCTGCGCAGCCCAAGAGTCGAAGTGCCGACCACTTCGGACCCGGCGGGCGAAACCAGCGACCAGGGCAACAGATCCATGAAGCTGAAATTGGGCAGGGTCCCATCCCAGCCCAGCAACAACGGCTCCGTCGGGGTACCTGAAAGATTGCCAGTCCACAGCAAAGCCCCCTCGCTCCCCAAGCGCCCCGAGGCGATATAGGCCGGGTTGAGGGTGTTCAAAAGCCCGTCGATCCACGAGTCAAACTCCGGCCGGCCGGAATAAACGTCGCCGGTCTCCCGAAGTTGAATCCGCGGCTCGGGACGCCCATACGGCCAGGCCTGGAACACCGGATCGGCGGAAAGTACGAACTCCTCCTGCACGCTGTAGAGGAACCGCGTGGCATCGAAGTCAAACAGGGCGCCAGGCGCCGCCGCCACCTCGGTCAGATTCGAACTGCGCTCGACGATCACCTGCCGAATCGCCAGGCGTCGATTGCCCCCCGAGTCGGTGGCTTCGAACGCCACACGGGTGTTGCCAGCCGCACCTCCAATCGGAAATGTGCCGTGCACGCGATTGGTCCCGATCACGGTCGGGCTCCCCGGAATCGAAACCCGGATGATGACGATGCCCTCGGCGTCCGTGGCAGCGGCCGAGATGCTGACGCGGTCGTTCACGACGGTGGCGCTGAAAGGCTCCTGCACTTCCAGGGTTGGTGGGCGGTCGATCGCAAACACTCGGGACGCCCGCTCGTTGTTAGCAAAAACGTCGGTCACGGAAAGCTCCAGCGTGTGCAGGCCCGACGACAAAGCTGCCAGAGAGAGCATGTTGGTCCATCGTCCGAGAGACTGGGAGTAACCAAGATTGGTCGACCGCCCGTCCACTTGCGCCGTCACCGACGCCAGCTCAAAGACCGACGTCACGCCCACCTCGATTGCGAGATCCGCCGATGCGACGGCGTTGACGGCGGGCCGGACGATGCTGAGTTGAATTGACTGAGCTTCGACAGCTCGCGGCAACGCCGACAGAGCCAGGACGACCGACGCCAGCACGGCATGACTCACCCGAATCCTGTTCTGATCAATGGACATAGTTTTGATCTCCTCGCTTTCGCTATGGTGGGTAGGGGCGTCAGAGTCCCACTTACAAGAGACCAAGTCAAGGACCTCACCGGTCGCGGCGCGCTGGCAGTGCATCCCGAAGTTGTCGGCCCCGGGGCGCGGATTTCGCCATCGCAGGATCCGCCGCGGCCGAAAGCGGCCACGCGGCTCGAACGCTACCAAGGTCCGCCGATTCCAGCCGCTGCGGGCTGAAAGCCCGCGCTCCAGCCATCGGACGAAGTGTCACCGACAACCGGCGGATGCACCGCGCCGCCGGGTTCCCGCGCGATTGGCCTGCGGCGAAACGGTCCCCAAGCTTTGGGCTCATCCTGACGAACCTTCACCGACGTTGCCACCCGTTAGGCACGATTCGCGGTCAACTCCCTGGGCGGACCGCAGCCGCGCGCCCCGAAGGTCGACCGGGACTAATGTTCGTGCGTCACGCCGACGGCGTGTTGCCACGCGTGCACGAGGTGGGACACAATCTCGTCGACGCCGACGCCGTTCCTGACCTGGGCGAACACGAACGGGCCGGAGCCGCGCATTCGCCGCGTGTCCCGCTCCATCACCGCGAGATCGGCGCCCACGGCGGGCGCCAGATCAGTCTTGTTGATCACGAGCAAATCACTCTGCGTGATGCCCGGTCCACCCTTGCGCGGAATCTTGTCTCCGCCCGCCACGTCGATGACCTGGATGGTAAAATCCGCCAGCTCACGGGAGAAGCAGGCCGCCAGATTATCGCCGCCCGACTCGAGCAACAGCAGATCCGGCTGGAAACGCGCATGGAGATCCTCCAAGGCGAGGAGGTTCGCCGAGATATCCTCGCGGATGGCGGCGTGCGGGCACCCGCCGGTTTCGACGGCGCGAATCCGCGCGGCTTCCAACGCTTCATGACGCGTCAGGAATTCACCATCTTCCTGGGTAAAGATGTCATTCGTCACCGCGGCGACGCTCAGGTCTTCCCGCAGCTTCCGGCACAACTGGAGCATGAGGGCGGTCTTGCCGCTGCCCACCGGCCCGCCCACGCCCACGGTGAACGCGCGTTGGCGAAAATCGCGAGCCAGCGGGCGCTCGCGCTCGTGAAAATGGCCGGGGTGATCCGCATGCTCGTGAGTGTGGGTGAGGCCACCCGGGCCGTGAGAGTGGCTGTGGCCATGGGAATACCGGTGGGGTTTCATAAATTTCAACTCTGGAACAGTCGCGAATACAATCGGTCCTGTGCAGCCTGCCACAGGTCGAGCAGGGGCGCGGTCTGCGCCAAATCCTCCACGGAACGATGGCGGGCGCGGGACGCGGCCGTCGCGAGGCGGGGCTGCCAGCGATGTTGCAGCACCTGGGCCTGCATGGGGCCGATGATGTTCAACCGTACCGCCGCCGCCAAGAGACCGCGCACGTGATGGAAGACAAACAGTCGCGCGGCGGCCTCGACGTCGACCCCCAACCGGCGGAGCACCGCCCCGAAGACCGGCGCGAGATGGCCGCACGGCCAAGGGCCGACCGTTTCCCCGGGCGGGAGCAGCTTGACCGCCGCGGCGTGAAACGCCCGCCCCTGCAGGCGACTGGCGCGGTTGGCCACATGGTTCGACGTGAACGCGTCACAAAGCTCGTCGATCTCCCCGAGGCGCCCGCCATCGCCAGCGGCGTCATGCGCGGCCACGACCAACGGAAGCGACCCACTGGCGGCCTGGTCCAAAGACGCGCTGACATAGGACTCCAGCTCCATCGCGGATCGGACGGCTCCATGATGCCAGGCCGCCTCCAGGCCGCCCGAGTGCGCAAATCCGCCGGAAGGAAACGCCGAGTCGGCCAGCTGCCAGACGAGAAAATCCGACGCGCCTGTTCGCCCGGCGCCGGCCGGCCGGGAGCCGCCGGATGCCTCCGCCGAGCCAGCGCCGTCGGTTGCCTCCCTTGCGAGCAGCACGGAGTCCGGCTTCGACGTTCTGAGGGCCTGATTCTGCGGCGGGCGCGTCGCCCGCCGTCGCCCCGGTCGTCGATGGCCGTTGGGGCGCACGGTCAGAAGAGAAAGTAGCGCTGAGCCAGCGGCAGGACCCCGGCCGGATCGCACTTCAGCAGCTCGCCATCGGCGCGGACCTCGTAGGTTTCCGGATCGACCTCAATCTGCGGGAGCGCGTCGTTCCACTTGAGATCGCGCTTGGAGATTTTCCGGCAGCGTTTGACGGGCTCGATCTGTTTGGTGAGGCCATAGCCTCGCGCGACGCCCCGGGCTTTGCAGAGCTGGCTGACAAAGGCGATGGAGTTGCCGCCCGTGGCGCGGCCGAAGGCGCCAAACATGGGCCGCATATAAACCGGCTGCGGCGTGGGGATGCTGGCGTTGGGATCTCCCATCTGCGCCCAGGCGATGACTCCGCCCTTGATCACCATCTCCGGCTTTGCGCCGAACAGGGAAGGTTTCCACAGGACGAGGTCCGCGAGCTTCCCCTTCTCCACCGAGCCAACGAGATGGCTCATGCCATGCGCGATGGCCGGGTTGATCGTGTATTTGGCGAGATAACGTTTGATGCGCAGGTTGTCATTGGCGCCCTGCTCCCCCGCCAGCCGCCCCCGCTGCTGCTTCATCTTGTCGGCCGTCTGCCACGTGCGGGTGATGACCTCGCCGATTCGTCCCATGGCCTGGCTGTCGCTGCTCATCATGCTGATGGCGCCAAGGTCGTGGAGGATGTCTTCCGCGGCGATGGTCTCGCCGCGGATGCGGCTCTCCGCGAACGCCACGTCCTCCGGCAGGTTCGGATCGAGATGGTGACAGACCATCAGCATGTCCAGGTGTTCGTCGAGCGTGTTGACCGTGTAGGGGCGGGTGGGGTTCGTGGAACTCGGCAGGACGTTGGGCTCGCCGCAAATGCGGATGATGTCGGGGGCGTGGCCGCCGCCGGCGCCTTCGCTGTGATAGGTATGGATGGTGCGTCCCTTGAACGCGGCGATGGTCCCCTCCACGAAAGCCGACTCGTTCAGCGTATCGGTGTGGATCGTGACCTGGATGTCGTGGTCGTCGGCCACGCCGAGGCAACAATCGATGGCGGCCGGTGTGGTGCCCCAGTCCTCGTGCAGCTTCAAGCCGACGGCCCCCGCGCGGATTTGGTCGGCCAGGCCCGCGGGATCCGCGGTGTTGCCCTTGCCGGTGAAGCCAAAGTTTAGCGGCAACGAATCCACTGCCTGGAGCATTGCCCGAAAATAGAATGGCGCCGGCGTGCAGGTGGTTGCGCAAGTTCCCACGGCCGGGCCTGTCCCGCCGCCCACCATCGTGGTCAACCCGGCCGCGATCGCCTCGTGCGCCTGCTGGGGACAAATGAAATGAATGTGCGTGTCCAGGCCGCCCGCCGTCAGGATCAGCCCTTCGCCGGCAATCACCTCGGTCGTCACGCCGATGATCATCCCACGCGTCACGCCGGCCATCACATCCGGGTTGCCCGCCTTCCCCAGGCCGGCGATCCGGCCATTTTTGAGGCCGACGTCGGCCTTGAAGATGCCGGAGTAATCGACGATGAGGGCGTTGGTGATCACGCAGTCCAGCGCGCCGGCCGCGTCCACGCCCGCCGCCTGGCCCATGCCCTCCCGAATCACTTTGCCGCCGCCGAACTTGCATTCGTCGCCATAGACGGTGTGATCCCGCTCCACTTCCAGGACCAGCGAGGTGTCACCGAGGCGCACCTTGTCGCCCGTGGTCGGGCCAAACATGTCGGCATAATGTCGGCGGTTCATCTTCATTTCGTGGCCCTGGTCTTTCGCCCGCCGGCGATGCGTCGCGCGGCGGCCTGGCGGTTGGCCGGCGACACCTTGCCGCTGGCAAAGCGGTTCCCGCCGCGGATCACCTGCCGCCCGGCGATGGCCACCAGGCGGACGGTTTTGGTCTCGCCCGGCTCGAACCGCACGGCCGTCCCGGCGGGGATGTCCAGGCGAAATCCGTACGCCGCATCGCGATCGAACTCCAGCGACGGGTTGGTCTCGACGAAATGATAATGACTGCCCACTTGGATTGGCCGATCGCCCCGGTTGGTCACGGCAACAGAGACACGGCTGCGTCCAGCATTGAGTTCGATCTCGCCCTCCAGAATCTCGACCGCGCCGATCTCACCTGACTCTGGCAGGGCGGCAAAACGCGCGAGCGGCGGGACCGGTAGGAAGCTGCCGTGCAGCGCCAGCGCCAGATCCCCGTTCTCGTCGGCGATCGGATGATGGACGGTCACGAGCTTCGATCCATCCGGGAAAGTGCCCTCCACCTGGACGTCATAGATCATCTCCGGGACACCCGGCATGACCTGATTTCTCCCGAGAAGCGTCCGGCCCAGGCTCATCAACTCGGCAACGTTTCGCCCGTCGCGGATCAACTCCAGCAACACCGTGGCGATCAGCGCCACGGCCTCCGGGTGGTTCAGGCGCAGGCCGCGGGCCAGCCGCTTCTGGGCGAGGGCGCCCGCCTGATGCAGGATGAGCTTGTCGAGTTCGCGCGGGGAAAGGTGCATGGCCGGGGAGTCGGGTCAGATTTTTCGGGCCCACGGATCGTCGCCCAGGAGGGCGGCCAGGGGGGCCAGGTGACGGCGGACTTCCGTGGCGACCTGCTCCACCTCGCGACCGGCCAGGCGAAGAACCGCACCATTGCGCACCGGGCTCGCCGCCGCCAGCAGCGCGGGATCGCGCGCGACCGGCCGACGTCCCACCTCGGCCAGGACCCTGGCCGCGCTGTCGCTCACGAGCGGCCCGAGCCAGAGCATGGTGGCAAAACATTGATGGCCTCCCACCCGATGGGCCGTGGCCACGTCGCCGTCGCCATCGTCTGCATCCAGCGCCAGCGAATCCAAAAAAGTCAGCGACGAGCGCGCGCCGGGGCCCGTGCTCATCGCGGGAGCCGCAGGTAACGCCGGCTCGGGCGCTGGATCCGCAATTGTTCGCACGAGATTTCGCGTCCGCAGCCGGCGGAATTTCCATCGTTCCCCGCACGCGCTGCGTCCGGCCGTGAACCAATCCAGCAGGACCAGGCTCGCGCCGGCGCCGAGCTGGAATTCCTGTCGCTGCGTATAACTCGAGTCCGCGAAGGGCTGCACGGGGTCAGGCGCGAAGACCAGCAGCGCGCCGGGCTCCACCCGGGCGAGCGTCTCGTGGCTGCACGGCTTCCCCCGGGGGTTCCGATAGATTTTGGTCGACGCCTGGGTGCCTAAAAAACAGCGCGCGCCGGTTTCGACCGTGATCTTCAGGCGCGTCTCGTCTCCGGAAACCAGGCCACCGCCGAAGCTGCTGGTGTAGGCCCAGACGCTGAGCCCGCGCGCCCGCGGGCTGAGAATTTTCAACGGACTGCACGCCGCCGCGGTCACCATCGCGCTCTGGCCGGCGACGGATCGCACCACGATCGAGCCTGCGCCCGATCGCCACGCGCTGGAGATGCCCGCGGCCCGGCTCATGGACATCCGGGGCTCAACCCGTTTTTCATACAGTCAGTTCAGACCGTCAGGTATTGGCGCACGAGGTCGTCGCTGAGCTGGTTCATGGCGCCTTCCGCGACGACCGCGCCGCGGTCCATGATGTAAAAGCGATCGCCGACCTCAAGGCAGAAATCGAGGTACTGCTCGACCAGCAAGATCCCGATGCGCCCCTCCCGGCGCAAGGTCCGGATGGCATTCCCAATCTCGGCCTGGCGCCGTTGATCCTCCGCGCGGCCGCCGAGTCCCTCGGCGCTGAGGGTTTTAATCGTGTCGCCGATCTGGTCGATGATGTTCGGCTGGATGCCCTCCGTGGGTTCGTCGAGGAGGAGGATGTGAGGGTTGGTCAGCAACGCGCGGCCGATGGCCAACTGCTGTTGCTGGCCGCCGCTGAGCACGCCACCCTTGCGCGACAGCATCTCCTTCAGGACGGGGAACAGCTGGTAAACCCGGTCGAGCTCGCCATTCAGTTTCCGGCCCTGCGCGATCGCGCCAATGCACAGGTTTTCCCGGACCGTCAATTGCGGAAAGATGTCGCGGCCCTGCGGCACATAGCCGAGCCCCGCCCGGGCGCGGGCCTCCGGCTTCCAGCCGTTGAGCGTCTCCGCCCCCAGCCGAACCGAGCCCGACTCGGGACGGACCAGTCCGGTGATCGCCTTGAGCGTCGTGGTCTTGCCCACGCCGTTCCGCCCCATCAGGCACACCACCTGGCCCGGCTCGACGTTCAGGGAGACATCGCGCAATATCCGCGAGCCATCGTAGCTCACGTGCAATTGATCCACAGCGAGGCGGTCGTTCACGTTTTCTTCTTTCGTCCCAGGTAAACCTCCACCACACGCTCGTCCGCCTGCACCTGATCCACCGTGCCTTCACAGAGCAGGCTGCCCTGATGCAGCACCGTCACCGTCCGCGCGATCTGGCGCACAAAGACCATGTCGTGTTCGATGACAATGATGCTGTGCCGCCCGGCGAGCCTGAGCAGCAGCTCGCCCGTGCGCGCCGTCTCCTCGTCGGTCATGCCCGCGGCCGGCTCGTCCACCAGCAGCAGCTTCGGATTCTGCGCGAGCAACATGCCGATCTCGAGCCATTGCTTCTGCCCGTGCGACAAGGCGCCCGCCTTCCACTGCGCGCGCTCGCCCAGCCCGACCGTCTGCAGAACCTCGTGAATCCGGTCCCGCTGCGCCGGCGTGAGGCGCGAGAACATCGTCGACCACACCGAGCGGCGTCCTTCCAGCGAAAGCCAGATGTTCTCGAAGACCGTATGATCGATGTAGACGGAGGGCGTCTGGAATTTGCGGCCGATGCCAAGGCGGTTGATCTCGTGCTCGTTCAGGTCGGTGAGGTCGATGCTGTCGCCAAACTCGATCCGGCCGCGATCCGGGCGGGTGCGCCCCGTGATCAGGTCGAGCATGGTGCTCTTGCCGGCGCCGTTCGGGCCGATGATGACCCGGAGCTCGCCTTCATCCATGTAGAAGCTGAGGTCGTTGATGGCTTTGAAGCCCTCGAACGACTTGCTGACGCCTTCGAGGCTGAGGATGAACTTGCGTCGGGACATGGCCACTAATCGGCGTGAGGCACCGGCCGGGGTGCGGGTGTTGGGGCGGAACCCTCGGGCCGGCCGCGGGAAAACCATCCCTTCACCTGCTCGGGCAGCCCGACCAGCCCCTTGGGCATGAAGAGCGTGACGAAGACGAAGAGAGCGCCCAGCAGGTACGGCCACTGCTCGGCAAAGGCGTGCGTGGCGTAACTTTTCAACGCATTGCAGCCCACCGCGCCGAGGATGGGGCCCAGCAAATTGCCCCGTCCGCCCACCGCACACCACACCACCGCCTCCAGCGATTTGTCCGGCGCCATCTCGCTCGGGTTGATGATGCCCACCTGCGGCACGAAGAGCGCTCCACCCAGCGCGCAGATCACCGCCGACAGCACGAAGACGAACAGCTTGAAATTCGCCGTCGCGTAGCCGGAGAACAACACCCGGTTCTCCGAGTCCCGAATGGCCCGCTGGATCAAGCCGAACTTCGTCAACGTGAGCCAGCGCAAGCCGAGGTAAACGGCGAGCAGCAGCGTGCCCGACGCGATAAACAACCAGCGCTTCGTCACGGGCGCGTTGATGTCGTGGCCGAGGATGAACTTGAAATCGGTCAGGCCGTTATTGCCGCCAAAGGTGAAGTCGTTGCGGAAGAACATGAGCGTCGCCGCATAGGTCAGCGCCTGGCTGAGGATCGAGAAATAGACGCCTTTGATGCGGGAACGAAAGGCCAGCCAACCGAAGATGAACGCGACCACCGCCGGGACCAGCACCACCATGGCGAGGGCAAACCCAAAGCTCTTGAACGGAATCCAATGCGGCGGGAGACCACCCGTCGCCGGATAACGGGCCGGGAATTCCAGAAAGACCATGAAGTCCGGGATGTCCGCCTTGTATTGGCCCAGCCGGCCGATCTTCAGCATCAGGTGCATGCCCAGGCAGTAGCCGCCGAGAGAAAAAAACAACGCCTGGCCGAGGCTCAGCAGGCCGGTGTAGCCCCAGAGGAGGTTGACCCCAAGGGCGAGAATCGCATAGCACAGGTACTTTCCGTAGAGCGTCAGCGTGAAGTTGCTCACGTGCAGCCAATGGTCCGGCGGCGTGAAGGCATTGAGGCAGGGCAACACGACCAACCCCAGCACAGCCACGATGGCGATCAGGACATACTCCCGGCGGCGCTCCCCCGCCGGCGAAGCCTTCGACCGGGAATCGGGAGCCACCGGCCGGGTCGGGGAGTTGGTGGGGCGGGCGTCGCTCATGGGTTCATCCTTCCAGGCTGCGGCTGCGGGTGACAAACAGCCCCGAAGGACGCCATTGCAGGAACAGGATGATCGCGGCCAGCACGGTGATTTTGCCCATGACCGCCCCCAGCCACGGCTGCAACACCTGATCGGTCACGCCGACCCCCAGCGAGGCCGAGACCGTTCCGAACACGCTGCCCACGCCACCGAGGACGACGACCATGAAACAATCGACAATGTAGTTCTGACCCAGGCTCGGCCCGACGTTGCCGATCTGCGAGAGGCAGGCCCCGGCCATGCCGGCCAGCCCGCTGCCAAAGGCAAACGTCAGCATGTTGACCCGGTCCGTGCGCACGCCAATGCACGAGGCCATCGCGCGATTCTGCATGACCGCCCGGATCTGCAGACCCAGCGACGTGCGCGTCAGCAAAAGATAGGTGCCGGTGACAATGAAGACCGCGAAGCCGATGACGAAGATCCGGTTGTAGGCGAGCAACACGTCATTGATGACGAAGCTGCCGCTCAACCAGGACGGGGAACTGACCTGGACATTGGCCGCGCCAAACGTGTGCCGAAACACCTGCTGCAAGAGCAGGCTCACGCCCCACGTGGCCAGCAACGACTCCAGCGGGCGCTTGTATAAAAACCGGATGATGCCCCGCTCCAAAACCAACCCGACGAGCGCAGCCGTGAGAAACGAGCAAGCCAGCGCCGCCACGAAGTAGAAATCGAAACCAGCCCCGCTGCCCCCAAACCAGCCTTTGAAGATGTTCTGCGTCACGTAGGCGGTGTACGCGCCGATCATCATGACCTCGCCATGAGCCATGTTGATCACCCCCATCAACCCGAACGTGATGGCCAGGCCCAGCGCGGCCACCAGGAGCACGGCGGAGAGACTCAACCCGCGGAACGCAGTTCCAAAAAGGTTGCCCCAGCCGATGTAGCGTTCGATCGTGACCACCGTTGTGTGCAACACCTGCCGGGCTTCCGGATCCAGGCGATTGGCATCCTTGGCCGCGTCCGTCTCCAATTGCTTCAGCAACGCGAGCGAATTGATCGACCGCAGCTCGCCCAGACGGCGAATCGCGGCCACGCGCACCGCCGGATCGCTCCCGGCCATCTGCGTGACGGCGATGGCCTCGGTCAACGCCTTCGTCACCTCGGGATTCTGCTCCTGCCTGGCCCGCTCCTCAAAGTGCGGCAGGTATTCCTGGTTCTGCTCCTGGCCCAGCTTGATGACCGCGTCGCGTCGAATCCGCGGATCCGCGTTGCCGACCGCAAACAAATCCAACGCCGTCTTGATCACCTTTCGCAGCCGCGCCGGTGCGTCAATCGCCGTCAGCTCAAAGGCCGCAAACCGCTGGTCTTTTCCCTCGCCATCCCGAAGCGGCGTCCCATCCGATATCTTGAAGCCCCGGGCGTTGCCGTCCGCGTCCGCCTGGCCTTCGAGCAGAAAGGGAATTTTCGCTCCGTCGGCTTCCTGGACATAGACGGCGCCACCCCGCCACGCGGTGAGGGTCTGCGGGACAATCGGGTCCGCCGCGCCGACCAGTTTTTCGATCAGGCTCTCCTGCTCCTTGACGTCGGCGGAGAGCAGCGCTTGCAACAGCAACGCCCGCGTAGCATTCGTCGCAGGGTTGACCACCGACGCCGCACCAGGTGTCGGCTCGGCTGCAGTCAAGGGCTGACAAAGCGTCGTCAGGATCAAAGTGGCGAACAAGAGCCAAGGGGTGATCGGCACGAAAAGGGTGGACTTCTGGTTCAAATCAAATTTCAAATTCCGACCTTTCGATCATGAGGCGAACCCGCGGCGCGCCCGCCATCTGACGTGCGGTGACTTGTCACCGCTCTCCTCCGGAAGACTTATCGCCCGCTTCGAGTTTGGGCATCGTTGCCATCATCTGCGCCGCGCGCGTGGCCGGGAATTGGAGCTGCGAACGATATTGGTCATTGGTCATTGGTCATTGGGAATTGGGAACTGGCGATCGTTGAGTCAGACAACCAGCAATCGTAAACCGTAAATCGTAAATCGCAGATCGAAAATCACCTGTCCCATTGGGCCGAGAGGAGGCGGGCCACGCCGGGCCCACCTCCTCCGGCCGCACGGTCTGACAACAGGTCAGAACCAACCAATAGGGAACAACTCAGAACGCAACAGTCACTGTTCAATTCACGCTTGCCGTGGGCTTGCCGAGAAACTTCTCGCTGAACGGCTCGCCCGCGACTCCCGTGAAACTCTTGATGATCTTGAACTGCCCATTGGCCAGGGTTTCGCCAATGAACACGTTGTTAATCAGGTGGTGATTGCCCTGCATGGTGACTTCACCGGCGGGGCCCTTGAATTTCTCGCCCACCAGGGCATCCCGCACCTTGTCGACCTCGAACGACCCGGCCTTCTCCACGGCCTGTTTCCACAGGTGGACGCCGATGCGCGACAGATTCATGGGGCTGCAGGTGACGCGACCCTTGGCGTCCACCCCGCTCACGGCGTAATCGGTGCCGGTGACGGTGGGCTTCTTAATCCAGCCCATGAAGTCTTTGACGAACTTGGTGTTCTCGGGAGATTTGATCGACATGAAGTAGGTCCAGCAGCCGAGGTGGCCGACCAAATCCTTCGCCGGCAGGCCGCGGAATTCGTCCTCGGAGATGGAGAACGAGACGACCGGGCAGTTCTCCGAGGTCAGACCGGCATTGGCGAATTCCTTGAAGAAGGGGACGTTCGTGTCGCCGTTCAGGGTGCTGATCACGCAGGCTTTGCCCGCCGCCGCGAATTTTTTGATCGACGCGACGATGGTCTGGTAATCGGTGTGGCCGAACGGCGTGTAGATCTCCTCGATGTCGGCATCGGGGATGCCCTTCGACTTCAGGTATTGCTTGAGGATCTTGTTGGTCGTGCGCGGGTAGACGTAGTCGGAACCGAGCAGGTAGAATTTCTTCTTGCCCTCACCGAGCATGTAATCCACCGCGGGAATGGCCTGCTGGTTGACCGCCTCGGCCGTGTAGAAGATGTTTTTCGACAACTCCTCGCCCTCATACTGCACCGGGTAGAACAGCAGGCCGTTCAGGCGTTCGAAGACCGGGAGGACAGACTTGCGGCTGACGGAGGTCCAGCAGCCGAAGACGACCGCGACCTTGTCCTTGGCCAGGAGCTGCTCGGCCTTTTCGGCGAAGAGCGGCCAGTTGGACGCCGGGTCGACGATGACCGGCTCGATCAGGTAGGGTTTGCCTCCGACCTTGATGCCGCCCGCCTTGTTGACCTCATCGAAGGTGAACAGGAGGACATCCTTGAGGGAGGTTTCGCTGATGGCCATCGTGCCCGACAGGGAGTGGAGCACGCCGACCTTGACCGTCTCGGCCGCCCGGGCGGGGGCGGCAAAGCAGGCCGCCGCCAGCGCCAGGCCAGCGAGCGGACGATGAAAACGGGACAGGAAGTTCTTTTTCATGATGCAGGTGGGAATGAAACGTTCGATGGACAGACCGAGGTTATGGGTTGCAACGGGATAGCGGAACGGAGGTTGATGGTTCGTGGATAAGCAGGTTCAAGCGTCAGGAAGGCGCCGGGGCCGAAGCCCCGGAGACGTCCAGTTTCAGGATTTAGAACAGATAGCTGGCGCCCATGCCCACAAGGAAGCGGCTCTCCTGTCCATCGAAGGCACCCTTGTACGAGGTGTTGTCGAAGCGGATCTCGGGCTGGAGTTTCACGTAGGGAACCGGCTTCAGGTTGAGCGTGAGGGCAACGCTCGTGATCTCACCCTTGTCGTCGGGCCCGGGAGGCAGCGCGCTGCCCGAGCGGCCGCCGACGGAGATGCCACGCAAACCGCCGCCATCCGGGTCGTTGAGATACTCCGCGCGCAAGGCGAGGCCGACCTTGGGCGTGAAGTCGTAGCTGAACCAGCCGCCGATCGACCAGAGATCCGCGTCAGGCGCGCCGCCGTTGTTGTCGAACTTGAAGTAATCAAACTCCAGGCCCGTGGTGATCTGCGAACCGAACGTGCGGCCGGCGAGGACGGAGCCACCGAGAATGCTGAAGGAAGAGCTCTCATCGCCGCCGAAGCCCAACAGGCTGATCCAGGTCTTGGAGTCGGGCTTGATCCCAAGCGCGCCGATCACGGTCTTGGCGTTGTTGCCGTCAACCGCGCCGGCATACAGTCCATTCTGCAATCGCAGCTTCACGTCCAGCCAGTCGGTGAGCGTGTATCCAGCCTGCACGCCGGCTCCCGGGCCGTTGCCGGTGTAATACCACTGATACCCCTGGGAAAAGTTCGCGTTGGCGGCGCCGCCGTCGCCGGACTCGTAGTTGAGCAGAGAGATCATCTGGCCCGCCCGCAGGTTCAGGCCGGTGCCGATCGGCGCGTTCAGTTCGATGAACGCCTCCCGCACCGACTCCATGCCTTGCAGCTCGCCGCCCGTGTTCAGCACGGAGGCATCCTCGCCGAACATCAGCGACACGCGGTAGGCCGCATCCCATTTCTCGCCGCTTCGCTCGACCGCCGGGCTGGCCAGGGTCACTTTAACCTTGTTCAGCGAAAAGGAATTGTGGGTGGTGTTCCAGAGATAGCCGTTGGATTTCCGATCGCCGGGCACGCTGGTGTCGTAGAAGTAGGAGGCCTGGACAAACCCGCTCAACACGGATTCAGAGAGCGCCTTGACCGGCATCGACGCCGGTTTCCCACTCGGCACCAGGCCCTCCTTTTGAGCCACCGCCTCGAGCGCTTCCAAACGCTTGCGGAGGCTTTCGTTTTCCTTGGAGAGTTGGTCCAGTTTGGTCGCGTCCTGCGCCTGACCCAAACTGACAGCGCCAACCACGGCACTGCCGATGATGCATGTTTTTGAGAACGGTCTGAGGCGTGACAATTTCATAGGGTGTTGTTTGATGCGCGCGACCGAGCGCCGGCTCTTGAATCATTTTGATCCCGCCGGGGAGATGTTCGGTAATGCAACGCGCCGGCCCATGAGCCGACCGCATGCCACGTCGTCGCCAGACAGCAATGAATCCCATAATCGTCCACCTCCAATTCGTTCATGATCGGCGCAGAACCCCGCCAGCCGCAGCCGGGATCAGGCAACGTCTCGCGCTTGTCACCCCGTTCCAACCGCCAACCAAACCGCGTGCGATCTCCCCGCCACCGGCCAACGGTCATCCCGCGCCGGCCCCCAATGATCCCAAATCAACAGGATGACAAAATCTGGCCAGTCGCGGATCTGACCGCCGTTTAATCCGTCCCGGCCCAGAGTGGTCCTTCATGAAATCCACGCGGTCAATTCATGAACGAAACGCATTGGGTCCTCCGCGGGCCGAGGCAAAAAGGCAGCGTCAGCCGCCGGAGCAAACAGCGGCACCGGCATGTGACGTGGAGACGCCGCGGCGTCAGGGAGCCGGGCGTTCCGTGCCCTTGAGGATGGTAAAGGTGTCGCGGACGGCGGCCTTGTCATCGACAAAGGTCGCGTCCAGGCGATGGCCGTCGATGTCGAGGACGAGAGAGCCGAGAAGATTGGTGGAGACGGCGAAGACCGGATGATCGAGATCGCCGCCGCTGATCTGGCCCGAAGAGCCGGCGACGACATAGACCGCGCCCTCATGCGGTGCGGGGCCGCGGGTCGGTTTGACGTAGGGGCCGGTTCCATTGGTTCGTCCATCCTGGGCGCTCTTGAAGTGACTCTTCCGATCCAATGTCTTGGACAGGCCATAATGGCCGTCGACCAGGAAGGATCGCTCGTAGGAATGGCTGTGGCCGCAGAGCAACAGGTCGAGCCCGAAGTTTTCGAGCAGCGGCAAAACCCGTTCGCGCATGATGCGCATGCGGGCGTCGCTATCGCGGTCGTTGTCCGAATCGTGGTTGCCTCGGGTGTAGGGAGGGTGATGGCAGAAGGCAATGAGCCAGTCCTGACGATTCGCCTGGAGATCCCGCTCCATCCACTTCAGCATCGTTCCGTCCTTGCTCCAACTGCTGTCGCTGGAATCGATGCAGAGGAAGTGAATGTTGGCGTAATCGAACGAGTAGAACGCCTCGGTGCCGGACATGACGCCGCCGGCCTGGCCCATCGACGGCATGGTGAAGATGTCGTAATACACGCCATGCTCAATGGCCGAGTTGGCGCTGCCGGCGTCGTGATTCCCCAAGGCCGGCCAGAGCACCGATTTTCGCAGCATCGTGTCGTAAACCTGAAAAATGGCGCCCTGATATTCCGCATCCTTGCCGGAATTGTAGGCGATGTCGCCGAGGATTAGCCAGAGATCCGTCCGTCGATCACCGTTCCAGTGATAATAGGCGTCGCGCACGTCGCGTTCAGCCTTTTTGCGGGTTCCGGGATCGCCAAGCACCCAGATGCGCGTGGGTTGCCGGGTGCCGATCGGCGGGTGCGTGAAAAAAAACGTGTTCGAATCTCCGCCGGTCCGGATCAGATTGGTGGTCCCGACCACAAAATTCGCCCCCGGGTTCCGCGCGGCCCGGCCGGGCTCGGCGGCGCCCAGTTTTTCCGTGTGATTGGTGGTGGCGACCTGGAGCGCGCGGCCGTGGGCGGTGACCAGCACCGCGTTGTTTGGCGTGTTCACGACCAGCGCCGTGTTCGTCGTGTTGACGGTAAACGTCCCGTCGAGATCGCTCACGGTCAGCTTCTTTTTGATGATCTTGAAGACGAACGTGTCCTTGTTGCCCACCGCCACCTGTTCGCGGGTGCCGGGCTTGTTGACGTAGAGCTTCGAGTTCGTGCTGGAGATGAACGCGACGTCATTCGTCCACCGTACCAGCAGCGGCGTGTCGGTCGCGCCGACCCCATAAAAGTACCGGGTGGACGGCGCGAGGTTCGTCAACTGCACCGCGTGATCGGTGAAGGTGCCATTGGCGCGGCCGCTGCGGCTGAGACGCCCCGGGCTGGAGCCATAGTTGACCGTGCTGCCCGACGGCAGGTCGGTGCGCCAGCGAACCACCACGCTGTTGGTCGTGCTCATTTGCAGATAGGGGCCCCGTGTGATCGAGGGCACCGGCTGCGGCGCCGGCGAGACGGAGAACCGTCCCTTTTGCACGCTGCCCCACCACGCGGGAATATTGGTGCCGAGCCCTTCGACGGAAACATTGCGCAGCCACGTCGGGTAGGTTTCGCTTTCCAAGTCGGGGAAGACCTGATCGAGCCAGTTGGTGAAAGGGCCCGGCACGAGGCCCGGTGGGTGATCGTGCAGCCACTCCGGGTAGACCTTTGCGGTCACGTCGGGATACGACCGCACGAGCCAAGGGCGGAACGTGTTGGTCAGCCAGCCGCGCACGTCGTTGGTGTCGGCGGCACGAGACACGTCGCCGAGGTCGGCCCAGACCACGAAGCAAACGAGGATGAACAGGATTTTTTTCATGGCAGGAGTGGCTTTGATCGGGCCGACGATAATCAAGACGGCGAATCGCGTTCAAGAATCACCAGCCCGCAGGCCGAAAATTTGGCCCCGGCGACCTGCAGGCGGCGTGTAACTTTCGCGGGCCGGCGGGTGTCTGAAGAAGTTGAA
Source organism: Limisphaerales bacterium (assembly GCA_044229355.1). Lineage (GTDB taxonomy): Bacteria > Verrucomicrobiota > Verrucomicrobiia > Limisphaerales > JADJPG01 > JBGARF01. The sequence continues at coordinate 368,209 of JBGATF010000006.1, forward strand.
TCCAAATTCTGAATGAAAAAGCAAAAAAGTCCCCGTTGGATCGTGGCTGCTTTGGCGGTCATGGTGTGCGCCTTCGCCCAAACCTCCTTCGCCCAGGGAAATTTTGATCCGGCTCAATTCCGCGAACGTCAGCTCGAACGATACCGCGAGCGCATCGAGGTGAAGAGCGATGACGATTGGAAGAAGCTGGAGCCGCTCGTGACAAAAGTCATGGACGCGCAGCGCGAGGCCCGGCTCGGCCTGGGCTTCGGCGGCTTCGGCGGCCGTGGTGGTCGCGGCGGTGGCGGCGGCGGCGGCGGTGGAGGTGGTGGCGGCGGCGGCGGCGGCAACCAGGACGGCAATCGCGGCCGGGGCCCCGGTCAGGCCGCCGAGGTCAGCGACCTGCAAAAGGCGCTTGAGGACAAGGCTCCCGCCGATGAGGTCAAAGCAAAGATTGCGAAGCTGCGCGAGGCGCGCAAAACCAAGGAAGCGGCGCTGGAAAAAGCGCAGGACGAACTGCGTCACGCCCTCTCCCCGCGCCAGGAAGCCGGCGCCATTCTCGCAGGCTTGCTGCGCTAATTCGCTAAGTCGCTAAGTCGCTAAGTCTCGTCCGGCTGCGGATGCCGCCCAGCAAACGGGCGGATCCGCCGCCAGCGAAAACAACAACCGACGCCGGCCGGAGGCTTCCGGCGAAGCTCGAGGCCGGGGCATTCCCGGGCGCTGATGGCCCGCTCACGCCTTGGCGATTAACTGGCGCAGGACGTAAGGCAGGATTCCGCCGTGGCGGTAGTAATCGATTTCGATCGGAGTGTCGATCCGGCAGCTCACCGCCACGTCCTGGGTCGATCCATCCTGGCGCGCGACCCGCAGAGTGAGGTCCTGCTGCGGCTTCAGGTTCGCGTCGAGACCAACGATGCTGTAGGTCTCAGTCCCATCGAGCTTCAGGGTTTGGGAGGTGGTGCCCTCCTTGAATTGGAGCGGCAGCACGCCCATGCCGACGAGGTTCGAGCGATGGATCCGTTCAAAACTCTGCGCCACGACGGCCTTCACCCCGAGAAGGTTGGTGCCTTTGGCCGCCCAATCGCGGCTTGAGCCGGTCCCATATTCCTGGCCGGCGACCACAATGAGCGGAGTCCCCTTCGCCTGATAGGCCACCGACGCATCGTAGATCGACGTCTTCTGGCCATCCGGCCCGAGCGTGTTGCCGCCTTCCTCGCCGCCAAGCATCAGATTCTTGATCCGCACATTGGCGAACGTGCCACGGGTCATGATGCGGTCATTGCCGCGGCGCGAGCCGTAGCTGTTGAAATCCTCGAACGGGACGCCGTGATCGAGGAGGAATTTGCCGGCCGGTGAGGATTTCTTGATCGCACCGGCGGGCGAGATGTGGTCGGTCGTGACGGAGTCACCGAACACGCCGAGCGCGCGGGCGCCGGTGATCGGGTGGATGCCGCCGGGCTGGAGCGCGAAGCTCTGGAAGAATGGGGGTTCCTGGATGTAGGTGGAGTTGCGGTCCCATTCGTAGACATTGCCGACGCTGGCGGGGATCTCGTTCCACTTGGGATTCTGGGCGGCGAAATCCTTGTAGAGCTTGCGGAACACCTCGGGTTTGAGGGCGCTCTGCATCGCGTCGCGCACCTCCTGCAGCGTGGGCCACAGATCGGCCAGGTAAACCGGCGCGCCCTCCTTGCTGAGGCCCAGCGGCTCACAGCTCAGATCAATGTCGACGCGCCCGGCCAGCGCGAAGGCCACGACCAACGGCGGCGACATGAGGAAGTTCGACTTGATGTTCTGATGCACGCGCGCCTCGAAGTTGCGGTTGCCCGACAGAACGCTGGCCGTGACCAGGTCGTTTTTGACGACCGCCTCCTCGATCGCCGGGTCCAGCGGACCGGAGTTGCCGATGCACGTCGTGCAGCCGTAACCCACGGTGTTGAAGCGCAGCTTGTCCAGATACTTCTGCAGGCCGGTCTTCTTGAGATAATCCGTCACCACTCGCGAGCCGGGCGCGAGCGACGTTTTCACCGCAGCGTTGACCTTCAGGCCTTTCTCCACCGCCTTCTTCGCCACCAACCCGGCGGCGAGCATGACGCTGGGGTTGCTCGTGTTCGTGCAACTCGTGATGGCTGCAATCAACACCGAACCGGTGCCCACGGCCGCTTTTTTCTTCGCCGCCGTCTCCACCTTGAACGATTGCCCGAACGCCTGCCGGCTCTTGCCGAAGCCGTTCTCGGTCACCGGCCGTTGCACCGCCTGGAAGAACTCGCGGCGCAAGTTGGGCAGCTCGATTCGGTCCTGCGGACGCTTCGGACCAGCCACGCTCGGCTTGACCGTCGCCAGATCCAGCTCGACCACCTGGGAGTAATCGATCTGGCCGGCCTGCGGAATGCCCCAAAGACCCTGCGCCTTGTAGTAGTTCTCATACACCGCACACTGCGCGTCGCTCCGGCCCGTGGCGCGCAGGTAATTCACGCACTCGGCATCGATCGGGAAAAAGCCCATGGTCGCTCCATACTCCGGAGCCATGTTCGCAATCGTCGCCCGATCCACCACCGGCAACGCTGCGGCGCCCGGCCCGAAAAATTCGACGAACTTCCCGACCACTTTCGTTTTCCGCAGCAGCTGCGTCACGGTCAGAGCCAGATCCGTCGCCGTCACGCCTTCCTTCAGCGCGCCCGTCAGATGCACCCCGACCACGTCCGGCGTCAGGAAATAAACCGGCTGGCCCAGCATGCCGGCCTCCGCCTCGATGCCGCCCACGCCCCAACCGACGATGCCAATGCCGTTGATCATCGTCGTGTGCGAGTCCGTGCCCACCAGGGTGTCCGGGTAATACACGGAGGACTTGCGCCCGTTCACTTCGGCTTCAGCCGAAAGCACGCCTTTGGCGAGAAACTCGAGGTTGACCTGGTGAACGATGCCGATGCCGGGCGGGACGACCTTGAACGTGTCGAAGGCCTGCATGCCCCACTTGAGGAATTGGTAACGCTCGCGATTGCGCTGGAACTCCAGCTCGAGGTTGCGCTGCATCGAATCCGTGGCCCCCGCGAAGTCCACCTGCACGGAATGGTCGACAACGAGATCCACCGGCACCAGCGGCTCGATGATCTTCGGGTTTTTGCCGAGCCGCTCCACCGCCGATCGCATCGCCGCGAGATCCACGAGCAGCGGCACGCCGGTAAAATCCTGCAAAACAATTCGCGCGACGACGAATGGGATCTCCGCCGTGCGGGCCTCGACCGGTTTCCACGCGGCCAGCTCGCGCACGCTCTGTTCCTGCACCTTCAACCCGTCGCAATTACGCAGCACGGACTCGAGGACGAGCCGAATCGAAACCGGCAGCCTTGAGATTGGCCCAAGGCCAGCCTGCTCCAAGGCCGGCAGCGAGTAAAAATGGCCGGTCTTGCCGGCTCCCAGTTCGAAGGTTTGCAGCGTATTGAACAGATTGTGGCTCATAAAAAATATTAACCGGGCCGCGCCCACCGCGCCGGTCAGGAGCGACGAAAATGAAGACAGCCCGCCGAGGTGTCAAGCGGGCGAGGGCGGGCCGCGGGCTTTCAGCCCGCAGCGGCCAGGACCGACGACGACGCTTGAAAGCTCAGACGCGCGAGCGCGAGCCCACCTGCAACAGATCCCGCGACGACAGAAATTTTGGAATGCAGATATGGCCGCTTGAACTGGGCGGTCCGACGCTCGCGATTCCCAATTGGAAACTTTCATTTGGAAATTTCCGACCCGCTCTCCGATCCGCGAGCCGACGCCCAGTCCCCACGGCGCGGATGTCAACCGCGGCCACAGCGGCCTGGGCCCGTGACCACCCGCTATTGTTCGCCCGACCAAAGACTCGCGCTCTTGCCTGAGGCATGATTACCTGACCGCCATGTCCAACGCCGGCGACGGCTCAGCGCAATTTCCCAACACCCATTGGAGCATTGTGCTGCACGCGGGTGATCTGACGTCGCCGCGGCGGGCCCAGGCCATGGAGGCGCTGTGTCGCACCTACTGGTTTCCGCTCTACGCCTATGTCCGGCGGCGCGGCCATCCGGAGGAGGAAGCCAAGGATCTGACCCAGGGCTTCTTCTTGCGGCTGCTCGAAAAAAACTATTTCGGCGACGCCGACGCGCGGCGCGGACGGTTTCGAACGTTCCTGCTCACGTCGCTTGGGCATTATTTGGCCAACGAGTGGGATCGCGCCCGCGCCCAAAAGCGAGGGGGAGCCAACGTCTTGTTGTCGCTCGACGAGTTGGATCCAGAAGGACGCTATCGCCACGAGCCGGCGGACGCGTCCACGCCAGAAAAGGCCTTCGAGCGACGCTGGGCCGAGGCAATGCTCGAGGCGGTCTTCAGCCGGCTGCGCGGCGAGTTCGACGAACCGACCCGGGGCCGGCGTTTTGAAGACGTGAAGCCCTATTTGCTCGGCGCGGAGGCGGGCGTCTCCTACGCCGAGGCTGCCGCCCGGCTAGGCATCAGCGAGACCGGCGCGCGCTCGGTCGTCCATCGCCTGCGCAAACGATTTCGGGAGCTGGTTCGCGAAGAGATCGCCCAGACCGTCAGTCACCCCGACGACATCGATGATGAGATTCGCCACCTGTTCCAGGCGCTGGGTTGAGGCCGCACGATTTCCTGCAACGTCGGCGCACATTTCCTTCAGCATGCAGCGAGAGACATGAGCGCGCGCCCGGCCAATGGATGTTCGAAGTGCGGGCAAATCGTTCCGGCAATTGCGCCCGAAGGTTTGTGCCCGCGCTGCCTGCTGACGGCCCTGTTCGACTCCACGCCCGGCGCCTCCGACGAAATCGCGCCCGCCAGCAACCCCGCGCCCTCGGGCCTGCGGCGTTTCGGTGACTACGAACTGATCGAGACCATCGCCCGGGGCGGGATGGGCACGGTCTATCGCGCCCGCCAGACGCGCCTCGGCCGAATCGTCGCCCTCAAGATGCTGGCGTTGGGCGAGGCGGGCGCCGCGGATTTTCTCGAGCGTTTCCGGACGGAGGCCCAGGCCGCGGCCAGCCTCGATCACCCGAACATCGTGCCGGTTTACGAATTCGGGGAGTGCGAAGGGCAGCACTTCCTGAGCATGAAGTTGATTGAAGGCGTGTCGCTGGCCAGCGGCCTCGGGCCGGACCAGGGGCCGATCTCAGCGGAAGACGCCGCCTGCCTCGTGGCCACCGTCGCCCGCGCGGTCCATTTCGCGCACCAGCGAGGCATCCTTCACCGCGACATCAAACCGGGCAACATCCTGCTCGACGCCCAGCGCGTTCCCCACCTGACCGACTTCGGCCTGGCCAAGCTGATCGAACAGGACAGCACCATCACGCGCACCATGGCCGTGCTCGGTACCCCCGCCTACATGGCGCCAGAGCAGGCCGCCGGTCGCACCCGCGAAATCACCACCGCCGCCGATGTCTACGGACTGGGCAGCGTCCTTTACCAACTGCTGGCCGGACAGCCGCCGTTCGCTGGCGGCACGACGCTGGAAACCATTCGGCTGGTGCTGGAACAGGACCCACGTTCGCCGGTGGCCCTCAATCCCCGCGCCGACCCGGATCTCGCGACCATCGCGCTCAAGTGCCTGGCCAAGGAACCCGCAGCCCGCTACGGCTCGGCCGAGGCGCTGGCCGACGACCTCGATCGCTGGCTCCGCCACGAGCCGATCCTCGCCCGGCCGATCGGCGCGCTCGAACGCGCGTTGAAATGGATTCGCCGCCATCGGGGCCGCGCCGCCCTGCTGGCCATGGCCGCGCTCGGCCTGGTCAGTGCCGGCGTCGTCTCCACCGTGATGAATGTGCGGCTCAGCTCTGCCCAGCGAGTCATCGCCGATCAGGCCGAGGCGCGCCGGCGCGAACTGGTCCAGTTGAACGTCGCGACCGGCAACCGGCTGACCGAAGAAGGCGACCCGTTCTCGGCGCTCAAAGCTTTCGCCGAGGCGGCCAGGCTGGACGTCAATGATCCCGATCGTCTCGCCCTGCACCGCTGGCGCTTCGCAGTCACGCGCGGGCATCTGCCCCAGCTCGAACGCGCTTGGGTCCATACCAACCCCGTCGCTCGCGCCGGCTTCTCTCCCGATGGGCAAACCGTCGTCACCGCTTCCGGGCGCACGGCCCAGGCTTGGTCCATCGCCACCGGCGAAGCCGCCGGCGTTCCCCTCGGTCACGACCACGCCTTGACCTGGGCGGGATTCAGCCCGGATGGTCGCGCCCTCGTCACCCGGACCGATCAAGGCAACGTCCAGATTTGGTCCGCCGACTCCGGCGCGCCCATCGCCGGGCCGTTCAGCTCAACGCCGCCCGGCGCGTTTCGCAACGCCGTACCGCGCCAGTTGTCGTTCCATCCCACCAACCACGCACTCGTCATCCCTGGCCAGCCCATCGTCCTGATCGACCCCCTCGCCGCAGCGAGCCGCCGCGAACTTCGCCTCGCCCCCGGCCAGCGCGTCAACCAGGCCTTGTTCGCGCCCGACGGCCGGGCGCTGGCAGTTCTGACCGACAATCTCACGGCGGTCTGGTCCGTCGCGGACCCGGAAGAGGAACCGCAGGTCCGCTGGCGCAGCTCGCGCCTTTCCCGCAACGGCGCGTGGTCGCCCGACGGCTCCACCCTGGCCGTGACCGACCACCTGTTTCGCGCCCACCTGCTCGACGCAGCTACGGGCGCCTCCATCGCCGCGCCGCTCCTGCATGGCGACATGGTCATCGGCTGTGAATTCAGCCCGGACGGCGATCGTTTGCTGACGTGGTGTTTTGACAACACCGCCCGCCTGTGGAACGGGCGGAACGGACAACCCATGGCCACTCCGCTGCGCCACAATGGACCCGTGCGCAGCGCCGCGTTCAGCCCGGACGGCTCCCGCATCGCCACGGCCAGCGCTGACGGCACGGCCCGGCTCTGGGACGGCCACACGGGCGAATCGCTCGGCCTGACGCTGCGCCACGGCGCCGCCGTTCTGCAATTGGCGTTCGCGCCCGACGGCGAACGCCTCCTGACCGCCAGCGCCGACGGTCGCGCCCGGCTTTGGCGGGTGTCCACGAACGGCCCGGCCCGTTGGTCCTGGAAGTTCGCCGCGCCCACGGAATCGGCTGTGTTCAGCCCCGACGGAACTCAGGTGGCCGTCGTGGGTCTCCACACCAACGCGCTCGTCTGGCACGTGGGTTCCGGACAACCGGCCGGCCCCAGCCTCGCTCACCCTCTTCGGGTTCTTGATGTCGCGTGGATCGACAATCGACGCCTGGTGACGACCTGTGCCGACGGCAACCTTAGGACGTGGCTGGTGAACTCCGGAGAACTCCAATCGAGCACGCCGCTTCCCGCCGACAGCCTCAATCATCGGGAGGGGCGCATTCTCCCCGGCGGACGGCGTTTTCTCGCCTGCTTCGCCAAACGACCCCCGGCAGTCTGGGATCTATCCACCGGGCAGGAGATCTTCGCCCTGGGCGCCCGGCCGGTTTCAAATTTCGGTTTCAGCGGGAACGGCAAATTCCTCGCCACCGTGCGGACTGGGGCGGCGGAGGTTTGGGCCGCCGACACCGGCCACTCCCTCGCCCAGCCGATCAGGCTTCTGGCCAATTCCACTGACATCGCTGTGTCCAACGATGGGCGAAAAATCGCCACCAGTAGCCACGACTACTACTCCGTCATCTGGGATGTGGCGACGGGAAAAAAGCTCGTCGGCCCGATGCGACACGTCGGATCGATCCGTCACACGATCTTTACGCCGGACGACCGCGTGCTCGTCACCGCGAGCGATGATCGCACGGTGCGCTTGTGGGATGTGGAAACGGGAGAGGCCCTCGGTTTGCCCCTTCAACACGGCAGCCGCGTCCTGCGTATTTCGATCCGGGCCGACAGCCGTGCGATGGCCACCGCCTGCAGCGATGGGCGCGCCCGGCTGTGGGAAATCCCGCCCACCACGGACTCCGTGGAAGAGATGCTGCGCGTGGCGCGAGAACTGGCCGGCGAACGTAGTCCGCCGGCGGAATTCTGATTTCCGATTTTCGCTTTACGATCGCGGCGTGGTAGGGCGCGCTCTCCGCAGCGCGCCGTAGCCCGAAGCGAAGGCAGGTGCGCCAACCCTACCCACCTACCCGCATCGCGCGGGTTCATAGCCTCAACTCACAGTCTTTGGAGTGCGCCGACTTGTCCTCCTCTTTACCCACAAAAGTTTCTGCTAGACAAGCTGGTGGCGTGAGTGGAAAGTGGTGTGCGTGTTGGACGCGGTGCGCATTGCGGGTCGATGGGTAAGCC
>JBGATF010000033.1:0-44762 GCA_044229355.1 Limisphaerales bacterium
GCTGGCAAAAGGTCACCGGTGCCCAGCTGACCGCGTGGCTGCACTGGCTCAGCGACCAGAAGTTTTCCGAGTCCTCCCAAGCCCGCAAGCTGAGCGCGGTGCGCATGCTCTGCCGCCACCTCGTGCACGAGCGGATGCGCGACGACAACCCCACGGATCTGCTGGCCGGCCCCAAGATTCGTCGGAAGCTGCCGCAAACACTTTCGACCGGGGAAATGCAGAAGTTGCTCGCAGCCCCGACCGGGATGGATGCCTACGCCATTCGCGACCGCGCCATGCTGGAACTGGTTTATTCGAGCGGCCTGCGCGCCAGCGAAATCTGCGGGCTGACGCTGCAACAGGTGGACCTCGAACACGGCTTTGTGCGGGTGTTCGGCAAGGGTTCGAAGGAGCGCGTCGTGCCGCTTGGCGAAAAGGCCCGCGACGCCGTGCAGGCGTATTTGACCTCCGGCCGGCCGCGCCTCGTGAAACCAAAAACCGGCAGCGAGCTTTTCATCACCGAGCGCGGCCAGGCAATGTCGCGGAAGACGCTTTGGGTGATGGTGAAGTCCGCCGCCCAGCGCGCAGGCCTCGAGAAGGCCGTGAAACCCCACCTCTTGCGCCACTCCTTCGCGACGCATCTCCTCGGCGGCGGCGCCGACCTGCGGGCGATCCAGGAAATGCTCGGCCACGCCAGCATCGGCACGACCCAGATCTACACGGCCGTCGAGTCGTCACGGCTCCTCGACCAGCACGCAAAACATCATCCCCGCAACAAGCTCCCCAAGGGCTGAGCGCCGGACCTCGCGGAACGCGATAAACAAATCTGTCGCGCTCCTGCCTTGGCGTAACGCGGTCAATCTATCTATTCTTCTCCCGATGCTACCCCGCCTCCTTTGCCTGCTCTGCGTTCTCATCAGCCTTGCGGTCCCCGCGTCCGCGGCCGAAGCCACCCCCGCCCGCAAGCGGGTGTTGGTCTTCACCAAATCCTCCGGCTTCGAGCACGATGCCATCAAGCTGGTCATGAAGGACGGCCGGCCGGGCTACGCGTTCCCGGTGCTCGAGGAGCTTGGCCGTCGCCTAAACCTCGAGCTCGTCTTTTCCAAGGACGGCTCGCTCTTCAATCCCGAGTACCTTGCTCAGTTCGACGCCTACCTGTTCTACACGACCGGCGACCTGACCACCCCAAAGTCGGAAACGCGCGGCGATGGTCTGCCGCCGATGACGCCGGCGGGCAAGGCCGCACTCCTCGCCGCCATCGCCGGCGGCAAGGGCTTCGTGGGCCTGCATTGCGCGAGCGACACCTTCCACACCGGCAGCTCCGCGGACCAAGGCCCGGAACGTTGGCACGATGACGGCGAGCACGCGGACGACTTTATCAAGATGGTGGGCGGCGAGTTCATCAAACACGGCAAACAACAGGTCGCCAAACTCACGGTCACCGACGCCAAGTTCCCCGGCATGAGCCGCGTGCCGAACGGCCACGCCCTGCACGAGGAATGGTATTCGCTCAAGAACTTCGCCCCGGACATGCACGTGTTGATTGTCCAGGAGACGGCTGGAATGGAGGGCCCCGAGTACGCGCGCCCGGCCTATCCCTGCACCTGGATTCGTCGCCACGGCCAGGGCCGCGTCTACTACAGCAGCCTCGGGCACCGCGAGGACGTGTGGACCAATTCGATCTTCCAGGCGATGCTCGAGGGCGGATTGAACTGGGCGGTCGGCCGCGTCGAGGCCGACACCACGCCCAATCTGAAAACGGTGGCGCCGGGCGCAACCCAGCTGCCGAAGTACGTGCCGCCGCCTCCACCGGCGCCGGCGGCCAAGTAGGCGAGCGCGGCAGGCCCGCGCGGAAATGGAGGCTTTTGCCGCCGGCCGATTTCGTCTAGGGACATGCCCATGAACGAAGTCGAGCAGCACGTCGAAAACGTCCGTCAAGCCGCCGCCAAGATCTCCGCCGCCTGCGGCGCCCTGAAGCCGAAGATCGCGATCATCCTGGGCTCGGGCCTCGGCGGGCTCGCGCGCCACGTCGAGAATCCCGTCATCCTGGCCTACCGGGACCTGCCGGGCTTCCCGGTGCTGACCGTAGCGGGCCACGCCGGCCAGTTGATCATCGGCAAGCTGAATGGCGTCCCGGTGATCGTGCTCAACGGCCGCAAGCATTTCTATGAGACGAGCGATGCGTATCCGCTGAAGACCATGATCCGGTCGATGAAGGCGGCGGGCGTCGAAAAGCTGTTCCTCTCCAACGCCGCGGGCAGCCTCCGCGCCCACATCAAGGTCAGCGAACTCATGCTGATCACGGACCACATCAATTTCCTCGGTTTGAATCCACTGGTGGGTCCGAACGACGAGAGCTTCGGCCCGCGGTTCTTTCCGATGGCCGACGCGTGGGATCCCGCGCTTGGGGCCAGACTCCGGCAGGTCGCGCACGAACAGGCGATCACGCTGCACCAGGGTGTGTACGTCGCGTTCCGTGGGCCCTCGTTCGAGACGCCGGCGGAAATCCGCATGGCGCAAGGGTGGGGCGGCGACGCCGTCGGCATGTCGAGCGTGCCCGACTGCCTGATTGCCCGGCATTGCGGGCTGAAGGTGGCGGGCGTGTCTTGCATCACGAACATGGGCGCCGGTCTGTCCGACGAAAAACTCTCCCACGCCCACACGCTGGAAAATGCATCCAAGGGGGCGGGCGCCTTCGAAAAGCTCGTGCTTGCCGCCGTGAAGGTGCTCTGAGCGCGTCTAGCCGAACATCAGCCGGCAGATAATCACCGAGGCGACCACGCCGACGAAATCGGCGAACAGGCCCGCTGCGACCGCGTGGCGGGTGCGCCGGATGGCGACGGATCCGAAGTATACGGCGATGACGTAGAACGTCGTTTCCGTGCTGCCAAAGATCGTCCCGGCCATCCGGGTGACCAGCGCATCCGGACCGAGCCGCTGGGCGAGCTCCGTGAACAAGGCCAGGGACGCGCTGCCGCTCAGCGGCCGAACCAGCGCGAGCGGGAGCAGGTCCGGCGGAAAGCCCAAGGGCGTCAGGAGCGGGCTCAGCGCGCTCTTCAGCGCGTCGATGCCGCCGGCGCCGCGGAACATGCCGATCGCGACGAGAATCGCCACGAGGAACGGGATGATGCGCAGGGAGACCTGAAATCCTTCCTTCGCGCCCTCCACAAATTCCTCGTACACCTTCACCCGGCGCAGGGCGGCGTACAGCGGGAAGATGGCCAGCATGAACGGCACCGCGAGCAGGGAGAGCGTGCCGATCGCCCGCATGATCAGCGACTGACCGGGCAGGCTGTCGCCCGCCGGCAGGGGGACCTGGGCCGGGAAGATCCGGCCGTGGATCGCGCCGGTGGTGGCGTGATAGTTGTCGGGCGCGAACACCAACCACACGAATAGGCCGGCAAAGGCGGCGACAAAAAGCCCGAGCACGATTCGACCCCAGCCGGACAGCGGAGCCGGCTCGACCGGCAGGATGGGACTGGCCTCCTCGGCAGTCGCAGCGACCGCGGCGCCGGTCGCGTCTTCGGCGCGAATCCGGAACACGGGCCACTTTTCGAGCCACTTGACCGCGACGATGCCGGCGATCGTGGAGCAAATGGTCGCAAGGAAGGCGGTGCCGACAATCGCGGTGGGCTGGTTGGACTTCTGCGCGGCTAGGATGGCGATGGCCGTCACGGGCAGCAGTTGGATGCTGCTGGTGTTGATCGCAAGGAACGTGCACATCGCGTTCGTCGCCGTGCCCGGCACGCGATTCAGGGTGGCCAGGTCGCGCATCGCGCGCAGGCCGAGGGGCGTGGCGGCGTTCGTCAGCCCAAGCATGTTGGCGGCCATGTTCATCAACATGGAACCCATCGCGGGATGATCCGCGGGGACATCGGGGAACAGCCATTTCATGACCGGACGCAGTGCGCGCGCGAGCTTCTGCACGAGGCCGCTGCGCTCGGCGAGGCGCATCATGCCCAGCCACAGCGCCATGATGCCCACCAGCGGCAGCGCGATCTTCATCACCGCGGTGTCTGCCATGCTGAAGGCGCCTTCCGTCACCTCCCGGAGCCGGCCGGTCACGCCGCCGATGAGCACGGCCAGGGTGACGAGGGCAAGCCAGAGGTAGTTCAGCATTCCGCGCCTAGTTAAGGTGCCTGCGCGGGCCGCCGCGAGCGAGAAAACGTCGGGCTTTGGATGCTTGACGCCCGGCGCCGCCTGCCGCCACTTGGGGCATGGCGACGCCCACGGACGAAAACTTCCAGGACTACAAGAAGGCCGAGCGCAAGGCGCTCGAGCTGCTGCGCGAGATGAAGACGGTGAGCGCAAAGAAGACCGACATCGAACTCGCGCTCCTCGTGGCGATTTTCGAACTGCACAAGACCTCGCTCCCCGCACAAACCACCGCCGCGATCATCCAAGGCCACATCAAGCAGCTGCTCCCGCACTACGCCGCGAAGCCGGCGCCGAGCGGAAATTGAGGTGAGCGGGTGGGATGGCGCCGCCGCAGGCGGGTAAACGCCGGGGTGTGTTCGTCGGTCGGCCGAACTTGCGCTTCCCGGTGAACGCCGCGCCGCCGCTCACCCAAGCTTCATTTTGAAAAACTCCAGCGTCCGTTCCCACGACAGATCGGCGGCCGCCTTGTCGTAGCGGGGCGTGGTGTCGTTGTGGAAACCGTGGTTCACGCCCGGATAAATGTAGGCGGTGTACTCAACTTTGGCGGCCTTGAGGGCCGCCTCGTAGGCCGGCCAGCCGGCGTTCACGCGCGTGTCGAGTTCGGCGTAATGCAGGAGAAGGGCGCCCTTGATCTTCGCGGCGTTCTCGGCGTTGGGTTGGCCTCCATAGTACGGGACGGCCGCCTTGATGACGTCCGGCAGGCGCCACGCGAGGGTGTTGGCCATGCCGCCGCCGAAGCAGAAACCAGTCACGCCCATCGATCCGTTGCAGGCCGGATGTGCCTGCAGGAATTTCGCCGCCGCGACAAAATCCTCGGTGATCTTTTTGGGATCGAGCTTCTGCTGCAGCGCGCGACCGGCGTTGTCGTCACCGGGGTAGCCACCCAACGGGTAGAGCGCATCCGGCGCGAACGCGACGAACCCGGCGAGCGCGAGCCGGCGCGTGACGTCCTCGATGTACGGGTTCAGTCCGCGGTTCTCGTGCACCACCACGATGCCGGGCAGTTTGCCCGCGGTCTTCGCGGGGCGGGCGAAGAGGCCGCGCATTTCGCCGCTGCCTTCGGGGGACGGATATTTGAGGTACTCGGAAGCGACCCGCTCGTCCTCCTTGGGCACTTGCGCGGCGAACGCATACTGCGGGCTGAGCATCTCGAGCAGCGCGGCCGCGGTGAGCCCGCCGACGGCGAACTTGGCCGCGCGGTCGAGGAAGGCCCGGCGATCGATCTGGCCGTGCACGTAGTAGTCGTAGAGGTCCAGCAGTTCCTGGTCGAAATCCTTGGCGGTGCGACGGGTCATGGGGTGCGGAGATTGGGGGTGGTTCAGATTTGGGAGTACGGCTTCGGCGTCAGGAAACGCGCGGTGTTCCTGGAGGTGTTGTCGGCGTAAAGCGGATCCGCGCGCATCTTTTGCCAGCGTGGGTCGGTGCCGAATCTCTTCCAGTTGGCCAGGTGCGTGGCCAGGTCGGGGCCGCTGGTGATGTACCGCAGGTGCGGCAGGTCAGGACCGGCAAGGGCCTGGCCGAAGAAAACGGGGTTCATGCCGAGGTCCTTCATGACCGCGATCTCACCGTCGTTGAACATGGCCATTTTGTTCAGCGCCTTGAGTTCGCTGTGGCTCTCATAGTCACGCATCTCGAAGACGCGGGTCGGCAAACGGTCACGGGAAAAGGCCGGGAGCTCGAGCATTGGCATGCCGGCGAAAGCGAGCAGCAACCAGCTGTCGATGCGCTCGAACGCCGGGGTCGCTTTCGGCACTTGAAGATAGCTGGCGCCGGCGGTTTGGACGGCTGGGTCCGCGTTCAGGGTCGCGCTAACGTGGACGAACGACTCCAGCGTTGCATGAGGGATGAGAACCCAGACGGGCGAGTGGGCCTTGGGCGTCGAGGTGGCGGCTTCCTTGTTGATGTCGAGCTCGGTAAAAACGCCCGTGTTGCTAATCCCGGCCTTTGCCAGCGCCGGCAGCATCGCGCCCGTCAGGTAGGCATCGAGCAGGGCCGCTTCGGCGTCAGCCTTGAGACGCGTGCCGGCTTGAAGCCGGTAACAGCGAAGTTCGTAATATTCGCGAATCGGCGAGGTGGCCGCGGTGGCGGAAAGCGGCGAACCAAGCGCGGCGGCAGTGGCAGCGGCGAGGGAGGCTTTCAGGAAATCACGACGAAGGAGGGGCATGGGAGAATCTTTCCGCCACGGTGGGAGACAATCAACCGAGAACGGAGGTTTGGAGCTTTGCGCACGCGGCCGACGCCCTTAGCGTAAGGCATGAAGAACATTCAGGAAGTGCAGCGCCTGGCCTCGCCGGCGCCGAAGCCGCAAGCGTTGGCGTGGGATGGTGCGACCCTTTGGATGGCCTCGCGCGAAACGAAAGTCATTCACGCGATCGATCCGGTGAAATGGACGGTGGGTTGGAAAACCACCGCACCAGGCACGCCTTATGGCATGACGGCCGTGAAAGGTGAACTGCGGGTGCTGTGCAGCGAGACCGCGGAGGATCACCGCATCATTCGCCGCTGCATCCCGGGCCAGGGATTCGATGCAACGTTCGGGATCGGATGTCCGGACGACACGGGTTCCCAGCTGAGCTACGACGGCCGCAACCTGGTCGTGAGCCAATGGTACCCGAAGAAGTTGATCGCGATCGGGCCGAAGGGGGAAGTGGGCCGCACCATCGAAGTGCCGCACGGCATTTGCGGCCAGGTGTTCGTGGACGGTTGCTTCTATTTGATCACGACCGATGCCGAGGAGACGACCGAGTACTGGCTTACGCGGGTGGATCCGCGCCCGCCAAAACCGAAGATCGAAGATCTCGCCCGCGTGCCCTTCCAGGCCCGGGCCCTGGCGTTCGACGGCAAACACTTTTGGACTAACCACCGCGAACAGAACCAGATTGTGTCGTTCTTGAGGCCGTAGAGCTTTTGGGCAGACCCGCCGAAGCGGGGCGTTGTCTTTGCAAGAGAGTGGGGACCGGTCGCTTGTCCGTAAACGCGGGTGGACGTGATTGCGTCGACGCTGCGCGTCCCGCAACGACACTAAACAGCATCTCCTACCCGGCCCGACGCCACGTTGCTGGAACGCGCGGCGGATTTTTCCCGGGCCAATCTCAGCCCACCCAGCGACGGGCGTTGTAGAACATCTGCATCCACGGCGAGTCCTCGCCCCATTCCTTGGGCGACCAGCTCATGCAGGCGCTGCGGTGCACGCGCTCCGGATGCGGCATCATGATGGTCACGCGGCCGGTGGTGGTCGTGAGGGCCGTCATGCCAAAGGGCGAGCCATTCGGGTTGAGGGGATAGTGTTCGGTGATGTGGTGATGTCCGTCGACGTAACGGCCGGCGACCAGGCCGGACTCGCTGAATACGCTCGCGGCGTGGGCGTCCCGGAATTCCGCGTAGCCCTCGCCGTGCGCCACCGCAATCGGGATGACCGACCCGGCCATGCCCTGGAAGAACAGGCTGGGGCTTTTCTCGAGTTTCACGGACACCGTGCGGCCCTCGTAGCGTTCCGACTGGTTTTGCACGAAGCGGGGCCAGAGGTCGGCGCCGGGGATGATGTCCTTGAGGTTGCTCATCATCTGGCAACCGTTGCACACGCCCAGCGCAAACGCGTCCTCCCGCGCGAAGAAGGCCTTGAACTCCGCGCGGGTCTTTTCGTGAAAGAGCACGCTCTTGGCCCAGCCCTCGCCGGCGCCGAGCACGTCCCCATAACTAAAACCGCCACAGGCCACCACGCCGCGAAAATCCTTCAACGACACGCGGCCGCTGAGGATGTCGGTCATGTGCACGTCGATGGCCTTGAAGCCCGCGCGGGTGAAACAGGCACCCATCTCGACCTCGCCGTTCACGCCCTGCTCCCGAAGGATCGCCACTCGGGGAGAAACCTGAGACCTGAAACCTGAAACCTGAGATGCGGTTTGCACGACATCGAATGTCACGACCGGTTTTATGCCCGGGTCGGTTTTGTCGAGGCGCAGGGCGTGCTCCTGGTCTGCCGCGACGGGGTTGTCGCGCATGCGGGCGATGCGGTGGGTGACGTCGGACCACCAGCCGCGCAGCGTGACGAGGCTTTCGTTGAGTAACTCCTTGCCGGACTGCTTCACGCGCAGCGCGAAATGGCTGTTGAGCGTGCCGACGCGGGACACGCACGCCTTCAACCCGTGCTCGCGCAGGGCGAGCATCACGTCGTCGAGGTCCTCATCGCGCACCTGGATGACCGCGCCGAGTTCCTCGTTGAACAGGGCGGCAAACGGGTCGTGCAGGTGGGGAATCTCCAAGTCGACACCGGTGTGGCCGGCGAACGCCATCTCGGTCACGGTCGCGAGCAAGCCGCCGTCGGACCGGTCGTGGTAGGCGAGCAGTTTCCCGGAGCGGCCGAGCCGCTGGATCGCGTTCCAGAAATTCTTGAGGTCGGTGGCGTTGTCGACGTCCGGCGTCGCTTCGCCCATCTGCGAAACCACCTGTGCTAGGATCGAGCCGCCGAGGCGGTTTTGGGACCGGCCGAGGTCGATCAACAACAGCGTGGTGTCGGCGACCTGCTGGAGCTGGGGCGTCAGGGTTTGGCGAATGTCGGCGACGGGCGAAAACGCCGAGACGATCAGCGACACCGGCGCGGTCACGCGATTTTGCTTTGGGCCGTCGTGCCAGACGGTCGACATGCTCATCGAGTCCTTGCCGACGGGGATCGTGATCCCGAGGGCCGGGCAGAGCTCCATGCCGACAGCCTGCACGGCGGCGTACAGGTCGGCGGCATCACCGGGCACCGCCGGCGCGGCCATCCAATTGGCCGAAAGGTTCACCTTGCCGAGGTCGCCGATCTGCGCCGCGGCGAGATTCGTGAGGGCTTCGCCCACGGCGAGGTGCGCGGAAGCCGCGGCATTGTTGACCGCCACCGGCGTGCGTTCGCCCATCGCCATGGCTTCGCCGGTGTAAACATCGTAGGCCGCCGCGGTCACCGCGCAATCAGCCACCGGCACCTGCCAAGGTCCGACCATCTGGTCGCGCGCGATCAACCCGCCGAGCGAGCGGTCGCCAATCGCGATGAGAAAGGTCTTGTCGGCGACCGTCGGGTGCATGAGCACGCGCTTGGTCGCCTCGGCGAGCGTGACCCCGCGCAGGTTCAGCGGCAGCAGCGGCCGGGACAGCGACTTTTCCTTCCGGTGCATGCGCGGCGGTTTGCCCAGCAGCACCTCGAGGGGCATGTCGATCGGGGTGTTCGCAAACGTCGGGTCCTCGACAACCAGCTTGCGCTCCTCGGTCGCCTCACCGACCACGGCAAACGGCGCGCGCTCGCGCTGGCACAACTGCTTGAAGGTCTCGAGGCGGTCGGCCGGCACGGCGAGCACGTAGCGCTCCTGGGACTCGTTGCACCAGATTTCGAGCGGCGACATGCTCGGCTCGTCGTTGGGCAGGGCACGCAGGTCGAACCTGCCGCCGCGGCCGCCGTCGTTGACGAGCTCGGGCAGGGCGTTGGAAACGCCGCCGGCACCGACGTCGTGAATGAAGGAAATCGGGTTGTCGGGTCCGAGCGCCCAGCAGCGGTCGATGACCTCCTGGCAGCGACGTTCCATTTCGGCGTTGTCGCGTTGCACGCTGGCAAAATCGAGGTCCTCGCTGCCCACGCCGCTCGTCATCGAGCTGGCCGCGCCGCCGCCGAGGCCGATAAGCATCGCCGGCCCGCCAAGCACAATCAGGCGGTCGCCCGGGTTGATCGTTCCCTTCTGGACGTGCTCGCCCTTGATGTTGCCCAGGCCGCCGGCGAGCATGATGGGCTTGTGGTAGCCCCGCAACTCCGTTGCGGGGAGCTGAGGGTTGAGAGTTGAGGGTTGAGCGCCTGAAGCTTTCTCACTCCGTGCTTTCGCCTCCGGACTCTCGCCTCTGGCCGGGACGGCTTGCTCGAAAGTGCGGAAGTAGCCGTTGATGGCGGGGCGGCCGAATTCGTTGTTGAACGCGGCGCCGCCGAGCGGGCCCTCGATCATGATGTCGAGGGCGGAGACGATGCGGTTGGGTTTGCCGTGGTCCTTTTCCCAAGGCTGGACGGCGCCAGGCAGACGAAGATTGGAAACGGTGAAGCCGACGAGGCCGACTTTGGGCTTCGCCCCGCGCCCCGTGGCGCCTTCGTCGCGAATCTCACCGCCCGAGCCCGTCGCCGCGCCGGGGTAAGGGGAGATGGCCGTCGGGTGGTTGTGCGTCTCGACCTTGCAGAGCAGGTGGATGTCTTCCGGGTGGGCGGCGTACTCGTTTGTGCGCGGGTCGGCGTAGAAGCGCCCGCCCTTCGTGCCCACGAGCACCGCGGCGTTGTCGCGGTAGGCGGACAGGATGCCGTCCTTGTGCAGCTCGTAGGTGTTCTTGATCATCTGGAACAGCGAGCGGTCCTTGGCGAGGCCGTCGATTTCCCAGGTGGCGTTGAAGATCTTGTGGCGGCAGTGCTCGGAGTTCGCCTGCGCGAACATCATCAGTTCGACGTCCGTCGGGTCGCGCTGGAGCTTGGTGAACGCCGCGAGCAGGTAATCGATCTCATCCTCGGCGAGCGCCAGGCCGAGGTCGCGGTTGGCGAACTCGAGCGCCGCGCGGCCTTCCTTCCGCAGCGGGATGGACTTCAGCTCGCGCGCAGGCTCGTGCTGGAACAGGAGCTCGCAGGTGCCGAGGTCGCCGAAGACGGCCTGGGTCATGCGGTCGTGCAGCCGCGCCTGCAGCACATGAAGTTTGTCCGCGTCGAGCGGCGAAAGGGGGAACGGGGGCGTGGTCACGCCGACGTCGATCGTGTAGGCGACGACGCGCTCGATGCGCTTGATGGCGGTGAGGCCGCAGATGTGGGCGATGTCCGTTGCTTTCGACGACCACGGCGAAATCGTTCCCGGGCGCGGCACGACGACTTGGGCGATGCCCTGAATGCCCGCGGACTCGCGGCGCGGCCCGTAGGTGAGGAGCTGGTCGAGGATGCCGCGTTCCTGGCCCGTCAGTTCGCGCGCGACGTCCACCACATGGACAAATTCCGCCGCCAGCCCGGAGACCGGCAGGCCGGCCGCGACAAGGTCTTGCTGGAGTTTTTGCAGCCGGAAGGGCGAGAGGGCAGGAGAGCCGCGGAGAATCAGCATGGTCTGGAAAAGGTGATAGTCGCGAACAACCCTCCGCCGTCAAGTGGCGGAACAGGACGTGACGGGAAATGGGTACCGTGCGAATGCCCGCAGGCCAACTTTTTGGGAGCGAGCTCGCTCGCGACTGGGCGGGCGAGGTCGCGAGCAAGCTCGCTCCCACAAGAATGGTCCGCTCGCGATGGGGGCTATCCGCGACCCAAAGTTTCGTGAATTTTTGTGCTTTCCCTGGCAAATCCTCGGGGCGCTCCGCGCTATGCTGGAGAAAGCCGTTGACGAAACCGAAGAGCTGGGCCCAATACACGTTTTTAATGTCGTGACCCGCCGGAATCACCCATCGCCCACGCCAATCTCAGCGGCCGGGGGTAGTGTGGGCGGAAGTCGCAAGCCAGCTGGATGCCGGGCCGACGCCGGACTCGCCCCTGGATCGGGACCCGCCCCGCGCGAATTGCCATGAGCGAATTCATTTCCCACGAGTGCGGCATTGCCCTGGTCCGGCTGAAGAAGCCACTGGCCTACTACCAGGAGAAGTACGGGACCCCTTTGTGGGGGTTTTACCAACTCTTCCTCCTGATGGAGAAGCAGCACAACCGCGGCCAGGACGGCGCGGGCGTGGCGTGCGTGAAGTTCGATGTGCCCGCGGGCCAGCCGTACATGTTCCGCGAGCGCAACGTGGAGACCAACCCGCTCGACAAGATCGTGCAGGCCCAGCTGGCGCGTTATGCCACGCTTGTGAGCGAGGGGGCGATCCACCCGGAGTTTCCGGAATCCGCGAAGAAGAAATTCGATTTCTGCGGCGAGCTCTACCTCGGCCACCTCCGCTACGGCACCTCGGGCGGCTACAACCTCAGTGCGTGCCACCCGTTTTTCCGCCGCAGCTCCTGGCCGACCCGCAACCTGATGCTGGCGGGCAACTTCAACCTCACCAACACGGGTGAGTTGAACGACAGCCTGATCGCGATCGGCCAGCACCCGATTTTTGCCACGGACACCCAGGCGATCCTCGAGCGGATCGGCTTCTGCCTCGATGACGAGCACGAGCGCCTCTACCGGGCGCTGCGCGCCGAGAGCCTGCCGGGCTCGGAAATCACCCGGCGGATCAACGAGGAGATCGACCCGGCCCGCGTGCTGCGCGCGGCGTCGACCAACTGGGATGGCGGTTACTCGCTCGTCGGCGTGCTCGGCAATGGCGACGCGTTTGTGACGCGCGACCCGTCGGGCATCCGGCCGTGCCACTGGTTTGAGAATGACGAGGTCGTGGCGTTCGCCTCCGAGCGCGCGCCGCTTTGCACGGTGTTCGATTTGGAAGCCTCCGAGGTCAACGAGGTCGAGCCCGGCTGCGCCATCATCATGAAGAAGGCCGGCAAGGTGTCGACTGAGCGCATCAAGCCGGCGCTGCCGAAGACCCAGTGTACCTTTGAGCGCATTTATTTTTCGCGAGGCAACGACGCGGACATCTATCGCGAGCGCAAGGCGCTTGGTGCGGGGCTCGCGGACCAGATTTGGAAGTCGATCAACGGCAATCTCGCCAAGACCGTCTTCAGCTTCATCCCGAACACCGCCGAGGTCGCGTTCTTCGGGCTGATGAGCGAGATGCGCTTCCGCCGACGCGCGGAGGTCAAGCAGACCCTGCTCGATGCCGCCAACGCCGGAAAAATCACCGAGGCGCTCGTCGACGACCTGATTCTCAACAACTGGCCGCGCGGGGAAAAGATCGTCACGAAGGACGTGAAGCTCCGCACCTTCATCAGCCAGGAAAAGTCCCGCAACAACCTGGCCTCGCACGTGTACGACGTGACGTATGGCGTTGTCGAGGACGGCGACAGCCTGGTGTGCGTCGATGACTCGATCGTACGCGGCACGACCTTGCGCCGCTCGATTCTGCGCATCTTGAAGCGGCTCAACCCGGTGAAGATCGTGATCGCCTCGACGGCGCCGCAGATTCGGTACCCGGATTGCTACGGCATCGACATGTCCGAGATCGGCAAGTTCATCGCCTTCGAGGCGGCGATCACCCTGCTCAAGGAGCGCGGGCAAACAAACGTGATTGCCGACGTCTATAACCTCTGCCGCGAGGAGCTCCGCAACCCGTCGGCGGAGCCCGTCAATCACGTCCGCAAAATCTACGAGCCGTTTACCGCGGACGAGATCTCGAAGAAAATCACTGAGCTGGTTTCGCCCAAGCCGAACGGTTGGAAGGGTGAAATCGAGATCATCTTCCAATCGATCGAGAACCTGCACCGCGCCCTGCCAAACCACACGGGCGACTGGTACTTCACCGGCAAGTACCCGACCCCCGGCGGCTACCGCGTGGTGAACCAGGCGTACGTGAACTATTTCGAGAAGGCTGAAGGCCGGAGCTACTGATTGATCACCACGGAACACACGGAACACACAGAAAAATGAATTTCCCTTCCGTGTGTTCCGTGTGTTCCGTGGTTTAAGCTCATGAGTCTTTCCTACGAAAGTTCCGGTGTCCGCTATGATCAGCTCGATGCGTTTAAACGCGCCTGCCAGCAGGCGGCGAAGGGGACGTCCGGCGAACTCAAGGCGCATGGTTATGCCGAACCCGCGACCACGCGGGGTGAGAGCGCTTACCTGATCGAAGGGCAGGATCACTTCCTGGCCCACGTGGAGGAAGGCCTGGGCACCAAGAACCTCGTCGCGGATGCCATCTACAAGGCGACGGGCAAGAATTTCTATCGCGAAATCGCCATCGATACCGTCGCGACGATCGTCAACGACCTGATCACCTGCGGTGCGCGGCCCATTTCCGTCGCGATGCACGCGGCGGTGGGCGATTCGGGCTGGTTTGCCGACGCGCCGCGCATGCAGGCGCTCGTCGACGGATGGGCGGAAGGGTGTCATCGCGCGGGTGCGGTGTGGGGCGGGGGCGAGACGCCGACGCTCAAGGGCATCGTCAACCCCGACACCATCGTGCTGGCCGGGTCGGCGATCGGGAAGATCGAGCCGAAGTCGCAGCGGATCACTGGTGAGGTGAAGGACGGCGATGCGATCGTTTTCCTCGCGTCCACCGGCGTGCAAACGAACGGGCTCAGCCTGTGCCGGCTGATTGCGGATCGCCTGCCGCAGAGTTACCAAACGCCGATCGGCCACGGCGATGCGCGCACTTACGGCGAGGCGTTGCTCGCGGCCTCCGCGATCTACGTGGATTTCGTGGTGAAGTGCCAGCAGGCCGGCGTGAAGCTGAACTACGTGGCGCACGTCACGGGCCACGGCTGGCGCAAGCTGATGCGCTTGGAAGAACCCTTCGTTTACGAGATTACCGAGCCCCGCGCGATCCCGGCGCTTTTCAAGTTTCTGATGCAGGCCGGCCCGATCGACCTGCGGGAGGCCTATGCGACGTTCAACATGGGCGTGGGCTTTGCCGCGTATGTTTCGCCGTCCGCCGTCGAGCAGACGCTGGCCGCGGCCAAAGCCGCCGGCCACGACGCCTGGGTGGCGGGCATGGTGAAGAAGCAGGGCGGCCGCAAGGCGGTCACGATTCCGTCGCTGGGCTTGGCTTACGAGGCGGACACGCTGCAGGTAAGGTAACACCACATCTCTGCTTGGAGGCGGGGTGCCCTCACCCCGCTGTCGAGCCGCAGGGTGGGGGCACCCTGCCTCCATATCACCCGCCGAAGCACTCCAGGTATTTCACCCCCGCGCCGGTGTTGAAAAGCACGACCGACTCCGTGGGTTTCACGGCCCCGGTCTTGAGCAAATGTTTGAGCGCGGCGTGGGTCGCGCCGCCTTCCGGGGCGACGAACAAGCCTTCCGCGGCGCCGATGGCGCGGACGCTGGTCATCATTTCCTCGTCGGATACCGCCACGGCGCCACCGCCGGATTTCCGGAGGATGTCCAGCATGATGAAATCACCGATCGCCTTGGGGACGCGGAGGCCGGACGCCTTGGTGTGGGCGCCGAGATGCTCGGCAGCGGATTTTTCACCGGCTAAAAACGCGCGGACGATCGGCTGGCAGCCGGTGGCCTGCACGCTGAACATGCGGGGGCGCTTCGCGCCAATCCAGCCGAGCTGTTGCATCTCATCGAACGCCTTCCACATGCCGACAAGGCCCGTGCCGCCGCCGGTGGGATAGATGACCACGTCCGGCAGTGTCCAATTGAGTTGCTCCGCCAATTCGTAGCCGAGCGTTTTTTTGCCCTCGACGCGATAGGGTTCCTTGAGAGTCGACACGTCGAACCAACCCTCGGCGACCTTGCGCTTCGCCACCTCGGCGCCGCAGTCGGTGATGAGGCCGTTGATCAGCGTGACCTGCGCGCCCATTTCCCGGCACTCGATGACGTTGGCCTTCGGTGTGTCCACCGGCATGAAGAGGTGTGCCTCGAGGCCCGCGCGCGCTGCGTAGGCGGCGAGCGCGCCGGCGGCGTTGCCGGCGGACGGGGCGGCGAGTTTCTTCAGGCCAAACTGTTTCGCCATCGACACGGCGGCGCACATGCCGCGGGCCTTGAAGCTTTGGGTGGGGTTTAGCGACTCGTCCTTGATCAGCAGCTGGTCGACTCTGGTTTGGGCCGCGAGTCTTTGGGCGGTGAGGAGGGGTGTGAAACCCTCGCCCAAGGTGACGATGTCAGCATCGGACCGCACTGGCAGCACTTCGCGGTAGCGCCACAGGGATTTCACGCGTGTCGCGAGCGCGGGTTTCGTCAGGGTGCGGCCCGCGGCGGCGAGGTCGTATTGCGGGTAGAGCGGCTTGCTGCAGCAGGTGCTGACGTTTTGCGGCACGGTTGCGTCGTGGTTCCGGCCACACGCGGTGCAAACGAGGTGGGTGAGGTGCACGCCCCGAGCAAAGCACCTTGCCCGCTTGATGCAGGCCAAATCCGCCGCGCGACGCGGACGGTCAGGCCTTGGGAGCGTGCTGCTTGACCCAGGCTTCCGCCGCTGCGGGATCGGTGAACACCTCAACGGCCACGCCGCGGTTCTTCGCGACCAGCTGGCCGATTTTCTGGGGATCGGCTTGATCCGGGCGCGCCAGCACGCCGATCGACATGCCGGAGAGGTAGCGGCCGGCGAGGGTGCCCAGTTGGAACCGGTCCATGAATGAAAGCGGGCCCGGCACGGCGTGCGTGGTCAGCAGCGCGGCGCGGACGTGATACTCGCGCATCGTGTCCGCGATCTGCTGGATGATCGCGGCTTTGTTCTCAACGATCTGACGGCCCTGGACGCTGACCATCAGGCATCCGGGGCGGAGGGAAAACTCGAGTCCTAACGGCGTGCTCATTCCAGCAAGTGAGTTACAATAGTGGGGTTGGGGGCACAAAAAAGCCGGCCTCGAGACGAGGCCGGCTTTGGAAAGAAGATCCGATTACTCGCCCGAGCGGCTGACCGTCGAGGGATCGATCGGCTGCGGGGTCGTGATCGGCGGGGCGTCCGGAACCGTAATTGACGTGCCCGGGGTTGTGGAAGGAGTGACCTGCTGGATGACTTGCTGGACCGCGCCAGACTGCGACGGGGCGTTCTGCTGGACGCTATCCACGATCGTCTGCGATTGGGTCGGCGCGGAAACCGCGACGAGAGCTGCCACCGCCGGAGCGGCTGCGGGGTCTGCCTTAATGACGGCATCTGCAACTGCACGCACTTCAGCGGCCGTGGTGCCACCGATATTATTCTCAGCCGCCACTGCGACGGTAGCGACTGCCACCGCTAGAATTCCACTAAGCTGAGTGGCCAAATCATTCCGACCCTGGCTATTCAACTCCGCGACGGAATACGACCTTCCGAGCTCAAACCCAGATTCGGATAGAGCCACCTGGCCAGCCTCCATGGTATGTGTGAGGCCATCATTCACCGAAGTTCCAACCGGAGTTACATTGACCGTACCATTTACGACAGCGATGGTGTAGTTAGCACCGTTATAGGAGACGGTGAACACGGTGCCGCGGGCGGCGGCCACGCCCTTCGGGGTGCGAACGGAGTAATTGTTAACGGCCTTCTTGGCAGGATTGAGCTTCGCGACGATATTGCCGCTCTTGAGGTCGAGGGTCGTGGTCTGCTTCGTGACGCTGCCGCCGGAACCGGTGGTGCTGACTTCGGCGATGCTGACCTCGGAATTCGCAACGATCGTGCTCGTCGTGTCGCCATGGTTGACGAGGTAGACCTCGGACTTGTCGCCGGTCTTGATGGTGGTACCCTGCGGGAGCAGGGAGCCAGCCTTCACGTCGACCGTGCTGCCATCCGGCAACTGGGCGGTCACCTTGCCCGTGACGCGGGCTACGGTCACCTGGTCGGGGGTTTGCGCAGCGGCCTGGCCAACGAAGCCGAGGATCGCGGCAGAGATCAGAAGCAGTTTACGGATGTTCATAATAAAGGGAACGGTGTGCTGTTTATGGGACCCGCGCAGTTCAGCAGATTGCATCGCATCTGCAAGAAGGTATTTATCCTGACTGCAAAGAATTCCGTTAATCTTTTTGAAATCCGCCCCCGGGGGTTCGGTCCCGTAGCCAGCCCGGTTACTTCTCCTTCATCACATAGACCCCATCCCAATCGGGCGGCGGCGGCTCCGCCGCGTAGTGGGCGGCAATCTTGATGAACACCTGCGAGGGGTTGGAGGACACCCCCGGGGTCTTGCCCGGTTGGTTCGGTTCAAGCTCGGCGCTGCGCTTAAAGAGGGCGCTGGCTCCCACCCAGTCCCGCTCGTGGTAGCGGGCGAGACCATCGGTGAAAATGGCTAAGCATTCGTGAGTTGCGTCAGTGACGTTTTCCTTGAGACCCACGACTTCGTGGATCGGGACGGCCTGCGAACGACCTTTTACAACGATGCGTCCCAAAGGCCGAAATACCACCCGGTCGCCGCCAAATTTCAGGCAGGCGGCCTTGGTGGCCTCCGTGCACATGGTGTACGCCCCCCAGCTCTTGGCCCCGGATTCCATGCGGGCCGCCAGATTTACATCGTCGCTGGTCATGGTGTAGTTGAACCGCGTGCGGCTGCCCATGTTGCCGACGACCGCGGTGCCGGTGTTCAGGCCGATGCGGGAGCGCATCTGCCGGACGGTCAGGGGCCATTTTTCCCCTTGGGCCGCCCAGCGCGCGCGCAGGTCTTCAAGCGCGAGTTGCACGCGCAGCGCCGTCACACACGCGCGGTACGCGTGGTCCGGAATCGCGATCGGCGCGCCGAACATCGCGACGACAGCGTCGCCGATGTACTTGTCCAACGTCCCTCCTTCCTCCTGCACGATGTCCGTGCACACCGTGAGGTACTCATTGAGCAATTCAACCAGCCGCGCGGGCGTGACTTTTTCGGAAAACGTCGAATAACCCTGAATGTCGCTGAAGTACGCGGTGATTTCCTCCTGGTGTCCGCCCAGCTGCGGCATCTGCCCGCTCTTGACCATGCGGTCGACGAGTTGCGGCGAAACATAGGCGCCGAACATGCCTTTCACCTCCTGCTTCGCGCGCTGCTCCTCGCGGATGCGCCGGCCGATGACCACGAACTGCAGGGCGCCGAACCCGGTGAGCGGCGCGACCAGTGGCACCCACCAACTGCCCCACACCCACGCCCAAAGGGCGAGAGAGGTGTAGGCGACGAAGCCCAGCAGCGCGCCGCCCAGCAGGACAATCAGGGACCGATCCGCGACGAAGAGGATGCCGAGATAACCCGTGACCAACGCGAACAACCAAACCAGCCGGTCAGGCACCCGGTGCGCAAAATCCTCAGTGAGGACGTTGTTGATGATGTTCGCGTGCACCAAAGGCAGGGGCGACATCGGCGACAGCTGCGTGGGGCCGGCGTCGGAGTTGCCTGTCACGTACAACCCGATGATCACAATCTTGTCCTTCATCTCCGGCGGCGCGAGCACGTCGGGAATTTTTTCCACGTGCTTCGAACTCAGGCCCAGCAGCAGGGCGCGGTAGCCGATGTTCGGGATGCCGTTGGCCACGCCAAGCGACTCATAACGATAGTTCAACAGGTAGCGGCCGCGCTCGTCGACCGGGATGCGAATCGTCTTCTCCGCCGTCGGGAGATAGATGGCGTCACCGAGCCGCACCTTCACCTTCTCGGCGGGCACGCCGTAGTAGACCATCAGCGTTTGCAGTGACAGCGACGGGTAGACCGCCTGGCCGATCCGCACGAGGAGCGGAGGTTGGCGCACGACGCCGTCCGCGCTCTCCTTCGGCACGTCCACAAATCCGTAGGCGCTCACGGCCCGCAGTTCGGGAAACGGCAGGGCCGCGTAGTGGTCGCCGACGAGCGCGGCGATATTGCCGCTCACGTCGGTCAAGGGCCGCGTCGGCCCTTGGACGTGTTGTTCCTCACCCAAAATCTCAAACTCGCTCGAAACCGCGCCGGTCACCACGGCGAGACCGCGCGCCTTCGCAGCTTTCACCCCTTCCGCCATCAGCGGGTCGCCGCCGTCATCCCTTGGTGCGGTCATGAACACGTCCATGCACGCGAGCCGCGCGCCGTCGGCGGACAGCAACTCGATCAGGTTGGCATGCAACTGGCGCGTGGGCGGCCAGGGCATGAGGTTCTCGTAGGTGTCGTCGTCATACAGCACCAGCTGGATGCGCGGGTCCGGCGGCGCCTGCAGGGTCACGCGGTTCTTCGTGCGCAAGTCCAGCGTGCGCCACTCGAACTGCTCGAAGGTCTCCGTTTGTGACAACAACCAAGCCAGCCCGTAGCAGAGCAGGGGCGCCCACCAGATCTGGCGAAACGTCTTGCGGGCGTGGCTGAGAGTCACCGTGGGAATATGCCCGCGGGGCTTCACCTGAGCCAAGCGATTTCTTGGCGGGAACGGTGTGAAAGGGGCGAAAGCCCCGCCGGCTCAATGCCGGCGCCAGGTTCCGCGGGACAGGCCGCCGAACTTCCGGGGCGCGGGGTGGCCGCCGGGCGCGTGACCGCCCCGCGGCGGCCGGGGCGCGGGGGCGCCGCCCGAAGGGGCGTGGCCCGACGCGGGTTGGGCGCGGGGCTGGCCGCCGTCGTGACGCTGACCGTGTCCGCCACCGCCGCGCTGGCCATGGCCGCCATGCCGATGGCCGTGCTTGATCGCACGGGGATCAACGTAACGCGGGCCGGCCGCGGGGCCGATCGTGGGTGCGGAATGATAGTCGAATCCCTCGAGCTTGAGCTGCGGGACCTTCTGGCCGATGAATCGCTCGATGGCCCGGATCTCGCCGGCCTGCTCGGGCGTCGTCAGCGTGAAGGCGTCACCCACCGCCATCGCGCGACCGGTGCGGCCGATGCGGTGCACGTAATCCTCGGGGTTGGCGGGAATGTCGTAGTTGATCACGTGCGATACACCGGCAACGTCGATGCCGCGGGCGGCGATGTCGGTGGCGACCATCACCTCATACTTGCCCGACTTGAAACCCTCGAGCGCCTCGACGCGCTGGTTTTGCGAGCGGTTCGCGTGGAGCACGGCGACCGAATGGTTCGCCGCCTTCAGCTTGCGGGCGATTTTGTCGGCGCCGTGTTTGGTGCGCGAAAACACGATGCAGCTTTGGAAATCGGTCTTCTCGAGCAGCGCGACCAACAGGTCGAATTTCTTGAGTTGGGAAACCGGATAAAAAGCGTGGGTCACCGATTCATTGACCGTGCGCGCCACGCCGATCTCGACGCGGGTGGGATTGCGCAGCGCATAACGCGCGACTTCCTCGATCTCGGGCGGCACCGTGGCCGAGAAAAACAGCGTCTGCCGTTCGCGCGGGCACATGCCAATGATCTTCTTCACGTCCTTCACGAAGCCCATGTCGAGCATGCGATCGACTTCGTCGAGGATCAGGATCTTCACGCCATCGAGTCGGAGCGTGCGCTCGTTGATGAAGTCCATCAAGCGGCCGGGCGTCGCGATGACGACGTCCGTGCCGGCCTGCAATTCGCTCCGCTGCCGGCCATAGCCGACGCCGCCGTGGACCACGGTGGCGCGCAGGTCCGTGAAGCGACCGAAATCGCGGAAGGCGGTCTCGACCTGCGCCGCGAGTTCGCGGGTCGGCTCGAGGACCAGCACGCGCGGGCCGCGCGATTCATGCTTGGCGAGGCGGGCGAGGACGGGGAGGGCAAACGCGGCGGTCTTGCCGGTGCCGGTCTGCGCGGAGCCGATCAGGTCGCCCCCGCCGAGTACGACGGGAATCGCGCGCAGCTGGATGGGCGTCGGGTCGGTGTAGCCCATGGCTTTCACACCGTTGATCAGGGCGGGCGGCAGCCCGAGCTTGGAAAATGACATAGCTGACTATTACCCGGTGGCGCGGAAAACTTAGCGAGCATTAAAAGGAGCCCCCAAAAACCAAATACCAATGTTCAAACAACCTTACGAAAATGAAGGCCACGATCATCAAAAGGAGCGATAAACGTCGGTCACGTGGGGGACGGCGCTTTGCCAAAACTGCCTTTTGATCGCTGGAAATTTTTTGGCCTTTGGCGTTTGGTCTTTGTGATTTGCCGGCCACCGGCACTTTGAGCTCTCCTTTTGCCCACCATCGCGCACGCTACCTGCATGGAAAAACGCCCGTTTAAGGATCTCGGCCTGTCGCCCGAGCTGTTGAAAGCCGTGGACAAGATGGGCTTTGAGGAAGCCTCGCCAATTCAAACCGCGGTGATTCCCCACGGGCTGGCGGGCAAGGACGTCGTGGGCCAGTCCGCGACCGGCTCTGGCAAGACCGCCGCGTTTGCGCTGCCGGCGATTGAGAAGGTGGACGTCAAACTCCGCCAGGTGCAGGTCCTCGTGCTCTGCCCGACGCGCGAACTCGCGGTGCAGGTGGCGGAGGAATTCGGCAAGCTGGCATTTTTCAAGAAGGGCCTGATGGAGGTGCCGATCTACGGCGGCCAGAGCTACGAGCGCCAGTTCCGCGCGCTGCACGCGGGTGCGCAGGTGGTGATCGGCACGCCGGGCCGCGTCATGGACCACATGGCGCGCGGTACGCTGAAGCTCGATGCGCTCAAGGTCGTCGTGCTCGACGAGGCGGACCGCATGCTCGACATGGGATTCCGCGACGACATCGAGCACATCCTGAAGTCCGTGCCGGAGCAGCGGCAGTGCCTGTTCTTCTCGGCGACAATGCCGCGCGCGATCCAGGACCTGATCAAGCGCTACACGCGGGACCCCGCGTGGGTGCGGATCGAGGCGCATGCGCAGAACGCGCCGCAGGTGGAACAGATCTATTTCGAGGTGGACCGCCGATCCAAGATCGAGCTGCTCACGCGCCTGATCGACCTGCATGACTTCCGCTTCGGGATTATATTCTGCAGCACCAAGATCATGGTCGATGAACTCGACGAGCATCTGCACGCGCGGGGTTACTCCGTGGATCGGTTGCATGGCGACATCACCCAGGCCCAGCGCACGCGCGTGATGGATAAATTCCGGCGCCGCGGTTTCGAGTTCTTGGTCGCGACCGATGTCGCGGCGCGCGGGCTGGACGTCGACGACCTGGAGGTGGTTTTCAATTTCGATCTGCCCAACGACGCCGAGGATTACACCCACCGCATCGGGCGCACCGGTCGCGCGGGCAAACAGGGCATGGCCTTCACGTTCGTGGCCGGCCGCGAGCTGTACAAGCTCCAGAACATGATTCACTATGGCCGCCTCAAGATCCGGCGCGAGCGCGTGCCGTCGATGGACGAGGTGGAGGAGGCGCGCGGCAACGTGTTCTTCGAACGCATCCGCGCCACGCTCGAGGAGAAGAAATTCCGCTCGCACGACCAGATGGTCGAGCGGTTGCTGCAGCAGGGTTACACGAGCACGGACATCGCGTCCGCGCTGATCCATCTGCTGCAGGGGGCGGGCGAGGAGGGTGCCGCGAAGGCGGCGCCTCCGGCGAAAACACGTTCGGAGCGGATTCAGGAGAATGAGGCCGAGGTAGGGCGGCGAGTCCCTTCGCCGCCTGCCGGCGCGGAGCGGAGTCCGCGCCCTATCATGGAAAAGTCCAACGACAAGTTCGCCGCGCAAAAGCGCACCTTCGACCGCAAGCCGCGGACGGGACGCGAGCCCGGCTTTTCGACGGTGGCCTTCAACGTGGGTCGCGCGCAACTCGTCACGCCGGCGGATCTCGTCGGCAAGATTGCGGGCGTCACCCGGCTGCCCGCCAACGTGGTCGGCGCAATCGACATCCACGAGGACCACACGCTGGTCGACGTTGCCACGGAGCACGCGGAGCTGATTGTCGCCAAGCTCGCCGGCATCCGCATCAAGAACCAGTCCTTGAAACTAAGCGTCGTGCCGCCCGGCTCTGCATGATTATTTTTGTAGGAGCCTGTTTACAGGCGACCCCGACGCACGCCGACCCAGCACATTCCGGTTGCCTGTAAACAGGCTCCTACACCCTGACGATGAATTCCTTCTCCCCAGACCGGCTCTCCGCGTGGGACGTGGTCCGTTTGCTGAAACTGGAGCCACTCGACCAGGAGGGCGGGTATTTCCGGCGCTCGGGCGAGGGGAGCACGGTGGGCCCGGATGGCCGCCGGGCATGGTCGATGATTTATTCCCTGATCACGCCGGAGGGTTTCTCGGCGCTGCATCGCCTCACGACCGACGAGGTCTGGTGTTTCCACGCCGGCGACCCGCTGGAGTCATTGCGCCTCCAGCCGGACGGCAACGGCGGTTGGGTGAAGCTTGGCCTCAACCTCGCGGCCGGTGAGCGTCCGCAGGATGTGGTGGCGGCGGGAATTTGGCAGGGCACGCGCCTTGTCGCGGGCGGACGCTGGGCCTTGGCGACGTGCGTCGTCGCGCCGGAGTTTCGCTGGAGCGATTTCGAAATGGGCGTGCGCGCGGACCTGCAGCGCGGCTACCCGACGTTTGCCGAAGAGATCCATGCCCTGACCCGCCCGGCTCCCGCGGCGGGACGAAAGTAGGTTCGGTCGCCCACGGAATCGCCGGGCCCCGCCGCGCCACTTGACAGCGGGAAGCTCGCTGCGTATTGCCAAGGCCCGTTGCGTATGGAAGCCGCGCTCGACCAACCGGTGCTCGTGCTTAACCGCCTCTGGCAGGCGGTGAACGTGATTGGCGCGCGCCGCGCCTTTGCCCTGCTGGCCCGCGAGCACGCGCAGGTCGTCCACCAGACCGAGGATGCGTTCCGCACGTACTCGTTGATGGATTGGATCGACTTCTCGACCTACAACCCGCCGGTCGATGCACTCGAGACGGTCCGCACGATCAATCGCAATATCCGCCTGCCGCGGGTGATCCTGCTCACGTTTTTCGATCGCCTGCCCTGCAAGGAGCTGAAGCTCACCCGCAACAACGTCTTCGAACGCGACGACGACAAGTGCCAGTACTGCGGCCAGGTTTTCCCGCGCGAGGAACTCAACCTCGACCACGTCATCCCGCGCCACTACGGCGGCAAGACGACCTGGGAAAACATCGTGTGCTCGTGCATCAAGTGCAATTCCCGCAAGGCGAACCGCCTCCCGCACGAGGCGCACATGCGGCTTATCCGCAAACCCGTCCGCCCGAAATGGCGCCCGGTCATCTCGCTCGTCCTCGGCAACCACAACCACGAAAAGTGGAAGGACTTCCTCGACGTCGCTTACTGGAACGTCGAGCTCGAGGAATGAGCCGAATTTACGATTTCTGACTTACGATGGACGATTTGGCTGCGCCGGCCTTTTCGGAATCTGAAATCGTAATTCGTAAATCAAGAATCGTGATTCACCGGTAGTCTTCCCGGACCGGCGAGAACAGGTCGATGATGCGGCAGGCGGTGAGCGTCTTGCCGCCGTGTTTCACGCCGCCGGGGATCAGCGCGGCCATGCCGGATTCGAGGACCTTGGTCTCGTCGCCGACGGTGAATTCAAAACGGCCGTCGATGACGTAGGTGATTTGCTCGTGGGGGTGCTCGTGCAGGGGCACGACCACATTGGCCGCGAGGCGGGCTTCGCCGATGGTCATGCGCTCGAGGTGCGCGTAGTGCACCCGCACGGTGCCGCCGAACAAATCCTTCGGCGGAAGGGCAGTCAGGGTGGAGAAGGGCATGGGACTTTGGGAAAAGCGTGGGCGCGTGGCGAGATCAGCCCGCGAGGGGCAGCGTCAGGCGCATCGTGGTGCCGCGGGAACTGCTCGCGACCAGCGTGAGTTCCCCATGGTGGTCCTTCATGATGCGTCGCGCGATGGCGAGGCCGAGACCGGTGCCGTCGGCGCGGCCGGACAGGAAGGACTCGAAAATGCGCGGTCGGATCGCCTCGGGTATGCCGGCCCCGGTGTCCGTCAGGTCCAGCTGGACAACGCGGCCGAGCGGGGTCGTGGATTCACTGCAGGCGACGGTCAGCTCCCCGCCGTGCGGCATCGCGTGGAGCGAGTTCAAGGCGAGGTTCAGGACGACCTGTTGCAACTGGCCCTTGTTGCCCTCGACGAGCAGCGACCGCGGGGGCGCGGAGTAGTGCAGCGTCACGGCAGCCTGCGCAAGTTTCGCGCGCAGCAGGACGAGGGTGTCGTCGAGGATCTCCGCGAGCGACCAGCGCGAATGCAGCGCGGCCGGCGTGCGCCCGAAGGACAGCACGCGGGACACGATGCCCTCCAGCTGCTCGATCTTTTCCGTGATCACCTGCAGGTCGCGCCGGCGGGGATCGCTCTCGGCAAAGTCGATGCCGAGGGTGCCGTGGAGCAGCTTGATCACGAGGAGGGGGTTCCGGATCTCGTGGGCAATCTCCGCGGCGAGCAGGCCGAGCGTCGTGAGGGTTTCGTTTTTCCGCAGGACTTCCTCGGATTGGAAGACGCGGGCGTAGAGCCGGGCATTTTGCAGCGCCACCGCGGCGAAACTGCCAAGGGCCGTGAACAGGCGCTTCTCGTCGTCGCTGAACCGATGCAGCTCCTGGTGAAAGACCGACAGCACGCCGACCGGTTTGCCTTCCAGGATGAGCGGTGCCGCGAGCGCCGAGCACAGCGAACGATCGCGCGGCAGATCGGCGGCTTCGCTGTAGCCGGGCCCATCGATGTGTTGGAACTCCGTCGCCCGGCCCGAGCGGATCGCCGCCGCGAGCAGCGAGGCGTCGGCGGGCACGGTCTGTTGCTGCAGCGTCAGGCCGGCGGCGGACAGGTCGCCATCGGCCGACCACGCGTGCAAACGCAGCTCGCGACGCTCCTCATCGTAGTCGTGCAGCAGGCACAACCGGGCGCTGAACAGCGCGCGGCCGCTCTGCGTCAGGGTGGAAAGCAATTCCTCGGGCGCGAGCTGCGTGACGAGCGCGTGGCCGAGTTCGACCAGCGTCGTGAGCTGCTTGGAATTGGCGCGCAGTCGCTCGTATTGCCACAGGCGGTGGAGCACGGCCCCCGCCTCCGCCGCAAAGCGCGCGAGGCTCTCGAGGTCGGTCGCGGTGAACGCGCCGAGGCGGTCGGCGTCGAGGTTGACGATGCCAATCGTGCGCCCGTCCACGACCAGCGGGGCCGCCATCTCGCAGCGCACGCCGGCGCGGGCCGAGATGTAGCGCGGCTCGGCGGCGACGTCCGCCACGAGCAGCGGTTTGCCGTGCAGCGCCACCCAGCCGGTGATGCCCTGGCCGGGCTTGAGGGCGAATTCACCGACGTCCGGCGGCAGGCCCTGCTGCACGCAGATCTCCAACCCGCCGGTCTCGGGACTGAGGAGTGCCAGCGAACCACTGTCGGCGGAAAACGCCTGCACAATGATCGCGAGGATTTTGCCCTGTGCATCCGCAGCGCTCTGCGCGGTCGACGCCAACGACGCGATCCCGTAAAGCACGGCCAGGTCTTTTGCGTCGGGTGAGCTCATTCGCTCCCAGCTGAACACGAATGGGTCGGCTTGGGGAGCGAAAAGGTGCCGCGCTCCCCCCGGTGGAACGCGGCCTCCGGACGCGTTTTCAGGGCTTCCGCGGGGAGCATCGGTTCAATGCGCCGATCCGATTGCGAATGAGTCCTGGCCGGTCGGCTGTCGTCGGCACCAACCCGTCCGGAGGCCGGGTTCCACCTTATGAGGCGGCGGCGGGGACGGCGGCGGGGGGCGTGATCACGGCGCGCAGGGTGTCACGGAGCGAATGCAGCTTCGTGGTGTCCGGCGCCTCCTCGGGCTTGTTGGGCTCGATGTAGAAGGTGTCGATCGCCACGCTGCGCTCGGTGTTGATGCGCGCGAACGTCGTGTCGAAGCCGTGATCCGAAATCGTTTTGACGAGGCGGTAGAGCAGGCCGATCTGGTCGTGCGCCTGCACCTCGACGATGATGCGGTTGAGGGACAGCTCGTGGTAAACCTCGACCGATGGCGGGAAGGACGCGGGAAGCTCGGAAGCGGTGACCTTGTAGCGCGAGGCTTCCGCAAACTTCTTCGCCTGGGCGGCGATGTCCGGCAGCAGGTCCTTGTTGTTGACCAGCGCCTCCTCGACCGTGCGCGCAAACATTTCCATCGCCTGTTGGTTTTGCACGACCCCGCGGCCGGGCTCGACGATGTGGAAGGTGTCGATCGCGATGTGGTCGGAACGCGTCGTAATACGGGCGGAAAGGATGCTCAGGCCCGCGACGCTAAACGCGCCGGCGAGTTTGTAGAAGAGGCCCGCGCGGTCCCAGGTGACCACGTGCACCGTGGTGTAACTGCGGTTGATGTCGTCCTTCCACTCGATGATCGGCTTGAGCGAGCCGAGCGAGTCGGCGGCCGAGATCGAGTGGAGCAGCCGGTTCACCATCTGGATGTGCAGCGTGATTTCCGGCGCGTCCGTCTGGATGAAATAACGCTCGGGCAGCAGATTGAAGTGCGCGGTGATCTCGTCCGGGCTGATCCCGGGGATCGTCTGGGCAATGAGGGTTTGCCGGGTCATTTCAATGCGTTCGCGGAGGCGGGTGTCGACCTTGTCGCCCAGCGTCAGGCGTTCCAGCGTCGTGTCGAACAGCCGGCGGTGGAGCGAATTCTTGTAACCGTTCCACAAACCGGCCGCCGTGCCGCGCGCGTCGCAATACGTGTGAACGTAGAGGTACCGCAGGAGATTCTGGTCACCAATGAGCTCGGCAAAAGATGCGGATGTCTGGGGGTCATCGAGGTCGTGCTTCTGCCAGAACCGTGCCATCACCAAGTGATTTTTGATGATAAAGTTCACCGTCTCGCGGGTCTCGGGCGTGACGTTCAACCGGTCGAGGACCGGCGCCGCCATCGTGACGCCGGTCTCGGCGTGGCCCTGGATGCCCTCGCCCTTGCCGATGTCATGGAGGAGGAGGATCAGGTACAGCAGCCCGGGGTTGCCGGTCTTGTGGAGCTCGGCCCGGTAATTCTCCGCGATCGGGTCGGCCCCCGTGAAAATGCCATCGAGCTCCTTGATGGTGTTCAGCGTGTGGATGTCCGCCGTGTAACGATGGTAGTACTCATGCTGCACGAGGCAGGTGAGCGGCGCGAATTCCGGGACGAACCGACCCAGGACGCCGAGCTCGTGCATGAGCCACAGGGCCGGGTACACCTTGCCCACGTCCTCGAGGATGGCGCGGAAGCTCAGGGTGGCGTCCTTGGACGTCAGGACCTGGAACGTGATTAATTTGAGCGAGCTGCGGATGAGCGCGGCGAGATCGACGTCCGGCGTGCACCCCAGCTGCTGGCAGTGACGGAAAACGCGGATGAGCCGGATCGGGTCCTTTTGGAAAACGTCCGGGCTCTCGGCCGCCAGTTCCTGGCCGCGCATGAGGAAGCCGTCGAGGCGCTTCGTGCGGTCGGCGCGGCGCGCGAGCAGCATGTTCTTGAGTGAGCCGACGATGCCCGGGCCGCTCGCGATGGTGAGGGCGAGGCGCTGCTCGATGATCTTCGAGATGCGGAAAATGGCCTGCGCGTGGCCGTAGTAGTCCTGCATGAACGCCTCGACGCGCTCCAGCAAAGCCTCCTGCGAGTAGCCGAGGTTGGCCGCCAGCCGGGGCTGGGTCTCGAGGTTGAGCACATCCGTGGGATGCTTGCTCATGTAATGGAGCTCGTTGCGGACGCGGAGAAGGAAGTCGTAGGCGCGCTGGAAGGCGTTGAGTTCCTCGGGCTGCAGGTACTTCTGCTGCTCGAGTTCATCCATGTGCGTGATGCCCAGCCGCACGCGGGCCATCCACAGCGCGTTTTGGTAATCCCGCAGGCCGCCGACGCCGTTCTTGATGTCAGGCTCCTGCATGAAAACCGTGTCGCCATGCTGCGCGCGGCGCGACGCCTGGTCCGCGAGGCGCGCGGCGATGTAGGCCTTCGGGTCGTCCGTGAGGTAATGCTTCCGGTAGGTCTCGGCGAAATTCTCGTAGAGCGGTTCCGTGCCGGCGATGAGGCGGGATTCGAGCAGCGCCGTCTTCGTCTTGATGTCCCGTCCGGCCTCGGTGAACACCTCGTTCAGGGTGCGCGTCGAGTGGCCGATTTTCAGCCGGAGGTCCCAGAGCGGGTAGAGGATGGCGTTGGACAGGTGTTCCTGGAACGCCTTCAGGTCGCGGGCGTTGGCCGGGAAGAGGAACATCACGTCGACGTCGCTCAACGGGCTCAATTCGCTCCGGCCATAGCCCCCAAGCGCAATGAGACATACCGGTGCGGGCGGTTCGCCGTTTTCCTTGCGCCAGGTATCGATGGCGGCGGCAAAGAGCGGCTGGAGCAGCCGGTCCATGCGCCCCGCCAGGGCCTCGGAGATCTCCAAGCCCGACGCACCGGCCTGGTGCCGCTGCTGGATGCGCTCCGCCTCGGCGGCCAGGTACGCCTTGCACGCCGCCAGCCGTTCCGCGGGGGAACTGCTGCTGGTGAAGGCAGGGACGGGGAGGGCGGTGGTCGGGGCGCGGCCGGTCATGGAGGAAACGCCAACATGAGCACCGCCGCACCCCCGGGAAAAGCTGGAAATGACCCCGGGCCGGGTGAAAGCGCGGAATAAAAATATGGGGTTGACGGACAATTATCCGGCCGAATACTCCGCCTCTCTCACGCGGGAGTAGCTCAGTTGGTAGAGCACCACCTTGCCAAGGTGGACGTCGAGAGTTCGAGTCTCTTCTCCCGCTCCATTTCGTGAAAGCGCCCGGTAACGACCCCGGGCGCTTTTTCGTGCCTAGATGCGGCATCCCCAACGGATTGCGAGAGTTGGGGTGAAAGACCCGTGGAGACAGGCGAAGACTCCAAATGTCCCAAAACGACCCCAGTTTGTGTGCCTCCTTGTGTGCATGCTGGGGTGGAGAGGTGAGATCTCTCTGCGCCTTTTTCATCAATTTTGAATGACGGCAGGCGCGCGGTTTCCTGAATGATCGGAAGCTGGGTAACGTCCGTGTAAACGCCCATGGTCAGTTTCATGTCGCTGTGCCGCATCAGTTCCATGGCAACACGTGGTGCCACCCCGCTGGAAGCCAGCAAGGTGCCGAAGGTTTTGCGCAGCGCATGAATATCCACCCGGCGCCCACGGGCGTCCTGAAAAGGAATTTCGGCTGCCGCCAGGTCTTTCTTGAAGGTGTGCACCCGCGGAATAAGGCCCCGAAACACCCAGTCCGCGGGTTTCGGGTCAGCCGGCCGCATGGCGAGGATGGTGTGTGCCAGTTCCGGCCGGAGGTAGTGGATCGATTCTTTCCTGTTCTTGGAAAGGGAGGACGGCACCCTCAGTTGCGGCGGGTTCGCCGCAAAATCAAAATCGCCCCACTTGAGGCCATGGAGTTCGTTCCGGCGCAGACCGGTATAGATCATCGTCAGGTAGACCCGGGCCCGGTGCGACGGTGATTTCTCCAGGAGCCGCCGGACGTCGTCCGGGGAAAGTGCCCGCCGGAAACTGCCCACGCCCGGATTGGCCACCTTGCGAACGTCGGCCAGCGGATCGGCGAGGATCAGGCGCTGGCGCTTCATCCAAAGCAGAAACGTGCGCATGCTGCCAAGAAGGTCGTTGACCGACTTGGGCGCCAGACCACTGGCATCCCGCCAGCTGGTGAATGAGCCGGCGGTCACGTCCCGGATCGTCGTCCAACCGCAGCGCGTGAAAAGCTTGGGCAGACTGTGGCGGTATTTGTCCAGGGTGTTGGCGGACAGCTTGGCGGCCTCGCCGGCCTTGAGGAACGCCTCGTGGTGGGTGGTCAAAGGTGTCCGCCAAGCTTCCCGGGTGGGCCGGGGAATGCCGACCCCGTGGGTTTCGCGTTCGAGTTCGCTGACGAGTTCGCGCAGCCGTTGATCGGCGACCCGCTTGTCGGTCACATGCAAAGGGAAGGTCCGGGCGCGTGGCCACTCATCGAGTCGGACGCGAGCTGACCAGAGGCGCGATTTTTCCCCGCGGCGGGAATGTTGGAAAAGAAAGGAGATCATGACGTGCCGAGTTTGTCGCCGCGCTGGCGGCGAAGTTGCTCAAGATAGTGCGCGAGGTCCTCGCGTGAAACGCGCGAGGACCGGCCGATTTTCAACGGCGCGGGAAAGGCGCCGCCGGCGATGAGTCGGTCCAGGGTGCGCTTTGAGATTGAGAGCGCCGCGGCGGCCTGATTCTTGGTGACGAGCAAACGTTCATCGGCCATGGGTGCCGAGGGTGAAGGAGGAAACGACGCGGGTGTATTTGCAGCTTTGGGCATAACTAACTTGGGTTGATACTGGTTGGATCTGGTGAAGCCGCTAATCGGCCCCGGCATCGAGGCGGTCCAAGACACCTAGCCGGGCAAATGTCCCCGAACACGGGGAGGGTGGGGCGTATCAACGCAACACGACTATGTTAGCCAATCTTCCCCCGTGGTCAAACTGGTAGTTGAACCAGCCCCAATCCGGTTTGACTTCGCCGCATCGATTCAGAAGTTACGGTCAGTGGGCTAGTCTACAATCCGACCCGGCGAGCAGCCGAGGTTGACTGGTTTCTTGAGAAGTTTTGGGGGCTATGGAACTGCTCCAATGTGAGAGCCTTCCGATTGCTCAGTCTTGGATGAGTGGTGTGCACCATGGACATTGTCCGATATTTGAGTGCCGTAGGTGCACCGTCTGCTCCTAACCGTTTGATTTCCTGCCCTGAAACCCAGTCGAGATGGGAGACAATTGCCGCTCGGCCGCTACCAATTTCCGGCTAGAACGATAAATGAATTACGCCGTAGTGCATTCTAGATATTGCTTATTTAGCATAGACTTGTGAAACATCTCGCGTCGCACTATGATTTTTTGATCTGCCCAATGTACGCACGAAAAGTCAGAGGTACTCGTAGTTTGCTCAGCCTTTTTTCCGGTTGTGGGGGATTTGATTTGGGATTTAAGACGGCAGGATTTCAGCCTGTCGGCGCATTTGATTCCGACCCTGTCGCGGTCGATCACTACCGCCGGAACGTGGCGCCGCACGCTACCGTTGCTGATTTGACCAAGGAATGGCCTTCGCGAAGTTTCGCGCGATCGGTCTCAACACTCTTGGCCGGCCCGCCGTGTCAGGGCTTCTCGACAGCAGGAAGACGCGATCCCAATGATGCCCGTAATGACATGGTGCCGCTCACCGGTGAATTGGGGGCTCGGCTCCGCCCTGAGGTTATCGTCGTCGAAAATGTAGCGGCGGCGCTGTCGGGACAGCATGGTAAACATTGGACTGCGCTAGATGCTCGGTTGCGTATTTCCGGCTACCGCACACACACCATGATCTGCAATGCGCTGGATGTGGGCATGGCGCAAAGTCGTCGACGTATCTTTTTCTTTGCCTGGCGCACGGGCAGTGATGCCCAGTTCTGGTGGCCTAAAATAGCACCGGGGAGACTCGATCACGTTTTGTTTGGGGCTGAAACCCAGCCGAATCACCTCCCGAGGCCACTAGCCCACGGTAGCCGCCTGTATCGAATTTCAGAGCGCATAGGCCCGGGCCAAAAACTCTCAAATGTACGAGGTGGCGCTCGTTCGGTGCACACTTGGCATATTCCTGAAGTTTTTGGCGCGACGACTGCCGCAGAATGCGCAGTGCTGGAGACCGTGATGCGTTTACGACGCTCGGAACGAAGGCGCGAGTCGGGTGACGCGGATCCGGTAAGCGTGATGCGACTGAAGCAGCACATCGGTCCAAGGACTGATGCACTTGTTCGATCTCTGATGGCCAAGGGCTATCTTCGCAAAGTGGGGGTGTTTGTAGAGCTCGTTCACACGTTCAATGGAAAATGCCGTCGTTTTAGATGGGACGATATTGCATGCACGGTAGACACGCGATTTGGCGACCCTCATCTCTTCCTCCATCCTAATGAGCACAGGCCGTTCACGGTGCGAGAGGCGGCGCGAATCCAGGGATTTCCCGACGATTTTGTGTTTTCCGGCGCCGAAAAAGACCAATTCAGGCTCATTGGGAACGCCGTCCCCCCAACAATGGCGCAGGCAACCGCAGCCATTGTCACGCACCTCTTGGGCTCATGAAAGCTACTGTGCCCAGTCTGGATGAGCTCGTCGAGAAATGGACGCTGGAGGGGCACCGGCCATTGAGCGCGCGCGAGCCGACGGACCTGTCCTTCAAGGACCTTCTTTTGCAGCTGGAGTTTCTTTCGAGTCGATTTTATTCGCGCTTTGTTCCTGCATTATTTCCGCCCCATAACGCGCAGTTCATCGACCGATTGCTGAAGTGGCTGCACAATGAAGGCCTGACTTCAGAGCAGCAGAGAATGCTTTTCCAGTTTGCGTTACGCATTGCCTATTTTTCGTTCGAGGATTTTCTTCAACTTTATCGGAGCGCGTTTGTTGGCCCGATTTCCCGTTGGATCATCGATGAAAAGGGGATGAAATTCGAAAAGGATGTGTTTGGGGCGGGGCTTGGGGATGAATTGACGAAACATACTTGGTATTGTCCGCTGACGGACAGCATGGTCATTAGCGAATTCTACCATGCAAACGGCGTTAACGGAATTGATCAGCGCCCCGCATTCCGCTCGCTCAAGAGATTCTGCGAACCCAAACTCCTCGCTGACTACATGAAGAGCAAATCGCTAAGCCGGTTAGTTCTCATGGAGGATTTCGTCGGGAGCGGCACGCAGTCATATGAAATTGTTGAGTGGGCTGTGGCAAATCTTGCCTGCCCGGTTTTATTTGTCCCGCTAGTCATTTGTCCGGATGGGGCTACCGCGCTTGCCGGCTTGGCGGCTAGGTTCCCCCGCCGCTTGCGTGTGGAACCCATGATCCAGCTCGACCAGGCGGCATTTGTGTGCGCCGACGACACCAAGAACGACATTCTCTTTCAGAAAGTGTCAGCGCTGGCCAGCGCCGTGCATGCAAGAGTTGCGGGCCCAGACGTTCCGGACAAGACATACGGGGCCTTCGGCTTTGCTAAGACCGGGGCTGTTGTTGTTCTTTTTTCTAACACCCCAGATAACACGCTCCCCTTGGTGCATCATCACAGACGGCCTCCTGCGGACTGGCATGCTTTGTTTCCGCGCGTCAGCCGCGAAACGTCATGAAAAACATCGAGACAAACCCGTTCCACGAGCTTTTTGTCACCGACAGTGCGCCTGCGGAGGAATTCGTCCGTTATTTCAGCCCGTTCCTGGTTCCTCACATGGACCAGCTATTCCGCGATGGCAACGTGGTCCTCAAGGGAACGCAAGGCTGCGGGAAAAGCATGCTTCTAAAGCTGCTCCAGCCAGAAATCAGGGTCGCCTACTTTAACCGCCAAAGGGAATGTGCCGCGCAAGGGGGGATTGTCGCAGAGTTTCCAGTCCCGGAACCGCTGCGGAACTTCATTGGGGCGGGGGTAAATCTTTCGAAAAGCGGCCTGCTGGAT
Organism: Limisphaerales bacterium; assembly: GCA_044229355.1. Classification (GTDB taxonomy): domain Bacteria; phylum Verrucomicrobiota; class Verrucomicrobiia; order Limisphaerales; family JADJPG01; genus JBGARF01. The sequence continues at coordinate 34,766 of JBGATF010000033.1, forward strand.
ATCGCACAGATGCTATCATCCAATGCGAAGCTGGAGGAATTTCAGAATCTTACAGCGCTGTTTGCGGATTTGCTGAACTACTGGCTGCTGCGTGACCTCCTTAACTCGATCGACTATGTTTCGAAGCACGCGGAAGTTTTCGGCAAGCTAGTTAATCGCGAAAACATGCCGGCCTTCGTCGAGTTAGTTAGGATTCAGGACTGCTGGTTCGGCTACCTTGCAGAGTGTCCGGATTTCGAAACGCTACAGAAGAAGGTAAACGAGCGAGTCGTGAAATACCGCAGCTGGCTTGCGCGAAATGACGAGCAGCTGAACGCCTCCATTGTTCGCAGTAAGACCGCCATCGGCGAGCCACTATCGAGGACCGTGGAATGCTTAAAACAGACAGGCGTCGTCGGCCGCGACATTCCCGTTTTTCTCCGAATTGACCAGATGGAGGAGCTCTGGCATAGGGAGGACAATCAGGCCGTGCTAAGCCTCCATTTCCGTAGGGTGATCAACCGTGTCATCGGTAACCGCGATTTGCGGGTATCGTTTCGGATTGGAACCCGACGCTATGCTTGGGAGGGCGAGCTCGGAATGCCGGGCGGCCGGAAGATCGAGGAAGCCCGGGACTACGTCACGATCGACCTAGACCAACGCCTGCGTCGGCGAGAAGACCGCAAGGGCTGGCTATTCGAAGGGTTTGCCTCTGACGTTTTCCGGCACAGGCTAATCTCTCGGTCGGAACCGCCAGTTTCCCGCAAGAAGTCGACGACAAAGGAGATTCAGTCATTCTTCGGTGCTTCGCCGACTCCGCACGAATTGGTGGAGAAATTGATCGTTAACCCACCGGACGATCCGCAAAGACTGCTGAAATTGGACGACGGATGGAGCGAAGACTGGCGCAGATTCATCCTCGAAATCTACAACAAGCAGCGCGTATCCGCAAAGGTGGACCACAAGTCAAATTATGCAAAGGACCCGCTAAATGCCCTTTTGGCGGAGGCTTGGGGCCTGCAAACGGGAGGCGTGTCCGGTGGTCCCCAAAGGCGAACGAAGAGTGTCCCTGCTAAATTTCCACCTTGGACCGTCTGGTGGAAAAAGGAACGAATGATGCTGGGTGTCATGCAGCTGGTTGTGCGTCACCAGCAGACGATCTTCTGGTGGGGCACGAAGCGGGCGCTGGCGCTGAGTGCAAGCAACATCACGCTTTTCCTGAGCATTTGCCGGGAAGTATGGGACCAGCAGCAGCGGCGCACGAAGCGTGACAGGGACCAGCGGCTGCAACCTTCGGACCAGCCCGACGACGATACCATTGGATGGAAGGTTCAAGCGGTGGCAATCGATAATGTCAGCAAGAGCTGGCACCGGAATTTCGCCCGTCAGCCAGGTCGTCCTGGGGGCGACGTCAGAATGCGCTTTGTCGATGAGATTGGGAATTGGCTCCGCAGGCGAATGCTTGCAGACTCGGCAATGTCGTATCCTGGCGGCAACGGATTTTCGCTCAGGCAGAGCGACCTGAATAAATATCCGCAATTGGCAAGGCTGCTTGAAGAGGCGGTGGGCTGGGGTGACTTGTACGAGGTCGAGCACACGACAAAGACATCGTCTGAAAAGCATCGGGATCCGCGAAAAAAATTTTATCTCAACCCCATTCTATCTCCGCACTTCCAGCTGCCTGATGCGCACACCAAGGAGCCACTCTACGAGCCTGTCGAAACAATCCTTGATCTGGCGCAGCGGGCTGGTGCGCTTCTTGACGATGGGGTTCAGCTGACGTTCGACGCCATGCCTCGCGACTGATTTATGTTTCGCCCTTGGGGATTACTCAACTGGACGTTTGGTCTTAGCAACTCGCGCAAGTGGCGTTTTGTTGGTTGCTTGGGAACCGAAGAGCGTTCGATTGCCGCCTATCTTGAGCTAGCGCGGCAAAAGCTTCTTGCGCAGCAAACGCTGCTGCGCGTCGAGGAATCGCGTTCACCCTACCAAAAACTTGCATTGGAAGAGCTGCGGAAGCGGGCAAAGCAGTGCTCGGATGCCGGGCTCAGTCCCGCCTATCACCAATATCAGCTGAACGGGCCCATAACCGAAATCGAGGCGCTAACCACGAATGACGCCGACACTGCACTCGTGCTGGACATCACCTCGATGCCCAAGCGTGTATTTTTTTTCCTGCTGAAGAAATACTTCCTATCGGACTCCGTGCGCGACCTTATGATCACTTACACGATTCCCCAATCGTATCCAGGCCAGGCTCTGAGTGAGGACCAAGACCCGTGGGACGCCCTGCCGACCTTTCGGCAGCCGGACCCTCAGAAGGAGGCGGTCGCGCACCGAAGGCTGATTGTGAACATGGGCTTCATGCCAGATGGTTTGGTTTCTCACCTTGAGGGACCGGCCGAGGAAAGGCAAATTGACCTGATACTGCCCTTTCCGGCGCCGGTTGCGGCGGTTCAGCGATCATGGCAGTCGGTATGGGCTCTGTCCTCTTCTCCCGACAAGCGTTTCAACGAATTCCGAGTCGGCGCAAATGATCTTTCCGAGGCGTTCCAGCTCATCGTTAGCCTGCTGCCAAGTGACTCCAACCTGGTTTCCTTTGCCCCGTTCGGCCCTAAGCCGATTTCTGCCGCGATGTGCCTATACGCCAGTCTCACTGGCTCTCCCGTATATTATGCTCAGCCGAAGGTATACCTTCCAAATTACTCGCTTGGCATCTCCACGGTTGGAAACCAGCAGGAAATATATGCTTACTGGATCAAACATTCGGGAAACAAGCTCTACGATCTGCCGACGGAGAGGACGAAGCTGAACGCATGATAGTCCGGAAAATAGGGCGCGTCCGCCTCGAATTAGTTGGCGCCCGGATCCGTTCCCGGATTGATCAGCACGCCGAATTCCTCCTCGAAGCGGAGGTTCACGATCCGGTCCGATTTCGACGGGGATACCGCCCAGAGACCCTTGGCATCAGGGACGGGCCCAAGGCACACGCCCTCCTCGCCCGCGAATTCCCCCACGGTGATGAGCACGGTCCTGCCGCCGGGATCAATCGCCTGCACGGCTCCTCCCTTTCGCATGCGTCTTCGTCTTCCTCGGCAGAACCCCCAGCAGCCGAGCGACACTCACGCCGAGCGCAGCGGCAAGTGCCACCAGTTCGAAGTCGCTCACGCTGCGCTTGCGGGTTTCCACCTTGGCGAGGATCGACCTGGCGACCGGCCAGCCCGCCGTTCGGCACCGCTGCTGAAGCTCGGCCTGTGTCAGCCCTTTCGTTCGGCGCAGGCGAGCGACGGCCGGACCGCAGAGGTTTGCGGGCGTCTTCATGTTTCGAGAAGGACAACGGTCAGCGGCTCCTTGAGGAGCGCCTCGAAGAATTCGGCCTTGAGCGCCTCGTTGTCCCGGCCGTCATAGACTGATGCCGTGGCCGGGTCGCGCGTGAGCGTGGCCTGCGCACGATCATTGACCGTCACGAATTGCCCGTCATCGGTCGCCAATACCCAGCGGACCCGGGACAGTGCGCGCATCCGTTGCGCGGTGCCGGGCATGGTGCCCCGGATCGTGCGGGCGATGGCGCGCCTAAGGAGCGTTGGCATGGCGGAATGAGTAGCGGGGATAACGGGTATTGCCCAGGATGAAATCCGATCTCGGAAATCTTTTCATGGCCCCGGTGCGGGGACAAACTCGTCCAGTTCGGCGGCGAGGTAACCGGCGGCGGCGAATCGCCGCACGATTGCGCGGTAACGCTGGTCGGGGCTTTTGACGCAATTGCCCGATATCCACGCGCCGTCACCCGGGACCGACATGATGTCGTTTCCGTCCCGGTTGCGGATGACACGCGGGTAGCGGAAGAAACCGAAAACGGTTTCGCGGGCCTGTGCGTCGGTGACCACGAGCATGACGCCGTGCTCGGGCGCTAGTCGGCAGTAGCCGGGACCGAAGTTCCAGCAGAGATGCTCGGCGAACTCAACGTCGCGCAGCCGCCCATCCTCGACGGGAAGGCCTCGGGCGGTGCGGCGGGCAAATACGCGGCGCTCGGGATTGTCGAAGGGGGCGTCCACCACGGTCGTCGGGCCAAAACCCATCAGGCGGGCATCGCCCTCGACACCCTGTAGGAAAGTCTGGAGTTCCCGGGCGGAGACGGTGGCCGGGGCAGAAAAGCTGAAATGATAGGTCAGGCCCATGGCGTTTAGCGGGAGTGGAGAACGGATGCCGGAATGCTAGGTGCCGGCCGACATTTGCCCAGGACAAAGTTGCAGAATCTCCCTGGCGATTTTGGCGCGATAGGGAAGGGAATGCCATCGATGAGTGCCTGGGGAACGGTGTCCAAGCGGGCGCCAGCGTTCGAATCCGACGCGGGGGAGAACACCCTTCCCTGATTCTTGGACGACCGGCGCCGCGACTCTTGCCGGCAATGCGTTCTGGCGCGGTGCGCCAAGACTCAAGCGTTTTGGCTCGGCAAGGAATGCCCGACACTATAACCAATTGGATGCGATGTCGTTCAGGAGAAATACATGCCTATGGAGAAGCCGGGGCCGCGGCCTTGTCCTAGGCATTTCTCCATTTCCAGAAATTGCCGTGCCAAACGAGCGCGCGCCGAGCTTTCCCGCGGCACCATGAGCGAGGCGGCGAAGGGAAAGACGGGCGTGCCAATGGAAGCGGGGCAGGGCACGGAAAATCCCCCTCATCCGTCCGCGCTGGTGGAAGCGATGCGCAGCATCGGCTACACGCCACCGACGGCATTGGCCGACCTGGTGGACAACAGCATCACCGCCGGCGCGCGAAACATCGGCATCCGGGTGGCGCCCCCCAAGTCGGCGGCCAGCGGCGGCCACGTGATCGTGGAGGACGACGGCAAGGGAATGAATCCCGTTGAGCTCGCGGAGGCCATGCGGTGGGGCGGCGATGGCCCCGGCAAGCCGCGCCGGCCCGACGATCTCGGGCGCTTTGGGCTCGGGATGAAAACCGCCTCGATTTCGATGGGCCGCAGGCTGACGGTTGCCAGCCGGTGCCTGGCCGGCGGGCCGCTCGCCGTTCTGCGCTGGGATCTCGACCATGTCGCCCAGGCCGGGTGGAGGATGCAGGACGGGCCGGACAAGGATGCGGAACCGCTCCTCGGACGGTCGAGGCTTGCCGCCTCGGCGAAAAACACCGGAACCGCCGTGATTGTCACCCACCTCGACCGTCTGGCGGTGAGGTCTTCCCTTGCCGCGAATGCGGAACGCAACGAGGCGGCGCTCACGAGGAAAATTTCCCGGCACCTCGGCATGGTGTTCCACCGGTTCATCGCCGAGGGCGTGAACATCACCCTCGGCGCCTCGGCCATTTCCGGATGGGACCCGTTCGAAGGCGGAGTCCGCAAGGACGCCGAAACCCTCGGAGACAAGGTGGAGGTCGCCTCTTATGTCCTGCCACACCACTCCAAGGTGGCGACGGAGCAGAACGAGCGCATGGCGGGACCGCTCGGGTGGGGCGCCCACCAGGGTTTCCTCGTCTACAGGGGGAGGCGCCTGATCGTGCCGGGCGGCTGGCTGCGCCTGTTCGCGGCGGAAGACAACTGCCGGCTGGCCCGCATCCGCATCGACCTGCCCAATGCCCTCGACGGCGGCTGGAGCCTCAACGTGATGAAGTCCAGTGTCGTGCCGCCATCGTGGCAGCTCGCCGACCTGCAGCGCATCGGCGAGGCGACCCGCCGACACGCGATGGCGGTTTTCAATTTCCGCGGCGACCGGCAGGCTCCCGCCGCGGTCAGCTACGACGATCCGGCAGAGAAGGCATTCTGGAACCAGGTGCCGACACCGGACGCGGTGCGCTTCCGGATCAATCGGGCGCACCCCGTCGTGCAGACGCTGAAGCAGTCGGTGCGCGATCCGAAAACCGCGGAGGATTTCCTCCGCGCCTTCGAGCGGCTTCTGCCCCTGGAGGCGATCCTGCAGGATCCGAAGCGCACCACCAACGGCGCCGTGCACGAGCCGTCCGCGGACGAGATCGACGGCTTGGCCGATTTCGCGCGCAAGGCGATCAAAACGCTCCGGGCACAGGGCCAGCCGGCGGAGGCGGCCGAACGGATCGTGCTTACGGCGGAACCGTTCGTCTTTCATGCGGACGAGATTCGCGTGCGACTTTCCCCGAAATGATTTCCCGACAGACTTTCCTCAATGTCGCGCTGGCCTCACTCGCCGCCGACGGCGTGCCGACCCCGGAACAGGTGGAGCTGCAGATCGACAGCATGCTGGTGCACGCGCCCCATCTGCGCGACGAGCGCCGGACCCTGATCGACGAGGCCCTCACCCATGTCGTTACCTCGGTGGGCAAGGCGGAGACCATGGTGGACGATGAGGAGGTGGACCGCTGGATCGGTCCGGAAACAGGCCGCGACTGGGTGCACTGGCCCTGGCTCAAGTCGTATCTGGCCACCGAGGTCCGGCGCCCGCTGCAGGTGATGAAGGAGCTGGAGGAAAGCACCACCGAGGTGATTGACCTGCTCGGCGACCCGAAGCGCGAGGGCATCTGGGACCGCCGCGGTCTGGTGGTCGGGCATGTGCAGTCCGGCAAGACGCAGCATTACACCGCACTGGCCGCCAAGGCGCTTGATGCCGGTTACAAGGTGATCATCATCCTTTCCGGCATCCACGAGAACCTGAGGCAGCAGACGCAGGAACGCGTGGAGGAGGTCCTCATCGGCAAGGACAGCCGCAACAATTTCGCGCATTTCGGCATCAGGTCGTGGTCGAACCGGCGGCTGGCCCGCGTTCGCGTGCCGGGGGACCCGGGGGTCCCGCTGCCCGACATCATCACCCTGACCTCGGTGGCCGGCGACTACGGCGCAATCGTGAACTCCCACCTGCATGTCACGCCCGGCCAGGCCCCCGTAATCCTGGTCGTGAAAAAGAATGCCTCGATCCTGAAAAACCTCCTCGACTGGGTGCAGAAGGCGAACAACCAGGCCGCGCTCAAGGTGCCGACCCTGGTAATCGACGACGAGGCCGACCACTCGTCGATCAACACCGCGGCGACCGATCCCGAGACCAATCCGACCACCATCAACCGCCTGATCCGACAGATCCTTTGGCGCTGTGACCGAGTGGGCTTCGTGGGCTACACCGCCACGCCCTACGCGAACATCTTCATGGATCCGGAGCCGGTGGAAAAGCATGCCGCCCGGAATCTGGATTCCACAGGGTCCGACATCTTCCCGAAATCCTTCATCACCAGCCTCAAGAGCCCGACGAACTACATCGGGCCGGAGGAGGTCTTCGGCCGCGAGCCGGACGAGAGCCTCAACATCTCCGGAATGGCGCCGCTGCCGATGCACCGCCCGGCCGAGGATGCCGACGCCTGGCTGCCGCCGCGGCACAAGCGCACACAGACCGTGCTCCCCGACCTGCCGCCTTCGCTCGCGGAAGCGTTGCGCGCATTCCTCCTGACGGTAGCGGCGCGGATCGCGCTGGGCCAGGCGCGGGAACACATGTCGATGCTCGTGCACGTCAGCCGGTTCACGGATGTCCAGGAGCAGGTTGCGCGGCACGTCGAAAACGGGGTGTCTGCCCTGGTCGAGCGCCTGCGCCATGGCGACGCTGCGGCCGCGGAATGGGCCGAACTCCGTGGCATCTGGACAAGGGTGTTCGCCGCCGAGTTTCCGAGCTTCGAGACGCACCCGTCCCAGCAGCTGGTCAAGCCGGCGCTGCCCGCTTGGGAGGATGTCCGGGCACAGGTATTCGCCGCGTTCGACCGCATGACGTTCCAGAGCATCAACAGCAGCACGAAGGAGAACCTCGACTATGCCGGCACCCCGGCCGGACTGGTCGTGGTTGCGGTGGGTGGCGACCGCCTCAGCCGCGGTCTCACGCTCTCCGGCCTCAGCATCAGCTATTTTCTCCGCGGCGCCCGGGCGTTCGACACCCTGATGCAGATGGGGCGCTGGTTCGGCTACCGGCCCGGCTACGCCCATCTTTGCCGGGTTTATGCGCCCCGCGTCGTGGTGGCCAATTTCCGGAGAATCGCGCTTGCGACCGAGGAGCTTCGCCGCGAGTTCAGCCGCATGTGCTTCCTCCGGAAGCGGCCCACCGAATACGGCCTGCGCGTCCGCGAGCCCCGCGTGGACATGCTCGTGACGGCGATGAACAAGATGCGCCGCGGCGAAACCGTGCGCGTGCATTTTGCCGAAAGTCTCGCCTCGTCCCTCGACATTCCGCACGCGGCGGCACCCGAAAATCACCGTGCATTCGTCGCCCTAGTGGACCGGCTGGAGAGCGAGCACGGGATTCCCGCACCGGCCTCGGAGATGGCCGGCGGCGAAAAGGGTTCCTATCACCATCGCTGGGAGAATGTCGGCAGCGGCGCCGTCACGGATTTTCTCAAGCGGTATCGCGCCACGGCCAATGTCTGCTTCGACGGCACGGCGGACGGATCGAGCATGGTAGCCAGGTTCATTGAGTCGATGAACCGGAACGGTGAACTCGGCACCTGGACCGTGGCGATTGTCGGCAACAGCCAGAAGAAAAACCCGGCGATTGCGGGCCGCGGGTATTTCACCGTCAATCGCAACATCGACAAGGGCAAGTCGGCGGCCCGACGCAACCAGCATGTCTTTCAGGGTGTCGCCATGGGCCAGGACGAGGCGATTGACCTGAACCCGGAGCAATACCGGAAGGCCGTCGCGGATGCCAAACTGATCGGCGACGGCCGGTCGCGCGCGGCGTTTTACCGGATCAACCGACCCTCCGAACGCGGACTGCTCCTGCTTTACCCGATCATCCCGGTGCTCAACGACCAGGAGATCGCAGTGCCAGAGTCCATCATTGGCGTCGCAGTCAGTTTCCCGTCTTCCGATCACGACCACGGTCAGGATTACGTCTGCAACCCGCGGATGATGGCGGAACTTTTCGGCGAACAGTTCGCCGAGGACGCGGAGCGCGACGAGGGCGGACTCCCGATTGGCGCGATCCTGCGGGCCCGCGACCGGCGGCCGGGGCTGCTGGTCCGTTTTCCAACCGCGGACTTGCCGCGGCTCCCCCGCCCGGACTCCGGTCGAGGATTCTCCTTCGAGCGTCCGGTGCAGATTGGGGCGGACACGCTCGGCCTGCCGCTCCTGCTGGGCGACCCCGCCGTCGCCGACCTGTTTGCGCTGATGGGAGCGGATCTTGTGTCGGAGGTTGAACGTCCGGAGACGGAGGTGCCGGCGGTCGAGCGGGTGCTCCGCAGAATTGCGCTCTGGCGCCGGTTCCTCCAGCGGAGGGCTGATCTCATGTCCGACGAGGAGGTGCGGGGTCTTTTCGGCGAGCTGCATGTGCTCTCGCTGGTGATGGCGGCGGACGGCGCCGACGCGGCACTCGAGTCTTGGCAGGGCCCGGCGCGGGAGCTGCACGACTTCCGGTTTGCCGATGGGCTGGTGGAGGTGAAGTCGTGGCGCGTCGAATCCGGCGCGCGGGTGCAGATTTCCCAGCCGAGCCAGATCGGCGTCGATCCCCACCGCCCAATGCACTTGGCCGCGGTGCAGGTCTCCGCCGGCGGCCCGACAGGCCGGACGCTGCGCGAGACCGTCGCGCTGCTGCGCGCGCGCATGAGTGGTCTGCAGGTGCAGCGCTTCGAGGAGTTGCTCGCGGACTACGGCTACCTTGAGGCGCAGGCCGAGGAATATCGGGACCGGATGCTGGTTCATGGGCTGGACGTTTACGAGGTCCGCGCCGGGTTTCCCCACGTCGACGTCCGGTCGATCCCCGGCGGGGTCGCCGAACTGCGCTACGCGATCGAGCTGGGCGCGCTTGAGCCTTTCCGGTCCGAGAACCCGCACCTCAGTCCGCCATGAGCATCGATCCGATCCGCCAGGAAATCCACGAAACAGCCAACGGGGAAGGCGACGGCCAGCACCGGAGCGAGGCGGTATTCCGCACCCTCGCGGGGATAGTCGCGGAGGCCGGTTTCCTCACGAACCCGCAATGGACCCCGGTGCGGTTCAAGTCCGGCCGGCAGCCGTGCGCCCTCGACGGCTACGACATCGACGAGGAAGACGGCGTCATGACGG
>JBGATF010000033.1:44782-103936 GCA_044229355.1 Limisphaerales bacterium
GATGCGCATGCCGATCTGGAGCTGGACCGGACTTGGCCGGACGTGACTTGTGCCAAGAAGGACCTCGACCAGGCGGTCAAGGAAATGCACGCCGCCGTGGAAGCGCTGGGGAACGGCGCCGAGGTCGAGCTGGAGGATTCCGACCCGGCCCGAGAGCTGGTGAAGTCGCTCAAGACCGATTACCGGACCGACCATGGCCGCGTAACCTGCTGTGTGCTCACGACGGGGCGGGTCACGAATCTCGGGGCGAGTTCCGCCGCGGAAACCGCGATTCGCACCGCGGTGTGGGATGCGGACCGGCTGGTTCGGGCCCGCGACAACGGCCGCGAGCGGCTGGTGGCGGACTTCGAGCCCATCGGGGGGTTGCCGTGCCTGGTGTCGGAGCGCGAGGCGGCGGAAATCCAGGAGGGACGCGTCGGCGTACTGCTCACGAAAGTGCCGGGGAGTTTCCTGGCCGCGCTCTACAACGAATACCGGATGCGGCTCCTCGAACGGAACGTCCGCGCCTTTCTCCAGTTCACCGGCAAGGTGAACAAGGGAATCAGGGAGACGATCCACGAAAAGCCGGAGTATTTCCTCTCGTTCAACAACGGCATTTCCGTGACGGCCTCCAAGGTGCGCCTGAGCAAGACGCCGGACGGCACCCACCACCTGCTTTCCGCCGAGGATTTCCAGATTGTGAACGGCGGCCAGACCACGGCCTCCATTGCGCGTTGCGTGCGGGAGGACAAGGTGGACGTGTCCGCGATAGGCGTGGCCATGAAGCTGACCGTGGTCCCGGAGGAACTGATCGACGAGCTGGTGCCGAAAATCTCTCGCTTCGCGAACACGCAGAACCGCATCCAGGAAACGGACTTTTTTGCGAACAATCCCTGGCACATCGAGCTGGAGCGCCACTCCCGTGCGGTCGAGGCGGAAAGGGACGAGGATTCCGGCGGGCGGCCCATCCGCTGGTATTACGAACGGGTTCGAGGGCAGTATGCGGACGAACTCGCGAAGCTCACGACGGGGCCGCAAAAGCTGGCCTTCCGGAGCCGGCATCCGGGCAGGGCAAAATTCACCAAGACCGATCTATCGCGTTACCTGCTCGCTTGGGAGCAGGAGCCCCATTCGGTCAGTCTGGGCGGACAAAAATGTTTTGCCCGCCTCATGGCGGTGCTGGGCGCGACCTCGACCAACGCCGAGAACAGCCAGCTGCCGGGCGAGGAGGATTTTCGCCGGATCTGCGGCTTGGCACTGCTGCAACGCCGGGGTGAGAGGATTTGCAGCGAGCTGGGAATCATCGGCTACCGGGCGAACCTCGTCGCTTACGCGATCACGCTGGTCTCGGTCCGCACCGGGAAGCGGCTCCCTTGGCGCAAAATCTGGACCGGTCAGGCGGTCACCCCGGAAATCGACCAGGCGCTTCGGGTCGCGATTCCCGGGTGCGATCTGGCAATCCGCGAGTCGGCCGGGCTGCGCAACGTGACGGAATGGGCGAAACGCGGCGAATGCCGCGAATTCGTTCTCGCGCGCGGCATCAAGCTGGACCTCGAACCGGCAGCCGACTGGGACCAGTTTTCGATCAAGGACATGGCGCGGCCAAAGGCGGAGATCGATCTAATCCGCGTGTTCTTCAAGCTGGATGCGGAGCAATGGCTGCGGGTGGCGGAGGCGGCGCGCCGGGCGGGCTCGAACCCGGTTTGGGTCGGCGTGGCGGAGACGATGGCAAAACGCCTCGTCCCCGCCGGCAAGTCGCCCAGCGAAAAGCAGGCCAAGATTCTCCGGAAGACACTGGTGCGATTTGCGGGCATCCCGGCACTGCGTTCCGTCCTCACCGAAGAGGACTCCAAGATTCTCGGGGGCGAGGCCCGCTGAGGGCTGTGGCGCTCAGGCGCCCAGGATTTCGGCAACGAGCCGGCCGATTTGGCGCGCGAGATAAGGAGGAACGGCGTTTCCCACCTGCCGGAACTGGTCGGTTGTCGCCCCCTCAAAGAGGTAATTGTCCGGAAAGGTCTGGAGCCTCGCCGCTTCCCGCACGCTGAGGCTGCGGCACTGCTTCGGGTCGGGATGGATGTAGTAGTGACCGTCCTTGGCGATATGCGAGGTGATTGTCGTGGCCGGCTTCGACCGGATCTGGACGCGGAAACGGTCGGCGAAGGGCACATCGGTGGCGTCGCCCGCGACGTTGCCGTGTTCCGGCCGAAGATAGTGCGGGACCTCCGAGAGGGTGGGCGAGCGTCCGAAAACGGCGCCGTATTGCGCCCAGAAGAAATAGCGCATCAGGTCCCGGCGCATGTGGCCGCGACTGCCGTGGTTCAGCACGCAACCGAGATCGGGATCGGCATACCAGTCGGCGAGTTTGGCGGGATGCCGTCCGCTCGGCGACATCGTAATCGCGCCGAGCGGGTAATTTGGATGCATGGCGGACAGTTTTTTCGCGATTGATTTGCCGAACCGGGCGTTCAGGCCGCTCAGGTCGTAGCCGGAAACGTGACGGATTGCCGCCAGCCAGGCTTCGCCCGAATCCGGCTCCTTGGACAGCCGGCTGCGGATGCGAGGCAGGTCCCCGATCACATCGGCGACGGTTGTGGGGTCGCCCGGAGTCGGCGCCAGGGTTCTCGCCTTCAGGGCGAGGTCACTCCGCAGTCCGAGAATGAACACGCGCGAACGCGCCTGTGGCACGCGGTGCCGGTCCGCCCGCACGATGAAGATCCTCGGGTCATCCCGGCCGACGCCAGCCGCCGCCGCCGTGTTCAGAGGGTGGAGATCATAGCCTGCCGCGCCCAGGTCGTGCCGGATCATTTCGAAAGTTCCCGAGCCGCTCAGGCTGGCCGAAAGCAGGCCGGGCACGTTTTCCATCAGGAAAACGGCCGGCCGGAAACGAGCCACGATCCGGAGATATTCGCGGTAAAGCACGTGCTTGTGGTCCGATTCGAATTTGGCGCGCGTTTCGCGGGTCCGCCGTGCGCGGCCGGCCAGGGAATAGGCCTGACAGGGCGGGCCGCCGATAAGCACGGAGCCGTCCTTCGGCGCGTCGGCGAGTTCGGTTGCGATATGCTCCTCGATGGCGGCGTTTTCGGCGTGCGACTTGCCGAGGGTGGCGCGGAGGGCTTCCCGCTTGGCAAGCACACCGTGTTCTCCGGCTGCGGCGAACAGGGCCTCACGCGTGATTTTCCCGCGGACATAGTCGTAATATGGCGCCTTTTCACCTCGGTCCTCCAGCCGCCGAAACAGGGCGCGGAGTTCCAGGGTGCGGTGCGCCAATTCCTCGAATTCGACCGAGACCCGGGTCTGGAACACTCTTCGGCCGCTCGCGTCCCTCACTTGGTTGAATCCCTCGTTGAGACCGCCCGGACCGGCGAACAGGTCGATTACGGGTATTGGCATCGTGGGATCGGGAGAGGGGAACGCATGGGCCTATTTCAGGTAAAAAGCCAGGTGAGGTGGCCGGCGTCAACCGGTGATCCGTTCCGTAAGGCGAATTAGCCGTTTCTCGTTCAGTTTGCATTGCCAGATGGTGAGGACCCTCCAGCCGGCGGCCCTCAACTTGCGGGCGTTCCGGCGGTCCCGCCGTCGGTTGCCCAGAAGTTTTTCGCTCCAGAACCGCCGGTTGCGAGACGGCATCGTCGCGAACCGGCAATTCGGGTGCAGGTGCCAGAAACAGCCATGGACAAAAACCACGGTGCGGTATCTCGGTAAAACCAAGTCGGGTTTCCCGGGTAGGCCGACCGCATGAAGGCGAAACCGGAATCCCTTAGCGTGCAGATAACGACGCACGGTGAGTTCGGGTCCGGTGTTTTTCCCGCGGATTGCGGCCATTATCCGGCTTCGGGTCTTGCGGTTGAATCTGTCCGCCATGGGAGCGGCAATTTAGCCCTTGGGCTTGGGAGAGTAAAGGGTCTCCGTATCCGCATATAAAGCGGATATACCAACATGACACATTCTATTGGCGATGTCACATGGGCCGGGCGGCACGCCGGGCCCCAGTCTGGGCCCCACGATTTGCGATAGTGCTTAGCCGGTTTTCTCCGGCCCTTTGACCGGGACACCCATGAAGTAGCTCTTAATGGTCCCGTCGCCCGTCGAGATGTAGAACGGCGCCGGCGGTGCCGGCGGAAACCGCCGCGCATACACGTCGATCAGCAGCCATTCGATGACCGCATAACCGCTCGCCTTCGGCCGCTCGAAAATCGGCCCGCCGGTGGCCGCACACGGAATCGTCAGCCACCGCGTGAACTTGAGGGCCCACTTGATTCGCTCCTCCACGAAGTGACACGCCCGCGGATCCGCCTTCTTGGGCCATTCGCGATGAGCGCAGAAATGGCGGATCAACTCCTCCGTCCCGCTCCAAGTGTCCTCCTCGGCCTGGTCGATTTGCGACTGCTCCTTCCACAACTCGTCGGGATGGCTGTAAGGGACGATATCCGGTTCCTGCGCAGGAGGCAGACTGGCCAGCGCATGCCCGAGTTCATCATGCAGGGCCGTCCAGAAGTCCGAGTCTTTTTTTCCTCCCATGCCAGCATCACTACCGCGCTGCCCGGTCGCGTCGAACGCAATTTCCACACAGACTTGCAGGCGCATTCCCGCTAGCACTGATAACCAGCCTCCGCCTTGCGCCCGTCAAACTGGAGCGCGGGAACGAGCAAGGGTTTGATGGGCGCCGCGACAATAGAGGTTTGGGCCAGCAGGCATCACACGTCGGGCTGGACGGCTAGCGGCGGTCCGTCCGGCGCAGGTGAATTGCCTCCGCCGTGATGAGTTTCCGGCGCTCATCGTCATCGGCCATGAACTGATAAAGCGAGTCCAGGAACGAGATAACCTTGCCCGGCTTCAACTCCGCTTCGCTGCATTCGCTGTAGGCCTGGTGCAGGATGGTAATATCCCGATTCCGCGTTCGCGAAATCTCCAGGGCCGTGTCTCGCCAGCGGTTCATGATATGCCTGGCGCCCACCTGCGTGATTTCCGCGGCGAGTTTGTCCTCTTGCAACTGGTCTAGAATGTCGGGCATGAGATTTGGGTCGGCATTAATCGGCGACTTTTCAGGATATGGTTAGGGTCTGTAGATCACGCAGCCTGCAGATTCAGGTATTCGCTTGGGAGTATGCTGCTTTTCTCAAGCTAGAGGCCCAGTCGCTCGCGCCGCTTTGCCAACAGCGCCAAATAGCGCTCCTTCATTTCGTCCGAGAGGAAGCTGGCGGTGATCCGCTCCGGCCACGCGGCACTGGCTTTGGTTAGACGTTCTTTTGCCTGTTCGATCAGGGCGGGGGCCAACTCCAGCCGTTCTGCCGCGAGATATTTCCAAAAAAGTTTGGCCGTCAGGTTGGATTTCTTTCCGCCCAAGGGGAGCGCAAATTCCTCCGCACTCTTGGGATTGGGAATGGTCGTGTTGAGCAGGTCGTAGCCGGGGGAAAGTTCCACCCGGTCGTCCCGGGTGATCAATGACCAGTTCTTGAGATGCATGTCCTCGTTGCCCGTGAGAAACGCGAAGAGCAGACGGTCGAAAAACTTCAAACGTTCCAGCGCCGGGAAGGTGCAGAATCGGTTGATCACCTCGACCAGCCGTTCCGTGGTGGAGTTGTATTTGGTTTCACGACTGGCGCCGGTCAGCTGGCTGAAATCCTCCACCGGCAGCTTGCTCCAGCCGGCCCGGTCAAAGCGCCGGACGAAGTAGGAACGGGTGTTGTCAGCGTTGAGCAGGAGACCGTGCACGGGAACCTCGATCCCGCATGAGGCGGCCAGCGACATGGTGAGCGCCTCGTTTTCCGGCAGTTCGGGAAAGATCAGGTGCGGGGGCTTGACGATATAGCGCCCTCGCGTGTCCACGACCTCCATCTGGCCGGCCGTGACTCGCAGCACTGCGCTGACCTTGGGCTGCATGCCCTGGATGGACATCTTCACGGAGCGGATCGCGGCTTCCTCGATCAGCTGCTGTCGGGTGTAGGGCAACGGGGCCAGCGCGGCCAGGTTGCGGTCCAGCAATCGCAGCCCGGCGGGCGAATACGGGCCCGGCCCCTCCCACGGTTCATTGGTGATGAGACAGCGCATCAGGGGGCCTCGATGCGGAGTGAACCGACGACGTCATGGCCGACGGCCAGCAGTTGGGAAAAAAGATCGGAGCGGTCGATCTTGCGGAGCCGGAGCAGGGCATCGAGTTGCACGCCCTCGGGCAGCAAGCCTTCAAAGGGGGAGGGGAAATGAGGGAATTCCCAGACCCGCTGCGAGACCGGCATGGTCAGGGACACCGGTTCTCCGCGATAGTCGGGCTCGTAGGTGAAGCAATAGGATCCATCCTCGCGGGCCTCCAGGGTGCCGGCGAGTTGGCGCTGCTGATAGACGTGGGCGAGTTTCATACAGGGGTCTTTGATTCTGCCACGGTCGGGGGTTCGGCGAAAGTCGAGGAGGAAGCGGAAGAGGAAGGCGACGACGAAGAGGAAGAAGCCGAAGGAGAGGAAGAAGCCGAAGGAGAAGCAGCGGCCGTGCGTTGCAGCAGGGGGCTGTGCCATTCCACGGTGATGTTCAGCACCCGAAATATCTTCTGCAGGGTGTCCCACTGGACGGACTCCTTTCCATTTTCTATGTCCCACACCACGGTTCGGCCCACGCCAGCCAACTGGGCAAGCCTACCTTGGGTGAGGCGAGCCGTCTTGCGATGGTCTTTGATGATTTGGGCAAGCGCGTTCATATTTTACCGCTATAGCAGTTAAAATATGAGAAATTATTAACTTCAAGGCAAAATAAACGAAATGAATAATAATATACTGTCTAAGCGGTAAATATGGCCAAATATTGACAATCACCAGTATAGTAATTAAATATTCGATTAAATAGCCTGCTTAGGCGGTATTAAAAGCCGCAATCAATATATCCAAGGCGCGAGTGACGACCGCACGGCGGTCGAGCGAACTAGCGCTTTCATCGGTTCACCCAGATAGGCGATCCTTCCGGCCAGCTAGCCCGTATCCCACTTTGACGACCACGAATTGGCTGGGATCCGAGGGCAAGCCCGGCGGATTTGGGCACGAGTCTGGTGCAGGCCAGCAGATTATCATTGGGCACAATGTTGTGTTTGAACCTTGGCCCAAGTTCGCTGCGGAGCCTATTGGATGTGCAAAGTCCAACAAGCCTAGAGTTTGGGATGCGATGATCGGATCACCCGAGGCGCCGAATCGGACTTCGTCCGCTGGACCTTCGAACTGACCGGCCAGGTTTCGCTCCACCCATCAGATCACGCCCGCCTCGCGGAAGGAATACATCCCCCGCGCCAGCGGATCGGCGCCCGCTCGCCCAACGATCACGTGGTCCAGCAAGTCAATGTCCACCGCCTTGGCCGCATCCCGCAACTGTCGGGTCACCTGCACATCGGCGGCCGAGGGTGCCGGGTCACCCGATGGATGGTTGTGCACACATACCACTGCGGTCGCCGCCTCCCGGATCGCGCAGCGAAACACTTCCCGCGGATGCGCCAGTGAACTTGTCGCCGTCCCCGAGGTGATCTCGACCATCCGCTTCAGCCGGTTCTTCCGGTTCAGGCACATGACCCAGAACTTCTCGATCTCCAAGCCGTGCACGATTGGCGCCATATGTTCCGCCACCAACTCAGGCCGGTTCATCATCGGCGCCTCGATCCGCGGCGGCTGCGCCAGCCTCCGCCCGATTTCGATCATCGCGATCAGCAACTGCGCCTTCGCCTGCCCGATGCCCTTCCACCGCAGGAAGTCCGTCGTGTGCCAGTTCGCCAGACCGGCGATGGAGCCGGCTTCCGCCACGAGCCGTTGCGACAGATCCATCAGCTTGCCGGTGGCCAACCCGCTTTGCAGCACGATCGCCAGCAACTCCGTGTCGCTCAGGGCGGCAGCCCCGAAGTTCTCCAGCCGTGCCGGCGGCTGCTCGCCGCAAGCGAGGATGACTTCCTCATTCCGTGTTTCAAGGCCCAGGTCCAGTTTCGATTGATTCATGACGTTGGGCGCGCATTGCGCCCCGGCCGGGCGTTCTGCCCGGTTCTCGTGGCGCGCTCCGCGCGCTGGGCCTTGCAGGCACGCCCAGTCACCGACGAGGCCGCGGAGCGAGGAGCGTTTGGGCTCCTCGCGAGGGGGAAGGCCGCAGGAGGGGAAGGTGGAGCCGCGCGCAGCGCGGACTACCTTGACGGGCGTGACAAAATAGGGCCCACGAGCGGAGGTATCTCTTATCCCTCCCTTCGGTCCGTATTCAGACCCGCTCCCATTGCGGGAATTTTGTTGGCTGCCATCACAAATGGCTGCATAAGTTCCAGCGCGGGCCAGCGCTCCCAGGGGCCACTGGGAGTGATTTTATTCGATCTGAAGTTTCACCTCCGCCCAAGCCGCGAGGAGCAAAGTCGGCCCATCGACCGGCTGGGCCGTCCACCGCCGATGCGCGTGCTCACGGCCAGCGGTGGACGGTTCGCTCCTTTCGCGTAAGCGGTAATCCCTGGCCCAGCGGATCCTGATACGGTTTCATCCGCATGGGCTCCACCTCCAGCCTGTCCTTTACCCACGAGCGCGCGCCCGCGACCTGGGCCAGCGCCGCGCGCACCTGCTCGTGCGCGGGCGTGCCCTGCAGGCAGGCGAAGTTCGACGCGACCTTGAGCGCGAACTCCGCCTGACCCAGGTGCGAGTCGAGGTATTGCCGGGTGGAAGCAGGAACCGGCATGGGTTACGCGGACATCCTCTGGCCGGCTTGCGGCGACGTGAGGATCTGCCGGTTCTTCCGGTTCATCTCGCGGAGCACCTCGCCGACGAACGCCTTGTCCTTGTAGTAGGGCTGGACGTTTTTCAGCTGGGCGTCGATGCGCGCCTTCACGTCGGGCGTCTGGGCGTCGTAGAACTGCTTCGCCTGCGGGAGCTGTTTTTCGACCAGGCGCATGTCGCCCTCGTGGCGCTGCATGTCCTTGTAGAGGAGCATGTCCCTGGCACGTTCCGGCGCCTCCTTCACGACGCGCCCGTAGTAGGCGACGTCGTTTTCGTTCGCCGCCTTGTAGGCGTCGAGCCGTTTCTGGACCTCGGGATTGTTACGGAACTGGAGTGGATTTTCCTTATCCCCTCCGACGTGGGCGGTCTCTTCGGGTTTGAGTTTGTTGGCCATGTTGTTTGTGGGTTAAGCCGGCCACTTGATGGGTGCGGGACGGCGACGGGCACCTCGGGCGGATTTCCGCCAAAGTCAGTTGAGGGCAGGGTTGAACGGGCGTTCCTCCGTGCCGTGGACGATCCGGAGCGCGAGATCGAACTGGGCGCAGAGGTCGGCGGACTCGTGGCGCGCGAGCGCGAACGCCATCAGGGTCTTGGCCTCGATCCTCGGCTTCGTGTCGCCGAAGCGCTTGTTGAGTTCGTCGGCCGCCTGGTAGAATTCCGCGGCGACGTTTTCGGGGAGCTGCACATTGAGCGTGATCATGGGTGTTTGGGTTGTGGGTTTCTGGTGGAAAACGAACCGGCCCGGGGCCCCCGGGGGTCGGGACGGACGGGAGCGGAAGCCTGGCCGGCGGCCGGAGGCTCGGCGGAGGCGGCCGGACGGCGGAGCGAAGGGCCGGACCCGACTGCCGGGGGCGTGGCCGTGCCGTCCGCACCGGCCGACCCGGTCCCGCCGGACGGATTCCGGCGGGACGGGGTCGCGATGGGTTGCTCCAGCAGGATCTCGACGGAGGCGATTTCCCGCACGGAGAGGGTGCCGCGGCTGCGGACGGCAAGGGACACGATCCGGTTGCCCGGAACCGAGGCCAGGGCTGCGACTGCCTGCACCAAGCCGGACCAGTCGGGCGTCCCCGTGGGAGTGACCCGCCATGAGAGCCGCATCGAACCGTCCGGCCTGGACACGGCCTGAGCCGACCAGCCTTCCGGCCAGCGCCGCTCCGTTGCGCTGCGTGCCTCCAGCGCATCGGCCGCCGCTTGCACGGCCTGCAGCGCGGCCGGTTCGAAGGCGGCCAGGCGTTGCCGTTCGGCCCGCAAGCGAACCAATTCGGAGTCCTCGGCGAGGCGGAGCAGGTTGCCGTGCTGGCGCAGGCCGAGCACGGTGACCAGCAGCGCCCCGCAGAAGGCGAGGCCCAACCATTCGGCGAGAGTCGGCCAGGTCTTCATTGCCAATGCCCTTTCAGGGCGAGGACCGCCGTCGGTTTCGCGTCCGGCAGTTCGGGCCAGCTCCAATGCGGATGCCGTTCCGCCAGCGCCTGCCTCCAGCGGAGCCAGTCAGCCCCGGAAAGTTCACCGACGATCCCGCCGTCAACCCGAAAGCCCCGGCGGTCGGCGTGCAGGCCGGTGAGGACGACCTGGGCCGGCAGGTTTTGCGCCAGTGCCTGCAGCCACTCCGCCAAAGGAAGCGAATCCTCGGCAAGCTCGGCCATGCCGGCTTGCAGCCGGCGGATTTCCGCCTCGTTGGCCTGCAGCGGTTCGATTTCAGCCCGCAGGCTTCGTTTCTCGATATCGTCCGCCGCGCGGTCGGCCTGGGCGGCCAGCACCGCCCGGACGGGACCGGCGGCGAGAATCGCGGAGGTCAACAGACAAGCGGCAGCGATCAGCCTGATCAACTGCGGCGGGCTGACGAAAGGCACCGGCGGCAGCAGCTGGGCCGGATGCCGGACACTCAGCGGAGCTGCCTTGGCGAGCGCCTGCCACATCGCGAAGGAGCCCACGACGTGACGCGCCTCGAGCGGAATCTTTTCCCCGAGCCGCTCGATCAGCGCCTCCTCCGTGGTGATGTAGAGCACGAATTCCGCCTCCGCCTGGGCGGCCAGTGCGCCGAGGTGGACGGCGACGGCCGTAATCACGTCGCCGCCCTGGCCGCTTCGCACCGCCCGGACGCCGTCCGCCGAGTGGCGGTAGAGGCAGAAGCGGTCGCTGTGGAGGGCGCAGATCGTCATGGCGCCCGAGTCCGACAATTCCGGCGGGAGGGCGTTGAGCCACGCCGCCATCGGCCAGACGGTCGTGATGGTGAACCCGCACTCCCGCAGCCGGTGGACCAGCGCGAAGAGCAGGGGCTTGGTTTCGTAATGGAGCAGGGTGGTGAAGCCGTCCCCGAGGGCCATGATCGGCTCGTGGCTCCAGACATGCCCCGGATGGAGCAAGGCGGGATGTTCCTCCGCCAGGGCGGCGGCGAGCGTCGCCCGGTTGCCGTTGGGGCAGGCCACCGGCACGGTCGCAAAGTCGTCGGGCTGGAAGATCAGCCGGAGCGTCCGGTTCGGCTCCGGCCACGCGGCGGCGAGCTGGTCGGCCGCCTGGGCCAGGTCCGAAAACGGCACGGGCAGGCGATGATGGGGCAGCCACCACCGGTCGCCCCACAGGAGGACGGTGGATTCAGATTTCGGCGAGGTAGACATAGACGTCGGTGACTCCGTTGAGGGGGGCGGCATAGGCAACCAGACCGGTGTCGCAGGCGGCCCCTTCGACGGGAGCCAGCTGCGGAGCGTTCATCGACAGGGCCAGTTCGTAGGCGTCCTTGGCCGGGCAGCTGCGGATCACCATGTAGGCCACGATGACGTTGGCACTGCGGTTGGTGACGCCGTCGAGACGGAAGTTGGCCCCGAGGGCAGCCGAAGGGGCGAGCGCCGGATTGGCCGTCCTCGCTTCCACCCGGGTCACCCCGGACCAGTCGCGCAGCGGAGCGGCGTCCGGCGACATCACGAAGGCCTGGAGGGCTTGGCTCCAGGTCATCTCGTTGCCGCTCCCGGCCGACGTATAAACCTGGCTCCCCATTCGCAGCGAGAGGGGCCGCTCCAGCTTGCCGGTAGCCAGCAGGATGGTGTCGAGCCGGGCACCGTTGCCCTTGGCGATGTCGGTGGCACCCGTCAGGGCGGCCCCCGACGTGGGAATGCCGGTGCCGTCCGTGCGCGGGATGCTCCCGCTGCCGCCGGGCATGGTGATGAGATCGGTCAGGGCGGTCTTGAGCGTGTTGGCCGCGCTCTTGACCTCCTGGATGCGGGCATTGCGCAGGGCATCGAAGCCCTTGGGCAGGAGCAGGCCGACGAGCACGCTGACGATCGCGAGCACGAGCACGAGTTCGAGCAGGGAGTAACCCCGCAATTTCTTGAAACGATGATTCCAGTTCATTTTATGTTTGGGTTGTGGGCGCCATCGCCCGGATTAAAATCAGAGGACGCGTGCGACCTCCTCCAAGGTGGTCAGGCCGCCCGCCGCCGCGCGCAGGCCACGCGCCCAGAGGGTCGGCAATCCTTCGCGCTCCCGCAGCGCGGCCAGCTCGGTGAGGGGTGCATCGGCGGCGATGAGCGGCAGGAATTTGGCGGCCGGGATCACCTCATGGATCGCCAGCCGTCCGCGGTAGCCGCGGCCGTGGCACGCGGCGCAGCCGGTCGCGCGGTGAAATTGCCCCACCACGCGGTGCTGCTCGCACAGCCGCGCATTGTCGGGGTGAGGCGTGCGGCAAGCGGGACAAAGCCGGCGGACCAGCCGCTGCGCCGCCACCAGCCGCAGGGCGGCCGCAATGAGAAAACTGTCGACGCCCAGGTCCCGCAGCCGGGGAATCGCCGCCAGCGCGTCGTTGGTGTGCAGCGTCGAAAGCACGAGATGGCCGGTCAGCGCCGCCCGGATCGCCAGCTGGGCGGTTTCGCCGTCGCGGGTTTCGCCGACCAGGATCACGTCCGGGTTCTGCCGCAGCAGCGCGCGCAAGGTGCCCGCAAAGGTCAGTCCGATCTTTTCGCGGATCTCCGTCTGCCGGATGCCCCGCATCTCATATTCGACCGGGTCTTCCAGCGTATGGATGACCTTGCGGCGCTGGTCGAACGCCGAGAGCGCGGCATGCAGCGTCGTGGTCTTCCCCGAGCCGGTCGGTCCCGTCAGGTAAATCAGGCCCGCTGGCCCGGTCAGCGCTGCGCGCAAGGCGTTTGCTTCCGCCTCATCCAGCCCCAGTTGCTCCAAGGACTGGGCCGGCATGGTCTGGTCTAGCAGCCGGATGACCAGGCTTTCGCCATGCACGGTAGGCAGCGTGCTGGAACGCAGATGGAAGCGCCGCCCCTTTTCCGTGAGCATCGCGCGCCCGTCCTGCGGGAGCCGCTTTTCGGTGATGTCCATGCCGCCGTAGATCTTGCCCCGTGCAATGAGCGCCTCGCGCTGGGCGACCGGGAGGGTCACATGGTCATGCATTTCCCCGTCGATGCGGAACCGGATGAGCAGTCCGTCCTCCTTCGGCTCGCAATGGATGTCGCTCGCGCCCTCGGTGGCGGCGGCCCGCAGGATTGTCTCGAGTTGCCTCGTGGCATCCTGGCCCGCCGCCAGCGGCCGGGACTTCTCGGCCGGCTTCGCGGAGCGCGGCAACAGACTGTGAATCGCCTGAATCATCAGCGGACCAGCCGGGGGGTGAGAAAGATGACAAGTTCGGTCCGGGTATGCTGGGTGGCCTTGCTCCGGAATGCCCGGCCAAGCACCGGGGTCGCGCCGAGGATGGGCACCGCCCGGGTGCTGTCCCCGTTTTCCTCGGAGATGAGTCCGCCGATCACCGCAGTTTCGCCGTCCCGCAACCGGACGATGGTCGATGCCTGCTTCACCTCGGTGACCGGGGCGGTCTGCCGCCCGTCCGGGCTGGTGATGATCGCCTGCAGCCGCGTGATGGCGGGCAGAACATCGAGGGTGATGACGCCTTGGGCATCGATCTGCGGGGTGACTGCCAGAATCGTTCCGATGGTGATAGTGCTGACCGAGAACTGCTCCTGCGTCTGGTTGAAAGGCACGTTCGTGCCGCCCTGCTGGAAAGTCGTGCTCTGCTGCAGCCGGAAGAACGGCCGGTCTTCGCCGACCTTGATGAAGGCCGTCTGGTTGTTGAGCGCCCGCAGACGCGGTTGCGCCACCGTCTTGACCTCGCCCTGCTGCTTCAGGGCGTGGATGACGGCGGAGGCCTGCTTGAATCCGAGGTTGGCCGTGAAGGTGTTGGCGGCAAGGAGTGAGCCACCGACGCCGGTGACCTGGAGCGGGGCATTTGCCGTCACGGAGACTCCGCCCCCGAGGGAGGCGCCGGCCAAATCCCAATCCACCCCGAGCTTTTGTTCGTCGCGAAGGGTGACTTCGACGAGCCGGGCCTCGATTTCCACCTGCTGCGTGATCCGGTGATTCACCAGCCCGAGGAAATTCCTGACGACCTCGTGCCGTCGGGCGGGGGCGGTGATCTGCGCCACGCCCGAGAATTTGTTCAGCACCAGGCTGTCGCCGTCTTTCAGCATGGCACGGAGTTCCGACTCCAGCCCCGTCCAGAATGTGTTTTGGTTCTCCTGCGAGATGCTGACCTGCGTCGCGTCCGAAGTGCTGCCATCGAATCCGTTCCGATTCATGGCGGTGGTCGGCTGGCCAAACATCCCTCCGGTGTTGCCGGTGTTCGCGCCCCCCAGCGTGATCGATGCACTGCCCGACCCGCTGCGCGTGAGTTGGGGATAGTCGATCGCATAGAGGACGGTCTTGAGCCGCCGGACGACGATGCCCGCGTCCGTCTCTTCCGCGTGAAGCCCAAGGGAGGCGGTGACTGAATCCAGGGACTGGCGCAGGGTGCCGGCGGGAAGTTCCAGCGTGACCGAGCCGCTCAGGTCCGGCTCGGCGAGGATAGGCGTCTGTGCGGCCCGGCTGAGGGTCCGCAGCACGGCGGGCAATGGCGCCTGTTCAAAGCGGAGCGAAGGGGTGGGCCGGTCCAACGGCGACTCCGCGGCGGAGGTCGAAAGAGCGAGAATGAGAAGGGGAATGAATTTCATGGAGGGTCAGGGGGTCTGGACAACGAAAGGTGCGGCGCCGTTGGCGAGCCGGCCCTGCAAGAGGGTCCGGCCGTTGGGCCGATAGCGGAGCACGGCAGCCGCATAGGCGTTGAAGGTGCGGGTTACCGGGGCGGCCGGCAGATAGAACCCGTCGCCGGCCTGGCTGGCTTGAACCGTCACCGCGCCCGGTCCGGTGATCACGAGTCGGTTGCCGGTGAGGGAAGCCGGACCGCTCAGGACCGCATAGCTCACGGGCAGGCCCGAAGAGATCGTGGCATTGAGGGTCAGGGGAGGTCCGGCCACCGGCTGGTCGGCCGGGGCCGGAAAAGTCAGGGTTTGGGCGGTCTTGTCGGTGAAAACCGCCTGCACATTCAGCGGACCGGTGAGAGTGAGCAGAATACTCGGGGCGGTCCCCGACGCACCGCCGGCCCAGCCGATGAAGCGATGGGTGGCGTCCGGCGCTGCCGATACGGTGATGCTTGTTCCATAGGGGTAGCTGCCGCCGGGCGTCACGCTGCCGCCCGTCGTGGCGCTGGTCGTCAGGGCAAAAACCTTGGGCGAGAAATTCGCGTGCACGGCCTTGTTGCGGTCGAGCAACACGGCGACCGGGTTGCCGGCGCCCGCGGCATCGCCGCTCCAACCGGCAAAGTCGTGGATGCCGTCCGGGGTCGCGGCGACATTTAGAACCGTGCCGGCATTGTAGGTCCCGCCCGGAGAAACCGTGCCGCCCGCGCCCGCGCTGGTGACCAGCGAATACTGCACCGGCGGCGGAGCCACAACGGTGATGGCCACGGTGGCGGAATGATACCAGCCGCTGCCGTCATAGGCCGCGCTGCGGACCTGGTAGGTTCCCGGGTCGCTGAACGCGAAGCTGGCGGTGCGCGTCGAATCGCCGCCACTGCCCACCGGTCCGCCCTGAAACGGTTCGCCGGTCGCGAACCCGCCCTGGTAGTTCCAGTCACCGGCCGGACGCTGAATATCCAGGTTGTGCCCGGTGAGGTTGCCATCGGCATCGGTCGCATGGCTGGAAATCGTCAGCGCCGTGCCCGCCGTCACCGTCTGCGCGCCCGGCGAGAGCAGCGTAACGCTCGGGGGATTGTTAACCGGCGCATCGATGGTGATGACGTGGGTGATGACCGGCGAAGTGGCGCCAGCCCCATCGGCCGCCTGGGCCGTGAAGGTGATGGCCTGCGGCCCCGGGTCGCTGGTGGAATTTGCGGAATCGCCGTCCGTGCCATTGCCTCCGCCCGCAAGAGTGAAGGGTTGGCCGTTCTTCCACACGTTTACCTGCGTGAGGTTGCCATCGTCGTCATGGCCGTGCGCGGAGATCGTGTAGGTCTGACCGTTGGTGGCGTTGGAGGGCGCGGACGTCCAGGAAATGGCGGGCGCGCGGTTGGCGGGTGTGGGCGAACTCCCCGACACGAAATACGTGGTCGTCCACACGGTGGTGGCGTGGAGTCGGTTGTCCCAGGAGGTGTAATCCCACAGGCGGACCGTGTAGGAGCCGGGCGCGAGACCGCTCAGGTGCCAGACTGCCGACAACTGGCCGTCGGCTGGCGTCCCGTTGGGAGCGAAGAGGGCGATGCTGTAACCGACGTCGCTGACGGTCCCGGTGGACGGAGACACGGAGGAACCGGTCGTGCGATAGACGCTCGCCGAAACCCGTCCCGCCTCGTTGCCCGCGCTGTCCAGGAGTTGGATCCGTCCCGGCGCGCTGTTCTGCGGGTAGTCATCGCAGGACCAGAAGACCCCGAAACTGATGTCATAGTCCCCGCCGGGAATCTCGACCGCGCGGTCGGAATAACTGGACGTGAGGGCCGCCCCGGCGATCTGACCGGCGGTTAACCCGCAGGACCATAGGAGCAAACGGATGATTGTTTTCATTGGAGGGTGACGGTGGCGTTTTCCCGGATAAAAAACCGCAGCGTCTCGACGCCGGGCGGAGTGGCGCCGCGGTTGATGCTGACGAGCCGTCCGCCGAGGATTTCCGGTGTGACGCCCGCCCCGCTGTTGGCCGCCGCGACGTAGGCCGCGGTGGTGTTGTTGAACGACACGAACGCCTGCTCGGTCGGATGGTTGTTGTTCACCGTGACCCGGAACTTCGGGAGCACGATGCGCCGGACACAGAGCCGGTGGACCCACGTGATGCCGGAGCTTCCCGCCGTCCACGCGGCGGCCTGGGCAGGCGTGAGCCGGCTGCCCCAGGAGGACGGCAACGGGGCAATGCGGCTTTCCCAGTCGTGGTTCCAGATGGCATCGAACCAGGCACTGTTCGCTTCGTAGGCCGGCAGGGACAGCTGTTCGCTGCGCGCGATCAGGCTCACCAGAAGGAAGCGCTGCCGCCCGGCCTCGGCCGGCGCCGCGATCAGCAGCCGGGGGTTGCCCAGCGCATTGAATGCGATCTGGGCCAGAGCGGGCTGGACGGCGGGGCTGGGAGCTGCGCCGATCTGCGGAGTGATGCCCCGCAGGCGCCCGACCTTTGCGAACCAGTCGGTGCTGGCCGTGGTGGCGTAGACGCCGCCTGTCGCGGACGAAAAGGTTGTCGCCGAATCGGCGGCCCCGATGGTTCCAGGCAAGGCGGCGAGGTTCAGGCTGGTGAGATCGGTGTTCTCGAACGAGGCGGTGATGGTGTTGGCCAATTCATCGAGGGAGCGGAGTTCGGCATCGCGCCGCCCTTTTTCTACGATGTCCTTGACCGCCGGGACCATGGCCGCGGCGAGAATCCCGAGGACAAAGAGGACGAGAACGATTTCCAGGAGGGAAAATGCCCGGACGACCTTCCGGCAGTGGGCCCGGAGCAGGCGGTGGCGATGCGGGTAGGCGTAGAGGATCATGGTCAGTGCGCGTTGAGGCCGCCCAGCAGCGAGAAGAGCGGCAGGAAGAAGGAGAGGGCGATGGCGCCGACCACCGCGGTGAGGCCCGCGAGCAGCGTGGGCTCGAGGAGGGCGAGGGCGGTGGCAAGCCGCTCCTTGGCCCGGCGCGAGGCATACTCCTCGATGTGCTTCAGGGCCGGGGCCAGCTGGCCGGTGGTTTCGCCGGCCTTCAGGGCCGGGATGATGAAGCCGGGGAAATCGTGATCCGCCGGCAGCGACGCATACAGCGGCCGCCCCAGCGCCACGGATTCGCGGGCTTTCCGCAACTGGGCCGCGAGCACCTCGTGGTTCACCAGGTCGGCCGCCGTAGCCAGCGACTCTAGCAGCGGGATGCCCGCCTCGTGCAGCAGCCGGCAGTGCGCGGCGAAGCGCGCGGTGGCGAGGCAGCGGATCGTCTCGCCCAGCACCGGCAGGCGTAGGGCCGCCGCATCGCGCACGCGGCGCAACCGTGGGGTGCGGGCCGCCAGCCAGAGCCCGCCGCCGCAGAGGAGCGCAGCAGAGCCCAGTGCCGGCCAGGCCGTCCGCACCAGATCGCTCGCGGCAATCAGCACAACCGTGACCGCCGGCAGGGTCAGGTGCAGGGAGACGAAAATCTCCGCAAATTTGGGCACCACCCCGCCCAGCAGGAACACGATCAGCCCGCTCGTGGCCACGAGCACGATGGCCGGATAGATGAGGGCCCGGCGGGCGGTGCGTTTCAGCTCATCCGTGCTGGCGAGATGTTCCGCGAGTGCCCGCAGCGATTCGGGCAACTGCGCCGACGCCTCACCGGCTGCGATCACCGCCGCGAGATGGGGCGGGAACTGCCGGGTAAAATACCGACATGCCTCATGGATCGGCCGGCCCCGCGAAACCTCCCGGTGGATGCGGCCGAGCATCAGGCGCGCGGGACCCTCGGGGGCGTCCTCGGCGAGATGGGCGAGCGCCACGTCGGCGGTCACGCCCGCGCGCAGCTGGAGCTCCAGCTGGTGCAGCAGCGGGATGAAGTCACCCAGCGGAAGCCGCAGGCGCGCGAGCTTCCGGCCGGACTCGACCGCGCGAATGCGGACCGGCCAGAGCGCCCTGGCGTGCAGTTTTATGCGCAAGGTCGGCTCATCGGGCGCGGCCTCCCGGAGCGACCGGCGGATTCCCTGCCGGTCGATGGCACTGACAGCGTAGTCGGGCATGTCAGGGTGCGTTGAGAACCCGGACCGGTTGGGCGGAGATGGGCACCCGCAATCGGTGCCGACCCAAAGTGAGGATGACTGCGCTCGGTTCGATCCGTTTAACAACCAATCCCTCCACGGTCGCCCCGGGTTCGAGGAGTTGGCCATTGATGATCGCACACGGCTTGGCTCCGGCCAGAATGCCGGTGACCCGGAGTTCGATGCTTCGCGGCTGACTGGCGGGAATGGCCCGGACGGCAAACGGATTGGCCTCGTCGCTGGCGGGAACGTCGACCGAGGCCAAGTCGATCACCCCGTCGGCGTTGGGCATCAACGCGGGTTCGGGATCGATCGTAAGCTCGACCGGGACAGGCTGAGCGGCGGCCGCCACGGGCGGCACGGGTGAGGGGGGCTGAATGGCGGGCGCTCGGTCTTCTGCTTGCGATGGCATCGGGGCAGGGGTTCGGATTTCCGGGACCGGCCGAAGATCCCAGTAGGCGGCGGCCTCAATGCGCTGCACCGTGTGCGCCTCGTGGCGGAGCGTCGGGTCGTCCGGATCCACGTAGGCGCCGATCGTGTAGGTCTTGACGACCTCCGGAGCCCGCGCCCGGGTGGGCGGCGGCGTCAAAGCCGGGGGCACCGGCGTGGTGCCAACCACCGGGGTAGGCGTTGCCGGCGGTGTCGCCTGGCAGCCGGAGAGCAGAAGCGTGAACGTGAAAATCAGTGCTTTAGTTTTCATGGGAGACGGGAACCGCGAGGGGTTGCGTGACGTAGAGGGTGAAAGGTTTGCCGGCCGGGACCCGGAGATAGAATCCGTCCCGGGCGATCGATTCGCGGACCTGCTGGGCGTAATCGCGCAGAATGGCCCCCGTGCCGGCGAGCGTGGCATTGCGCGCCGTCGCGGCGGGCACGGAGGATTCGCCGACCAGCCCCGAGGTCGTGCGCTGTTCCTGCAGCGCGGCGGTTGCCGCCGACAGGAACGTGGCGGCAAAGAGCTTCAATTCGCGGTCGTTGTCCGTGCGCAGCACCTCGCCGGTCAATCCGGCCGAACCGTCGCGGTTCGGATCGGAATCCCGGGTGAGTGCAACCGCTTCCACGCGGATCTCGTTCGGGTGCGGTTTCCGCCAGCACAGCGTCCAGGTGCCGTCGGCGACCAGTCGTTCGCGATCGCGGTCCAGCCTGGCCCGCCCGTGGACTTCGGTCCCGGCCGGAACCAGCAGTTTGCCTTCCTGCCAGACGTTTTCGCTGACCAGGGCGATCAACGGGGTGTCGGCGCGATTGGACTCCAGGGCTGCGACCGTTTCGCACGGGATCATCCGCCCATACGGAGCTGTCAGCTTCGGGGAGATGGTTTCGGCGGCGATTGCGGTGTAGAGCGATAGCGGCGGCACCGCCGGTCGCGCGGGTGGCGGGTTCGGGACGATCCGGGATTTTTCCGCAACTGGCGGGATCGGCTCCGCCTGAGTGACGGGCACAAACTTTGCCACTTCGCGGGCAAGGGTGCGGGGGAGGGAGGCAGGCCTGGTCTTCGGAGCCTCGGCCGCGACCGGGCGGCGCTGTTTCCGTTGCCAAGCGACGGCACCCACGGCAACCGCCGCCAGCACGCCGACCAGCACCAACTGGGCGGTTGGGGTGGAGAACCAGCCCGAATCAAACCTCAGTTTCATGGCAGAAGCGGCACATGGACCGCGAAGGGATTGGCCAAGGAGAGATTGGCCGGGCGGCCGTCGGGTTCCCCGGTGATGGCCAGCCAGACGATTTCCTTGGCGCGGGCGGGGACTTCCCCGCCGGCGTCGGTGATCGAAATCGGGTATGATCTGTGGCCGATCCGGATGCCGAGCTTGGCGGGAGCGTAGCGGACCGCGGCAGCCGAGCGGTTCTCCAGGCGCAGCTGAAACACGAGCGTGTCTTCAGCCGCGAACCGGAAGACTTCCTCGATGGTCACCGCGAGCGAGTCGGTGGAGGCTATGTTGGCTGGAGCGGCACGTTCGATTTGTTGGGCGACGACGGGGTATTGCTCGGCCAGGGCCGCATGGTTCTTCGCGCGATCGAGCAGACTCAGGCAGCGGGCCACCCGGGAGCGCCTGGTCGTTGATGCTCCGCCACCCTCGGCCGGGGCATCGTAGAAGGTGACGGTCCGGTCCGGATTGTCTCCGGCCCTGAATTCCAGGGCAAACACCTGGCCGCGCAGCAGCACGTTGACGGCGGCCCGCGCATCCGGTCGCAGCGCGCGCACCGAGAAATGGCTGGCGCCCGGTTGGTGGGACAGTTGCACCGGGGCCTCGTCCGACTTGGCCGACAGGTTCGCGCCATCCAGCGCCGCGATTTTATCCGGGAAGAGCACCGTGGTCGGAGCCTCGGAGCTGATCCGCACGGCATAGGCCGCACGGTCATCGAGCGGGTAGCGCTTGATCTCACCGGCGAAGGCCGGGACGGCCAGCCCGGCGATCAGTAGGAAATGTCGTAGTTCCATACGGCCAGAGGGAAGCGGCCGTTGGCGGCCAGGTTGGGATTGCGCGCAAAGGTGAATCGCGCGGTGAAGGTTGGGGCCTCGGTGAAAGCCTGCTGTCCGACGGTGCCGGTGCGCACGAGTTGGCCTTCGGCCTCGACCAGCACGGTGTCTTCGCGGGTTTCCAGCACAGTGAGCTTCTGGACCTCCGGTTTTTGGTGCAGGGCCTTGCGATCGAACTCCACCATTTCCCGGGTCCACGAGGAGCGGGCTTTTTGCAGCGCCTCACCCAGGAACAGTTTTTCGAGCAGTTCCGGCTGGTCGAAGCCGGCGGGATTGCGCTGGAGGAGTGCGAGACAGGCCAGCAGCGCGTGCTGCTCATGCAATTTCACCGATTCCTCGAACGCCAGCAGCGGACTGATATGATAGGTGCCGCTGCTGTCCAGGACCACGACCCGCTCGCGCGTGCGATAGGCCCGGATGATCAGGAAGGGCTGGACGGCGCAGAATCCGACGGCCGCCAGTGCCACCAAGCACCAGAGGCGGGCCGCAAACGCATGGTTGGCGAACAGTTCCAGCGGATGCCAGGCGGGTTTCGGCCGGGGAAACGCCTGGGGTCGCACATGGGGTGCGGGAGTCTCGCGGAGAGTGGTCATGTCAGATGGTCGTTTGCGGAGTGGGGAGATGTGAGGAGGAGAGGGCCTGCAGGGCGCGCTGGTCGCCGGTCGGGTCGGGTGGCGGACCAATGGGTGCCGGTGCAGGCGGCGGGGCCGCGGGAGGAGGCGGTGGCGGCAGTCCTCCCATGGGCGGGTTACCCGATCCGCCCTTGCCGGCCGCTTGGGCGGCGAGGACTGGCGCGGCCAGTCCGCCGGTCTTGAGTGACTTCACCATCCACGCCAACTGCTGGACGGTGTAGAATTGCTGCATGGCAGTGGCCCCGCCGCCCGACAGGGGCGAGCCCGAGCAGATCAGGGCCTGCATGAGGAACGGGGTGCCGATCGTGCCGATGATGAGCCACAGGGCGGCGAGCAGGCCGCCGAGCAGGCTGGCGAACGAGGCCGCGTCGATGTCCCGCGCGGCGGTGAGTTCGTAGGCGGATGCGAGGTTTTCGCCGTAGGCGGTCAGAAGGTGGTAGGCGACCAGTTCGGTGACGGCGAAGCCGACCGGCCACGACAAAACCGCCAGGGTCTGCTGGACATACCGGCTGCCCAAGGAAGCCAGCGATGGCACCAGCATCAGCGCCAGCGCCACCGGCAGAAACAGGTAGCACAGCAGCTTCAGGATGTATTGCAGGACGAGGAAGGGCAGTTGCAGCAGGCTCGCGATCAGGACGACCAGCTTGGCCGCACCCCACAGGAACGCCTTGTAGAGCGATTCCCCGACCCGCCGCAGGCTGAATTCCCCGGCGCTGTCCGCCACGCTGTCGCGCAGCCGCGACGCCGCCTGCATCGGATGCTGGGTGTAGTTCTCATGCACCGTGTCGGCGAGCGTGAGAAAGATCCTTTCCGTGAACTCGAACCAGTGGGGCAGGGTGGCGATGAGGCCAATGACGATGATCGAGCGCACCAGCGGCCCGGCCATTCCCTCCCAATCGCCCCGCGCGCGGCTCACGTGCAGCATGAGTCCGGCGACCGCGATGAAGAACACCACGAACCGGAGGATGTCCGTCAGCGAAAGGATCGATTCGCGCAGGCCTGGAGCAAAGTTTTCCATCAGTTGCGGCCCTCCTGCGGACGTTGCCGCTGCTCCTCGCACTTTAGGCGGCGTAACCAATGGCGGTTTACCGGGAAGTTCGTCCGAAGGTGGCGGGGTTGCGCAATGCGCACGCGTTTGCGGGTGACCGTGCCCAACGGGCCCTGGCGTCCGGGTTTGGTTGCGGCGGGCGGTTTGCCCACGGCAGCGCTTCGCCGTTGGCGGCGAAGCGCCAGCCCGCCGCCCAGCAGCAGGCCGGTAAAAATGATGATTCCGGTGATCACGTCCCTCATGGCCGCGCGTAGGTTGTCGGGGTCAGACGAAGCGACGACTGCCAGGCGTTCACTGCGTCGAGGGTCTGCCGCTCCTCGGCATTCTGCTTTTCCAGCAGGTCGAGCCGTTCCTTGTCGGCCTGGTTCTCGTTGAGGATACGGGCGGCCTGCAGTTTGTCGGCCTCATCACGACGTCGCGCGGACACGAGCGTCAGCTGGCCATTGAGGGAATTCACCTTGGCGGAGAGCTTGTCCACTTCCGCCTGGGTGGAGGCGTCGCGCAATGCGGCCAGCGTGCTTGCCAGTTCCCGTTGGAGTTCCGCCATGCGCGTTTCGGTGACGGCAAACACGGTTTCACCCTGCCGGACCTGTTGATCAACTGCGGCGTAGCGCCGATATGGTTCGGTCTGCCTGGTGAAACTCCGTCCCAACACCGTGCGGTCGTCGAGCTGCCGGTAGATGCCATCCGATGTGCTCTTGAGTGAGTTCACGGCATCCGACAGCCGGCGGATCGCCTGCGTCGTCTCGACGTAGGTCCGCGCGAATTCCTCCGCACCCAGGCCCCGCATCATTTCGCCCCCGGCCGCTGCCGGATCGCCGAGCACGTCCCGGATGCGCCGTTGCGTGGCGAGCAGATCCTCGAGTTGCCGGATCTGCCGGTTGATTTTCTCCAGTTGCTCGGCCCATTGTTTCAGGGTTTCGACATGGTTCGCGGCCTGAGCCGTCTGGATGGCCGAGTTGACCGCGGTGTTCACGGGATCATTGACGATCCACTGGCCCGAGACTCGGGCAGCGGACAGCAGCAGGATCAGCGGCAGCAGCGATTTCATGGCGTGAAGGGGACAAGGATGACGGATTCCGAGCCGGTGCGGGCGATGCCGTCCTCAGTGTGCGGGCCGCGCCGCAAGCGCACTGGGACGAATTCGGGTGCAGTCTTCGGTTTTTGCTCGTCTTGCAGGGCCCGATACCGGGCGCGGATGGCCTCGGCGCGGGCAAGTGCGGCTTCATCCGGACCGGTCCGGATGACCGGCATAGTGCAGCCGGCGACCAGCAGGAGCAGCAGGCTAGGCGGCGCTATTCTTTTCATGCGGAATCTCCGGGGGGGCGATGTGCCGCAGCGTGCCGCATTGCGGGGGTTGGGTGGTGGGAGTGAAGAGGCAGACCGAGGAATGGCGCCGGTCCTCCGCCAACTGTTCCGGCATCGGGTAGCGCTGGATCGCATCGAGGGCGGTCTCGGGGAGCCCGAGATCGGCGGCGAGGTCCGCCAGGTCACCGCGGTCCGACTGGCGCATCAGGAAAAACTGCTTCGCATTGCCGATGACGGCGGAGCGCACCCGCGAGGCCTTGAAGCGGGCGTATTGCTGCACGATGCTGACCGCCCAGCAGTTGAATTTCCTTAGCTGCGCGTAGCTTTCCGCCACGATCTGTTCGCCGCCGGGCACGTCGAGGAAGCGGGAAACCTCCTCGAACACCATCCGTTTGCGGGCCGCGCGCGGCAGCGACAGGATGTGCTGGCGCGCAAATCCCGAGATGAGCAGTCCGGCCGCCGCCTTCAATTCGACCGCCTGCTCCGGCACCAGCCCAAGTTCGAAGTGCGCTACCCGGCGCTGCAGGGAAACGTTGGTGATCCCGTCGAAGAGACGGCCATAGGCGCCGTCTGCGCTCCAGGCTCGCAGCAGCGTGGCCAGTCGGTCGATCTCCTCCTTGTTGTGTTCCGGCAACCGGGCGTAGGCCAGCAACTCCACCAGTGCGCTGTGCGTAGGGAAATCCTCCGGCCGAAAAGATGCGCAGGCCATTTGGGGCACGAGGCGCTCGGTGGCGGGATTCTGGGCGAAGCGGGTGACCTCCGCCTCGGAGATCCCAGCCACGAAGGCCAGCGCCTCGGCCTCTCCGCCCGCCGTCCGATCCCGCAGGTCGGCGAAAGCCTCCAGCATGGTGACGCCCGCGGGCAGCCGTTCGCGCCAGCCGTGCACCGCGCAGGCCCGACGGCGGGCCAATTCCGCTTCCTGGGGGTTCCGCCGCGACCATTCGGTGTGGGCGTCGCGGTAGAGTTGGTGCAGGTATTGGGTCAGTTGTGCCTGCCGCAGGGCGAGTGCCTCCGCGTTGGGCGGTTCGCCCACCATCCGGGAAAGCAGCGCGACCGCAGTGGCCAGATGTAGCTGGGTGAGGGGCAGACCCTGCGTATCCAGATAGTTCAGGGTCAGGGCCCCGTCCGGATGAACGATGATCGGTTGCTCGCCGAGTTGCACGGTGAGCGCATTGTAGGACAGTCCCTCCTCGATGATTACGGA
This sequence comes from Limisphaerales bacterium, assembly GCA_044229355.1. Taxonomy (GTDB): domain Bacteria; phylum Verrucomicrobiota; class Verrucomicrobiia; order Limisphaerales; family JADJPG01; genus JBGARF01. The sequence goes on from JBGATF010000033.1 coordinate 70,176, forward strand.
GTAATCGAAGATTCCGGCGGTCTGGAGCAGCAGGTCGTGCATGAACGCGGACTTGCCCGCGCCGGTCATGCCCAGCAGCACGGCGTGCTGCGGCGAGCCGTTCATGAAGGTGCTCACGCCGACCAGATTGCCGTGGCTGCCGTCGTAAATGGCCTCCGCGCGGTCCAGCGCTCCGGTGAAGGTGGCCGAGATCGGCAGCAGGTCCGCGAGGTAGTTGTCCTCCGCATACAATTCCCGGTGCCGGTAGGAGGAGTGGGTCCAACCGGGCCAGGAGGCGAAGAACAGCTTCTTGGCCGTTGAGGGTAGTGCGCATTCGAAATACTGCGCGCCATCCATCGCGTGAATGGCCGCCTGCACCGCGGCAACCCGCTCCCGCAGTGCCTCCCGGCCGGGAGCCCACACGCGGATAAGGTAGGTCACCCGATATGGCCGAACGAATCCGCCCGAGAGGTTCTCCACTTTCCGTTCCTTCTTCCGCATGGCCACCAGCAGGGAGTGCCGCCGCCGGTCTGTGTATTCGCCCTGGAGCCGTTCGATGGCCTTTTCCTCGCGGGCGATCTCGCCGCGCGACACCGCGGGGGCCACGTTTACCGTGATGCGGTAGTCGAGCAACGGCAGCCCGGTCAGGTGGGTGATGATGCCGGGTCTGGTCCGCTGTGGCCAGCGGGCCAGGGCCAGCACCGCGTGGTGGAAGCCGTCGAGGCAGAATCCGCCGTCGGGCTGGCCGATGCCATCCGCCAGCCAGCACTGCTCCTGGATGGTCAGTGCGGGGTCGCAGGTCGCGTTGTCGCCGGACCGCGCCGCGTGGCCGGGATTCAGGAAGTCGCGCATACAGTCGCAGTGGTCCTGGTCAGCCATGGGCCGGATGACGGCTTCGCCGTGGAAAACCGTCCGCATGGTGCCCGCGAATTCCTCGAACTGGGCCTGCAGTTCGTGCACCAGCGCGGCATAGTGGGCCTTGAGTCCCCCCGTGGTCCGCAGGTTGCCGGCATAGCCGGTGATCTCAACCGACAGGAAGATGGCCAGCCGCTCGCGGCGGAGTCCGCGTTGCCGCATCCGCTCCCCGTAGCGCGCGACCCGTTCATTGCGCGCCTGCCGGACAACCGGCAGGCCGGTGCCGGCGGTGGCCTGATGGTAGCGCGTCAGTTCCGGCCCGTAGTTGCCGTCCGGCCACCACTGCACCTGGATGCGCCGGCCGGGGGTGACAAGGGCCAGCAACGAGCGGATCTGGTCCTGGAAGGCATTCAGCCGGTCTATGCTGGCGCCCCGCACGTCAGGCGGTTCCACCCAGAAGCCTTTCGCGGCGATCGCGCCGCGCTCCGGCGCCCCGAACAGGAGGAGTCCGTTGCAGAACATGCCGTTGGGCGCGCGGTCGTGCGGGTTCATGCGATCTTCCCCTGTTCGCGGTCGACGCGCGTGAAATTCCCACCGCCCATCCGGGCATCCAGCCAGTCCCGGTCATGACCGGCGGGCTTCCCGTGGCGCAGGAAGACCGTCCAGCCCAGTACCGCGCCGAGCGGTAGGGCCACCAGGAGCCCGGACGCGAGGGGGTTCGCGTGGAGCAGCACGGTGAGCAGGGCAAACAACCCTAGCGTGCCCGCAACGGCCAGCACGACGGGTAGGTAGAGGTTGCCGTCGAGGCCGAAGGCCCGGCCGGCCGAGTCGTCCGCCGCGTTGGTGTCGGTATGCCGCAGTTCGCCCATGGTCAGAAGCGGGGGGTGATGACCGCGTCCTGCAGTCCGAAGATCGTGAACAGCGCCGCCATGATGGTGGCCGCCGCCGCGATGATGATCCCGGCCACAATGCCGGCCTTACCGTCGGGGTCGCCCTTGCTGATGGCGTTGGCCCCGGACCAGATTTTGATGATGCCCCAGAAAAAGCCGAACATGAACAGGACCGCCAGGGCCAGGCCGAAGCCGTCCTTCAACTGTTGAATCTGGGCCAATATACCGGGGAAGGGCAGGGTGCGCAGCGCGGGGAGAAAAGGCAGGTTTATCATCACGACGGCATACTGGCATACCACTATTGCCCTTGTCAAACAAATAGTATGCCAGTATGCCTTACGCATGATTTCCGACACAGCCGAAGTGCGGGCGAGTTTCACATTCTACGCGGGCGATACCAAGGCGCTGCGCAAGCTGACGCTGGCCCTCCGCGACCGCGGACTGGATATGCAGCGCACGGATGTTTTCCGGCTGCTGCTCGATGTCACCCCGGAGTTGGAGATGATGGCGCACGCGACGCTGCGCCTGCGGGCGGAGGCGAAGTCACCTCAAACCGATGAGACCGTGGATGAGCGGTTCACGGTTCGGCTGCAGGGGGCGTGGCTGAAGAAACTCGATCGGGTCGTGGACGACTTGGCCCGCAAGGACGTCGATGTGGAGCGGACCTTTGTCGCCCGGGCGCTGGTGCATGCGGAGCACGATGTGCCGGCGCTGGTCCGCCAGGCGTCGAAGTTCGTTGCGGCGCACCCGGACCGCCGTTTCCGGGAGGACAAGGGCAGGTGATCGCCCCGAACGAGCACCGACGCCGGCTGCAAACCCTCGCGGGTTTCCTGCGGGACAATCTCCGGGGTCAGGATCAGGTGATCGACCGGGCCGCGGCGATTTTCCACCGGGGCGAACTGGGCCTGGTCCGCCGGGACCGGCCGAGGGGAGTTTTTCTCGCCGTGGGCCCGACCGGGACTGGCAAGACGGAATTGGTTTTGCTCTGCACCCGGCATCTCTTCGGCGAAACCGGGTTGTGCCGTTTTGATCTGTCAGAGTTCCAGCGGGCGGATGCCGTCGAACGCCTGCTGGGGTCCGACCCGGGGGATCCGGGCGCGCTGGGCCGGGGTATAGGGGAGGGCCGTCCGGTTGTCCTGCTGTTTGACGAACTGGAGAAGGCTCACCCCAAGGTATTCGACCTCTTCATCCAGATGCTGGATCCGGGCCACGTCACCCTGGCGACCGGCCGGCGGATCGACCTGCAGGACTGCTACGTCGCCTTCACGTCGAACCTGGGGGCGGCGGAAGCAGCCCGCATGACCCGGTCAAGCCTCGCCAGCGTTGAGCAGGCTATCCTGCGGCGATTGGCCGATTCCTTGCGCCCGGAGTTCCTTGCCAGGATTCCCGAGAAGTTCGTTTTCGCACCATTGTCCTCCGCCGTGCAGCGCGAAATCGGCGAACTCCATGTTCTCCGGGAGGTGGCAAGGCTCGGCCAGCATGGCTTCGACCTGGAAGTGACGCGTGAAGCGATGGAATTTCTCCTGCGCCAAGGCTTCGATTCGCGGTTGGGCGCCCGTCCGCTGCGGCAGACGATTGAGCGGCAGTTGCAGGATCTCGTCGTGGGCCGCTTGTTTTCAACCGGTCACGGAGGAGGGCGGGTCACACTGGACACCGCGAAGGCCCGGTTGGCCCTGGATGGTGGTTAGGTTGGTCGCCGAGAAAGCGACACGCGCAAAAAGTCCCGCACCAATCGGGGTTGCGGGACCGCGGGCAGCTAGTTGCGGCGTGGATCGACCGCCGGCGGTTTGAGACCGGCCAGTCGGTTCCTCGAACAACTTCTTTGCGCCGGCCGCCGGCGCCAGCCGGTGCTTTCAAGGTAGTCATCGGCGATCAGTCGGGGGCTGCGTTGCGACAGTTCATGTTGTATCAGCTTTTCGGCGGAGGGCGCATCAGCACCGATTCGGAGAAAAAGCCGACGGGATGCGGACCGATAAACCCGGTAGTGGGCGCGAGCGATCAAGATGTTTTTCATGGCAGGGAGAAACGTAATCAACCGACACTTAGGAGGTCTCCCGGCTGGCCCGCACGAGAGGGTTAGCGACAAACAGCGGGTCGTCATCGTCCCGCGAAGGTATCGAATCTGGCGCACCGTATCAGCTCACCGGTTTTGTGGCTTGGCGAATTTCACGTTTTTTGGGGTGATTATCTCTGCGCTCGCGGCGGCCGGTAGGCGCTGGGCGGGGTGTGCAGGAGTCGACGAAAGTGGCGGTTCATCTGGTGCTGGTCGGAAAATCCGACCGCATGAGCGACTTCGGCGACCGTGGCATTGCCGCGGCGGAGCATTTCCCGGGCCCGAAGCACCCGCTGGTCGAGCACGTAGGTCATCGGTGACATGCCAAGGGCGGCACGAAACATTTGCCCAAAATAACTGGCGCTCAGTCCCGCCTCGCTGGCCAGCGTCGGCAGGGTGAGTTTCTCGGTCAGATGGGCGTCGATGTAGGTGCAGACATCGGCCAAGACAGGTCGCGGCAGGAGCCAATGCTGGGGATGTCCGGTGTGGTGCTTTTGCAAATGAGCGGCCATGAGCTGGGTCGCCAGCGCCGCACCCAAACCGGATACAATCGGCTCGTTCAACGGGCCGTGCGTTCTTCCCTGGAGACGCAACAAACCGCACAATTCCCCGATGATTGGGGCGGTTCGGATATACTGGTCGAGCGGTTCGAAGGAGATGTCAGTGATGTCCCGGCCGGCTGACTTGCGCACCCAATGCGATTCCAGGTGCAGTTTGAACAAGTCCGCTTCACGCCGCCATTCGACCTCGTGCCTTACGCCCGGGGGCAGAATCCAAACCTGACCGGCTTGAATGTGCTTCTCACATAGGTCTCGAGAGAGATGCGGTCTCCACCGCGCCACGCAATCCGTCCGTTCGAAACCGACCAGTACCTGCACTTGGTTGTCATGCTGATGCTCCGGCCACACGGTTGGACGCTGATGGTCGCACCGAATCCAGCAGGCAAGGGCCTGCACAGCCGGGCGTCGGCAGGGTGGAACGGAGACCACGGTGGTGGCCCCATTGGCCCATGAGGTAGCCGGTTCAGCCGATGCATCATCCATCCAACCGGTCTCCGTTTCTGGTGGGTAGGGTGCGCAACGGATAACGGGAGATGATTGTGGAAGAAGATGGCCTCAGCCTGGGTTGAATGCGTGATTTCTTGAGCGTTTTTCTCGGGTTAATTTGCGTGCAGGGACAGATTGATTTGGCCGGAGGGGGTTCAGGCTCCATTCCAGTGCCGTTAACGCGTGCAACTCGACCGCGTCCAGCACCGGCAGCACCGGGTCGAGATGGGACAATGCAAGGGCAAGCTCGGGCGCAGCCAGCACGATGGCGCGGGCTCCGGCTTGTCGCAGCGAATACACGATGCGCCCGACATCGGCCCGGGTGGTCTGATTGACGATCCCCAATTGCAACTCCTCAATCGTCAGGTGCGCGAGGTGCTCGCGATCCCGGAGCACCGGGACGAACACGTCGAGCACCTGATGACGCGCCAGCCGCTTGCGCCAGTACGCTTCCTCGCTGTCCGAGATGGCGCCGACCAGACCGACCCGGCGAATTTTCAGGGTCTGCAGAGCAGTGCCGACCGCATTAGTCATCGACAACAACGGTACATCCAGCGCAAGACGCTCGGCCGCCGGCTGGAGCAAACTTGAGCAAGCAACGACGGCTTCGGCACCAAGGGTCACCAATTGCTTGGCCGCCGGGGCCAGGATTTCAGCGGCGCGGTTCCATGTCTGCTGGGTGAGAGCCTCGGTCAATTCCGGGGTGTGTAGATTGAGCATCACCAGACGAGTCTCGCCACTATGGCCGAAGCGATGGTGCACTTCGCTGGCAATCCGGCGGCCGTAGACCGCCGTGATGTCAAGATTGTTGGCCCCCAGCAGTCCGAGGCATTTCATGCGACGATCATCACGCAGCGAAAGTCCGAAATGATAATGATGCGACGGGAGGGGAACGGGGTCACTGCCGATAGGACTGCAATAATCGAGCCAATGGTCAGCAGTGGAATAAATGGTCTCGAAGGCAAAGAAGTATGGGCGCTGGCGGGTTGATCGTGGCTTAAGGATGTTCTCTATATTGAAGCAATGGGACTTCGACCATGATGCAGCGCAGCCATACACATCATCGGTGATGACCGGGCAAATTGTTTTCATATCACGGCGCTTGAGGAAAGAATATTGTATACATTAAAATGATTATGGCGCACCCAGCTACGCCCAGCAGTCTCTCGAGCTGGGGTTTAGTCATAACTCATGGTGAATTTCGAATAGGGCAGTATTTTCAGCGCCGGGCACCTGTGTTGGCGTGGGTGTTTGACCACGGCCTGCCCCTCCTTGAGTGAAAGCAGGGTGGTGGATTTGAACCAGGGCAAGTCCTGCAATTGCCAGCCTTTGGTGGGTTTGCCCCCGGCATAGCCGCCGCTGTATTTTTTGGTCTCACCTCCGCCCATTTTCTCGGAAATAACCTTTGCGCCCTTTTCATCAGCCGCCCGGGCATGGATCTGGGTTCGCAGGTTGGCCACGAAGACATCGGCTTTGATCTCCGTTTCAAAGGATGCGTAAAACAACAGCGGTGTCTGGGTGGCGGAGATCAGGCAGACACAGGCCTCTCGCAACTCGTCGACCGTCGTGTGGTCGGCGAACCCATCCTCCGAAACTAGCGTGGTTTTCTGCCCCTCGTCCAGCACCAGTGCGATAACATTGCGCCGTCGCATCTCATCGGCATCCAGATCAAAGCAGCGAAAGGCGTGCAGGAAGAGCAACTGTTTGCAGAGCAAGTTCAGGTATTTCCGTTCTCCCTGGTAGGTCTGCGGAATTGACAGGCAGATGAGTCGGCCCTCGTCAATTTCACGGAGCGAGCAATTGGGGTTCTTGCTGCAGAACACCTGTGCAATATCGGGCGAAATGTAGGCCCGCAGGTAGTTGGCGACCGTGAAGACCGTGCCGCTGCGTTGTTCCGGTGGCTGCGCCATAAAGTCGGCGAGGTATTGGTGCTCAAGTTTGGCGGCCACACTGGCTGGTTGGTCACTCGATGCCAGTTTCTCAAGTGCCTCCCGCAGTGAGGACATGCGGATGGAGGAACAAATGGCGTCATACACTTGGTCGAGGGTCACGGCCTCGCCGACCAGATAAAGGGACTGCATGGCGTGGGTGATGCATCACGTGCCGATTCCTTGAAAAACGCCTGCCCACTTTGATTGTGGCTTCCGCATTCCCCCCTGGAGACGTGACTCGGCGGTGAATTGGGCCGTCTTAGGCGCAAAGAATTCTGGAAGAGCGCTGATGCAAACGAACGGATTGGTCCAGAGACCAACCCTCTTGCCAGCATCCGGAGACCTGGCAGGCCAGTGTGAAGGGTCGGCTGCCGCAGATGTTGGCGATCAGCTTTTGGTGCAGATTGTCCACAGCCACCGTCCCGAGGGCCAGCGAAAGCTGGGAAATGCCCGGGACTCCTGGAACTTCTTCGTCCGCGTGGAGGCTGACGTAGGCGCAACGGTGGGGGATCACCACATTCATCGACTGCAGCATGCGCAGCAGGCCAAAGTGGCCGCTGATGATTGCATCTGGTTGGTACTGGCCAAGCCATTCCGCGATGGAGACTTCCGATATCTGCGATGTGAGGCTAAGAGCGGGCACGAAGTCCGCCGCATCCGCAGAGCGCCGCTGCACCTGGTCGAATGCCAGCTCGATGCTCTCGGGACAAGCGATGACCATCGACTCATCCAGGACTAACCCAATTCGCCGGTGGCCGAGGGCGGCGAGCCGGGACCAGCAGGTGCGGATCGCGTCTAGGTAGTTCGGCTCGACGTAGTCGAATGCGGTTGCGGCGGCGGCGTGACCGACGGCGATAACCGCATACCGTGACCAGTCGAGCTTGAGCTGAGAGCTATTGGTGTAGGGTGGAGCCAGCAGCAACCCGCGAATACCTCTGGTCTGGAGGATTTGCTCGAGGCGACGCGGAGAGACCTCGACAGGGGGAGCCCAAATATGCTGCAGGGAGTAGCCGAGTTCTGCGGCCCGGTCCGCGGCTCCTTTCTGGAAGAGCCGCGTCGCGGCTTTCCCGGTCCAGCTATCGGCCGTGGGGCCGTCGCTGATCAACGCCAGGGCGGCCTGGGTGGGTTTGACCCGGAGCGTCTTGCGATATTCCGCCAGGGCAGACAACACCGGGTCGGGCACGTAGCCCAGTTGTCGAGCCACCACCTTGACGCGCTGTATGGTGGCGGGGGAGATGTTGGTATTGTTGCGCAGAGCCATCGAGACCGAGGCTATGCTCAGGCCGGCTTCGATGGCGATATGCTTGAGCGTCACTCGCTGTTGCATGAGGATCGTGGGGGAGAGGCTGGCGGTGATCATTTTTGTGAAGGTAACTTACGTGGGTGGCGTGGGGAAAGGGAGGGGCGGAGGGATGATCAAGCCGGCAATTCGACCTGGATCTTGATGATGTCACCGGGAGCGGCGCTCCAGGCTGCGAGGGCGGCGCCGGCTTGGGGCAGGGAGACCACTTTGGAAATGACATCGGCGACGGGTACCGCGCCGGACTGCATGAGCATGATGACGGACTCGAAGTCCGCCGCCAGGGCATTGCGGGATCCCAGGATGTCGAGCTCCTTCTGTACAAAAAGCTTGGTCTGATACTCGACCGGGGCCTTGGCATAGCCGATGTATACGACCCGGCCGGCGACCGCCACGAGGTTCACCGCCTCCTGGAAAGTGGTGGGAATGCCAATCGCCTCGATCACCACGTCGGGGCCGTCGCCTCCGGTCAAATCCTGAAGGCGCGCTGCGAGCTGCCCGGCGGTGTTCACGACGGTCTCGGCAGCCCCAAGGCGCCGGGCGAGGTCCAGTTTTCTTGCATCGAGGTCGACCGCGATCACGCGGGCCCGACGGGCGGCCGCTCCGGCGATTGCGCCGAGGCCGATTGCGCCGCACCCCAGAACCACCACGGTGTCGGTCGCCGTGACCCTGCCGCGGCTAACGGCGTGAAATCCGACCGTGAGCGGCTCGACGAGGGCGAGTTCGGCGAATGAGAGGCCCGGGGCAGTCATGACTTTATTCCACGGCACAGTGATAAATTCGGCCATGCCGCCGTCGCGTTGGACCCCCAGCGTCTGGTTACTGCGGCAGGTATTGACCCGGCCTAGGCGGCAGGCGGGGCAGAAACCGCACGCCGTATAAGGTAGCACCAGAACGTCGGTACCAGTGGGCAGCGATGCGGGCACATTGGCTCCGGTGGCGACAATCGTGCCGGCGAGTTCGTGGCCGGGTATTCGGGGATAGCTCACCAACGGGTTGGCTCCGCGGAAGGTGCTAAGGTCAGAGCCGCACAGACCGACCCGGCGAATCTTGATCAGTACATCATCCGCTTGATAATGCGGCTTCGCAACCTCGATGACGGAGGTTTGGCCAGGCCCGGTGATCTGTAGTGCTTGCATCGCAGCAGGGTCAAGCGGCCGCACTGGGTGGGAGCAGAGGATCCCGGTGCTCGGGCCGGCCGCGGGTGAAATTGGCGTTCATAACCGGGGATAGCACCTGCTGGATTTCCTTCACCAGCTGTTCGTCCATCGGCTCCTCCACATAGGCGATGTTCTTGCGAATGTTGTCCGGGTCGGCAGTGCCGACAAGGGTGGTGACGATGTCGAGGTGACTGCATGCAAACTGCACGGCCGGCTTTACGATATCGATGCCCCGTTCCCGGCAAAAATTGACGGCACGCTTGCAACCCGCGATGATGGCGGGGCTGGCGGGGTGCCAGCCGGGCGCGCCACGCTGGGTCAATAATCCCATCCCGGTGGGCGAGGCGTTGATCACGCCAACCCCGCGGGCCTTCAGGCCCGGCAGCAATCCCTCGAGGCTCGTGTCATTAAGTTCATAATGGCAGAAGGAAAGTATGGTTTCGATTGTGCGGGTTGCATCACGCTCCAACAACGCCGGGAAAACCTTTAGCGGAAGACCAGTGATGCCAATATGGCGGACCACGCCCTGACGCTTGAGTTCGGCCAGGGCGGGCAGGGTCTCGTTGATGATTTGGTCGTGATCCGCGAACTCCACGTCGTGACACTGGATGAGATCGAGATGGTCGACCCCGAGCCGTCCCAGACTCTCCTCGACGCTTTGACGCGTCCGGGTAGTCGAGTAATCATAATCACCGCGGGCTTCGCTGTAGCTGCCGATCTTCGTGGCGAGAATATAGCGGTTGCGGGGCACTCCACGGAGCGCCCGTCCGAGGTTTTTCTCGGCCAGGGTCTCGCCGTAGGCAGGCGAGACATCGATGAAATTGATGCCGCCCGCCAGAGCGGCCTCGACGGTTTCGACACATTGCCTTTCCGCCACGGGGTGAAAGACACCGCCCAGCGATGAGGCGCCGAAGCTAAGAATGGAGACTTCAAGGCCCGTGGAGCCAAGGGTACGGTAGCGCATGGGTGGGGTAGCGAAAGGTCCAGTAACTAAGTGCGGGTGCAGTATGCCGCTTCCCCGGTGGATTTGGAATGGACGGGACTGGCATTAAGATGGATAAAATTGATGCATGACACCCAAGCCCAAGCTTCCCCCGGTTTCGCGCCTGGTCCGGGCCGCCGAGTACCGGCATCTGGTCGCGCTCGTGCAGCCCAGTCGAGAGCTGGTCGTGGGCTGCGTCGGGCGGGAGGAGTGTGCTGACAACTACCGGGTCATGCGCGCCGATTTTCCCTGTTATGCCATCGAGTTCGTCGCCGGGGGCAGCGGCTCCGTGCGACTGAGGCGCAAACGTTATCCGCTCGGGCCCGGCGTGGTGTTTATCTACGGCCCGGCAATGGCCCATGAGATCACTTCGGAACCGGGCCGCCCGCTGACCAAATATTTCGTGGACGTGTTCGGGAGCGAGGTAGACACGCTGATGCAGCGGGCGGGCTTGAAAGCTGGAATGGCGGTGCAGGTGCTGGATGTTTCCGGCATCAAGCGGATCTACGACATGATGCTGGCGGAAGGAGGTCGGCAGTGGCGCGACATGAACCGGGTGCTCACGCAGCTGGCACGATTGTTAATCATTAAACTTGGCGAATCTTTCACGCCGCGGAGCGCCCAACAGACCTCTGCAGCTGCATCCTTTGAGCGGTGCTGGCAGTACGTCCACGAGCACGCGGCCGAGGTGTCGACGCTGCGCGACCTGGCGGTCGGGGTAGGGCTCGCGCCCGAGCACGTGTGCCGACTATTCCGGCAGTTCGGCCACCCGCCACCCATGAAGTACATCATGCGGCGGCGCATCGATCTGGCAGCGGCCGAATTGGCCGCCACCGGGTGTGCGGTCAAGACTGCGGCACTGACGGCCGGTTTCAGCGATCCTTATCACTTTTCCCGGGTCTTTCGCCGATTCATGGGGATGCCGCCGGCGGAATTTTCCCTCGTGTCGCGCCACCGGATCGGCCTGTTGCCGGCGCCGCCGGCGCAGCATACGTAGGTTGACGCTGCGTTCCATCGGCCGGGCGGTGGCTGAATGCGAGGGAGACCAATCCTCGCCGGGGGGGCGCTCGACCGGCCTGCACACGCAAGCGACTCATAGCGGTCATGTCTGGACCTGGGACTTCTTGGCGGACGCCACGGTGCATGGGGGCACCTTGCGCATGCTGACGGTGCTCGATGAGTATACCAAGGAAGTCCACGTCCTGCACCCGGAACGGCGCATCGGTTCGGCCGGAGTCATTGCCCTTGTCAAGACGGCCATTGCCGCCCACGGGGGACCTGGAATTTATCCGTTCCGACAACGGCGCGGAGTTTATCGCCCATGACCTCCAGCGCTGACTGGCAGAGCAGCACATCAAGACCATCTACATCACCCCGGCCGGTCCCTGGGATAACGGCTTCATCGAAAGCTTCCACAGTCGCTCCCGCGACGAATGCCTCAACCGGGAGCAACGCTGGACCCTGACCGAGGCCCGGGTGGTCATTGAAGCCTTCCGCCAGGACTACAACACGGCCCGGCTCCACAGTTCGCTCGGCTACCGGTCGCCCCAGCGCTTTGCCGCTCTTGCTCCTTCAATCCCTCGCTCCGGCCGGCCTCCGAGTGGGATTGCTAAATCCACCTCTTTTCGTCACAGTAACCAACCATTCGGACTAACACTCACCCTGGTTACAATCCCTCGTCCCCGTCAATATCTCATTTTAGCTCAACTGATCCAAAATCGTTCAAGGCGCATCCGGTAAGAGACGCGCCTTTTTTGTGCCAGGGGCTGACCGAGCGAGGTTTTGCTCCATCGCTGTCTGAGTGGCACAGCGCCGGTGGCTGGGATGAGCCCGCACGACCTCAAGGCCTTGCGATCCTGCGCTTCAGAGTATTAACGTTATTGTGGGAAAGTAGTCTCCACCGCGCACTGCCCCGTGAGCGGTCTCTCGATCATGGCGCCACCTCGCATCGGTTTCAGTTGCTGTCGACCACCGGAGTGGCTGTCCGCCAGACAACTATCCTCCCGGCTCCATCTGAAGGGAAGGGTCGGTAAACCCAGAAGAAAGCCGTAGCGAGCCGGCGACGGCGTGGAAATCAGGCTCGGGCTTTGCGCGCCATGACAAAGCCGTAGGCCGCGATCACGACAAAACAGACAGCCGGTAGAAAGAAAGAGACGCGCACTGATTCCAGTATTTGGGAGCCGATGGTCATGCCGTCGCCGTCGATCATGCCGCCTTGGAGTCGAGGCAAAATGGCACCACCGACAATGGCGAAGATCAGCCCGGCCGAGCCAAGTTTGGTGTCGTTCGGGGTGAGTCCTTCCAGCGCGATCCCATAGATGGTCGGGAACATGAGCGACATGCAGGCAGAGACGCCGATCAGGCAATAAAGCCCGGTGAAACCCTGCAGGAAGATCGCACCAAGTGTCAGCCCAAGTCCCCCGACGGCGAGCAGGCCGAGCAGCAGTCCGGCAGGCATAAAGCGTAAAAAGAACGTGCAGATGAACCGGCTCAGGAGAAAAATTCCCATGGCGACGATATTGTAGTTCTGGGCTTGCGCGGAGGAGAGCCCCACCAGCGTCATTCCGTAGTGAATGATGAAGGTCCAGCACATGATCTGGGCCCCAACATAGAAGGCTTGGGCGACGACACCGCCGAGATAACGGAAGCTAGCCAGGCGGCGAAGGAGGGTGCCGAGCTCGATGGGGTCCTCCTCATGGCCGGTATCCGGCAGGCGAGAGAGCATAAATAACGCCAGCACCGCCAGCACGACCAGGGCGATAGTCGCATAGGGGAGCATCACGATATTCAGGTCGTGCGCCTGCAACAGTCGGTGGGCGGCGGCATCACTCTTGGCGAAATTTTCCATGGAGGTGTTGATCAGTCCGTCTACTGTGCTGGGAAGCATACCCGCGTATTCCGGATGGGCAGCGAGTTCGCGGGCGCGGAAGGAGGTCACTTCCAAGCTGGGCAGGATGTAGAGGCTGGCCACGGCCATGCCGGTAAGGGAACCGATCGGATTGAAGGCTTGCGCGAGATTTAGCCGGCGGGTAGCCGTTTCTGCCGGCCCCATGGAGAGGATGTACGGGTTGGCGCTGGTTTCCAGGAAAGCCAGGCCGAAGGTGAGCACGTAGAAGCCCAGCAGGAAAATGTTAAAGCTGAACATCCGGCTGGCAGGGATGGTAAACAAGGCGCCCGCCGCGTATAGGGCCAGGCCGATGATGATGCCGGTTTTGTAGGAATACTTGCGGATCACGAGTGCAGCCGGGATGGCCATGGTGGCATACCCGCCGTAGAAGGCCCATTGCACCAGGCTGCTCTGGGCGTTGGAGATTATGAAGACCTCCTTGAATACCCGGACCAGTGGATTCGTAATATCATTCGCGATGCCCCAGAGGGCAAAGAGGGTCGTGACCAAAGCGAACGAGTAGATGTATTGGCGGGGTACGACGGGGGAGGAGGGGACGGACTTCATGAAGACTGGTGGGGGCGGCGTGGTTGGGGCAGGGCGGAGCTACCGCGAGTTCGGAAGGCACCGCAATGCGCGGCGGACTTAATCAATTCAATAAGCCGCAGGTCCCCCTTCGTGGCGGCTCCAGCCCACTTAACTGGCCAATACATTCAACTTCTGATCCCCAACGGGTGGGATCAAACTAATCCAGGGCGCGGACCTGTCAGGGGTCCTCGCCCTTATTTTTTTGCCCAGCAAGGCCGGTGGTATTAAATATTTAACCTGCCAAGCGGTTGTCCTCGTTTCGCTGAAAAGGCATCAACCTCAACGGCAACAGAATCCCTTCATTCGGTCTGTCACGGCTCTCGCCGCTTCCGGCCAAAAATCTCAGCCCCTGCGCCGACCATGTACCTTTCGTTACCGTCCTTCAACCGGCGTCAATTCTGTGGGCTTTTGCTCGGGGTCGGCGCCGCCGCGGCGGGCCAGGCCGCTGAACTGCAAACGGCCCCGGTTGTGCCGAATCGACCGATCGGTCCGCTGGCAGATACCCCGACCCGCCTCATCGCGCTCGATCCGCGCTTTCCTCGGCTCTTTCCGTCCTCGCCAGTAATCTTGCGCGTGCAGACCGGCTCGGTTTGGTCCGAGGGACCCGCGTGGAGTCACGCCGGTGGCTACCTCGTGTGGAGCGACATCCCCAACAACCGGCAACTGAGCTGGAGGGAAAATGACGGCCGCGTATCGGTGTTTCGTCAGCCCAGCAACCAGACCAACGGCTGCACGTTCGATCACCAAGGCCGGATGATCACCTGTGAGCAGATCGGGCACTCGGTCGTCCGCCATGAGACGGATGGCACCAAGACTGTGCTGGCCAGCTTGGTCGACGGCCGGCGCTTCAACTCGCCCAATGATGTAGCAGTTCACCCCGATGGCGCGATCTGGTTCACGGATCCGGGTTATGGCGGCCCTGATCCCCTGCCGCAGAAGGAGGCGACCTACCGGATCGATCCGGCCTCCGGTCAGGTCGAGCGGGTGGATCATTCGTTGGTAAAGCCGAACGGCGTTTGTTTCTCGCCGGATTTCAAACAGCTCTATCTGGCGGACACCGGCATGTCCCGGCCCAAGGCGCTCTACGTCTTCGATGTCGTGGAAGGACGGCGTCTCGTCCACAAGCGGCCCTTCGCCGCACTCGAGCATCAGGGACTGGTCGCCAGTCCGGATGGTCAGAGACCGACGAGCACGGCAACCTCTGGGCCAGTGCCGGACATGGTCCGGATGGGGTCAACGGGGTGCACGTATTCGCGCCCGACGGCTCCCGCCTCGGCGTGATCCCCTTGCCCGAGACCTGCGCAAACGTCTGTTTCGGTGGCTCCGGTCGCAACCAGCTTTTTATGACCGCGACCACCTCACTTTACTCCATCGAGACAGCCACGCGTGGCGCCCATCTTTCCTGAATTCCAACCAAATTGTTCTAATGAAATCACGCCTCAACCTCATCCTCTCCTTCCTGCTTGGCGCCGGCCTGCTCCACGCGACGGGTGGCGAATCCGTCCAGCAAAAAGTGCGCTTCAACGACGACTGGCGATTTCATAAAGGCGAGGCGCCCGGTGCCGAAGTCCCCGCCTTTGCCGACAAAGGCTGGCGGACGGTACGTCTGCCCGAGGACTGGGCGATCGACGGTCCCGTGCTCTATACCGCCGTCACGACCCTGAGTCGCGCCGGCGGGGTCATTGACACCTATCGCACCGATTTTGGCATCCGGACCATCCGCTACACCGCGGCGGAAGGCTTTTTTCTCAATGATCGCTTGGTCCGGTTCAACGGCGTTTGCATGCACCATGACCTCGGCGCACTTGGCGCTGGCGATCATCCGCAGTCTTCCCGGCGAGAGCGGTCCGATTATTCTCCGGGCGGAATCCGCAGGGCTGGCTGCGGCCGAGATCACCCTGACCGCGATACCCTAAGCGCCGGGTGGCGGCGCTTGGATTGGGTGATGCGTATATAGTTTGTGTATTACATGCAAAACATATCAACCAACCTGCCAATGAAATACCCCTTGTTCGTGGTGATGTGCGCCCTGCTGGGCGCGGCGGTCGCGCGGGAGAGCGACTTCAATCCGGGCTGGAAGTTTGCCCTGGGTGAACACGCGGGCGCCGAGGCCGCAGGCTTTGATGACCGGGGCTGGCGGGATCTGCGCCTGCCGCATGATTGGAGCGTGGAGTCTCCATTCGATCCGAATCTGGAAGGAGCGACCGGTTACCTGCCCGGAGGCATCGGGTGGTACCGCAAGTCCTTCGCGGCTGAGAGGGCGGAGGCAGATTGCCTGACCTATGTCCTGTTCGACGGCGTCTACAACTATGCCGAGGTCTGGCTCAACGGCATCAAGCTTGGATTTCATCCCTACGGATATTCGGCGTTCTATTATGAACTCACGCCGCATTTGAGACCCGGTTCGGGCAACGTGCTGGCGGTCCGGGTTGATCGCACGCGGTACGCCGACAGTCGCTGGTATTCCGGATCGGGTATCTATCGTAACGTCAAGCTCATCACCGTCGACCGGTTGCATGTACCGATCTGGGGCACGGTGATCACGACGCCCCGGGTCAGCGCCGAGGAAGGCACGGTGGAGCTTGCCGTCACGGTGCGCAATGTCCGTCCGAATGGCGAAACGTTCACCATCGGGACGCAGATCTTCGACGATGCAGAACGTCTGGTCGGCTCGGCGACTCAGGAGAGTTCATTGGCTGCCGGGGCGGAGACGGTGATCCGGCAGGACTTTCGTCTGGTGCAACCGATGCTCTGGGGGTTGGAGCAACCCCGGTTGCACCGGGCGATCACCGTTATCAGCCAGAATGGCAGAGAGGTCGACCGCTACGTCACCCCTTTCGGCGTCCGCTCCATCCGTTTCGATGCGAACGAGGGATTCTTCCTCAATGGTGTAAACCTGAAGATCAAGGGCGTGTGCCTGCACCACGACGGTGGACTCGTCGGCGCGGCCGTGCCCGCGGGCGTGTGGCGACGCCGGTTGCAGATACTCAAGGACGGGGGCTGCAACGCCATCCGCGTCTCCCACAATCCGGCCTCAGAGGAGTTCCTTCAACTCTGCGACGAACTGGGTTTTCTCGTGCAGGAAGAGTTCTTTGACGAGTGGGACAACCCGAAGGACAAGCGACTGAACAAGTGGGAGACCAAGGTCGACTACATCACGCGCGGCTATGGCAAGCATTTCCAGGAGTGGGCGGAGCGCGACCTGAAGGACACCGTACGACGCGGTCGCAATCACCCTAGCATCATCCAGTGGAGCATCGGCAATGAGATCGAATGGACCTATCCTTCCTATTCCGAAGCCACAGGGTTTTTCAACATGGACTGGAAGGGCAACTATTTCTGGTCGACGCCACCCAATCCGCGGGAGGAGATCCGGAGAATTGTGCGCGAGGGCGATGACGCAGCCAAATATTCAATGGCCCACACCGCGGCCAAACTAGCCGCTTGGACGCGGGAGTTGGACCAGACCCGCCCCATCATTTTGAACAGCATTCTGCCTTCCGCCAGCCACGAGTCAGGCGTGGGCGACGCGGTCGACATTCTGGGCTACAGTTACCGGCGCGTGATGTATGATTACGGGCATCGGCATTTTCCCGGCAAGGTGATCATGGGGACGGAAAATCTTCCCCAGTGGCATGAGTGGAAGGCGGTCATGGAGCGGTCGTTCATCAGCGGCACCTTCCTCTGGACGGGCATCGATTATATGGGCGAGTCCAACAAGCAATGGCCGGTCAAGTCGACCCGCTCCGGCCTCTTGGATGCCGCCGGGTTTCCCAAGACGGGGTGGCACATGTATCGCACGCTGTGGAGCCAACTTCCCCATGTGCATCTCGCCACCCAGTCAGCGGACAAGTCGATTTTCAAGGTGGATGCCGCCACGGGTGTGGTGGGGGAAAATAAGCCCGGTGCGTGGGAACGCGCACTGTGGGTATGGCATGACGTCAACCGACACTGGAATTACCTGGCGGATGAGCCGGTCATCATCGAGGCCTATTCAAACTGCGCCGAACTCGAACTCTTTCTCAACGGTCGCTCACTCGGTATCCGGCGCCTGGCCGACTTCCCGGACCGCATCTTCAAATGGGCTGTCCCCTTTGAGCCGGGAGAATTGACCGTGCGCGGCCGCAAGGATGGGACGGCGGTCAGCGAGTCACTCGCCACCGCCGGCAAGCCGGCCCGCATCGTCCTGCAGACGGATCGACTGAAGCTGGCTCCCGACGGGCGGGACGTGGCGCACATCGTCGCGCAACTGGTCGACGCCGCGGGTCGGCCGGTCCGCAACGCCGAGCAATACATCGATTTTCGTGTCGAGGGCCCGGTTCGCCGGTTGGGCGTGGACAATGGAGCCGTTGACAGCGTGCAGCCCTACCAGGCGGACGGGCTGACCACGCGGGAAGGGCGGGCGCTCCTCGTCGTGCAGGCAAGGCAGGAGAGTGGTAAGGTCAGCATCACCGCAGTAGCCCGAGGTCTCGTGTGCGAACCTGTGGGGATTACGATCGAGTAGTTACAAGGGGCGGAAGTGGCTGGATTTGGCATCCAACCGGGTTGGTCCAGGGCTCGTGCACATGGCATGGAGCGCTCCCTTGTTTTGCTTTTGCTCGGGACCGTTACGCATGAGCTGCTGGTCTGGGGCCCCGACGTTCTCCCCCTGTTGAACCGTTGATCATCGGAGTCATACAGGTAGCCATCATGCCGCATCTCCTTGTTCCCGAGACCATCGGCGGGCGTACCCCGAGATTCGGTGACAACCAGGGCAGTCGTTCGTTTCGGCAAAAAAGCGCCGCGAGGTGCATTTATGGGTGGCATAAAAGTATATTGCATACAATAACCACTGCCCCCGGCCTCCGGGACCCCGAGCCCATGAAATCCGTCCGTCGCTCCCTTCTGATCAAGCCGTCCGCCTCGTTGTCGGACCGCGAAGCCCCGGGTTTCATGACACCCGGCAGTGCCGCCGGCGGGGCGGACCGGGAGGTGCGCACCGGACGCTGGGAACTGAACCTGAGTTCAACCTACTGGCAGTTTGAGGGCATCCGCCCGGGGCAGGGAGTGCGGGAGGGCTTCCATCTTCACCTGGGCGAGCACTGCAGCAGCACGTTCAACTGGAACAGTGCGGTCGTTCCCGGCGATGTGTACACGGATCTCTGGCGGGCGGGAGAAATCGACGATCCCCATTTCGGCCGGAACAGCGTGCGCGCCAAGTGGGCCGCCATGGAGCGGGAATGGTGGTACCGCTGCAAATTCACAGTGCCCGAAGGGCAACGCGGTCGCAAGTTCCGGCTCATGTTCGACGGCGTGGACTATGCCTGCGATGTCTGGCTGAACGGTCGGCATCTCGGCCGGCATGAAGGCATGTTTTCGCCCTTCGAGTTTGAGGTCGGCACGCAGCTCCAGATCGGCACCGAGGGCGACAACGGCATCGTGGTGAAGCTCGATCCGCCGCCCCGCTCCTACCGTGAGGTGTGCGGCCGCAAATTTGCCTGGCATGGGGACTATTGGCGGACGCTTGTGCCCATGGGCATCTGGAAACCCGTTCGGCTGGTGGCCACAGGTCCCGTCCATGTCGCCGACGTTTACCCGGAATCGCAGGTCCACCCGAATGGGTCGGCGACCGTCAGCGTTCACGTGCAGGTTGCCGCGGCCAAAGGCGTGCGGGGAAGGAAAGCAACGGTGCAGGCGGTGATTCGCGGCGCGAACTGCGAGACCGGTCGGCACACGCAAGAAGCGGTCATCACCAAGCTCAAGGCCGGCAACAAGCTCCGGTTCACGTTTACTCTTCCCGACGCCAAGCTCTGGTGGCCCTGGGACCTCGGGGCCCCCAACCTGCACGATGTCGAGGTGACCGTGTCTGTCCCGGACGGCACGGCTTGGGACGAGAAGACGACGCGCTTCGGCATCCGCGAGATTCGGATGGAGCGCAACCCCGGTTATACCGAGGATGAGGTGATGTATGCGTGGACACCGGTGATTAACGGCAAGCGCACATTTTATCGGTCGGCCAACTGGGGCGGCCCGCCGGACATCTTCTACGGCCGCAACAGCGAGGCGAAGTACCGCCGGCTTGTGGCGCTCGCGAAGGAGGCAAACCTGAATAACCTCCGCATCTTCGGCTGGCATCCGACAGAAGTGGACTTGTTCTATGATCTCTGCGATGAGGCTGGCATCACCGTCTGGCAGGACCTCCTGCCCATCGCCTCAATCAACCTGCCGCGCGACAAGAAATTCCGTGATGCGACCTACGCCGAGGCGGTCTCCTGTCTCAAGACCCTACGCCGGCATCCGTGCCTGACATTGCTCGAGGGAGGAGAGGAGAGTTTCTATGGAAACGAGGGCCTGGAGTACAATGTCGAGTTCATCGTTGGCATCGAGGACGCGATCCGGCCTTACACCAATCTGCCCTACATTCCGACTTCGCCATTAAACTGGCCGCCGCTGCTGCACGAAATGGGCGTCGGCAAGCCAAAGGACAGCGGACACATGCACAAGATGTTCTACACGATCGGGGCGTTGATGCTGGAGGAGGAGGTTCCGACCTGGGACTACGCCGCCATCCCCGAGTTCGCCGTCAGCTCTGCGCCCAATGTTGAAAGCATCCGCAAGTTCATTCCGGCAGAAGAGGTCTGGCCCCCGGGCCCGAGTTGGGGCCACCACTGGGCCGACCTGGACATATTCCGAGCGCTCAATTTCCAGATCGTCGGGGACCAGTGCACCGATTCGCTGCAGCGATTCGTGGACACCACGCAAGTCAGCCAAGGCACCATCTTCCAGTGGGGCATCGAGCACGTCCGGCGGCGCAAACCCAAGTCGAGTGCTATCTCAATCTGTCACTTCATCACCTTCGCACCCGACTTCAAATGGGGCATTGTGGACTATTTTCAGGAGCAAAAGCTCTCATTTGATTTCGTGCGCCGCGCCTATCAACCCGTGCTCGTCTCGATCCAGTTTGACAAGCGACGCTGGCTGCCCGGCGAGACCTTCGTCGGACGGCTATGGGTCGTCAACGACGACCACCAGGACTTTGCAGACTGCACTCTCTTAACCACGGTGGGTGACGTGGGCGGTGTCCGGTGGCATGAACAGGCCGATCGGATCAAAACCGTGGCCGCGAACAGTTCCGGGCATCAGGCGGATCTGCATTGGCCGGTAAGTGCCGGTACATCAGCCGAGTTCCGGGTCGACCTGGTGCTCCGGGACGATCGTGGCCAGGAACTATCAGCCAACCACTACATCCTGCTCCGGGGCGACCAGGCCCAGGCTGAGAAGGACTGCGAGCGACTCTCAGCCGAGTTGCGCGGACTTAAGTCAAAATTCCATTCCGCCGATTACTACCGGTTTTTTCACACCATGTCCGGCCCGGAACTGGCCTGCCAGGTGGGTGATACCCCGGACAAGGCAGTTGATTTTACTCCATGAAATCGAACATCAGACCATTCCGCACGCCATTGGGCGGCATGCGAAATCTAGCACGTGCCTGGGCTGTTTCCCTACTGTTCGGGGCATTATTCCCGGTTCTGACCGGGGCAAATCCTGTGGCGCCAACCAACATTCCTCTGCCTGATATCCCGGTGATCGAGTTCCGGGGCGAAAACATGACCGAGGGCGTGATCGCCCAAGCATCCAAGGTGGTGCTGGTGGCGAGTCCGATGCGGGCTGGTGGCAAGGCGCTCGAGGTCACATTTGACAGTAAGGCGACCAACTCCGGCGTGACCATCAAACACGCTCAACCCTGGGACTGGAGCGCACAAGGTGAATGCCATCTTTCGTTTGATGTCACCAACACCGGAGATCATTCGGTGGATCTCCATCTGACGGTCACCGACCAGTCGGGCCGCTTCGTCACCCGCCGGGCCAGCATCCCGGCAGGCCAACATCCTCTCACCTGTATTTTCGTGCTCCGGGGAAGGGAACTGGAAATCGAAAGCGGTCAGGCCGACAATCCGCCCGCCTGGTCGACATTAGCCACCCTGTTGATCGGTAAGAAAGGTGCGGCGAAAGTGTTGGACGTCGGCAGGATCGTCTCGATCCGTTTGCACACTGCGATCATGGCACATGACAAGAGGTTGGTGTTCGAAAATTTCCGGGTCCGCCCGAATCCAGAACAGGATCCGGAGTGGCTCGTGGCCATCGCCGATGAATTTGGACAGAATGCCAAGGTCGAGTTTCCCCACAAGGTGCATTCCCTCGCGGAATTGAAACAGCACGCGGATGCGGAGTTGGCCGAGCTGGCCAAGTCCAAACCGATGGCGGATCGCTCAAGGTTTGGCGGTTGGAAGAACGGTCCCCGACTGAAAGCGACGGGATTTTTCCGTACGGAGAAGGTGAAGGGTCGGTGGGCCCTGGTCGATCCCGAGGGGTATCTGTATTTTGCACTTGGCATCGCAAATGTGCGCATGGCTAACACCGCAACCGTCACCGGGGTGGATTTTCGGGAACCGACTGTGCGGGTGATCGATCCGGAGGATGTGACGCCGGAGGACTCGAAGGGATTTCTCCAGATGAGCGCGGAGGCCCGCCGGACGCGGTTCATCGCATCCGAACTCCGACACAAGATGTTCACCTGGTTGCCTGCCTATGATGATCCGTTGGCGGATCATTACAGCTACGAGCGCACAGTCCACTCGGGCGCCATACCCCACGGCGAATCGTTCAGCTACTATCAGGCCAATGTGGAACGCCGTTATGGCCGGACCAGTCCTGGTTCGTTTCTGGACAAGTGGCGTGAGGTCACGGTGGATCGCATGCTGGACTGGGGGTTTCCCTGTCTGGGTAACTGGGCCGATCCGAAGTTCTATCATATGGATCGCATACCATATTTCGCCAACGGCTGGATCATCGGCAACTTCAAGACGGTATCGTCGGGACTGTGGAAGCCTATGCCGGATCCGTTTGATCCGGAATTTGTCCGGCGCGCGAAGCTCACCACCCAGGCCGTGGCGACGGAAGTCCGGAACAGCCCGTGGTGCGTGGGCGTGTTCGTGGACAACGAGAAGAGCTGGGGGCAGACCGGTTCGTTCGAATCGCAGTATGCGATTGTGATCAGCGCCTTGACGCTGGAGGCCGCCGCAAGCCCGACCAAGGCGGAGTTCGTGAGAATCCTAAGAGAGAAGCACGAGACGATCGCGGCGT
The DNA here is from genome assembly GCA_044229355.1 of Limisphaerales bacterium. GTDB lineage: Bacteria > Verrucomicrobiota > Verrucomicrobiia > Limisphaerales > JADJPG01 > JBGARF01. The sequence goes on from JBGATF010000033.1 coordinate 92,970, forward strand.
TGAATCAGGCATGGGAAACGGCGTTCGAATCCTGGGACGCGCTGGCCAAGAGGGTAACGGTCAAGGCACGTAACGAGGCGGTGCGGAGCGATTTCGCCGCGATGTCACTGGCCTATGCCAGCGAGTATTTCCGTGTGGTGCGCGATGCCTTGCGCGAGGTGTTGCCGAATCACCTCTACATGGGGGTGCGCATGGCCGGATGGGGAATGACGCCGGAGGTGGTCGCCGCCGCGAAAAAATACACCGATGTGGTGAGCTACAACCACTACAAGGAAGGATTCCGCCATACGGATTGGACGTTTTTGAAGGAAGTGGACATGCCCAGCATCATCGGTGAGTTCCATATGGGCGCGACGGCGGACAGTGGTATGTTTCACCCCGGATTGATTCCTGCGGCGGACCAATCCGACCGCGCTCGCATGTTCAAGGAATTCGTCGAGGGAGTCATGGATAATCCCTATTTTGTCGGGGCTCATTGGTTCCAGTATACCGACTCGCCGCTGACGGGACGTTCCTACGATGGCGAGAATTACAATATCGGATTTGTGAGTAACACCGACATTCCGTATCCCGAAATGGTTAAAGCCGCGAAAGAACTGAATCGTGGGCTGTATCCCCGGCGCTACGGCAATCAGAAATCAAGATGACTAGACGCATCGGTTCGGCCAAACCCTTTCCCGTCGAGGAAGAGCAGGGGCACTTATGTGAGGTTGCCTTTGCGGCGGGTAATTTCATCACGATCCGCGCCAACACGTCGGAGCATGGCACAACGGCGACAGCCCGGGTGCTATCTTTTCCGTCAAACGTTACAGCTAAAACTCAGACTAACTGACTCCACTCCAGCAACACCTATGATATCCTCAACTTCATGGAAGGCGCTCTTGATCGCCATCGTCGTAACCCTTGGAGGCTTCGTCTTCGGAATTGATGCCGCCGTAATTTCGGGCGCAGTGCCATACCTTGTCACCAAGTTCGGTCTGACCGATATTCAGGTGGGCATGGCGGTGAGCGCCCCCGGCCTCGGGGCGGTGTTGGCCCTGTTGTTCACGGGGTATGTTTGCGACAAATTCGGGCGCAAACCGGCGCTGATTTTGGTGGCGGGACTGTATGCGGTTTCGGGCATTTGGGCGACGTTCGCCACGGGCTATTACACGCTGGTGGTGGCGCGGTTTTTGGGCGGATTGGCCTTTGCTTCGCTGTCGATCGCTTCAATGTATCTGGGTGAAATCGCGCCGCCTAATTGGCGTGGCAAGCTCGTTTCCTTGAATCAGACGAGCATCGTGCTCGGGTTCACCGTCTCCTATTTCATCAACTATGCCATTTTGCAGCTTTCGCATTCGGATGCGTCGTGGGTGCGAGCGTGGGCGGTAGACACGGAAACCTGGCGTTGGATGTTGGGGACACTCATTCCGCCGGCTGTGGCGTGGTTTTTTTTGGTTCTGCTGGTGCCGGAGAGCCCGCGCTGGCTGATGCTCAAGGGTCGCGCTGAGGAAGCGCGTAAGGTGATGGGCAAGGTGCTGCAGTCAAAGGAGGTTGAGTTGGAAATGAAGGAAGTAGCGGAAAGCCTGCATAAGACCGATGGCGGGCGTTCCATGTCGGCCCAGTTGAGCGAACTCTTTACACCGCGCCGCCGTCTGGTCATGCTGGTCGGTCTGACGATTGCGGCAGTGCAACCGGCCACCGGCATCAATTCGGTGCTGTTTTATGGTCCGACGGTGTTCGAGCAACTTGGCATCGGTACGGACGCTGCATTCATCCAATCGGTGTTTGTGGGCGTGGTCAGTACGGTGTTTACCATTCTGGCGATATTCCTCGTCGACAAGATCGGCCGCCGCAAGATCTTGCTCTGGGGGCTGGCCTGGTGCGCACTCAGCCTCGGTATCTGCGCATACGGATTCAAGACCGCCCGTTACGAACTGACGTCGGCGGCGGTGGTCAAGCTTGATGCCAGCATCAACAAAGAAGCGCTGAAGCCGGTGGTGGACGTGATGTACCGCTCGGACATCGAGTTCCGCAAAGCCCTCAACCAGGCAATCGGCGAACAGCAGACGCGTATACACTACAGCACGTTATTGCAGCGCGCCGCAGTCATGCCCGCCGGACTCATTCTGTTTGGCATCTTCAGCTTCATGGCCGCGTTTCAGTTCTCAGTTGGGCCGATCATGTGGGTGCTTTTCTCCGAGATATTTCCGATTTCCATTCGCGGTGTGGCTATCCCAGCCTGTGCCTTCGTCACCACCATCGTCAACTACATCGTCACGCAATTCTTCCCGTGGGAACTCGCGACGTTCGGCGCGGCGACGACCTGGATGATCTATGCTGTTATCAGCGTCGCGGGAATGGTGGTGCTTTATCGCTGGCTGCCGGAAACCAAGAACAAGACCATTGAAGAAGTGGAGCTCGCCTTTGAGGAGGCGGGGAAAAAGGGCCGCGTTTGAACTATCAACCTGAGTCCATATCATTATGAGCAAGAAATTGAGCGCCGCCACCCAACGGGCCATCGACCGAAATTATTTCCAATCCCCCGAGTGGTATTGTGAGATCATCACCAAGCGGATTACGGGCCAGCTGGCCGAACACAAACCGGATGTCGTCCGGCGTGATCCTAGCGCCGTGATCAAGTCCGGTGACCATTATCACGTCTGGTATACCCGCTCGATTGGCCAGAGCCACGGTTTTGGCAGTGGCGATTTGGAGGCGAAGACCTTTCCGTGGGATCACTGCGATGTCTGGCATGCGATCAGCAGCGACGGCTGGCATTGGGAGGAGCGCGGGCTGGCAGTCGCCCGCGGTCCGAAGGGAGCCTACGACGACCGCAGCGTTTTTACGCCTGAAATACTGGCCCACGAGGGCAAGTTCTACCTCGTCTATCAGGTGGTGAAATCGCCTTACTTGCGCCGCTCGATGGAGCATATCTCAATGGCGGTGGCGGATTCGCCCTTTGGTCCGTGGACCAAGGTGCCGGGTCCGATTCTTCAGACCTCGGCGGACGGGATCTGGGCCGGGGAGGATGACAACCGTTTTCTGGTGAAAATGAAGGGCAGCTTCGACAGCCACAAGGTTCACGATCCCTGTCTGCTGGCCTACCTTGGGAAATTCTATCTCTATTACAAGGGCGAGCCGATGGGGGAGGAGATGTTCATGGGTGGACGAGAGACGAAATGGGGTGTGGCGATCGCGGACCGGCCCGAGGGCCCGTACGTCCGCAGTGAGTACAACCCGATCACGAATTCAGGTCACGAGATCTGCGTCTGGCCCTATCAGGGTGGCATCGCCGCGATGCTCACGACCGACGGCCCGGAGCGGAACACCCTGCAGTGGTCACCCGACGGTGTGAATTTCGAGATCAAGTCCTACATCAAGGGAGCCCCGCATGCCAACGGCCTGTACCGCACGCCAGACCACGATAAGGCTCCGCTGGAAGGATTGCGCTGGGGACTCTGTCACGTCGTGGACGATGCGACTGGCATCGGCCACATCGAGCGCTTCGAGGCGGATGAAACCCTTAAGGGGTACTTTATCCGGCGGGAAACCTATGAGTGATCGCGCGTGACCACCGTGAATACCAGACGGCTTTATTGCATATTGAGGCTTTGCTCCCGGCCGTGCTTCGGCGGCTGCTCTCGAAAATGATCAATTCCCCCATTGTTCTGATTACTGGAGCCAACCGCGGGCTGGGCCATGCGACCGCGCGCCAGTTGGCCGCGCGCGGGGCGAAGGTCATCCTGACCGCGAGAAGCAAGACGGAGTTGAGGCGGGCTAAGTCCAAGATGGCGGAAGCTGGGCTTTCCGTGACCGCCTTTCCGCTGGATGTCTGTTCTGAGGCGAGCCGCCGCTCGTTGGTCCGGGCCGTCAGACGGCGCTTTGGCCAGCTGGATGTTTTGATCAACAATGCAGCCGTCAACATCGACGGCATGAGCGCGCCGTCCCGCGTCAGCGCGAAGACGCTGCGGGCCACCTTGGAAGTCAACACGATCGCACCCTTGTTGCTGGTGCAGGCCTTGCTGCCGCTCTTGGTGAAGGGGCACGTTCCCCGGATAATCAACGTTACCAGCGGCATGGCCCGCCAAACGCATACGGGAACGATGCACCCCGCCTATCGCCTCTCCAAAGCCGCCTTGGACAGCGCCACCGTCCAGCTGGCGCTTGAACTCGCCCCGCAGGGTATCTCCGTAAATGCGGTCAACCCGGGATGGGTCCGGACCGACATGGGGGGACCCGATGCTCCGCTGACAGTGGACGAGGGGGTAGAATCGATCCTATGGCTCGCGCTCAAGGCGCGGCGGCAAATGACCGGAAAATTGATCGAGCGCAGGCGGGCCGTAGGTTGGCGATAGTTTCGCTTTCCGCTGAGTGGCGAAATGGCGAGAAAGGTTGCCGAGCGGGGAATCATATTCGATCTCGTGATCAACAACGCCGGCGTCTCCGCACCGAACGACTTCGGCGGGTGGTAGGCGGAGATCTTTGACCGGCACTGGCGGTTGAACGTTGTCGGTTCCGCCCTGATGGCCCAAGCGGTCGCGCCCCGGCTGCGCCCCGGCGCCAAACTGGTGAACATCAGTTCGGGCATGGGTTCGATGGAGCTGAACATTGGGGCGGGCGGCCCGCTCGACGCCTATGCGCTGACCAAGGCCGCCCTGAATCTTTTGACCCGCCAGTTGGCGGAGGAACTGCGCGCGGCGAACATCACGGTCGTGGCGATAAACCCCGGGTGGGTACGAACCGCGATGGGCGGACCGGATGCGCCCACGGAGGTCGATACGGCGGTCGAGCAAATCGTTCGCACCATCCGGGAACTCCGGCCGGAACAAAGTGGCCACTTCTTGTCGGCCATGGGTGGCATGATTCCTTGGTCGGGAAAAAGGTGTGGCATCTGCCCCTCCGTTCCCGCCTGGCCGCTGGCCGAAACCGACCGCGCAAGCTCGAGAAAGGTGGGTCAGGTGACAGACTGCGGTCACGCGACCTTGGAGGCCTTCCCCTGTAGATTGGTCATCTGCTGCCAAGGACTGGCCCCAACGGCCGGGCTTTTCAAACAGGGCTGGGTGTGCTTCCACCATCTGCACGTGGTCGGGTCGGAAGCCATGGCCTCGTCATCCGCCGACTTGTCCGGCCCCACGTACTGGCAATAGGTGAAGAGCGGGAGATCGGTCCCAATCTCGATCAGGAAGGTAATCCAATAGCGGTAATGGCTGCGGGCCATTTGATCGACGACTCCTGGCCAGTTGGTTTGATGCAAGGTACGGTAGTTCAGTTCGAGTTCCGGGCGCAGCAGGGTGGTATAGCCAAGATGCTGGGTCTGCTCGAGTGATGCGCTTCGGGAGGTCGGCCCGATCACGTTTATCAACTCCATCTGGATCCAGGGAGCAGCTTTGACCGTGGCCCGCGGGTGGACCGTAAGATAAGGAGAAAGTGCAGCGAATGCCGGGGCGCGGGCCAATTGGACCGCCGCGTTCCCGACCTCCTCCGGTGTGGTTTCCAGATAGACGAAAACACAGGGATAGTCGGACGGTTTGCCGAGGAAGGCGTGCAGATTACCGAACGGCGCGGGGGCTGTTGCCGGCAGGGCTTGGATGGCCTCGAGCAGCGTCGCCTCCATCCCCGGCTTGACACGCGCACAAAGGCCGACGCGGCGGAAGTCTTCTTGGCGGAGCAGGATTTCGTACGGCGACATGCCAAGTGAATTTGGATGTAGGATGTAACGGCCAGACAGGACCAGCCTATTCCCCACGGGAGGGAGCGACCGGAGATGCAAAAGCGAGATCTGAATAAGGGTGCGGGTAGAACCGGGCGATGGGGAATCCAAGCTCCCGGTGATGGGTCTTGGTGTCCCCCAGCAGGACATCTGCGGGCTGGTTGCGCGACTAAGGCGATAGTTAATCGATTAACTAAACCAGACGGGTTCGACGGGAGGGATTTACTTTCCATTTCCCCGGGAGCAGGTATCTCTCGGACCCTCTCTTCACCTCTGAGCGATCGTTGACTACATATCCTCATAACGGATCTCATGCTCCGAACCAGCAAGCGCCGGTTAGGGACGCCCCTGTGGAAATTGGGGGCATAATGCGGCAGCTTGGCCCCGGTCTGATCATCGCCGGGTCGGTGGTCGGCTCCGGGGAGTTAATCGCGACGACAATCGCCGGGGCGGAAGCTGGTTTCTGGCTCCTTTGGCTCATTCTGGCGGGCTGTTTCATCAAGGTATTTGTGCAGCTTGAGGTGGGAAAGTGCACGATCATCACTCATCGTACGACGCTGGAAGCTCTTTGCACGCTCCCGGGCTGGAAGCCTCGCGGCCTGCATTGGATTGCTTGGATGGCTCTGCTTATGTTTGTCGGCGGCATTGGCCAAATGGGGGGAGTGGCAGGCGGGGTGGGTCAGGCCCTATCCATTGCCCAGCCGCTGACCGAACAAGGGAGGGCTTTCAATGAGGCGGCCAGCGCCCGGGTCCAAGCCCGCCTCCAGCCCAACCCCGATGCGACGCAGGCGACCAGCGCGTCGGCCCCGTTGCCACCGGCCGGGAGCGACGTTTTGGTGTGGACGCTGCTGGTGTCGGTGATCACCGCAGGCTGCCTCTATGCCGGGCGCTACGGCCTAATCGAGATAACGGTCATGGTGATGGTGATCCTGTTCACGCTGATGTCGCTGGCGAACGTGCTGCTGCTGCAGCGTTCAGCGGTGTGGGCGATCGGTTGGGGCGATTTATGGCAGGGACTGAGGTTCCAGCTGCCGCCGAATATCCCCGGCTTGCACCCGGTGGCGACGGCGCTGGCGGCGTTCGGGATCATCGGGATGGCGGCGGGTGAAATCATCTTTTATCCCTATTGGTGCCGGGAAAAGGGCTATGCCGCCCATGTTGGGAAACCCGATGGTACGGAGGCCTGGCAGCGGCGGGCCCACGGCTGGATTCGCGTGATGCATTGGGACGCATGGTGTTCCATGCTGGTCTACACCCTGTCGACCGTTGGGTTTTACCTGCTGGGTGCGGCCGTCCTGAACCGGGTGGGCCTTCATCCGCAGGGCCTCGACTTGATCCGGGCGTTGGCCGCGATGTATGAACCGGTTTTCGGTGACTGGGCGGTCAGACTGTTCCTGGTCGGGGCGGTAGCGGTCCTCTACTCCACTTTCTTCGTAAACAATGCGAGCAGTGCGCTGGTCTGGACCGACCTGATCCGTCGATTGCGTGGCGGGGAATTGTCCGAACAGGCAGCCGGGGCTTGCCGCCGCGGCTTGTCGGCCGGGCTGCCGTTGCTGTCCTTTGTTTTGTTCTGGATGGTGCCTGACCCCCGCGGCTGGGTGATTTTTGCCGGGATGAGTCAGACACTTATGCTGCCGCTATTGGGTTACGCGGCGGTCCATTTTCGCTTCCAGCCTGAGGCCCGCGCGTTCCGACAAAGCCGGGTGATCGATGGCTTCGTGGTACTCTCCGCCCTGGCACTGACCGTGGCGGGAGGATGGCTCTTGCTCACCCTTTTGTTCCCCGGACTCAGTGAGATCGGCTAAGTTGGTGGTAGCCGGCACTATGGTGAGGTTGGAACCAACTGACCCCAGGCTCACGGTGTGATGCATCACCGGATCAAGCTGTCGCGGTGACAGGACAGGACGGCATGACGATAGACTAAGTCGAGAACGGCGAGGTCCGTCGCCCCCATCTTGGCCAGCCGTGGTTCGCCACTGATTTCAGCTGGCGCTGGCCCGCCGGGCAGTTCGGCGGCTGCCACGTCGAACTCCGGCTGGAGGCCAACGCTGGCCGCGAACCCTCACGCAAGGGACATGCCTTCGACGCCGGCGACGCTCCGACCACATTGGGCGGCATCTGGCGGGGAGCGTCTCCAGGCAGATAGGAATCCAAAAATATGTGCTTGACGGTGCATATTGTGCATTGCATACAATAACAGTTGTACTCCCAAGAAAACGCCAGTACACCTTGGCGAGCCTTTAGTACTGTTAATCCCAAACCCTAAACTCCAATGCTGCACCCCTCAGTCAGGTTAAACCGCTCACGCACCATGCTGCTGAGCTTTGCCCGCATTCCTGTGATCGGAGCGCTTATGCTCACTGTCACTGGTGTGCTGTTCGCTCAGACGCCCGCTCCCACCGCTCCCACCGCTCCCACACTTGATAAGGAGGTTTTGGTGCTTTCGCCCTTTGAGGTTAACGCCCGCGAAGATTTTGGCTATATCGCGCAGAATACGCTGTCGGGTACGAGATTCAACACGCCAGTGAAAGATCTCGGTGTCACAATGACCATCTTTACGCCGGATGTTTGGAATGACCTCGCGGTGTTCAACGTGAACGATATGATTATATATACGCCGGGTGGCGAAAAAAATGACACGCAACAGTTCGAGGGTAATGGCGGTAATCTTTTCTGGGGTGATCAGACCCGGTTTCGCGGCATCCAGGTAGAAAACATTGTACGCAATTCTTTCAGGACGGAGGTCATCTCCGATACCTATAACGCAGAGCGGTTTGAATTCACGCGTGGTCCCAATGCCATCCTGTTCGGGGTAGGCGATGGCACAGCGTTGGTCAATCGCACGACCCAGGATGCGATCTTGAGCAAAAACTCGGCTGAATTTGTCAACCGGATCGACAACTTTGGGACTTTTAGGAACAGCCTGAATGTCAATCGCGTCCTGGTACCCCGCAAATTGGCGGTCCGTGTTGCCTTGTTGGACTCGGACGAACAACGCTGGCTGGAGCCGGTCGATTACCAGGATCAACAGCGGATTTACCTCGCAGGTCAGTACAAGCCGACGGACAAACTCACAATCAAGGCCAACTACGAGTATTTTGATTCAGAGCGTGCCGCCACGGCTGGTAATATCGCATTCGACGCCGTTACTCCATGGCAAGCGGCCGGGCAACCTACCCGTGCGTCGATCAGTGGCGTAACGCCGGTCAACCCCACTGGAGTTTCGACCTACTCTGGCACGCAAACCTTGATGCTGGTTTACGGATCTGAAGGAGCCGCACCGCAATTACAGGATTGGGTCAATCGAGCAGTTGGTGCAAACCGTGTATTGCTGGGAACATCTAACGTCTCATTGCCGCTCGGTTATGCCAGTCGGGAGTTGGACCTTGGCGGAGACTCTGCCATACAACATCTGTCGGGGGGCGTGGCCAATGCCACGGTTGAGTATGCCGTCAACAAGGATTTCACCATCCAGTTCGCGCTCAACGACGAGTCGGTTGAATACGATTTTCTATCCGCGAACGGATCGCGCCTGCAAGTGGACGCAAGCACGACGCTGTCGGATGGTTCACCCAATCCGAATGCTCGGCGCGAATTCGTGATTCAGCAACCCGGTTTCCGCCTGCGGCAGGACCGATTCCGCCGGGACCGGCGTCTTACCGCCTCCTATCGCCTCGACTTTGGCAAGTACGATGGACTGAAGTGGCTTGGTGTCCACGACTTGGCCGGAATGTATGAGCAGGATACATCAGAACATTACTGGGATGTGATGAGCCTTCGCAACACCACGCCGTTGCCAGGGGCTTCACCCCTTTATGGCCATTCGAGCAACGTAATTCGGTTCGTGAATTATGTGGATGTGGCAAACAATAAGGTCTTCGGCCAGCTATCAGCGCTATTGATGCAGGATGAAGCAAACAAGGTTGCAGGAGTTAACGCCCAATGGCTTCCCACCGGCGGACCCACGGCGTTCAAGACGGTGCTGGATGCCCAACTCTATGTGCTCCAGAGCCGTTTCTGGGACAGCCGGATTGTGACCACTTTGGGCTGGCGCAAGGACAACATCAACAAGGACGTGCTCCTGCTGAGTAACATTAAACCGGCCTATCCGACCGGTCCCGGAGCCGGCATGTCAAATTATGCGCGGACCGGATCTTTGACAAATGATGCGGCCACCTCGGCTTTGTCCCCAACCAACAAGAACTATGGCGGATCCTTCCACATTATCCGCAACTGGAAGTTCATGGACGATTTCGCCCTGACCTACAACTACTCGACGTCTTTCTCGGTGACGGACTTCACCCGTTTCGTGGATGGCTCCGACACGCCTCCGCAATCCGGCAAGACCGAGGATTTTGGCATCCGGGGCACGTTTTTCGGCAACCGCATGGCCCTGATCGGCACCGTCTTCGAGACCTCGGTCGACAACATCAATGATGTACGCACGGAGTCAGTCTATCCGATCATCAGCGACCTGATGCTAATGATCGGTCAGAATAAATACGTCGGTTTATCCCAGACCCGTGATATCCAGGACAAGATCTCGAAGGGTTGGGAACTCCAGTTGACCGCTAACATTACCAAGAATTGGCGACTGATGGGCAGTGCGAGCTATTACGAGACCAACAACTCAAACGTCGCTAATTTCACCGGGCAATTCATCGAGGAGTGGAGGAATGACTGGCTGGTTGACCCCAACCAGATGGTGCCGAATCGCACCCAGACCGCCCAACAAGCCGTTGATGAACTCACTTTTCAATACCTGCTTATCAAGGCGGGCGAAGGAACCCGGGCTCAGAATGAGCGGCGCCACAAGTATGTCGGCATGACCAACTACACCTTTACCGAAGGATTGTTAAAGAATTTCTCCATCGGCGGTAGTATCGTCTGGCAGGAGCAGGCGGTAGTTGGTTATGCTTTGAAAACCATTGTCAACCCTAGGACGGGATTGATCTCCTATGTTCCTGATCCGGAGAAGCCATTCTTCGGATCCGAGCTGATGAACGTAGGCCTTAGTGCGGGTTATTCACGAAAAGTATGGAATAACAAGGTCCACTGGTCGATCCAGTTTAACGTAAGGAATCTGCTTGAAGTGGAACCGTTCGTCACTCGCGCCGGGGCAGAAGTTGCGGCTCCCAATACCGCGGTGACGCGCCTCTATAGCCGCGGCGAACCAACCGTATATTCGATGACCAATACTTTTAGATTCTGATCCAGGACAGTTCGTGATTTCCCGGGAGCCGATCCGTGGTGGGTCGGCTCCCTTGCTTTTCCG
>JBGATF010000034.1:0-101304 GCA_044229355.1 Limisphaerales bacterium
GCCGTCCCCGGCCGCAGAGACGCAAAGAGTGCTTTGGGGTTGGCTTGTTCCTGCGGGCGTGGGAGTGGCGGAGCTTCTGCGCCCGAGGACGGGCGCAGCCCGGGGTGCGGCCGTCCCCGGCCGCAGAGACGCAAAGGGTGCTTTGGGGTCGGCTTGTTCCTGCGGGCGTGGGAGTGGCGGAGCTTCTGCGCCCGAAGACGGGCGCAGCCCGGCGTGCGGCCGTCGTCGGCCGCAGAAATGAAAAGAGTGCTTTGGGGTCGGCTTGTTCCTGCGGGCGTGGAAGTGGCGGAACTTCTGCGCCCGAGGACGGGCGCAGCCCGGGGCAGACCTTTGCCAACGGCTTCGCGAGTTGCACGTCGGATGCGTGCGTGATGCAGGAAGCCTCATTACCCCATTTTTCTGCCCTGCATCTTTTTGCCAGCAACCCCCGTCGGATTCTACCGCGGCCATGTGCTCAAAGAGTCTTCGCCGGATTCTGCAGAAATATGGCTGGCAGAAAAAAGGGCGTGGTCGCTGAACGGCTTTCCCGCGCGACGGCACGAAGATTCTCCTCTCTCGGAAACCCTAGCTTCGGCCAATCCGGCCAAGCATTTGCCAAGCTTGCTGGGTTCCTGTCCGTTATTCGCTCTCGTCAGTTCGGGGCTTGCTGACCTGCTCGGCCGCTTGCTAGCGTCCGCGCACTTTTTGATGGCCAGCGCTTCATCCTCCCAACCGCCGTCGCCCGTAGTTTCGTGGCGTCCGCCGGCGGTGTTGTACTGCGAGGCCGGGCCGGGGGCGCCCATCATCGCATCGCTGACGGCGCTGGATCGACTGCTCGTGGCGGTGCATCGGGCCGGGTGTGCGCCGATTCATGTGGTCTGCGCGGGCGCATTACCGGCGGTCCGTCGCGCCGCGGCCCTGGGGGTTTCCTATCGCGTTTCGAGCGCTCCACCGGCCGTGGAAATACCTGTGTTTCTGGCGTCGGATCGGCTGCTTCTCACAGTCACGGACGTCAAGCGGTTGGTGGAGGAGCGGGCGCGGCTGGCGCGGGACGGCCGCTTGTTGCCGGCGGGCCTGGCGACGCGTTGCACGGGCTCGTTGGAATCGGATCTAGCCGGGGTGCCCGCGATTTCGCCCGCGGGCGTGGTGGCGGAGGTGACCGACGCTGTCACTGCGCAGGGCGCCAGCCGGGTGTTGTGGGCGTCCATGACGAGCAGCTCGGACGGAACAGTGGACCGCTATTTCAACCGGCCGGTGGGGAGATTTTTGTCCAAGGCGCTGATTCACACGGCGGTCACTCCGAACCAGATTTCGGTGGTGGCAACGCTAGTCGGGCTGGCGGCGGCGGGGCTGTTCGCCACGGGCCAGGCGCCGCTGGCGATCTGGGGAGCGGTGCTGTTGCAGATTTCGGCGATTATCGACTGTGTGGACGGCGACGTGGCGCGGGTGGTGTTCAAGGAATCGCCGTTGGGCAAGTGGCTGGACATCGTGGGCGATCAGCTCGTGCACATTGGGGTGTTTGTCGGGATCGGCGTCGGGCTGTGGCGTGCGGGGGTGGACGCCCCGGTGTTGACATTGGCCACGAGCGCGGGCGTCGGAGTGGTGATTTCGTTCCTCGTGATTTTGCGGGTGCTACGGAACCCGGCGCTGCAGCGGCATTCGCTATTGCAGCGGCTGATCAACGCGACGACGAATCGGGATTTTTCGGTGCTTCTGTTGATCCTTTCCCTCGCGGATCGGCTGGTGTGGTTTCTGTGGCTGGCGGGCATTGGGGTGCATGTTTTTTGGATCGCGGCGCTGGCATTGCAGATGGCCGGGCGACGAGTGTGTCTTGAGGGCGAAGGCGGCGAGGAAGCGGCGGGGTGCCGGGAGGCATGAGGCTGTTTCTCAAGATCGCGTTTGGTTTGCTGGGCCTGGCGCTGTTCGGGTGGCTGGTCTATCGCGCCGGTCCGGCCGAGATTCTGGCGTTGTACGGGGGGCTGGGCTGGTGGCTGCCGGTGGTGCTGCTGCCGTTCCTGCTGGTTTACTGCATCGACACGCTCGGCTGGCGACTGGCGTTTGAGCCCGGCACGGCGGTGCCATCTTACGTTTCGCTCATGCGGATTCGCTGGGCAGCGGAGGCGGTCAACAATTTGATCCCGACCGCTTATGTGGGTGGGGAGGCGATCAAGGCGTGGCTGGTGCATCGTCGGGGCAATCCCCTGGATGCGGCGACGGCGAGCGTGGTGGTGAGCAAGACGATGCAGGTGGCGGGTCAGGTCGTGTTCATTGCGATTGGGGCGACGCTGGCCTGCGTGCGTTTGCCGGCGGGCTCGGTGGCGCGCCCGGGATTTGCGATCGTGGCGGGCCTGGCGCTGGCGGCCATCGCGGCTTTGTTTTGGATCCAGGCGCGTGGGCTCTTCACCTTCGTCCGGGCGATGTCGACGCGGCTGCGTCTGCGCTGGCTGGAGCGGCATGAGACGCGATTTCGGGAGTTGGACGATCGCGTGCTGGGCTTTTATCGATCGCATCCGCGCGCGGCGCTGGCCAGCGGGCTGACGTTTCTGGCTGGCTGGGTGGCGGACGCGTTGGAGCTGTTCGTGGTGTCGTGCCTGCTGGGGTTCGGCATGGATTTTCCCACGGCGCTGGCTATCGAGAGCTTTATCGGCGTGGCCAAGGCGCTGGGGATATTTGTGCCGGGATCGCTGGGCGTGCAGGAGTCCGGCGTGTGGCTGCTGTTCAAACTGTTCGGCTACACCCAGCCGCAGGCGGTGGCCTACGCCATTCTGCGGCGCGGGCGGGATCTGGTTTACGCGGGGATTGGGCTGGCGCTGCTTTACGCCGAGGGCGGATCCTGGCGCGGGCCCAAAGGTTCCCCCGCCCCGAGCGTTTGAGGCGGCTCCGTTTAGGATTTCATGAAAGCAATCATCTATGCGGCCGGGACCGGCCGTCGTTTGGAAGGTCGGTTCGGCAAGATCCCGAAGTTAATGATCCCATTTGGCGGGCGCAGCCTGCTGGACTGGCACCTGCAACGGCTGCGTGAGATCGGGTGCGAGGACGTGGTGGTGGTAACCGGATATCTGCGGGAGCCGCTGGAGGTGGCGTTGCAGGCGTTGGGCAAGGTTCATGGCTTGCGGTCGCGGGCGATTTACAATCCCGACTACTTTGAGGGCAGCGTGTTGAGCTTCGCCGTGTCGCTTCCGGAGCTGGTCGACCAACGCGAGCCGGTGTTGTTGATGGATGGCGACGTGTTGTATCCGACAGCGATTCTGGAGCGGCTCTGGCGTTCGCCTCACCCGACGGCCCTCTTGGTGGACCGGGACTATTCGACGGCGGATGACGATCCGGTCCTGGTGCCGATGCGGGCCGGGCGGCCGTTCGAGTTCCGGAAGAAATGGGCGGGTCAGGCGGATTCGGTGGGTGAATCGATCGGATTCTTCAAGGTGGATCCGCGGGATCTCCCGCGACTGATCGAGCTCACCCGGACGCGGCTGACGGGCGCGGCACGTCAGGACTCCTACGACGAAGTTCTGCGCCAGCTGGTGCAGGAAGATCGGTTCGCGGCGGTGGACGTGACGGGCCTGCCGTGGACGGAGATCGATTTCCCGGGCGACGCGGATCGGGCGGAGCACGAGGTCCTGCCGGCGATTCTTCGGCTCGCGGCGAAGGATTTGTGACGCACCGAGGGGCGCACAAAATTTCGGTCCAGTCCGCCCCCAGTACGTTGACATGACTTGTCAGGCATCCATCCTCGCCACATGACGAACCTGCAACTGGCCGTTCAGTTCTTTCTGCAGATCGCGATCATCCTGCTGTTTTGTCAGGCAGTGGGGATGGTGGCGAAGCGGCTGGGCCAGCCCCAGGTTGTGGCGGAAATGATCGCCGGCGTGCTGTTGGGGCCGTCGCTGCTGGGCCTGTTTTGGCCCGAGCTCTCCGGCCGGCTGTTTCCGAAGGAATCGATGAAGGTGCTGTTCCCGGTCTCGCAGCTGGGCCTGGCAGGTTACATGTTCGTGGTCGGGCTCGAGTTTCGGATGGACATCATCCAGCGACGATTGAAGAGCGCGGTGGCGGTGTCGATGGCGGGCATGCTGGCGCCGTTTGTTCTGGGGGCGATTTTGGGCTGGTATTTCCGGGAGCACACCGCGCTTTTTCCTGAAAAGACGAGCCGCCTCGAGGCCATGATATTTTTGGGCGCATCGATGTGCATCACGGCGTTTCCGATGCTGGCCCGCATCATCCATTTCAAGGGCCTGGCGGGAACCGTGATGGGGACGGTGGCGTTGGGGGCGGGCGCGCTGGATGATGCGGCAGCGTGGTGTCTGCTCGCGTTGGTACTGGCCAGCTTCGACGGAGACCTCACGCATGCGGCGATCAACATTGGCGGTGGCGCTGGGTATGTGACGGTGGCGTTTGCGGTGATTCGGCCGCTGATGGCCCGGTGGGCGCGGGGCGTGGAAACGCGCGGGGTGTTGTCGGATCGCGAATTCGTCGTTTGCCTCGCGCTGATGGCGCTGGGGGCGTGGTTCACCGATGCGATTGGGTTGCATGCGGTGTTTGGCGCGTTTGTCATGGGGGCCGCGATGCCCCGGGGAGTGGTTTCGCGCTCGCTCATTGAGCGGGTGCAACCGTTGAATGTCGCCTTGCTCCTGCCGTTGTTCTTCACTTACTCCGGGCTGAACACGCAGATTGGACTGCTCGACTCGCTGTTCCTCTGGCTGATGGCCGGTCTGATTTTGTTTGCGGCGATTCTCGGCAAGGGCGTGGCCTGCTGGTTTGGGGCGCGGGTGACCGGCATTCCGAACCGCGAGGCGCTGGGCATCGGCACGCTGATGAACGCCCGAGGCCTGATGGAACTCATCATCATCAACATCGGCCTGCAGCGGGGCATCATCTCCCCCGCGCTCTTTGCGACGCTCGTCATCATGGCGGTGGTCACCACCCTGATGGCGTCACCGATTTTTGAATGGCTGGTCGGACGACGGAAGCCGGAAACGTCCAGCCCCGTCGTCGTTTGATTCAACGCATCCGGGCCGCCCGGCTGGCCTGGCCTGGCCGGCTTTCGGACAGCTATTTGAGTCGCAGCCGGGCGGAGACGCCGGCGTGGTCGGAAGGCCAGAGCAACACTTGCGGGTTGGCCAGTGACGGCACTCGATCGGCCGGCTGGTCGCCGGTCAGCCGCACGCTGAGAACGGAGAGGTGCTCGCCTCGGAACCACACGTAGTCGTCCCGCTCGGAAAGCGTCGAGAGAGGATTCAGCAGGTCGTCCGCCTGGCCCCAGGTGTATCCGGGACTGCGGGGATGCGCCACGGCCCAGGCGTCGCTAAAGCCGGCGCCGGCCATTACCCCATAGGCTTCCGGGGCCGGGAATGCGGGGTCCGAATTGAAGTCGCCCAGACACACGAGATCGCGGCGCACTTTGGCGGGGCCGGCCACCAGCTCAGCGGCCTGAGCGGAGCGGAGGAGCGGCGAAACGCTTTCCAGATGAGTGTTGATGACGCGGACAGTGCGTCCCCGGACGAAGAGATCCACCAGACACCAGCCCCGGGGGAACGCGACCGGAAACCCGCCGATCGAAATTTGGAACGCGGTTGCGTAGTTGCCCGAAGCCCGGCGGAGAACACAAAGATGTCCGGGCGGCAGATCCGCGCGCACCAGAATGACGTCGTAATCCGTGGCTCGCAGATCATCGAGGCGAAAACCGGTGTCGGTGGGGGTGACCATGGGCAGTTCGACGTCCCAGTTTGTGCTGAGGGCCACCACGTGATAGGCCGCGCCGCGGGCGGCGAGCTGGTGGCGCAGCAACTGGAGATAGTCGAGGAGAGGCTGCGAGGCGGCCACGGGATTTCCACCGAGAAAATCCCCGGGCGCCTGGATGCGCAGCAGCGTGATTTCCTGGAGGCCGACCACGTCGGGCCGCTGCTCAACGATCTCGCGGGCCAACGCGCCCGCCCGGGCGGGAAAATCGGTGGCCGCGATCCGGCCGAGCGTTTGCGCGACCAGGACGGGAATTTCCTGCGGATTGGCGGCGGTGACGATCGGATCGAGCAGCGCCCCGATGTAGACGTTACGGGTCATGACCCGCAGGTCGCGCTGGCCGGCAAAACAGGGCTGGTCGGCATGGAGGAGAAACGGGCCCGCCCACAACAGCAAGACCAGGCCAAGGGCGTGGTGGGCCGATGGAATTAAGCGACTCCCGGATTGGCGCGTGGGTGAATGATTCGATGGATGCTTCATACAGTTGCGAAGGTGCGCCGGTGTTTTCTGTTCGCCTCCGTTCGGATTACAGGCAACCCGAGCGGATACCGACGGCTCGCCAGCCGGTCGCACCTTCGCCAGCGCGGCCGTCGAATGGTATGCAACTGATGTGTGCGCCGCTCCTGGCGGAAGAGCATTCCAGGATTTGGCCAGGGAGCGCCGAATTTTGGGCCGCGAACAGTCCAGTGAGCTGATCGGGTGACGACAGGTCCGCACGCGGGGCCGGGTCTTCCACCCAGGTTTGAGAGAGGTCCGGGCTTTCCAGTGGTGGGACCGAGTGTTTAACTCGCGGGATGCGCGTGTTGATTGTGGGCTGTGGTTATGTGGGATTGCCGCTTGGCGCCGAACTGGTCCGGCTGGGTCATGAGGTCCATGGATTGCGCCGCCAAGCTGCCGCCGTCGACGAGCTGAAGGCGGCCGGCATCATTCCGCATCTGGGGGACGTCACCCGCGCCGAAGATCTGGCGCGGCTACCTGGACCTTTTGACTGGGTGGTCAACACGGTCGCTTCGGGCCACGGAGGCGAGGACGAATATCGATCGGTTTATTACGAGGGCACGCGGAATTTGATCGATTGGCTGGCCGGGACGCCGCTCCAGAAATTTGTCTACACGAGCAGCACCGGGGTTTATGGCCAGACGGATGGCTCGCTGGTGAAGGAGGACGCGCCAACCGTTCCGGGCACGCCCACAGGCGAGTGGCTCGTCAAAACTGAGGGGCTGCTGCTCGACGCGGCGCGCGCCAGAAAATCTCCGGCCGTGATCCTCCGCGTGGCTGGAATCTACGGGCCGGGCCGCGGGCATTATTTTCACCAATACCTCCGCAACGAGGCGCGCATTCCCGGCAAGGGCGAACGGCTGATGAACATGATCCATCGCGATGACGTGGTCGGATCAATCGTCGCCGCGTTGCGCAGCGGTCGGGCCGGTGAGATTTACAACGCCGTCGACGATGAGCCGGTTGCGCAGGTCCATTTTTTCCGTTGGCTTTCCGAAACGCTGGGCAAATGGATGCCGCCGTTCGTGCCGGAGGAGGCGGGCGAAGTGGTGCGCAAGCGCGGCCTCACGCATAAAAAAGTCTCGAACCGACGTCTGCGGATGGAACTGGGAGTGCAGCTCAAGTATCCGAATTTCCGAAAGGGATACACCGCCGAAATCACCCGGCTGGATCGCGCGGGCGAGCTGAATATCGAGCCCGAACCGCGGTGAGGGGCGCAATGCGGAGGGCCAGATCCGAAGGCCGAAATCCGAAATCCGAGGTCCAGAACACAAGTCGTTCGCGCTCGCAGTCCCGGCCGATGCCGCCGTCTTGCTGAGCTTCACGCCCTCGGCGTTCGACGTTCGTTCCGGATTTCGGATTTCGGATTTGGGATTTCGCGCGCAAGCGCCCCCCCCCCCATCACTCGTCGTTCCGTCCGTCCCCACCACAAGATGTAGTGCCCGCAGTTCCGCTTCTCGTCTATTCGAAGAAAATTAATGGGCGAACCGAGGGAAAACTGAATCGACATCGGGGTTGCGCGTCGAAGATGCCATCGGAAGTCCGGATAATCCGGGCCACTGAATCGCATGAACTGTCCAACGTTCCACTCGTTTCAATCCGCGCTGCGTCGTCGTGGTGCGTTCACACTGATCGAACTTCTGGTGGTGATCGCGATCATCGCGATCCTGGCCGGCATGTTGTTGCCGGCGCTGGGTCGGGCCAAAGGCGCGGCGCGGCGCATCGAGTGCGTGAACAACCTCAAGCAGCTCAGCGTGGCGGTCGTGATGTTTGCGGATGACAATGGCGGTCACTTTCCGCAACGTCTCCGCGGGCCGTCGGATCCCATGCCCGACTCCAATTATCGCTGGCCAGTTCAGCTCGAGGATTACTACAAGGATTACCGGGTGCTCTATTGTCAGGCGGACGTGCCCGAGCCGGCGAACAACGGCAAAGGCTCCGGAGTTCCGGCGCTGCAAGCCAACCGCAGCTACCTGTTCAACGGGTTCAACGATTACTTCACCAACTCGCCCCCGCCGGGAGCGTCCCTGCCGGAGAGCGCGATTGTCGAGCCGAGTGACACGGTCCTCTTCGGTGAAAAAGACAGCACGTCGGGCCATTGGTGGATGGATTACTGGATGGGAGACGACTTTCGCGAGCTGGACCAGTCGCGGCACGGCACCGGTCCCGGCCGCAGCGGCGGGGGATCCAACTATGCCTTTGCGGACGGCAGCGCGCGGTTTCTGAAATTCGGTGAATCGCTGGACCCGATCAACATGTGGTTCGTGAATCCGGCGCTGCGGAAGCTTGGCACAAGCGCGTTCTGAGGCAGTTTGCCCGGGCGATGGCGACGGACTTGGTTGGGCGAGGTTTCAGCCCTGCGCGCTGTCGTCGTCCTGCGTTCAAAGCCGTGGTCCGAAGGGTGGCGGTGACGGGCCGCGTGGACCGGTTGCCGCGGGGGAAAAAGCTTTTGCCTGCGCTGCCGCGTGTGAGGCGAGGCCATCGGCCGCGGATGGTTCCACCTCACCCGACGGAGGGCCGGTTCATGGAAAGCTTCCTGTTCCAGACGGACCTGCCTACGGGCCATGAACCGAGCACGCAGGGAGGTAGGGCTGGCGCTCCGCCGCCAGCCGGTTGTCCGCACGGCTGTCCGCACCGACGGCCCGCTGCGGAGAGCGGGCCCTACCGGGCGGTTCATGGGGAGCTGCTTGTTCCTTACGGACCTGCTCACGGGCCATGAACGCGGGGTGCGGGCGTCCTCGCCCGCAGAAGCTCTTGGACTACCAACGGGCTGGAACAATCCCAACCCTTGAGAACTTCCCGGCTTTCTGCGCCCGAGGACGGGCGCACCCCGGGGGAGTTCATGGAAAGGCGAGGCCTCCAAAATGGCCGGGATTCGGGGCATGAACTGCGGACTCTAGGTAGGGCGTCCCGCTCCGCGGGGCGCTGGCGAATCGGAGTGGCAAATCCGTTGCGCGGCGGGCGACGGAGCGCCAGCCCTACCGGTCGGTGCAGCTCCATGGGAAGTTGGGGTGATTAAATCGCTGGCGGATGCGTCTAGACGAGCAAGCCCAGCGGTCAAAGCCGGTGGCCGTTCGACGTCGACGATCGCTTGGGAGCAACGAGCCGGGATAACCCGTCCAAAGGACACCATCATGAAAAGCTCTCTTCGCCTGTGTTCGCTGCGGTTGATCACGTTGTTCGTGGCTGGAGGTGGCGGGGGCTTGGTCTCGATTGCGATGGCGGCAGGAGCGCCGGCTTTTCGCACGGTCGATCTGAAGCCGTTCCTCGGACGGAGCCAGTTTCAAACGATCGGCGCCGAATGGGTGCTGCCGCGTGGGCGCCAGCGGGTGGAGGGCGTCCCGTTCCAGGTTGACGGGGTGGTGGAGGTCGCCGGGTCGAGCTCCCGGTTCAGCAACGTGGGGCGGACGAATGTGAACGACATACCGATCGGGGCTTCGTTCGAGCGCCTGCATCTGCTGGCGGCGGCGTCCCGGGATGTGAAGGAGGGCGAACTGGTGGCGCGATTGCAGTTGCATTACGCCGACGGGACGAAGGCGGAGGTGCGGATTGAATATGGCCGGCAGCTGGCGGACTGGATGGGGGCGAGGCACAAGGGGGAGACGCCGCTGATCGACCCGGATGCGCGGGTGGCGTGGCAGGTGGAACACGCGGCGGCGGCGCGTCGCGATGACAGCCTGCGGCTTTACTACGCACCTCTGGCCAATCCGGACCCGGGGCGCGAGGTCCGATCGCTCAGCGTGATCTCAGCCCGGGCGCGGGGCGGCTTGATGATCGCGGCGCTGACGGTGGGACCGGAGCGGGTGGATCCGGCGGATCGCCTGCCGGACACATTGGTGCGGGCCGAGGAACATTTTCACATCGAAGGCGCAGCCAAGCCGGCCCTGACCGGGCGCGTGTATGACGAGAAAGGCGCGGCCATGACAAACGCGGTGGCGCGGATCATCTCGGTGAAGACCGTTGACTCGTCGGATGCGCTGACCCCGGCGGACAGCGAATTTGTGGGACGCGAGGCCCGGACGGATGCCGGCGGCCGCTGGCGCCTGGCTGATTTGTCGGAGCGATTGCTTTATCGGCTGTTGATCGCCACGCCGGAAACGCAGGCTTCGATGTATGACGGCGCCGATCCGTTGGCGGGTTCGGCGGATGTGCAGTTGCGCGCGGGTGCACCGGGCGAGACGGGCCAGTATCTGGTTCATGCGCGGCTGGTGGATAAGGAGGGTAAGGCGGTGGTGGGTGCGAGCGTGAAGCCGGATGGCGTGGGCACGGGGTTCAGCACCAGTTGGGGCAGCAACAACGGGTTTCCGAACGAGGTCGTCACCGGTCTCAATGGCGAGTTCATCATGGCCCGGGAGCAGCCCTTCACCCGCATGAGCGTGAACATCAAGGCGAATGGCCTGGCGCCCGCGAAGGTGTGGCTCACGGTCAGCAACGGCGTGCATCAGGTGCGCCTTGGCCCGGGCGCGGTGTTGACCGGACGCGTGCTCAAGGGCAAGCAGCCGCTGGCGGACATCGAGGTGGGCGTGGCCGGGGCGAACCGCAATTCGGAAGTATTCGCCGGCCATTATGAAACCCGGACGGACGCGGAGGGTCGCTTCCGGTTCGAGCATCTGCCGCCCAACACGGATTGGGTTCTGTATGGACTGATGAAGTCGCTCCGGCGGGAAGGGTCCCTGCCGCCGCGTCCGGCCAAGTCGGGCGGCGATGACGATGCCCAGGATCTTGGCGACCTGGAGCTCCAGCGCGGCCTGACGCTCGCGGGCGAAGTGAAGACCGTCACGGGTGAGCCCTTACCATCCAACCTGCGGGTCAGCGTCTCCTTTGATTCGGCATGGGACAACCAAGCGGCTCGGGTGGATCGAACCGGCAAGTTCGAGCTGACGGGTCTGCCGCCGGGCTCGCTGCAGGTGTACTTGAACACATCGGGCGGCGGATCGTTTGACTGGGTTCCGTCCGGCGAGAACCGCAGCTTGGAAGAGTGGAGCTCGCGATCGTTGGTTGGCATCCTGAACACAGACAAGGTGGACATGCTGATCCTCATCCGGAAACAGGATCGATCGAACAGCCAGTATTACAGCAACAATGGTTACCTGCCCGACGGGGATCGGCCGCGCAACCTGCCGCTGGCGGGCGCGGAGACGACCGGCCCTGAACTGATTTATCTGAGCGGTTCGATTGTGGATGATGTCACCGGGCAACCGCTGCGCTCGGTGCGGGTGACTCCGGGACGCAAACCCCCAACAGTCGCGTCGGCCATGAGCGGCAATCTGGTCGGCGCGCTCGTCGAAGCGTTTCGTCCACGTCCGGCGGTGATCCCGTGGAACGAGCGTCCGTATTGGGAGCGCAATCGAACGATAGACGTGACCGGAGGCCACTTTTCCTTGCCTTTCCGCCAGTTAACCAGCCGCCCCATGCTGCAGGTGGAATCAGAAGGTTATGAGGTTTTGCAAACGGAGGCATATGCGGCCAGCCAGACGAACCTGGTGTTGCGGATGAAGAAAGGGAGCGGACCCAAGGGTGTGGTGGTGGATGCAGAAGGCCGGCCGGTGCAGGGCATCGCGGTCATTTACGGCGCGGAACAGGAACAGTTTTCGCTCAACAGCGACGCCACCCTGTCCTCTTATGGCGACAATCGCGCGCGGGTAGTGACCGGAGCCGATGGCGCATTTGCATTTCCGTCCAAGCCGAATGGCCGGCGAGTCTTCGCCGCGGATGAGAGAGGCTGGGTCAGCGTGGCGGTGAAGGATTGGCCGGTGGACGGGAGAATTCGGTTTCAGCCGTGGGCTCAGGTGAGCGGTACTCTGGTTGGATCCGATGGCAAGCCGGCCTCCGGCACGCAGTTGGGAATCGAGTCGCAGAGAAACATGGATGGCGACAGCTGGATGAACTTTCAGGAGCGCCCGACGGCGGATGCCCAAGGCCGGTTCGCGTTCAAATACGCGCCGCCGGAGGCCATGCGCCTCGTGTACATTGTCCCCATGCAAAACGGCGGCTGGATGCACGCGCCCCAGACGAACTTTACGACGCTGCCGGGAAAGGCGCTCGACCTGGGAACGATGACCAAGGTGCCTTCCCGGTTTTGAAGAACCGCGAAGCGACTGGAAACTCGACCGGCGGGGCGAGTGCGGACTTGGCGATCGATTGACCGATCGGCCGATGGAGCGGGTGGCTACTTGGCGGCCGGAGCGGGCTCGGTGGTTTTGGGCTTGGGCTGCAGGCGTGCTTCCATGACGCGCACGAAGTTCTTATACATCGGGAGTTTTTCGGGTTCCTTGCAGGCGCTGACGGCCTCTTTGGCCATGGCGAGACCTTCGGCCTGTTTGCCGGACTCGAAGAGCGCGATGGCGCGAGTGCCCAGGACCTTTGCGGTCTTGCCGCCGGCGGCTTTATCGGCGCGATCGAGCGCGGCGTTGGCCAGCGCGAAGTCGCGATTTTTGTTTTGGGAATTGGCGACGATGCCGAAGGCGAAATCGGACAGGGCGTCGACCTCGTTGGGCAGGTTCTTCAGAATTTTTTGACCGAGCGCCCCGGCCTTGGCGTCGCCCGCCGACGAGAGCTTGGTGTATTCCGCGAGTTCGGCGCGCGCCTCGTCCTTCTTGATGGCGTCGGCGAGGTTGTAGGTGCCCTTGATCACGGACTCCAACGTGGACTCCAAATCGCTCATCGGATGGCCGAGCCACAGAATCTTCTTATCTTTTCCCACCACGAAGGCCGTCGGGATGCCATTCTGATCGAACGCCGCCATGTAACCTTCGTTGGACTTGCGTTCATCGTCACATGCCACGGTGTAGGCCATCTTTTCGGCCATCTTCTCGACGAAAGGCTTGACCGTGTCCGCCGCTTCGTCGCTGATGCCGACGAAGACCACACCCTTGTCCTTGAACTTGGCCTGCATCTCGGTGAGGTGCGGGATGCTGACCTTGCAGGGCCCGCACCAGGTCGCCCAGAATTCGACGACGTAGATGTGCTTGCCGTCGGTGACATCAACGGGCTGGCCTTTGACCCAGTCTTTGATCGTCAACTTGGCGGCGGGGTCTCCCAGCCTGGCGGCGAGTGCGGCCGAGGTGGCGGCGGAGAGAAACGCCGCGCTCAACGCGACGACGGCGGCGGCGGATTGCATTTTTTTCATTGCGCGACAGCCTCGTTGAATTCCGGGAGGCGGGCAAGCGACAAAAGGCCGCTCAGGCAGGGCGTCCCGCTCTGCGGGGCACCGGCGAATGGGGGTAGCAGAAAGAGAGCGGGGTTCAATCCGTTCGTGGGTGGCCGGGATCGATCAGCGCGACCCTTTGGTGACGAGATCGACCCGGCGGGACTCGAGTCGATCCAACTGCTGTTGCAGCAGGCGGATGTCGCCTTTGGGGCGCAGGCGGTCGATGGCGGTCGGCCGGGTGGGAACCACCAGGTTTTTTGGGCCGACGTATTGGAGGAGGGCTTCCAGGTAGCTGTTGATCACCCCGGCCAGCTCGGGGGCGGCGCGGCCTTGCAGCGTCTGCAACCGGCCGATTTTGTCGACCAGCACCGCGTGCTGCCGGGGGTAGGGCCATTCGGCGACGATGCGTTGCAGCTTGATCCCCGTCCGGATGGGCAAGTCCTGCGCCTCCACCCGGACTTCGACCAGGGTGTCCAGGATGGCGTCCAGCTGCTGCTGGGTGGCGGCCGTGGAGAGCAGCGCCGTCCGGTCGCGGGCCTGGGTGCCGGTGACGGCCAGAGCGTACCATTGGTCGACATCCAGCAGGCTTTTGAAGTGGAAGCCGAACTCCTCCAGGAACGTCGTCTGCCAGTTGTAGTTGTCCGGCAGCCGTTCGAGCATTCGGCGCAGACAGTTTCGTCCGTCCTTCAGGCGGAGCAGTTCGTGCACAAAAACCTGGGCACACGCCCGAAAATGACCCATGTCCGCCTCGGTGAGGTTCGACGGCATGCTGAGGTCGTCGAAATTGAACGGCTCGCGTTCGCGCAGGCGCCGGCGGGCCTCGGCCAGCGGATCGGGGGTTTCTCCTCGCCGGTTGATCTCGGTGGCGGATTCGAGCGCGAGAACCGGAAGCGACGTGGCCATCAACTCGGCCGTGAGACCTTCCGAAACCCACAGCGGCACTTCAGCCTCACGAAACGTGGCCCGCCGATTCGCGTATTCGATGAGCAGCGTTTTGATGGCGGCCGAGACGAAGCGATCCTTGTCGATAATCTCCGGAAAGATCAGGCGATAGCCCCAGCCGCTGGGGAAACGCAGGGTCCCCACGGTCACTCGGGCGTCCTCGCCCTGCAGCGGATAGGTGGTGACCGAAATCATGCTCTGCCATCGGTTGGGCCAGCCCAGCTCGGAGCTGAGTGCCTGCCGGATTCGCTCCAACGAGACGGCGGTCAGATTGGGATCGAGCCGCAGGTAAGGCACGGCCGACGTCATGCCCACGGTGCTGGTCGCCATGGGCTGGGGCAGGCCGCGCACGACGAATTGTCCGGACTGACTGTGGATGGTGACGGGCTGGGCCGGCGCGGAGGGGACGATGGGAGTTGGGGGCGGCGGCCGCGTCGCGGGAACGGTCGTGGTCGTGGGCGTGGTCGTGGGTGTGGGTAGGGGAAGGCCTGCGCCTTTGGCGGCGTCGGCGGCGGAACACGGCAGAGGGGCGCTGAACGGCGGGAGCCAGGCCAGCAGGAGGGAGACGGCGACTCGCTGAGCCAGCCGGACCGGCGGGGCGGGCGGCGCAGACTTAATGGCCTGAGAAGGCTTCACCGGCGGCTCCGCGGACCCGGTTGCCCGGTCATGACTTGGTCTTTCCGCCGGCAGATCCCTTGGCGGGAGTGCTGGCTTTGCTTTCGGACTTGGCGGCGGGCTTGGCGTCTCCGCCGCTGGAGCCTGCGCCCGAGCTGGAGCTCGAGCTCGAGCCCGAGCTGGCGTCCTTCTTTGCCGCCGCCTTGTAGCCTTCGCTGCGATAGTCCGTGATATAAAAACCGCTGCCTTTGAACAACAGCCCGGCGCCTGCGTTGATTTGCTTTTTTACAGCCCCGCGGCCCCATTGCTTGCGCGGGCATTGTTCCTTGGGACAAATCTTGAGTGGTTCGGCCGAGATGGATTGGAACACGTCGAATCGATGTCCGCATTTCTCGCAGAGATATTCGTATGTCGGCATAGCTGAAACCGTACTGGGACCAGCCTCTTGCCGGTCTTCGCAGTCATGGAGATTGGCCCGTCACGCGAATGAATCGCAATGGAAATATTGCCAATTCGAGTTGGGATCTGAGAGCGTTTGCCGGTGAGCCAGCCTCCAGCCAGCGACGCGCCGCGGGGTCGGGCGCGACGACGATGGTTCCGGATCGCGCTGGTGCTGCTGCCGCCGGCGGTGTTGCTCGCAGTCGAATTGGTCCTGCGCCTGGTCGGGTTTGGTCATCCGACGCGGTTCTTTCTGCCGGCGATCGAAGGTGGCCGCGAGGTATGGATCGAGAACCCGTATTACGGGTGCCGCTATTTCCCGCCCGGTCTGGAGCGCGCCCCGCGCACGCTTTGTTTTCCCCGGGTGAAGGCGCCCGACGCCGTCCGCATCTTCGTCATTGGGGAGTCGGCCGCCCTGGGCGATCCGGAACCTTCCGTCGGATTCGCGCGGATCCTGGAAGTTTTGCTTCGGTCGGCCTGGCCCGGGAAGCGGCTGGAGGTAATCAACGTGGCGATGACTGCCATCAACTCGCATGCGGCCCGGGATATCGCGCGCGAGTGCGCCCGGCTGCAAGGCGATTACTGGTTCGTCTACCTCGGGCACAACGAAGTGGTCGGGCCGTTTGGAGCCGGAACGGTTTTCGGTGCGCAGACCCCGCCGCCGACGCTGTTGCGGGCTCAACTGGCCCTGCAAACGACGCGGCTCGGCCAGCTCTTGTCCCGCATCTACTGGCGCTTGCGGCCGGCAGATGGCCGGCCGGAGGAGTGGGCCGGTCCGGCCATGTTCCAGCAACACACGGTGACCGCGGACGACCCGCGGCTGGAGCGGGTCTATGCGAGTTTTGAAGCCAACCTCCGCGACATTCTGGGCCAGGGCTGCGCCGCGGGCGCGCGGGTCATCGTGTCCACCGTGGCGTCCAACCTCCGCGATTGCGCGCCGTTCGCCTCCGCCCATCGACCCGGGTTGACGGCCGCTCAGTTGGACGAATGGAGGCGCTGGTATGAGGCTGGCCTGGGCGCATGGCGGACCAACCAGCCACTGGTGGCGACCAGCCTGTTGGCCCGGGCCCTGGCCATCGACGATGGCTTTGCCTCGGCGCAGTTTGCCCTGGGCCGCGCGGAACTGGCGTTGGGCTGGACCAATGCATCGCGCGGCCGCTTTGAGCAGGCGCTGGCGCAGGACGCGCTGAGGTTTCGCGGGGATGCGCGCATCAACCAGATCATACGCGACGTGGCGGCGGGCACGCCGGGATGTGAACGGGTGGATTTGGCGGCGATTCTGGGCGCCAGTTCTCGGGGTGGGCTGCCCGGCTCTGAGTTTTTTCATGAACACGTCCATTTTAATTTTGAGGGAAATTATCTGGTCGCCACGCAACTGGCGGCCGTGATGTTGGGCGAGCGGAGAGGCCGGCCCGGGCCGCCTGACTCCCGGGTTTGCGCCGAGCGCCTTGGCTTCACGGATTTCGATCGATATCGGGTGCTGGACGAGGTTCGCCAGCGGTTGAGCCAGCCGCCGTTCACCGGCCAGATCGATCACGAGACTCAGCTGGAGCGGATTCGGGCGGAGATGAAACCGCTGGAGTCGGGGCAATTCAGTGCGGCGCGCCGCACTTATGAGAAGGCGATCGCTGACTGGCCGGACGACTGGGCGTTGCGCGAGAATTTCGGCACGTTGCTCAACGATTTTCAGCAGCATGCGGAGGCGCTTGAGCAATGGCGGCGCATGGTGGAGCTGGTGCCGCACTCGGTGGACGCGTGCCTCGGCCTGGCGGACGCGCTGGATGGGCTGGGTCGGGTGGATGAATCGATCGCCTGGATTCGGCTGGCTCTGCAGCGGCAGCCGGACGGGGCGGCCACTCGCCATGCGCTCGCCCTGGCGTTGCTGCGCGGCGGTCGCGTCGCGGAAGCGGTGACCGAGCTCCAGCGGGTGATCCGGGCGAAGCCACGCGATGCGGAGGCGCACGTCGATCTGGGAACGGCGCTGGCGCGACTGGGCCGGCGGGCCGACGCCGAGCAACAATGGCGGGAGGCGCTGCGGCTTCAGCCTGCAAACGCCCGGGCCCGCGCGCTGCGGGGACGCTGAAGGCTGTGTGTTCCGAGGTGGTCGGCTCCGGCCGCCGGCCCCGCCCTGCAAGACTCGCGGCCCGGACCAGCGGAGGAATTTTCGCCGACAAGCCAAGGAGATGCCCACGGTCCCGCGGACAACCTTTTGTCGCGTACGCGACAAAAGGTTGTTCGGAGGGGAGTGGATTTTGGGATGTGCGCCGCCCGGGAATTCAGGTATGGAACCAGCTCATATGAATACTGCTGCCTGGCCGGATGCCAATGCGGGATCGACGGTGGGAGGCGGGTCGGAGCGGCTGGCTGCGGCTGATCCTACGGCCGCCAATGGCTCGACTCCCTGGTATGGCTGGCTGGTGGCGCTGGGCGCGACGCTGATCCTGACGGGCATTGTCTGGGACATTTCGTGGCACAGCGCCATTGGGCGGGACACGTTTTGGACCCCGGCCCACATTTGCATCCACATGGGCGGCACGTTGGGGGGATTTGTCTGCGGCTGGCTGGTGTTGCGGGCGACGTTTTTTGGCGGGAGCCAGCACGGTGCGGGCGCGGTGCGGCTCTGGGGGTTTCGCGGTCCGCTGGGGGCGTGGGTCACGATCTGGGGCGCGCTCGCGATGTTGACCAGCGCGCCGTTCGACAACTGGTGGCACGATGCCTACGGGCTGGACGTCAAGATCCTGAGCCCGCCGCATTCGTTGCTGGCGGCGGGCATGTATTTTCATGTGGCAGGCGCGTTGCTTTTGTTGTTAGGCGTGCAGAACCGGTCGTCGGATCCGGCGCGGCCGGCGGGGCGCTGGCTGTTCGTCTATGCCGCGGGCATCCTGACCTGCCTGGCGGCAATCATGGTCACCGAGGAGAGCCTGCCCAACCAGCAGCATGACGCGAAGTTTTACGCCATCTCGTGCGGGATTTATCCGTTGTTTTTGATCGCGCCGGCCCGGGCGGCCCGGGTGCGATTTCCGGCCACCACAATCGCCGCGGTTTACATGGGTCTGACCTGTGCCGCGGTGTGGATTTTGCCGCTGTTTTCCGCGACGCCCATGCTGGCGCCGATCTACAACCCGGTGAAACACATGGTGCCGCCGATGTTCCCGCTGGTCCTGGTGGCGCCCGCGCTGGCCGTGGACCTCGTTCTCCTGGCGATGCGGAAGTATGCCGGCTGGAAAGGTGACCTGTTGTTTGCCATCGGCGCGGCCGCAGCCTTTGCCTCGGTCTTCCTGATCGTCCAGTGGCAATTCTCCAAATTCCTGATCTCGCCGGCGGCGACCAACCACCTGTTTGCGGGCAGCAGCTTCTTCACGTTCGCCGACCGGCCCGGCCCCCATTGGAACCGGTTCTGGGTGTCCACCGATCGGGTGCCATCGGCAACATCTCTGGCGTGGATTTTTGCCTTGGCGTTGGGCTCGGCCACGGCAGGCACGTTCCTCGGGAATTGGATGCGAAAGGTCAAACGATGATGGCGGCCGCGGGCGGGTCGGTGTGGGCGCGCCGCTGTGTCCGGTGGCGCCGGGGCGGCGCTTTGGGATTGGTCGTGTGGCTGCAGATTGTCGGGCTGCAATTCGCAGCTGAAGCCCATGTCGGAAGCCCGAACGTGGTGCACGATGGATTCGCGGGGAACATTCCGGTGCGGGTGATCATCCGTCCGCCCGGAGTGGTGCCTGGCCTGGCGGAGATCGACGTGAGGGTCCTGACGAACGGCGTCCGTCGGGTGACGGTGTTGCCGGTGCATTGGCGGGCCGGGCTGGAGGGGGCGCCGCCGCCGGATGTCTGCCAACCGGTCGCCGGCGAACGCGATCTTTTCCATGCGGCGCTTTGGCTGATGGCGACGGGCGCCTACAGCGTGCACGTGGTGGTGGAGACCGCGCAGGGCTCGGGCACGCTCATCGTGCCGGTCAACTCGATCGCGACGACCCGTTTGCCGATGTCGCCGGTCTTGACGGGGATCCTCGTCGCGCTGGGCCTTCTGCTGTTTTTTCTGGCGGTGTCGGTGGCGGGTGCGGCGGTGCGGGAGAGCGTGCTGGAGCCAGGCCGGCCGGTGCCATCGGCGCGGCGTTGGCTGGGCTGGGGCGCCACGTTGGGTGCAGCCGTCGTGATCGCCCTGGCCGTCGCGGGTGGCAAGACGTGGTGGGACCGAGTGGATCGCGATTATCGAAACAACCGGATGTTCAAGCCGGTGCCCGTCACGGCGACGGCGGTTGGGGATGGAGGCCGGCAGGTGTTGCGATTAACGGTCGACGATCCGAAGACCGGCAACGTGTGGGGTGCGCTCGTGCCGGATCACGGCCGGTTGATGCACCTTTTTTTGATCGAAGAGTCGAGCCAGAGCACGCTGGCGCACCTGCATCCGGTCCGCCGTTCGCCGGGCGAATTTGCCTGCGCGTTGCCGGAGCTGCCGGCCGGGCGCTACCGGCTCTTCGCTGATGTCACCCACGAAACCGGATTTGCGGACACCTTGACGACGTCGCTGACGTTGCCGGCCGCGGCGGCGTCCAGCGCGCCGGCGGGAGACAGCGGCGGCGCTCGGGTCGAGCCGGACCCGGAAGACTCGTTTTTCGTGGGCGTGGCATCGCCGGCTGACCGGGGGATGGATCGGCGATGTCCGCTTGGAGGCGGGCTGACGATGACCTGGGACGAGCCGGCGTCCGTGGCGGGCGCCCAGCCGTTGGTCTTACGATTTCGGGTGGTGGACGCAGCGGATCAACCGGTGAAGCTGGAGGCGTATCTGGGCATGCTCAGCCACTTGATTCTGATTCGACAGGATGGCGCGGTGTTTACCCATCTGCATCCGGCCGGGACGATTTCCCTGGCGTCGCAGCAGGTTTTCCAGATTCGCGCCGGGGCCAAGCCGCCGAAGCGCATCACGCCGGCGATGCTTGAGCAGCTTTGCCAGCCGCCCGGGCCTGACCTGTTGCAGCAGCCCATTTCATTCCCGTATGAATTTCCGAGCCCGGGCCGTTACGTGGTGTGGGTCCAAGTCAAGGTGGGCGGTGTGGTGAAGACCGGCCGATTCGAAGTGAATGTTGGCGGGCGGTCTTGAGCGCCATGGCGCTTTGGATTCGGCCGAAGACCGGGGAGGGGCTGGAGTGTCAGGGGGCGCCTGGTTTTCGATAGACCACGAGGCTGTTGGCGACTGCGCGTTCGCCCTGGCACGGATCGTTGACGATGCTGCCCATCCACAAACACGAAGACGCCCCGCCGTCGAAATTCATGCCGTCGGTGCATTTGAGTTTGGTCACCATGTATTCGCCAAGTTCGGCGAGCGTCATGCCGACGGACAATCCGGGCTGCCGTCCGTCCACGGTGATCAGATAGAGCTTTTGGGCATTCCAACCGACGGCGGAGCGCGGGTGGCGTTCGTATTTTGATCGTTCGCTGTAGTTTCCGGAGGATCCGTCGGGCGGCTCACGATCGGCGAACGGCTTGCTGTTTTGGACGATGGCCGGGCCGCCCGCGATGGCGGCGGGCACGCCTTTCAGGTCGGGGATGAGTCTTGTGGAGATGCTGAGGGTATCTCCGACCTGGACGCCTGGGATTTTGGAGCCGAGTTGCGGGCCGATAGAGAGCACCATGAAACCGGGTTCCAGGCGGGTGTTGCCGGCGGTGGCGATCTCGCGAACCTTGGCGGTGTAAGTTTCGCTCGCCTTGAGCGGAAGCCAGGGGCCGTCGCCGGACTTTTCCAGGATCAGATCCTTTCCGCCGGCCACGCGGGTCGAGTCGCCGTACGTCGAGGTGTAAAGCACTGCGCTGTTCGGCCGGCGCTGCTGGTTGATGGCGAAATCGAGTTTCTTGCCATCCGACCAGGTCACCAGAAAATCCTCGCGCACGTCACCGATTTGGGGATCGCCATTCGGATCGAACCAGACGGCCACGGTGCTGGGGCTGCTGACGATCTCGCCGTCGACAATCTGGAGCCCGCGAGGATCGCCGGCATAGGCGCGGTTGTCGCGTTCGTAAAAGTCGCCATTGACCGCCGCCACGGCCTTGCCGAGGGATTTCGGCACCGCCCGGGCCATGTCGGAAACGCGGCTCACGCCCAGCACGTGGCCCATGGCGAGCGGAGTGTAGAAGCCCAGATCCTTCCGGGTGCGATCGATCTCGATGATATGAATGGACCAGGGCACGCGATCGACGCGGTCGTTCCAATGGCGAACTCCGGCCTCCGAGCGCCCGGGCCGGACGGCGACCGTTCCTTCCGCGTGGGAGAATACGGTTTGGCCGACGAAGACACCCACCGTGCCCAGGACGAGCACTCCGAGCGCCGCCCATTTCCATGCGGAGCCGCGACGGCGGGCCTCGATTCGGGCCGCCTGGCCCGCGCCGGCCGGGGTGGAGAACGGCGGCGGCAGCACCGGAGGCAGAGGAGGCGGCGCTGGGGACGATGCCGCAAGACGCTTCGACGCATTCCCATCGGGCGTGGGGTCAATCATGGCGAATTTGATATCGATCGGAGCAAGATTTGGCAATCTTTCGAATTGAGAATTGACGGCGCCCCGGCCACAACAGCCGTGGACACCATGAACGCTGAACTCCCTCGACGCGGTCTTTGTAACCTCCAACCTTTTGTCTGCGGGCTGGCCGCCCTGCTCATGGCATTGGGTGCGCTGGCGTCATCCGGCGCCGAATTGTCGTTGCCCCGAGGGGTTCCGGAGGCGGAAGGCGTGGCCTCCGGGGACCTGCTTCGGCTCGTGGATTCGTTGGATCACAAAATCGACGGCATGCATAGCGTGATGGTGGTGCGTCACGGCAGGGTGATTCTCGAAGGCTGGTGGAAACCGTATGGGCCCGGTGACAAGCATGTTTTGTATTCGTTGAGCAAAAGCTTCACATCCACGGCGGTGGGGCTGGCGGTGGCGGAAGGTCTGCTGACGGTGGACGACGAAGTGCTCAAGTTTTTCCCCGAAGCCGCCCCGTCGGCGCCGTCGGGCAATCTCAAGGCGATGCGCGTGCGGGATCTGCTGACGATGTCGACCGGCCACCAGGATGAGCCGCCGGTCGCGCCGGACAAAGTGAGCGTGCGATCCTTTCTGGCGCAGCCGGTGCCGCATCTGCCCGGGACGCATTTCAAATACAACACCGCGGCCACGTTCATGCAGTCGGCCATTGTGCAGAAGCTGACGGGGAGAACCGTCCTGGAGTATCTGCGTCCGCGGCTGTTTGCGCCGCTGGGCATTGACCATGCCGTTTGGGACACGAATTTTGAGGGCATCGCGTTAGGCGGTTATGGCCTGCGGGTCCGCACGGAGGACATCGCGAAGTTCGGCCAGCTTTATCTGCAGAAGGGACGCTGGCAGGGGCGGCAGCTGGTGCCGGCGGTGTGGGTGGAGGAGGCCAGCGCGCGGCAGGTGTCCAACGGAAGCAATCCCCAGAGCGATTGGAACCAGGGTTACGGATTTCAATTCTGGCGTTGCCGGCATCACGCCTACCGCGGCGACGGCGCCTTCGGCCAATATTGCGTGGTGCTGCCGGACCAGGACGCCGTGGTGGCCATCACCAGCGGCGTGAAGGACATGCAGGCCGTGCTCAATGTCCTGTGGAACGAGCTGTTGCCCGCGTTCCAATCGAAGAAAGCCAAAGTCAGCCGCGAGGCGCAGGCCGCGCTCAAATCGCGGCTGGACGCACTCGGCGTTCCCCCCGCCCAAGGCGGGCCCACCTCACCCCAGGCGGGCCGTTTGGCCGGCCGCACATTTGAGTTTCCGCCCAATGATCAAAAACTGGAGCGGATCAGTCTGACGACCGGTGCGGATGGTGTCATCTCCCTGGCCCTGCGGGTGAACGGCCGGGACGCCACGGTGTCGGGTGGGCACCGGCAATGGCGTCGCGCCCGCGGCCCATTTGCCGGCGGTTACCTGGCTGATTTCGCTGATGAACCGCTCGCGGCGACCTACGGGTGGACGGCGGACACTGCGTGTCAGGTGAAGATTTGCGCGGTCGAGACCCCCTATCATCTCTTGGTGAACCTGAAGTTCGAGGGCGACTCGGTCGTGCTGGACGCGGAAACCAACGTGGGCTTTGGGCCGACCAAACGACCGACCCTGACCGGCCACGCACGCTGAGGGGGCCCGGGGCTGCCCGGGGTGGCGGCGTCAGCGCGCGCCGAGGTCGGAGTGTCGGATGCGGCTGCCGGAGAAGCCGCGCAAGTGGGCCTCGAACCATTGGGCGCTGAGGTCGGCGACCTGGTCCAGCGTGCCTGGCTCGCTGAACAGGTGGGTGGCGCCGCGCACGATGGCGAGCTCCTTTTCACAGGCGAGCAGTTCGTAGGTGTCCTCGTTAAACTCGCGAGCCAGTTCGTCGTGCTCACCGACAATGAGGAGGGTTGGGCACTTGACGCGCCGCAGCGCGCCTCCGGCGAGATCCGCGCGTCCGCCACGGACCACCACCGCGCTGATTTCGTTGCCGAGGTCGGCCGCGGCCACGAGGGCGGCGCCGCCGCCGGTGTTGGAGCCAAAGAAACCGATGCGCACGTGGCGGGCCTCATCCTCGCCGGCGAGCCAATGGGCGGCGCTGACCAGTCGCTGGGTCAGGAGGCCCATGTTGAAGCGGAGATGCTCACCGCCGGGATCGGCCGCCTCCTCGGCCGGGGTGAGCATGTCAAAGAGGAGGGTGCCCAGGCCGACGGAGCGAAGGTGGCGCGCGATGAATTGGTTGCGAGGGCTGTGCCGGCTGCTGCCGGCGCCGTGCGCGAAGATGACGAGGCCGTGCGTGTTTTCGGCAACCGACAGTTCGCCGTGCAGGGTGACGGAACCAGTGGGGATCGCTACTGGCCGGGTGATTTCTCCCGGGTTCAGTCGGTTGGTTTCCGCGCTCATAGGTTCGTTCCATTCACGACGTCCGTGATTCATGCAATGGTCAACCCTGCACTACCTACCACTGGCCCTGACTTTCCAGATATTGCGATCGTTGACCCCTTTCTGTCAATTTCGCCAATATTTAACCCGGCCATGAACGAAAATTCCTTCCCGCGGCCGCCCGCCGCGTCCGCAGGCCCCTCCCCTCTCCAGGCGTCTGCTCACTCCAGTCGCACGCCGCCATGGATTTTCGGGCGCGCTTCGGCCCAGGCCGACTGGTCCCGTCTCGCCGTCCTGCTGCTGTTGTTGGCCGCGCTCTTGCACCTCGTGGGCTGTGGCCAGTCGGGTTCGGACGGCGGCCCGGATGAATTTCTGCGGCTGACCAATTTGGGCAAGAGCCAACTCGATCGGGGTGATGGTCCGAAGGCCGTGGAGGCATTTCAACGGGCGCTCGCGCTCAATCCGACCCTGTTGGACGCCCAGCTCAACGTCGCCAGCGCGCTGCTGCTGGCCAATCGCCCGGCGGACGCCCTGGCGGCCGTGCAAAAAATTCTCGAGGTCGAACCCAATTCCGCCGCCGCCCATTTCATTGCCGGCTGCGCCCACCTCCGGCTGGATCAAAACCTGGAGGCGGTGAAGTCGCTCCAGCTGTCGCAACGCCTGGACCCGGCCGTCACCGCGGTCAATTTTCAGCTGGGTCTCGCCCACGAACGGGCCGGGCAAGTGGAGGAGGCCATCGCCCAATGGCAGACGGCCGTGGAGTTCGACCCCGATCATCCCGCCGCTCATTACCGCTTGAGCCAGATCCTGCAACGCGCCGGGCGCGCCGATGAGGCGGCCGAGCAGCTCAAGCTCCATCAGGCCATCCTGACCAAACGCGGCAACGTGACCACGGACGTGGCCACCTTTGAGAAATGCAAGCACACCGCCGCGCGCCTGCCTTTCAAGTTGGAGCAACCCCGCGTCGATGGCATCCCGGTCAAATTTACCGACGCCACGGCAGCGGCGTGGGCCAACGCGGCGGCCTATCATGCGCCCGTGGCGGTGCTCGACGTCGATCACAACGGTCGCAACAGCCTCTTCGCGGCGGAAGGCGACGGCTTCCGGCTGCTGCTGAACAACGGCGCGGGACACTTTGAGCCCGTCCCGGCACTTCTGCCCGGCGTCAATGGCGCCAACTACCGCCGCGCGCTCGTGGGCGATCTGCAGAACGATCGCTATGAAGACGTCATCGTCCTGGGAGAGAAGGCCAGCCATGTGTTCAAGTTTGCCACCAACCAGGCGATCACTGAGATCACCCGCTTCGCCGGGCTCAAAGATCTCGTCGGATCCGACGGGGTGCTGTTGGACTTCGATTTTACCGGCAAGCTGGGTTTGATGGTGGTGCCGCCGGGAGGCGGCGGCTGCAAGGTCTACCGGAACCTCGGCAATGCCTACTTCACCCAGACCGGCGTCACGTCGGGCCTGCCGGCCGTGCTCGAGGGTGCGTCGGCGGTGATGGTGGAGGATTGGAACGCCGATGATCTGCTCGATGTGCTGTTGCTGCGGACGAACGGTGCGCCCGCGTATTACTTGCGCCAGCGCGGCGGACCGTTTGCCGCGACGAACCTCTTCGGGGCCGCCCTGCCCACGGTGACGGTGGCGGCGCCGGGCGACTTGAACAACGACCTGCGACCGGACTTGGTCACGCTGGGCCCGGCCGGCCTGGAGGTGCAGTTCGGCGGCGCGCTGCCGAAGGCGGTGCTCTCGCCGGCCGTGGCCGGGGCTGCCGCGCTGTCGTTGGTGGATTACGACAACGACGGCTGGCTGGACGTGGTGGTGGCCGGGGCGGGGGTTCGGGTGTGGCGCAACGTGGGTCAGGCCGGCTTCAAGGAAGTGACCACCGAGCTTGGCCTGGGCGCTTTGGGCGGAGCGGCCGTGGCGTCGGTCGAGGCGGCGGACTTTGACGGCGACTGCGACACGGATTTCGTCGCGGTGCTGGCCGGAGGCGGGCTGCGGTATTTGCGCAACGACGGCGGCAGCGCGCAGCATCAGCTCAAGCTGCGCCTTTCCGGCAACCGGTCGAACGCGAGCGCGCTCGGCGTTCGTCTCGAGGTCAGCGCCGGCGGGCTGCGGGCGGCGCGCACCGTGCAGAAGCTGCCGGTCGAGATCGGCCTGGGCCAGCACGGCACGGTCGATTCCGTGGCCGTGCGCTGGTTCGACGGCCTGTTGAACAACGATGAAATCAAGGTCGACCCCTGTGCGGTGGTCGCCTTGGAGGAGCTGCAGATTCCCACGGGATCGTGTCCGTATCTTTATGCCTGGGACGGCGGCAAGTTTCGGTTCGTCACGGATTTGTTAGGCGCATCTCCACTGGGCCTGCGGGTGAGCGAAAATCACTTCGTGGATGCCGACCCGCGCGAGCTGGTCTGGATTGGCCCGGAGGGCGCGTTCCCGGCCCGGGACGGCCGGCACCGCATCCAAATCACGGAGGAGCTGCGCGAGGTGCTTTACCTCGACGAGGTCAAGCTGGCCGTGGTCGACCATCCCCCGGGAACCGAGGTGCACTCCACGAGCAAGCTGCGGCCAGGCGCGCCGTTTCCCCCGCACGAATTGATCACGCTCGATCATCCTCACCCGTTGCGGCGGGCCATCGATGGCGAGGGCCGGGACGTGACCGGGCTGGTGGCGGCCAACGACGGGCGGATGCTTTCGCCGCGGCTGCGCCGACCGCAGCTGCGGGGCCTGGCGGAGCCGCACAGCGTGACTTTGGATTTCGGCCTGCGGGAGGAGGATCGCGCCCGGCCGCTGGTTCTGGCCTTGACGGGGTGGCTGCGATTCGGCGGCGGCATGGCGAACGTCGCCGGCTCGCAGGATCCGGATCTGCCGTTCCCGTTTCCGACGCTGGAGGCTGAGGTGGCGGAAGGCGGAGCGGTCGTCGGGGCTGGTCGCTGGCTGCCGGTCGATGTGGTGGTGGGCACGCCCGCAGGCAAGACGAAGACCATCGTGGTGGATTTGGCGGGCAAGCTGCCCGCAGGCACGCGCCGGTTGCGCCTGAGCGCGGCGTTTGAGCTGCACTGGGACCGAATCGCGCTGTTCGAACGGGCGGATGCCGGGGCGACGGCATCCCGGGTGACGATGCTGCCGCCGGACGCCACGGACCTGCACGGGCGCGGCTACAGCGAGTTCGCGCCGCTCTCGTGGCAATTCCCGCTGACCCCGGACTATGACCGGGTCCGGTCCACCGCCAACTGGCGGATCACACCGTCCGGGTGGTGCACAAAATATGGCGCCGTGGATGAACTGGTTCGGGCGGAGGACAACGCGCTGGTGTTGGTCGCGGGCGGTGATGAGCTGACGGTGACCTTTGCCGCGGCGCGAATCCCGGCCAAGCCGGCCGGATTCCAGCGGGATTTTTATCTCTACACGGTGGGCTGGGACAAGGACGCCGACTTTCACTGCGAGCTGGGCTGGCAGGTGGAGCCGCTGCCCTGGCATGGCATGG
Source organism: Limisphaerales bacterium (assembly GCA_044229355.1). Classification (GTDB taxonomy): domain Bacteria; phylum Verrucomicrobiota; class Verrucomicrobiia; order Limisphaerales; family JADJPG01; genus JBGARF01. The sequence continues at coordinate 27,686 of JBGATF010000034.1, forward strand.
ACAGCCAGCGTTACGGGCACGAGGTTCGGCCAGCGCAATTGAGCGAGGATTGGGCGCGCCGGTGGAACACGCGTTGGGTCGGACCGCAAACGGTGACGCGGCGGTGAAGGTAGCAGTCGTACCGGTCCCGATCAGAGGCTGAGGAATTTTTGCAGACGGTAGGTAGAGGAATTTGGGCAGGAATGAAGACATTTGCGGATCATTCCTCTGCGTAAATCGGCCGCTATGGAGAAGGCTCATGGACCATGAGCGCGGTCACGATAGGTAGGGCTGGCGCTCCGCCGCCAGCCGGCGGTCCGTGCGACTGTCCGCACCGACGGCCCGCTGCGGAGAGCGGGCCCTACCTTCGGTTCATGGGAGGCAACGTGTGCAGTTGCCTGCGAGTGGCGTCCATGAATCACCGAAGGTGATTTGGGATTGCCGTTTTTCGATCTGGCGGACAATCCCAACCGGACGTCGCCAATCGTAAATCAAAGATCCGCAAATCTACTTCGGGCTGGGTGCGTCGGTTCCGGCGAGCTGGGCGTGCTTGGCCTTGGCGCTGGCGAGGTTGGTGGCCACGGATTTTTCCAGGGCCTGTGCCTGCTGCAGCTTCTGGTTGGTGGACCACAGGCGGGCGACCTCGATGCCCGGCCAGGCGAGAAGACCGAGAACAACGACGATGCGGATCAGATTCTTTGTGCTCATAAATAAAGCAGGAGCCGGCCGAGACCGGAGCCTGCTTGAGCATCGACAGCGAACGGGGAGAAGTTAAGCGGGCTCCCCGCGCCGAACGCGCGCACGGGAAGGATTGCCCGTCATCGGTGGGCGCCGCCGATCACGGTAGGGCACCCGTCCCTGCTTACTTTAAAGTCTGAATGCGGACGTTCTTGAATTGAACGACCATGGGCGGCCCGGCGTGGATCTGCAGCGCGAGCACGCCGGACTTGGCGGCCTTGGCTTCCTGCTCGTCCGTCACGTCGACGGTTTGCCGGCCGTTGATGAAGTGCTGGAGATGATTGCCCTTGGCGATGACGACGTAGTCGTTCCAGTCCTCGTGCTTGATGCTGTCCTGGATCTCCGCGGAGCTTCCGACGGAGCCGGTGACGTCGACCTTGTGTTTGCCGTCGGCGGCGTGGATGACGACCTTTTGTCCGCGCTGGGCGAGAATGCCGCGGCCGCGTTCTTCGTAAAGGATGCCGCTGTAGGTTTTGCCGGCTTCGAAATCCGCCTGGTATCCGCCCACGATGGGACCGAAGACGCCCTCTTCGGTGACCTTGCTGCGGTATTGGATCCCAGAGTTGCCCTTTTCGATTCGATACGACAGGCGGAGCTCAAAGTCGGCGACCGTTCCATTGGTCCAAACCAGAAACGTGTTGTGGGAAATTTTGGTGTCGGGGCTGGTGCCGGTGGTGCCGGTGATGCAGCCGTCCTGGACCGTCCAGAGCTTGGGATTGCCGCGCCAACCGGTCAGGTCCTGGCCATTGAAGAGGCTGGTGAAGCCGGCTTCAGCGGCTGTAGCGCTGGAAAACGCGACAAGGTGGGCGACGGAAATAGCGGCCAGAATGGACAAATGCTTTTGCATAATCGTGGTCAGATTGTGTGCACCGTCCGACGGCGGCGCACACGAATGAATTCACAGGACGGACGGGCGAAGTCGGCCGCAGGACGGTCCGGTTGTCCTCTCCCCCGTTCTGCGGGCACCCGCTTTACGGACATTGATCAGGGGCTTGGCACAACGACCCGGTAGTAACGATCTTCCGGCCGAGCGCACGCCGGCACCACAAACGTAAACGAGTTCGTCGCTGGCGCATTCGTCACGGCAATCGTGCACCAATCCACCAGGTCCGGCGATGCCTCGATCACATGCAATTTGTCTCCATACGATGTGGCCACTTCGAATTGGCGCGTGCCGTTCGGGCAGACTTTTGGCGAGTGTACGCCGAGCCGCACGACGCGGATGTAGTTGGTGACTGCCGGACAGGTGTTGCACTGCCCGGATAGATAACGAACGCCCAAGACATGACTTCCTTCGAGCAAGTTCGTCACCTGGAAGATAGCGGGCGGTGTTGTCGCCTCCAGGGTGTGCTGCCAAGAGACCTGCCCGGCGGGTAAACCATCCACCAACAACTCAATCGAACCGTTCTCTATGCCACTGGCAAACAATTCTGCGGCAACCTCGAAAGTCGCTGGTGCCGCGAGGATCGCGCCCGCTGCCGGCCGAACGATGTTTACATAGCGGTCGGCAGGCCTTCCGCTGGCACCATTGACCACGCCGGCGCGCACAACAACCTCTTTACCGTCTCTATCGACGGCAATCGCACTTATCTCTCGATGGCCAACGGGAACAATCCAAACAATCGCGTAAGGGGCAGAAGCCACTCTTCCGATCAAATCTGCTCCGGCGAAGAATCGCACTTCATTAAGTGTTCCTTCGGGATAGAAGGACTCGACTTTTAGTTTGAACCAGGTCCCGGTGCCGACCGTAAAGCTATTGCCGGTGAACACAAACGGCCTGGACGCTGGCCAGAGGAACTCAATTCTTGGAACCTGCCTGATGCACGAGGAGTCATCGGTCGAAGATGCGTGACACGGCGTCGCCAGAAAAAGCAAAGGCATCAACCACTGGATGACAAACACTAAGCATAAGGGCGAAGGCGTAGTGTTCATTGAAGTGAATGGGCAAGACGTTTTGTGAGTGCCAAGGCCATTTGAATGGATACGCGGGCCCGTGGGTTTGGCGTGGGTTTGGGGTTGGGTTTGGGGTCAGCTTCTCACAATTAACAATTGAGTTGCTCGATTCAACTGCTCTTGTTGTTCGGTGTCCAGGCTGAGGCGCTTGGAGTAGCGACGCAGACTCATCGCTACGGCCGCCGCGCTGGTCAACCCAGCCATTTCCGCCAACTTTCTCAGAGAGAATCCTCCTTTCCCGCGCCCCAAATACAGCGCCAGATCTCGTCCCGTATCCCCGTGTCGCTCCCGAATTTCGTCCCATTGGCCCTTCTTGACTCGTTCCACCGCCCGGACGATTGTCGCCCAATCAGGACGCTGCGTGTGCAGCTTCTCCAGTCGACGACTGGCTGCCGAACCGGCATCGTCCCCCACCAGCTTGGCCACGAAATCCCGGCTGCCCAAGACCACTCGGTCCCGAAGCGATTCCCACGGTGTTGCTTTCATCCCTTCGCGGACCTCGCGCTCAACATAATCACGATACCGACGCGGTTGCTCGGCCTTGCGTCCGCCACCCAATGCGTAGACCGCGTCCCGCTCAAGCCATGCCGGCGAACGTTCCGACCCCACATACGCCCGGAACGAACTCCAACGATATCTTCGTAGCGACGCAATCCGCGCCTGAACTTGGTCCGCCGTCGGTCCTGCCCCCAATCCTTGCCGGCTCGCCCGTCGCTCCCGCTTACCCAAGCCCAACGCCTCGACGCGCACCGGGTTCAGATGAATGTAGCGGCTTAATCCCAAGGCCCATTCGTCCCGGCTTACCACCACTGACTTGAACCGGCCTTGGAACAGGTGCCCGCTCCGCCCGTGGCGCCGATTAAACCAAACACTGTAACTCACGTTGAGCCACTGCATCGCCCGGCTGAGGTTCAACTCGCGCAATTCCACCAGCAAATGGTAGTGGTTGCTCATCAAAACATAGGCATGCAGACCGATGCGAAATCGCTCGACCATCTCTTCGAGCAATTCCAGAAAGTGTCGGCGATCCCGGTCGTCCCGGTAGATGTCCCGGCGTTCATTTCCTCGCGCCGTCAAATGGTACCAGCCCCCAACTCGCTCGGTCCGCAGTCCTCTTGCCATGCCCTCCACACTGGCCCGGGCTCGGCGTCGCCGTCAATTGTTAATTGTTACAAGGTGACCCTAAGAACCCAGGTGACCCTAAGAACCCTCCTCTGACCATCATGGACCCGACTTTTCGGACAGGCTCTAAGGAACCGCCGCCCAGCCCCGAAGCGATCGACTTCAGCAGTTGCATCTTCACTCGCACGAGCAACGCCGTCTATCCGGCATTGGTCAAGACGGCCCCGCTTCTTGGCTTTGAACCTCGGAAATCCGTCCGCGTGCCGTTGCCAAGATGCGAGCGTTCGCTCAGGAAGAAGTCGACTCCTTCTCCAACGCGGCCAGGACTTCTGGATCGCGCACGTCGACCCAGCGGCCTTCAATCTGCATCCCGGCGATGCGATGGCCGGCGGCGACCAGCGCGTTGATGGCGTCGGTCAGCTCGTATTCGCCGCGGGGCGATTTCTCCAAGCGCGTGGTGAAGTCGTAGACCACTGGCTTGAAGATGTAGATGCCGGCGTTGTACCACGCGATCTGGCCGGTCTTGAGCCAGCCAGTGGAGCGCAACTCGTCGAGCTGCGCCGTCGTGGGTTTTTCCACCAGGCGTTTCAAGCAGAAGGCGTCGTCGAAAAAGTTGATGCCGCCCTTGGTCACGTCTTCGCTGCCGGTCACCGTCAACAGGCCGCTGAAGGGACCCTCAGCAAACCGCTTCAGCATCTGCTGGTAGGTCTCCGGTTTGACCAGGATGTCGCCGTAGGTCAGGAGGAAATTGTCTGAGCCGACAAACTCCTTCGCCAGTTCGGGGGCCTTGCCGGTGCCATCCTGGACGACCTGGCGGCCGTAGGCGATGCGGGCCCCCCATTTGCGGCCGTCGCCGAAGTAGCCCTCGATGACGTCGGCGCGGTAGCCGGTGACGATGAACACGTCGCGGATGCCGGCGGCGATAAGGCCGGTCAGGATATGTTCGAGGATGGGTTTGCCGTGGACCCGCAGCATGGGTTTGGGGAGCTCATTGGTGAGGTCCCGCATGCGGGTGCCCTTCCCGGCGGCAAGGATGACAGCTTTCATGACAGCTCTCATGACGGATCTTCGGGACTGGACTCAAGGCAAAATCCCAATCGGAACATTGAACCCGGGTGGCGGCCTCTGTTAGGGTCACGTCCATGGGTCGTCAATGGTTGCACGCAAAGCGGGCGGTGGCTTCGCTCAAAAAGGGCCGGGCCAACGCCAAAATCGTCCGGGAAATCATGGTCGCCGCCAAGATGGGCGGCGCGGATCCCGATCTCAACGCCCGCCTGGCCGCCGCGGTGGAAAAGGCGCGCAAGGAAAGTGTGTCCCGCGATGTCATCGAGCGCGCGATCAAAAAGGGCGCCGGAGTGGGCGATGAAAAGCTTGTGCTCGAGCACACGGTTTTTGAAGGCTACGCGCCGCACAAGGTGCCGGTCATCGTCGAGGTCATGACCGACAACGTGAACCGGACCGCGCCGGAGATTCGGCTGATCTTCAAACGGGGCCAGCTCGGCATTTCCGGCAGCAACAAATTCCTGTTCGACCCGGTCGGCTTGGTCGAGGCCCATCATCCCGACGCGAACACCGATCGAGAGACGGCGGCGATTGAGGCGGGGGCGAACGAGGTGGAGGCGCTGACCTCAGCACAGAACGACGACATTCCGGAAGGCGCGACGGGCGCAAGGTTCATCGCGGATCGGACGGCGATTCACACCGTGTCAAAATGGCTGGGCCAACATGGCTGGACGGTGATCACGAGCGAGCCGGGTTATTTGCCGAAGAATTATCCGGAGCTGAGCGACGACCAGCGGGCCGAGGTGGGTGAATTTTTGCAGGAACTGGACGATCACGACGACGTCAGCCGGGTGTGGGCGGCGGTGAAGTAACGCGTGGTCGGGTCTGCGCCGGGCTCGACTTCGCGGGTGCCGGCGAACGGCTAGCGCCGCTCAGCGTTGTTCAGCGCCGGGCGGGCGGGGTGGCGAGCTTGAGGCGTTGGAGAATGTCCTGGGTCAGCACCTCGTAGGCGGCGGCGCCGGCGCTGTATTTGTCGTAGTCGATGATGGGCTTGCCAAAGCTGGGGGCCTCGGCCAGGCGGGTGGTGCGGGGGATGACCGTTTCGAAGACGAGATCGCCGAAGTGCTGGCGGACCTCGGTGACGACCTGCTGGGAGAGGCGGGTGCGTCCGTCGAACATGGTCATGATGACGCCGAGCAGCTCGAGCTGGGGGTTGACGCCGGTGTCGCGCAGCTGGTTGAGCAGGCGATTGATCATCGAGATGCCTTCGAGCGCGTAATATTCGCACTGGAGCGGCACGAGCAGGTAATCGGCGGCGGCGAAGGCGTTGAGGGTGAGAATGCCGAGGGAGGGGGGGCAATCGATGACGACGACCTCGAAGCGGTCGCTGGAGCGCACGGGTTCGAGGGCGAGCTTGACGCGCTGGACGTGATTATCCAGGCGGGGGATCTCGATGTCCGCGCCGCAGAGATCGACCTCGCTGGGGATGATCTCGAGGCGGTCGTAGGCGGTTTTTTGGATGCGATCGGCGAGGGCGCCTTCGCCGAGGAGGACGCGGTAGGCGCTGGCGCCTTCGACTTTATCGAGGCCGAGGCCGCTGGTGGCGTTGGCTTGGGGGTCGAGGTCGAAGAGGAGGACGCGGCGTCCGGAGGCGGCCATGCAGGCCGCGACGTTGACGGCGCTGGTGGTTTTGCCGACGCCGCCTTTTTGGTTGGCGACCGCGATGATTCGAGACGACACGCCGCGATTTAACGCGGGCATTTCCCCGACATCAAGGAATCAAGTTGCGGTGGATTCTTCCGACTGGCTAGTGTGCGCGGTCCGCCGGCGATGGAGTTGCCGGCGGCTCAAAGTGGTCAAAGCGGCATGAGCGGTACGAACGAATGTGAATTGTTGGTGATTGGGCATCGCAACCCGGACACGGATGCGATTTGTTCCGCCATCGGCTACGCAGAGTTCAAGCGGCGCACGGGCTCGCCGCATGCCGAGGCGGCCCGGTGTGGAGATACCAACGCGCGGATCGATTACGTGCTGGAGACATTTGGGATGCCGGCGCCGCGATTCGTGGCGGATGTGTCGCCCAAGGTGCGCGACGTCATGGCCGGCCACGTCGTCAGCGTCCCGCCGGAGGCGACCATGGCCGAGGCGCTGGGGGTGATGGACGAGAAACACATCCGCGTGCTGCCGGTGCTGCGCGAGGATCGTTCGTGCGCCGGCCTCATCTCCGTCTTCAAGATGACGAAGTTTTTCCTGCCGGCGCCGGGTCGTCTGCTGGATTCTCGCCGGGTGCTGTGCAGCATCCAGAATCTGGCCCGGGTGTTGACCGGCGAGGTCGTGTTCGCCAACCATCCGGATCGTGAGGAGGACTTGATCCTGATGATCGGGGCGATGGGCCTCGAGTCGTTTTACCGGCGGCTGCAGAATTATCCGCGGGAGAAGCTGGTCGTGGTGGTGGGCGACCGCCTGGAGATTCAGGATCTGGCCATCCGCGAGCGCGTGCGCGCGCTCATTGTCACCGGCGGCCTGCCCCTGGCCCAGTCGATGGTCGACTTCGCCAAAAAGCAGGAGGTCACGCTGGTCAGCTCGCCGCACGACACGACGACCACGGCGATGCTCTGTCGCGCGGCCATCTCGGTCCGGCACCTGATCCACGAGCACTATCTCGCGTTTCGCGCGGATGAGCCGCTCGAGGCGGTCGAGCCGGTGGCGGCCGCGTCGCATTTCCAGGCGTTTCCCGTGATCGACGATCACAACCGCACGATTGGGATCCTGACCAAATCGGATTTCCTGCGAAAAGTTCATCGGCAGCTCATCCTGGTCGATCACAATGAGCTCTCCCAGGCGGTGCAGGGTGCCGATCAGGTGGAGATCGTCGAGATCATCGATCACCACCGGATTGGGGCGCTGACGACCGCGCAGCCGATTCTTTTTCGGAACGAGCCAGTCGGCTCGACCAGCACGATCGTGGCGGATTGCTTCTTCCGGCACAATGTGGAGCTGCCGAAGCCGGTGGCCGGGCTGCTCCTCGCTGGTTTGGTTAGCGACACGTTGAACCTGACGAGCCCGACCACCACCGAGCGCGATGCCCAGGTGCTGAAGAAGCTCGAATCCATCTCGGGCGTGGAAGCCTCGCGGTTCACCGAGAAATTATTTGCGTCGGGTTCTGTGCTGACATCGCTCCCGGTCGACCAGGCCATCGTGACCGACTGCAAAGAGTTCAAGGAGCAGGGGCACGTCTTCAGCGTCGCGCAGATCGAGGAGCTCGGGTTCGATCACTTCTTCAAGCGGAAGTCGGATTTGCTCGGCGCGCTCGAGGATTATCGCGAAAAGCAGGGCTATCTGTTCAGCGCGCTGCTCGTGACCGATGTCGTGACGAACAGCTCCGCGCTGCTGGTGGCCGGGCCGGAATCGCTGATCAAGCTGATCGATTACCCGCTGGTGGAGGACAACATCTTCGATCTGCAGGGCGTGGTCTCCCGCAAGAAGCAGCTGCTGCCGTATCTGGCGCACTGTCTCAAGCGTGGGGGTGGCCGGCTGGGGTAGGCCAGGCTTCCGAGGCGGAGGTGAGTTGAGGCCATGAAGACCATTGCTGATTGGTGATTTTTGATTTGGGATTGCCGAGTCCGACAATCCGCGATCGTAAATCAAAAATCTGCCTGGTTTCTGGAGAGCCCCGCGTTCCTATCGGACCTGCTCGCGGGCCGTGAACGCGAGCATCGCAGGTAGGGCTGGCGCTCCGCCGCCAGCCGGAGGTCCGCACAGGCGGCGCGCTGCGGAGCGCGCGCCCTACCTCCCGGTTCATGGGAAGAGGGCCCCGGGAAACCGCAGCGCGGTTTCACCGGGGCCGAGAGGCGTTAGACCAACCGTCGTGGCCTGTGGCCAGGAGGCGGTTGGCAGGACTGTCGGTCAGTTGCTCGTCTGGAGGAACTCCAGGATGGCGCGGGAGTCGGCGGCGGTCAGGCTGGCGCGGATCCGCATGTGCAACATGACAGGGTCCCACTGGGCCGGGCTGAGCTCGGACGGGGATCGGCTGTTGTGGCAGCGCGTGCAGTTCTGGGCCCAGAGGCGGGAGCCGTTGGGCGGCGCGCCTGCGGAGTCGCGGCTGGTGGCGCAGCCGGTGATGACCAAGGCGCCCAGCAGGGCGGCAAAGGAGAGGTATTTCATAGGTTAAAGGTCAAAATGTTGTGCGGTTTGATTTCGCAGTTGGTCAGGCACGAGGCATTAGAAGCCGGTGGCAAACTGGACGAGGACGCCATTGTTGTCGGTGCCCCCGTTGTTTTTGTCGTCGATCTGGTAGGCGAGCTTGCAGACCGTGCGTGAGGTGAGCCAGTAGTTGAGGCCGAAGGTGTAGCGGTTTTCGTTGTAGCCCACCGGGGTTTTCTCCTGGTGAAACCGATCAAATCGCGCGACGCCTTCGACGTGGCGCAGAAAATTCGGTCCAAAGTGGGTTGGTCGGTAGGCGATTTGCGCGTAGCCGCCGTCCCGGTTGTTGCGGAACGCGACGGGATAGCCGTTGTCGTCATAGATCCCGCGCCCGAGATGTGACCACACCCATTGGCCGTTGACGCGGACGAGGCCGCCGAGGGCGTCGCTATCCTGGACGTAATTCAGGTCGATGGATTGGAGCAGGACGTTTTCGCCGGAGCCGACGCCGGAGTAGTGGAGCCCATAGCCGATCTCGAGTGCGGGAATTGGCTGGAACCCGACGTGTCCACCGAAGGCGACCCGGCCGCCCTCGTTGCCGAAGTTGTCCCACTCGAGCGTGCCAAGCGTTTCCGCGTCGTCATCCGGGCCGACGGACGAGACGAGTTTCGGGGCGTTGCCGACGAAGGCGGAATAATTCAGCCGGGTGGCTCCGAGGGGAACGCCGCCGCGGACCTGGGCGCCGACGTAGGTCTCCGGCAGGAGGCCGTCGTAAACCGCCAGCGGCTTGTCGGGGAGCCGGTTGACCCACGCCATGTGGAAGCGCTCGACGAACGAGTTCATCGGGTTGAGGAACTTGCCGGCGTCGAAGGTGACCCAGTCGTTGGCGACGTAGGCCAGGTGAGCCTGCTCGAGCTTGGTCGAGGTTTCGCCGTCTTCGAGCTCCATTTCGATTTCGCCCTCGAACAGGATGCGATCCGAAATTCTCCAGAGCATCAGCGGGTTGAGCTGGGCGTTGAATGTGGCGTCCTCGCGCCGGCGGGCCTGGAACTCGGCCATGCCGTAGCCGGTGATGTGAAACCGGCTGCTGCCGGGAAAAATGTAGTGGTTGAGGGAGAGGGCATCCCCGGATTTGGCCGCATCGGCCGAGGCGGCGGCGGTGCCGTTGGTGCCGGTGGTGGCTGGCGCCTGGCCGCGGAGCTCGCGGACCTCGCGCACGAGCTGCTCGTGCTCCTGCTGCAGCTTGTTGTACTCCTCCCGGGTGACCGGCCGGCTGTCCTGCCCGAAAGCAGCAGGCACGAGGCCTTGAGTCGCGGTCAGCGCGACAGCGGTTCCCAGCAGCATCCGTTTCGATTGTCGTTTTTCGTTCATCGGTTTGTTTTTTTGGTTGGTTGATTGGTTGGGTGGACCTGCCCCAGTTCATTTACCGAGAGGCTGGCCGTTGTTTTGATTTGGGAGCGAGGGCGCGGAGATAGTGGATCACCTGCCACCGCTCCTCTTCCGAAAGTTTCCGCGCGTAGCTGGGCATGGGCTTTCGCCCCTGCGTCAGCTTCCAGAAGATGGCGCCGTCGGACTGGCTCGCGAAGGCGCCTGCCGTCAAATCGGTCGGTTTGCGTTCAAGGTCGTTGCCACCCGAACCATCGCCCCGGCCCTTCCGGCCATGACAGTCCGCGCATCGATCGTCGTAGATGACGCGGCCCTTTTTGAGGGCGTCGGAGGACACCGCCACGGGGTTGTTCGCGGCGGAGGCATCCGCCGGGGCCACCCAGGGGTCGGAGGCTCGGACCACGGGGATGAGGGCGATGGCGGCCAGCGCCGCGAGCAAACGCCATGGGCCGGCACCTCGGCAAAACGGGAGCCGGGCGCATTGAATCGGAGTCGCAAGTTTGGTCGATGTTTTCATATTTAATTTTTCGTTCTTGGCCAGGTGTGCCGCTGGTTCACGAGTCTCCTTCGGCCGGCCCCCGCTGGGGATGGGCACGCCGGTGACGCGATTTCTTTTGGATTGGAATGGCTAAAGGTCGGATCGGGTTTGTCGGGTTGGTTGGGGTGGAATGACGGGTTGTCATCCGTCGGCCAATTGGCCGCCGCACACGAAGGGCATACGGGCTGGCCAAGGAGCCGGAGGGTGGCCGCGCGCCGACGCGGGCTTAGATGACGAGGACCGTGGTGCGAAGAGTGCGCAGGAGCTGCGCGAGCGGACCCGAGCACGGCGAAGTTCGATCCAAGGCGAGAGCGAGAGCGCGCGCGTTGCCACCGTCACGGGAGTCACGCTCAGGTGCCCACCGGGCAAGCTCAGTGGTTCCGCGGGCTTTGCCCAGGCTGTTTTGTTCGTCGCTCAGTTCGACGACGGAGGCACAGGCAAACGACGCCTGATGGTCTGAGTTGGGAGTTGTTTGAGCAAGCCCGGCGAGGCGAACCCCGGCCGCCGCGGGTTTCGAGGCGGCGGGGAGTGACGCCTCGGCCAAGCGAGCGGAATCATGGGACACGGTCAGCCGGACTTCGCCTCCGGCATGGATCACGGAGACCGTGTGCGAGCGATCGAACGAGCAGAGCAGGCCCAGTAATTCCGGCAGGAGTTCGGGAACTCCGGCCAGGTACGCCAGCAGACACACCAAGGACGCCCATGGGCGAAGGCCGGTGAAGCGTCGATGAAACGAGGGGCGGTGCATCAGAGACAGGCGATGACTAGCACCGACAATTTTCATGCGCAACCGCTAACTTGCGACGGAACGACCGATCCACGATCGCTTTTGGCCAAAGCTGGACTTTCTTTGTCGAGCCCTGGCCGCATCCGTGAACGTCCCGACAGGTATTCACCGGATTTCTGCTTGTCGTGCGAACGCTTCCTTGTAAGGTCCGGGCAGTCAGTCCAACGCACGATAACCTTGATGGACCGATCCGGCGGGACAGCCGGAGTTTTTGGCTGAGAAATTGTGGGGACGCGGTTGGCCATGAACTGGGACTGACGGTGCGCAGGTGTGGGCGTCGTAATGATGGGGAGCCCCGGGGATTGTGGGGCGAGGATTGTTGGGGCAGCGGCCCGCGCAAGCTCTACCGCTCTCATTGATGAGACCATTCGCTGACGTATCGACGGACCGATTTGAGATCAAACTCGAGGCCCGGCTTTTCGCCGTTCTGAAACAGGTGCCGCCGGCTTTGGACTTCGCGCCGGGAATCACTTCCTGCGGCCGGGCGCGAGAGGAATCCAAGCGGGCGATCTCCGTCCAGCCACCGGGCGAGTTTATTTCGTAATCCCCATGTCACTGCCCCTGCCACGTCCTTTGGATGAAGAGTCCGAGGAAATCGCCGCCCGCAGCAACAGCAGCGGTGAAGCGAAGCCAGCCGGCCGGCCGACCTTGCTCGTGGTCGACGACGAGGAAGGCCCCCGGAAATCGCTGAAGGTAATTTTCGAGGACCAGTATGAAGTTCTCATGGCCGAGGATGGGCCGGCGGCCATCGAGCTGATCCGGAAGCACCACATCGATGTCGCGGTGCTGGACATCCGGATGGGCCAGATGTCGGGCCTGGAGGTGCTCGAACGCCTGCGCTATCTCGATCCCAGCCTCGAGGCGGTCATGATGACAGCCTTTGAGACCACGGAGACGTTGCGACAGGCCCTGCGCCTGAGGGCTTGCGACTACATCAGCAAGCCCTTCGACGTGGCCACCATGCGGGTCGCCGTCGCGCGGGCCATCGAGCGCCGCTCGCTGGGAAGCGAAGTCCAGACCAACAACGAAAAGCTGCTGCAGCTGCAGGATGAACTCCAGCAGGCGCGAATGGAGCAGGACAAGGCCCACACCCGCGGCGAGATCTACGCCAGCATCGTCCACGACATCAACGGGCCGCTCACCATCATTTCCGGCCTGCTGCAGATCATCAACCAAAAGGCCGGCGGCGACATGCGCAAGCTCGAGGGCGACGACCTCGATTTCGTCCGGGATCGACTTCGGCGCATCACCCGGCAGGTGACCACCTGCATCGAAATTTCCCGCCGTTACCTGGGGCTGCTCCGCCCGCAGACCGGCGAGAATGCGCGGATCTGGGTCAACCAGGTTCTCGGCGACCTCGGCGAACTGGTCCGGGTCCATCCCGCCACCCGCAGCAACCAGTTCATCATCCACCCGCTGAGCGAAGACGCAGTCGTTTCCATCCACGGCATCGACCTCATCCAGATTCTGCTCAACCTGACGCTCAACGCATTTCAATGCAGCCCGCAGGTGCACCGCGTCGAGATCCGGGCCCAGCTCATCGACCATCCGTTGGACCTGAAGGTGTTCTCCGACGGCCCGGAAGATCGCTTCGTCAACCGTGATGGATTCCTCAACACGGCGCCCTTGCTCGCCCTGTCCGTGCAGGACAACGGCCCGGGCATTCCTCCGGAGACGCTCCCGCGGATTTTCGATCCCTTTTTCACGACCCAGCCGAAGTCGACGGGCACCGGGCTTGGTCTGTGCATCGTGCAACGCCTGCTCAAGCAGGCTCGCGGTGCGATCCATGTCCACAGCAAGGTTGGTCAGGGAACCATCTTCACCGTTTATCTCGCCGCGCAACTGGCGCCGGCAAACGGCGCCAAGGGTGCTGCGCCCGCGGGCGCCGGCGCCAATTCCACCGACCCGCCCCAGGCCCCGCCGTTGACCAGCCCGACTCCTTCGTTCCAGCCCTAGTTTCGAACTGAGACGTGGCTGGCGGGCAGGCCGGGCTGGCGCTCCTGCCGTCGCTCAATGCTACGGCGTGGCGTGCCCGCCGCCTGGCATGGGTTGCTGAATGGATCCACGTCCGGGTGCGGGTAACCGCAACGAGGCACGGCACGCGCGGCGCGCGGCGGAGCCCGCGGCCTATCTGCGCCCGAGGACGGGCGCACCCCGAACGCAGATTCACGGAAAGTTGGGGCCATGACCGGCGGGCGGCCCGTGCTCGACGGGAGGCGCAAGCTGGCGCGGCAGCGCTGTGGAGTGCGGCGTGAAACGCCGCTTTCGATCGGGGCAAGGATCCACAGCGCCGATTCTCGGCGCACTCTCCATAAGACCCGGTGCGGAGCGTGGGCCCCACCAAGTCCCGGCTTCCCCTCTTGACCGGGGACCGGCATGCTCACGGCCGTGAATCTTTCCCCGCCGCTTCGCCATGGCCGGCTGGCGCTCTCCGGTGCCTTCCTTCTCCTGCTATTCCTCTACGGCTGGCGCCAGCCGGCGATCGGGGCTGACGCAACGGTTTCCCTGGGTCCCAAGTCCGGACAACTTCGCGTCGGCGCCGCGGCGGCTGCGCTGGACGCGGACGATTCCATGGTCATCGCCGGCGGGATCGGCCCGGGCAAGGCCTCGGGACAGGAAGGGAAGCTCCGGGCGGTGGCCGTGGTATTGGAGCAGGACGGCACCAAGTTGGCCATCGTGGCATGCGACATTCTGATGGCGACACGACGCACCTGGGATCCGGTGATCGCGGAGATTGGCCGGGCCACCGGCATTCCGGCGGCCCATGTGCTCATCAATTGCACGCACACTCATCACGCTCCGAGCACCATGCGGTTGCACGACTACGATCTCGATCCCGTGTTCACCCAGCGGGTCCAGGATGCCGTGGTGCGGGCGGTGCGCGAAGCGAGCGCCCACCTCGCGGAGGCCCGACTGCAATTCCATCTCGGCTCCGAACCCACGGTGGGCCAGAACAGCCGCCAATTGCTGGCCGACGGGATGATCTACTGGATCGGTCCGCGGACGAATTTCGTGCGTGCCACGGGGCCGTTTGATCCGGAGCTGCCCGTGCTCGCATTTCGCGGCCCGGACGATCGCCTGCGGGCGATGCTTTTCAACCACAGCACCCACACGATCGGCACGCGCCAGCCGGGCAAGCGCTCCGCCAGCATCTATGGCATGGCGGCGCAGGAACTGGAGGCGGAGGAGGGCGGCATCGTGGCCTTTCTCGAAGGCGCTTCCGGCTCGACCCACAACCTCGAACTGACCGGGGACGAGTGCATGCGGCGGATCAAGGCGTCGGTCCAGGACGCGTTGCGTCAGGCCACGGATCAGCCGGTCAGCCGCCTGGCCGCGCTCAAGCGACCGATCAAATTTCGTTTGCGATCCTTCGACGATGCCGCCGAGGAGGCGGCCGTGACGCGATATTGTCGCAAGTATGCGCCCGGTTCCTCCGAATACATCGCCAAGGTGTTTCGCACCATGCGCGCCGAGCTGGCCCCGCTGCAGGGCCAGGAGCGCGAGACCTGGGTCCAGGCCATTCGCATCGGCGACATCGCCCTCGTCGGCGTTCCGGCCGAGTACTTCACCCAGCTTGGCCTCGACATCAAGAATCGCTCCCCGTTCCGGCATACCTACGTGGCCGAGCTCGCCAACGACTGGATCGGCTACCTGCCCAATCGTGAAGGGCACAAGCTCGGCGGCTATCAGGTCTGGACGGGATACCACAGCTACGCCGAGCCTGGGACCGGCGAACGAATCGCGGATCTCGCCGTCGAACTGCTTCGCGAATTGGCGCCATGAACCTCCTCCGATCCTCAGGGCGCGTCACGCCGGTTCGGCTCGCGTTCGCGCTGGTGCTCGCGGGTGCCGTGACCGCCCCGCCCGGCCCGCTCGCCGCAGCGTCCGCCCGGGCGCCGCAGGACGAGCTGGCCACGTTTCAGCTCGCTGATCCGCAGCTCCGAATCGAGCTGGTGGCCGCTGAGCCGGACATCGTCAGCCCCGTCGCGATCGCGTGGGACGCCGCCGGACGACTGTTCGTCGCGGAGATGCGCGATTACCCGAACGCGCCGTCGGGGGGCTCCATCCGCCTGCTCCAGGATCGGGATGGCGACGGGCGTTACGAGACGTCGTCCGTCTTCGCGGACGGTCTGCATTTTCCGAACTCGGTCCTGCCGTGGAACGGCGGGGTCCTGGTAACGGCCGCGCCTGATTTGTGGTTTCTGGCCGATCGGGATGGCGACGGACGGGCGGACGAGCGCCGGGTATTGTTCACGGGATTCGGAACGGGCAATCAGCAGTTGCGGGCGAACGGGCTGACGTGGGGATTTGACGGCTGGGTTTATGGCGCCAACGGCCGGAGCGATGGACAGGTTCACCGCCCGGGCTCGACCAATGGCGTGTCCTTGCGCGGGCGCGACTTTCGGTTTCGGCCGGCGACGGGCGAATTCGAGGGTTTGGCGGGACGAAGCCAGTTTGGTCTTGGGCTGGACGAGTGGGGCGGGCGGTATCTGTCGTGGAACACGATTCCGGTGCGGCACGAAGTGTTTCCGGATCGTTACCTTGCGGCCAACCCGGCGGCGGGCGGCTTCGAGGTCCTGGCCGACTTGCTGCCGGCCGACGACACCGGCCGGGTGTTTCCGCTCAGCCCTTCGCCGCGCGTGTTCAACAACGAGTCGTCCAGCCATTTCAACGCCTTGTCCGGCCTCACGTTATTCCGTGGAAATGGACTCGGCCCGGCCTATCAGGGGAACACCTTTGTCGGCGAGTCGCTGCGCAACCTGGTCCATCGGCGCGTGCTGGAACCGGCCGGCGCCACCTTTGTGGCCCGGCGGAGTGAATACGAGACCGAGTTCCTCCGGGCCGCGGACCCATGGTTTCATCCGGTCAATTTCGCGGCCGGCCCGGACGGCGCCCTTTACGTCGTCGATTTCTACCGCGAGTTCGTCGAGCACCCTGACTTTGTGCCGCGCGAGATGCGCGAGCGCGTGCCGTGGCAGACGGGCGCCGACCATGGGCGCCTGTGGCGTGTCGTGCGAAAGGATGCGCCGCCCGGCGAGGCGGCCCGTTCGCTCACGGCGCTCACCTCCGTCACGCTGGCTCGAGAGTTGGAAAGTGCCATCAGCTGGCGACGGGAGACCGCGCAGCGCATTCTCATGGAACGGGCGGATCCCATGGCGGCATCATCGCTTCGCGACCTGACCCGATCGTCCGCTTCCGCCCCTGCCCGCTTTCTGGCGTTGGAAATCCTCGCGTTGCGTTCACCGTTGTCCTCCGAGCTCCTTGCCGCCGCCGTGATCGACGCGATCACCGACGCCGCGCCGGCCATACGCGCCCGTGCGCTTGAGCTGGCTCTCGAGGCCTACCCCCGAGCCATCCCGGCTGGGCTGACGAACGCGCTGGCCGCCGCCACGCGCGACCCTGAGGCCCGCGTGCGCCTCCGGGCGGCGCTGGCGTTGCGGGCCTGGCCGGAGGCATCCGCGCGGGAACTAATGCTGCGCCGACTGGTCGAGGGTGACACGGATCGCTGGGTGCGCCTCGCCGCCGCGAGCAGTTTGCCCAGCCTCACTCGAGAGGAAGCGGCCCGCCTGGCCGGCCGTTCGTCCGCTTCGCTGCGTCCCCCGCCCGTGTTGGCGGCGGCCGATCCCGATCGGCAGAAAGTGATCGACCGGCTTCGTCCGGCCCTCGGGTTGCCGGGGGATCGCGCGCGCGGCGCCGCTCGCTTCGCCCAGCTCTGCCTGCCCTGCCATTACCTCCAGGGCCACGGCTATCGGGTCGGGCCGGACCTTTCCGGAATAGCCGCCCGGCCGGCCGATGCGCTGATCGTCGACCTCCTGGACCCCAGCCGCCAGGTCGCGCCCGAGTATGCCGCCTACGAGGTGAACCTGACCGACGGCGAAAGTCTCACTGGGCTGTTTGCGAGTGAGATGGAGACGCGCATCACCATCCGGCGTCCGGGTGCGGCCGACGAGAATGTTCCCCGGAGCCGGATTCGCGCGTTGCGGCCGACCGGCAAATCGCTTATGCCGGACGGGCTCGAGGCGGGCTGGAGCCCGCAGGATCTCGCAGACCTGATCGCGTTTCTGCAACGGCCCGACGGCGCGTTGCTGCCCGCCGCACCGGGTCCATGAACCTGAACCGGACTTGATCGCAATACCGGCGGCCAACCTTCTTAGCTTTCAACGTATGAAAATCGGCGTTTTCTCGGTTGTGCTCGGCGATTTGAAATTCGAGGCGGCGCTCGACCATCTGGCCGGCCTGGGCGTGCAGGCCGTGGAGTTGGGCGCCGGCGGCTATGCGCGCACGGGGCATTGCCCGCTGGAGCCGCTGCTCGCCAGCGGGAAAAAGCGGAAGGCGCTGCTCCAGTCCGTGGCATCGCGCGGGATGCGCCTCTCCGCGCTGAACGCCGCGGGCAACCCGCTGCATCCGCGCCGGGCGCTCGCCGCCAGCTTCGATCGGGACTATCGGAAAGTGGTCCGCCTGGCCGCCCAGCTCGAGGTCGACACGGTGATCACGTTCAGCGGCTGTCCCGGAGGCGCGCCCGGCGATCGCAGCCCCAACTGGGTCACGTGCCCCTGGCCGCCGGACTACCTGGAGATTCTCCAATACCAGTGGAACGAGGTGGTGATCCCGTACTGGTTGAAGACGGCGGATTGGACGCGGCGGGAAGGCATTCGCCGCATTGCCCTCGAAATGCACCCGGGTTTCGTGGTCTATAACCCCGAGACACTGCTCAAGCTTCGCGCGGCTGCGGGCTCCGCCATCGGGGCAAACTTTGATCCGTCTCACCTTTTCTGGCAGGGCATCGATCCGTGTGCGGCATTGCGCGCGCTGGCTGGCGCGGTGTGGCATTGCCACGCCAAGGACACCGCTGTCCATGCGTGGAACGCCGTCACCAACGGAACGCTCGACACGAAGCATTACCGGGATGAGCTGAACCGCGCCTGGATCTTTCGCACGGTGGGCTACGGGCATTCGCGCCAGTTCTGGTGCGACTTTGTCTCCACCCTGCGCATGATCGGCTATGACGGTGTCCTGTCGGTGGAACACGAGGACAGCCTGATGACGCCGCGCGAAGGCCTGGGCAAAGGCGTGCGCTTCCTGCAGGACATTGTGCTGCAGGAGGCGAAGGGCGAAGTCACGTGGGCGTGAAGAGATCGACCTTCTGACAGACCTGCGCAGGGGCCCGGAACCCCCGGGGTGCGGGCGTCCGCGCCCGCAGAAACGCAAGGACGCCTCGAAGGCCAAAAGCATCCCAACCTTCAGCAATCTTCACCGTTCTGCGCCCGGGGACGGGCGCACCCCGGATGATGCGTCGATCGCAAATCGCCAACCGAAAATCAATATCCCTCGTTACGTTTCGCGCAGGGCGGCGGAGATGGGCAGCCGAGCGGCGCGCAAGGCGGGGAACAGGCCGCCCAGCAACCCGATGAACGCGGCCCAAAGGATGGCGTTGGCGAGCAGCTTGGGCGTGACGGAAAAGGCGAAGGCGATTTGGCTGAATGACTGCCAGTTGATGGTGGCGGCCTTGAATCCATCGAAGGCCAGGTAGGCTCCGCCGGCGCCGACCGCGCCGCCAGCGAGGGCGAGCGCCAGGGATTCGGCCAGGACCGAGATCACGATGGGCCCGGCGCCGAATCCCAACGCCCGCAGCGTGGCGATCTCCCGCGTGCGCGCGGCCACCGCGCTGTACATCGTGTTCAACGCTCCAAAAAGCGCGCCCAAGGCCATCAGCGCCGCGATCCAGTAGCCGAACCGTTCGATAAAGCCGGTCAGCATCGAGGATTGTTCCTGCAGGAAAACCGATTGCCGGACGGGATTGACCTTCAGGCGGGGGTTCGTCGTCAGGGCGTCCTTGAACTGGTCAAACGCAGCGGGGGAGGCGAGTCGGGCATAGACCGACTGAAACGAATCGCCGCGGTGATAGGCGGGCTGCAGCACGGCGGCGTCGGTCCAGATCTCGGACTCGGCCGAGCCGCCGCCGCCCTTGAAGATGCCGACGACTTCCCAGTCGTTTTGGCCGACCCGCAGGCGGTTTCCCAGTGCCAGCCCGCGAAACGCGCGGGCGGCGCCGGCGCCGACGATCACCTCGTTGCGGCCCGGCTCGAAGGCCCGGCCTTCGATGAGTTGCAGGTCGTGCCGGACTTCGAGCGCGGCCTTTTCGACGCCGCGCAGCGGCACGTTGGCCGGGAGCCCGGTGGCGCGTGAGGGCAGGTTGATGATGACGAACAGCTCTGCTGAGACCACCGGTCCGGCCGCGCCGCGGGCAATGCCTGGGGCAATCTGGATCAGCCGCACTTCCTCGCGGGACAGCCCGCTGGTCATTTCCGCGTCCGCGCCCTGACGCAGCACCAACGCGACATCGTCCGGCCCGCCGAGGCGCATGGCGGCGCGAAAGCCCTCGGCGATGGAGAGCACGCCGACGAGCACGGCGACGACGCCGCCGATGCCCACGGCGGCGGCGACGGCGGCGCCCTTGCGCGCCGGGATGGTGCGCAGGGTGAATCCCGAGACGGAGAGAACTTGGGCAAGCCAGGCGATCATATCGGGATCAGGCGTTACGGCGGAGGGCATCCGCGATGTGCAGGCGCATGGCCTGGAATGCCGGCACGAGGCCGGCCACGAGACCCAGGGCGAGGATCAGGCCGGCGCCCATCGCAAGATATCGAGGCGGCAGATAAAAGATGGGCAACATCGCGGGCACCGGGCTGCCGCCGAGGGTCAGGATCCACGCCGCGCCCAGGCCCAGGCTTCCGCCAACCAGGGTAATCAGGCAGGACTCGACCAGGACCAGCGCGAGCATGCGCTCGTTGGTGAAGCCGATCGCCTTGAGCACGCCCAGCTCCATCGTCCGTTCGCGCACGGCCTGGGCCATGGTGTTGCCGGTGACCAGCAGGATCGTGAAAAACACCGCGCTAAGGATTGAGATCATGATGGTCCCGATGTCACCCATCTGCTGGACGAACCCCTGGGCAAACGCGCCTTCCGCCTCAGCCTGCGTTTCGTAGGCCGAGTTCGCGAACTCGTCGTCGATCGCCTTGGCCACGTCTGCGGTGCGGGCGGGGTCCTTGACCCGCACCCCGTACCAGCCCACCAAGCCCTTGCCCTGCGCCCGACCCTCGTCGAAGTAGTCGTAGCGAAAGTAGAAGCCGGATGTGTCCGTGCCCTTTTTGGCCCCGTCGTAAATTCCCACGAGATCAAACTCCCATGCGCCGCCGCCCTGGCGTGGCCAAATGGGGGACTTGAGCGGGATGCGATCGCCGACTTTCCATTTGAATCGATCCGCGAGGACCCGGCCCGCGATGGCGCCGGTCCGCTTTTGGAGCCAGGCCTGCTTCTGATCTTCGGGGAGGAGAAACTCGCGATAGAGATCGAGAAACGGCGCCGGCTCGGTGGGGAAACTGGCAAAGAACTCCTTCGGGTTGTCCCGGTAGATGCCGTTGAACCACGTGAAATGAACCGCGGACTCGACGCCGGGGATTTTTTCCATCCGGGCCCGGTAATTTTCCGGCAGGGTCATGATGAGCGAGACCTTGTGCCGGACGATGAGCCGGTCGATGCCGGCCAGCGCCACCTGGCCGGTGAACGCCTCCTTGACCGTGCAGAGCAGCCCGAACAGGAGAAAGGCCACAAAGACCGAGAGCAACGTCAGTGCGGTCCGCAGCTTTTTCCGCCGCAGGTTGCTCCAGATCAGCGCGAGAAACTTCATCGGTTCACTCCGGGCGGGTGGTGGAGAGCTGGCCCTTTTCCAGATAGACCGTGCGCGTCGCGCGGGCGGACGCATGCGGATCGTGCGTGACCATGATGATGGTCTTTCCGTGCTCGCGATTCAGCGCCTGGAGCAGGGCAAGGATCTCGTCGCCCGATTTGCGGTCGAGATCGCCAGTGGGCTCGTCGCACAGCAGGATCGTTGGGTCGGTCACAATGGCGCGGGCGATGCCCACACGCTGCTGCTCGCCGCCCGACAGGGTCCGGGGTTGGTGCCGGGCGCGGTGGGTGAGCCCGACCACCTTGAGCGCCGTCTCCACATGGTGCCGCCGCTCCGCGCGCGAGAGGTGAGTCAGGAGCAACGGCAGTTCCACGTTTCGCTCGGCGGTCAGAACCGGCAGCAGATTGTAAAATTGGAAGACAAGCCCGATGTGCCGGGCGCGCCACGCGGCCAGGTGTCGGTCGGAAAGATCGTCCACCCGTTCGCCGCCGACCTCCACCACGCCGCGCGTCGGCCGGTCGAGCCCGCCAATGAGGTTGAGCAACGTCGACTTGCCTGAGCCGGACGGACCCATCAACGCCAGGAATTCCCCGGCGGGCACCTCGAGGTTCAAACCGGCCAGCACGTGGATCTCCTCCGAGCCACGCCGGAAGGTCTTTTCGACGTCGCGCACTCTCACAAGGATTCCGTTGCCTGAGCTCATGGCTTTTTCTCTGTGACCACCGCGTTCTCGACCAGTTCGACCGGGCCATCGACCACCACCCGCTCGCCCGCCTGCAGGCCGGCGGAGATCGTTGCGTCATTGCCGTCGACCGATCCCACCGTGACCGCACGACGTTCCAGCCGGTCGTTACGCACGACCCAGACCATGTCCCGTCCGTCCCGCGAACGCACGGCCGATTTTGGAACCGTGACCTTTCGGACGGAGTCGGCGGCCGCGGATACCGCCGCCGGGCTGGCGGGGCCGCCGCCGCTTTGGAATGCGACCTTGACGCCCATGTCGGGCAGCATGCGCGGATCGAGTTTCTCGAAGCCCACGCGCACTTTCACGGTGGCCTTCTGGCGATCCGCCGTTGGGATGATGGCGATGACCCGGGCCGGGATGCGCCAGTCCGGATAGGAATCCAGCGTGGCCGCCACCGGCTGGCCGGGCTCGACGCGGTTGATGTAGCTCTCGCTCACGTCCACTTCGATCTCGAGCGACGTCATGTCCACGATCGTGCAAATGCCCGTGCGGGTGAACCCGCCGCCGGCCGACATGGGAGAGATTATCTCGCCCGGCTGGGCGTTTTTCGAGGTGACGATGCCGTCAAACGGCGCGCGGATGATGGTGTCGTCGAGTTGCTGTTTCCACACGGCCACTTCGTGACCGGCGACGGTGACATCGGCGGCCTGTTTGGCCAGACGGGCTTTGAGCGAGCCGGCGTCGGCCTCATTCCGGTCGAGATCGGACTGCGTGGCCAGGCCTTCTTTGGCAAGTTCGCGGGTGCGGCGCAGTTCGCGTTCGGCGCGTTCGAGGTTGACGCGGGTCTCGGCCAGGGCCTGTCGGGCTGCCTCCTCCTGGGCCTCGGACAACTTCAGGCTTTGCTCGACGTTGGATGCGTCCAGCCGGGCCACGACCTGCCCGGCGGCCACCTTCATGCCCTCATCCACGAGGACCTCGACCACCTTGCCGGAGGCCTTCGAGGAAACTGTCGCGAGGCGCCGGGCGGTCACATAACCGGATCCGTTGAGGAGGGTTACCGGGCCGGCTCCGCTGGCGGTCTCGCGCGCCAGGGCGGTGCGGACCTGGGGCGTCGCCGGACGCTTGAGCCAGGCGACGCCACCTCCTGCCAGCAACAGTAACAGCACCGCCACCAGCCACACCCAGCCACGTGACCCGCCGGGCGTTGCGCGACGGTCGCGATCGATGCGCAAGCCGTCCAAGGTTGACTTGTCCAAACTCATGACCGGCTGGAGCAGAACGATTCTTTCGCGGAAGGTCAAGAGCCGGGGGCGACCGTGTCGCGGCTGCCGACATTCAGGGTGTCGCGTCTACCCAGTTGACGGGATGTTGCGGCGCGACCCTTCGAACGAGACTAGAGGAGTATGAACGAACGTTTTGTGAGATCCGGTTCCGGGAATGGCTCCCGGTCGAGAGATGATCGTCGCGGTGGAGAGAGGCGCTCATTGGAGAGAACCCTCAAGATCGAGACCATCAAGGTTGAGCGGAAAATGTTCGTGCTCGCGCTCATGGAAAACGAGCGGGGTCAATTCCTGCGCATCACGGAGGAAGCGACCGATCGGCGGGCCAAAATTATCATTCCCGCCGCCGGCATGGAGGAGTTCCGCAAGACCCTGGAAATGTTGAGCCAGCTTTGCCCGGGCTCTCCAGGTTCGGGTGAGCATTGCGGCGCCCCGCAGTGTCCGCCGGCTGACGGCTCACCCCTTCCTTGACGCGATTAAGTGCGCGGCCAGCAGCTCGAACTCGATTTGCTGGATTTCCGTGAGCAGGGGCGCGTCGGTGGCGCGCGCGGCCGCTGAGGCTGCGCACGCGTCGACAAATGCGAGCGGGTCCCACTCGCCGCCGGGCGCAAGCGTGGCGGCGAGCGTCGCCCGGCCGCGTGGCTGCAGCCGCCCGGCCGCCGCCCGGCCGAGCGCGACAAAGATGGGATGCCGCCCGACGCGGCGGAACCAATACTTGGAGTTCCAGAAGTCCGGCTCGCGCCGGTGCAGGATGGCGTGGACGTAGCTGGCGTCCCGATTTTCCCCCGCCTGCACGAGCTCGTGGGCGGCTTCATGGTGGTCGTGGAAGAGCAACGCCAGCGCGAGGAATTCGTCGGAGCCAGGGCAGGCTTCGGCGGCCTTCGCACGAATGGATTTGTCGGAAAGCACGCCGGCCCGGGGGCCGGGCCCGAGATCGGCGGGCGCCGAGATGGTGAACAGGGTGGACGGGGACGGGCCGGATTTCATGAGCGAATGGCCATCACGCGGAGGCCTGGCGGCGCGGGGCGAAATCCGCGCAGCGTTTGGATCCCGGAAACATCTTATGCGGGTTACAGCGTCCCTCGGGATCGAACACGCGCCGAAGCTGGCGCATCGCCTCGAGATCTTCCGCACTGAATTGTTTGGCCATGAAGTCGATCTTCTCGACGCCGATCCCGTGCTCGCCGGTCACGCTGCCCCCGAGTTCGACGCACTTGCTCATGATGTCGTCGCTGGCGGCGAGCGCGCGCCGGACCTGATCCGGGTCCCGCTCATCGTAAAGGATGAGCGGATGGAGATTGCCATCTCCGGCATGAAACACATTGGGGATGCGGAGTCCATGGCGGCGGCTGCAGTCGCCGATGAACTGCATCATTTCCGGCAGGCGCGAGCGCGGCACGACGCCATCCTGGGTGAGGAAGTTTGGGCTGAGGCGACCGATGGCGCCGAAGGCGCGCTTGCGGGATTTCCAGAGGTCGGCGCGTTCCTGTTCAGTTTGGGCGAGGCGCACCTCCCGCGCGCGATTTTTTCGGCAGAGATCCATCACCCGGGCGGCCTGCGCATCGAGACCGGCGCGCAGGCCGTCCAGCTCGACGATGAGGACGGCTCCGGCGTCGAGCGGGAATCCGAAGTGATACGCGGCCTCCACGGCCTGGGTGATCAAGGTATCCATCATCTCCATCGCGCCGGGCACGATTCCGGCGCCGATGATGTCGCTGACCGTCTGGCTGGCGTCCTCGACTGATTCGAAGATGCCGAGCATGGTTTTGTAGGCTTGCGGGGCGCGGACGAGGCGCAGGAGGACGCGGGTGATGACGCCAAACATGCCTTCGCAGCCGATGATGGCCCCGCGGAGGTCATAGCCGGGGATGTCCTCGGGGCCATCGGGCCGGGTGCCGAACCATTCGATTGTGCCGTCGGGCAGCACCATCTCAAAACCGAGGACGTGGTTGGTGGTGACGCCGTATTTGAGCGTGTGGGGTCCGCCGGAGTTGGTGCCGATGTTTCCGCCGATGGTG
The DNA here is from genome assembly GCA_044229355.1 of Limisphaerales bacterium. Lineage (GTDB taxonomy): Bacteria > Verrucomicrobiota > Verrucomicrobiia > Limisphaerales > JADJPG01 > JBGARF01. Next base: position 53,005 of record JBGATF010000034.1, read on the forward strand.
CAGGCCGGCTGGCTGGATGGATCGGGGGCGTAGAAGAGACCGCGGCTTCGAACCGCGTTGGTGACCCAGGCGTTGACGCAGCCGGCTTCCACCAGGGCCCGTCGATTGCGCCAATCAATCTCGAGCACCCGGTTCATCCGGGTCAGGGCGATCATGACGCCGCCAGTGACGGCGAGCACTGTGCCGCTGAGGCTGGTGCCGGCTCCGCGCGGAATGATGGGGAGTTTACGTTGGGCACACCAGCGGACCACGGCGGCCACTTCGGCACTGGTGCGGGGCAACACGACGACGCCGGGCAGGTGCCGCTCGAGCGTGTAGGCATCGCACTCGTAAACGAGCAGCTCGGCGTCTCCGGTCAGGACGCCATCCGGACCGACGACCGCGCGCAACTCATTCACCTGCGCCTCGGACAGCGGCGCGACCGGAGCCGTGGAGCCGGTGGTCGGCGCACCCGGGTCCGGCTGCGGCTGGCCGGAGCTGGCGGGGAGATGGGTCATGGGGTGCGGCACAGGCACGTTGACGTTGTCGGTAGGAGTAGGACCTGCGGCGGATTTACGCGAGTGCAAAAGGATTTGGCTGGCGCCCGGCGGGTGGTCGGGCGGACCGGACGGGCGAAGGGTGAAGGAAGAAGGAAATAAGTGCTTGCCAGACCCGGCTTGATTGGTAAGGTCTGCGCTCTTTTTGAACAGGAAACGCGTATGGCTCGATATTGTGAATTGACCGGCAAGGGTCCCATCAAGGGCAACAAGATTTGGCGGAGTGGCAAAGCCAAGAAGCAGGGCGGTATCGGCACGCACGTGACGGCGATCACCAAGCGCCGCTTCCTGCCGAACCTGCAGCGCGTGAAAGCGCTGGTGGACGGGGAAGTCCGCTATGTGCGGGTTTCGGCCAGCGCCATCAAGAAGGGTCTCATTGTGAAGGCTCCCAAGCGCACTTGGAAGAAGCCCGAAGGCAAGAAGGCGGCCTGAGAAGGTGGCCTTGGCTGCGCCGCCCGGCTTGGGGGGCGCGGGCTCGGTTGGTTTGGGGATCGGTTTTACTGAACCCCGGATGGTGCGCTTGGTTTGGGGCCTTGCCTGCTAGCGGCCTTTAAAGCGGTGCATGGTGGCCCGTTTGGTTTCTCGGTCGGCTTCGCGTCGTTTGATATCCTCCCGTTTGTCGTATTGGGCCTTTCCCTTGCCGATGCCGACCTGGACTTTCACCCGGCCGTTTTTCCAATACATCGAGAGCGGGACGAGGGCGTTGCCTTTGATCGCAGCGGCGGCGTGGAGCTTACGGATTTCGGCCTTGTGCAAGAGGAGTTTGCGGACGCCCTTCGGGACGTGATTCAGCAAATTCCCGTGGGAATACTCGTCGATGTGGGCGTTGTGCAGGTAGGCCTGGTCGCGGTCGATGCGCACGAACGCATCGGCAATTTGGGCTTTGCCGGCCCGGAGCGCCTTGACCTCGGTGCCTTTCAGGGCGATCCCCGCCTCGTAGGTATCGAGGATCTCGTAGTCCCGCCGTGCTTTTGAGTTGGTGACGATATCGGCCATAGACGGAACGGCCAGAAGGTCACCCCTGACGGGGGACGCTTCTGGCCGGCCAAAAAAGTTCCAACGGGCTGCAGACTGATTGTCGCTTTTCGACAATCTTCGACAATCGCCGCTTCCGGGCTAGCGCTTGCGCTTCTTGCCCGTGGCGACGGCGCCAAGCGCCCGCAGTTCCTCGGGGGTTTCCCAGCCCATCTTCTCATCGATAATCTCCCGCAGCGCGATGTCGGCGGCTCCAAGGCCGGCGGTGTCGAGGATCAAGGGCCGGCTCATGGAGCCGCCGCCGGAGTTGAGTTGGCGAACCCGGCGGGAAACCAGATTGATCAACACGTTGGGGTTCCCCACTTTGGCCAGAGCCGCTCGGCTGAAATCGCTATTCACAGTGTTCGGTTCGTTAGTTATCGAGCCGGAGAAAGTAATCGGATGGCTGGTCGACGCAACAGAAAATTTTGCCTCCCGGCTTGCCAAAAGCCGAAAAAGCAGCGAATCTCCGGGCGTTAGGTGTAGAAAAGTTAACCAATATCCCAAGCTCCCAGCGCTTCAACCCCCCCCGCCCTGTATGAACTCCTGGATTCGTTCTCTGGCTTTTGCGGCCCTGGTCGCCGCTCCAATTTCGGCGTTGGCCCAGTCTGGCGGTCCCTATGAATTGAGCTGGTTCACCATCGACGGTGGTGGGGGAACGAGCACCGGCGGCGGCTATTCGCTTTCTGGATCCATCGGACAGCCCGATGCGAGCGGGCCGATGACAGGTGGTTCGTATTCGCTTATCGGCGGGTTTTGGGGCGGGGTTTCCGCCGTGCAAACTCCCGGCGCGCCGCTGTTGACTGTCCAGCGCAACGTGCTGACGGGTCAAGTGACGGTCTCGTGGCCGCAGCCCGCGGACGGCTGGGTTCTGGATCAAACGCCGGCGCTGAGTTCCGTGCCATCCGCCATCGTGTGGACGCAGGTGGGATTCCCCTATCAGACCAACGCCGGCCAGATTTCCGTTTCAGTGCCATCGCCGGTCGGCAGCCGCTACTATCGGTTGCGCCGGGCCCAATAACTGGACCAAACTGGACCAGTAAATTTTCGGCGCCTCGACGGGTTCCGCCAGGCTCCCGGTCTGGCGTCCCGATTGATTAATTCGTTGCCTAATGGTGCGAGTTAATTACCCAGGACACTATTCCTCCCGGACCATTCGCTCAAAGGTGTCGCGCAGCTCAGGAAAGCGCGGCCATCGACGGAGCGCGTGATCTCCGATGGCCAACACCTCGACGGGTCCTGACACGACATTTGCCAGAAAAACACCGTCTGCCCGCAGGAGATCCGGCACGGTGCCGCTCAGTTCGGCGATGGGCATACCGGTTCGAGGCGCCAACTCGAGGAGCGCGCCACGCGCCACTCCCGGCAACAGCCCGCAGTTCCAGGGCGGCGTGAGAATACGCCCGCCTTCCACCCAGAACACCGCGCTGCCCGTCGCCTCAACCACCTCTCCGCCTGGGCTCAGAAGCAGGGCGTCGTCCGCTCCCGCCGCATCCGCCTCGGCCCGGGCGAGCACTTGCCGCAATTTGTTCGCGGTCTTGATCGTGGCGAGAACGTCCCCGGCAAACAGGCGAATCGTCGAAACGATCACGTGGGTTGCCTGGATCGGTTCGAGGCGGGGATGCAGGCTGAGAGCCAGCGTGGTCGGGCCGGACCCGCGCGGCGAATAGCCCCGAATGCCGGGCCCACGGGAAATGGTGATGCGCAGGACGCCGTCCCGGCAGCCGTTGGCAACCATCAACTCCGCGGCGACCGAGGCCAGCGCCGGCGTCTCGACGGGAAGCACAATCCCGATGACATCCAAGCCCTGCTGGAGGCGAGCCAGGTGGTCAGCCCACCGAAATAGGCGTCCGGCTTCAACCCGGACCGTTTCGAAAATGCCGTCGCCATAGAGGAACCCGCGATCGAAGAGAGAGATGCGGGCCTCCTCGGCCGGAAGGATCGTGCCGTTGAGATAAACCAGGTTCAAGATGCGCCCACGGGGATTCGTCCGGCCAGCCACCGGGCCAGAAACTCTGCGAGCTGTGACTTGCCGGCGATGGGGGTGACGCAATCGGGCGGGGTGCAGAATGCGAAATCGGATCCCCATGCGCGTCCGTTCAGCACGCAGGCGTCGCTTTGACTCTCCTGCAACTGGCGCCAGGCCTTGGCCAGGGCCTCCTCCCGACCGCCGTTCAGCTCGTATTTCCAACCGACAAGCGAGGCGTCGGGATACAGGGCGCGGAGCCCGGCCAGCACCTTGCGGGCAGGGGTCAACACGAGGGTCAACTGGCCGGACCGGCTTTCGATTTTCGCGGCGTCGCGCCGGCTGCCCGCCGCGTCTTCCACCCGCGCCACCTTGTAGTCGCAAAGTGCCGCCACTTGAAAGATGGCTCCGACGGTTTCGGTCTGGGCCAACGACGAAAGCTGGTCGTGCAGGTCGTCGTTGGTGGTGAATGGCCGCGTGTCCACGCCGGACGGCGTGTGGGGATGGGTCGCGTGGACGCCGCGCAGGCAAATCACGTCATACCCGGCTTGCGCGAGGCGTTCCGACAGGATGATGCCCAGCTCGCCGGTGGAAAAATTGGTCAGGCGCCGGACTTCATCGATCGGCTCGTAGCTTGGGCCGGTGGTGACGACGATTTTCATGCGGTGAACGCCATGGCCTCGATGTTTTTTAGCCGGGTCACTTCCTGGTGAAGCTGGCGCGCCAGCGCCTTGCGACAGGTTTCCGGTTGTTCGTAGGTGGTGAACACCACTGTGGCGTCCACGCATGGCTTCGAGAGCAAATTGACGAGGTGCGGCACCAGGGTCATGTCTCCCCAATAACACACCTCCTCGCCCGGGTTTCCTTCCGATTGAGCCAGGCCGTAGCCAAGACATGCCAGAGTCAGGGGATGGCTGCAGCGGGTGACGGGTTCAAGAAGCGACGACTTGAAGGGCAGCACCGCGCGTCCGTCCGAGCTGGTGCCTTCGGGGAAGAGCACGACGAGGGCGCCTTCGTCGAGGGCGCCGGCCAGCTCGGTGTTAAGGCGGCCGACGTCCGAGCGGCGTCCGCGATCGACGAAAAGCGTGCCGGACAGGCTGGCGAACCAGCCGAAGACGGGCCAGCGGCGGACCTCGTTTTTCGCCACGAACACGGCGGGCGTGACGGCGCTGATGACGAGGATGTCGAGGTAGCTGAGGTGATTGCAGACCAGGAGGCCCTTGAGCGGGATCGGGCCGTGGGTTTTGACGTCGACGCTGAGGATGCGCAGGACGCGGCGGCAGGCCTGTTGCAGCCAGAGCGCCCGGGCCCTGGCGATGGGCAGGCGGCGCTGGCAGACGACGTTGACCACGAAGTCCAGCATGGCCAAGGAGATTTCACCGGCCAGCCAGCCCAGCCGAAAGCTGACGCGCAGCGGACGCCGGTAGAAGCCCTTCATGTGCCCAGGTATCGGCTCGTGACTGCGGACGGCATCGCTCCCAAGTCGAGCCAGGTCAGGTAATCGATGGTTTTGAAGGTCCGGTCGATGGCCGGCGGGCCGCAAATCTTGGCGCCGACGTTGAGATAGGCGCGGAGCAATTTGGGGATTTTTGGCGGCTCGGGCGCGAGGGTGGCGAGGGGGCACTCGAAGCCGGGCAAGGGCCTGGTTTGCCAGGCCACGGGCGCGAGATGTTTCCGGCAGAGCGCGGCGTAGGCGGAGGCCCCGACCGCGGGGTCCTGGGAGGTGAGCGAGCTGCAGCCGCACAGGTAGCGGGCTCCGCGGCTGCGGGCGTAGTCGGCGATGCCTTTCCACAGCAGGCCCAGCACGACCATGTTGCGATGGGCCTGGTGCACGCAGGCGCGACCAAGCTCGATCACGCTCGCCCGCATCGGCTCGAACGGCGCGAAATCGAATTCCTGCGCGCTGTAATACCCGAGCTTGTCGCCGGCGTTGGTGCCAGTCTGCAGGCGATAGGTTCCCACCACCTCCCGGGTCTCGGCGTGCTCGACCAGCAAATGATCGCAGACCGCGTCAAATCGATCGACATCCAGGCCGGTGCAGTAGGACTCTTCGAGGCCTTCCCGGAGTTCGAGGTTGAAAACCGCGAAGCGCAACGCCTGCGCCGCCCGCACATCATCTCCGGAACACGCCAGACGAATGGTGTAGGTCTGGTTGGACCCGACCAGCAAACGCAAAGCTTCAATTGGTGTTTTCATTGCTTCTTTCCCGCCGCCGACGCGATCGCGGCGACGCTTGGACCCGCCACGGGCCTCGCCCAGTCTCAGGGACAAGCCATGATGGGCCGCGATAGTCAGGAAGCAACGCTTTGTTTGCGAGGCAACCCGCCCGCGACGCATCCCGAATCCATGGTGAAACGACACCCGACTTCCCTGGCGCACGGGCCTCGCACGGCGAGTGGCTCACCCGCGGCCCGAGCGAACGGCTTCCAGATGCAAGGACCAGCCCAGTGGTCGGAGCGCGCGCGGGAACCTGACACCTCCGCGCGTTCCCACCGCTCTGGGCGCCCTCCGGGATCACTGTCCGGATCCTGGACGGTTCTGTCCACGGACTGTCCGGAATCGGGGCGGCGCCGGGCGGCCGGAGGCTGTCCCGGGTCGGGACAGACGGTGCGCGAGCGACCGACCATCGCGTGGCATTCACTGTGCTGAAACGAGCCAGTGTCGCCGTGTCCCGACGGTTGGGCGCCGGGTCGACTTGTCGCAAACCTCATTACCGCATGAACGTGAAACAGGGTGGTGCCGGCCGGGCAGCCGGAGTGACCTTCATGGAGGCGTTGGTTTCCATGGTGATCGTCGCGATCATGGCGGTCGCCACGATCAATGGGTACCTGTTCTCGACCAATCGCGCTGAGTGGTCGTCGCACTCGCTCGCCGCCCATGCCCTCGCGCTGCAGCGTCTCGAGCAGTCCCGCGCCGCGATCTGGAGCGTCGCCGGGGAGACCCCGGTGGACGAGCTTACGGCCGCCAATTTCCCCACGCTGCACACGTCGCTGGACTTGGCTGTGGCTGGAACCAACGCGGTTCCCGCCGCGGTCTACACCACCATCACCACCATTTCCGCATCGCCTCCGCTGCGCCAAATCCGCGTCGAATGCGTGTGGCCGTTTCGGAACCGCGGCCTCTTCACCAATCAGCTCACCACCTACCGCGCCGCCGACCAATGACCCTCCTGCAACTTTCCAGTGCGCCGCGAAACGTCCGGATCGCCGGCGGACGCGGCCGACGCGGCCGGGCCGCCTTCACCATCCCGGAGGTAATGATGGCCATGGCCGTCGCTCTCATGGTGGTCGCGGCGGTCGTCTCCTGCCACCTGATGGGGCTGCGACTTTACGGGTTGACCAAGGCGCGTCTCGGCGCCAGCGATGACGCCCGGCGCGCCGTGGGCGTGTTCATGTCCGAGGTTCGCTCGGCCAAGATCATTCGGGTGGGCGAGGGCGGCTCGGCGTCCTTTACTCCCGTGTCGGGCAATGACCGTCAGGTGGGCCGGGCGGTGCAGATTTATTCGACCACGAATTCGGCCAATTGGATTCGCTATTATTGGGACCCGGCCGACCAGCGTGTCAAACGGGTCCGGAGCGACAGCGCGGCCGTGACGGTCGTGGCCTCCAGCGTGAGCAATGCAATGGTGTTCTCGGCCGAGGATTACTCCGGGCAGCCGCTGACCAACAATGTCAAAGAATTCGTGGTGGGGATGAATCTCCAGTTTTACAACCCGCAATATCCGTCCGGCGGCTCCGGCCACCTGGCGGATCGATATCAACTCCAGACCCGCGTGGCCATGCGCGCTCCGTGATCCGATGAATGTCCACCCTCGCTTCCTCCAACCCCGGGTTGCCGGCCACACGCTGGTCGTTGTGCTGGGGCTGATGACGGTCAGTTGTCTGGTGCTGGCGGCGTCCCTCGACTGGTGTTTGACCAGCGCGCGGATGACGGACCGCAGCAATCTTTATCTCACCACGGCGTCCGCGGCGGAGGCGGCGACGGAGAAAGTGCTGGCGGGCATGGCCCGGGATTACAGCCAGCAGGGCGAGGCTCTCGTCTGGACCAGCCTGGGCGTCTATCGCAACACCATTCCCCACCCTGCGGAGAACACCGAGTGGCGCCGGTATGCATTCAACAATTTGATCGGCCAGCAGGACGCGACCTACGTCCAGCGCCTGACGGCGGGCGGCGCCTACGTGCCGTTGACGTCGAAATACCGCGGCCTGTACGGGCTGGCCACGACCTACCGCATTGCCTCCGGCGCCCGCATGCTCGACATCACCCCGCCGCTGGAAGTCGGCGTGCGCCAGGACATCGAGCTCGCCTCCATCCCCGTGTTCCAGTTTGCGATCTTTTACAACACCGACATGGAGATCAACCCGGGGCCCAACATGACGATTACCGGGCGGGTGCACGGCAACGCCAACATCAATCTTCAGCCGCAAAGCACGCTGACGTTCCAGAGCGACTTGACCGCCGCCGGCCGGATCATCGAAACCAAGCACACCAATGATCCCACCGTGCGCAGCCTCAGCAGCAGCAAGATCATTTACGATGCCGAGCACGACTCCGGCGCCGACGCCCTGAACCTCCCGATCGGCACCAACAACACGGCCGACGCCATCCACGCCGTCATCGAAGTGCCGCCCACCGGCGAGTCCCCCACGTCCGCCGTCGGCCGCCAGCGCTTCTATAACAAGGCCGACCTCGTCGTGCTCGTCACCGACACCGGTGTGACCGCCCAAAGCGGCGCGTTCAACAGCTTCGCCACGTCCATCCCGGCGGCGGAATGGGCGCAGTTCATCGACACGACCGCGTCGTTCTATGACAAGCGCGAGGGGAAAACGATCCGGGCCACGGAGCTGAACGTGGCGGCGCTGAGAGAGTGGAGCAGCACGAACGCCTCGCTTCGGCCCGCCCTTGGCAACCGCGACGTCCGCATTGTCTATGTCGCCGACCAGCGCACGGTCGCCTCCGGCACCGGTGCCGGCGTGCGCCTGATCAAAGGGGAAACCCTCCCGTCCCTCGGGCTGACCGTCGCGACCCCCAACCCCCTTTACGTGCAGGGCAACTACAACGCGACCGGCTCGGACGTGGGCAAGAACGAGACGGCCAACGCCAAGCCCGCCTCGCTCATCGCCGATTCCATCAACATTCTCTCGACCGCATGGGACGACGCGTCGAGTTCGCTTGGCATCGGCACGCGCAAGGCCGGCGACACCACCGTCAATGCCGCGTTGCTCGCCGGCATCGTGCCCAGCGATGGCCGCCACTACAGTGGCGGGGTCGAAAACTTTCCGCGCTTCCTCGAGGATTGGGGCGGGCGCACCCTCACTTACAACGGGTCCATGGTCGTGATGTATAACAGCAAGTCTGCGACCGCCCCTTGGGGCAGCCCGGATGTTTACAGCCCGCCCACCCGCCAGTGGGCGTTCGACAAGAATTTTCTGGATGCGGCGAAGCTGCCTCCCGGAACGCCCGATGTGCGCGGCATCACCCGCAGCGGATGGGCCATCGTCCGCTCTGAAGCCTCCTATTGACTCCGTGACTCCCATGAACCGGATTGCTCCCCACTGCACGCCGGCGCTTCTGTGCGCGCTCTCGACCGCGCTGCTCTCCGGATCGTTCCGCGCCCGGGCCGAGCTGCCGGTGGTCAGCACGCGGTCGGTGGAGATCCCGGAGGCCGGCCCGGCGACCTTCACGGTTTTGACCACCTCTAAAATGGAGTTCAGCCTCCTCCCGCCCAAGGGTTGGCGCGCGACGGCCGATCCTGCGACCGGCACGGTCACCTGGAAATCGCCGGACTACAGCTCGATGATCCGTCTCGGCATCCAGGATCATGACCAAGCCACGGGCCCGGCCACCAACGGCGCGGCTGTTTCCAACGCCGCCGCATCCAACGCCGCCGCTCTCCGCCGCGCCGCCCTCCGGGAAATTCCCGGCGCGAGCGTGAAGGCCGAGTTCCCCTGCTTCGCCTCCCTCGGCCCGGGTGTCGCGCTCGACTGTGAACATGTCGTCAATGATCAATTCCCCGTCTCGGCACGATTTGCGATCGTGCCTTATCCGGGCGGCGCGGTTCAGCTGAACCTGACCACGCCGCGCAAGGATTTCGCGCGCGGACAGGCCGAGTTCAATCAGTTGCTCAATTCCCTCCGCGCCGACAAGGTCAAGGCTCGACCGTGATCGCCAGAACGAACGGGCCCGTGGCCGTGCGAAGCGAGGCGACGTCGATCGATTGCACGACCAGGTCCCAGCGAGGATTTTCCCACGTGGTCCGATAGACCCGGACCGAGGCGTTTTGACGCCCGCTCGCCGCGTTCGTCCCCGTCCACGCCACCATCGGGGCTCCGCCGCGCGAGCCGGCCGCGGCCGGCGGCTCCGTCCACCAGTCCAGAACGTCCCGGCCATACGTCAGCCACAAGACCTCCTCCTCGCCGGTCACGTAGCGGATTGCATATGCCCCGATCAAAGCGCCCGCTTTGCCCCGTCCGTCGGTTCCGTGGAGAAAATGAACGCGACGGCATCGGCGCCCGACTGGGATGCCGCTGACCTGTTCCGGAAACGTTCCGCCGCGCGCGGCCAGGGTCGAGCTGGCGAGCTGGATCACGCCGCGGATGTCGAAGTCCGCGTCGCCGAGCCGCTGGACGCCCGGCGGGATGGGCAGGGTGTGTTCGCCGGTGGCGCCAAGCTGGAACGGCGGGATCCAGCCGGCCGCCAGGCTGCCATTGTAAAACCGGGAAAGATCCAGACAGTCCGCGGGGGCGTTGGGGGATCGTGGCGGAAGGCTTTCAAAAACGAGCGGGCTGTCGTTCGTTCGGCGGGGAGGATCCACCTCCACGACGGGCCGGAGGCGCGGAGCAAATCCCGCGGCCGTGGCGTCCGGCCCGACCTTTGGCTCGCTCGATGGCCAGTCGAGCCCCATCGTCCGCAACCCGGCGCGCACCCGCGCCACGTCCCATACTTCGATCCCGATCTTCTCCGTCGCCACGGCAAGCCTGGATCCGTCCGCGCTCAGCTCCACAGCCGTCGTGGCCAGCGGAATGGGAATCCTCGCCAGCGTTTCCCAGCGGTTCAAGTCCACCAGACTGAGCTCGGTGTCGTCCGTTCGAAAAACCGCCAGGGGCGCGCCGGCCGCCAGACCGATGCACAGGCGTCCGCGCAGGATGGCCGGGTTGCGGGCGACGGACGGACCCTCCCGCCACGTGCCGGTCTCCACCGCCTGATAGCGGGCGCCGCGCGCGAGGATTAACCACCGGCCATCCGGCGTGAATTGTGAAATGGGCGCGTTGATGCATTCGAGGTTCGTCACGGTTTGACCCTGCAGGTCCATGATCTCCAAGCGGCGCGAGTCGCGCTCCACGGAGATCAGTTTGCCATCCGCCGAAAACGAGACGCCCCGGAATTTTCCGGGGATGGTGCGGGTCAGATTCCAGGCGCCGCCCTCGCGCTGGAACAGCCGGAGGTTTCGATCGGTCGCCACGGCGCCGGCGCGCCCGTCCCGCGACGGATACCAGCCGGCCTGGACGCGACCGGGCACCTCGACGATTTCCCGCGCTCCGTCGATGCGCAGGCTTGCGCTCGCGGGATCCGCGGCAAACGACCATTCAATCACTTCACTGTTCCCGGCCGTGACCAGCGCGTGTCCATCCGGGGAAAATCGCGGCGTGGCGCAGTCGCCCACGGGAAGCGTCGCCACCGGTTCGAAGAATGGCCATTGCCAGATCTGGGCCCGGTCCGGGTCGCCGGCCACAATGAACTGGGCATCCGGCGAGAACGTCAGGCCGTACGTGCCGCCGCCACGATCGAAGGCAATCCGCTCAAAAGCCACCCGCTCCCGGCCGGGTAGAATTTCGGTCAGCACCAATTGATCGTGGGCCCACGACGAATAGGCCATCCGGGTGCCGTTTCCCGCCAGCCGAAGGCTGTTGCCGCTGCCCCGCATCCGCACCAGGGCGCGCGCCGACCCCGGCGACCAGAACCGGGTCGAGCTGTCCCACGAGCTCGTCGCCAGCAACGTGCCCGTCTCGTCAAACTCCACGCCGACGACTTCCGCTTCGTGATCTCCGAATCCGCTGAGCTGCTGACCGTCCCGCGTGTCCCAAATTCTCACCTTGAAATCAAAACACGTCGTCGCCAGGTGACGACCGTTTGGGTGCCACGCCGCCTGCGTGACCCGGGCCGGATGTTTCAACGTGAAAAGTCGCGTGCCGTCCGTCGCGCGGTAGATGACGCACTCGTTCGAGCGCCACATGGCCAGCTTCAGGCCGTCGGCGTTGAAGCGGAGGGCTCCTTCCAATGCCTCCACCGTGATGGCCCGCGAGATTGCCCCGTTCGTCGGGTTCAGAAAATGCAGGCGGCCGCCGCGATCGAGCGCCGCCAGTTCGCCGGTGCCCGGCACGCCGGCACCCGCGATCACGCCGGGAGGCAGGAGTGCGCGCCCGGGCCGGACTGACTCCGGCAGATCCGACCAGGCCGGCGGACGTCCATCGCGAGTCGCCGGGAAATTCGCCAGCGGCCAGACCACGAAGGTCCGATCCGCGTAGGAGGCGCCGAGGGACGCGTCGTCGGGGGCGAACCCGTATCGGACGACCGCGGCGCCGGGGCTTGGCAGGAGGCTCAGCACGCGATCGTCCTCTGCGGACCGCACCCAGATCGCCCCCGACCGATCGTTGGTCGCGTAGCGGGTCAGCTGCCGATCCATGGCCCAACGCGCGCCGGTGTTGGGCATGCGCGGCAGCGGAATCGACCGCAAGGGACGGGCATCGGGCAAGGCCAGGCACGCGATGGCCTCGCTGCGGAACGCCAGGTTGTTCGTGATGGTCGGGTTTTCCCGCAGCAGGCGCAGCGATTCGAGCCGCTGGCCCGTCCAGCCGGATTGCCGGTTGGCCCGCACCTGGTTCAGCAGCACCTCGCGGAGCGCCGCTTCCGCAGCCAGGCGGTTTCGTTCGGACTCGGCAAAATTCCGCCGGGCCTCGCGCGCCTGAAAGGTGGCCCAAAGCCACGCGGCCACGGCGACCAGTGTCACTGCCACGGCCACCGCCGCCGCGCGCAACGCCAGGGAGAACCGCGTCTCCAGCAGGCGCAGCCGGCGCACCGATTTTCCCGCTTCCAGCAGCAGGAGATCCCGCACCACCTCGTCCGCCGATGCATAGCGCCGCTCCCGTTCCGGATCCCCCGCCCGCAATACGATCTCGTTGAACTCCACCAGCGCCGCCCGATCCGGCAGTTGATCGAAGTTTTCAGGCAGCCGCGGATAGTCCATCCGGTCCCGTCCGCTCGACAGTTCGTAAAGCAGCCGTCCAAAGGCAAACAGATCGGAGCCCACCGTGCCCGGTCCTTCCGGTGGCACGAATCCCTCCGTCCCCACAAACGACCGCGATTCGTCCAGGCCGGCCACCAGCCCGATGTCCGCCAGCTTCGGCGTGCCGTTCACAAAGATGACGTTCGACGGCTTGATGTCGCGGTGGATGAGCCCGTGTCGATGGAGATGGTGGATCGCCCGCGCCAGGCCCTTGGCGATGTCCACACAGCGCGCCACCGGCAGCCGGCCGGACGCCCGCAGCAGCTGCTTCAACGTTCCCGCCTCGTAGCCCGCCACGTTCAGGTCGGATCCGGGAAGCCGCGCCAGCTCGACCTCGCCCGGCTCGGCCCGGCCATGCACCACGGAGTCCGCCGCGTCAGCCAGCTCCATCACGTAGAAGAAATAGCCGGCCTCATCGTTGCGCCCGACGTGCAGGATGTTGACCAGGTTCTCCTGCGAATGGCTGACGGCCTGAAACCGTTTGATGCCGGAAAACTCCCGCTCATACGGTCGGTCCTCGGAAAAGCCGGCTCGGAAGACGAGCTTGACCGCCCGGTGCAGGCCGGTGACGCCGCGGGCCAGCCAGACCTCGCCATACGCCCCGCGCCCGACGCAGCGGAGCAAGGTGTAATCCGGAATTCTGGGCGGCGGACTGGACATGCAACGACGCCGGTGACCCTACCAGCAATCCGCCGCCTGCGGCCACGCCAAAAGGTTAGGCGATGCGGGACCGGAATCGGCGGTCCGGTTTGGCACGACTGCACCCAAAATCGCGCGTAACCAGGTCGGCCGGATTTCGAAACCGCAGATACACCCGGATGGACGCAGATATTTTGAGGTCCGCCCACGATCCAGATTACCCACAACCTGCCGACAACGGCTCAAAGCGTCGTCGTCCACAAGATCGCCGGTATTATCTGCGTTTTTCAGCGTGGACCTGCGGTTTTAAAATTCTCACACGGGGATCAGGGCTGCAAAATGCCTATTGACTTGGATTTTGCCTTTGATAGTTTCGCCGCTCCCTAAAACGGGACAGACATGAAAACGTATTTGCCGAAAGTGAATTTGGACCAGCGCAAGTGGCATGTGATCGATGCCGACGGAGCGGTGTTGGGCCGTCTCGCGGTTCAGATTGCCGACTTGCTGCGCGGCCGGAACACGCCCGTTTACACGCCGCACCTCGACGCGGGCGCCTTTGTCGTCGTGGTGAATGCGGAAAAGGTCCGCGTCACCGGCAAGAAGGAGACCGACAAGGTGTATATGACCTACTCCGGCTGGAAAGGTGGGGAGAAGCACCGGACGGTCAGCCAGTTGCGGAGCAACCATCCGGAGGAGCTGATTCATCGCGCGGTGAAGGGCATGGTTCCCAAGAATCGCCTGGGTCGGGTGCTCCTGACCAAGCTGAAGGTTTATCAGGGCCCTAACAACCCGCATGCGGCGCAGAAGCCGGAGCCCCTGAAGGCGGCAAACTGAGATTTCCCTAACTTTCCAAATCCATGGCTACCTCGAACGACTTCCTCGGCACTGGCCGCCGCAAGACGGCGGTGGCCCGCGTGCGCCTCGCGACCGGGACCGGCAAGGTGACGGTCAACGGCCGTCCCTTGGAGAATTACTTCACCACGGACGTGCTCCGCGGCCATGTGCTGCAGCCGCTGACGGTGACGCAGACGCTCAGCCGTTTCGATGCCCGGATCAACGTGGCCGGCGGCGGGCCCTCGGGCCAGGCTGGCGCCGCGCGGCATGGCATTGCCCGCGCCCTGCTCAACTCCGACGGCGCCCTGCGCCCGGTCCTCAAGAGCAACGGGCTGCTCACGCGCGACCCCCGCATGAAGGAGCGCAAGAAATACGGTCAGCCCGGCGCGCGCAAACGCTTCCAGTTCTCCAAGCGCTAAGCGGTGTGTCCCCTCTTTACCCCGCCGGACCGCTCGCGCGTTCGGCGGGGTTTTTCATTGTCGGATCCCGCCTGCCGTGGTTAGTCCAATTCCCGGGCCTCCCAGCCCCCTTTGTGCCATGCCTGATATGAAGAAAGTCGCCATCGTCGGTGCCTCCGGATACTCCGGTGAGGAGCTCGTCCGCCTGCTGTTACAACATCCGCACGTCGAGCTGGCCGCCGTCACTTCCCGCCAAAGCGCCGGGCAAACCGTCGCGCAAGTGTTCCCCAAATTCGCGAGCAACCCGAAATCCCGCCTCCTGCGCTTTTCCGAGCCAAACCCGGAGCTGCTGGCCAAGCAGGCTGAGATCGTGTTTCTGGCCCTGCCGCACGGCGTGGCTGCGGAATTCGCAGTGCCACTGCTCGATGCCGGCTGCGTCGTTATCGACCTCAGCGCTGATTTCCGCCTGAAAAGCCCCGCCAACTACAAGGAATTCTACGGCCACGACCACCCGGCGCCCCACCTGCTCGCCCGCTCCGTCTACGGCCTGCCCGAGATCCACCGGGATGCGATCAAAAGCTCCCTGCTCATCGCGTCGCCCGGCTGCTACCCGACGAGCATTCTTTTGCCCACCATCCCCCTGCTGCGAGCCGGATTGATTCGACCGACGGGAATCATCGCGGATTCGTTGAGCAGCGTCAGCGGCGCCGGACGCAAGGCCGAAGTCGATTACCTCTTCTGTGAATGCAACGAGAGCGTCCGGCCCTACGGTGTCCCCAAGCATCGCCACCTGTCCGAAATCGAAGAGCAGCTGGGCCTGGCGGCCGGAACCGCCGTCACCATCCAGTTCACGCCGCACCTCATTCCCGTCAATCGCGGGATTCTGACCACGCTTTACCTGGCCCCCACGCATCACTTTGCCTCGCCCGAGGAAACGGCCGCGCTCGGGGCCAAGGTGGCCGAGTGTTATCGCGCCGCCTACGCCCAGGAGCCGTTTGTCCGGGTGCTTGAAGGCAAGGCCCTGCCGGACACGAAAAATGTCGTGGGCACCAACGTGGTGGAAATCGCCTGGCGCCTGGATCCACGGACCGGCCGGCTCATCGTCATGAGCGCCGAGGACAACGTGGTCAAAGGTGCCAGCGGCCAGGCGGTGCAGAGCATGAACCTGCTCTGTGGATTTCCGGAAACCGCCGGGCTGATCTAGCCCGGCGAGGCGCCCGCTTCCCCGTTCGGCCGGCGGGTTATCCGGACGTGTCGGTCGCGATTTGCGCAGCTCTTGCTGCGGCGCGTGCGGGCCGGTCGGCGTGCTCCAGCCCGCAATCTCATCACGTGGAGCGTGAACCTCACGTTCGAGGCGTGAGTTTCACACGTCCTTGGTGGCCCGGCGGTTCTCGACCTGGCAGCTTTGAGTTTGCGGCTTCGTGACGGCTGGGGCCCGCAGTCGCTTCTTTAAAACCGAACAACCTCTCATCCGCAGGCGGTTACGGGGCGCCACTCTCTTGCGGCTTTCCATTCCCTGATCGGGGCCGCGAATTCGGTCAGAAGTTTTCTTCAACTCGGCATCGTCTTTGCTAATAGGATGGCGAAGCCCAAAACGACGTGATGAGACACGGACCGATCCAACTCTTGTGCGCGAGAAACCCGAAGACGGTTTTCCTCGAGGTTGGGCAGGGTGAGGGATGCGCCCGGCTGGTGACCATGGCGGCGCGGCGCAGGCAACCGCCGGCCGCCGTGGTTCCGGTGGCGCTGGTTCCGGCGGCGATTCAATTTCGGGCTCGAGGGCTGGGGCGGGGTTCAGCCGGAGGTGGATGGCTGGCGATGGATGTGCGGCTGAGCTCGGCCCGGCCCTTGGGCCGCGACGTATAACACAAACTGTCTTATGCAACTCAAATCTCTGTTCCGACCGACCGTGATGCCGTTCCTGCGAGTTCGGCTTCAGACGACCGCCACTCCGCGACGCGCCCATGGTGACAGTCATCGTGGTGCGCCGGCGACCCGTGGAAGTGGCGTGATGCGGCCCCGCCGTTGCGCGGACTAGGAAGGTGCAGGCCGCCCCGGACCCGCCGCCGTGCTCACGGCGGGTCCGGGCCCAATTTCGGAAAATTTGAGTGCCATCTGGGTAGGGTGGCACTCAGTCCGGCCGGCATGTAGCGTGTGCTACAAGGATCGGCTGGCGTGCGCAAACCAGCGCGTGGCCCGGTGGCCACGCGCTGCTTTCGTTTCGCCCCAGGCGCGCATGCCTCCCCGCGCGTGTCCTGGTCGAGTCGCCCTCCGCCCCTCCTCGGTCAGGCACGGCGGGACCTTCCCCCGATCGACTGACCTGATTTCGAACGATTATTCGGGTTAAGGCCTTTGCCTTGCCGCCGATCAATCGGGTAATGGCGGCTGAGCGAACCATCCGCCTGGGCGACTGGCTGCTGGATCAGGGCTTTGTCACCCAGGGACAAATCGATCTGGCATTGCGCGAACAAAAGCGCAAGGGCCGGCTCTTGGGCGAAACCCTCATCGAACTGGGTTTTGTCACCCAGGAAACGCTTTCCCAATTCCTTGCCCAAAAAACCCAGACCGAGTCCGTCGATCTCGACGACCTCGTCATCTCTCCCGAGCTGCGAAAACTCCTGCCGGAGGCCGTGGCCCGCCGGTTCCTCGCGGTGCCGGTCTCCCGCAACGACGACCAATTGACGGTCGCCATCGCCGATCCGCTGAACGTCACCGCCTTCGACGTGCTTGAGCAGACCACCCGTCTCCGGGTCAACCTGGTGGCGGCGGCCGAGGGCGACATCCTCCAGGCCATCGCCCGCCTCTACGAATCCGGACAGTCCGTCGAGGAACTCGTCGATGAATTGCTCAAACTCGGCACCGAGCGCCTGGCCTCCACGACCGAACAGGACGCGCCGATGATTCGCCTGGTCGATCGCGTCATCGCCGAGGCCGTGATCACCGGAGCCAGCGACGTCCACGTGCAGCCCGAGGAAAAAATTCTGCGCATTCGCATGCGACGGGACGGCGTGCTCAGCCCCGGTTATCTCGTGCCCAAGGAAATTCAGCCGGCGCTGATCGCCCGGTTCAAGATCATTGGCGGGATGGACATCGCGGAAAGCCGGCGCCCCCAGGGCGGCCGCAGCAACGTGGTGGCCGCCGCCCGCGAGGTCGGCTTGCGGTTCTCCAGCCTGCCCACGTCGTTTGGCGAAAGTGTGGTCGTCCGCATTCTCGATCGCGGCAACGCGGCCCCCAGCCTGAAGGGCCTCGGGTTCGAGCCCGAGATCGAAGGCTCCTTTCGTCAGGTCCTCGATCGCCCGCACGGAGTGATCCTCGTCACCGGCCCCACGGGCAGCGGCAAAACCACGACGCTCTATACCGCGCTCGGCCTGATCAACAGCGCCGAGAACAGCGTCTTCACCCTGGAGGACCCGGTCGAATACCAGCTCCCCATGATTCGGCAGACCCAGATTAATGAGGCGGTGGGTCTGACCTTTGCCGAAGGCCTGCGGACATTGCTGCGCCAGGATCCGGACGTCATTCTCGTCGGCGAAACCCGGGACACCGAAACCGCCCAGCTCATGGTCCGGGCGGCCCTGACGGGCCATCTTGTCTTTTCCACCCTGCACACCAACGACGCCATCGGAGCCATCCCGCGCCTCGTCGATCTGGGCGTTGAACCCTATCTGCTGGCTCCAACGCTGATTGGCGTGCTCGGCCAGCGCCTGGTGCGGCAGCTCTGTCCCAAGTGTCGAAACCTGGTCCCGGACGCCGGGGCCCGCCTGGCCAACTTGTCAATCCGTCCGCCCAGCGACCTGCCGGTGTCGCTCTGGGAGCCGCAAGGCTGCCCGGACTGCCGCGAAGTCGGGTATCGCGGGCGGGTGGGCATCCACGAGTTCCTCGAACTCGATCCGGCGTATCACCCGGCGATCGCGGGCGGCGTCGACATGTCCCGATTACATCAACTCGCCCGGGAACGCGGGTTTCGCACGATGTTTGAAGACGGGCTGATCAAGGCCCTGCGCGGGGTCACATCGCTGACGGAGATCTTGCGCGTGACCCAGCAGTAACCGGCGCGCGCTCCACTTCATGCCCCTTTACCAATACACAGCGGTCAACGATCTCGGCCAGCGGGTCAGCGGACAGATGGAAGCCAGCAGCGAGGTGGCCCTGGGTGCGCTGCTCAGCCGGCAGGGCCAATGGCTGGCCAGCGCCAGCGAGCGGTCGGCCGCCCTCGGCCGGATCCGCCGCGCCCGCGGCAACCGCCGGGTCTCGCGCCGTGCCCTCATTGAATTCTTTCTCCAGCTGCACCTCCAGTTGCGCGCAGGCGTCTCGCTCCTGGACGCGCTGGGCTACGGCCTGGAGGACGACGGAAAATCCGCGCTTCAATCCGTGCAGCGCGATCTTCGTGACCGCATCCGCTCCGGCGCGTCGTTTAGCGAGGCGCTGGGCGCGCATCCCCGCACGTTTGCCCCGCTCGTGATCAATCTCGTCCGGGCGGGCGAAGGCAGCGGGCGTCTGGCCGAGACCTGCAGCGAGATCCGGCGCTACTACGAATGGTTGGATCGGCTGATCGGCGACTTTCGCCAGGCGTTGATCTACCCTTCGATCGTCCTGCTCGTCACCGTGGGCTTCTTCTTTCTCGTGTTCACCACGCTCATTCCCCGGTTCGCCACCATGCTGGCCGAGTTGAAGGTCAAACTCCCGTGGCTGACCCTGGCGCTGCTCGATCTCAGCCGCTTCCTGACCCACTACGCCTGGGCCATCGGGTTCGGGGTCGGAGCCGTGGTCCTGGCGATCAAGCTGGGGCCGCGCTTTTATCCCGGCCTCGGCCTGACGTTCGATCGGGTCAAGCTGGGCCTGCCGATTTTCGGGCGCATCCTCCATCTGGTCTCCCTCGCCCGGCTGGCCCAAAACCTGACCACGCTCTACACCGCGGGCATCCCGCTGCTCGAGGCGCTGCGCCTTTGTCGCCCCCTGGTCGGCAATCGCGTGGTTGAGGAGGCGGTGGTCGCCCTCCAGGCCGGGGTGAACGCCGGCCAGCCCATGCACGAGGTCATGCGCGAATATCCCGTCTTCTCCCGGCTCATGGTCCAGATGGTCGCGATCGGCGAGTCCAGCGGCACCCTCGGCGATTCTCTGCAACACGTCGCGGACTACTACAACGACGTCGTGCCGCGCCAGGTGAAGAAGCTCCTCACGATGCTCGAGCCAGTCATGATCCTCGGCCTCATCGTCATGGTTGGCACCGTGGCGCTGGCCGTGTTCCTGCCCATTGCGGAAACCCTCGGAGGTGGCCGATGAATTCCAATCCGATTCCAGCCGCGAACGTTAATCCCGCCAGCTCTTTGGAGTGCGGTGACTCGTCACCGCTTTTCTGCGGGCGACTCGTCGCCCGTCGGGATCCTGAACATCTTCGCCGACGCTTGGAGCTCGGGGGACAAGTCCCCCGATGGAAAGCGCCGACAAGTCGGCGCACTCCAAAGGCCGCGTTGCGGCGAGGACTCAAGGCGCGACCGGTCGGCCGGCCGGTCCACCGCGGCGGCTTCAGCTTGATCGAGATGATCGGCGTGCTCGCGATCATCGCGATCGTGGCCGCCGTCCTCACTCCCAACCTGACCCGCCGAATCAGCCGGCTAAACGGCGACAAGGAGGACGCAACGCTCACGGTCATCGCCGACGGCGTGACGCGTTATGTTCGCAATTACCAGGTCGTCCCCGGTGCGGCGTCCTGGATCACCAATGCGTCCGCCCAGACCGGCCTTTCCTTGAATGAAGTGCGCTACGCATTGCCCTCCTCTGCCACCGCCGCCCGCGTTTACCTCATCCACCCTTCGTTCTACCCGACCAATGCCTCGACGGCCGACCCGCTCTACACCCAGGCCTCCGGCGGCGCGTCGTCCGTGACCAATGCGCGCGTGATCATCCTCAGCACCCACAAGAGCACGCTCACCCTTCCCGTCAGCAGCGGACGCGCCTCGTCCACCACCGTCTTTGACAACATCTGGAACTGGACCTACGACCCGTCGACGAAGGCGCCGCCGTCCGGGTGGGACAGCACTTGGACCGGGAATGGGGAGTATCTTCATGTCCAGCGCGTCAACCTTGCCGGGAATTTCAATCGGGTGACGTTCAGCAACATGGATTTTCCGACGGTCTATCCGTCGATTCAGGTCGGTTCCACGACGGTCAGCCTGACCTCCACCTCCGCCATCGACACGTTCTTCCTCGAAGGCACCTTCGTTCGCCTGTTCAAGGACAACACCGACGCTGATGGCAGTCTTGACCTCGGCCTGAGCATCACCGGCTCCGCCAACTTCATTTATGAAGACAGCCAGTGGCGCGTTCCGTAGCGGGTCGAGAAAAAGGCCGGCCAGCGGTGGCTACAGCCTGCTGGGCTTTTTCCTGGTGGCGTTTGGCCTGACGGTGGTGAGCATCGTCGTCGCGACAAACATGCTCGGTCGGGTCATCGACCAGAATCGGCGCGACGATCAATCGTCGTTGAACGAGATTCATCGCGCGTTCGTCCTGGCGGTCCGTCGAACGCAGACCATCCCGACGTATACGAACTGGGAGTCCGCGCTGGCGCCCTTCACCACCTTGAATCCCACGGGCCTGGACCGCGCCCAGGCCGATTGGGGCTCGGACTCCACCCTGACGCGGGCCTTTCTCGTGGATCCAAACCTTCCCAGCAGCGTCCTTCCGTACGTCCAACCTGCGACCGGCGTGTCTGGAAGCGCCACCAACTTGCTGCGGTCCGCGGCCCGCGTGCTCATCGTCAGCGGCTCGAAGCGCGGCTTGGCGTTGCCGGTCAGCAGCGGCGTGGTGGCGTCCAACACCTTCAACGCGATTTGGGACTGGCGCTATGATGCCAGCACCAAGAGTCCGCCAACCGGCTGGACCAACTGGACGAAGATGGGGGAGTTTCTCCAGGTGGATCGCATCAACCTCGCCAATCTTTTTACCAGCCTCGACTTCGCCGATCTGAAATTTGGCGTGAGCGGCGCGGCGTCGGTTACGAATCTGGTCACGACCCAGGCGACTTACAGCTTTCTGCAGGGAACGCCTCTGGTCCTGGCGGCGACCAATGGAGCGATCAAAGCAACTCACGTGGTCAACGCGCCGGCGGCCTTTGACTTCAGCGTGCAAACGAATACCAACTCTTTCGTCTATTACGCGTTCACCGAAAAAAGCGGCACGGTGGCCACAAATTCAGGGGGAACCGGCTCGTCGGCCAATGGGGTCTATATGAACGGAGTCCGGCTCGCCCAACGGGGTCCACGCCCGCCTACCTTTCGGAGGTTCGCTTCCAACAACCGCGCCGTGCGGCTCGACGGTAGCAACGATTACGTCAAAGGAACCAATGGCTTGCTCGACAACGCCTCGGGCTTTTCCATTCTCGGATGGATCAAGCCATCGACCGCGTCCACGGCCTATATGCCTTTGTTCGGGCAGCAAGGCATCGCCGAGGTGGTGTTCGGCTCGTCCAGTTCCCAGCTTCAGCTCCGTTGTGCCAACGGCGCCCAGGTGTTGTCCTATAATTCCTATCCCTATTCCTATCGACGTTCCTCCTGGCACTTCATCGCGGCGGTGGGCGACGGCACGACGATGTACCTGTATCTCGATGGGACGGTGGTGGCGTCGCGCGCGTATGCCACCGCCAACTACGGGAGCTACGCGACGGACTTCAACGTGGGCGGCAACGTTTCCGGGACCAGCTATTTCTTCCGCGGTTACATCGACGAGGTCATGGCGTTCAATCGCGCTCTCTCGAGCACCGAAATTTCCAGCTACTATCGCTAGGTCGGTCCATGTCCGAAATCCGAACGTTGGACGTTGAAGTTTGAAGTTTGAAGTTGCCGCGCTCGGCGGTAGAACCGCGGTCGTGCACGCCACGACCATGAAACCCCGAACTCACCTCCGGCTCCTATCCCTTCTCCTGCCCGCAGCCGGTCTTTGGGCCCGCCTGACCGTCGCGCAGCCTGCGCCGGGGGTCGCCGTGGCCACGACGAATGCGCCCTCCGGCGCCGCGACGAACATCGACACGCGGCCGAACATCCTTTTCATCCTCGCCGACGACCTGCGTTGGGATGCGTCGGGCGTCGCGGGACATCCTTATCTGAAGACGCCGCACCTCGATCGTCTGGCCCGCGAGGGTGTGCGTTTCCGCAATGCGTTTTGCACCACGTCACTCTGCTCGCCCAGCCGCGCGTCGATCCTCAGCGGCGTTTACGCGCACACCCACGGCGTGCGGGATAACTTCACTGAATTTCCCGCGGAACGGGGGAATTTTCCGGCCGCCTTGCAGGCTGCGGGATACCAGACCGCCTACCTCGGCAAGTGGCATATGGGCGAGGGCAACGACGGGAAGCGTCCGGGCTTTGATTATTGGGTTTCCCACAAGGGTCAGGGAAAATACTACGGGACAGAATTCAACATCGACGGCCAGCGCCAGACGCCTCCGGGCTACTACACGCACGTCGTCACCGACCTGGCCGTCGACTGGCTGAAACGCCCGCGTCAGCAGCCGTTCTTGTTGATGCTTGGCCACAAGGCCCCGCACAGCTTCTACATTCCCGAGCCGAAATACTCGAACGCCTTCGCCCAGGTGGAAATTGCCTACCCGGAATCCGCCTTCGATCTCGCCGGCAAACCCGCCTGGATTCGGGAGCGTCGTTCCACCTGGCACGGCATCTATGGGCCGCTCTTCGAATGGCGAAAACAATTCCCCGACGAACGTCCCGAAGCCGTGAAGGATTTCGCCGCCATGACGCGCGCCTATTGGGGCACGATCCTGTCCGTTGACGACAGCGTGGGCCGGCTGTGCGACACGCTTCGCGATCTGGGGCAGCTCGACAAAACCATTATCGTGTTCATGGGCGACAACGGGCTGCTCAACGGCGAGCACGGCATGGTCGACAAGCGCACCATGCACGAGCCTTCCATTCGCATCCCGCTCGTCATGCGCTATCCCGGCCTCATCGCGACCAACCACCCGGCGGTCATCGACGACCTTGTGCTCACCCTCGACGTGGCGCCCACCTTGCTCGAGTTGTGCGGCGCGCCCCGGCTCAAGGGCATCGCCGGACGATCGTGGAAAACGCTCGTCCAGAAGGGCGACCCGGCGTGGCGCCAGTCGTTTCTTTACGAATACAACTACGAACGCCAGTTCCCTTACACGCCCAACGTCCGCGGCGTTCGCACCGATCGCTGGAAATACATGCACTACCCCCACGGAAACGGTACTACCGACCGGCATCGCGCCGAGCTCTACGACCTGAAAGCCGATCCCGACGAACGCGAGAACCTGATCGACAGCCCGCGCCATGGCCTGGTCCTGCGCTCGCTCAAGCTCGAGCTTGAACGGCTCCTGCGCGAGACCGGCGCGCGCCCCGATTTCATGCCGCGCGACGAAGGCGTGAAACCCGAGCTGCCCGACCAGTCCATCCGCTGAACACCCGCCAATGCGATCCCGCGGCCGGCCGTGAGGCCGCGACGGGTCGTTGCAAATCGTTTCCGCGTCGGTCACGGTTCCGCGGCCGGCCAATACGGCGTCACGACGCGGAAGAACCTTTGGCCGCTGTCGACCGGCACGCTGATGCTCTCGCGGCGCGTCCCGGTTTGTGCCGGAAGGGCGACGAAGGCGCTCCACGCGCCGGGCCCCAGCGAGCCCGCGCTTTGCACGGCGTAGGTTTGGTTGGAGACGGCGTCGAACTCCAGCCGGCATTGCCCGGCGACCCAGCCCATCCGCAAGCGAAGCGCGCTCGCGCCGTTCGTGGGATTGGTTCCCGACGTGAACTCCCCGAGATTCGAAAGGCCATCTCCGTCCGCGTCCCGCCGGGCGTCGGCCGGGTCGTTGGCGTTGAGCCCATGGGCCATTTCCCATCCATCCGGCAGCCCGTCGTGGTCGGTGTCGCCCAACAACGTGAGCCGCGCGCCCCGGGTGGTGACCCCACCGTAGTCGTTGGAGACCTGCACGCCGTAGACGCCGGCGCCGGCTGCGCCTGCGTTAGTGACCATCCAGAATGATTGCGGCTCGGAGCTGGTGAGGGTGGTGAAGAGGGAGATGGGCCGGCGCCAGCGAAAATAAAACGGTGGTGATCCCTGGATGCCGACGCTGAAGACGGCATTGCCCCCGGGCGGCACGGATTGATCGAGAGGCTGCCAGACCACCGTCGGCGGTACGCCAAGCGTCAGCCGGCCGGGGGCGCTGGTGGCCGAGCCCAGAGCGTTCGAAAGGCGAACGGCATAGGCCCCCTCGGAGGCGGCCTGCGCGTTGGCGATGGCCAGGCTGGGATTGGTCGCGTTCGCCAGCGTCTGGCCGTTCTTCATCCATTGGATCCGCATCGGCGACGTGCCGGCGGCGATGAACGTGAAATTGGTGGACGCGCCCGCCCGCACCACGGTGTCATGGGGCGGGACGACGACCTGCGGCGGGCGTCGATGGAGCGGGTCGGAACGCCACAGCCGATTGGTGGTGCCGAGCGTCGCCGCGATCACCAGTTGGCCGTCACTCGCCAGGCCTTCGATCGAGGATGCCGCCAGGTCCGGAGGCACGGGTCGCGAGATCCAGTTCGATCCATCGACGGAGCTCAACAATGTCCCACCCGTGCCGCCGCAGAGAAACTCCCATCCGCTGTGCACGATTTTTCGCAATGAGCCCGCTTCGCCGGGTGGCGAGTGGCGCGACCAATGGACGCCGTCGAATGACAGCAGCACCACGCGCGGATGGCCCACGGCCACAAAGCGTCGATTGCCAAAGGCCACGCTCCGCAGATCGACGTTCGGGAGCGCCGGCAGCACCTTCCACTGACTTCCATTCGTTGAAACATGAATCGTGTCGCCGCCCACGGCCACGAATCCCCCCAACCCGAACGCCGCCGCCCGGAGATCCGTCTTCGCCTCCAGGCCTTCCTGCCAGGTGAGGCCGCCGTCCAGCGAGACGGCCGTCGCCCCACCCGTTCCGACCGCCACCCATCGCCCCGCGCCCTGCGCCACGTCGAAATACGCCCAGGGTTTTCCTTGGGACCGGCGGGTCCAGCCCTGCCCGTCGGCGGAGGTAAGAAGAACTCCATTTGATCCCGCCGCGATCCAGAGCCCTTCTCCTCCCCCAATCGCCAGCAGGTCCGCGGCGTCCGCCAAAGGAGCGCGAGTCCACCTGACGCCGTCCGGAGAAACCCGCGCGTCGCGGCCGCCAACTGAAACGAAGCCGCCCGGTGAGCCCGCCACCGCGATCGATGGCGGCTCCGGGGAAGCGCTCGCGGCGATCTGCCAACGGTCCAGGGCCGTCGGATCGATCGGCTCCAACTCCCGCCCGGCTTTGTCCAGAAAGTGCAGGCTCCAGCCGCCGTCAACGGCCCCCGCGTCCTCCGGGGAGCTGTCGAAAACATACAGGTTCCAGGCGCCGTTCGGATCCGCGCCGGCGAACTCCTCCAGCTTCGACCCATGCGGTCCCGGCGGCGCCGCCGGGCCAAAGTCCGCGCTCGGCCCAAGCAAATCCGTCGGCCGATACCGCCCGCTCGTCAGGGCCGGCCCGCCCGACCCCCCGGGCAGGTCGCGTCCCGCTTCGTCATCAAACTGCAGCGTAAGATTGGTCACCGTGGCGGTGCCACCCGCGGACGACATCAGGACCACCCCGTGGCCCGCCGGGCTGACCACCAACACCTCGACGTCAAAGACGAATGTGTGACTGAGCCCATGCAGGGTCACGACGATGCGTTCGAAGTTCGCCGGCATGCCCGTGACTTGAATCGACGATGGACTGGGCCGGGCTGGACCCTGATTCGGAATCTGCAATGGCGTGGCGTTGGCGAACCCGGCCGGCCCCGGGGTGGGTGGCGGCGACGCCCGGCTGACGCCGACCGCCGCGAGCGAAAGCGGCGCAACGACGGCGATCAACTTCGTAAACATCGTGAAACGACCGGGTGCACACCACACTAGGACAAGTTGCCGTCCGCCCCGAAGCGCATGTCCGACGGCGGCCCGCACAGCTCGAGGGAGGGCCGGCGCCGGATTTCTTCGACCAGCGCCGCGGATGCTTCGAAGTCGACGAGGGAAAGCGTATCGGCGATGCGCACGATCCGGGCGGAGTCCGGATCCCTCAGCGCCAGGGAGTCGAGGGTTCGTGCAATGGCCTCCTGATCGCTGTCGAAGTGGATGGGAATCTTGGCCGCCTGATGCGACAGGGCGGTCAGCGCGTTGATGGCCGTCGCGCGGGAATCGATGGCGCGAACCAGGCGGGTCGTGGTGACGTCCGCCAGCCCCACGCCGATGGCGTTGCCGTGGGTCTCCGGGGTGAGGTCGCGGACGAAGATGCGGCGGATGAACGGCGCCGGCCGGCCGTCCCGTTGCAATGACGCGGAGTAACCCTGCACCCCGCGCCCGATCACGTTTGGGTCCATGCCGGCCCCGCTGATGTTTTTGCCAAGCCGATCCACGATGAGCAAATCGATTTCCTCGAACGGCAGGCGCGGCATCAGGGCGCGGGCTTCGATCAGCAACGCCGCTTCAGTGGCCTCCATCTCCGCCGCCGGCACCGCGGCGAGGCGCGCGACCTGGTGAAACGGATTCTCCAGGATCGCGATTCCGCCCATCACGGGCGCCTCGCGCAAAATCACCCGCGCCATGTTGCGCAGCACCTGCTCGTGGCCCAGCCGGCTGGCGGCCTGGTGCATGGCGATGGCACCCGCATGCTTGCCCAGGCCAATCACGGCCATCTTCAACAGCCCGCTGCCCAGGTCGCCCGAAAAATCCGTGTGCGGCTTCACCCGGTTGACCAGGAGAATTCCGTCGGCGGCCAGGGCCTCGACGCTGCAGGGCACATCCACCCCGTCGGCGGTCTGGCCGACCGATCGAACTTCCAGCGAGGAGCGGATGGGCACACCCAGCTTTGCCTCCGTGATTCCATATTCGGCCAGCACGGCGCATTGGCCCTCGGGAGTCGCGCCCCCGTGACTTCCCATCGCCGGAAGAATGAACGGCTCGGCGCCCACGGCTCGCAACTGCTCCATCACCGCCGCCACAATGGGCCCGATCTGCGAAATCCCGCGGCTGCCGACCGCCACGGCGACGCGCATCCCCGCCCGCAGCAACGGACGAAGGCGCGAGAATTCCAGGGCCAGGGCTGCCGGAGGTTGGATCGATGGCGTCGCAGGAAAGTGCTGTCGCACTCGGAACAGGATCGGCGGTTTCATAAACACCGGAGCGCCGGGCGAGCCCGCGCCTCGTCGGCCCAGAGTGTCGGGAACCAAATCCTGACGCAAGCCGGCGCGCGGTGTGGTCCCGCCAGCCGGGCAGCGCGGATTTCGCGTTTACAATTGTCCCGGACCGGCCAAGCTACCGCCAACAAGACCCATGCCCATGAACCGACCCATCGTCGGAGCCCTCTCCGCCGCCCTGCGGGGGAGAGGGACCGCCCGGATCCCGCAGGCGCGGGATCAGGGCAGGGTGAGGTGGAGCCGTCCTTGGTTCATGGTCCGTGAGCAGTTCCGTCAGGGACACGCGGCTCTCCATGAACCTGCGTTCGGGGTGTCCCGCAATGCGGGGCAGAAAGGTGGAGGTTTTTAATGGTGGGATGCTCTCGACCCTCCAGTCGTCGTTACGCTTCTGCGGGCGAGGACGCCCGCACCCCGGGTTCATGGCTCCAACTCACGTTCGCATTCAAGATCTCTTCCCATGATACACTCACGTTCCACCATCCGTTTCCATCCCCGGTTGGTCGCCGGACTCGCCTCCCTCCTGGCCAGCGCCATCGTGCTCGGCCCGATATCCGCCCCGGCGCAGGTGTCGCCGTCGTCCGCGGAGAGCCGGCCGGCCGGACCGGGCCCGCTCGCCGCCGCGGCCGCGCGGGCGGCAGACGCCTTTATCGCCACGCTGGACGACCGTCAGCGGGCCCGCGTGCAGTTTGCGTTCGATGACGAGGCCCAGCGTAAAAATTGGTCCAACCTGCCGACGGGCATCTACCAACGCAAAGGCCTGCGCCTCGGCGAGCTGACCCCGGCCCAACGCGCCGCCGCCCTGGCGCTGCTCGCCGCCACCCTGAGCAAGTCGGGTTACGAGAAAGTGTGGGGGATCATGGAAGGCGACCAGGTCCTGCCCAAACCCGCCGGCAATATCATCTTCGGCCGTGATGAATATTACCTGTCGTTCCTGGGCAAACCCTCCGCGACGGAACCCTGGTCCATCCAGTTTGGCGGGCATCATCTGGCGCTCAACCTCACGCTGGCGGGCCGTCGCGGCACGCTGGCGCCCAGCCATACCGCCGCGCAACCGGCCCGATTCGAGCTGCAGGGAAAGACCATCCGTCCGCTCGGACGGGAAAATGATCTCGCGTTCGAATTGATCAACAATTTGGGTGCGGCGGAACGCCAGCACGCGATTCTCGGCGCCAAGTTTCGGGACCTCGTGCTTGGACCGGGCCACGACGGACGGATGATCGCTCCCGAAGGCGTTTCGGCCAGCACCTTTAACGCGCATCAAAAGCAGCTTTTGCTCGATCTGATCCGTGAATGGGTCGGCATCGTTGGGGATGACGCCGCGGCGCCAAAAATGGCGGAGGTCCAGGCCGGCCTGAACGAGACGCGGTTTGCGTGGAGCGGACCGACCACGCAAGGCAGCGCCGCCTACTTTCGCATTCAGGGGCCGGCGGTGTTCATCGAATACGCTCCGCAAACTCTCGGCGGCGACCCGACTCAGCACATCCATACAATTTACCGCGACCCGACGAACGAATACGGGAAGCGCGATCGCAAGCCGTGAGGTCCGCCCGACACATCTACATCTTCGGCCCGCTGGCGTTGATCTTCGCACTTCTCCCATCCGCCTCGGCCCACCGTCTCGACGAATGTCTCCAGGCGGCCCGCCTGGATCTGACACCGGACCGCTTCACCTTGGAATTGGATCTCACGCCCGGCATCCAAACCGCCGACGCCTTTTTGTCCCGGATCGATCTCGACCGGAACGGTCAGGTGTCGGGCGTCGAAGCCGACGCTTACGGCGATTTGGTCCGGGCCGCGATTCAATTGCGCCTCGATGGCCGCCGCCTGGGGTTGACCGTCGATGACGTGACCATGCCGCCGCCTGAGGAGATTCGGTCCGGGGCCGGCAATGTTCGGATTCGGTTGACGACGAAGGTGCCGGCGTTGCGGGCCGGACCGCATCGAGTGGCAGTTCGCAACCGCCATCAGCCGGTGGCGAGCGTTTACCTGGCTAACGCGTTGCTGCCAGACACGCCGCAGATCGAGATCATCCGACAACAGCGGGACCGCCTGCAGCGAAACCTGGAGGTGCAGTTTCTGGTGCGCCGTTGAGCGCGACGGGTGGCGGGAAAGCGTGAGGCGCTGCCGTGGACGACGAGCGCCGGGGGGGAGCTTGAAATTTTTAAAATTGGAATTTGGAACGGGGCGGTAGCAGGTCAAGTCAGCACGCCGTGAATTGGTTTGGCGCCGCCGGCGACGCCCGTGAGGCGTTCCTGGCGTCCGCTGACCTCAAAGCTGAGCGACTCGTAGTCCAGGCCCAGGGCCGTCAGGATGGTGGCGTGCAGATCCCGGATCTGCACCGGGCTTTCGACCGCGGCGAGGCCGATTTCGTCGGTGGCCCCGATGCGGCCCGGTTGCACGCCTCCGCCGGCCATCCAGATGGTAAAGCCGGCGGCGTTGTGCTGCCGGCCCTGGTCGCCCTGCATCATGGGTGTGCGCCCGAATTCGCTGGCCCAGATGACGATTGTGGAATCGAGCAGGCCGCGTTGCCGCAGATCGCCGAGCAACGCCGCGATCGACAGGTCGGTCCACCGGGCGCGGGGCGTGTGATTGGCCTCCAGCCGGGCGTGGGCGTCCCAGCCGTCCTTGTCCGGCATGTCATAGAGCTGGACGAAGCGCACGCCGCGTTCGACCAGGCGCCGGGCGAGCAGACATTTGCGGCCGAAGTTGCGCGTGCGTCGATCGGCGTGATCCAGACCGTACGCCTGGTGGATGTAGCCGGGCTCGCCGGCAAAATCGCCCACGTCGAGAGCGGCGGATTGCATGCGATACGCGAGCTCGTAGCTCGCGATGCGGGCGTCGAGCTCGGCCTGACCGGGGCGGCTGGCGCGGTGTCGGAGGTTCAAATCGCGGATGAGATCCAATGACGCCCGCTGGCTGTCGGCCAGGGACGGTGGCGGAACGAGGTCGAGCACCGGCGTGCCCTGGTCGCGCAGGCGGGTGGGCTGGAACGCGGGCGGCAGAAAGCCGTTCGAGTAATTGGCCGCGCCACCCAGCGGCCCGGCATCGAACAGAACCACGTAACCCGGCAGATCCTGATTCTCCGAGCCCAGCCCGTAGGTGACCCAGGAGCCGAGGCTGGCCTTGCCCGCCCGGATGTCGCCCGTGTGCAACTGGTAGCTGGCCGGGCCGTGATTGTTCGAATCCGCCTGCACCGAGTGAATCACGCAAAGATCATCGGCGCGCGCCGCGGTCCGCGCGTAGAGCTCGCTGACCCAGAGGCCGCTCTGGCCGTAGGGCCGCCAGGAATAAGGACTGGCCATCAGCTCATCCTTGCACCCGTGAAAAACATTGGCGTGGCGCGAGGCCGCGACGGCCCGGCGGATGGCATCGGGCACCGGCCGCCCGTTTAGTTTTTGCAGCGTCGGCTTGTAGTCGAACGTGTCCACGTGCGACGGCCCGCCCACCATGAACAAAAATATGACCGAGCGCGCCCGCGGTGCCCGCGCCGGCGGCCGCGGGGCGAATGGGTTCAGTGGATCCGGGGCCGTCCCGCCCGGACCCGCCGCGCCAGCCCGCGCATCGGCCAGCGCAGCCAGCGCCCCGCACGCCACCCAGCCGAACCCGCCACCCAACCGCTCGAGAAACTCACGCCGGCTCGGCCGTCGGGCCGGCGTCGTCTCATTCCCATGCAGGTGCCCGGTCTTGGTCATGGCGTCTCGGCGTCAGAATGAATAGTCCCGGGTGCGCACGATCTCCACGTGGACATTGTTGAAATCCGGATCGTCGACGCTGCCCCGATGATGGCAGGTCAAGCCGGGCGGCAACGAGCGCATCTGGATGGACTGACCCTCCGGGACGCGGCCGCCTTCGGCTTGGAGGACGATGAGGCGGTTGACCAGTTCGATGGCGCCGTGCTCCTGGCCCGACGGCACTTCGTGAATGCTGATGTCAGGCCGTCCAAACTTGCGCATGCCCCGCGTGTGCAGCCAGCGGCTGCCGGAGGCCTCGCGGCTGGAGATGATCACCACATGGGACGTCAGCTTGGGTGGCTTGGGGGCGAAGACTTCTTCCCACCATTCCACCGGCCCGTAGACCTTGAGCCGCTGGGGATCGATGGCGGCGACGGCGCCCTGATCGAAGAACCACGCGATCATGCCCACCGTGTCCCGCAGGTAATTCAAATCCGAAGGATCCGGGAACTCGGCCTTCAGGACCAGGCACTCCGGCGCCCGCGCCGCGTGTTCCATCAGCTCGGCGTGGTCCTCGCGCAACACCTTGGCCAAATCGCCATTCGTAAACGGCAGCCGGCGGTCGTCCCCGCCCTGGACCCGGCGCACTTCGAACTCGGGCGGCAGCCCCGCTGTGCGGTAATCCTCGGGCAGGATCGAACGCGGCTGCACATCGAACTTTCCGTACAACCCATAAAGGAGAACGGCATTCGAACCACCAGGCACATACCGCGGCCGAGCCCACGCTGGCAAATTGTCGGACACGCCAGAGACGCTACACCAACCGAGCCCCCGCTGAAAACGACGGAGTGTGGGGAAGCGGAAATGTCGGCTCCCTGCTCGCCGGCAACTCGGCGTTGACCGGTGTTCTGCGGTCCCTTAATAGACATCCATGAATCAGGAAGGAACGGCCGCCGCCCGGCGCATTTCCCGGCCGCTGGTGAAACGTCATGCGCCAGGATCGGAGCGCGGGCTTTCAGCCTGCCGGCGCCCGAATCAGCGGCCCGCATGGGGACCTTCGATCCGTGCGGTTGACTTCAGCCGCGGCGGGTTGAAAACCCGCGGCGCGAGCCGACCAGTTCGAGATGGACGAGCCACCGTCATCACGCTGCTGGGTGGATTGTTCGCGCTGGCTCTTGGGGGAATCCTCACCGGCTGCGCCACGTCCAGGCCGACATCGGCCCGCCCGGTGCCGCCCAGGATTGAGTCCCAGTTGATGGCCAGGTCTCAATCCCCGGCCGCGCTCGGTTTTCGCCGCGAATCGGTGGGCGGCCGCACCTTTTGGCGCCCGCCGCCGACAGGGTACTATCTGGCCGGCGAGGCGGCCACTGTGCCGCTGCAGTTCGATCGGACCATTCCAGTGATTGAGACACGGCTGAACGGCCGGGCGACGGCTCCGATGGTGGTCGACACCGGCTCTCCGTTTACGCTGCTTGGCGCCCGGGCCGGGGTGGACGGCGGCGTCCGAACGGTCACGACCAACGAACAACCTGCCCAGCGGGTCTCGGGTTTGACCGGCGCAGAGCTTGCCTGTCTGGCCCTGATCGACCAGTTCGGAATCGGCGCGCTCGCGGTGACGAATCTCGGTGTGCTGGTCCGGCTCGAAGAGCCCACGACCGATCGTACGTCGCCGGCTTCGCAAAGCCTGCTCGGGTTGCAGCCCGTGCTGGCCGGTTCGGCCTACGTGACCCTCGACTATCCGCACCGGCAGCTCACCATCGCACCGCGCGCCGTCTTTCAACCGCCGTCGGCCGGCGTCGTCGACTTCCTGCAATTGCCGATGGTGTTCACCAATGGCGGTCTCCGCGTCGCCGCCCGCTTCCCCAACGGCCACCAAACCCAGTTTGTCATCGACACGGGCGCGGCCGCGGATTTTGTCCTGACCTCGGCCACCATCCAGGCCGCCGGCTTGCGGGAAGCTGTGCAGCGCGGGCGTCCAGGCACGATGCGCGGCGTGGGTGGAGACCTGATGGAGATCGCTTTCACAATCGATTCGGTGGAACTGGGCGGCCGGAGCTTTACGGCAACCCGCTGCCTCACGGCGTCGTGGTCGCCGTACGACCTGCTGGGCTCAGGCTGGCTGCAGCAATTCCGGACGACGTTCGATTTTCGGCGCGGCATCCTCTGGCTGGAACGGCCGTAGTTCCTCCCGGATTTCTGGCTTACGATTTTGGACGGCCGCACTCGGCAATCCAAAATCACGGGTGAGGTTCGCGGCCCCGACGCGCATCCGCTACGGGAGGTCGCGTCTTTCCCCATGAACCGAAGGGTAGGGCGCGCTCTTCGCAGCGCGCCGCCTGTGCGGACCTCCGGCTGGCGGCGGAGCGCCAGCCCTACCTGCGATGCTCGCGTTCATCGCCCGTGAGCAGGTCCGTAAGGAACAAGAAGCTTCCCAGGGACCTGCCGCCAGGATTTGGCGCGCGCCGACCTGGTCACCACTTTGCGCCTCAGTCCTCGACGAAGCGGTAGCCGACGCCGCGGACGGTGTCGAGATGGCGGGCGGCCGGGCCGAGCTTCTCGCGCAGGCGGCGCATGTGGGTGTCGACCGTCCGGCTGTCGATGCCGGTGTCGTTGTCCCAGACGTCCCGCAGGAGCAGCTCGCGGCTGAGCACGCGCCCGCGCCGCTGCACGAGCGTGGTCAGCAGTTCGAATTCGGTCACGGTCAGCTCGACGGGCTGATCCTCGACGCGCACGGCGTGGCGGGGAATGTCGATGACCAGCGACCCGACGCGGAACTGCTCGGACGGGTTCTCGCTCGATTTGCCGCGGCGGAGCAGGGCCTTGACCCGCAGGACGAGCTCGCGGGGGCTGAACGGCTTGGTGACATAATCGTCGGCGCCCAGCTCGAGGCCGAGGATGCGGTCAAACTCGTTGGCCCGGGCGGTCAGCATGATGATGGGCACGTTGCCCGTGTCGGGATCGTGGCGGAGGATCTTGCAGACCTCGAGGCCGTCGATCTCGGGCAGCATGATGTCGAGGAGAATGACGTCCGGATTGAGCTCACGCGCCTTGCGCAGGGCCTCGCTGCCGTCTTCCGCGGTCGCCACAAAATAGCCGGCTTCGCCGAGGACGGTCTTGATCAACTCGACGGCATCGGGCTCATCGTCCACCACGAGCACCTTTTGCTTGTTTGGTGCGGACGGGGCCGGGCGGGCGGGGGCGGCGGCGGAGGAAACAAGCCGTTTGGGGTTCATGGGTGGGCGGGGCCGTTGGGCGGTTGATGGCGGATATCGTGCCCTTCGTAGAGGTAGACCACCTCTTCGGCCACGTTCTTGGCGTGGTCGGCGATGCGCTCCAGCGCCTTGGACACGATCATCAGCGCGAGGGCGCGGGTGATGGTTTCGGGCTGGGCCACCATGAGCGCGGTGAGATCGCGGTGCACCTGTTTGTTCAGCCGGTCGACCTCGCGGTCGCGGGGAATGATGGAGCGGGCCGCCGCGGGGTTGCCCCGGACGAACGTGTCGAGGGCATCCTTGAGCATGGCCAGAGCGAGGTCGGACATCTGCACGATCTCCGCGCTGCGGTTGACCGGAGGCAGGACGTTGAGCTCGAGCGCCCGCCGGGCGATGGTGGTGGCCTCATCGCCGACCCGCTCCAGGTCGCGGGAGATCTTCATGGCGACGGTGACGAGCCGCAGATCGCTGGCGAGAGGCGCCTTGGCGAGCAGCGCGATGGCCAGTTCATCGATCTCCACTTCGAGCTGATCGAGCAGTTCGTCCTGCTCCCGGGCGTGGCGCGCATTGGCGTCGTCCCGCTCGAGCAACGCTTTGAGCGAACGGCGGACGGCGGCCTCGGCCAGTCCGCCCATGGTGATGAGCTTGTCTTTCAGCACGGCCAGCTCCTCGTCGAAATGGTGGACGTTGCCGCGGTTGATCGGGGTCATGAGTAATTCTGGGTCAATGGTGCAGGGATGGTCGGCCCGGGAATGGCCCACGCCGGCCCCGGTCGCGCGACGTCGAGCGTTCAGCCGAAGCGGCCCGTCACATAGTCCTCGGTTCGCTTGTGGGCAGGATTGGTGAAGATCTTCATGGTGGACGCGAACTCGACGAGTTCGCCGAGGTAAAAGAACGCGGTCTCGTCGGAGATGCGGGCGGCCTGCTGCATGTTGTGGGTGACAATGATGATGGTGAACTCCCGCTTGAGGTCGGTGATGAGGTCCTCCACCTTGGCGGTGGCCACGGGGTCGAGCGCGGACGCGGGCTCGTCCATCAGGATGATCTCCGGCTCGATGGCGATGGCGCGGGCGATGCACAGGCGTTGCTGCTGTCCGCCGGAGAGGGTCAGGGCGCTTTCGTGCAGCCGGTCCTTGACCTCGTCCCACAGGGCGGCGCCGCGCAGGCTGTTTTCGATGATGTCATCGAGCTCGGTCCGGGCGGTCCGGCCCTGGAGCCGGAGGGCGTAGGCGACGTTTTCGTAGATGGACTTCGGGAACGGGTTGGATTTCTGGAAGACCATGCCGACCCGCTTGCGCAGCTCGATGCAGTCCACGTCGCGGGCGTAGATGTCGGCCCCGCCGATGCGGATGCTGCCTTCGATGCGGACGCTGTCGATCAGGTCGTTCATGCGGTTGATGCAGCGAAGGAGGGTGGACTTGCCGCAGCCGCTGGGCCCGATGAACGCCGTCACGCGACGCTCGCGCACGGCGAGGGTGATGTCCTTCAGAGCGCGGGCGGGCCCGTAGGAAAGGCTCAGGTTTTCAATTTCGACCAGGGGCGAGCCGGACGTGCCGTCGTCCGGGGCCGCGTGGGGCACGATGGTTTTGAGGTCGAGGGAGGTGGATCCGGAGCTCATGAGGCGTGAGGGATGGGAGGAGTCTGTGGGCCCCGTCAGTGGACCGCGCGCATCTGTCGCCGGATGCGGGCCCGAATCAGGACGGCGAGAAAATTCAGGGTGAAGGTCAGCAGCAGGAGGACCAGGACGGTGGTGAACAGGATGGGGCGCGTTTTCTCCACGTTGGGCGATTGTGTGGACAGGATGAAAACGTGATAGCCCAGGTCCATGAATTGATCGGTCAGGGCCTTGGGCAACGTGGCCATGTAATAGGCGGCGCCGGTGAAGAGGATGGGGGCCACCTCGCCGGCCGCGCGACTGACCGCGAGGATGCCGCCGGTCAGGATGCCGGGCAGGGCCTGAGGCAGGACCACCCGCAGGATGGTTTGCAGCCTGGTGGCACCGAGGGCGAGGCTGCCTTCCCGCAGGCCGGGCGGAATCGCCTTGAGCGATTCCTCGGTCGCCACGATGACGACGGGGAGCGTCATGACCGCGAGCGTGAGCGACGCCCAAAGAATCGCGGGCTGGCCCCAAAGGGGTTCGGCGGCGCCGGGTCGGAGCACGGCATCCAGGCTGCCCCCGAGAAAGTTGATGAAGAACCCCAGGCCGAACAGGCCGAAGACAATCGAGGGCACGCCGGCAAGATTGTTGACAGCGGCGCGAATGAAGCGGGTCAGCCACGAGGCGTGGTGCGCGTATTCGGTCAGGT
The DNA here is from genome assembly GCA_044229355.1 of Limisphaerales bacterium. Lineage (GTDB taxonomy): Bacteria > Verrucomicrobiota > Verrucomicrobiia > Limisphaerales > JADJPG01 > JBGARF01. The sequence goes on from JBGATF010000034.1 coordinate 90,060, forward strand.
AGACGGCGGTGATGACGCCGACGGGGATGACGAACAACGTCATGAGGACGACGCGGGCGGCGGTGCCGACGATCATCGGGAGGACGCCCGCTTTGGCGACGTCGAACATGTCGGTGGCGGTGCCCGACGTGATGAAGTGCCAGGACAGCCCGGGGGCGCCGTGCCAGACGATGGTGCCGAGCAGCACGGCGAGCAGGGCGAGAATGACGCCGGTGGCGGCGCCGGTCAGGCCGGCCCAGCAGCGCGAGCCGAACTGGGGGTCGGTGCGCTGAAAGCTCCAGGGGAGCTGGCGCGCGTCGGTGACCAGGTTTTTCCAGCGGTGGCGGCGCCGCAGCTGGGTGTGGAAGCCGGGCGCCGGAGACGGCGGGGTGGAGACGCTCATGCCTTGCCCTCCAGGCGGGCTTTCAGCCGGTGGATGACCACGTCGGCGGCGAGGTTGGCGAGGAAGGCAACCACGAACAGCAGCCCGCCAATCAGGAACAGGATGCGATAGTGGTGCCCGCCAAAGACGGCCTCGGCCAGCTCGGCCGCGATCGTGGCCGTCATCGTGCGCGTGGAGTCGAAGATGTTCCACGAAACAATCGAGGCGTTGCCGCTGGCCATGAGAACAACCATCGTCTCGCCGATGGCGCGTCCGAAGCCAAGGACCACCGCCGCGAAGACCCCCGGCAGGGCGGCCGGCAGCACGATGCGCCAGGCGGCGTGCCAGCGGGACGCGCCGAGGGCAAGCGCCGCCTGCGTGTAGGTCCGGGGCACGCTGGTGAGGGCGTCCTCGGCGATGGAGAAGACCACCGGGATGACCGCGAGGCCGAGCGCCAGGCCGGCGACGAAGGCGTTCAGGCGCGATTCGTAACCGAAAAGATTCTGGAAGACCGAAGCCATCACGATCAGCCCGAAGAATCCGAGGACGACGGACGGCACGCCCGACAGGAGTTCAATCCCGGGCTTCAGCCACTCCTTGAGTGCCGCGGGCGCGAGCTGGGAAACGTAGAGCGCCGCCGCGAGCGCCAGGGGCACCGCGAAGAGCAGGGCGATGCCAGTGGTCTTGAGCGTGCCAATGAAGAGCGGCACAATGTTGTATTTGTGCACCGCGGAAATCGGCTGCCAGATGTAGTCCGGATGTTCATAACCGGCCCACTGATACGGCTTCAGCATCATGGACCAGGTGGTGGTGTTGACGCCTGCGTCCTTGTCCTTGGGCGCCTCGGCGGCGGCCTCGGCCTTGACCTCCATCAGCAGCCGGACCGCCTCGCGATCCAGCTTGGCCAACTCGGCGGGCTTCAGATCCAGGTAGTCCGCCAGCTCGGCGGGGGAGAGCTGGCCCAGCTTTGATGGGGGGATGACCTGTCGGACCCGGGCGCTGTTCGTGTGCCCGAGGACGACGGGGAGCGCTTCCCGGGCGATAAAGAGGAAAATGAGAAGGATCATCAGGATCGCCGAAAGCGACACGGCGAAGATCCCCTGTTCCGCCAGCCACTCCAGCGGGCGGGCCCGGCGGGTGCGACGCAGAGATGCCCAGTCGCCCGTGGGCCGGGTTGGAATGCTCTTCTCGGGCATATGGGTTCGGTTGGCAGTGTCAGCGGGGATGGCCGGGCCGGAGGCGGGCGGGCGTTCCTGGGTTTCCCTGGCGGAGGGGACCGCCCGCTCCCGGGCATCTCCCGGCGTCATTTCTGCCGGTATTGGCCCGGCAGCGGGAAGTAGCCCACGTCCTTCACGACCTTCTGGCCGTCATCGGAGCGCATCCAGTTCAGGTAGGCGGCAACCTCGCCCTTGTCGAGGGCCGGGTTGACGTAGATGTAGAGGCGCCGCCAGATGGGGTAATCGCCGCTGACGACGGTCGTCTCGGTGGGCTCAATGGCCGGGCTGTTGTCGTCCTTGCGGACGGCCAGGTGTTTGGCCCCCTTGCCGTAGGCGGCGCCGCCATAGCCGATGCCGGTCTTGTCCTTCGCCACCGCCTCCATCACGGCCGCGGTGCCCGGCATGGTCTGGGCCTTGGACGAAAAGTCGGCTCCATCGAGGATGTGTTCCTTGAAGAACTCGTAGGTGCCGGAGCTGTTCTCGCGGCTGTAGAGCGTGATGCGGGCGTCCTCCCCGCCCACCTGTTTCCAGTTTTTGATCCGGCCGGTGAAGATGAGGCGGAGCTGGTCGATGGTGAGATCCTTGATCGGGTTGTTCTCGTTGACGTAAACGCTGAGGCCGTCGAGGGCGACGGGATACTCCGTGGGCCGGCGCCCGAAGGTTTTTATGCACTCGGCGATCTCGCTGGCCCGCATCGACCGGGAGGCGTTGCACAGATCCGTGGCTTGATTTTGCAGCGCGGCAATGCCGGTGCCGGACCCGCCGCCGGTGACCTGGATTTTGACTTCCGGGTTTTTGCCCATGTACACCTCCGCCCATTTCTGGGCGAGAATGACCATGGTGTCGGAGCCTTTGACGGTGATGACGGAGGACGACCCGGCGAGACCGGTCATCGGCGCGGCGAGGAGGAGGCCCAGGGTGAACGTCCGGCGGAAAAAGGTTCGAAGTTTCATGCGGGAGGCGGCTGATGTTCAGCGGATCGGTGTTGAGTCTTTCTTGAGTCTTTCTTGAGTCTTTGAATTTTTATTCGATGACAGGTTCACATCCCTCGGTGGCAAACAAATGGCGGGAAAGTGACTTTCCCGTGACGAACGGGGCGGGGCGGCGGGGCGGCGGTTTGGGGCGGCGCCTAACAATATTAACAAACTCGTGACGCGCTCGTCGCGCCCTTGACATGGAGGTGTAACACGCCGCTGGCAGCGTGGTGGGCGCGTGAAGTGCGGCCCTCATCTCAGTTTGGACAGCGCGGATTTACCGCCGGCGACGGAGTGGACCCCGGACCCTGCGGGATGGTGCTTCGTCCGCGTGGATCGCAGCCGGGGCTATTGGCTGGGGGAGGGCGACGCGCGCGAAGTCGGGCCGGGCGAGGTCCTCGTGCTGTCGCCGCTGCGCGTCGGTTACTTCCGCGCCAGCCAGCTCGGGCCGGTGACGCTGCATTACTTTCGATTCTCGCCCGAACTGGCCGGCGGCCTCCTCACCCCGGCCGAGCACGAGACCTTTGAGCGCCTCGCGATGCAGCCCGATCGCGCGGTCCGGTGCTACCCGGCCGGCGCGGAGGGCGCGGCCATCTGGAAAGACCTCGTGGCCGCGCCCGGCATTTTGGCCGGCCTGCTTTGCCGGACCGAGCTGCTCCGCATCGTGGCCCGGCTGCTTTCCGTGGAGTTGCAGGCCACAGTTCCGCTGGCGCGTCCCTTCCTGCCCGCGCGCCTGAAGCTTCGGCGGTTGTTGAACGAGATGCCCGAGGACGAGTTCCTCCGCCTGACGCCGCGCGATCTGGCCGGCCGCTGCCACGTGAGCCTGGTGCAAATCAACCGCTCCTTCCGGCAGCTTCTCGGCGAGTCCGTCCGCGAGCATCAGGAACTTATCCGGCTGCGGCGCGCCCGCCAGGCCCTCGCGGAGACCAACTGCCCGCTGGAATCCATCGCGCGCGCGGCCGGCTTTCGCGGGGCCCGCGCCTTCAGCGTGGCGTTCCGGAAACGCTTCGGCATGGCGCCCATGGAGTGGCGCAAACCCCGCAGCACGTCGCCGGCTTTCGTGACGGGAAAGTAACGAGCCCGACATCGTTCCGCCATTGGCCGGGCTTAGCCTGCCCATGTCTCGCATTACATGTCGAAATCGCAACGAACGAATCACGCCCTCTTTTTTTAAGGCAACTGCACCCGCTTTATGGAAGCCATCCCATTCACACCATTGTTGGCCAATGCGCTCAGCTTCGCGTTGGAGAAGGCCACGGTCGAGGGCAAGATCACGATCGGCTTGCTCGTCGTCGTCTCGCTCGTCAGCTGGACCGTCATCTTCAACAAGGCGGTCCAGCTCTACAAGGCGAGCAAGATGTCAAAAAAGTTCTTCGAGGCTTATCGCGCCACCCGCGACCCGATGGAGATCTTCAACAAGAACGACGAGTACAACGGCTCGCCCGCCTATGAGGTGTACTACGTCGGCGCCGAGGAGCTCGCCTATCACCTGAAGAACAACCCGGTCACCATCAAGGGAAAAACCCGCGTCAGCCAGGGCTCCTATGACTCCGTGGTCGTGGCCCTGGAACGGAGCGTCAGCGCCCAGTCCATCTCGCTCGAGAAGGGCATGATCATTCTCACCACCGCCGTCGCCGGCGGGCCGTTCATCGGATTGTTAGGCACCGTCTGGGGCGTGATGGAGACGTTTTCCGGCATCGCCATCAAGCAGGCCGCCAGCCTCACCGCGATGGCGCCTGGCGTCGCCGGCGCCCTCATCGCCACCGTGGCCGGCCTCTTCGTCGCCATCCCGGCCATGTTCGCCTACAACTACATGGTCACCACCATCCGGGCCATCACCCAGCAGCTCGACAACTTCGGCACCGAGCTCGCCAACACCATCGAGCACACCTACGTCGACAACCGCCCCGTCTCCGAGGAGATCGCGGACGCGCTGAAGAAACTCCGCGAGGAGGAGAGCCGCCCCGCCGTGGGCTAGCCGCCCCAAGGTCAACTCCCAGCCCCGCCGTTCGCGCATGAAGAAATATTCCAAGAACAAGCACCACGAGCTGAACGAGCTCAACATCACGCCGCTGCTCGACCTCTGCTTCGTGTTGCTGGTGATTTTCATTCTGACCACGGCGCCGCCGGTCAATGACATGGACATCACGCTGCCCAGCGCGGGCGCGAACCCCAAGGACGCGGCGCGCAAGACGCAGTTCGTGCAGATCAACGGCCAGGGCAAGATCTCGCTGAACAACACCGAGATGACCGAGCAGCAGCTGTTGGACACGCTGGTCGAGTTTCGCAAACAGGACCCGGATCTCAACGTGGTCGTGCGCGCCGACGCCGGACTGGCCGTGCAATCGCTCGTCAATGTGCTCGACGTGCTCATCTCCGCCAACGTCGCCAAATTCGGGCTGGCCACGGAAGCGATGGCCAAGGCGAATTGACCGGAGGACCTGCCACCATCTTCCTGACCTGGCCGCCCACCCTGCCGCCCGCTTTGTAATCCACCGCCCACGCCAGTCCCAGACGCCCCATGCCCTCGCCGGAACGCCAGCCCAGGGTTCAAAAGAAGGACCGAACCGGAGCCCTCATCTCGCTCGTCGTCCACCTCGTCGCCTTCGGCGCCATCCTCGTCGTCCTGACCCAGACGAAGATGGGCAAGGAGCTGTTGAAATACGGGCTCGAGGCGATCCGCGACACCAAGAAACAGTCGCAGCCCGTGAAGGCGGCCAACGTGCCGGCCGCGCGCAGCGGCCCCAAGCCCGTCGCCTCGGCCGCACCGCCGCCCGCCGGAGGCGGGGGACGCCGCGCAACCGATGCCCCGCCCGCGGCCGACAGCGGCTTTGTCATCGACGAACGGCGGGATTCCCGGACTCGCGGCGAGCGCAGCTCCGGCACCAACAAAGCCCAGCAGGTGGCCGCTCCGCCCGCGGTCCGACCGCCGCCGCGCCTCTTCGCGTCCGCCCCGTCCGGCAGCTCGATCAAACAGCTCCTCGTCGAGCGCGCCAAGGCCGCGGCCTCGATCGAGGCGATCGGCTCCGAACAAATTTCCCGCGCGGGCGCCGGCGACGCCGGCGCGGTCGTCAACAAGGTCGCCGGCGCCACCATCGTCGATGGCAAATTCGCCGTCATCCGCGGACTGAACGATCGTTACGTCAGCACCACCCTCAACGGCGCCAACCTCCCGTCAGCCGATCCCTATCGACAGTCGGCGCCGCTCGACCTGTTCCCCGCCCAGGTCATTGACCGCATCGTCGTGGCCAAGACCTACACGCCGGATCAGCCCGGATCCGCCACGGGCGGCAGCATCGACGTCTTCACCAAGGCCTTTCCCGAAAAGCCATTCGTCTCGTTGTCGCTCGGGAGCGAGTACAACACCCAGGCCAGCCTGAACCGTCGATTCCTCACCTACTATGGGGGCGGCACGGACTGGGCGGGCATGGACGATGGGTCGCGGGCGCTGCCCCGCGAGATCAATTCCCTGGCGCCGCTCGGCGCGAAATTCCCGGACGCGCCGATCGCCAGCGGCACGATCGGGAGCGCGACCTATTTCCAAAGCCTGAGCAACGTGACCCTGGTCGACAAGGTCTCGCGCGCGCTGGGCGTGACCCAGTTCGCGCCCCGGCGGGAGACCTCGCCGCTCAACCACAGCTTTTCCCTGGCCGGAGGCGGCTCGTCATTTTTGTTCGGCCAGCCGCTGGGCTATTTCGCCAGCGCCAGCTACAAGCACGACTTCAGCTTTTACGAGAACGGCCTCTCGCGCCGGTACCAGAACGGCACGGAACTGAAGAACAGCTACCAGGACACGCGGGCGCTCAGCGTGGTCAATTGGTCCACGATGGTGAATCTGGCCTACAAGCCGTTTGAAGATCAGGAGTTGGGGTTCACCTTTTTCTACAACCAGAATGGAACCGACGATTCGCGCGTGCAGGATCACGGCTTTGAGCTCACCGATCAGGCGGCGACCTTTCGCAAGTTCAACCTGTATTACACCGAGCGGAATCTGAATACGTTTCAGATGAAGGGGGATCATCGGTTCGCCGACCTCGCCGGCCTGCAGTTCAACTGGCTGGTGGCATTGACGGAAACGACGCAGGACGAGCCCGACGCCCGGTTTTTTAACGACATCGACACCGGCGGGGGCGCGGTCTCGGGCGCCAACGGCGTGCCGTCCCCCAGCAAACCGACGCGCTACTTCCGCAATCTCGAGGAGCAGAACCGGAACGTGAAGCTGGATTGGAGCCTGCCCTTTCGAAACTGGGACCTCGACGAAAGCCAATTCAAGTTCGGCCTGTTCGACAGCCACTCGGAACGCACGTTCGTCGAGCGCCAGTTCTATTACTCGGGCCACGGCGGCTACGACAACGATCCCAACCGCTACCTGCAGCTCAATGAACTCGGGCTGATCTCGATCCGCACGAATTTCGTCCGCGGCGTCCCGCGCAGCCTGACGTTTAATTGGGGCGACTACGTGCAGATCTTTGACGCGTTCTACAACGGAACCCGCGACATCCGCGCCGGCTACCTCATGCTCGACATGCCGCTCACGCCCAAGCTCCGCCTGGTCGGTGGCGCCCGCGCGGAGAAGACCGACATGTTCGTCCACTCGGTGAGTTACCTCGACAGCAGCGTCACGTCCAAAAAGACGAACGACACCCACCTCCTGCAGACCGATGTGCTCCCGGCCCTCGGTCTCATTTACAACCTCCGCTCCAACCTCACGGCGCGCGTCCATTTCAGCAAAACCGTCGCCCGCCCCAGCGTGCGCGAACTCGCCGCCTACTACAGCTACGACCCGATCATCAGCGATTTCGTCGAAGGCAACCCCAACCTCCGGATGAGCGCCGTCGACAACTACGATCTCCGCCTCGAGTGGTACCCGCGTCCCGGCGAGCTTTTTGGCGTGAGCGTCTTCTACAAGGACATCAAGGACGCCATCGAGCGCGGCAACCTCAAGCAGGAGGGCGATGTCATCACCTACCGCAACAACGACGCCAAGCTCTACGGGGTGGAATTCGAGGCGCGGAAGAACCTGAGCTTCCTGGGCTACCCGTTCGAGGATTTCAGCCTCGGCGGCAACCTCTCGCTCGTGCAGTCGGAAGTGCAATTGACCAAGTCCGATCTCGCCAGCAAACGGAACTTCTTCCCCAACGTGGCCGACACGCGTTCGCTCTACGACCAGTCCCCCTACATCTTCAATTTCGACCTCAACTACAACAATCCGAGGATCGGCACCAGCGCGTCCCTCATCTTCAATGTGTCCGGCCCCCGCATCGCCATCACCCGCTTGAACACGGCTGATGTCTACGAACAGCCCGCGCCCGTCCTCGACTTCATCATTTCGCAAAAGCTCGGGCGGCATACCACGCTGAAATTTGGGGCCAAGAACATCCTCGACCCGAAGATCGAACGCACCTACGGAAAGAGCGGGAACCTCATCTACTCCAGCTATCACAAGGGCCGCGGCTTCGGCCTCTCACTCACCTATGACTTTTAAGCGCCTTCGCTCGATCCGCTCCGTCGCCGCCGTCATCATCGCCGCGCTGGCGGGGCCGGGTGCCCTCGCATTCGCATCTTCAAACGGTGGTGCGGTCGGAGAGTTGGCCGGGCCCGGGGACGCCGGCGGGCTCATCCTGGCCACGTCGAACAACGCCATCCGGCTCCGCATCTGCACCAACTTGACGACCTCCGGCGCCAGCCGGCCCAATGAATTCGCGCTGGAGGCTCACGGCCGGCTCCTGCTTTGCCTCCCGGCGTTTGCGGCGAACGACGCCAACCGCCCGCTTCCGCAAGGCCTGACTGTGAATGGGCAGGGGCCGGATTCCACCGGGCCGGAATGTTTGCCGCTCCTCGGCCGGTCATCCGGGCCCGGCTGGACATTTGTCCGGGTGAACCCCGGCGTGGCATATCGCGGCCGCCTGCAAGAGTACATCCGCGATTATCTCGTCGTCGAACCCGACCTCGTGGTGGTGCACGATCACGTCGTCGCCGCCCGCCCCGCCACGTTGCGCTGGCGTCTGCAGGTGCCGCCCTCCACCCGAATCGATCCGGTCTGGCACGATCTGCATCTGGAGACGCCACAGTCCTCGGTCACCATCCATGCGCCCGGCCGAAAGGGCCAACTCCGTGGCTGGGCACCGTTGACCAACGTGTTCCGTGGTGATGACCGCGGAGCGATCATGGAGCTCTCGCCTCCAAACGAGGCCGCCACCGAGCTCGACGTCGTCCTGGTCATCGCCGTGCGTCCGCCCGGCCCACCGGCCGACTACGCTTTCAAGCTTTTGGAGAGCGACACGGCTGTCGGGGCGCGCATCCACCGCGACGGCTATCCGACCATCGTCGCCTTCCAGGTGGGACAGACTCTCCCTACCGCAAGCCTGGGCGGCTTCAAGTTCCCTGGACTCACGGGCGTTGATGTCTTCCGCCCCAAGCCGCGCCCGGCTAGGTAGGGCGCGCTCCGCCGCGCGGCCAGCCGGCTGGCGGCGGCTTCGGCGCGCCGTCGCTCTGCGGGGGAGAAGGTGTCCCGCCCCGCCGAGCGGGACGGGACGGATGAGGTGGAGCAGTCGCAGGTCATCGCCCCCAACTCACGTCGGCCTTGGACGTCGGGCGGTCCCATAAGCCTTTGGAAAGCGCCGACTTTTCGGCGCTTTTCGCCTGGGAAACCTGGCTCCCGGGCCGAAGCGCGCTCGCGTGACGCCGTACAACCTTTTGTCGCGTACGCGACAAAAGGTTGTACGGCAGCGGCGAGAGGTCGCCCTGGAGAAAGCCGCGACAAGTCACCGCGCTCTCCAGGGATTGGACGTCCCCTCGTTCGCATCTCCGCCTCCAATTCACCCAATCGAAACACTTCCGCGGCCGGACCGTAATGTCTCTGTGGTTGAATGAGGTCGTTCATTAAACCTAACCAACATCCAACATGAGCAAGAAATCCCTGAACGCCTGGAAACTCGCCGTCGTGTGCGCCGGCCTCCTGCTGGCCGGGCGCGCCCAGGCTGACACCCTCCAGGTCACCGCCAACCTGACCGGCGACGTCACCTGGTACAGCACGAACGACTACGTCCTGAACGGCTTCATCTATGTCCTCGCGCCCGGCACACTGACCATCGAGCCGGGCACCGTCGTGCGCGGCAAGGCCGGCACCGGCCTCAACTCCAGCGCGCTCTTCATCACCCAGGGCGCCAAAATCTTCGCCAATGGCACCCGCGCGAAGCCCATCATCTTCACCACGGAAACGGACGATCTCCTCGATCCGAACGACATTCCGCTGTATGCGCGCAACCTGTGGGGCGGGATCGTCATCTACGGGCGGGCGTCGATCAACACGGCGAGCGACGTGGCCGGGAACGCGGCGTCGCCCAAGTATGACATCTTCGAAGGGCTGCCGGACACGCAGGTGGGCAGCCAGTACATCAACCGGTATGGCGGGAACGACGACAACGACTCGTCGGGCGTGATGCGCTACTGCTCGATCCGGCACTCGTCGACGGTCATCCTGCCGAACAAGGAGGTCAATTCGCTGTCGCTCTGCGGCGTGGGCCGGGGCACGACGATCGAGAACATCGAGTGTTTCGCGGCGGGCGACGACTCGGTGGAGTTCTTCGGGGGGACGGTGAACACGAAGTATCTGATGAGCATCTTCAGCGACGACGACAACTACGACATCGACATGGGCCACCGGGGTCATCACCAGTTCTGGTTTGCGATCCAGGCGCCGGACCGGAAGGACAACGGCGGGGAGTGGAACGGGGAGCCGAGCGGGATCGCGGTGAACGCGTCGCCGGTGGGGAACTTCGAGATCTACAACGCGACCTACATCGGGGCGGGGACGAACACGACGGGGGCGCGGGCGTTCATCGCGCGGGAGTATGCGGCGCCGCGGGTGTTCAACAGCATCTTCACGGAGTTCAACACGGGCGGGAACATCGACGACAAGGCGGCGGTGCACTTCACCAATGGAGTGGCGACGTTCCAGCAGAATATCTTCTGGAACTTCGCGGCCAACGGGGTGCCGGCGCCCTACGGGCAGAATGCCAACGCCCTGTGGGTGCTGACCAACGCGGCCAACAACAACTCGTTTGTGGATCCGATGCTGACGTCGATCAGCCGGACGAATGATCCGGCGTTCCAGCTGGATCCGCGCCCGAAGGCGGGCAGCCCGGCGTTGACCAGCGCGCTGACCGCGCCCAACGACGGCTTCTACACCCCCGTCGCCTACAAGGGCGCGTTCGATGCGAACGACCTGTGGATCGCGGATTGGACCTTTGCCGCCCAAGTCGGCCTCGTGCCCAGCCGTCCGTTCCTCGGGGACACAGCGCATGAGGTGCAGATCACCGGAAATCTGACCGGGACGAACCACTGGTATCGCACCAACACCTATTTCCTGAACGGCTTCGTCTACCTTCTGAGCGGTGGCGTGCTCAACATCGAGCCGGGCACCGTCGTGCGCGGCAAGGCCGGCACGGGCCTCAACTCCAGCGCGCTCTTCATCACCCAGGGCGCCAAAATCTTCGCCGACGGCACTGCGCACAGCCCGATCATCTTCACGTCGGAAACCGATGACCTCGACGATCCGAACGACATTCCGCTGTATGCGCGCAACCTGTGGGGCGGGATCGTCATCTACGGGCGGGCGTCGATCAACACGGCGAGCGACGTGGCCGGGAACGCGGCGTCGCCCAAGTATGACATCTTCGAAGGGCTGCCGG
>JBGATF010000035.1:0-98403 GCA_044229355.1 Limisphaerales bacterium
TCTTCGCTTGTGGGCGCCGGGGCACTGGGGGTCGGCCCGAGGTTTTTCATCGCGCGTTCCACCTTTTCCAGCGTCGTGCGTTGGATTTTCGCTATTTCGGCCATGACCTTTTTATTGTCTTCCAGACGGGCGTCGTCCACCTGCTTGATTGCGTCCTGAAGGCGGGAGACTTTTTCTGCCGTGGCCGCGGATTCGTTTCGGCTTTTCTGACGGTCCAACTCCTCTCTGAGTTTGTAAATTTCATCGGTTAATTTGACCAACCGGGATTGAGCGGAGTGGAATTCCTCCTCCAAGCGACTGACTTTTGCGGCCATCGTCCGATAGTTATCCGCCGCTTCCTCGCGGGCCGCGGCGGCGACTGGATCTTGAGCGTGCGACCAGACGCCGGCACAGAGGACGAGCACCAGAGCGAGGGGGAAAAGCATTTTGCGTTGCATGATCCGAAAATAGAAATGTGTTTGTTGCGGCGCAAGCAGAGAAAGGACTTAGCGTGGACAGCGATTGCTCGACGCTCCAACATTGGTTCATGGTCTCCTTGGAACAGGCTCTCGAACAGGTTTTGGGCCGGCTGTCCGATCTTCCGGTGGTGGACGCCGAACTCTGCGACGCCCACGGTCGGTATCTTGCGCAGACGATCACGGCTGGCCGGGATTTACCTGCTTTTGACAACTCGGCGATGGATGGATATGCCGTCCGTTCGGTGGACGTGAGCGGTGCGACCGGGGATGCGCCCCGAATGCTAAAGGTCGAGGGTTGCTCGCAAGCAGGAAGTGTCAGCGGGGGACGTGTGGAGCCGGGGACATGTGTGCGCATATTCACGGGAGCGCCTTTGCCTGCGGGGTGCGATGCCGTCGTAATGCAGGAGGACACTCTGATCCCGGACGCTCATCCAGGGGCGGTTCTGGTGCGGGACGCAGTGAAGCCTTGGGAAAACGTGAGATTTCAGGGTGAGGATTTGCGAATCGGAACGGAAGTCTTGAAAGTTGGGGACCGGCTGACCGCGGCGCGCCTGGGGCTGGCTGCCGCGCTTGGGCTCGGTATGCTTCCGGTGAGGAAACGCCCCAAGGTGGCAGTTCTCGTCACCGGCGACGAACTGGCGGAGCCAGGTGATGGTTGCGGTCCGGGCCAAATATTCGAGAGCAATCGGCCGATGATAGTTCCCCTCCTGACGCGCGCGGGTGCGCTCGTCCAGAGGCGTCCGCGAGTGCCGGACACTCTGGCGGGAACCAAGTCTGCCTTAATGTCCGCCTGGGAGGAAAACGACGCGGTTGTGACTACAGGGGGCGTTTCTGTCGGAGAATTTGACTTCGTGAAGGCGGCGCTGGAGTCGTTAGGCGGCCGGGTGGATCTTTGGCGCGTGGCCATCAAGCCAGGCAAGCCGTTCGCCTTCGGTGAATGGAACGGGAAGTTGCTGTTCGGGCTGCCAGGTAATCCGGTGTCGGCGCTGGTGACCTTCGTGCTTCTCGTGCGGCCGGCTTTGTTGCGCTGGCAGGGCGCACGGGAGGTGGCTCCGGTGCGTTATCGGGTTTTGGCCGGGGAGGGGCTGGAAAACCGGGGGGATCGGCGACATTTTATCCGTGCGCGCTTGGATGAATCCGGACGGGCCTGGCCGACGGGCGGGCAAGCGTCCCATCTGCTGGGGTCGCTCGCCGCGGCGGACGGCCTTTTGGATGTGAGCGCTGGCAGGTCCTTTGCCGCCGGAGATCCATTGGATTTTCTGCCATTGCCGGACTGAGATGTCTTCTGCGGCTGAGCTTATCATGTTTGAATGATGGGGCGCCGCGCTTGCCATCTGGGCCTTGGGCCGCTTGGGCCTTGAAGACGAATGCGAATTCTTCCATCCTCCCGCGCAGGTCACCGCTTCCATGACAACGCCGTTCTCATCCTGTGATGTTGCCGGTCCGCTTGCTTTTTTGAGCGGAGGCCCTCAATGAGTCAGCGGACCGACGGCGGGGCGGTGACCCGTTATCTCGAGCGAGCTCCCGCTCCGATATTCATCCTCTACGCGATTGTCACGGCGTTCGCGACGTACTTTTGCATGTATGCGTTCCGCAAACCTTTTGCGGCGGCAAAGTTTCAAGGCGAGCTATTTCTCGGGTCCACCGTGGAGCTGAAGACGGCCATCGTGATCAGTCAGATCATTGGTTACACCGTTTCGAAGTACATCGGGATCAAGGTCTGTTCTGAAGTGTCGGCTGGTCGCCGGGCGCTGACGTTGGTGGGCTTGATCTTCTGGGCGGAGCTGGCGTTGATATTGTACGGGATCTTGCCAAACCAGCTCAAGGTCGTTGCCATATTCCTGAACGGTCTGCCCTTGGGGATGGTTTGGGGGTTGATTGTTTGGTATTTGGAGGGAAGACGCACGTCGGAACTGCTGCTCGCCGGGCTTAGTTGTTCCTACATCGTTTCGAGCGGCGTGGTAAAGGATTTCGGCCGGGCCATTCTTGGTGGTGACATTGCTGTGTGGTGGGCGCACGTGCCGATAATCGGCGCTCCGGTGGCGACCGCCTTGAGTTCGGTGACCGACGGCTGGATGCCGGCCGTGACGGGGCTGCACTTTCTTCCGCTATTCCTGGTCTCAGTGTGGGCGCTGAACCAGATACCCCGTCCAAATCGAGCTGACGTGGCTGCGCGTGGCGAGCGGGAGCCGATGACATCCGCAGATCGGATTGCGTTTCTGCGCCAGTTTCTGGTTGGGATGGTCTTGCTCACGGTCTCCTACGGATTTCTGACGGCCTACCGGGATTTCCGGGACAACTATCAGGTCGAGCTGTTTGACGGACTTGGATATCCGTATGCGCAGAACCGCACGATCATCACGCAGGCGGAGACCCTTGTAATGTTCGGCGTGATGGGCGCGTTGGCGCTGCTCAATCTCATCAAGGATAACCGGCGGGGGCTTCTGGGCGCGTTCGGCATCATGATACTGGGGATGGCGCTGCTCGGCATCGGGACTTTTCTGCTCGATGCGGGGTGGATCAACGGGTTCTGGTGGATGACGCTGACCGGGCTGGGTTCGTATCTGGCCTATGTTCCCTACGGCTCGGTGCTTTTTGAGCGCCTGCTGGCCTCGACGCGCTTTGTCGGCACCGCCGTTTTCGCCATCTATGTTTCGGACGCTCTGGGCTACACGGGTTCGGTGGGGGTTCAATTATTCCGCGATCTAGCCCGCCGAGACGTTTCCCGGCTGGGGTTCTTCCGGGGGTTCACTTATTTCATGTGCGCCTTGGGGCTGCTGTGTCTGATTGGCAGCGCCCTCTATTTTAGCCGGCGGCGCGCCCGTGAGGAAAAGCCCGGGCTCTCTGCCTAGTCAAACGCCGTAATACGTTTCGTAAACCCTAGCCGCCAGAACCTGCGCCTCGGCCCATGACCAGGGTGTTTCGGTGAAGCGATCCGGGCTGAGGCTTCGCACGTAGTCCGACGGGTTGGATTCGAGGAGCGATTCGACCAACAACCGCCCGATGCCTCCTGAGCCGGAGATTCCGTGGGCGTTGCAGCCTCCAGCCATGACGAAGCCTTTAACCCGGCAGCTTTCTCCGATGATGAACCGGCCGTCCGGGGTGAACGTCGGCCAGCCCTTTCCAATCACCCGCTTTTCCGCGTTGGTTGACGCTGGCAGGAAGCCCGAGAACATTTTTTCGAAGCTGGCGAGGACCTGCCAATCGGTTGTGAGCGGCGGCGGGGCTCCGTGCAGGTCGTAGGTCCTGGGATCGGTGCGCACGGCGTGTGGCTCCCATCCGCCCAGGAGCAGGCCGTGTTCGCGGACCCGCCCATACAGGGTGAGCTCGGGAATGCGAAAGCAGGGCAGCCGCGGGCTGAGGCCGGCAAGGGGGACGGTGACAAAATACTCATGCCGCACGGGAACGATCGGCAAATCGAGACCGACCAGGCGGGCTATTTGATAGGCGTGAGCGCCGGCGGCGTTGATGACAAAGCGGCAGCGCACCTCGCCCTGACTGGTCCGCGCGCCTGAGACGCGCCCGGCGTTCGTGTGAATCGCCTCGACAGCCGTCGTCGGGTGAAACCGCACCCCCAGCGTCCGGGCTTGGTGTTCGTAGGCCTTGACCACCATTGCGGGCGTCATGTAGCCGTCGGAGGGCACCCAAAGCACCGCGGTGGCCCGCTCAAAATTCATCAACGGCCAGAGGCGCCTGGCCCCTGCCGGATCGAGTAACTCTGTTTCCAGCCCGGCGCGCCCGGCCGCCTGGTGCAATCGCTGAAGTTCCGCGGCGCGCTCGGCGGAGAGGGCGATGCGGATGGATCCCACCTCGTTCCAATCCGGCTTTACATCCGGATCCTTCTGGAGCTCGCGGAACGTTGCCACGGAATGCATGGCGAGCTTGACCCGCTCCACAGAGTCCCGGGCCTGTCCACACAAGCCTGCGCCCTGGGAAGTCGTGACCAGTCCGACGTCGGGGGCGCGCTCGACGAGCTGAATATCCTTAAGCCCCGCCTTGGCCAGGGCGTAGGCCACGCCGCATCCCACCGCGCCTCCGCCTATGATCAGATATTCGCAATCGGAGATGGCGCTCATGTCGTGTCCGGTATTGGTTGGTCTGGAAACTCGGATGCTGGCCGTCCTCAGTCCGCTTCAAGCTTCTTCAGGTACCAGCGAATGAAGCCTTCGACGTTGTATTCCTTGTGGGTGGAATACGGCCCCGGTTCATAGGCGCTGGTTTCCACTCCGCGCTGCTGGCGCTCGCAGATCTCCCAGTCTTGCTCGGACGTCAGCTGCCAAAAGGGCAGCAGCCGTGCCGGGTCGTAATCCCGTCCTTCGACGGCATCCTGATGCACCAGCCACCAGACGCGGATCGCCGTTTGGCGCAAACCCATGGGCAGGAGCCGCGTGCTGACTGCGTGATCACAGCTCGAATGATTCCAGAAGTTCGGCAACGTCCGCATGCGTAGCGTTCCAATATCCGGATCCCGATAATCGCCCATCAACGGCGCCACTCTCGTCCCGTCCATGGTCTCGCTGACGTAGCCGTCAACCAGCGGCGTGCGGTTGGCCGAAAACCAAATGTTCCGCTCCGCGTCGGGGAACGGCGTCATGCCGGTGTCCTTGCGCGGGACGATTCCCGCCGCAGTCCATTTCGGTTCCAGTCTGGCGGCCGCGGCGGCCATCTCGTCCTGCAAACGGGGTGTGGTGTCGTCGTCGTTGTAGTGGTCGAAGTTGGCCTTGATGTACTGGGGATGATTGAGGTTGCAGTGGTAACACTCGCGGTTGTTTTCCCAGACCAACTTCCAGTTCGCCTGGACGAGATAATCCACGACCCTGGCCACCTTGGCGCGATTGAATCCTTGCGGGTGGGCCAGCGGCTCGAGGACTTCCCGGGCCGGGGCGAACGGCAGCGGCCGCTCCGCCAGCGAAATAAAAACCAGGCCGGCCACCTCCTCGAGGGCGACGGGCTTCAGGCCGAAAACGCTTTTGTCGAGGTCGTCCTGCATGCCTCGGCACGCGATCAAATCGCCGGTCGGGCGGTAAGTCCATTGGTGATACGGGCAAACCAGGCGCGGCGCATGGCCGGCGGGCGCGTCGCAAATAAGCGATCCGCGATGGCGACACACATTGTGCCAGGCGCGAATACGCCCTTCCTCATCCCGAATCACGATGACGGATTCGGCATCCAGGTTAACGAGAAAATAATCCCCGGCGCGGGGGATCTCGCAGGCGTGCCCGGCGAAAAGCCAGCCCGTGCGCCAGATGCGGTCCAGCTCGGTGCGATAGAGGCCGGGATCGACGAAAAAGCGCTGGGGCAGGGTCCAGCCTGGTCGTCGGCGGGCGATGAGAGAGGCGACATCCGCGGGGAGGGGGGCGCCGCCCCGGGGGGTGGTGTTGATGGATGAAGCGGGGCTCGGCATGCGACCAGGATCAGCTCAGGATGCGTTTTCGGTCGGGATCGTACGGGCTGCGTGTGCACGCGCGTGCCGGAATGCGGCGGCCCGATACATTGATTGCAAATTGTCCGGCGGCGATTTGATCGCGGGTGATTCCATCCGGGTGTTTTACGTAACCCATGGCAACGCCCCCGCCAACCGAGAATCCATAGGATCCGGAGGTGGTGTAGCCAGCCGGTCGTCCGTCCATCAGTATCGGCTCACTACCCCACAGCATGGGGCCGGGATCCTCCAGCACGAAGGTCGTCAGGAGCTTTCGTGTCCCGGCGGCGCGCAGCTGCAAAAGCGCTTCGCGACCGATAAATCCGCCGGGCTTGTCCCAGGCGACGGCAAAGGCAAGGCCCGACTCAATGGGGGATTCATCCGGAGACAATTCCGCCCCCCAGGCCCGATACCCTTTTTCGAGCCGCAGGGAGTTAATGGCGTAGTGCCCCGCGTTGGAGACGCCCAGGTCGCGGCCCGCCTGCCAGAGGATATCGTAGACGAGGCCCAATTGTTCCGTTGGGACGTGGAGTTCCCAGCCGAGTTCGCCCACATAAGTGATGCGGAACGCCCGGGCCGTGGCTGGTCCAATGGCCACCGTCTGCGCGGTCGCAAACGGAAAGGCAGCGTTTGAGAAGTCGGCGTCGCTGACGCGGCCGAGCAGTGCGCGCGCATGGGGCCCCATGACGCCGAGGACCCCGTATGCGCCAGTGAGGTCGGAAACGACTGCGTGTTCCGACGGCTCGATGTGGCGTTGGATCCAGTCCGCGTCGCGCAGGCCCTGGGAGGTTCCGGTGACCAGATAGAATTCGTCATTGGAAACGCGCAGGAGCGTGAGGTCGCTCTCCGTGCCCCCGCGTTGATTGAACATTCCCGTATAGACCAGGCGGCCGGGGGCCACCTCAACGTCATTGCCGCAAAGTCGCTGCAACACGCGAGCGGCATCCCGCCCTTTCAGGCTGAGCTTGGCGAAGCCGCTTTGGTCGAAGAGCGCGACGGCTTCGCGGGCAGCCCGATGCTCGGCGCCGTGATTTTCGAACCAGTTCTGGCGGTCGAACGAATAATTCATGACCGGTTGCTGGCCGTCCCGGGCGAACCAATTCGGGCGTTCCCAGCCGCTTTTGATCCCGAAGCATGCGCCTTGTGCGGCGAGGCGCTCGTGCAGCGGGCTCTTGCGCAGCCCGCGGGCCGTTTCGAACTCCCGATTGGGCCAGGCCATTTGATAGTGAAGACCCAGCACCTCCGTCACCCGTTCGCGCAGATATGCGGGGTTGTTCGCCCAGGGACCAAACCGGCGAATGTCCACCGACCACAAGTCAATCGTCGGCTGTCCTTCGGCCATCCACTCCGCCAGATAACGGCCGGCTCCGCCCGCGCTGGCGATGCCGACCGAGTTGAACCCCGCCGCGACAAACAACCCGCGAACGCCCGGCGCCTCGCCCATGATGAAGTTGTTGTCCGGCGTGAAGCTTTCCGGCCCGTTCACGAACCGGGCAAACCCGCTCGTCTCCAGGCTCGGAATCCGCCACTTGCCGGCCGCCAGCGGCTCCGCGTATTTCTCCCAGTCCGGCTCGAGGAGTTTGAAGGAAAAGTCGTCGGGGATCCGCGGCACGTTCCACGGCTTGGTGTATTTCTGAAAGGCGCCCAACATCACCGCATCGCCTTCTCCACGAAAATAAAGACACAAGTCCGGGTCGCGCCCAACCGGGAGTTCGTCGAACGCGCCCCGGATGGGCGCGCTCACGACATAGTGATGCTCGACCGGGAAAAGCGGTATTTGCACGCCGCAGCGTCGTCCGAGCTCGCGGGTCCACATGCCGCCGCAAAGGACAACCTGTTCGGCCTGAATCGGGCCCTGCGTCGTCACGACGCCCGTGGCCCGGCCTCCGGCGCGCGAGACGTCCGTCACGCGAATGTGCTCGAAGATCCGGACACCGCGGGACTGCGCGCCCTTCGCCAGGGCGATGGTCACTTCCTTGGGTATCAATTTCCCGTCGTGCGGCAACCACGCCGCTCCAAAAAGATCCTCCGTCCTCAGCAATGGCCACTTTTCGCCGGCTTCCTTTGCGCTGATCAGGTGGGCCTCGACTCCGAACAGCTCCGCCATCGCGGTCGTGCGCCGCAGTTGTGTCATGCGATCCGTCGACTTGGCCACGATCAGGCTGCCGACTTGTTTCCAGCCCACCGAGTGGCCCGTCTCCCGCTCGAGCGAGGCGTAGAGTTCGGCGCTGTACTTGTTGATCAACGTGAGGCTGTTGCTCGTGCGCAACCGGCCGATTAGACCCGCCGCGTGCCACGTCGTGCCGCCCGCCAGCTCGTTCTGCTCCAGCAGAACGATGTCCTTCCAGCCGAGGCGGGCGAGATGATAGGCGACGCTGCAGCCGATGATGCCGCCGCCGACGATTACCACGCGCGCGGCGGCGGGGACTGTGCTGTTGGTCACGCTGGCAGGCTAGGGAGACCGGTTGGAGGCGTCAACGCCGGGATGGAACGTCACGTGCATGGCCGGGCGAGGCTTCCGAATCGACGTGGGTTGGGGCCAGGAGCGCGGACTGCTCCACCTCATCCACTGGAGGAGAGGTTCACGGAGAGCTGCCTTGGCGCTGAGCTGTGGCGTGGCGAAGGTAGACCGGCGGCGCGTGGCGTATCGGGCTCAGCCGGCGGTCAGGGCCTGCACCGTCGCATCCAGACTGGGAAGGTCCGCGATGTTCAGCATTTGCGCGTTGCCATCGATGCGTTTCATGAATCCGCTGAGCGCCTTGCCGGGACCGAGCTCGATGAAGCGGGTGAAACCTTGCGCGAGCAGATGGCGCATCGAGTCCTCCCAGCGGACGGATGACGTGACCTGATCGACCATGCGCTGATGAATTTCCGCGGGCGCGCCGTGGGGCTGGGCGGTGACGTTGGAAATCACGGGCACCGTGGGTGGGTTCAACGGGACCGCTTTGAGCGCGGCGTCGAGTTGTGCCTGCGCGCTCTTCATCAGGGTCGAATGGTAGGCGCCTGCGACGGGGAGCGGCATGGCCCGTTTGGCCCCGCGGGTTTTGGCGGCCTCGCAGGCTTTGTCCATCCGATCGGCCGGGCCGGAGATTACGATTTGGCCCGGGCAGTTCAGGTTGGCGAGCTCGACGCCGGTCTCGGCGCACACCTCGCGGGTTTTGGCTTCATCGAGGCCGATGACGGCGGCCATCCCGCCCTTGGTGGAATCGCATGCCTCCTGCATGAAGCGCCCGCGCTGCCGGACCAGCTTGAGGCCGTCCTCGAAGGACACCGCGCCGGCCGCAGCCAGGGCGGTGAACTCGCCCAGAGAAAGGCCGGCGGTGGCGTGGAATTGCAGCCCGGGCACGCGCTCGCGCAGGAGCGAGAACGCAATCCAACCTACAAGGTAGATCCCGGGCTGGGCGTGCTCGGTCTTGGTCAGCTCGGCCTCCGGTCCTTCGAAGCAGATCCGGGCGAGATCATAGCCGAGCGCGGCGTTGGCGCGATCGAACCACGCGCGGGCGGATGGAATCTGCCCGGCGAGATCCTTGCCCATGCCCACCCCCTGGGCGCCTTGGCCAGCGAAGAGGAGAGCCGTTTTGCTCATTCGCGCTCCACTCCGTTGTTCCAGAGCTTCTGCATTTCGGCCGGAGCCGGCACGGCCAGCGGGCGCACGAGCCGGATGCCCAGCCATTGCGCATCGGTGTGGTACCAGATGCTCTTCGGCAGCTGGGGATCCTGCGCCTTCCAGGCGGCGCTGGACGTGCGGCGGGCCGAACTGCGAAAGGCCGCGACATCTTCCTCGTCCCAATGCCCGCCGCGCACCACATGCGGGTAGGCCTTGGTCGACGGATTCCACGGGTCGACCGCCACGCCGGCCGCCGCCAGTTTGCCATAGTACCCGGTGTCATACTGATCCAGGCACCATTCGATCACATTGCCGTAGATGTCATGGAGGCCCCAAGGATTCGGCTTCTTCCGACCGACTTTTTGGTACTTGAAGTCGCTGTCCTGCGCAGTCCACGCAAATTCCTTCAGCCGGGCCGGGTCGTCTCCCCAGAAATATGCCGTCTTCGAACCGGCGCGCGCCGCATACTCCCACTCGGCTTCCGTCGGCAGCCGGTAGAAATGACCGGTCTTGGCGCTGAGCCACTCGCAATACTTGCTGGCCGCGTGCTGCGTCATGCTAATCGCCGGGAAATCGCCTTTGCCCATGCCGAAACTCATTTCCACATAGGGCTTGGTCGGGCGGCTGACTGCATCTGACACCTTGTCGAGATACGGGCTGTTGGTCTCCGTGGTCAGGGCCTTCTCTTGATCGGGATACATGAACAGCTCGTACTCGTTCCAGGTGACTTCAAACTGGCTCATCCAAAACGGGGCGATCTTCACCGGATGCTGCGGCCCTTCGTCGTCCTTGCGGCCCTTTTCCCCAGCCGGGCTGCCCATCGTGAATTCTCCTCCGGGAATCGGGACCATGGAATATTTCACGGTCGTCCCCGGGATGAAATTCGTGTAGGCCGCCATGGTCACACCCATCGGAAGCCCGGTGCTCTTGAAAATCTTCGCGTGAATCGAGGCCACGGTCGCGGTTTCGTCTCCGCCGGCTTCCTCTTTTTTCTTCGGTTCGAGGACCAGCCCGTCCGGCCAGCTTGCGCCCTGCTCGATCCACTTCGCCAGGATCTCGATCTTGTCCTTCGGCAGCGGTCCGCCTTTCTTGGCGGGGGGCATCAAGCCGTCGTCCTCGAGCGCCAGCGTGGTCGAAACGTAGATGCGGCTCTTCTTGGCCCGGAACGGAATCACGCCGCTGCCATTGTCGCCGCCTTTGAACGTCAGCTCCCGCGTTTCCATGCGCAGCCCGCCCTTGTCATGGCCTTCCCGGTGGCAGGCCACGCATTCGAACTCGAAAATCGGCTTCACGTCCTTCACGAAGTCGATCCGCTGCACTTTTTGCAACGTGATGTTGTCGGGCCACTCCGCTCCTTCTTCGATCCACCGCTTGAGCAGGTCGGTCTGCGTCTTGGTGAAGATGGCGCCCTTCGGCGGCATGAGATCGTCATGCCCGGCCGGCAGAACCGTGGTGGTATAAATCGAACTCTCCGTCGGCTTGCCGGGGACGAGGGATTTGCCTTTTTCTCCGCCCTTGATCACCAGGGCGCGGGTCATCATCTGAAGCTCGCCCTTGGGCTTTTCCGGCCCATGGCAGCTCAGACAGCCCGACTCAAGCAGGGGTTTGACCTCAGTTCCGAAGTCCACTTTGTCCGCCGCGACCGCAACGCCGGCGGCCAAGGCAACCGCCGCCAAAACCAATCCGCACTTTAACGATTTCATCTGTTTAAAAAGAGGCGGCAGTTTGACGCCGGGGAGCGCAAAGTCAATCACCTCAGGTCATCTTGAACGACCCTTTGTTGCGGAGTTTTCCCAGTGACGATGCCGTTGTTCGGCAACGGCGTTCGCGTCATTCACAACTTCTGCGAAGACAGCACCCGGCGTTCGCGGCGGCCGTTCGGGCCGGGGCCCCGGCTGGCGGCGATGAGACGTTACCAGCCCAGCCCCCGCGTCCTGGTTTTGACGCGGGCCAGGTACATGTCAGCGGTGATGTAGAGCGTCGAGCCGTCATCGCCCCAGGCACAATTGGCTGTCGCCTCGCCGGTCTTGATCGTGCCGAGGTGTTTGCCCTTTGCCGAGATCACGTGAATCCCTCCGGGGCCAGTCGCAAAGAGAGTCCCCTTTTGGTCGATCTTCATGCCGTCCGGCAACCCCTTCGCCTCGGGTGTCAGGAACGGCATCATGTCAAAAAACACGCGCCCGTTGGCGACGGTGCCGTCGGGCTGAACGTCAAACGCCATGAGCACCGGGTTCATGGGATCGGAGACGGCGACGTAGAGGGTTTTTTCATCCGGCGAAAGGGCGATGCCATTCGGCCGGGAGACTTTGTCCGTCAACAACGTGAGCTGGCCGTTGGGCTTCAGGCGATACACGCCCTGGAACGGAAGTTCCTTCCTGGGGTCTTCCATGTTCCCCACCAAGCCGTACGGCGGGTCGGTGAAGTAAAGGTCCCCGTTGGAATGATAGACCAGATCGTTGGGGCTGTTGAACCGCTTGCCTTGATAGCGATCGGCGAGCGTGACGTGCCGGCCGTTCTTTTCGATCCGGCCCACCCGGCGGTCGCCGTGTTCACAAAGTGTGAGGCGTTCCTGGGAATCAACCGTCAGGCCATTGGAGCCGGGCTCTCCGCCGCGCGGCTCCGAGCCCGTGTAGCCGCTCGGATGCAGGTGGACCGTGATGCCCTGGCCGGGCGTCCAGCGATAGACGGTGTTGCTCGGCACGTCAGAGAAGACCAGGTAGCCACCAGACTTAATCCACACCGGGCCTTCCGACCAGTCGAAGCCCGCCGCGAGCTTCTCGAGTTTGGCGTCGGCGGGGATCAACGTGTGGAACTGCGGGTCGAGAGATTCAAAGGAACCAAAGGCTTCGCCGGAAATGTTTGTGATGGTCGCGGGCGGCGGTGTGCCCACGGCGGCGGCTGTCGCGGCCGCCCGCCGGCCGAAGCACGGACATTTGCAACCGGTCACGGCCGCGGCCGTCAGGGTGAGTCCCAAGGCGAGGGCGGGCAACGAGAGTGAGCGGAACGATTTCCGGTTCGTTTTCATAGCGAGAGTGTGGCCAGAGGTTCTGTCCGGCCGGCGGGGAGGTCAACCCAATTTCCGGGCCGGCCATTCTGCCGGGTTAGGCTGGAGTGGGCCTTCCCGGCCGCGGCCTCTCCACCGCGGCGCCCTCTTCCACGATGCCCCTCCAAGGATCCAACCGCTACGGTGCTTGTTCGATCGTGGTCAGCTGATCGACGCGCACATCCGTGACGATCTGCTTCTGTCCGCCGGGCCACGTGATTTCCAGTTCGTCGACCCTGGTGCCGGACCCGAGGCCGAGGGTGACGGGCAGTTCAGACTGGGACAGGTAGCTGCGGGTGGGAGTGACCTGACGCGACTGGGTCACCTGGCCGGCCTTGAGGCGAATCCACGCGCCGACACCATCGCGGTTGGCCGTCCTGCCAACCAGCCGGAGCCGCACCCAATGATGATTCAACTGCTGGTCGTTGCGGAGCACCAGCGGCGCCCCGTTCACCTGGGCGAGGACGACATCGAGATCGCCGTCGCCGTCGATGTCGGCAAAGGCGGACCCGCGGCCGACGATGGGTTTGAACAGATCGGGCCCGGCATGCGTGGCGTCGACCGGTGAGAACGACGGGCCGCTGGCCGCTCCGTTGTTCCAAAAAAGCTGGGCGGGCTGGGCATATTGCTGGCTCTTTTGAATCTTGCTGATCTCCTCCTCCAGATGGCCATTGGACGACAGCAGATCGAGTCGTCCATCGAGATCGTAATCAAAGAAGAACAGGCCGAATTTGAGCAGGAGGCGGCTGGCTGGTCCGACGCCTTCGGCGATGGCTTCGTCGACGAACGACGCTGGATCCTTCTGGGACACGTAGAGCGCGGTCATCTCGTTGGCAAAATTGCCGATGGCCACGCCGAGAGTGGCGTCGTTGCGGTAGCGGGCCGCGTCAATGCCCATCGCGCCGCGGGTTTGGCCATTGGCGTCGAACGCGATGCCGGAGATGGCGCCGATCTCGCGAAACGCCCCGCGCCCTGTGTTGGTGAACACCAGGTTGGGCGTGGTGTCGTTCGCGACGATCAGGTCCATCCAGCCGTCGCGATTAAGATCGATCGGCAGCACGCCCAGCGACTTGGCGGCGGGAACACCCGTGTCCTTGTTGGCAATCTGGATCCCGCTTTCTTTGGAGACGTCGGTGAACCTTCCGCCGCCCTCATTTCGGAAGAGGGACGGGTAGGTGCCTTCGAAATTCATTGGCTGGCCATAGGCGCGACCGACCCCGGTCAGCTTGTAGCCAACCTCAAAATCAATTTCCCGGGTCCACTTGACGTAGTGACCCACGAACAGATCGAGGTCGCCGTCGTTGTCGAGGTCGAAGAACGCTGTGCACGTGCCCCAGTCGCCGGATGCGCCGCCCACCCCGGAGTCGGCGGTGACATCCGCAAACTTGCCGTCGCCGCGATTTCGAAACAGGCGGTTGCCCCCCACGCCGGAAAAAAAGAGATCGTCCAGCCCGTCATTGTCGTAATCCCCGACGGCCACGCCCATGCCTTGGAACGCGACGTCGAGGCCGGAACCGGCGGTGACATCCTGGAAGTGCCCGTGGCCATCGTTGCGGTACAGCGTGGGCGTGCTCGGAGGCTCGTGGCGGGTCTTGGCCCAGGGCCAGTCGGTGCCGTTGACAAAGACCAAATCCGGATCCCCGTCGCGATCAAAGTCGATGAAGGCGACCCCGCCGCCCATGGTTTCGGGCAGCAGCTTGTCACCCGCCGCGCCATTATAGTGGCGGAAGGTGACGCCGCTTGAGGCGGTGATATCGGTGAAACGGACCGTGGGCATCTCGGCGGCTTTGCGGTCCGCCGCCACCGGCGCCGCGATTTCCGTGATCCGAACCGGCGGCGCGGGCGGCTGGCGATTCAGGTAGAGGTAAACGCCGCCGCCGATCGCTGCGACGACGAGCGCGGCCACGACGGAACCTTTGAGCGCCTTGCCGATGATGGCGTCATCGAGGTGCCCGGTTTCCTCGGAGTCAGGCCGGCGGTCAGGATGGGAGTTCATGGAAAAGGTTCATTCCTCAAGGCGCCTTCACCAATGAATCCGGGGTGGAGCTGGGCGTCGTGGCGAGGCCGGGTGCGCCCGGGCGATTCAAGTTGTAGATGACGATGGCCTGGGCCGCGTGATCGGCGGCGGGGTCGTGACGCCGCGCGATCGCGTGCGCCCGATCGCGGGCGTTGTCGTCCGGACGATACTTGTCGTGCAATCGGCGGTGCTCCGCCGCCTTGGCGCTGTCCTCCAGAAGGCCATAGATCTGGGCCAGGTTGTGATGCGCAGGGACGTTCTCGCTGTCAATGGCGAGCGTATCGAGGAACCGCCGGGCGGCGGCCTGGAGGAGTTCCTTCTGGCGGGTCGGATTACCGCGTTCCATCTTGGCGCGCTCGAAGAGGGTCTGCCCAAGTTCATTGATGACCTCGTAGTCGCGGCCGAAGCTGAATCCACGAGTCTGTAGCTCCGGATATTTGTCCTCGAGAATCGAAGTGAAATCGGCGATGGCCTGGTCGAGATAGCCGTTTTGTTTGTTCACCAGGCCCGTGAACCACGCCACCGTCCACCGCGGAGGCGGCGGGTTGAACCGGTTCGTGTCGCCGGCCCGGCGGAGCGCGGCGACGGCATCGTCGAGGCGGCCTTCCTTGAAGAAGACGCGCGCCTGATTGACGGGGCCGTCCGCCCGGCCAAGCTTTTCCACCTCTTCGAAAGCCTGCGTGGCCTGGATGAGTTCGCCTTTTTCGCTGCCGCGCTCGCCTTTGTTCAACAGGCCGATGCCGTAGTCGTTCCAGCGCTGCCAGGGCGGGATGGCGGACGGCGGATTCGTCACGGAAGCGAGCGTCTCGGCGGACAGCCCTTCAACCGGGAGGGTGACCGTGTCCTGGGCGATCAAGCGGATCGGCAGGTCGTTTGTCAGTTGGAAGGGTTGCCCGTTGGTCCAGCCATTCCCAAAGACGTAGTTGTAAAAGATGGTGTCGAACTTCCGGTAATTGAGTTTCACCTCGAAGGTCAGCGGCGCGGTCAGATCTTCAGGCACGGTGAAGGCGTAGTGGACGACGAAGCCGGCGCCTGGCGGAATCTGGTTGTTGTAAAGGGGCACGAAGATGTCCTGGGCGTTGCGGCGGTCGACGCGGTTGCCGTGGCGATCGAGCATGTAGACATTGACGAAGTGGGACCAGGGATCGACCTCGCGATGGGTTCCGAGCCCGCCGCTGCGGGCGACGACGCGTCCGCCGCTGCGGCCGAGGACATCGACCCAGATCTCATTCGAGTCGATGGTGCCCTGGGAGAACAGATGGGCGATGCGCATGGTGCGCAGGACCACCTCCAGCAGGTAGGTGCGGCCGCGTTTGAGGGTGGGGGTGGCGGGGCGCAGCGGGGCGATGAGCGCGCCGTCGATCGTGCCGCCTTCGCGCAGGCCGAAGAGGTCGACGCGAAGTGAGTTGGTGCTGAACTTTTCGTGCTCGAGCACGATAGCCTTATCGCCGCGGATGTGCGGAAGGGCGGTGTTGGCGGACGGGAACAGGTGGTCGTGAATGTAGCGCTTCGACTGGTTGGTCGGGTTGAAGAAGGCGGCCCCGAAGTCGGCGGATTCCTTCAGCGGCATGTGGCATTCGTTGCAATTGGGCTCGGCCTTGGGCGGGTAATAGAACGACCGCGCGCCGTGGCCGGCGCCGCTGAGGATGAACGGGTCGTAGTGGTTCTGGCCGCGCAGCCATTCCTTGTAATGATTGACCTCATACGGCAGGCCGACCTTGTGACAGGCGCTGCAATATTCCTCCGACTTCATGAATGGCTTGAGGAATTCGCGCTTGTGAAACGCCGGCTTCGCCTTCACGAGCTGGTTGTTGACCCACTGCAAAAAGGCGTTGGTGGAGTAGGCGAACGGATAATGGACCGGCTCATCGATCGTGTAGTCGCCGTTGCCGGTCGTGCTGTCCACCGACTGCATGGAGTGGCAGGAGGTGCACGTGATGCCAGCCGTGCCGGTGGGATGTTTGCTGAGATCGAAATTCGGATCGTCGAAGGCGCCGCTCAGGAAGGGCACGGGGTCATGGCAGCCGGCGCACCAGCGCGAAGGCCGCACCGTGCCATCCCGTTGCATGGACACCTTGCGCGTCTCGTTGACGGAAAACAGATAGAACGGGTTGTTGCCGGAACTGAAATGATGCGCGCTGTGGAACCAGCCTTGGTATCCGTCCTCGTGACACTTCCGACAGTAGTCATCCATCATCAGGGTCGCCGCCGGAATCAAATTGCCGGAGGCCGTCTTGCTCGAGGACGGCGCGAAGTACTTGCGGCCTTCTTTCGAGGCCACCTGGCTTTTGCGGGGATGGGCGGAGTGAAGGGCGACCATCGCGATGACCAACGCGGCGACGGCCCCCGACCAGATCGCGCCGATCCGCCATTTGATGCGCGGGCCGGCCAGCCGGTGAACGATATAGAGCCAGACGCACCCGAGCGGGATGAGGACGTGGGCCCAATAGGCCGTTGAGCGCAGCCGGGGATTGGTCAGACCGAGGTTTTTGAACTGGAACAGGTCGACTCGCGTGAGCAGGACGCCAGTAATGAGGACGGCGATCCCGGCGAGAAACAAGGCATGGCCGACACGAACGGCCCGCCGGTTCGGACGGTCTTTCGCATTCTTGAGATGGACGATTCCGAAGATGAGGTAGGGAACAATGAAGACGAGGCCCAGGACCAGGTGGGCCAGGAACATGATCTGGTAAAAGTAGGTCTGGTAGGTGGCCGGCTGATTCAGCCACTCGAGGAATGTGATGGCGGAAAGATAGGCCGAGTTGGCGCCCAGGACGGCGAACAAGGCAAAGACGATGCCCAGGACGACCCGCAGGCGCGGGCCAACGGCACGGACGTATTTCTTTCGTTGGGCTTGTTCGGAGCCAACCGCGGAGTCGCCATTCATGTGCTCACCAGTAACTGGCCGTCGTTCACACCGTTATCGGCGTGCCGGGTCGATCCGTTACAGTCGAGAGTTCGTGACAGGCGCTGAAACGTGACGGCCGGGAATGGACGACAGACTAAGGGGATCGTGCGCTGAGAAGAAGCTTGCGGGGGCGAACCGGCCGAAAGCCGGGGTGGAATCTATCGGTGGAAATTCTGGTAAAGCAGCCGCGCCGTGATGGCGAGCACAACGGTCACGAATACGGGGCGGATGAATCGTGTGCCGCGTCGGAGGACCGTGCGAGCCCCCAGGCGGGCTCCGGCGAGCTGACCCAGGCCCATGCAGAGCCCCGCGCCGAAATGGGCATGGCCGGCCGCCAGAAAGACGACCAGCGAGACGCCGTTGCTGGTGAAGTTCATGAGCTTGGTGTGGGCGGTCGCCCGTGTCAGGTTGTAGCCGACCAGGGTGACGTAAGCCATGGCCCAAAACGTGCCTGTGCCCGGTCCGAAGAAGCCGTCGTAGAATCCGATCCCCAGGCCGAACGTGGTGTAAAAGAGCGGCAGGCCCAGGCGCGGGTGAACATCCGCCTCTCCCAGATTTCGTCGAAACAGAGTGTAGAGAGCCACGGCCATCAGCAGCCATGGGATCGATTGCTTGAGAAAATCCTGAGGAACCCAGCGCACGAGCGCTGTGCCGATGCCGGCCCCGATCGCGGTGAAGATCACGCCGCGCAGGCACGAACGATAGTCAATCAGCCCCGCCCGTCCGTAATGCCACGCGGCGCTGGCTGAGCCAAAAGTGGCCTGCAGCTTGTTCGTCCCGAGCGCGTCCGCCGGAGCCAGACCCACGTTCATCAGGACCGGCACGGTGATCAGCCCACCGCCCCCCGCGATCGAGTCGACAAAACCGGCCGCCAGTCCGGTAAGAAACAACAAGGGATAGAGCCAGGGAGCGATCACTGAACGTCGAAAACCTCTTGGGCCTTCAGGGCCACCTCCCGCGGCCGGCTCCCGCCAGTCCTCCGACCCCGGGCTCGGACCGCCCGCAATGCGGCGTGGCCATCCCGTGACTTCATTCCGCCCGGCTGCTGATCACGACCTTGAGCGCCGCCGTTTCGCCGGGGGAAAGATTGACTCGGTTTTTGCCGACGTTGCCGGACTCCACGCAGATCATGCGCTTGTATTCATCCGTGCCGAAGTCCGGCATCTGCTGCGATTTCGCAATCCAAGGATTCCAGACCACCGTGGAGTGTGAGCCGCTCTTCTCGATGCGAATGACGCGGCGAAGGCTCGCGTCATGGATCTCCACTGGCCCGGCCGTGTCGGAGTAGACCCGATCCACTTCCGAGAGGATGCGCAGCGCCTCGCCTGCCTCGATCTTCGAGGTGAAGTTATCGACCTTGTCCTGGTAGGTGATGCCCTTGAGACCGGTGATGGACACGGCATTGATGTCGCCCACCGAGAAATACGTGTGCAGGCAATTTTCGAAGGAGAACGTCTGGTCGATCGAGCGGTTGACGACAACGAGCTCCATCGTGAGATCGTCGCCGATGGTGACGACGTAATATGCGCCGAACGGAGGCCAGGTGGCCGCTTCGGGAGAATCGGGCAGGTTGAACCGGAGTGACACGCCATCTGACGGCTGGGTGGTCGCTTCAATGAGCTCCCAGTCAGCCACGCGGCCAAAGCCGTGGGCCGGTGCGCCTTCGCGCGCCCCAAACCACGGAAAGATAATCGGCACGCCGCCGCGAATCGGCTGATCGGTGGCAAAGCGGCTGCACTGGCTGGTGAAGAGCAATGGCATCTCGCCCTTTTTCGCGAAGCAGGTGACGTGGGCGCCGTGCAGGTAGACTTCGGCCTGGCTGCGGCCGGTTGCGACCTCGATCCGGGGCAGCTCGCCCTGACCCTCGACCAAGGACACCCGCCCGGGGATTTCAAAACGCTTCCAACGTTCGAGTTGCGCCATGTCGCTCATGCGGAAAGCTGCCCGCAGTCTATCGGGAGCATTTGAAAGCACCAGACTGATTTTTGACACGACAGCGGGGCCTACGTCGGGCGGCTGAAGTTCGAGGTTTTCACTCGCCTGGCGCCGTTTCTCCTCCTACTCCTACTCGGACTTGTCATCGACATGCCAACGTCGTCGCAATCTCAATTGCCCCCGCCCATGACTCAGCGGAAATCTGTCCCCGTGGCCCTGACCATTGCCGGCTCCGACAGCGGCGGGGGCGCCGGCCTGCAGGCAGACCTGCACACCTTTGCCAGCCTGGGAGTGCATGGAACCTCGGCCGTCACGTGTGTGACCGCCCAAAATCCTCGTGGAGTGACGGGCGTCCAGGCGATCCAACCCCGGCTCGTGCGGCGGCAGCTCGATGCAATCCTGGCCGAGCTGCCCCCGGGAGCCTGCAAGACGGGCATGCTTTACTCCGAACCCATCATCCGGGTGGTGTCCGCCTGGGCGAAGGCGCTCGGCCGCTCCGGGCCTCCATTGATTGTCGATCCGGTGATGGTGGCGACGAGCGGCGCAATGCTGCTCCAGGCCGGCGCCGTCCGGGCGTTGCGTCGCCGGCTGCTGCCGCTTGCCTCCCTCGTGACGCCCAACGTCGACGAGGCCATGGTCCTCTCCGGTCTGGCCATCCGAACTCCCGATGACCTGCGGACGGCCGCACGGCGAATTCATGAGGAGTCCGGCTGCGCCGTGTTGGCCAAGGGCGGTCATTTGCGTGGATTGCGCGAGGCCATTGACATCTTTTACGACGGCCGGACGGAGCTGCTCCTCTCCGCTCCGTTCGTGCGTGGTGTCTCGACGCATGGGACGGGCTGCACCTACTCGGCGGCGATCGCGGCGTGGTGCGCGCGGGGGTTGCCTCCGATCCGGGCTGTGCGGCGTGCCAAGGAATTCATCTCGGCCGCGATTGCAGGAAGCCGTGTCCTTCCGGGACGACACCAGGCCCTTGGTTGGGAGGCGGCGGGCCGCGGCAACCCGGGATAGCTGACTGCTCAGACTTGGGGCGACAGTTCTGTGTCCCACGTGGGACATGAAATCGGTCGCGACGATGGAAGCCCTGATGCCGGTCGCGGCGTTCGCGGGGCGATCATTGATTGTCCGTCGGTGGCCGGGGCACCCAGGGCCCTCGCCCGGAACCGCTAGTTTTCGGTCGAGCTTGTCAGGCGTGGCTCCGGACCCTGATGGGCCCTGGCCGGAGTCAGGGAAAAATAGAACGTCGCGCCAGCGTCGGGTGCGGCGGTGGCCCAGGTCCGTCCGCCATGGCGATTGATGATCCGACGGACGTTGGCCAGTCCGACGCCGGTCCCTTCGAACTCCTCGGCGCGATGCATGCGTTGAAAGACGCCGAAGAGTTTCCTGGCGTATTTCATGTCGAATCCGGCCCCGTTGTCGCGGATGGCGATCACCACCTCGTCGGCGGTTTGGTTTTCCACTCCGATCTCGATCCTTGCCGGGTTCCGGTTCCGCGAGTACTTGATCGCGTTCGCGAGGAGGTTGACGAAAACCTGCTTCAGCATGGAGGGATCTCCGCGAACGACGGGCAGGGGCGCGGTGGTCCATTCGATCTTGCGGCCATTCGTCTCCGTGCGCAGGGCGTTGGTCACCTCCTGCGCGAGGGTGTTGAGGTTCACATCGGCTTCCAGCATCTCCACCCGCCCCATGCGGGAAAAGGCCAGCAGATCATCGATGAGCTGTCCCATTTGCGTGGCGGCCTCCACGACGATTCCGAGGTAGCGGCGGGCCTTCTCGTCCAGGCCATCGCCGGCCTGCTTGACGAGCAACTCGAGGTATCCGTTGATGTGGCGCAGCGGGGCTCGCAGATCGTGGGAGACCGAGTAGGAAAATGCCTCCAGCTCCTCGTTCACCGCGCGCAGTTGCAGGTTGGCGGACTGAACCGCCTGTGAGCTGCGGAAGATGTCCGCCTCCATCCGTTCCAGGCGGTGCCGGATGTGCCCTTCGTCCTCGGCGTCGGTGCGCCCTTCATCCCGCCGCCGCACGAACTCCGTCACGTCTTCCACTCGATGGACGATGTAATCCACGGAACGCTTTTCATTCAGCACGGGGGCGTTGACCGGGCTCCAAAAACGTTCCTCGAACACGCCGTCGGGACGGCGGACGTCGTATTTTTGGATCGCCATCGTGTCGGCGGCGCCGGTGCGCAACACCCGGTTGAGCGAATGGCGCAGATTGGTCACGCCGGAGGCGGCGGGATCCTCCGGGTTGTCGGGAAAGACTTCAAAGAGGTTGCGGCCGATGATGTCTTCCCGGCGGGTCATGGTGGCCTGGAGGTAGGCATCGCTGGCCCCGACGATTTCGAACCCGGGGGTGAGAATGAGGTAAAGGCCAGGCAGTGACTCGAACAGGCTTTGCAGCCGGTTTCGCTGTCGATTCAGCTCCTGGTTGGCCTTTTTGAGTTCGAGTGTCCGGGCCTGGACCCGCTGTTCGAGGTCCGCGTTGAGCACGCGAAGCGCCTCCTCGGCCACCTTACGATCGGTGACGTCGCGATAGTTGGTGACGATGGCCTGCACCGCGGGATCGTCGAGCAGGTTGGTGGCGACGCCCTCGAGCCAGAGCCAGCGGCCGTCCTTGTGCCGACGGCGCCAGAGCACCGGCAGCGGGCGGCCGGGGAATTTCAGCAACTCGCCGACCGCCTGCTCCACCGCCGGCAGGTCATCGGGGTGGGTGTTCTCCAACCCGGAGTGACCGACCAGTTCCTCAGGCGCGTAGCCCTCCACCGATTTCACGGCCGGGCTGAGGTAGAGAATCCGATTCTGGCCGTCGATCAAGGCAATCGAGTCCGCGCCCTGCTCGATGAGGGCTCGGAACCGGCGTTCGTTGCGTTGCAGCGTTGCGTTCGCCTGGTGCAAATCCGCGACTCGCTCCTCGACGCGCGCCTCGAGGTTGAGCTTGGCCGCGCGCAATTCGACCTCGGTTTTTTCCCGGCGCCGAAGGTCGTTGCGAATGACGATCATGGCGACCAGTCCGGTCAACCCGGCCACGACGCTGCAAATCACGATGGCCACGAGGCTCGCCCGCGCCCGGGTGCCGGCGGCCGATTGGCGTCTGGCCAGCAACCGATTTTCATCCTCGCGCATTTCCAGGACCTTCTGCCAGATGCGCTCCATCAAACGTTTGCCCTCGCGGAAGGCCATGGGATCCGTGAGGGCCTGGGCCCCCTTTTCCTGCCGAAGTCGGATCCCGTCGTTGAGCAGGTCCACCCGTTGCTGAATCAACGGCTCCAACTCCCGCAGGCGTTCCTGCTGGCGGGGGTTGTCGTGAAGCAAATCGCGTGTGCTCGAGATCCAACCTGCCAATTTGCCCTGCCCGGCCAGGGACTCCCCCGCGAACCGGCCGTCACCGGTCAGCAGAAATCCACGCTGGGACGTTTCCACATCGGCCAGCAAGCCGAGGCCGGATTCCAGGGCGGTGATGACGTCGTAGGTGTGCTCGACCCTGTCCTGCGCCGCGATCAGCGAGGAGACCGCCCAGCACGACAGCCCGGCCAGGGCCACCAAGGCCGCGCCGAACACGGCGAATCCCAATAGGATCTTTCGGTTGAACGAGCCGCGGGGAACGGCTTGCGCGTCCGCGGGTGAGGCCATGACGTTCAAGTGAAATCGGGCGTTGTTGCGTGCCATCGCACGCGGTTCAGCGAGTGCCGGTAACTGGCAATCCCGCTTCCCGGTCCTCCCTCTCCCACGAAAACCCGCCCGAGCGTTACCTGGACGCAACTTATCGGGGTCCACCGGTAACAAACCGAACGCGAGGTGGCCAGTCCATTTTTGCCAGCATCGCAACCGCCATTTCCCGGCGTCGACCGGCTGACGTCGGGATCGGGGGCGCGTGATCGGTCGGCGATTCAGCGGTCGGGGGAACCAGCCGGGCGCTGCCGGGCTGCGCGGGCCAGGATTGGACCCAGCACGCGAGTGTGAGCGTCGGCCTGGCGGCGGAAGCCGAGGTCATTCGGGTGCGAACTGTCGACGGTGGCGTCGCCGTCGTATCCGAGCAGAGCGTTGCCGCCGAGGTAGTGCAGGTCGCGGACGCCGGCCTGGCGGAGGCGACGGAATGCGGCCTGCAACGCCGCCTGGCTGGACTCATTGCGGGCGCGTTTCGACGGCACCAGAAACGCGTCGGCGTAGTTGCGGTCCTCGACCAGAACGATTGGGGTCTTGGGATGGGCGGTGCGAAGCTTGCGGACGAACGGCTCGACGCGTTCGGCGATCTCGGCGGCATCCATGTTGGGCAGGCAATCGAGGACGTAGACGCTCGGATCGAGTTCGGCCAGGAGGTCGGCGATTGCGGGCTCCATGCGTCCGTTGCCGGAGAAGCCGAGGTTGATGTGCGGGAAATGAAACTGTCGTCCGAGCATCGCGCAGTGGACCATGCCCGGGCGGGACGCGCACGCGCCTTGGAGAATCGATGTTCCGTAAAAGACAATGGGCTTGCGGTTGCCGGGTCCCCAGGCGCCGGCCCTTGTGACCGTGGCTCCGGGCGGGACGCCCACTTCGGCCGTCAGCGTGCCGTTATAGAGCGGCAGGTAGAGCAAGAACTCCCGCCGTCCGGGTGGCAGGTGGTCGACCAGGACCACCTGATTGGAGACCGCCTCGGGTCGCGCCACGGCCAGCCAGTGCCAATCCCCGCGTTCGGTTTTGACATATAGATCCAGCCCGCTGACGCCGGTGGCCGCCATGTGCGGCATGGCCAGCCGATCGGAGCTCAACGTCCAGCGGGCGAAAAGATTCGTGGCGTCCGTGACGAATCGGGCGTGAATTCCGGCCGAATGACGGCTGAGATTCCAAACGGCTTCCCGGACCTTTGGTTCGGCGCGGGCGGGTAAGCGATCGAAGGGCGCCTTGGTGTCCGGCCAGCCCTGGCCGTCGACGCTGAGCCGTTGCAGCCCGGTCCAGCGAATGGACGCGGGGTCGGGAACTGGCGCGGCGCTCGCTGGACCTGCGAGAAGGCTCAGGCTGCCAGCCAGCGTGAGCCCGAGGCGAACCAGCCACCCGGCCTGTTGCGTAGCCTGGCCCGCCGGGCTCATCGGTTCTTTTGGAATTTGTGCAGGCGGCCAAACTGGCTCCACTCGGTGACGATCAGGTTGCCGTCGCGATCGATGGAGCCGCCATGAGGGGAGTTGCAGATGCCATCGGTCCATTGGTCCTTCGGCAGGCCGTAGTTGGCACGCTGCTTTTCGTTCGAGTTGTCGCCGAGCTGGGCGGCAATCGAGCCGTCTTTTTGCAGGACTGTCACTCGTCCCTTCAGCTCGGGGATGAGGGCGAGATCGCCCCGGATGTGGACGGCCGCGGGCATGCGCAGATCTTTTTGGATCACCTCGACAAAATTGCCATCGAGATCCCAGTGCTCAACGCGATCGTTGTTGCGGTTGCAGACGAACAGGAGCGGCTTGGCGCCCCGCGTGTCGAGCCCGATGCCGTGGCAGGTGTTGAACTTTCCGATTTCCTTGCCGGGCCCGCCGAAGGCCTTCACGAACTTGCGATTGGGATCGAACTTGAGCACGTAGTTGGCGCCGTAGCCATCCGCGACAAAGATGGAGCCATCGGGACCGACGGTGACCGCGCAGGGGTTGAAGCCTTTGGCGTCCTTGTAGAGCCCGGATTCCGCCGGGTAATTGAGCGTCCAGACGCGCTCGCCATCGGGCTTGATCTTGGCCACCTCATGTTCGGTCGGCCGGGCGATGTAAAGGTACTCCGTGCCGTTTTCCTCCCTCAGTTCGAGCGCGTGGATTCGCGTCGGGCCGAACGAGCGGACGTATTTGCCGTCGGCGGAAAAGACATCGATGCCGCGGGTCGTGTCGGTGGTGACATAGATGCGCCCGTCGTGATCAATGACGGCGCCGCCATGGCAGGGGCCGAGCTGGCCACCCGGGGAGGCGGCGAAGTAGTTGGGCACGGCGGTGTATTTGAGTTCGCCGGCGACGCTGGAGAGGGAAGCGATGGCGGATGCGATCAGGGTGAACGAGATGCGGGGCAACGTGAATTTCATGTGGTTGAGTTGGAAGGACGCCGGGAGGCCGCGGTTTGTTCGGAGGAATCCTGGGGTTCTTGGGCGGCGCGGTGACTCGGGGAGCGGCTAGGAGTGCGGTCGTCCTCTAGGCGATCAATTTGCGGATGAGATCGCCGTGGACATCGGTGAAGCGGAAGTCGCGTCCCTGAAAGCGGAAGGTCAGCTTCTCGTGGTCCAGCCCGAGCAGATGGAGGAGGGTGGCGTGCAGGTCGTGGACGTGGCAGCGGTCGACGGCCGGGCGGAAGCCGAGTTCGTCCGTTTCCCCGATGAGGGTTCCGGCGGGCACCCCGCCGCCGGCGAACCACATGGTGAAGGCGTCGATGTGATGGTTGCGGCCGGTGGTGTCGCGGTTTTCGCCCATGGGAGTCCGGCCGAATTCGCCGCCCCAGATGACGAGAGTGTCGTCGAGCAGACCGCGGGCTTTGAGGTCGTGCACGAGGGCGGCCTGGCCTTGATCGACTTCGCGGCAGATTTTTTCGAAGTCGCCCTGGAGATTTTCGCCGGGGCCGCCGTGGCTGTCCCAGTTGGTGTGGTAGAGCTGGACAAAGCGGACGCCGCGTTCGATGAGGCGTCGAGCGAGCAGGCAGTTGCGGGCGAAGGAGGGGCGCGGGCGCTCGACGCCGTAGAGGCGGAGAGTGGCTTCAGATTCGCCGGACAAGTCGATCAGCTCGGGGGCGCTGGATTGCATGCGGTAGGCCATTTCGTAGGCGGCGATGCGGGTGGCGATTTCGGGGTCGCCGGTTTCCACGAGGCGATGGAGGTTGAGGTCGCGGATGGCGTCGAGCGCGCTGCGCTGGCGGGCGGCGGAGACTCCCGCGGGGCTGGCGATGTTGAGGATGGGCTGGCCGGTGCCGCGAAGGGGCACGCCCTGGAAGGAGGTGGGCAGGAAGCCGCTGCCCCAATTGACGGCGCCGCCGCGCGGGCCGCGCGGGCCGCTTTGCAGCACAACGAAGCCGGGGAGATCCTCAGCCTCGCTGCCCAGGCCGTAGGTGACCCAGGCGCCCATGCTGGGGCGTCCGAACTGGCCGGAGCCGGTGTTCATGAAGAGCTTGGCCGGCGCGTGGTTGAATAAATTGGTGGCGCAGGTCGTGACGAACGTCACGTCGTCGACGATTCCGGCGGTGTGCGGAAACATCTCCGACACCCAGCGGCCGCATTGGCCGTGTCGTTGGAAGCGTCGTCTGGTGCCGAGCAGCTTTGTGCCGTGGCTGCTGTCCATAAACGCGAAGCGCTTGCCCTCGATGTAGGAGGCGGGGATGGGCTGGCCGTTGAGTTCGACGAGGCGCGGTTTGTAGTCGAACAACTCGAGTTGCGAGGGGCCGCCCGCCATGAAGAGGTAGATGACGTTTTTGGCGCGCGCGGCCAGGCGGGGCCGCCGGGCGGCCATCGGATTGGCGAAGGCGTCGGCCGGGCCAGCCGAGGCCGTGGCGTGGGCACCCTGGAGAAGCGAGCCAAGGGCAATCGAGCCGAGGCCCAGCCCGCAGCGGCCGAAGAATTGGCGCCGGGTCTGACTCAGCAGCGGGTTCGAGTCGGGCGCTGGGGCCGGGAGGTTCATTCGCGGGTGATCGTTTCGTCGAGATTGAGCACGACGCGGGCGATGGCCGTCCACGCGTCACTGGCCGAACCGGTTTTGCCCTCCTCGCGGAGCAGAGTGAGCAGGCGCCGGCGCTCGGCGCGATCGGGCTGGCGGGACAGGCACAGCCGAAACGCGAGTTCGAGCCGCCGGGTTTCATCGCGGGGTTCTTCACGGAGGAGACGTGCGGCGAGGGCCCGGGCGCATTCGTGGAAGGCCTCATCGTTGAGCAGAGTCAGGGCCTGGAGCGGCGTGTTGGAGCGGAGACGCCGGGTGCAACTGCTGAAGCCGTCCGCTGCGTCGAAGACCGTCAGCGACGGATACGGTGTGGCGCGCCAGAAAAAGGTGTAAAGACCGCGGCGGTGGCGGTCGGGTCCGGTGCTGGCTTTCCATTCCCGGTGCGACTGGCCGAGGTTCATGACTCCGTCGGGCTGGGGTGGAAAGACGCTGGGGCCGCCGACGGTTTGGTCGAGGAGGCCGCTGGCGGCCAGGGCGACATCCCGGACGATTTCCGCATCGAGGCGGAGACGCCTTTGGCGGGCGAGCAGGCGATTGGCCGGGTCGATCGAAGTGAGCTCCGGACGTTGGCGGGACGACTGCCGGTAGGTGGCGCTGGTGACGATGAGGCGGTGGAGATGCTTGAGTGACCAGGGCACCAGGTTGGTTTTCGCCTCGCCGGCGGCAGGCGTGGTGGGGTTCATCAACTCGCACGCGAGCCAATCGAGGAGTTGAGGGTGGGAGGGCGGGGTGCCCTGCGACCCGAAGTCGTTCTCGGTCTCAACGAGGCCGCGGCCGAAATACTCCTGCCAAAGGCGATTGACGATGACCCGTGCCGTGAGGGGCTGGTTGGGGCCAACCAGCCAGCGGGCCAAATCGAGGCGGGTAAGCTGTCGAGCGGGGTCGCCGCCGCCGGGGGTGATGGACGAAGTGTCCGGGAGGGAGCCGGACAGAGCGGCGGGAAGGCCGGGAGTGACCCGTTCGGCGGGTCGGGTGAAGTCGCCTTTAACGAAGACACGCGTTTCGCGGGGGGCTGGCAATTCTCGGAGAACCAGCGTGGTGGTGGGGTGCGCCGGGTGGCCTGGGCGGTTGGGTAATTCCAACGTGCCTTCCGGGCGGCTTTTGCCGTGCCCGTCGTCGATGGTGGAGTTGAAGAAGGCGAAGAACCGGTAGTAATCGCGCTGCGTGAACGGATCGTACTTGTGATCGTGACACTGCGCGCAGGCCAGAGTGATCCCGAGCCAGGCCGTGGCGGTGGTGTTGACTCGATCCAGCACCGATTCGACACGGAACTGTTCCGGGTCGATACCTCCTTCCTGATTGATTTGGGTATTGCGGTGAAAGCCGGTGGCGATGAGCGGTTCAAAGGGATACGTGCCGGCGGGCAGGGAGTTTGTGTCCACCAGATCCCCCGCCAGCTGCCAGACGGTAAACTGGTCGAAGGGCAGGTCGCGATTCATGGCCTGGATCACCCAGTCTCGGTAGGGCCAGATTGAGCGCGGGGCGTCGATGCTGTAGCCGTTGGAATCAGCGTAACGGGACACATCGAGCCAATGGCGCCCCCAGCGCTCGCCGAAGTGAGGTGACGAGAGCAGCCGCTCGACGAGTTTGTCGTAGGCGTCCGTTCCGGTGTCCCGGAGAAAGCCCTCGATCTCCGCCGGAGCTGGCGGCAAGCCGGTCAGGTCGAGGGCAAGGCGCCGGAGCAAAGTGGCCCGGTCGGCCTCGCGCGCGGGCTTGACGCCCTCGTGCTTGAGGCGTTCGAGAACCAACGCGTCGATGGGATGGAAAGCCTGATGGTTGCGTGCGGGCGATGGCTCCAGCTCGGATCGGGTCAGCGGTTTCGTTTTCTCGGGGAGAGGCGGCCGTCGGGGTGCGACAAACGCCCAGTGGATGGGCCGGGGACCTTGGTTCGTGCGGACCAAGCCTGGCTCGGGTGTTTCTGCGTGCGCAGCTCGGATAGCTCCGTAAACAACGGCCATCCCGATGGCGATCCGGAAGCGATGCCGAAGGTGGAACACGGTGGGGACATTACACTCGGCGTTGCGGGGTGTCAGCAATCGATCTTGGTGGGTGGGATGTGCCCGAGTATCGGGGTTTTAAAATTCTGACGCGGGGATGAGGGGGCCCTTCGCGGGTTGCCGATTCGGTTGAACCGGGTCAATCTGCCTCCATGAGTCTTACGCCAGACGCCGTGGGCGAGCCGGGGCCCGGAACCGTTGGAGCGGTGCCTGCCGAGGAACTTGTGGCGCGTCGGATGCGGTCCCTCGGTGTGCGCCAGGAGGATATTGAAGAATCATTCGTTCGTTCCGGCGGTCACGGCGGGCAGAACGTGAACAAAACGTCGACTTGCGTGATGCTGGTCCATCGGCCGTCCGGAATTCGGGTGAAGTGCCAGACCACCCGCCACCAGGCGCGGAATCGGGAGCTGGCACTGGCCCTTCTGCTGGACAAGGTCGAAGGCGCGCGGACGCGCCGATTGGCTGAGGAGCGTTCGGCGGTGGAGAAACAGCGCCGGCAAAAGCGGCCCCGGAGCCGGGCGGCCAAGGAACGAATCCTCGCGGCGAAGTCGCGCCGGTCCGACCGGAAACGCCAGCGAAGCCGGGTGCGCGACGACTGATTTTTTCGCGGACTTGGTCTCGATTTTTCAGAAAGCAACGCTTAGCGTCCGTAATCCTCATTAGACAGGCCGCGGGTCGCTGTTCCTCAAGGGGGCGGGGCCGGCGGCGAACTTGAATGAACCTATGAAAAGCAGAGCGATGCGGGTGGTGCGCCAGCTTGGGGGGACGCTGGTGTGGATTGGCCTGGTTGGGCTTGGGTCGGCGGCCGCCGGGGCGGACGAGCCTCCGGTGAATTTGGTGCGGGGGCCGTATCTGCAGATGACGACCAGGACCGGGACGATTTTGCGTTGGCGCACGGATGAACCGGCGGCGAGTCGTGTGCGGTTCGGGCGCGAACTGAGCGTCCTCGAAGGGGAGGCCGGTGACATGGATTTGACGACCGAGCATCGGGTCGAACTGACGGGGCTATTGCCGGGCACGCGGTATTACTATGCCGTGGGGGATGAGTCGAAGGAGCTGGCCGGCGGGCCCGATTTCCATTTCACAACGAACCCGGCGAGCCCCAAGCCGACTCGGATCTGGGCGATCGGCGATTCCGGGACCGCGGCCGCGGGAGATTTTGGATCGTGGCTGGTCCGGGATGCGTATCTCCAGCTGGCAGGCGATCGGGAGACGGACGTCTGGTTGATGCTTGGGGACAACGCTTATTACTATGGCACGGATGCGGAGTATCAAGCGGCGGTTTTTGACACCTACACGAGTTTGCTTCGGCAAACCGCCGTCTGGTCGACCATCGGCAACCACGAGACCTATGCGCCGTTGCCGGATGGGCGGCTCAGTTATTTTGACATCTTTGACTGTCCGACCCAGGGGCAGGGCGGGGGCGTCCCATCCGGGACGGAGCGCTATTATTCCTTCGACTACGGCAACATTCACTTCGTGTGTCTCGACTCGGAATTGTCAGTTCGCGACTCGGAGCAGGCGATGGTGGAGTGGTTGGGGGCGGATCTGGGGGCCAACACGAACGAATGGGTCATCGCCTTCTGGCACAGCCCGCCCTATACGAAGGGATCGCACGATTCGGACAACCTGTTCGACAACGCCGGGAACATGACCCAGATGCGGAGAAAGATAAACCCGATCCTGGAAGCCTATGGCGTTGATCTGGTCTTGAGCGGGCACAGTCACAACTACGAGCGCTCCCACTTGTTGCACGGCCATTACGGATTCTCGTGGGAGCTGGAGCCCGGCATGGTCCTGGACTCGGCCAGCGGGGATCCCGCGGACGGCGGCGCTTATCAGAAACTGGACGAGGGGCCGTACGCGGGCCAGGGAACGGTATACGTGGTGGCTGGCAGCTCGGGCTGGGCGACATTCCAAACTGGGCGCCACCCGGTCATGCACCGGGCCCTGCTCAACCGGGGTTCGCTGGTCATCGACGTTGACGGGCGGCGTCTGGATTTGCGGTACCTGCGTGAAACCGGAGCGGTGGATGACCAATTCACGATGATCAAGGGCGGGGAAGTGGGGCCGTTGCGGTTCACGACGGTCCGGGCGGCGGGTGGCGTGGTGACGGCCCGGTGGCGATCGGCGCCGGGACAAACGTATCGCGTCGAGAAGTCGGTCGCTGCGCACGGCAGCGAGTGGGTGACCGCGAGCGAAAACATCGTGGCAACCGGGTATACATCGGCCTGGGAAGATCTCGTCGGGCCGGAAGGCAGCCGGTGTTTTTATCGCGTGGTGCGGGTTCCGTGAAAACCATTGCCATGCCAGAAGTCGTTCCATAGATTCGGCGCGATTTCTCGCGCATGAGCACTTCTGTTGCAGCTTCGAAAGGTTTGGAAGGTGTGGTGGCCGCCAACACCCGCCTCAGTGACGTCCGTGGCGATGTGGGCCAGCTGATCTACTGCGGGTATGACATCGACGAGCTGGCCGGAAAAGTGAGCTACGAGGAGGTGGCATTTCTGCTCCACTACAACCACCTGCCGACCAAGCGCGAGCTGGCCGAGTTCAAGTCGACCCTGGCTGAATTTCGGGAGCTGCCGGAGGGCGTGACCAGCATCATCCGGGAATTTCCCCGGGACACGCCGCCGATGCACGCCATCCGCACCGGGGTCTCGGCCCTGGCTTGTTTCGACACGACGTGCGACGACGACTCCCAGCACGCCCAGCGGCGCAAGGCGCTGCGCATCATCGCCCAGATCCCGGTCATCACCGCGTACTTCCACCGCCATCGCCAGGGACTCGGCCTCGTGCACCCCGATCCGTCCCTCGGAGAAGGCGCGAATTTCCTCTACATGATCAACGCCGAGAAGCCCTCGAAGGAAGCCGAGAGCACGCTCGACATGTGCTACGTGCTGCATGCCGATCATGGGATGAACGCCTCGACGTTCAGCGCGCGGGTCACCATCGCCACCTTGAGCGACATGTATTCGGCGATCACGACGGCCATTGGGACGTTGAAGGGGCCGCTCCACGGCGGCGCCAATGAAGGGGTGATCAAGATGCTCCAGGAGATCGGCTCACTGGCCAAGGTGGACGCCTACATCGACGAGGCGCTGGCCAACAAGCGAAAGATCATGGGCATCGGCCATCGCGTCTACAAGGTGCTCGATCCCCGGGCGCCGCACCTGAAGCGGATGGCGCAGCAGCTCTGCGCGAAGGTCGGCGAGAAGAAGTGGATCCAGATGAGCGAACGCATCGCGGAGCTCATGCTCCAGAAGAAGGGCCTGAACG
The DNA here is from genome assembly GCA_044229355.1 of Limisphaerales bacterium. GTDB lineage: Bacteria > Verrucomicrobiota > Verrucomicrobiia > Limisphaerales > JADJPG01 > JBGARF01. The sequence goes on from JBGATF010000035.1 coordinate 32,303, forward strand.
CGAACGTCGATTTCTACTCGGCGACGGTCTATTACTCGCTGGGCATCCCAACCGATCTGTTCACGCCGATCTTTGCCATCGCCCGCACGAGCGGCTGGACGGCTCAGGTGCTCGAGCAGCTGGCCGACAACCGCCTGATCCGGCCTCAGTCCAACTACACCGGCGAAGTGGGCCGCAAAGTGGTGCCGCTCGAGGAGCGCTGACCTCAGGCTGGCTCCCAGCCCGCCCGGTACGTTTCCTTGATGATCGCGTCGGCGGCGGGGAGGTTTTTCGCCTTCAGGTTGGCTGGGTCCCAATCGATCCGCTTGCCGGTGCGCAGGGAGAGAATTCCGAGGAGCAGCAGTTCCGTCAGGCGTGCGCCATATGCAAAGCTGCTGCTGGCCGGGGCTCCGCCCTTGCAGGCATCCAGCCAATCCCGGTGATGACCCTTGGAGCGAGGCAGGGTTTTTTCGGGGGCCTTGTAGGCCTCATGAACGGATTCGGGCAACAGCCGCGGGCGGGTGGCGAAGCCGGAGAACAGGACTCCCTTGTCTCCGATGAACAGCGAACCGCGGCTGGGAAAATCCTCATCCGCCGGCCATCCATCAGGGATGGGTGGGCGCAGGCCGCCGTCATACCAGGTGACGCGCACGGGCGGTTTGTCTCCGCGCGGGCCGAATTGCCAGGTCACGATCTCGCTGTGCGGCGCGATCTCGGAGTCCATCTGGCTGCCGGGCCGGGCTTCGATCCAGAGCGGGTCCCGGAGATCGAGCGCCCAGCAGGCGGCGTCGAGATCATGGCAGACGAAATCGCCGATGCCGCCGCCGCCGAAGGCCCAAAAGTCGCGCCAGCGAACGGGGAAGTAGGCGGGGTGAAACGGGCGGGGCTCGCGGGGCCCGAGCCAGAGGTCCCAATTCAACCCGTCGGGCACCGGCGGTGTTTCGGTGGGCTGTCCGGTCAGCGATTTGTTCCAGCGGGAAGCACCGACCCAGGCGTGCACCTCGCGGACGGTGCCGATGGCGCCGGCCCAGAGCCACTCGCAGGTCAGGCGGATGCCTTCGCTCGAGTGTCCGATGTTGCCCATCTGGGTGGCCACTCCGGTTTCCTTCGCGACGCGGGCCATGAGGCGCGCCTCCCAGAGGTTATGCGCCAGCGGTTTTTCACAATACACGTGTTTACCGGCCCGCATCATGGGAACCGAGATGGCGGCATGGAGATGGTCGGGCGTGGCGCAGAGAATGGCGTCGACGCCCTTCTCCTTCTCGAGGAAGACGCGGAAGTCCTCGTATTCGGAGCACTGGAAATTGGGGTTGGTGGCGGCGTAATGCTTTTCGATGGTTTCGCGGGTGGCGGCGCGGCCGCCGGTGCCTTTGTAATAGAATTCGTTCAAGTCGAAGGTGCGCGCCGGGTCGACGACGGCCACGACCTGGGCATCTTTTTCGCGGAGGAGCCCCTGGAGGTTCACGCGGCCCTGCCCGCCGGCGCCGACGAGCGCGATGTTAATCTTTTCGCTGGGCGGGACGAATTTCGGGCCGCCGAGCACGTGGCGGGGCACGATCGTGAAGGCGGTGGCCGTGGCGGCGGCAGTTTTGAGAAATCGGCGCCGGTTGGTTTTGGTGTCCATGGTGGGCTGGGTTGTTGAGAGCCCATATAGCCGAAAGCGCGTGGACAGCTCAACCCCGAACTGGACGTGGGCGGCGGCCGGCCGACGGGCTCGATTCGCGGGTGAGACTGCGGTCGGCCCCGGGCGGATCGCGCCCGCACTTTTCGCTCGCTTCGGGGCGGAGGCCTTTGGAATCTCCCGGCACATCTATGCCGAATTCTGCCGTGTCGATTTCCCCGGGCCTGGATCGAACTTTGCCGATGGCCGGGCCATCACGATTTCATGGGATCATTCCCCCGATGGTGACCCCCTTGAGCGCGCGCGACACCCTGGATGTCGAGGGTTTGGAACGCCTGGTCGAGCATCTGATCTCGGGCGGGGTGCATGGGATTTTTGCGTTGGGGACGACGGGGGAGGCGCCGAGCCTGAGCCATCGCTTGCGGCGCGAAATGGTGCGGCGGACCACGGAGTTTGCCCGCGGCCGGGTGCCGGTTCTGGTGGGGATCACGGACACGTCGTTTACCGAGTCGCTGGAGCTGGCCCGCGACTGCGCGGATTCTGGCGTGGCCGCGGTGGTGACGGCCCCGCCGTATTATTTTCCGGCGGGCCAGCCGGAGCTTTGCGAGTACCTGGATGATCTGGCGGCGGAGCTGCCCCTGCCGCTGTTCCTCTACAACATGCCGTCGATGACGAAGGTCGTGATCGAGCTGTCCACCGTGCGGCAGGCGATGAACAACCCGAAGATCATCGGGATCAAGGACAGCTCCGGCGATATGATCAATCTCCATCGCCTGGTGGAGTTGGCGCGCCAGCGACCCGCGGATTGGAGTGTGTTGATCGGGCCGGAGGAGCTGACGGCGGAGGCGGTCCTGCTCGGTGCGCAGGGTGGAATCAACGGCGGCGCCAATGTCCATCCGCGTCTTTACGTGCGTCTTTACGAGGCGGCCGTGGCGGGGGATCTTCCGCGCATCCGGGACCTGCAGCGGCAAGTGCTCGATCTCGCAGGGCAGCTCTATACCGTGGGCCGCCATCGGTCGTCGCTGATCAAGGGCGTGAAGTGCGCGCTGAACCTGCTGGGCATTTGCTCGGACGCGATGGCCGAGCCGTTCCGCTCGTTTCGGGAGCCGGAGCGGTTGATTGTGCGGGATCGGCTGCGCAGTCTCGGCCTGCTGCCAACGCCATGAAAACGCGCGCGGCGGCCCTTGGGCTCGACTTTGGAACCGAAAGCGTCCGGGCGGTTCTGATTGGACTGCGCGGTGAAGAGTTCGCCGCGGCCAGCGTGCGGTATCGGCACGGCCAGTTGATCGACGCCTTGCCTGGGAGTGGCCGCAAGCTGCCGCCGCATTACGCGCTGCAACATCCGGTGGACTGGCTCGAGTCGGCCGCCCAGGCGACGCGGGCGGCATTGAGGCAGGCCGGGGGCAAGCCGGAGCGGGTGCTGGGCGTCGGTGTGGATTTTACCAGCTGCACGATGCTCCCGGCGTCCCGGGATGGCACGCCGCTTTGCCGGAGGCCGGAATTCGCCGACGAACCCCACGCCTGGCCCAAGCTTTGGAAACATCACGGTGCCCAGTCTCAGACCGGGCGCATCAATGCCGTGGCGCGCCGGCGGCAGGAGGGTTTCCTCGCGCGCTACGGAGGCGTCATTGGCCTCGAATGGCTTTTCCCGAAAATTCTCGAGGCCTTGGAGCAGGCGCCGCGGGTTTTTGGCGCGGCGGACCTGTGGCTCGAAGCGGGGGATTGGCTGGTGTGGCAGATGGTGGGAGGCGACGCGCGGGATTTGCCCCGCTCGACCTGCCAGGCCGGGTACAAAGGGCTGTGGAGCGCCGCGGATGGCTGGCCCGGGCGCGCTTTTTTGAAAGCGGTTCATCCGCGGCTGGCCGAGGTGCCGGAGCGCGCGCTGATCGGGCGCATGCTGGCTCCCGGTCAACGGGCTGGAGGATTGGTGCCTGAGCTGGCCCGGAAATTCGGGCTGTGCCCTGGCATCCCGGTCAGCGCGGCGATCATTGACGCCCACGCCGGCGTTCCCGGCTCGGGGGCGGCGGAGCCGGGCACGCTCGTCATGGTGCTGGGCACGAGCTCGTGTCACATGCTGAACAGCGAGCGGGAGCGGCTGGTCCCGGGAGTCGCGGGCATTGTCCGGGACGGCATTTTGCCTGGCTACTTCGGTTACGAGACCGGCCAGGCTGCGGTCGGCGACGCGTTCGACTGGCTGCGCCGCCTGGCGGGCGAGCGGGATTTTTCGAAACTGGCTGGAGCGGCAGCGGCGCTCCCTGCGGGAGCCGACGGCGTGCGGTGTCTGGACTGGTTCAATGGCTGTCGCACTCCCCTCATGGACGGCTCGCTCAAGGGCGCGTTCGACGGGCTGGCGCTGCACCATGGATCCGCCCATTTGTATCGCGCCCTGCTGGAGGCGAGCGGGTGCGGGCTGCGGTGGATCGTCGAGCTGCTGCGCGACGGCGGCGTGCCGGTGGAGCGGTTCGTGGCGACGGGCGGGCTGCCCCATCACAACCCGCTCGTTGTGCAAGTCTATGCGGACTTGCTGGGCGCGCCCATTGTGGTGCCTCCGTCGACCCAGGGCCCGGCCGTGGGGGCGGCCATTCTCGGCGCGTTGGCCGCCGGCGCATTCCCGCACGCCGCGGCCGCCATCCGGTCAATGGCGCGCCACCGCCATGGGTCCTCGCGCGTGTTTAAACCCCGCCGGGCCACCGCGGTTGTCTACGACCGTTTGTATTCCGAGTACCGCTCGTGGGCGGCGACCAAATCTGCAAAATCCTGATCCATGAAATCATCTCCTTCCAAGCCCATCCAACTCGTGGCGAGCGGCGATCTTCGACTTTCGGCAAACCGGGTGTGCTGGCCGGCGCAGGCGGCGATGGAAAAGGCGTTGACCCGCGCCCTCGCGGCCGAGGGGCGCGCGGTGCGGCGGGCGCATCCGTTCAAGAAGGCGGAAGGACACGGCTTTCTCGCGAGCCAGCGCGAAGGGCTTGAGGTTTTTCGGGCGATCGATCCAGAGGCGCCGCTCATCGTGGCGGAAGCCGTCTGGCAATATTCGCACCATGTTCTGCCGGGGCTGAGCACGCACCGGGGCCCGATCCTGACGGTGGCGAACTGGAGCGGGCAATGGCCCGGGCTGGTGGGCATGCTCAACCTGAACGGCTCCCTCACGAAGCAGGGGGTGCGTTACTCGACGTTATGGAGCGAGGATTTTACCGACGATGTATTTCTGGCCAAGCTGAGGCAGTGGCTGCGCACCGGCCGGATCACGCACGATCTCCGGCATGTCCGGCCGCTCGACCGGTGTCGCGTTCCCGCATCAGCCGCGCGGCTGGGGGAGAAGCTCGCGACCGACCTTCGTCGCGACAAGGCCATCCTCGGCGTGTTCGATGAAGGCTGCATGGGCATGTTCAATGCCATCATCCCGGACCACCTGCTGCACGCCTGCGGGGTTTTCAAGGAACGCCTGAGCCAGTCCGCGCTGTTTCATGAGGCCAGCCAGGTTCGCGAGGATGAAGCCGACGACGTGCGCGCGTGGTTGGAGAAGGAGGGCATGCAGTTTCACACCGGGCCGAACCACGCCTCTGATTTGACCGACGCCCAAATCCGAATGCAGTGCAGAATGTACATCGCGGCCGTCCGCCTGGCGGATGACTTCGGCTGCGACGCGATCGGCATCCAGTATCAGCAGGGGTTGAAGGATTTGCTGCCGGCCAGCGATCTGGTCGAAGGCACCTTGAACAACACCCAGCGGCCGCCGGTGGCGTCGCGCGACGGGCGCCGCATCCTCTATCGGAACCAGCCGCTGCCGCACTTCAATGAAGTCGATGAGTGCGCCGGGCTCGACGGATTGTTGACCTATCGCGTGCATCGGGCGTTGAGGCAGCCGGTGGAGAATACCCTGCACGACGTGCGCTGGGGCGACGCGGATCGCAGCGGGTCAGTGGACGATTACGTCTGGGTTTTCCTGATCAGCGGGGCGGCGCCGCCGGCGCATTTCATCGGGGGGTGGCAGGGGGCGCACGGCTATCGCCAGCCGGCGATGTATTTTCCGAACGGTGGCAGCACGCTGCACGGGGTGTCCAAGCCGGGGGAGATTGTCTGGAGCCGGATTTACGTGGCTGGGGATGCCCTGCACATGGACATCGGGCGCGGGGGGGTGGTGAAGCTGCCCGAGGCGGAGACGCGTCGGCGCCTGGACGCGACGACCCCGCAGTGGCCGATCATGCATGCGGTGACCTACGGCGTGAGCCGGGACCAGCTGATGGCCAAGCACCAGGCCAACCACATCCAGGTGGCCTACGCGCGGAATGCGACGGCCGCGGACGAGTGTTTGTGGACCAAAGCGGCTGCGGCGCGGGCGCTGGGGATGCGGGTGAACGTGTGCGGATCGGACGGCTGGCGACGCTGAGCCGAAAACGGTTTGAAACCGGGCCTGAATGGGCCGGGTCTTGAACTCGTCCGGAGATGACGCGAGGACGTCAGGACTGACGATGCCTCTTGCTGTTTTGAACCTGGAAAACATACTCACCGGCCTATGCAGCAGTCGATTTCGCTGAAGCCCGCGGGCAGCTTTGACCCGGTGGCCATCCCGCGCCATGTGGTTCAGCAGCGGTTCCGCGACCCCAAGAAGAACATCCCGCAGACGGTGGGGGAGCGGAGTCGCATCCTGCAATTCATCCGCCATTACGTGGCGGAGTACAACCCGGTGCCGCCGCTGCCGATGGATCAGCTCAAGGAGCATGCGGATCGGATTGTGGAACTGCTGAAGTGTGACTCGATCTATCGCGATTACATCGGAGTTCTGCTCTCGAATGAGATGTGGCGCGAGACGCTGGCCGGGGTTCCCTTCGAGCGACGGCTGCTACTCCTGCCGAAATGCCTGCGCGTGGAGGCCAAGTGTCCGGCGCCGTTCGACGAATTCGGCCTGCTTTGCAAGCAGTGCGGCCTGTGCACGATTCAGGATCTGCAGAACGAGGCGGAGAAGCTTGGCTACGCCGTGCTCGTGGCGGAGGGCTCCGCCATCGTCATGAGCCTGATCCAGACGGGGAAAATCGAGGCGATCGTCGGGGTGAGCTGCCTGCCGGTGCTGGAGCGGGCGTTTCCCTACATGGAAGCTGCGGCCATTCCCGGGGTGGCCGTCCCGCTGCTCCAGGATGATTGCATCGACACGACCGTCGATCTCGACTGGGTTTGGGATTACATCCATCTGACGAACGACGACCAGACGCGGCGGTTGGATCTGGGCGCCTTGCGGGATGAAGTGGATTTCTGGTTCAGCCCGGCCAGCCTGGACATGATCCTGGGCAATGCGGAGGGCGAGACCGAACGAATTGCGCGGAACTGGCTCGGACGGGCCGGCAAGCGCTGGCGGCCATTTCTCGCGGTGGCGGCCTATGAGGCCCTGCAAGGTGCCAAGGCGGGTGGGGGTGCGAACGGCGCGCTGCCGGAGGATTTACGCAAGGTGGCGGTGGCGGTTGAGTGTTTTCACAAGGCGTCGCTGATCCACGACGACATCGAGGACAACGACGCGGTGCGCTACGGGGAGAAGACGCTGCACGAGGAATACGGCGTGGCGGTGGCGTTGAATGTCGGGGATTTGCTGATTGGAGAAGGTTATCGGCTGATTGCCTCGTGCAAGGCCGGGGCGGAGGCCCGCGCTGCGATGCTGCGAGTGGCGGCGGAGGGCCAGCGCCAGCTTTGCCGTGGCCAGGGGGCGGAGCTCTGCTGGGCCCGGCATCCCGAGCCCCTGACTTCCCAGCAAGTGCTGGACATTTTCCGGCGCAAGACGGCGCCAGCCTTCGAAGTGGCGCTGCGGCTGGGCGCCCTTTATGCCGGGCTCGAAGTCCATGAAGAAGTCTCGGCGGTCCTGACCGCCTACAGCGAGGCGCTGGGCATCGCCTACCAAATTCGCGACGACCTGTCTGACCTGGGTGAGTTCGGCGAGACCAATGACCTGGCGGGCCTGCGCCCGAGCCTGCTTTTGGCCGTGGCCTACGAAAAAGCGAAGGGCCCACAAAAGGAGCTGCTGGCTTCGGTGTGGCGGCGAACCCTGCCGGCAGGTGCCAGCTTGCGGTCGATCGAAGAGTTGTATCACGAGCTGCAAGCGACCGACCGGGCGCGCACCTTGCTGGAAACCTACAAGGAGGAAGGCATTCGCTGCCTGCGCGACCTCGAAAACCCAAATCTCAAAGGATTGCTTCGCCGAATCATCGGCAAGATCTTCAACGACGTTGAAATCAAGGGCTGGTGCAAGGAGCACGAGCAATTCCAACCGCGAGATGAGGTCCTCAGTCCTGACCCGCTGACCCTGCGACCCGCGTGAGTTGATCACCCGCGCTGACGCCCGGGGGCCACGAGCTCCGGGTGCGCGAGTCCCTGCCCGCAGAAGCCATCGCACCACCGGACGGTTGGAGGCGTGGGCATCTGCTCGAAATTTCCCACCATTCTCCGGCCGGCACGTCCCCACCGCACCCTGCGCCTGAATCGGGATCCTCACCTTGGGCTGTTCGGCCGCCCTGGTTTTCCGGACCGGCGGGAATGCTTTTCCCTGCGGCGCGGCGGGGGAGCAGGCGTCTCGCCGTTTCTGGGGACGGTGGTCTACCCACTGTCGGGGATGGTCGGCTGGTCGGAGAGCGGGCATCTTGCCGGGGTGAATGGATGCAGCGGTGATTCGGATGCAGTCGGTGCGGGCATTTTTCAGCCCGGCCACGGATGGTCGCGGCGGCTTGGCGCCGACTGCAGCCTGGGGATTGGAGTGAAGAAGATGAACAAATTTCGATTGGTGCTGGCGGATCAAGACGATGGTTTTCGCGCGTTGCTGGCGGATGTGCTGGCGGAGGCCGGCTACGAGGTCTTGAAGGCCTCGGAATGCACGCAGATTCTCCAATACTGCGAGCGGCATCGGGTGGCGGTCGCCATTGTCGATCTGACGGTCCCGGAAAAGGAGGGGTTTGAGACCATCTTCGAGCTGCGCCGGCGATTTCCGGACGTGAGAACCATGGCGACGTGCGGCGGGGCGTCGGGCCCAATCGACCGCTGTCTCCACATGGCCCGCCTGATTGGCGCCGAAGAAATACTGGTCAAGCCGTTCGGAACCGCCGAGGTCATCAGCGCAGTCCGCCGCGTTTTGGGGCAGGATTCGTTCGCGATCGCGGCGGAGCCGCGGGGTTAACCATCCGTTCGAAAACCCGGGCGACGCGGGGTCTTCGAATCGGCCGGGTCGTTGCGATCGGGTGGCCGGCATGGGTTCAAGTGGGAGCGGGCGCGACGGTGTCAACTCGAACGGGCTTGCCGTGCGGATTGTCTTTCGCCTACAACGCACCGCATGTCAGCACAGTCCAGCGGCGCCACGGCGCATTCACCCCGACCTTTTGACCTTTCGGTCTACCTGGATGGCCGGACCAAGGCGGTCAACAAAGCCCTCGATGCGTATCTGCCCGGCGAGACCGTTCGGCCGGCGACGATCCATCGGGCGATGCGTTACTCGCTTTTTGCCGGAGGCAAGCGGATGCGTCCGGCGCTGGTCATTGCGGCGGCCGAGGCGTGCGGCGGGCGTTTGGCTGACGCCCTGCCGGCGGCCAGCGCGGTGGAGTGCATCCACACCTACTCGTTGATCCATGATGATTTGCCGGCGATGGACAATGACGACTTCCGTCGCGGCAAGCCGACCAACCACAAGGTTTTTGGCGAAGGCATTGCGGTGCTGGCGGGGGACGGATTGCTGACGCAGGCCTTTGAGATCATCTCCCAAGCCAAGGCGCGCCCGCGTTACTCGCACCAGGACATGGTTCTGGAGCTGGCGCGAGCCTCCGGGTCGCTCCAGCTCATTGCCGGGCAGGTGGCGGATCTCGAAGCGGAAGGAAAGAAGATCGAAGCGGCCGAGTTGAAGTACATCCACGAGCGCAAGACGAGCGCGTTGCTTTGCTGTTCGGCGCGCCTGGGCGGAATGAGCGCCAACTGCACCCCCGCCCAGCTCAAGGCCCTGACCGACTTTGGCTACAACGTCGGCCTCGCGTTTCAGATCATCGACGACATCCTCGACGTCACCCAGACAAGCGAGCAGCTCGGCAAGACGGCGGGCAAGGATACCAAGGCGCAGAAGGCGACTTATCCGTCGATCGTGGGCCTCGAGAAATCCCGCCGGCTGGCCAAAACCCTGACCGACGCCGCGTTCGGCGCGTTGCGTCTGTTCAAAGGCCGGGCCCAGGCGTTGGAGGCGCTGGCCCAGTATCTATTGGTCCGGGATCGCTAACCGGCCCTCGCGGATTGGGCGTAATCTTTCGTCGAGCCTGGCGAAAACGGCGGGGACCAATTGGCCGCGTCGAAACGATTTACCGCAGCAGCCAGGGTAGCCGTGAAGCGGCGCGGTCGGCCGTCTACGGTTCAACCGTGGCGCGGAAGAAGGCGGCGGGCGCTTCGCCGGCATCGACGGTCCAGGTCCAGGCCGAAGCCGAGAGCCGGTTGGTGGCGAGCGGCCGCCAGGTCGAATCTCCGCCGGCCAACTGCAGGCCGGTGGCCCCCGAGAGCACGATGCGCTGGCCCGGTGTGCCGGCCACGTCAATCGCCACCCGGCCGTTTTCGAGCGGGCGGATGGCCAGCAGGGGAGGCGTCAGGTCGGAAACGAGGGTCACGGGAGTGTTGACGTGCAGGTAGCGACTGCGTCCGCCGCTTTTGAGCTCGACGAAGGCCCAGTAACGTCCTGGCCCGGGTCGGCTGTTCGGATCAAGAGCGAAAGAGACATGGGCCACCGCATTGGAAGTGGTGCCCGGCACTGGGAGGGCGGAAACGAGAAACTCATTTCCGTTCCACGGGTTGAGATCCGGATCGAGATAGATGGATGCGGTGGCGTTGGAGGTGGCCGGCTTCGCCCATTGATAATCGAGGGTGAACGCGGCTGTGTCGCCCGGGGCGAGCTGCGATGGGCCTTCGATCGCGCAAACGATCGGGTTGGCCCAATTGCCGTGGTTGACCGGCAGCGCCACCCGATTGTCCACCGTGCCACCGCCGAGTTCCCAGCGTTGGTTGTAGCCCCGCCGTGGCTGGTCGGTGCTTGGTCCGGCCGGGCGCTCGAGGCTTCGTCGGTCGCCGCCGCCGATGCGGCCGAAAGAGAAACCCGCCCCGGCGCCGAGGTGCTCGTCCGGCGCGAACCAACGGGCGCGATCGTCGGCCGCGAGGCGATCCTCGGTGTCGTCCGCCGGATCGCCAAGCTGGATTGTGGCGTGATACCAGAGGTGAACGTCCGAGTGGGCGCTGTCATAGCCGCCGGGGAGGGATTTCAGCTCGCGATTGAAAGATCGCGGCATCACCTGGCCATGCGGGTAACCGCCGAACTCCTGAAAATAGTTGTCCGCGAAGAGAATGTTTTCGGAGACCCGCAATGGCGCGTCGGAAACGAGCAGGGGATCGGTGTTGCCGTTCTCGTTGACCGGGTGGGGATCGAGCGTTGTCAGCTGGTCCACCCAGACGCCGTTCGTGCCGAGGAGCCGGCTGATTTGGCACATGAGCGAGCCGCCGCGGCTGTGCCCGATCAGGTGAAGGGGCAGCTCGGCCAGAGCGTGGCCGCCCAGCTCCGGGATGAAGTTGGTCTGCAGCAGTCGTGGGGTCACGCGGGCGGCCACTTCGTAAGTGTCATACTGATTGAACAAACCGGCGAGGTCTCCCCAGTCCAGTTTGATCACGATCTCGCCGCTCACGTTGTCGGCCGGCAGGCCGCCGCCGATCCGGCGGGCGATCACGTTGTTGTCGCCCACCTGCACCTCGTAACAAAGGACGTTCGTGCCCGGGAACGTCGGGTATCCGGAAAACTTTTCCGCCATGCCCAGAACCCATCCCTGGGCGTCGCTGTTGAAACCGTGGGTGATGATCGTCACTCCCGCTCCGCTCAACGGGCCGGCGGCGCCGACGAGCAGGAGCACCAACCCGAGCTGGCGAAGGCAGGATCGGTCGTGGGTTATCATGGCGCGGTGGAGGTGCCGGTCAAGGCTTCGGCCAGCGCCCGTTTCGCGGCCCGGATCTTTTCTTCGCTGGCTTCGCGCCATTCGTATTCGTGCCCGGCCGAAAACGTGCCCATCGAGCAATGATCGTTGCGGAATTGCATGGCGCTGTGGACCAGATGGCGCGCGCTCAGGTGAATTTCCCGAACACCCGTCTGGCGGACGATCCCGGCCAGGTTCTGTTCGGTGACGCCGCCGCCGGGCATGATGGAGATTCGCCCGTTGGACTGGCGGACGAGATTTTGAATGACGCTCGCGCCGGCTGGGACATCGGGCTTTCCTCCCGAAGTGAGGATGCGGCGGAGGCCGAGTTGGCTGACGTCCTCCAGGGCCTCGGCGAGGTCGCGCGTCATGTCGAACGCGCGATGGAAGGTGACGTCCAGCGATGTGGCGGCCTCGAGCAACCGTCGACAGCGCGGCAGGTCCACCCGGCCGTCGAGCGTCAGGCATCCGATGACCACGCCATTGGCGCCTAGATCGCGTGCGAGGTGGATATCGTGAACCATCGCTTCGACCTCGGGTTCGGAATAGAGGAAGTCATATCCGCGGGGCCGGATGAGGACCATGAGGCCGCCGGGGAAGGCGGATCGCACGGCGCGCAGGACGCCGGCGCTGGGGGTGGTGCCGCCTTCCGGGAGGTTGGCGCAGAGCTCGACTCGATCGGCTCCGGCCCGGGCTGCGGCCTGGGCGGAGGCGACGCAATCGATGCAGATTTCGAGCATGGTCTGCCCGTCTACTCGCGAGGTCGGAAGGAGGATTCCTTCGCGAGCTGCTCCCACAAGCGGCGTTCGGCCTCGGTGGGTTCCTTGGGCACCTGGATGCGAATCACGACGATGAGATCGCCGCGATCGGTTTCGCGGCCGAGCCCCCGGCTGCGGACGCGGAGCTGCTGGCCGGTCTGGGTGCCGGGCGGGATGCGGATGTTGACGGAGCCTTCGACGGTGGGCACGGTGACGTTGGCGCCGAGCACGGCCTCCCATGGGGCCAGCTCCAGGTCGTAGAACAGGTTGGTGCCTTCGACGCGGAAATCGGGATGAGCGGCCAGTTGCACAGTGAGGAAAAGATCGCCGGGCGGGCCGCCGCCGGTTCCCGGTTCGCCTTTGCCGCCGATGCGCAGACGGGCGCCGTCGGTGATGCCGGCGGGGATTTTGACCTGATGAGTTTCGGTGCGGGAGACGATGCCTTCGCCGTTGCAGGCGGGACACGACTTGCGGCCGGACTGACCGGTGCCGCCGCACTGGGAGCAGGTCGTGGAGCGACGAAGGCTGACGGCGCGGATCGAGCCCCGCAGCGCTTCATCGAGTGTGACCATGATATCGCCATCGATGTCCCGCCCGGCTTCGGCGACGTCCTCCTGCCGGGGGCGGCCGGCTCCGCCCGGAGCGCCCCGCCCGCGATACGCGCGCTGGCCGAACAACTGTTCGAAGAAATCGCTGAAGCCGGTCCCGCCAAATTCAAATTCGAATCCGCCGTTGCCCGCCCCGGGCCGGCCGGCCCGGCCTCCGGAGAATTCCTGCCAGCCCGGGGGTTTTTGGTGTTGCGGGCCCTGCTTCCAGTAAGGGCCGAGCTGGTCGTACGTGCGCCGTTTTTCCGGGTCGCTCAGCACCTCGTAGGCCTCATTGATCTCCTTGAACTTCTCCTCGGCCTCCTTCTTGTTCTTGGCGACGTCCGGGTGATATTGGCGCGCCAGCTTGCGGAACGCCTTGCGAAGATCGTCATCGCTGGCCGTCTTGGCCACGCCGAGGATCCGATAATAATCTTTGTATTCGGGGCCCATAGGGAGTGGCCGCCGTCTGCCGGTCGGCCCCACGCACCGCGATGCTACGACGGTCGCGGCCGTTTGACAACCGGCGCCGAGCAGCCGGCTAGCGGGCGCCCGCGGCGCGTTGGACGTCCACGCAGACCACGTTGCCTTTGGCGTTCCGGGCGTAGATCCGTCCGTGGCTGAGCACGGGGGTTGTCCAGCATTTGCCCCCGAGGACCTGGGCGCGGGCCAGCGCCTTGAAGCCGGCCGGCGAGGCCTCGGCCACGACCAGTTCCCCGCCATCGCTCAGGATCACCAGCTTGCCATTGGCGGCCATCAACCCTCCGGGCTGAATGGATTTTTCGGTCCACTTGACGGTGCCGGTGGCGAATTCCACGCAGCGCAGGCTCGAGCTTTTGTTCCCATGATCGCCGTCCATCCCGTAAAGCTGGCCACCGATGAGCACGGAGGAATTGAGCTGATTGCGCAAGTCCTTGTTCTCCCAGATCCTGGTCGCGCCCGCGGCGTTGACTTGAAGCACCGTCGCGCCATGGCCGTAGCCGGATGAGATGAAAATGCGATCACCGCTGACGATGGGGTCGGCGGCGTTGACGTCGTAGCTGGTCTTCCATCCGTAGCTCCACAATACGGCGCCGCTGCTGGGATCGACGGCATGGAGGGCATTGGCCCCGAGAATTGCGAGCGCGGGTTTTCCCGCGAGGCTGAACGGGACTGGGGACGCGTAGCCGGGACGGGTCTTGCCGGTCGACCAGGCGATCTCGCCATTGGACTTTTCGAGGGCCAGCCCGGCGGTCCCGACATTGAGAATGAGCCGATCGCCCTGGACGAGGGGGGAGCCGGCGTAGCCCCACTCGGGAGTTTGTGAGGAGCCCTTCAGCCCGAGGGCGTCGTTGAGGTTCTTGGACCAAAGGACCTTTCCCGTGGCTGCATCGAGGCAGAAGAGGTCGCCCTTGCGGCCGAGCGAATAAACGCGCGCGCCGTCGACGGTCGGCGTCGCACTGGTCCCGCCGTCGTAGTAGTGGGGATCGAGCGGGCAGGGGTAACTGTGTTTCCAGAGCGCCTGACCGGTGGCGGCGTCGAAGGCGTAGATGGTGTCCTGATCGGCCTGGTTGCCGGTGGTGAACGCGCGACCGTCGGCGATCGTGATGGAGGCAAAGCCAACTCCCACGGTTGCATTCCAGAGCTGCTTCGGACCTGCGGCCGGCCAGTCGGTGGACCAGTCGCTTTCCGGTGAGATCCCATTGAGGTCGGGTCCGCGCCAGCGGGGCCAGTCGCCGCCGACGGCGAGAACCGGCATCAGGGCGAGACTCGACCATGCGATGCATATGGCGAGGGAGCGAAGGGGAGCCTGGATCGACATGCCGCGAAGAGTATGGGCGGGTTCGGCGGTGTCAATGACCCGCCGCTGAAATTGCCGGCGCCCGTCGACGCGTCGGGCGGGGCCGATCTTCGGCGGGGTCATGGCTTGCCAGCGGGGTCCGGCCCCCGTTGAATTGCGACATGTTTCAATACGTTGCCCTGGCCAGAGACAAGTCGTGGCAGCCCGGCCCGTATCCCGGGGTCGAGCTGATGGTCCTGCACCGGAACGAGGCGACCGGTGGGATTGTCGCGCTGCGGAAATTCCACGCAGGCGTGACGGTGCCGGCGCATGTGCACCCGCAGGCCAACGAATTCGTTTACGTGCTGAGCGGGGAGTGGGAGGAGGACGGAACTGTGCACACGGCCGGAGCATTCTTCTTTGCGCCAAAGGGCGAAAGGCATGGCCCGCATCACGCCCGGACGGAGGTCATCAGCCTCACTCAATTCGACGGGCCGCTGACTGTCGCCTAGCCGGCATTTTTCGCGCTGCCCTCGAGATTCGAACATCTTGACGAAATTTTCAGGGCAGCCCCGTGAAGCCGGGGTGGTGGAGGGGGCCGGCCTTGATCGAGGGAGCGGGCGGGAGGTTCGCGGGGTCCTCGGGCCGCCTTTTTCCCGCTAAACACCGCGGGCCGTCGTCCGATAGCATGGCGGAACAATATGAGTGTTCTGGATGCACCCGGTGCGGCCGGATCATGAACCATCAGCCCGCCAACAGCGCCGAACGGATAATTGTCATCGACGACGACAAGTCGGTGCATGAGGCCTATCGGAAAGTCTTGCACCGCGAAGGGGAGAAGCGCCCCGGACGTTCCGTGGCGGAGAAGCTGGGCCTGGGCCGTGGCCGTGCTCCCGAAACGCCGGTGAGCGTGGGGCGGGAGTTTGAGGTGGATTTTGCCAAGTCGGGCGAGGAAGGGCTGAAGCGGGTCCAGCAGGCCAGGAGCGAAGGGCGTCCCTACGCCTTGGCGTTCGTCGACATGCGCATGCCGCCTGGCTGGGACGGCCTGCAGACCGCTCGGGAGCTGTGGAAGGATTCGCCGGACCTGCAGATTTGCATCTGCTCGGCCTATTCGGATCACTCGTGGGAATCCGTGGTCGGCCAGCTGGGGGATTCAGACCGGTTGCTTATCCTGCGCAAGCCCTTTGAACGCGAAGAGGTGCTCCAGCTGGCGCACATGCTGACCCGCAAGTGGCGGCGCGAACAACTGGATCGACACGCGCCGTTGGCCCCAACGCCAGAGCCGCCCTTTCACCTGCTCCTGCTGGAGGATGAGCCGCTCACCAGCAGCTTCCTGCAAAAGAAGCTCCGGGAGACCTTCCCCCAAATCATCGTGTTGCCCGCCACCACCGTGGCCGAGGCGCAGGTGATCCTCGCCACGCAGGCCATCGATTTCTTCCTCCTGGATATCCTCGTGCCCGATGGAAGCGGCATCGATTTCCTTTTTCAGGTCATGGCCTCCCAGCCGGGCGCGCGGGCGGTGATGATGACCGGCCAGGCGCTGGGCGAATATCGCGCCGTCGCCGAGCAACTCGGGGTTTTGGATTTCGTCGAAAAACCCGTGTCCATGCCCGAGCTGGCCGTCCGGATCCAGCATCAGATCGACGCCAAGAACGCCGAGGCCCACGGCACGTCGTGCTTTGCGGCGACGCTGACCCAGCTCACAACCATCGACATCATTCAGCTCAAGTGCCTGGCCAAAGCCACGGTGACGCTCGACTTCGCGCGGCGCGACGGGGTCTGCGGGCGCATCTGGTTCGAGCGCGGTGAGATCATTCATGCCCAGGTGCTGGACAAGATTGGCGAGGCGGCGTTCGCCGAGATCGTCGGGTGGCGGAACGGGCGGGTCCAGGAGGTCGCAGGCGGGCTCCGGCCGGACCAGACCATCTCCACGCAGTGGCAGAACCTGCTGCTGAACACGGCGCAGATGCTGGACGAACGCCAGGCGGCCTGAGGCGGCGCCGGTTCCCCTACTTCATTGGACTTCCGGGTTCCGGCTTCCCGTTGGTGGTCAGAATCTGAAAATGATGCACTCCCGCAGCAAGGGGGTGATCGCTGGTCCAGACAACCTGGTGATCGGGGGTCACTTCGATCATCGAAACGCCCCGGCTGACGCCGTGGCTGCCGACGACCGTATGGCCGTTGGCCAGGCGCTGCGCGCCACAGGGATCATTGAACCGGCCCATGACGTGGCTGTTGTTGACCTGCCACGTGACTTTCCCCGCCGCGTCGAACTCGACCACCTTGTTGCCGTGCGTGAGCGAGACCAGCGTGTGGCCATCGTCGAGGCGGATGGCGGTAAAGGGCCAGTTCTCGGCGGGCCGGCCTCCGAGCTCATCCAAGTCAGTCCGCAGCGTCCGCACCACGGCGCCATCGCGTCCGTATTCCTTGACCGCAAACGCCAGGAGGTGCGGGACCAGGAAATTTCCGTTCCGCAACTGGCGGGCCATGCGCGTTTGCAGGTGCACGTTGTCGGTCTCGGGTTGCAGGCGCACCTCCAACGCGAGGCTGCCGTCCGGCGCCACTTCGAGCAGCCGGGGCTTGCGGCCAAGCTCAGTGACGAGCGTGTTGCCATTGTAAAGTCGTTGAGCTGTGCTCAGCTCGGCATTTTCGGCGCTGCGTCGATACGAAAAGATCACCCGCCGATCCCGCGTGACCTCTTCGACCACGTCGGCCCAGGCGATCAGGGCGTTGCCATTCGGCAGAATGAACCCGTCGCGGGATCCGCCGCGGTATTCCCACACCGCCTGGCCGTCCTCGCCGATGACGGCAGTTTTGCCGCCGAGCACGAAATAGGAGTGGCGAATGGCGTGTTCGTTGGCCGACGGATCCGCCGCCTCGACGGACCGGACATGGCCGACGACCATGGCCATTGGGAGCAGCAGGGGGATTAGAGAGCGGTTCATACCGGGGCGGTGGGAAAGAGATTGGTTGGGAACATGTCGGTGCGCCATGGTTCCCGCGGAATGTGGCCTCGGCAAGCTTTGGATGGGGCCTTCGACCGGTGCGATGGGGAGTCACGGTCAGCGTGCATTGCGTTTGGATGATGCCAATATCGGGGGAGTCGCCATTCCATTTGGAGCCGATAAAGCCACCATGATGAAAGCGAGTCTGCCGGCGCCCCTCGGCGGTGCGCCCGCGGGGCCGGGCCCGGCCGAGGCTGGTGCCGCGTCGGGTTCGGCGTCGACGACGCGGGCGGGGGCGCTGGCGGGCAGGCCGCGTCTCAGTTGGGCGGACATCCGGGCGGAGCCATTTCGGATTTTTTTTCCGATCGCCGTGCTGGCCGCCCTGGTTGGCGTGATGCTGTGGCCGTTGATGCTCGCGGGGTGGATGGAGGCGTATCCGGGCCTGCGCCACGCACGGTTGATGATCTTCGGCTTTTTTGGAGCGTTCATCCTGGGATTTACCGGCACGGCCATGCCGCGGTTGTTGGAGACGCCGCCATTGTGGCTGCCGGGTGTGTTGCTCCAGGCAGTTCTGCATTGTCTGGCGGTGATGGTCTACACCCTGGGCTCGATTCCGCTCGGCGATGCATTGTTTGGAGCCGAGCTGGTGGTTTGGGTGGCGCTCCTGGGTTCGCGCCTGGCGGCGCGCAGGGATTTGCCGCCGCCGGGATTTGTGTTGATGCCGCTGGCCGTTGCTGCGGCGGTGGCCGGGCTTCTCCTCGACTGGCACGGTCGCTGGCATGAGTTGCCGCCGAGCGCCGATGTGCTGATGCGTTTGCTCGCGTATCACGCCTTCATTTTGCTCTCTGTCCTGGGGGCCGGCAGTTTCCTGCTGCCCAGATTTCTGGGCTTGGGGCCGCCTCCGGAATTTCCCGTGCAACGGACCCCATCGCCGGCCTGGAGAAAAGCCGCGTGGCAGGCAGGATTCGTGGGGGTGATCCTCGTGGGCTCCTACGTGCTTGAGGCGATGGCGAGCCCGCGCCTGGGCGTGACGGTGAGAGTAGCGGCGGTGATGTATTTCCTTTCGTCGTCGATGCCGCTGCGCCGCGTGCGCTGGTCCTGGCGCGGGGTGCACTGGTTGCTGGTGACAGGGCTGGTGTGTATCCCGTTGGGCATCCTGGCCGGCGGGTTCTGGCCCGGCTGGAGGGTCGGGCTTTCCCACATCGAGCTCGTCACCGGCTTTGGACTGATCACGTTCGCGGTCGGGACACGGGTGGTGTTCGGGCATAGCGGACAGGGCGCCCGTTTGCAGCGGGTGCATCCGTGGCTGACGACGGCGACCATCCTGATGATTCTCGGCATGCTTTCGCGGCTGAGCGGCGAGGTCCTTCCTTCCACGATGGTCCGCCACTATATCTACGGCGCCGTCTGCTGGGGGGCGGGCGGTGTGATTTGGCTGGTGTGTGTGTGGCGGGGGCTGGTGACGCCGGACCCGGATCGATAATCCGCAGCCCAATCCAGCCCGGGCTGGTGCGATGGGTTGCGGCGAGTGCGGGGCGCGGGGAGCAACTCGTGGGGCTCTTCCGTCGAACGGGCATGAAGAGCGCTTTCGTGGCTGGTTGGACCTGGTTCGTTTGTCTTCTTTGGGTGACGCCGGCGTGGTCGGCCGGGCTGATCGTGGTACACGAGCCCGGCTTCTGGGACGATCCCATGCCGCGCATCCTACCGCGGCCGGTCCCGCCAGTGCGGCCCGTTCGGCCTGACTGGGCGCCGCTGGAGCTGACCCTGACCAAGGTGGAGGCGGCGGTCCGCGATCAATTGGCCACGACGACCGTGGAGCAGGAGTTTTACAATCCGAACGCAAGAGCGCTCGAAGGGACCTTTTTGTTTCCGGTGCCAAAAGGAGCGCAGATCTCGAAGTTCACGATGGAGATCAACGGCAAGCCGGTGGAGGCTGAACTGCTGCTGGCGGAAAAGGCCCGCGGCATCTACGAGGACATCGTGCGACGCCTGCGCGATCCGGCGCTGCTGGAATATGCGGGGAACGACCTGTTCAAAGTTCGCATTTTCCCAATCGAACCGCAGGCGTCCAAACGGGTGCGGCTTTCCTACGCGCAGCTTTTGAAAAGCGACCAGGGCCTGGTGACCTATGCGTTCCCGCTCAACACCCGGAAATTTTCCTCGGCCCTCGTGAAAACCCTCAGCATCAAGGTCGACCTGGAATCGAGCCAGCCGGTGAAATCGATTTACTCTCCGAGCCACAGTGTCGACGTGCGGCGGCATGGCGATCGGCGCGCGACAGTGGGGTTTGAGGCGGCCAACGTGAGCCCGGAGACCGACTTTCAGCTCTACTTCGCACGGGAGAAGGATCCGATCGGAGTGAACCTGTTGACCTGCCGCAAGGATGGCGAAGACGGCTACTTCCTGCTGCTGGCGTCCCCGGGGATCGCAGCGGTGGCCGGTCGCGCCCAGCCGAAGGATGTTTGTTTTGTCCTGGATACCTCTGGATCGATGGCGGGCCCGAAGCTTGATCAGGCGCGAAAGGCGCTGGCCTTTTGCGTGGAGAATCTGAACGCGGAAGATCGCTTTGAAGTGCTTCGTTTCGCCACCGACGTGGAGGCCGTCTTCAATCGGATGGCCGAGGCGAGCCCGGAACGCCGGCGGGAGGCGCAGCAGTTTATTCGGGACCTCAAGCCGACGGGAGGCACCGCCATTGACGAGGCGTTGCGCAAAGCAATGAGCCTGCGCCCGGCCGAAGGGAAACGGCCATTTGTGATCATCTTTCTCACGGATGGCCTGCCGACCGTCGGCGAGACCCGCCCGGAGAAAATCCTGGCCGGCGTCAAGGAGGCGAGCCGGGGCAACGTGCGCGTGTTTTGTTTCGGCCTGGGGACGGACGTGAACACGCACTTGCTGGATCAGATCACCGACGAGACCCGCGCCTCCAGTGAATACGTGCTGCCCGAGGAGGACATCGAGGTGAAGGTTTCCGGGTTTTTCACGAAAGTGAAGGACCCGTCGCTGGCCAGCCCCACGGTCTCGTTTCCCGAATCCGTCCGGGTGTCCAAGCTGTACCCCTCGCCGATTCCGGATTTGTTCCAAGGCGGCCAGATCGTCCTTGTGGGACGGTATTCGGGTCACGGCGACGGTGCCGTGCGCATTGAAGGGCTGGTGGATGGCGAGACGCGGCGGTTCGTGCAGGATGTGAAATTTCCCGAGCGCTCGACGGATCATGAATTCATTCCCCGACTTTGGGCCACGCGCCGCGTGGGCTATTTGCTCGATGAAATCCGGCTCCGCGGCGAAAGCGCCGAGCTGAAGGACGAGGTGGTCGATCTGGCACGGCACTACAACATCGTGACTCCATACACCGCCTATTTGATCGTCGAGGACGAAGGCCGAAGGGGGGTGGCCGCCAATCAACGCCTGTTTGGGGAGGACGCCGCCCGGGCCGCGCGCGGCCTGGCTGGATCCTATTCCCGGCTGCTCGAGGACAAAGGCGGCGCGGCGGCAGTCGGCGGGGCCCGCTCGCTTTCCGTCTTGAAGCGCGCGGACGCCTCGGCGAATGCCATCTCGCTCGGGGCTTACGAGGCAGCCCGGACGACGCCATCGCCTCAACCCATGCCGGCCGCTCCAGCCGGCGCGGCCCACGTTGACTCATGGTCGGTCGGACAAGCCGGGGCCGGGTCTCTGGCGGCCGGACGCGGATTTCGTGCGGGGCCGACCGAACGAAGAACGGCCGAGCCTTCGAGTCAGTATGTCGGCGGCAAGACATTCTTCAACCAGCAGGGGAAGTGGGTGGATGTGGAAGTGCAGGCTCTGGCGAAGAGTCCGGTCCGCCGGATCGCCTTTGGCTCGCCTGAATACTTTGCGCTGATCCGCGATCGTCCGGAGGTGACCCCCTGGCTCGCGCAGGGGCCGAACGTCCAGTTTGTTCTGCAGGGAAGCCGGTACGAAGTTTACGACGAGACCGGGGACGGGCCGGTTCGTTGAGAGCGGTGGGAGGTTCGGCCTCGCAGCGAGCGGCGGGGTTGTCCTCGCCAGCCTTGGGCGTGCGCGTTACAACGGCGCGTGCCGATGCCTGAACGACTGCCCATTTACGAGATTGAGAGCGAGATCGTCGCCACGCTTCGTTCGACGCGACGGCTGGTGTTGCAGGCGCCCACGGGCTCGGGCAAGTCGACGCAAGTGCCCCAGATGCTGTTGCGGCATGGGTTGCTGGAGTCCGGGCAGGTGGTGGTGCTGCAGCCGCGACGGCTGGCTGCCCGCCTGCTGGCGACGCGCGTCGCCCACGAACTCGGCGTGCCGCTCGGACGGGAGGTCGGCTACCAGGTCCGCTTTGAAAGCGTGGTCAGCGAGGCGACCCGCATCAAATTTGAAACCGAGGGAATCTTGCTCCGGCAGCTTCTCCAGGAGCCGGGTCTGAAGGGCGTTCAGGCCGTCATTTTCGACGAGTTTCACGAGCGCCACCTCTATGGGGACATCACGCTGGCCCGGGCCCTCGACATTCAGGAAAAACATCGCCCGGATCTCCTCATCGTCGTCATGTCGGCCACGCTCGACGCCGGCTCCTTGGAAAAATACCTGTGGCCCTGTGCCGTGTTGACCTCCCAAGGACGGACTCATCCGGTCGAGGTGGAGTATCTCGCAAAGCGTTTCGGGGCAAACGCGCCTCCCCCGTGGGAGCTGGCCGCCGAGGCGTTTGCGCAACACGTTCGGTCGGGCCGAACGGGCGACGTGCTGGTGTTCATGCCAGGTGGCTTCGAAATCAGCCAGACCATTGAGGCGATTCGGCACACCTCGGAGGCGCGGGGGCACGTGTTGCTTCCGTTGCACGGGGAGTTGTCCCCGCGCGATCAGGACGCGGCCGTGGCCCGCTATGACCAGCCGAAGGTCGTGGTCGCCACCAACGTGGCCGAAACGTCGATCACCATCGACGGGGTGCGTCTGGTGATCGACAGTGGCCTGGCCCGAATCCCGCGCTACGACGCCCATCGCGGCATCAACACACTGCTGGTCGAGCGCATCAGCCAGGCGAGCGCAGATCAGCGGGCCGGGCGGGCCGGCCGGACGGCTCCAGGACGCTGTCTTCGGCTGTGGTCGCGCCCCGAGCACGATGAGCGGCCGCCGCAGGAGCTGCCCGAGATCAAGCGATTGGATCTGGCGGAGGTGGTTTTGACGCTGAAGGCAGCCGGCATTGTTGACCTGCGGGAATTCCGCTGGCTGGAGGCGCCGGGCGAAATCGCGCTGCACCATGCGGAGCAGCTGCTCCTCGACCTGGGCGCGTTGGTCCGGACCGACGGGCGGGGCACGGCGATCACGGAGACCGGCCGACGGATGCTGGCCTTTCCGGTGCACCCGCGCTACGCGCGCATGTTGCTCGCCGCGCAGGAATACGGCTGCGTCCATCAGGCGTGTCTGGTCGCCGCCCTGACCCAGGGCCGCGATCTCCTGTTGCGCGGGGTGGATCGTTCCATCGCTTCCGCACGGGAGGATCTGTTTGGGGAGAAGGCGTCCTCGGATTTCTGGATCGTCATGCGCGCGTGGGCCCATGCGGCGCAAACCCAGTATCGCATGGAAGAGTTGCGCAAGGTGGGCGTGCACGGAGTCACCGCGCGCCAGGTTGGACCCTTGCATGAGCAGTTTCTCCGCATTGCGCGGGAGGAGGGGCTCGACGTGACGGCGCGGGAGGTCAGGGACGAGGCACTGCAAAAGTGCATCCTCATCGGCTTCAGCGACCGCCTGGCCCGGCGCATGGACCAGGGGACCTTGCGCTGCGATCTGGTCCATGGGAGGCGCGGTGTGCTGGCCCGGGACAGCGTGGTCCAGCAAAGCCCGCTCTTCGTGGCCGCCGAGATCCGCGAGGTGGGCGGGCGCGATGGCGACGTGAACACGATCCTCTCGATGGCCACCGCGATTGAATTGAGCTGGCTGCGCGAGCTGTTTCCCGGGGATCTCACCTCAGAAATCAAGGTTGAGTATGACTCAACGTCCAAGCGGGTGCAGGCGACGGAAGTGCTGCGCTTTCGCGATCTCAGTCTGAGCGGCAAGCGGGTCGAACCGCCGCCCGCTGACGCCGCGGCCCAGCTTCTGGCCGCGGAGGTCAATTCCGGTCGACTGCCCCTGCCGAACTGGGATCACGGCGTGGAGCAGTGGATCTTTCGATTGGAGCTGCTCGCCGGTTGGTGCCCGGAACTTGGGCTCCCGGCCGTGACCGACGACGATCGGAAACACCTCGTCGAGCAGATTTGCCACGGAGCGGTCAGCTACAAGGAGCTCAAAGATCGGGAAGTCCGTGCTGTCGTCCGGAGCTGGCTGTCCACGTCGCAACAGGACCTGCTCGACAAACACGCGCCGGAGCGGATCACGCTTCCCAATGGGCGGACGCCAAAAGTGACGTACCACGCGGACGGCCCTCCTTTTATCTCGTTGCGAATCCAGGAGCTGTACGATGTCACGCAAAGTCCCAAGGTCGGGATGGGGCGCGTTCCGGTCAGCGTCCATATTCTCAGCCCCGGGATGAAGCCGGTGCAGGTCACGCAGGACCTGGGGCGATTCTGGAGCGAGCACTATCCGAAGTTGAAATCGGAGCTGCAACGGCGCTATCCCAAGCACGAGTGGCGCTAGTGTCCTGATGGACTGATTCGTTGCAGAATGTTGCGCCCGGATCGTCCTGTGGCGAGGCGCAACGAAGGAGCCCTGCAATGCGGTATGACTGAGGAACAACGAAGCCCCAGGGTGATCCGGGCGCAACCCGAAGGGCGGCCGTGCTTCTTCGCCCAAGCGGCGTTGCTCGCTCCTCGCGGATCCATTGCGGATATGCCCCTCGCTCGCGCCTCGCTCAGGCGAAGAACTCCTGGCCGCATCCTGTGACGATTTAATCACTCAGGACACTAGGCCCGGCTCGACGCGGGCGTGGGACGCGGCGAGTCAGCCTGACCAAAAAATGTCGTGGCTTGACCAAAACAAGGGGGTTTTATACAAAGCATAAGACAAGACCTGAAACCCAAAACCCCGAGGACGCATGGCGGACAAGCTTCGATGCGCGGTAATCGGTGCCGGAGTGGCAGGCCTGCAACATTTGCGGAGTTTGAGTACGTGTGCCCGCGGGGCCGCCGTGGCAGTGGCGGACAGCCAGGTGCAGCGGGCCCGGGATGCGGCGGGTCGGCATCATTTGGCGCGCAGCTATGTTGACCATCGCGAGGTGCTGGAGCAGCCGGACATCGACGCAGTGACCATTGCCGTGCCGACCCATTTGCACGTGGCGATGGCGCAGGAGGCGTTGAAGGCCCGGAAGCATGTCTACCTGGAATGGCCGATGGGTTTGAACGCGAAGGACGCGGGCAAGCTGTTGGAGGTGGCCCGCGCCATGAAGCGCGTCCTGATGGTGGCGCATCCGTGGCGGTTTCAGCGCCAGACCCAGGTGGCCAAGGCGCTGATCGAGCGGGGGGACGCGGGTGAGGTCTACCATGCGCGCGGCTTTTGGATGAAGAGGGCGGGCATTCCCCGGATTGGATCGTGGCACACCCAGCGAAAGCTGTCCGGAGGCGGCTGCTTGTTGGATTTGGGCGCGCCGCTGTTGGACACGGCCCTGCATCTCATGCGGGAAAATGAAGTTTCGGCGGTTTCGGCCCAAATTCAGGCGAGGTTCGGTTCTCGCAATCTCGGCGAAGGCGATGGCGCACGAGCCGAGCCCGAAGGCGATCGCAGTTTCGACGTGGAGGACGCCGCGGTGGCCATGGTCCGGCTGAAAAGCGGGCGGACGGTGCTCCTGGAGACCGCGTGGGCGTGTTTGCAGCCTCCGGAGTCCCGCGAGCAGGGGTTGGATTTTTTGGGAACCGGCGCCGGGGTCAGCCTCTTTCCGCTGCGTCATGTCCGCCCCGGGCTGGATGGCATGGACGTGGTGCATTACACAAACGGGCGGTCCGTTCATGGATCGGGCAACGGAGTTCCCGAGGACGCGCTGCATCATTTCATCGCCTGCGTGCTGGATCACCGCAAGCCGGTGGCGCCGGTGGAGGAATCGCTGAAGCTGCGGCGCGTGATCGACGCGCTCTATGCTTCGGCGGTGTCCGGGCGGGAAGTTTCCTTGCGGGATTGAAGCCCTTGACCGTGCCGTGGGGACGAGGCACGGATTGGGCTGCAGGAACCTGCCGCTTAAGGATTTTTGGTTCCTGACGATTTGGATCGGGGGCCGGGCGGGTGCGCGGCTGGGCGACAACATCGGAGTTGAATTCGAATCGCGCCTCCAACACTGTCCACCGTCATGGAATCGAACGATCAACTGGATGAGCTACTCACCTGCCGCCTGACTTTCAGCCAAAAGAAGGTCGAGCCTTGTACGCTGATCATTTTCGGAGCGAGCGGCGATCTCACCGCTCGAAAGTTGATTCCCGCGCTGTTTCACCTGCACCTCGAAAAACGACTGCCGGACCCGTTTCGCATCGTCGGCTTCGCGCGGAGGGAGAAAACTGACGAAGGCTGGCGAAACGAGCTTCGCGAGGGCGTGGAAAAATTTTCCCGGACAAAACGCATTGACGCCGCCCAGTGGGAATCGTTCGCGGCGCGCCTGTTCTACTGCCAGGGCGACCTCGCGGAAGGCGCGAGTTACGCCCGTTTGGCTGAGCGGCTGGAAACATTTGGTCACGAAGGATTGCGTCACAATCTGCTTTGCTACCTGGCGATCTCACCGAGCCAGTTCGCGGATGTCGTCGAAAATCTTTCGACGGCCGGACTGCTGCACCGGGATGGTGTCGGCGCGGGCTGGCAGCGCGTCGTTGTGGAAAAGCCGTTCGGCCAGGACCTGGCTTCGGCCCAAACGTTGAACAGCGACCTGACCCGTTTTGCCTGCGAAAAGCAGATCTTCCGAATTGACCACTACCTTGGAAAGGAAACGGTTCAGAACATCCTCATGTTCCGGTTTTCGAATGCCATCTTCGAGCAGTTGTGGAACCGCCAATCGGTCGATCATGTTCAGATCACGGTGAGCGAGAAGATCGGAGTGGGAGGTCGCGGCGGTTATTATGAGGAGGCCGGCGCATTGCGGGACATGGTGCAGAACCATCTTCTTCAGGTGATGGCCCTCGTCGCCATGGAGCCGCCTGTGTCGCTCGAAGCGGAGGCGATCCGGGATGAGAAGGTAAAACTCCTTAACTCCATCCGGGTGTTGGACCCGAGCCAGGTCGCGGCCAACGTGGTTCGCGGGCAATATTCAGAAGGCGACGTCGACGGCGAGTCCCGTCCCGCGTACCGCGAGGAAAGCAAGGTGCGGCCAGGGTCAAACGTCGAGACCTACGTCGCCGCCCGGTTTTTCATCGATAACTGGCGATGGTCCGGAGTCCCGTTTTACCTGCGAACGGGCAAAAACCTCGCCCTGAGCGCCAGCGAGGTCCGCGTTCAGTTTCGGCCGACTCCCAATGTTCTGTTCGCGGCTCAGTGCGGTCCCAAGCTAGATGCCAACTCCATCACCCTGCGGCTGCAACCCAACGAGGGAATCACCCTTCGATTCAACGGGAAGATTCCCGGCACATCGCTCCAGATTCGGCCTGTCCGGATGCATTTCAGTTACAATTCTGAATTCGGGGCCTACACGCCAGAGGCCTATGAACGCCTTCTCTTGGAGGCGCTTGAGGGCGATGCCACGCTGTTCATTCGTCGGGACGAAGTGGAAACCGCCTGGCGAATTGTCGACCCGATTCGCGCCGCATGGGGATCCAAGGCGCTGGTGGATAACGAGTTTTATCGAGCCGGAACCTGGGGTCCTGAGCCGGCGGAGGCGCTGTTGGCAGCCAAAGGACACCAGTGGCGCAATCCGCAGCCCATAAATTAGTCGTAAGATCTTTATAGAAATGTGTTTATGTATAAATTCGTTCTCGGGAGACTTCCCCGGCCTGCCGGTTCCAGCGTGGAAATGAAATTTTTCTTATAAATATTTGAACAACCGATGGTGGGGATCTATCAAAGAATCAACGTAGCAGTTTTACGCTGTTCGTTTAGGGTTGGCAGAAAGGTCTTGCTCGTAGTGAGGTTCGAACAGCGTCCCAAGTTGGCCTCACTACCCTTCTGAGCGCCATGGTGATGGCGTAAACGACCTTGTCACCAGAGCCGGAGAAATCCGGCTCTTTTTGTTTTTGAGCCCCGCTGCGGTACTCAGCCCGCGAAAGATGCGGGTGGCGCGAATGGATTCATCCGGTGAAAGCCATGTCTAACCAGCCTCGCGGAGGCGAATTACCGCGCCGCGCTCGCGCGGGGGGCCGGCGGTGGATTGGCCTCGCTGCATGCATGGCGCTATTCAACCTCAGCGCGGAGGTCTCACACAGTCAACCGATGGCCCGTGATGGAACGTCATGGGCACCATTTGTCGAAGCCGACTTTCCCTTTTTCTCGTCCGTGCTGGACTTGCGCAGGGCAGGCGCTTTTCCGGCCACCACCAACAATCTGACGCCACGAGGTTTGGTATTCCATCTTGGGCACGCCGGCGGAATGTGGGCGTGTCTCGATTTGGATCTCCTGCGAGTCTCAGCGGTCTGGAGGGGAAACGGGGTGACGCCGGTGTCGATGTCGCAAGGGTCCTATCAAAATGCGGGCCATAAAGCGCCGGAAGGTCAGGACGAGTTGCCGGAACCGTCAGGGCACTTGTGGTTGCAGAACGGCGTGTACCCCGGCTGGCAGCGACAGACCGCCTTTTCAATGAGTGATCCGCGCCCGGCCGGGCCGGATATCCACGAGGTCGGCCGTGGACCGCTTTCAAGCAATGTTGGTCGCTTTCGCTCGATTCGTCTCAACGACGATGGCGTCGAGCTTCGTTATGACGTGTTTGGCGAGACGATCATCGAGCGGATTTCTGGAGCGGAATTCGGATCCAATGCGGTGGTGCGCCGGTGGTTTCGAATGGAGCGCGTGAAGAACCCAATCGTGCTGGCCATTGGATTTGCAGTCGATCCCTCGCTGTCGGCGCCGGTTCTCGGAGGTTCCTCGCCCCCTTTGGTCACCCTGGAGCGAATGCCGGACGGGCTTTGGGTGGCGCGTGTGCCGGAGTCGAGGGTGGCGATTGACTTCACCGTTCTGGTGGGAAATGAAATCGTCACGGACCGGTTACTGCCGATGGCGCCGGCTCAGTCTGGACCGTCCCGACCGGCCAGCCGGCGGTGGGGCACCGCGGTGGAAGTTCCCGTTTCAGTTCCATCGGCGGCGGACGCCGGTGAGTCGATGTGCCACTTGGAGACGATTCCGTTGCCGGTTCCGAACCCGTGGCGGAGGAATGTCCGGGTGGCGGACCTGGCGTTTGACCGGCAAGGACGGGTGGCCATTGTCACGTTCGACGGTGATGTTTGGAGGGCGGAAGACATTCGCGCCGCGGCGCGGGTGGTGCGTTGGACTCGTTTCACCTCCGGCTTGCACGAACCGCTCGGGCTGGCCTTTCGAGAGGGCGAACTTTATGTCAACGATCGGAACGGAATCTGGCGGATCCGCGATCGAGATGGGAACGGCGAGGCGGACGAGCATGAGCTTTTTTCCAATGCCTTTGCGCAGACTGCCGAGACGCGCGAGTTCGCCACGGGTATCCGGGTGGCGCCTGATGGCGCATTCATCATCTCGAAAGGTGGCCAGCAAGGATCGACGTTGGGGCTCGACAACGGATCGGTTCTGCGGGTGGCACCGGACGGGCGTACTTGCGAGACCTTGGGATGGGGGTTGCGGATGCCATTCATTGGTGTTCATCCGCGCTCCGGGTTGGTGACCGCCAGTGATCAACAGGGCAATTACGTTCCCGCGACACCCCTGCATGTCATTCGCGATCGTCGTTACTATGGATACCTCAGCCTGCTCCTGCCCAAGGAGGTTTATCCGGCGCCGATCAGCGAGCCCGTCACCTGGATACCCCACCCGGTCAATGCCTCCGGCGCCGGCCAGGTCTGGCTGACCGATGCGAACATGGGCGCCCTCAACAACTCCATGATCCACATCGGCTACTTCCGGCCGGAGCTGTTCGTCGCCCGCTGGAATGGTCCGCCAGACCGGCCACGAGTGATCGTGACCAGCCTGACTCGGGATTTGTCCTTCGCTCCCTTGAACGGCGCGGTCAACCCGGCGGACGGACAGCTCTACATCACCGGCTTTCAAATTTGGGGAACTGTCGCCCGGGACCTCACCGGCTTGGCGCGGGTGCGGCCAACGAGCCGCGCGGAAAACCTGC
Source organism: Limisphaerales bacterium (assembly GCA_044229355.1). Taxonomy (GTDB): domain Bacteria; phylum Verrucomicrobiota; class Verrucomicrobiia; order Limisphaerales; family JADJPG01; genus JBGARF01. The sequence continues at coordinate 62,080 of JBGATF010000035.1, forward strand.
CGCTCGATGTGAAACCGACCGCGCAGGGGATTCTGGTGCGATTTGCCGTTCCGCTTGATCGTGCGATCGCCACCAACCCAGCCAACTGGTCTGTGGAACGATGGAACTATCGGCGCACCGCGGCGTATGGCTCGCCCCATTTTCGTCTGGATGGATCGAAGGGGCAGGAAACGCTGGGACTCGCCTCGGTTCACGTTTCGCGAGACGGCCAGTCTGCGTTTCTGGCCATCGCGGATTTGCGCCCGGTGATGCAAATGAGGGTGGGTTGGTCAGTGGCGACGCGCGCTGGGGTTGGATTTGCCTCCAGCGCCTATTTCACACCGAACGACTTCCCGGTTTTCGAGCCGACCCGTGAGGGGTTCGACGCGTTTACCATCGATTTCAGCCGCCCCCTGACCTGGGCGGATCGATCCGGGAACCAGGTTCCGGCCACCGCTGAGGCGGGGCGCCGGGTCACGGAACTGATGGGTTGCGTGGCGTGTCATTCGACGGATGGAACGACCGTCGGGAAAGTGGGGCCGACCTGGAAGGGAATGTTCGGACAACGAAGAGCCATCGCCGGACAGGGAGAAATCGTTGCCGACGAAGCCTATTTGCGGGAGTCGATCTTGGACCCGCCCGCCAAGGTGGTTCGTGGTTTTGAAAAGGGCGACGTCGGCATGCCGAGCTACGAAGGAGTGCTGACTCCAGCGCAGGTTGACGCGCTGGTGGCGTACTTGAAATCACTGTGATGATCTCGACGGACTCTCCAGGTTTGCGGCGATGGTGCGTGGGCTGGGCTTCATTGGCCACCGTGATGGCAGGCGGCGCTCTCTGCGAAGGCCCGGCGTTGTCGGCGGCGCAGAACGACAACAACGTGGAATGGAATGGTGTGTATTCGGACGCCACCATGCGCCAGCCAATTTCTCCTGGCCGGGGCGAGCCGTTCGTCGTCGACCTCCGCGTGTTTCGTGGCGACATCACCGGCGGCTGGGTGCGAACCTGGGACGGCACGGAGCGAAAATTCCAACTGTATTGGGTCCGGAACGAGGGGCCCTCCGACATCTGGCGAGCCGATGTTGCGGGCACATTGAGCAACGCCCTGTATTACCGGTTCGAAATTTCGGACGGCACCGACACCGATTATTACAATCGTCTGGGCATGTCGGGCGGAGCGCCCTTGGCGGGCGATTTTCTGATCAACACGACGCCGCTGGGCCGGTATCCCCTGGGCGCGAGCCTCGATGGCGGCGGCGCCGTCTTTCGGGTGTGGGCGCCGGGCGCGAACCGGGCCAGCGTGGCCGGGACTTTCAACCAATGGAGCACCACTGCTCCTCCGATGACGAACGTCGCGGGATTTTGGCAAACTCGCGTCCCGACCGCGCGCCTGGGCGACGAGTATCAATTTGTTTTCGCGAGCCCCGACACGCTTTGGCGCACGGATCCACGGGCGCGGGCCCAGGTCAACTCGGTGGCCAACTCGGTGATCGTGGCCACAAATTATCTCTGGACCGACCAACGATGGCAGCCGCCCGCCAAGGCGGATCTCGTCTTATACGAGATGCACGTGGGCACGTTCTCGGGCGATGGGGACGGCGGTGGGTCGCACCCGGCCGGGTTTCGTACCGCGGCGGATCGGCATCTGGACCATCTCGTGACGCTGGGCGTTAATGCCATCGAACTGATGCCGGTGAACGAGTTTGCCGGGGATCTTTCCTGGGGCTACAACCCCGCGTTTCAATTTGCGCCGGAGTCCGCTTATGGCCGTCCGGCGGACTTGAAATATCTGATCGATCGCTGTCACCGGGCGGGTCTGGCCGTCGTGGTCGATGTGGTCTTCAATCATATGGGGGCCAGCGATCTGGCCGGCAACCTTCTCCAATTCGACGGGTCGGAGATTTATTTTTATCCGCCCGGCAGCCCGTTCCGTGAGTCGCCCTGGGGCCCTCGTCCGGATTATGGCCGGGTCGAGGTGCGGGAATACATCGCGGATGCCGTGCGCGCCTGGCTGGCGGAGTATCATGTCGACGGTTTTCGCCTGGATGGCACGGACTTCATCAAAGTCAATGCCGACGGTTGGCGCGTGCTGCAGGACATCAGCCGGGTGGTGGAGCGGGCGGCGCCCGGGGCCATCGTGATTGCCGAGCAGCTGCCCAACGACAACGCCGTGACCCAGCCCATCGATTCGGGTGGGGCGGGGGCGGACGCGCAGTGGAACGACGCGTTTCATGACGGCTTGCGGGCGGCTGTGGGCGCGGCGGCTTTCGGAGATCCCGACCTGAGCGCTTTGGTGGGCGGCATGAACCATTTTGGATTCGGGGGAGCCCGCGCGATCAATTACATCGAGAGCCATGACGAGGTGGCGGTCCAGGGTCGCGCGGTGCGGGCGGCGGATCCGTCGGATCCGCACAGCGTCTGGGCCCGGGGGCGCGGGAAGCTGGCGTATGGGATCACCATGTTTACCGCGGGCTTGCCCATGTTGCTGCAAGGCCAGGAATTCATGGAGGATCGTCCGTTTGGTGACGCCGCGGCTCAGCGGGTGCAGTGGGCGTATCGCACCAATTACGCCGAATACCTGCAGGCGTGCCGGGACATGACCTGGCTGCGCCGGCGTTCGACCGCGTTACGCGGCGATTCCGGCCAAAACATTTTTCACGTCAACGACGCGGCGAATGTCCTGGCCTGGCACCGTTGGCGCCAGGGGGGCGACGACCTGGTAATCGTCGCCAGCTTCAACAATTCGGCGTTCGACAGCTATTGTGTGGGCCTGCCCGGCGGAGGTGAGTGGCTCGAACTGTTCAATTCCGACGCTCGCGAATATGGCGGCGAAGGACGCGGAAATTCCGGCCGCGTCTTGGCCAACGGACCGGCGCGGGACGGCTTGCCGGCTTCCGCGTGCGTGACGGTGCCCCGCATGGGCCTGCTTGTTTTTGGCCGGCGGACGCTCTCGTTGAATCCGGTGGATGCGGACGGCGATGGGATTCCTGATGCCTGGGAGACAATCCTTGGCCTCGACCCGTTTGACCCGGCAGATGCCACGGCCGATTTCGACGGCGACGGGCTGGTCAATCGGGATGAGTTCCTTGCCGGCACCGATCTGCGCGCCGCGGGTTCGGTCCTTCGTTTCAAGGAGATCCTCAGCCGGGGCGGTTCGTTCGTCCTGAGATGGGACGCGCTTCCCGGTCGAAGCTATCGCCTCGAATCGGCGGCCGAACCCACCGCGGGCGCGTGGGCTTTGCAAGCGACCCTGTTGGCCGCCGGGACGGAGTTATGGCACACCAATGCAATTTCAGAACAGGCGCGGTTCTTCCGCGTTGTCGTCGCGCCGTGAGTTCGTCTCAAACTGTCTCCAGTTTTCAGGCGAGGTCGTCACGAGTCGACGGCCACACTCCGGCTTCGTCACTTCAGGGGCAATTCAGTCATCGCGTCGTTTGAGCAACTCGATGTGATCGAACCACGCCGGGCCGCCCATCGCGGTGGGCGCGAGCCCAGTCAGGCGAAAGGTCCCGTTGTCCTGCCAGAGGTCGAAGAGTTCCTCCCGCCACCGGTCCCCCGGCTGCCTGGCTCCCGCCCCCGGCCGGGCCTGCCACGGCGTGGTGTTTCGTCCCGCGTAATAACGCCGGCGCGAGTCTTCGGCGGCCGGCCACCGTCCGTCGTCGGCGAGTTCGATCATGGAGCCGTCCCCCGCAAACCGCCACGCGAGGCGCAGATACCGGAACTCGTCCGGAGCAGACGGGTGTTCCACAATGCGATAGCTCCAGCCGGGAATGCGCGGACGATAACGCTGCGGGGGAGTGACGCGCAAACAGGCTCCTCCGGTAAACGGCCGCTCGCGGCTAATCTCGGCCTGGCCGCTTCCATCCGTCAAAAAATCGACGAAGCCGGCATCGTCTTCGAACAGGACGGTCCCGCCGGCCCGCGGGCGCCGCTGGGTGGAGCGCAACCATCCCAGCACATCGGCCACGTCGCCGGGCGGCAAGGTGTCGGCAAACGATGGCATTAACGAAGTGACCGCGCGCCGAACCCCCTGCACATCCTTGCGCAGAATCACCCGCTCCACGCCTCCCGGTTGGCGCAAGGTCAAGCTGGTGGGGCCGTCTTCGTGCAGGAGCCCTGCCAGCACACTGCCGGCGCGCGTCTCCACCAGCGTCGTCTCAAACCCCGGCCGGATGCGTTCGGACGGGACCAACATTTGACGGACAAGCGTTTCTTCCGCCATGCCGATCTCACCCATCAGATCCGGACCGAACGCGAAGCCTTCCTCGCCCACCTGATGACAGGTTGCACACGCCTGACGGTAGATGCCATGGCCGCGATTGGTGTCGCGCGATTGCCCCAGCGCGGTGACGTAGCGACGATAAAGCTCGTCGCTGACGGGCGGGGCGGCAGGGGGCAGGCCGGCGATCAGCTCTTCGTCGATGGGTCCCGGCAGGAATGTTTCCTCCAGGGCCCGCGCCGCGCGTCTCACTTCGGGCGATGCGTGGGCCGATAGTTCCGCCAGCGCGCGACTGGCGCGGGCGTCTTCCAACGGCTGGCGAGGCGCGTTCGCCCGCCCCTTCGCCAGGCTGTTTAGCAAGGCGGCCTCTCGACCGTGCTCGGTTTGGGAAATCACGGTCAACGTGTCAGTCAGTTCAGCAGCTTCCCGCCGCGCTCCGATCATCGTGACCAGCCGATCGAGAAATTCCGTCAACCGCGGGCCGCCGTGGCTTGGATCGTGCGCGAGGCGGGCGAAGAGCGCTCCGCCGCGTCCGGCCACGGAGGACAGAATGGCGGCGTCCATCCAGCGAACGTCGAGCCGGGTCTGGGCAAATCGCGCGAGGGCGCCAAACGCGCGCGCATCGCGGGCTTCGCCCAGGCTGAGGGCGAGCTGCAACGCCACGCGCGGATCGTTCTCCGTCTCCGCGAGCGCCAACACCCGGTCGAGCCACGCGTGGCCTTCCAGACGGTTCAGCCAGGGCTCGCCCAAACGCAGGGCGTGAAGCCGGACGCTCGTGTCGGAGTGGTCCAACAGGGGAAGCAGGTCACCGGGCTGAAGGGCGTGAAGTTGGTCCAGCGTGTGCATCGTCGACACAATGGCGCCCGGCGAAAGCGCGTCGTCCTGCAGCTGGGAGCGCAGGGCGGAACTGGTCGAAATCGCGGGACGCTCCACCAGCAAACGCTGGGCGGTTTCCCGTCTCCACAACAACGGGCCGGCCATCTCGGCCACGAGGGCCGTGGCGTCGAGCGCCGAAAGATCGAGCGGCTCCCCGGGGCGCGCCTCGCGGTGGGTCAGCCGCAGGATCCGGCCCCGGTCGTGCCCGGCATAAAGTCCGTACTGCTGTTGCAGGTGACGGGGGATGGCCGAGTAGTCCTCGATGATCTCGCGGTAGTAGTCGACGACCCAGATGCAGCCATCCGGTCCGTGCTGCAAACGGATGGGGTGACTCCAGCCGTCGCGACTGGCGCCGAACTCCGATCGTTCGTCGCCGGGAACGCGGCTCAACTTGCGGGCCGGGCCGTCGGCTTCGATCGCGCTGCGATGGATCAGATTGCAGGAGGGTTCGCAGACAAAATATTGGCCGTGCAGTCCTGGCAGCACGTTGTCCTGGTAGACGAGGTTGCCGCAGGCGGAAGTGAACCAGCCGGTGGCATCGCTTTCGGACGCTCCGTAGCGATCGCGGTAATATTTGGCATAGGCGGCGTGCTCCGCGCGTTTTTGTCTCCACGGGTGCGGGGCCGAAAGCTGGTAGGCGTGACGGTCGCCGGTCGGGACGCTGAGCGACGGCATCGCGGCGTCGGGATTTCTGGCGAAATATCGCCATTCGACCGGCGCGATGAAAATTCCAGGAACGGAAGTGGTGGTGACAAACCGTTCGCCCGCCTCGGTGAAGGCAAATCCCAGCGTGTGGGTGCTGCCCGTGACCGGCTCGATGGCGGAACCGTCGGGCCGGATGCGAAAGTCCGTGTCGGGCAAGTCCACCGGCTGGCGCAGGTGCGGGCCGGTGATTTGTTTCCCGCCCCGGCCATGTCCCAGGTAAATCCAGCCGTCGACATTCCAGAGCGGCGCGTTGATGCCTCGCTCCAGCGCGCCGGTCTTGAAGCCCGTGAACAGCACTTCCCGCACATCGGGTCGGCCGTCGCCATCTCGATCTGCGAGGTAAACGATGTCGGGGGCGCACGCCACGATGAGACCTCCGCGGGCCGGCACGAGGCCATAGGCCGGGGGCAGGTTGGTCGCCCAAATGACGGCCTGATCCATCCGTCCGTCCGCATTGGTGTCGACCAACATCTTGACCACACCGTAGGTGCCGGCTTTGGCAGCCTGCTTGAATCGGTCGTCCGCCTCGACCCGACGAACCTGGGTGTCGAGCTTGCCGGTTTTGTTCAACGCTTCGATATCCAGTTGCCCCTCGAGGTTGTAGCCGTGGAGCTCGGATACGAACATCCGCCCGCGCTCATCCCAACAGACGCCGGATGGTGAGGCGATCAGCGGTTCGCTCGCGACGACTTCGAGGCGAAAGCCAGCGGGCAGCCGATAGGAAGCGGCGCTCTCTTCCGGCGACAGCGGCCTCGGCGCATCATCCGGATGGGGAATTTCCCCGGCCTGGCCAGGGTCCGCGGCGAACAACGCCGCCGCGGGCAGCATCCATCGCCAGGAAAACGTCGAGCGCTTCCGGCTTTGATCTCGAGTATTGCTGACGTCAAGCGGAGCGAAGAGTGATAGTGGACTTCTCATGTCGCGTGCCAGGGCCATGTCAGTGATTCCACAACGTTCGGATGGCGTCTTCCTGGTCAAAACCGTTTGGCGTCGCCGGGTTGGGCCGGTGCACGTCATACCAGCGTTTTCGGTCGGGGGCGCCGGAAATGATGCGGAACCCCGGCATCTGCAGATGGCCGTTCGGGTCATGTTCCCGCACCCAGTTCCCCGCGTAGCGCAACCAGGCATCCCGGGCTGTGGTCGGTTGTTGAGAAAACCAGGTAATCTCGTCCCACCCCCAAACCCAGAAGCGCCCCTGACCGGCTTCTCCCGGCTTTTGGCTGCGCCCGTAGTTGTCAAACTCCACGAGATACGGCAGGTGTGCGCAACGCCATCCGCTTGGAGCGATCCCGCCCCGGCTGCGCCCATAGATGGCGTCGGCGTAGCCCACCCGCAGTCGCGCCTCCCGCGGACGATCGGGGATCTCCTCGATCCGCAGGGGAAACGAATGGAAATCGAGGAGCAAGTGATCTGCACGGACCAGCCCGCCGTGCGGCACGTGGGCGTCGCAAAGGACAAAATGACGCCGGGCGCGTCTGGCCGCGTGGCGTCGGACCCGTGTGAGCACGTCCTCCCAGTGGGCGAGGTCTGGGTCGTTGCCGTTCATCAGCTCTGCCTGGCCGAAGTGAATCGCCTCGCAGCCAGCGTCGAGGTAAGAGCCGGCGAGAAACAGAAAATACCGCTTCGTTTCCGCCTGGCTCACATCCGGCACGGAGGCACCTTGCCCCCATTGGTTGCGGCCCCGCCCGCCTGGATAGAGCATGGCGTCGTAGCGGAAGTTACGGTTCTCAATTGGCTGGCCCAGCTCTGCAAAAACCCATGCGGGCACTGGAAGTTGCTCCACATCCCGGGCGACGATCTCAAACACGCAGGCCTGCAAGATCAGGTCCGGGTCGGCGCGATGGATCGCTTCGGCGTTGCGCCGGGCCTTTTCCACCTTCGCCGCCCAGTTGGTGGCTCCGCCTTCTTCACGACCCCACTGATACAGGGCGCGCCCGGCGAACTTCACCCCGCAGTTGGTCAACATGCGGAGATGGTCCGCGAACGACCCGTGGCTGGTCAGCAAATACATCGTGGTCATGGACCGCGAAAGGTAGTTCCGCAAAACCACCTCTGGCATTGTTCCATCGAATGCGTAGCTGGGCGGCGGGGATGCGGCCGTGGCTGTGCCGGTGATGTACCGGGCAAGATTCAGCAGCAGCAGCATTGCGACGGCGAGAGGGATACTCGCGCGTGGCACGGCGCGCCGCGGCGTCCTGCTGGGATGGGGTCCATCGGGTGCTGTCACCGCCCCGCCCCAGGCAACGGGTCGCCGCAGCGGCAACTGCCCGGGAGGCGGCGGCCACCCCGCGTTGGCCGGATGGCTCACGGATGGCCCAGCAACTTGGCGCGGGCGGCCTGATACTCGGCCTCGCTGATCGCACCGGTATCCCGGGCTTTCTTCAGATCGATGAGCTGCTGGCCAACTGTCGGCGGCTGCGGTCGGGTCGTCGATCCCCCGCCGAGCTGGAGGTTCAGGCAGCCCGTGAGCAGGGTGGTCGCCGCGGCCAGAGCGACGCACGTGACGGCCGCCCGCCGCGAATGCCAACGAGAGGTGTTCTTGAATTTCATAGTTTGTCTCGTGTGCGTTGGACGTGCCGGGATGCGCCGACACTCAAATGGCAACCGTCCGGCGGGAATGCAATCCGCGACGCCCGCGCTTCCTCTGGACGACGCCGGGCCGGCGGTCCGGCCGAAGGCGCCCTGACCGGGCCGTGAGCGCGCGCGAAAGGGGGGTTGCCGGCCCCCGGCGCCGGTTCCATAGTTGCGTTCATGCGTTACCTAATGCGGCAAAAATTTTGGTCCTGGGGCGACGATTTCATCATCAAGGACGAACACGGCCGTGATGTGTTTTATGTCGATGGCAAAGCCTTCAGCTGGGGAGACAAGCTGTCGTTTCAGGACATGCAAAAGCAGGAGCTGGCCTACATCCGCCAGAAGCTGCTGTCCTGGGGGCCAACCTACGAAATCGACGTCCATGGTCGCCAGACCGCCGTGGTTAAGAAACATCTGTTCACGTTTTTGCGCTGCCGGTTCACGATTGATGTCCCCGGGCCGGACGATTTGGAGGCGACCGGTTCGATCCTGGATCATGAGTATCGATTCGAGCGCCACGGACAGGCGGTGGCGGAGGTGAGCAAACGCTGGTTCAGTTTCCGGGACACATATGGGATCGACATCGCGGACGGGGAAGACGCCGTGCTCATCCTGGCGACGGCCGTGGTCATCGATCTGGTCTGTCACGACGGGAATAAAAGGCATTGAACTGGCAAACCTCCGCGCCACGCCGAACGACGTGGATGCGCAGTGAGTGAGGCCTCGGTCATTGGATTGCGACGGCCGGGCTTAAGCCTGGTCATCGCCCCGGTGCGTTCGGGATCCTCGTGAGCCGAGGCCTTTCGTTGGCCGAGCCGGGCCCAACATTTTTGGGCCGGGGTGGAGACGCAACTGGGATGAGTAACCCGCTGATGGTGACGCTGAGCCGAAGCCTCGAGATTGTGGCGCACTTCACGCGACGGCCGCGACTGTCGGTCGCGACGTGCGGGGGCGTGACGCACTCGGACGAGATCCAAATTCGACTGACGGGTGAGCCGGGCCGACGCCATGTGATTGAAGGCAATGAGGACGGAGGATTCGGGCCGTGGACCGCACGTGGGCAGGTGACCAATGTCTATGGTGTGACCCAATTCATCGACTCAGTCGGGCCTGGCGAAGCCCGGCGGATCTACCGCTCGGTGGAGGGTCCGTGATGCGCCCGGGGTCGGCCTGACTCCAGCGCCCGTGCGTCGCGCCGGCAGATCCACAGCGGAATGGCTCCGAACACCCCAAAGGAACAATCAATGAGCCGCCACCAGAGGGGAATCCCCCGGACTGCACCCATGGCCAGGGCGTAGGGAATCACCAACGCGCAGGCGATCAGGCCGTAGTCGAACAGCCAGCGGTGCCGCACCGGATCGCGCCAGGCCCAAACAAAGGCCAGCGCGATCATGAAATGGCCGAAGGCGAGCCAGTCGCCACCATAGGCGATGAAGGGGTAGCGGTGGCCGGTGTCGGTCAAGGCGTCATCGATTTTCCGCAGCCAGATCGCCCAGGTGGAGGCTTCGGTTGACGGCGCGCGCGCGCCGGTCCATTCCACGAGCCAGCGCACTTCGGTTTCAATGGGGATGGCGGTGACGCCGCTGAGGAAAAGGCCGACGATGAACAGCACGGTCAGCCAGCGCAGCCGGCGAAGCAGGCGATCGTTCATTGGGAGTGTTGTCGGATGGAGCAAGTCCGCGCTTGTTTGCCCCTGGACTTTGGGTCTCGAACGTCAACGGCCCGCACTTGCCCGCTCCACCCCGGACGTCGGCCCTCGGATTGGGGCCTTTGCCCTTCGGATTCCGGATTTCGGATTTCGGATCTCGCCCCTGGGTGCTTCACGGCACCGTTTGGACGGCAAAGCCGATGAGCTTGAGGACGGTGGCCGGATAGACGCCGAGCCAGAGCATGCCGACGACGCAGATGGCGAGCGAGAGTTTGGCGGCGCCGGGAATTTCCAAGGCGGAAGCGTCGGCCGGTCGCGGGCTCCAGTAGATGGCGCGAATCACGCCAAAGTAGTAGTAGATCGAAACGATGACCGAGAACAGGGCGACTGCGACGATCCAATAGTAGCCGGAGCCGGCATCAATGGCGGCTTTCAGGAGGAGGAACTTTCCGAAGAAGCCGGCGAGCGGCGGAATGCCGGCGAGCGAGACCATGGAGAGGGTCATGGCCGCGGCGAGGAAGGGCGAGCGATCGCCCAGGCCCGCGAGGGCGCCGAGGTCCTCCGCGTCGCTGGCCCGGATGGCCACGGCGAGCACCGTGAAGGCGGCGATGACCGTGAAGAGGTACCCGGCGAGGTAATAGAGGACTCCGACGGTGCCGTCGCGGCTGAGCACGGCGACGCCGAGCAGGAGGTAGCCGCCGTTGGCGATGCTGGAATAGCCGAGCAGCCGTTTGAGATTCCGCTGGGGAATCGCGCAGAGGCTTCCGTAGAGCATCGTGATGGCCGCCATGATGAGGAGGACCGGGTGCCAGCGGCTGATGAATTCCCGCGGAAGGACGATGAGCAGCAGCCGGATGAGGAGAACAAACCCGGCGGCTTTGGAGCCGATGGCGAGGAAGGCGGTGGCCGGTGTGGGCGAGCCCTGGTAGACGTCCGGCGCCCAGACGTGCATGGGAAATGCGGCCACCTTGAACGCCAACCCGGCGATGACCATGAGCAGGCCTAGGAGAAAGAGCGGCTGATTCTGAACGGCCGTGACCTTCAGGGACAGGTCGATGAAATTCGTCGAGCCGACGGTGCCGTAGATCAGCGCGATGCCGTAGACGAGAATCGCGGAGGACAACCCGCCCAGGATCAGGTATTTCACGCCCGCTTCCAGCGAACTCACCCGCGTCCGCTGAAAGCTGGTCAGGATGTAGAACGACACCGTGATCAGCTCGATCGAGACGAAGAGCATGGTGAAGTCGTTCGCCGACGCGGCGAAAAGCATGCCGGCCAAGGCAAAAAGAGTGATGCTGTGAAACTCCGACGCGCCGGACCCGAATCGCTGGGCGTAACCGACGGACATCAACATGACGAGGATGGTGGCGAGAATGAAGAGCCGTTTGAAAAACAGGGCGAGGTCATCCATCACGAACCCGCCGTTGAAGGTCAATTCCACGAAATGAAACCACTCGGTCGAGGTGACAATTTTGACGTTGTAGGGGGGCCAGATGTAGCTGCCGACGAGAACCCCGCCGAGGGCGGCGGCGATCAAGTAGCCGAGCTTCGACCGGCTTTCGGCGGGGATCCAGAGGTCGAGCAGGAGCACGCCAAGCGCGAGCAGCACCACTCCGATCTCCAGGCCAATCAAATACATGTTCATGATGGTCGTGCTAAGGCTGGTGCGGGACGGGAGCCATTGCGGTGGTGGCCGCCTTCGGCCCGGGCGCCGCGGTCGGCGCGCCGGCGGCCGGGGCCGGGCGTGTGGCCAGCTTCAGGATTGGATCCACGCTGCCTTGAATGCGGCTCGCGAGTCGGCCGGGAAATACTCCGAACCACAACAGTGCGCCCAGCAGCAGAACGAATGGCAGCCTCCGCCAGGCGTTGGCGTCCGGCAGGGCCGTCAGCGATCCGGCCGCTTCCGCCTCGTCCTGCGCGCGGGCCCGGGCCGGTTGCCCGTGCCAGATCGAGCGGACGGCGCGCAGCATGTAGATGGCGCCGATGACCAGGCCGCCCCACGCGGCGATCGCCACGAAGCGGGGCGCGTGTCCGAGCGCTCCTTTCCAGGCGCCAAAGAGAACTGAGAGTTCGCCGGCGAAATTGGCAAAGCCCGGCAGGCCGCATCCGGCCAGCATCGCCATGATCATCGCCACGCCGATAAACGGCAGCTTCTTCAGCAGGCCGCCCATCTCGTCCATGTCGAGCGTGCCGGTGGTCTGACGCAGGTAACCGCTGAGGCCGAAGGTCAGGCCGGCGAGCAGGCCGTGGGCGATCATGACCAGGACCGTGCCGGTGATGCCGACCAGGTTCAGGCTGGCGATGCCGAGGAACGCAAAGCCCATGTGGGCCACGCTGGAGTTGCCGATCAGCTGGTTCAGATCCCGCTGCCGCATGGCCACCCACCCACAATGCAGGATGTTGCCCAGGCAGAGCAGCCCGAGCACTCCCAGCCAGCTTTGGGCGCCCTGCGGCATCATCGGCAAGGCCACGCGAATCAGCCCGTACAGGCCGAACTTTTTCAACACGCCCGCGTGCAGCATGGCCGTCGCCGTGGGCGCGGCCCCGTAGCCCAGCGGCGCCCACGTATGGAACGGCCACAACGAGACAAGGATGCCAAACCCGAAAAGCAGCAGCGGAAAGATGAACCCTTGCGCCCCGGCCGACATCGGGTTGGCCGCGAAGTGCTCGGTCATCGCGATCAGGTTCGACGTCCGTTCCGCCGCGGGCATCTGCAAGTAAAGCGCGATCAGCCCAAACAAGGCCAGCAACGCGCCGGCGCTGAGATACAACGTGATGTTGAACGTCGCGTAGTTGCGATCCGGGCCCCGGCCCCACAACCCGATCATGATGAATGTCGGCACCAGCGCAAACTCATGGAACGCGTAGAAAAAGAACAGGTCGAGCGAAGCGAAGGCTCCGAGGATCCCGCCGGTCATCACCATGAGCAGGATATAGAATTCCTTCTCGTGCTTCTGAATTTCCCACGACACACAGGCCGCGCCGAACGCCACCAGCGCCCCCATCAAGATCAGGCCGACGTTGATTCCGTCGACGCCGACCAGATAGTTGATTCGCAGCGTGGGGATCCAGGGCACGCTCTGGACGAACTTGTAGCCGCCTTCGCCCGCCGGCGCGGCGTCGAATCCGGCGAACAATCGCCACGCCAGGAGAAGGGTCGCCAGGGTGGTCAGCAGCGCGAGGATGCGCACCACAAACCGATAATTGCGCGGAACGAACGCCATCACCAGCGCGGCCAGGAACGGAAGGAGAATGATCGAGGTGAGCATGGCGGGCGGTTAGCGGAGGACGAGGAGCAGCACGACCACCAGGCCGGCCACCATCAGAAACGCATAGGTTTGCAGGCTGCCGGTCTGAACCAGGCGCAGGCCGCGTCCGAGGATGTCGGTGGTTCCGGACAGCCCCCGCACGCCGAGGCCGGCGATGACCCAGCGATCCAGCAGGGAGGCGAGCGACGCCAGGGCTTCGTGGGTGATGCGAATGAGAAACTGATAGAGCTCATCGAAATAGAACCGATCCTGCATGGCCCGGGCCAGACCGCCCAGCCGGGCCGCCAGCGGATCGAGGTTCGCCCGGCCATACATCATCCACGCAAACGTGAACCCGAAGATGACGCTGCCCACGCTCAAAAACGCCGGCAGCGGCGCGTGGGCAAACGGCGCGAACAACGCATCCAGAAATCCGGCAGGCGCGTGGCCATGCGCCGCCGGGGACCCCCATTGCTGGTCGATAAACCGATCGATGCCCCAGACTCCGGCCAGCACCGACGGCACCGCCAGAACGACGAGCGGCCAGGTCATGACCTTCGAGGATTCATGCGCGTGTGACGCCTCCGGCGAGCGGGCTCCGCCGAGAAAGGCCACCAGCACCAGCCGGGACATGTAGAAGGTCGTGAGAAACGCCACGAGGACGCCCGCGATGAACAGCACCGGCCCGTGCTCCGCCGCGCCGGCGAGAATCGCGTCCTTGCTGTAAAACCCGCTGAAGCCGGGTATGCCGCAGAGCGCGAGCGTGCCGATGAGAAACGTCTTGTAGGTCACGGGCAGCTTTTCGCGCAGGCCGCCCATCTTCCAGATGTTCTGCTCGTGGTGACAGGCGTGAATGACCGAGCCGGCGCCGAGGAAGAGCAGGGCCTTGAAGAAGGCGTGGGTCGTCAGGTGAAACATCGCGGCGCCGGGCCGGGCCACGCCCACCGCCAGCACCATGTAGCCCAGCTGCGACAACGTGGAGTAGGCGAGGATGCGCTTGATGTCGTCCTGTTGCACGGCCATGAGGGCGGCCAGCAAGGCGGTGAACGCGCCGATCGCCGCGATCAAGTCCGAGGCCGTCCACCCGTTGAGAAAGCCGAGCGGCGCCGGCCACGCGCTGTGGGATCCGAAGAGAAAGGCGACGCGGCAGAGCATGTAGACGCCGGCGGCCACCATGGTGGCGGCGTGGATCAGGGCCGACACGGGCGTCGGGCCTTCCATGGCGTCAGGCAGCCAGACGTGCAGCGGGAACTGCGCGCTCTTGCCCATGGCTCCGCAGAAGACCAGAAAGCCGGCCAGGGCCGCCACGCCGGCCCACGCTTCCGGCGGCTGGGCGAGCTTCGCTTGCAGCGCCCCAAATTCCACGCTGCCGAGCGTGGCCCAGACAAGAATGATGCCGAGGATGAACCCGAAGTCGCCGAGGCGATTGGTGATGAACGCCTTTTTGGCGGCATCGGCGGCGCTGGGCTTTTGATACCAGAAGCCGATCAGGAGATAGCTCGAGACGCCGACCAGCTCCCAGAAGATGAACATCATCACGAAATTGTTCGCGAGGACGATGCCGAGCATGGAGAACATGAACAGGCTCAGGCTGCCGAAGAAGCGGCCGTGGCCCGGGTCCCCGTCCATGTATCCCTTCGAGTAGATGTGGATCAGGCTGCCGACGCCCGTGACCACGAGGAGCATGACCAGGCTCAGCCGGTCCAGATGCAGACCAATGTCGGCCCGCAGGTCGCCCACATGCAGCCAGATGAGCGAACGCGCGTCCGCGCCCGCCGTGAGGTCATAGGAATTCGGCTGCTCACGGAGGATGAAGAAGAGGGCAGCCGAGATGACGAACGAGAGCACGACGGCCGCGACGGAGATGTTCGCGCTCAGGCGGGCGTTGCGGTGGGTGAAGAGCGCGATGATCCCGGCCGAGAGCAGGGGCAGCAGGAGGAGGATCCAGGCCAGGTCCAGCGGGAATTGGAAATTTTCAAACATGATGGGTGGCGGGCAATGCGCGTGGCTGGCTACAGCTTCATCGTGGTCAGATCCTCGACGTGGGCGCTCTGGCGCTTGCGGTAGAGCGCCACAATGAGAGCGAGGCCGACGGCGACCTCGGCCGCGGCCACGGTGATGATGAAGAAGACCATGACCTGGCCGTTCAACGTGTTGTTAAACCGGCTGAAGGCGACCAGCGCGAGGTTGGCCGAGTTCAACATCAGCTCGAGCGACATGTACATGACCAGCAGGTTCCGGCGCAGGATGACCCCGAGCGCGCCCAGGCAGAAGAGCAGGGCGCTGACGATGAGGTAATGTTCCAGGCCGACCGGAGTGAGATGCAGGTTCACTTGAGATCCTTTTTGCTCAGGAGAATGACGCCAACCATGGCCACGAGGAGCAGGAGCGAGACGATCTCGAACGGCAGCAGGTATTGCGAAAACAGCACCTGGCCGAGCGGCTTGGTCGCGCCTTCCAGCTGCGGCGTGCGGCCTTCCCCAATGTTGGAGCGAAGGATGGTCATCGCGGTCAGCCCGGCCAGCGCCAGGACGGAGATGACGCCGGCGGCGAGGCCGAACCGGTTGAACTTCCGGCGGACCTCCTCGTTCAGATCGAGCAGCATGATGACAAAGAGGAACAGGACCATGACGGCGCCGGCGTAGACGAGGACCTGGACGGCGGCGAGGAAGAAGGCGTGGAGCAGCACGAAGAGGCCGGCCATCGAAATGATGGTGAGCACGAGGAACATGGCGCTCGTGACCGGGTTGCGGCTCACCGGGTTGGCCACCACCAAAAAGCCGCACAGCAGGGTGAGCGCGGCGAAGCAGTAGAAAAAGAGATCCGTGGCGTGCATGTTCAGTCAGACCTTCACCGGGAAATTCTCCTGTTCCCGGGCCTCCTCGAGCTTGTGTTTCCACTTCTGGATCCCGCCGTGCGTGCCGCCCAGCGCCAGAAGCTTCTGCTTGTTGTAAATCATCTCCTGCCGGGACACGCCGGTCAGCGAGTAATCCTGCTGCAGGAAGATGGCTTCCTCCGGGCAGACTTCCTGGCAAAAACCGCAGAAGATGCAACGGAGCATGTTAATCTCAAACTCGGCCGGCATTTTCTCCGCGTTGCGGCGATCGGCCGGCGGCCCGTCCGGCCCCGGAGGCGTGATCTTGATGGCCTTGGGCGGGCAGACAAATTCACACAGCTGGCAGCTGACGCACTTGGTGTTGCCATCCTGATCGCGCACGAGGTAGGGCGCGCCGCGATAACCCGCCGCGACCTTCCAGGGTGTTTCCGGGTAGTAGCCGCCGGACAGATCCTTGCCCACCGTGTGGCCGCGAAAGACGGTGTTCGTGAAATGCTTGAGAGTGACCTTGAACCCGCCGTAGAGGGCCGGCAGGTAAAGCCGTTCCCAAAAGGTCAGCTTGTCGCGTTTGACGATCATGGTTTGGTCCTCAGCCACAGCACCACCGCGGTGGCCACAATGTTCGCCAGCGCCACGGGAATGAATCGTCGCCAGCCCAGGTCCATCAACTGGTCATATCGAAAGCGCGGGAGCATCCAGCGCACCCAGATGAACACCACCATCAGCACCAGCAGCTTGGCCACGAAAATCCCAATGTGCAAAAGCCCCCCCAACACCGAGCTGGCCGGCTCCGCCAACCCCGGCAAGGTCCAGCCGCCCAAAAAAAGCGTCACCATCATCGCCGACCCGGCCACCATGCTCGCATACTCGCCCATGAAAAAGAGCGCAAACTTCATCGAGCTGTATTCCGTGTGATACCCGCCCACCAGCTCGCTCTCCGACTCCGGCATGTCGAACGGCAGCCGGTTGGTCTCGGCGAAGGCCGAGATGATAAAGATGAAGAACGAAACGGGCGCGTAAAACACCATCCAGCCGTGCTGCCCCTGCCATTCAACCAGCTTGCTCAAATTGAGATCGCCCACGATGAGAAACACCGGGATCACGCTCATCCCCATGGAAATTTCGTAGGAGATCATCTGCGCGGTGGAGCGGATGCCGCCCAGAAACGGATACTTCGAATTGCTGGCGTAGCCGGCCAGGACGATGCCGTAAACCCCCAGCGAGACGATGCCGAACGTGTAAAGAATGCCCACGTTCAAATCGGCGATGACCATCTTGTTTTCCGGATTCCCGAGCGTGGAGCCGAACGGGATGACCGCCAGCACGAGGAAGGCGGGGACCATGGTGATCGCCGGCGCGAGCCAGAAGTAAGCCTTCCGCACATAGTTCGGCGTGAAGTCCTCCTTCAGGATGAACTTCAAACCGTCCGCCATCGGCTGAAACACGCCCCAGCTTTGCAGCAGCTTGCCCAGGATCGGAATCTTCAGCGCCAATGGCGGCACCGTCCGGTTCGGCCCGACGCGATCCTGGACGAACGCGGACACCTTGCGCTCGACCAGCACCGAGTAGGCGACAATCGCCAGCACCGGGCCAATGACACAAACGATCTTGAGCAGTGATATGAGCAGAAAGGTCATCGCAATGGTGTTTGGAGCCCAATGGTCGCGCCGGCGTCCCCCAGCCCGGCCCAGGTCAGGCCGCGGAAGGACGGCACCTCCGCCGCCATTTGATTGAACAGACCCTCGATCGTGACAATGCCGTTGTGGCCCGTGACGTTGAACACGAGGTCATGCAGGAATTCCCACTCGGCACGCGCGTCGCCCGGCGGCTGCACCGCCTGGAGAAAGCGCTGGACCCGCAGTTTCGCGCTGGTCCAGGACCCGCGCTTTTCCGCATGGGCGCACCCCGGCAGAAGATAGTGGGCCGCCGCCGTCGTCGAGTTTGGCAAAATGTCGCTGACCACCAGCGTCTCCAGCCGGGCCAGCAACTCCGCTGGCAGGCCGTGACGGGTCACGTCTTCACCGAAGACGATCAACGTCCGCACGGTGCCGTCCTTGATGAGGTTCGCGATGCGCGCGAGGTTGCGGCCCAGGCCGGTCTGGGCATCGACAACCCCGAGGGCGACGGCGCCGTTCGTGTTCGGATTCTTGTCCGCGTGGACCAGTATCTTGTCGGCCTCACCCGTGCGCGGGATGGCATCCATCGGCGCCTGCAGGCGCAGGGCGAGCTTGCGCAGGAGGTAGAGCTCTTCGTTGGTCTGGCGGGCGGAGGCCACGATGGCGACCGAGCCGGGCGCGGCGTCCCGCAACTTCGCTCCAATCTCACCCAGGGCGGTGGACCACGTCGATTTGCGGCCGCGCACGAGCACGTCCTGCAGGCGATCCTCGCGGCCGATCCACTTGTAGTTGAGCCGGCCCGCGTCGCACATCCAGCAGCCGTTGACCGCCTCGTTCTCGCGCGGCTCATAGCGGTAGACCGCATCTTCGCGGGAGCTGATGAGGATGTTGCAGCCCGTGGCGCAGCTGCTGCAGATCGAGCGGGTTTCCTTGAGGAACCACACCCGCATCTTGAACCGGAAATCCTTTGAGGTCAGCGCGCCGACGGGGCAGATGTCGACCGTATTGAGGGTGTAATTGTTGTCGAACTGGGTGCCGGGATAAGCGGCGATGGTGTTGTACGAGCCGCGATTGACGATGCCGAGCTTGTCGTCACCCACGACGTCGCGGGTGAAACGGACGCAGCGGGTGCAGAGGATGCAGCGTTCGTCGTCGAGCACGATGCGCGGTCCGAGATCGACGGCCTTGGGTTTGTGCACCTTGGCCTCGACGAACCGGCTCGCTGCCTGGCCGTGCTGGACCGAGTATTCCTGCAGCTTGCATTCGCCCGCCTGATCACAGATCGGGCAGTCGAGGGGATGATTGATGAGCAGGCCCTCGAGCACGCCTTCGCGCATCTGCTTCGTGGCGGGCGAGCTGGGGTAGATCTCCATGCCGGGCGAGATCGGCGTGGCGCAGGCGATGGCGCCGCGCGGCTGGGACGGATCGTAGGGCAGGACCTGCTTGGCGATTTTTGGCGTGCCATCCGGGTTCAGCACCGGCTTGCGATCCGGGCCCATGGCGGGCAGGCCGAACTCGACCAGGCACATGCGGCAGTTGCCCGCGATGGGCAGCTTGTGGTGATAGCAGTAATGCGGCACCTCCACGCCGACCATCTGGCAGGCCTGGAGCATCGTGGTGGGCACCAGCTTGCCCTGCCAGTCCGGCATCAGCTTGGGCACGGCCACCTCGCGGCCGTCGATCTTGATCTGAATCGTCTCGACCGGCGGCGGCGTGGCCTGGGCGGCCGGGGCGGCGGGCTTCGCTTCGTTTGGCGTGGCGGCGGACATGATTATCGTCCCGTGGTGGAGGCGTGAGCCGCGAGGCCGGTGGCCTTCGCGTGGCCCATCGCGTGGCGGGCTTCATCCGCCGAGCCTTTGGCCTCGAACTCTTCCTTGAATTTTTGCACGAAGCTGAGCACCGGCCAGGCGCAGGCCTCGCCAAACGCGCAGATCGTCCGGCCCTGGATGTTGGTGGCGATGTTCAGCAGATAGTCGGCGTCCTGCTTGCGGCCGTGGCCGTGCGTCAGCCGATGCAGGGCCTTGGCCATCCACAGCGAACCCTCGCGGCATGGCGTGCACTGGCCGCAGCTCTCGTGCGCGTAAAACTCCGACACGTTGGCCAGGCACTCGACAATGTCCCGGCTGTCGTCCATCACGATGATCGCGCTGGAGCCCGACATGGTGCCGGCCTGCTGCAGCGAGTCGAAGTCGTAGGGCAGGTCCAGCAGCGGGACGTCGACCTTGGCCATCTGGCCGTCCGGCCCCTTGCGGTTCAATTTGAACACCTCGCCGGCCTTCAGCACTTTCGCGGATGAACCACCCGGAATGATGGCCTTGAGCTTGCGCCCGTCGCGCAGGCCTTGCCCAAAGTTCTCGTGGGAGATGAGCTCGCCGAGGGTGACCTTGCCGACTTCGATCTCGAAGTAGCCCGGCCGCTTGACGTCGCCGCTGAGGCTGACGATGCGCGTGCCGGTGTTGTTGGGCGTGCCGAGCTTGGCGTATTCCGATGCGCCCATGGCGACGATGTGCTTCACGTGGCACAACGTTTCCACGTTGTTCACAATCGTCGGGCACATGTAGAGGCCGAGCACCGCCGGGAAGTACGGCGGCTTGATTCGCGGGTAGGGACGTTTGCCTTCGAGCGATTCGATCAGGCCGGTTTCCTCGCCGCAGATGTAGGCGCCGGCGCCGCGGTGGACGTGGATCTCCAGGTCGTAGCCGCTGCCGAGAATGTCTTTGCCGAGAAAACCTTTGGCCCGGGCTTCCTGGATGGCCCGGTTCAGGATCCGGGCGCCTTCCGGCATCTCGCCACGGATGTAGATGTAGGCGAGCTTGACGTCATTGGCCCAGCAGGACAGGACCATGCCCTCAATCAGCTGATGCGGATCCTTGTGGATGATCTGGCGGTCCTTGAACGTGCCCGGCTCGGATTCGTCGGCGTTGCAAATCAGGTAAATGGGCTTGCCGCTCCGGCGGTCGACCAGCGACCACTTGATGCCGGCGGAGAAGCCGGCGCCGCCGCGGCCGCGCAGGCCCGAGGCCTTGACCTCCTCGCGCACCACCTCCTGCGGGGACATCTTCTTGCCATCGGGCAGGTCACGGGCCGGCAGCGCGAGGGCCTTGCGCAACGAGTCGTAGCCGCCGTGCTTCAGGTAGCACTCGAGGTCGTTCGAGTACCCCGGGGCGTCGACGTTCTTGAGGATCAGTCTGTGTTCTTGCGGCATACGGGCAGCTTGACTCTCAACCGGGAATCTTTACGTTCATCGCTCTACCGGCCTGCCCGATGGTGTAACGGTAGCACAGCAGACTCTGGATCTGTTTGTCATGGTTCAAATCCATGTCGGGCAGCCAATCCATCCGGGCGGTTAAAGAGATTCTCGTTAAGGCCATTCTCAATTCGCCTTCCTCCTTCGTCCGGCTGCCTTGCGGCCTTGGGACGTGCCGGAATCTTTTTCGCGGAGCCGGAGGGCCTCGTTGATGTAGTGGATGTGAGCAATGTCCTTCTCGCGGCGAATCGCCAGCTTGCTTTTCCGAATCGATTCCAACGGCAGGACCGGCACATCGTAGCCGTGAAAGGGGAGCTGAACCGCCTTCGGAAACTCGGTGGCGAACGAGCCGAGGCCGTTGATGGCGTAGATGAAATTGACGAGCAGCCCGTCGGCCAGCTCCACCACGGTGTTCCTCAGCATCGTCGCCCCCAATCTCAGCGCGATGTTGACCGGCCGCCTGTACTGACGCGAAGGCAAATCGATCCACAGGTCAACGTCGTGCGTGACCACGGGGACACCCTGGAGGACGGCGGCAGACATGCCTACGAGTTGGAACCGAATTTCTTGAGCGCGGAGCGCCCCCATAAGCCGAACGAGCGGAGGAACGTCTCGTTCATTTTCCACCGTTCCTCCGGAGTCGCGGCCAGACTTCGTGCGTAGAGGATCTTCTCGCTTTCGTCGAGACCGCGCGCGCGCCGAATCTTTTGATACACCTTTCGCCAATCTTTGAGGCTGGATTTCATTGGGCGATTTCCTGGGCATGACGAGACATCATTTGCACCGCGCCAGAATCTCGTCCGCGCGGCTGTTCGTCACACCCTCGTGGAACTCCTCGTTGCACATCATGACCGGCGCCGTGCCGCAGCTCGCCAGGCACTCGACGAACTCGACGGAGAACTTTCCGTCCGCCGTGGTTTGAATCCCGTGCCGGCTGGCGTCGAGCCCGAGCTTTTCGCAGAAATGCCCGTGCAATTTGGCGGATCCCCCCAGCGCGCAGCTCAGCGTGCGGCAGACCTTGAGCACGTATTTGCCGACCGGATCCTGCCGGAACATCGGGTAGAAGGTGACCAGCTCGTAAACGTTGATCGGCTGCAGGTCGAGCTTGCGGGCCGTCCACTCGATGGCGTCCTTCGACAGCCAGCCGAAATGTTCCTGCAACGCGTGCAGCAGCATGAGCGACGCGCTCCGCTTCTGCGGGTAATGCGTGATCAGCTCGTCGATCCGGGTCTCCAAATCTTTGGGCACGGTGAAATTCATCGGTCGCACTCTCCCATGACGAAGTCGAACGAGCCCAGGATGCTGACGACATCGCTGACCATGCACCCGGGCAGAATGTGCGGCAGGATGCTCAGGTTGCAGAACGAAGGCGCGCGGATTTTCAGGCGGTGGGGCGTGCCGCCGCCCCGGGAATTGATGTAAAAACCGAGCTCCCCCTTCGGATTCTCGGCGCCAAAATAGATTTCGCCCGGCGGCGCGTCGACCCCCTGGGTCACCAGCATGAACTGGTGAATCAGCTCCTCCATGCTCGTCATCACCTTCTCCTTCGGCGGCAGCACGGTCTTCCCATTCGGAATGTTGATCGGCTCCTTCGCCGCGTTGTCCGGACCGCCCGGGAGCTTGTCCAGGCACTGGCGCACCAGCCGCGCGCTCTGGCGCATCTCTTCCATCCGCACCAGATAGCGATCGTAACAGTCGCCGACGGACCCGACGGGCACGTCGAACTGCAGTTGATCGTAAACCAGATACGGGTGCGCCTTGCGCACGTCAAAGTTGACGCCGCTGCCCCGCAGGTTGGGCCCGCTCAAGCCGTAATCGATGGCATCAGCCCCCGCAATCACGCCCACATCCCGCGTGCGATCGACAAAGATGCGGTTCCGGGTCAGCAGCTGCTCTGACTCATCAAAGTTAACCTGAACTTCGTCGATGAATTTTCGGCACTTGTCGACCCACCCGGGGGGCAGGTCGCGCGACAGCCCGCCGATGCGGGTGTAGCTGGTCGTGAAGCGCGCGCCGGTCAGCCACTCGATCAGGTTGTAGATCTTTTCGCGCTCGGTGAAGGTGTGCATGAACACCGTCAGGGCACCGACGTCCATCGCGAAGGCGCCGAGGCCGAGCAGATGGGCGGAGATGCGCGCCAGCTCGCAGCAGATGACCCGGATGTACTGGCAGCGGGGCGGCAGCTGCCGATCGATGCCCATCAGTTTCTCCACCGCCAGCGCGTAGGCCACGTTGTTGTGCAGGGGAGCCAGGTAGTCCAGTCGATCCGTGTACGGGATGAACTGGGTGTAGGTCATGTTCTCCGCGATCTTCTCATCGCCCCGATGCAGGAAACCCACGTCCGGCATGGCCTTGGTGATGATCTCGCCGTCCAGCTCGAGCACCACGCGGAGCACGCCGTGGGTGGAGGGATGCGATGGCCCCATGTTGAGGACCATCTTATCGCCTTCCAGATCGCGCAATTCATCCGGGGACGCGGCGACGGCCGAAGCCGCGCGCGCGGCCGGGTCGCGAAACTCGATTTCCTGAACGGTGGCCATGAAATTTTATCAATTCTGCGGCGTTACATCGCGAACGCCCATCTGCCCACGGCGCTGCCCAACGCGCCGAACCCAGCAATTGCGCTCAATACCAACACCAACCCCAGGAGCAATCCCAGCACGACCAGCCCGGCGCAGCCACGGCGGGCTGGCGCCGCGGTGAACTTCGCCGGATCCTGCCTGCGCAGGTCGGCGGAATACGCATCCACAAAATCCTTCGCTTCCTTCAGCCCGCAGCCCGCCACCTGGCGCACCAGCTTGATCGCTTCGATGTTCCGGCCGGCAAATATCGCGTCCCGAATCGCGTGTCGTTTGTCCTCGGGAAGCTCCATCGGTCAGGCTAGTCGCGAGTTCTCGAGCGCGGCTCCCGCGCCACGGCGTCCTTGCCGCCGGCCACCGTCACAAACGGGCCGCCTTCCAGCGGCGCCGGCTTGGTGAAGGCCACGTCCGGCAAATCGCTCGGTTTTCCCGCCAGCGGAAAGTCCTTCCGCAGCGGAAAATAGGGATAGCCATCCCACATCAGGATCCGCCGCAAATCCGGGTGCCCGCGAAAACGGATGCCCATCATGTCGTAAACCTCCCGCTCATGCCAATCGGCACCCCGCCAGACCGTCGAGACGGTCGGCAATTCCGACTTTTCCTCGGAAACGCTGGTTTTCAAACGGAGGTGAAGGTGATGGCCGTACCCGTAAAGCTCATAGACCACCGTCCAGCGAGGGTCGTCCCCGTAGTTGTCGACGCTCGAAAGATCCAGGAGCGCGTCGAAACCCAGCTGTTGCTTCGCGAACCCGCAGACGTCGGCGATGCGCTCGGGATCCGCGACCACCACCGTGAACTCGCCGCGGAACTCAGCCGGCTCGGAGATCAAATCCCCAAACTGGGCTTTCAACTTCGCCGCTGGTTCAAATGCGCTCATCAGATTTTTCTGCGCTGGTTCACAATCTCGTCTCCAACCCGGCCCGCCTTGCCCCCGGTCGGTCGCCGGGCCGTGCGCCGTCAGGAAACCCCTGCCTTGGCCCCGGCGGTCTCGGCTGCCCTCGCCTTCGGCGACAGCAACGACGTGATTTCCAATTCCTTCACCACCGGCTGCTTTTCCACTTTGCGCTGGAGTTTGACCAGCGCGTCCAGGATGGCTTCCGGGCGCGGCGGACAACCGGCGATGTACACATCCACCGGCACGATGTTGTCGACACCCTGCAAGACCGCATAGCTGCGATACATGCCCCCCGTCGAGGCGCACGCCCCCATGGCAATCACCCACTTGGGCAGCGCCATCTGGTCATAAATCCGGCGCACCGCCAGCGCCATCTTGTAGGTGACCGTCCCCGAAACAATCATCACGTCCGACTGCCGGGGGGAAAACCGCATCACTTCCGAGCCGAACCGCGCGATGTCGATCCGGCTGGCTCCCGAAGCCATCAGCTCGATGGCACAGCAGGCCAATCCCATCGGCATCGGCCACAGGGAGTTCTTGCGAAACCAATTTAAGGCTGCATCAAGCTGGGTGACAACAATGTCCCCTTCCAACTTTGAATTATATGTGATGTCGGTGGAGGTCTGCATAGCCTGAGCGTGCGTCGCGCCCGACGATTGCGGCGAAGCTATTCAGCACCCGGAGCCACGGCAAGGCTAATTGTGAATTATTTCACAAAGTCGGGGCAAGCCGCGCCGCCGGGGATGACGAGAGCCGGGGAAGGCTTTGCCAGCACCGATGCCCGCGAGTCCCGGCGGTGAACCTGCCGGCGGTTCGTGCACGGTGGGAGGGCAGCCCGGGGCGGCGGCCGCGTGCTCCGCACCTTCGTTGGTGCCGGATCGAACGGGCGCCCGTTCACGGCGCACTCTTCCCATGAACCGACCCCCGGGGTGCGCCCGTCCTCGAGCGCAGAAAGCCGGGAAATTTTCAAGGGTTGGGATTGTTCCAGCCCGTTGGTAGTCCGAGAGCTTCTGCGGGCGAGGACGCCCGCACCCCGTCACGCCGCTCGGCCCGCTTTGACGTCGAGGAGTTGTCGCGCGCGTGGGAGTGCGGGAGCCAGCGCGCACTGCCGAGCGGAGCGCAGCCGGAGTGCGGCCGTCCCCGGCCGCAGAAACGGGAGAACTGCATTTGGGTTGAGTAGTTCCTGGACGCGTGGAAGTGGCAAGGTTTCTGCGCCCGGGGACGGGCGCACCCCTGTAGCGTTGATGGCCCCAGTTCACGTCCATTTTGGAGGTCTTTCCGGGACGCGGGTCTTGCCGGCCGCGGCCCTGCGGCGGACCTCAGGTTCAGGGGCAGGCGAGACGTCCAAAAAATATACGTGAGTTGAGGCCATGAAGGCCGTTGCTGATTTGGGATTGCCGAGTCGGACAACGCGCAATCGGAAGTCGAAAATCGCAACTCAAAAATCGCCATCTGGAGTCGCTCCGTCCGCTCGCAGGGCCTTTCTTTCCCGATAAAGGGTTTTTCCAGGCTGCCGTTAAGCCTTTGGGATCGGGGTGTCGTGGGCGGGTTTTCTTTGGGATGGGCTGCCCTCACCGGTCGCATCGCGCCGTTGAATTGAGCAGCACATGAAATCTCTTTCGACCTTTGGGCTTCGGGCAAAACTCTTCCTTCTATTGGCCGTTCCTCTGATCGGGGCCGGCTATTTCGGAGGCGTCGATGCGGTGGGCCGATGGCGGATAATGCGCGACTGCCGGAATCTGGAGCAGTCCTCCGCCGTGCTGGCCGAATTTGGGTCTGTCATCCACGAGCTGCAAAAGGAGCGGGGCCGGACGGCTGTCTTTCTCGGCAGCAAAGGCGCGCGGTTTGGAGACGAACTGGCGGCCCAGACGTCCGCGACAGATTCGGCCCTGAGCCGATTGAAAATTCGGTTGGCGTCGGTGAATTTCCACAATTTCGAAGGAGACTTTGCGCTTCGGGTTTCGCATGCGGTGTCGGACGTCGAGCAGATCGGGGCTCAGCGGGGGCAAATTCGATCGCTGTCAATCTCCGCCGCAGACGGGGTGCGGGGATATACCCAGACCATCGCGTCCTTGATCGACGTGTCAACGGCGGTTGCGACCGGGGTGTCGCAGCGCGAGGTGGCTCGGGGCATGCAGGCGTATACCAGCTTTCTTCAGGCCAAGGAAGCTGCGGGCCAGGAGCGAGCCGCGCTGGCGGGCGTCTTTGCCGTGGACAAATTCACGCCCGAATCGCTGGCGCGCTTTGCCCGCACGATGGCGATGCAGGACACGTTCCTCGCCCTGACGCGCAGTCAGGCGACTCCCGAGCAGAATTCATTCGTCGCGCGGACCTTGAGCGGCGACGTCGTGGAGCGGGTCGGAACGATGCGGAAGGTGGCGCTCGACAGGGTGCGGGAGGGCGGATTCGGGATCGAGCCTTCCGTCTGGTTCGAGACGGTGACGAAAAAGATCGACCTGATGAAAGGCGTGGAAGATCGGCTGGCTGCGGATTACCTGGCCGGGAGCAAGGCGGCTGGCGCCTCGGCCCGGGCGGCGTGCCTCTCGGTCTTGGCCGTGGTGATCCTGGCCATCGGTCTCACCCTCGGCTTTGGTCTCTATACGATTCAGGCCCTCAGCGGCGCGATCCGGGCCACCGTGGTCGAGCTGTCGCACGGGGCCGAACAGGTGTCCGTGGGCGCG
Organism: Limisphaerales bacterium; assembly: GCA_044229355.1. Classification (GTDB taxonomy): domain Bacteria; phylum Verrucomicrobiota; class Verrucomicrobiia; order Limisphaerales; family JADJPG01; genus JBGARF01. The sequence continues at coordinate 89,180 of JBGATF010000035.1, forward strand.
GCGCAGATCGCTTCCGCGAGCGAGAGCCTGGCGGCCAGTGCCACGGAGCAGGCGGCATCGCTCGAGGAAACGAGCGCCTCCCTGGAGGAGATCACCAGCGTGGTCAACCGCTGCGCCGAATCCGCGCGCGGTGCCCAGCACAGCGCGGACGCCGCCAGATCCTCCGCTGACGCGGGATTGCGCGCCAACCAGGAGTTGACGGGATCCCTGGACGGCATTCGGACTGCAGCGGCACAGATGCGAACGGCTGTCGACGGCATCAAATCATCGAGCCGTGACGTGACGAAGATTATCAACACGATCGACGAGATCGCATTTCAGACCAACATTCTCGCTCTGAATGCCGCCGTGGAGGCGGCGCGGGCCGGCGAGGCGGGTCAGGGCTTTGCCGTGGTCGCCGATGAGGTGCGCCATCTCGCCCAGCGCAGCGCGACCGCGGCGCGGGAAACAAGCGCGCTGATCGACACCGCCGTCCAGCAGGCCAATGCCGGCGTGACCATCAGTGCCAGCCTGCTCTCCAGCGTGGATTCCGTGGCCACTCGAGCAGTGGGCGTCAGCACTTCGCTGGGCCAAATTGTCAGCCGCGTTCAGCAGGTGAACAGTGAAGTGTCCAACATCGCCGCGGCGTGCGGCGAACAGGCCTCGGGCGTTACCCAAATCAACACTGCGATCTCCCAGGTCGACCAGACGACTCAATCCACTGCGGCGAGCGCCGAGGAAGCCGCCGGCGCCAGCCAGGAACTGGCCAATCAAGCGCGTCAGATGCGTCATTGTGTGCTCGTGTTGGAGCGAATCGTCGATGGAGGCGGCGTCGGTGCGGACGATCCGGCCCTGGAAACGCATCCGGCCGCGGCTGCGCCTGCGTCCGGCCCGGCACTCCGGAAGGTCCTTTCGCCCCCAGCCCTAGTGCCCAAACTGCCCGGGCCTGGCGAGGCTGCCCGCTCGGCCGCGGAGGCGGCGCATCTGCCGTCCCCCCCGGCCCCGCGTTCGGCCTCCGAGTGCGGCGCCCGCTCCGATGCCGTCGATTTTTAGTCCGTCTTTGCAGTTTGGCCGGGAACTCCTCCCTGCGGCGCGCATTGCAGAAAGCTCAAATCTCCCACCAAATCGGGCAGAAATGCGCGGCTCTCGGAGGGTTTCAGAGCGAGATATTTCCCGGTGGCCGTGGCCAGAACGGTCTCTCCGTCGCGGATTTCCCCGCGCGCCTCGAACAGCCGATCTTTCCGGTTGGAAACCAGCTCGGCGGTGGCCACGGCCTTGGCGCCCGGGCGCAAGGGCCTCTGAAAACGCACTGTCATCTCCACGCAATAGCCAAACTGCTTCGTCGCCACCGCGCACGCCCAAACCATGATCTCATCGAGCACGGTCGAAATGATCCCGCCGTGTACCGTGTTGCGAAAACCGACATGCTCCGGTCGGGGTGTGAACTCCGTCCGCACCACGGACCCATCCGTGTGAAATCGCAAACGAAGACCGCTGGTGTTGGACTCGCCGCAGACAAAACAGTCGTGGGTGTGGGGAAGTTCTTGCATGGGAATCGTCGGTGGCCAATCGGTCGGTTGGTGGATGGAGGAGTTGGGTCGTCTTCGCTCGCCGGACGAATTTCGCGCGCCTTCCCCGTCGTCGTCCGCATTCGGCGGCTCTATTTGTGGCCCGCGACATCTTTTTTCTGCCGGTTTCGTGACGTTTCAGCACTTTCACCGTGTGGAGGAAGAGTTTCTCGATGTTTTTGACGCGATCGTCAATTTTTCCGACGCTTTCATGATCCTTTTCTGCCCGATCGAACAAAATTCAGTCCCGTGATGATGCAGAAGGTCCCGATCGGAGGATTTGCATGCCGATCCGCAACGTTTTTGGACTGATCGGGAAGCTTTTGATGTCGATCGCGACAAATGGGGAAGCGAGGAACGGGCAAATGCCGGGTCCGAAGCCCGAAGCCCGAAGTCCGACTCCCGACTTCCAGCTTCCGGCTTTCGACTTGGAACTCTTAACTCCTAACTCCCCCATCACCGCGTGTGGCAGCCTCACGCCAGGTTGATGACTGACGCGGTCTCACCGCCAACCTTCGCGGCTAAACACGAATTGTTCACGTTCTGCTGAGCCAGAGGTCGCCGCCATGAATAGGCATCCCATTCCACAATGGCGACACATGCCGGACGCGCTGGAATTATTGCAGAAATCAATGACTCAGGACACTAGTGCTGAAGCATTGCCGGCGTCACTGCTTCACGGCCCGATAGTAGCGCGTTGGCACAGTGGCGGGTTCGGCGTAGGTAAAAGGGACCGTGGTCAGGGGCAGATTCGTAATTTGAACCCACGTGTCTGCGCCCACCAACGCTGAGGAGTATTCCAGTCGGTATACGCCCGGCTCCGGAGGATCTAACGTGACGCGCACATAGGGAACCTTGGTGACGGCGAGCGCAAAGGTGTTGGTGGGCGGGCGAGCGATCCAACGTCCGGCACCAGCACCGCCATACGCGCCGATGTCGTTGGTCACCGAACCCATGGAAGGCGGAAAGTAGCTGTCGAAGTTGGCGGCGCTTCCTTCTCCGGCGTCAATGCACGGCGAACCGGCTTGGAGATGGAAATCCGTCGGCGACGTAAACGTTGGATCCTGGAAAATGTTAAACAGGAGATCGCTGGGCGTGCCGTTGCGATTAGCCAGGACCACCTGGCCGTACGTGACGGGGTATCCAATGAAGTTCGTGGTGTTGCCATGCAGGTCGTTAAAACTGACCACGGTCGAGAGGGAGCCAGATCGAGCGATTCCACTGGCGCAGCTCTTGAGAATGTTGTTTTGGATCGTCGTATTCCATGGATCCTGAGTAGCGACGCCAGAGCCTGCATTGATGACATCGTTATTGACCAAGCTTGCCGAGCCACCGCCGGGAAAGCTGCCAATGCCGAATGAGACAGCGGTGTTCGTCACGTTCCAGAACAGGTTGTTCAGAATCTTCACCTGGCCGTATCCGTAGCCGGTCGCGCCACCTTGTTGAGGAATCGAAAAACCGTAGCCGGCCAGATGGAAGCGGCACCCGTAAGCGACCCCGACCATCAGACAATGGCGGACTTCGCTTTCAATCCGACCGTCCTGCGACCAATTAAAGCAAGAGGTCCCCGCACAGGCCCGGCCGGCCGTTCCCACCGCTTCGCCATAAATTGCCGAAAAGCAGTTCGTAAACACGCATCCTTCGATCGAGGATTTTTGGGTGCGGGTCGCATATGCCGGGGAGGCGTCACCTCCCACCGTCAGGTAGATTCCCCATTCGAGATTCCTGAACTCGCACGAATTCGCCCGGTTCACGCTGCTCACGCGGAAGACCAGACCGGCTCGGGAGTCTGAAAATGTGCAAGCGGAGACTTCATTCAAGCCCCCGGCACCCGAGCTGAGCGCCTGCCCGAAGTCGAGCGCGTTGGTCGCTCCGGAAAACTCACAATAGGTGAATCGGTTGGTGCCGATCGTGTTGTTAATTCGGAGCGAGTTCCAACTTTGGGAACGGATCGGAGGCTGGAAGACGATTCGCTGGGCCGCGGTGCCGACCGCATCGATCACTCCATTGCCGGTGAGGGATGTGCCGGTGCCCATCCACACCGTTGTTCCGGGCAAAATCGTCAGCGTTTGTCCCGCCGGCACGGTGCAATCCGCCGTCACGATGTAGGGACTGCCTGCGGGCGTCCAGGTGGTGGTCATGATGCTCGGACCGGAGATAACGGTCTGGGCATGTCCGGCGTTGGTCACCGTTAGCAATGCGGCGGAGAGGACCTGCAGGAGGGTTCGAGGGTTCCTTTTCATATTGGATACGTCTCGAACCATTCTGCCTGTTCCAAAGCCGGCGAACATCCGTCAAAGCGCGCAAAACCCAAGAATTCTCCTCCAGGAAATCGCGGTGCTTGCGTCATTCTGCGCAGGCGCCCGGACAGCGTCAGTTGCCCTGCAGGTATCGCGACACCGCCGCGCTGCGAGAGTGGACCTGCAGCTTGTCGTAGATCTTTCGCAAATGGCTGCCAATGGTGCGGTCGCTCAGGTGAAGTTGGGAGGCGATTTCCTTGGTGCTCAATCCGCGGGAGATGTGATCGAGAATCTCGGTTTCACGAGGGGTCAATTGATCCAGCTGCCGGCGGATTTGGCCTTGCTGGTGGAATTTTCTGACCACCAACCGGGCGATCGACGTGGACATGGGCGACCCGCCGGCGTGCGCCTCCATGATGGCTTCGAGCAAGCGAACCGAGGAGACGGGCTTGCCCAAGTACCCAACGGCTCCGGCCTCGAGGGCGGTGAATATCGCCGCCGCTTCGTCGTGCACCGTCAGGACGATGATCGCCAGCTGGGGCCAGCGCGCGACCATCTCCGCGATTACTTCCAGACCGTTCCGGCCGGGCAGCTCAAGATCCAGGAGCAACACATTGGGCTGAAGGCGGGGCAACTGGGTCAGCGCCATCGCGGCGTTGCGGTAGGAGCCCACGCACGCGAGTCCATCCGCTCCGTCGATGAGGGCGGCGAGGTGTTCGCGATAGGTGTCATCGTCTTCGATGGTCGCAACGCGAATGTCATTCCTGTGCTGATCCATTTTTGAGTGACGGCAACGGGATTCGAAGGCGGATCCGCGTCCCGGTCGCGGCGGAGCTTTCGATCTCCAACCGGCCGCCCAGCTTCTCGATGCGCCCACGCATGCCGGTCAGCCCCATCGTTCCAGGCCGGACGGCGCCGGCGTCGAATCCATGCCCGTTGTCCTGCAGCATCAGATCCAGATGTTCCCCGTGCACGCGCGCGGTGATCAGGACAGCCGATGCTCCGGAATGCTTGGCGACATTGTTGAGTGCTTCGCGGATGACAAGCAAGAGATTGCGCCGCTTTTCGAGGGAAAAGGGCAATTCCGGCCTCGCGGGCGTGAGGTCAAAACGACATCCAATTTGCGCGTCGCGCAGAAAGTCCTCGGCGGTCAGGCAGAGACGATCGAGGAAACTCTCCAGTGTGTCGTTGTTGGGATTGGCCATCCAAATGAGATCCTTCAGCCCGCGGATCGTTTCGCGCGACGACCGAGCAAGCCTGCTCAAGTGTTCGGGAGAGGGTGAAGCGGACGGGGTGCTGACCCATTCAGCCAGGGCGCTCAACCGGGTGAGATCGGCGCCGAGGCCGTCGTGAAGATCCTGCGCGATGCGCGAGCGTTCGGCGGCGACGGCCGCCTGCTGTTCGAGCCGGTGGATTTTGCGCATTTCCCGGATTCGCCAGACGGCCGCGCCCGTACCAATGGCCAGCATCGCGGCGCCGCCGGTGGCATAAAACCACCAGGTTTCGTGAAAAGCCGGTGCGATCCGGAAGGCGCACGTGGCCCCGACCTCATTCCACACACCGTGATGATTGGCGGCGATGACTTGGAACCGGTAATGGCCCGGTCGCAGATTGGTGAACACGGCACTTCGTCGCGTGGTCGCATCCCCCCATTGCTCATCCAGTCCGAGCAGGCGGGACCGGAACCGGACCCGGTCGGCGCTGACAAAAGTGTTGGCGGTATAGTCGAACTCAATCACGCGCCCGGAACCCGGCGGGAGGGCGATGGCGTGTTCTTCCGAGGTGGAATCGATCCGGCCCGAGGTCTCTCGGGAGGGGTTCATCGCCGGCATCGGACGCAGGGAGGGAGGATCGAGCGGGTCAGTCGTGAAGACCATTTCACCGGTGGCTCGGAAGCGCTCGATCACGACCTGCGGCGGGACATCCTCTTCATGGTGTTGCGCGGGGTCGATGACCACCACGCCTTTGGTCGTGGCGAACCACAGGCGTCCGTCGCGCGCCTTGCAGGCCGGCGGATAGCTCTTCTGCCCGTTGGTCTCCTCGCTGGGTAGCCCGTCGGCCTGGGTATAGCTGACGCAATGAACCGTGTTGGTTCGTCCCTCGGCCAGGTCCACCAGGGCGGACCGGCGGACACGATAAATACCGTGATCATGGCTGATCCAAAACTGGCCCGCGTCATCCTCGAGGATGAAGTTTACGAGCGCGTCCGGCAGCCCTTGCGCGCGGCCGAACCGGGTAAGGCGGCCATCGCTCAAGCAGTGCAACCCCGCCTCCGTCCCGATCCAGATCACACCCTCGGCGTCCTCGTGCAGCGCCCACACAAATTCGCTGGCCAGCCCGTTCGTGGTGGAGAGCGTCGTGAACCGCCCGTTGTCGTAGCACTGGAGCCCCCCGCCAAATGTTCCGATCCAGAGACGCCCGGCGGAATCTTCCAGCAACGCCCGAACGTCGTTTTTGGACAATCCCTCCGCCGTGGTGAACCTCGTCTGCTGATCACCCGCGAGACGATGAAGCCCCGTCGCCCCCGCCACCCACAGGATCCCGTCGCGGGTCGGGAGGATGACGCGGATCTTCGACTCGAACCAATCCCCTGGAATCGGATGTCGGGTCATCTTGCCGTCCCGCCAGGAATTCAATCCTTCTCCGGTGCCAATCCAGACGGTGTTCTTCCGATCCACGGCCAGCGCCCGGATGGTATTGCGGGAGAGTCCCTGCGTGGTTGTCCACTGGTCCCAGCGCCCGGCATCATGGCGGGCCAGACCTCCGTCGGTCCCGATCCACAGGGCGCCGTCCGGACCTTCGCAAACCGCCCACACATTTTCTTGCGGGAGCGCGTCTGGCGTGGAGTAGGTGCGCAGCTGCCGTCGCTGCCAGCGCCAGAGCCCGCTGTTCAGTGTGCCCATCCACAAGCTGCCTTCACGGTCTTGGCGCATACAGGTGGCCACATCCCGGGTTTGCGGAAGTGCGAGTTGGACTCGCTCGAGTTGGCCCTGCCGCAAGCGGTGCAGCTCGTTCGGCTCGGCGGGCAGCCAGAGTTCTCCGCGCTGATTCTCCAACATGAAAGGCAGGCCGTAACCGACGGCGATCTGGGCCGGGCCTGCCGCCATTGGCGATCCCCAAACGCCCTCACTCAGCACGCCGATCCAGCGATGTTGGGAAGAATGCGTCCGCGCATCGATCACCTGGTCGAACATTCCCCAAAGACGGCCATTCGCTGCCACATGGAGAGATAGGACGGCGTCCGCATGCCCAGGCTGGTGCGGTGGCGGGCCAGCTCGGTCGAAATGTCGCCGCGCCGGGTCGAATCGGAACAGACCGCCGAAGGTCCCCACGAAGAGACTTCCGGAGGGGGTCTGGACGATGGACGTCACATGCCCGTCCGAATCCAATCCGCTGTCCGGCCCGTAGACCGCGACACCGTTCTCACCCAACCCGGCGACGGAATGTTCACCGCCGATCCAAACCATCCCTTCCGAATCGGCGCATATCGCAGACACGGTCGCGAATCGATCCGCTCCCGGAAGTGTGACTCGCCCGAGCCGGCCGCCCGACATCCGGAGCAAGAGATTTCGGCCACCCACCCACAGCCGGCTGTCCCTATCCTCCGCCAGCACCCGTGGATCGTCGCTTTGAAAATCCGGGGTGTTGCCCCGGCTGAAAATCGTAAAGTTGATTCCATCGTAACGGACCAGCCCGCTCTGGGTCAGAATCCAGAGGGAACCGTCGCGCGTCTGGAGAATGTCGCGGACGTCATCGTCGGGCAGCCCATGTTCCTTTCTAAAATTGTAGCCGCGGTATTCCTCTTCCATCGACACATGCGCATGCGGTGGGCGGGCGGCCGTAACTCCGCCTGAGCCAGTCGCCGCGTCCGCGGCCAACGCCAGGAGCAGGCTGAGCAGCAGAAAGCTTGGGACGGGGAGCGCCCATCCCCCCAGCGCTCGGGAACGCGGGGCGTGAACCTCACGCGAGAAATTCCATGTTCTGAACCGAATCATTAAGGCCGCCCGCGCAGCTTCTTCAACGAGCTGCGTTAATGTGGCTGCCTGGGATTGCGTTTTACAATTAAACAATCTCCGGAATCTCCGGAGATCTCCTGGCGACGATGGCGAGGTCAATGCCGATCGTCGGTCGCGACGACTTACCGTGATTAGATGGGAGAACGCGCGGGCTAGTCAGTCAGTCACTATCAAGGGTCAAAGGGGTCAGATCTTACAATTCAACAATTGACACGTCCGTCGGCTCGCGTCCAGTCTTGGGCCGATGGCCAGACCATTGCGAATCGAGCGGGCCGGCGGGTGGTATCACCTGACCAGCCGGGGTAACGATCGGAAAGCCATCTTCCGTCAGGATGCGGATCGGCGGCATTTTCTCGAGCTGCTGGCCGAGCTGGTCGCGCGCTTCCGGGTGCGGCTACACAGCTACGTGCTGATGGACAACCATTATCACCTGTTGCTGGAGTTGACCGAGCCCAATTTGAGCCGGGCCATGCAGTGGCTCACCCTCAGCTACAGCATGTGGTTCAATCGACGGCATCAGCGGACCGGCCACCTGTTTCAGGGCCGCTTCAAGTCGGTGGCAGTCGACCGGGACGAATGGGCGCTGGAATTGAGCCGCTATGTCCACCTCAACCCGGTGCGCACGACGGCAATGGGTCTGGGCAAGGGGCAACGATCCGCGCAACGGCAAGGCTTGGGGCCGGCGCCCGACGCCCGACTGGTGGCGGCGCGACTGGCCCGGCTGCGCGGCCATCGCTGGAGTTCGTATCCGGCCTATGTGGGATGGGCGCCGGTGCCGCCGTGGTTGGAATGCGGGGCGGTCTTGGGGCTGGGCGGCGGGCGCAAGGCCGAGCAGAGGAAGGCCTATCGGCTCTATGTGGAGACGGCGGTGCGCGAGGGGTTGAAGCGCACGCCTTGGGAGGCGGTGCGGGAGCAAGTGGTGTTGGGCGGACGGGAGTTTCTGGCGCAACTGCGGGAGCGGATCAAAGGAGATGCCCAGGAGCAACGCGCGGCGCGGCGGCTGGCCAGCGAACGGCCGGATCTGGCGGCTGTCATCCGGGCCGTGGAACGGGTCAAGGGCGAGAACTGGGATGCGTTTCGGGAACGGCATGGGGATCGGGGCCGGGACCTGGTCCTGTATCTGGGCCGGCGGGCGTGCGGTTTGAAGCTGAGAGAACTGGCAGCCGCGGTCGGGCTGCGAAATCATGCCGTGGTCGCCACCAACGCGAGCCGGTATGCGAAGACGCTCGCGGAAGACCGCCGCGAGCAGGCAACCTTGCGCCGGGTGCTCGAATTGTTGAATTGTAATATCTGACCCCGATCGCTTTGCCGAGAGAACTGGCAGCCGCGGTCGGGCTGCGAAATCATGCCGTGGTCGCCACCAACGCGAGCCGGTATGCGAAGACGCTCGCGGAAGACCGCCGCGAGCAGGCAATCTTGCG
>JBGATF010000036.1:0-98863 GCA_044229355.1 Limisphaerales bacterium
TCTCTTTCTCCGCGTAATCGACTCGGTCAACCCGCCACTCCTGGCCAAGCACCAGGATCTGTTGAAACACTTTCTCGGGAATCATTGTAGCTGTTTACGCGATTCTAACCCTCTCACCCACTAAAAACGTCGAGGAACCCAATATGTAGAGCTTGCAACCCAATCGGTGCGATCTTGCCAATGCCAAATGCGCGCGAGTCATGGTGCAAACGATAAACCAGAGACCCGAGTGAACCTTCTTCTCGGCCTGGAAATGAATTCCACTCGGCGTTTTCGCCAAGCGACCTGAGGTGGCTAACGAGCATCTTGGAAAGCGTCGTTTTGCCGCACCCATCAGGCCCTTCGAATACAATCAAGCGACCCTTAGTCATGAGCTCAAAGAACCCGTAGTTGCCACGAGATCCGTCGCCAGGGCTTTAACCGCAGACAAATCTGTCTTCTTGACCGTCCCGAACAGCGGGCGCGAAACGAAGCACGTAAGCGTGGAGAAACGCAAGTCAACTTCTTGCGCGACAAATACGCCGAGTTGGCACAATCCCCGGTAATTGCCGTAGGCCCGATCAACCACATATTGGCTCGGATAAAACGCGTTAACTTGGAGCTCGCGTTGTTCATTCACAGCAAAACCGACCTGCTGAAGACAAGGGAATCCTTGAAGGGGTGACCCGGTGTGGTCCTTTGCCGGGTCGAATATGGCGACTTGGGTTGCCGAGGTCCGCGGCGTATGATTGTAACCATTCGCCCCACGCCAGAACTCGATCACCTCTTTCAGTTGATTTACCGTCTTAGGGCCTGATTCGCCGTCGTCCCGTTTTCCGAGGCCCGAATAGGAGATCATTCTCTGGAAGTAGGTTCCGCGAGCATTTTTTCGGTTGAGCGCCTTCGCACGTGGGAAGAACTCCTTCATGTAGAACTCAGAGAATGCGTCAATCGATGGCCGGTTCCGGCGGGTCCATTGCCGAAAGGGGAAGATGGTGAGCGCTGTTTGTTCGATTGTGGCTTGCTCCGCCCGTATCAACGCGGCGTTCAGCGCATTTGCTAGCGGCGGGTGCTCAGGTGGAAGCTCGCCGGAAAATCCGTCAATGGTGACGACAACTGGCCCGTTGCTTTTTGGGCTGTTTGCGTGGATGAACATCTTTGCCCAAGCCAATGATGCATTTGTGGTCGCAATTAGAGTCATGGTTTCAATTCCTCCCCTGGTTCGCTGAAGTGACGGAATTTCGCCCATCCCCTGAAATTCTTGCGCGAGACTCGCACGTATGCGCTCCAATCGTCCTGCGGAGTCGCAATGCGCCCGACTCCAGGTGCGACCGCTCGAATGATGGGACCTCTGCTGCATCGTCCGGCCAGTTGGAAATTCCCACCGTCAGCGACGATTCCTTCCGGCACAACCGCCAAGTCTCCAACCTGTAGATCGATTGCCGCGTGCTGCCAGCCTTGGTGTGCCAAAATGAGATGGTCGGCGAATGCCTCTGCAAGAATGTTCGCTTTGATCAACTTCGGTGTGGTCGAATTGAGATGTTTCAGTCTTGTAGGCGAGATTGCTCGCGTGGTCCAGCATAGATGGTTGGTTAATGTTTCGTACCCCACACCCAGCTGATTTGCGACCGCGTAGATTCCGATCGGATCGCATGTCGTTGGGAGAATTCTCCGTGCACCAAATGCCCGCTCGATTGCTCGTTGGGGCATCAGTAGGAACGACGAGAATAGATTAACTAATCGCTCCTCGGGCTTGTCAATGTCGTCGTGGTCGAAGTTTAGGGCGTCAATGCGGTCTCCGTGTTTGAAATACCAATGCCCAATTTCGTGCCCGCACGTAAAATTTCGCCTTCCTGGTGGCCGCGCTGAACTGAGGAGCACTGTTGCAGTCTCTTTTGCGTAAATTCCCTCAAAGCTGCCGATCTCCTCGACTTGCACCCGAAGTCCCAACGCCTCGGCTACGTCGAGTGGGCACAGCGGTTTGCTTCGCTCGATTCGGAGTTTCTGCCGCACCTCAACAGCGGCTCGAAGTGCTCGCTGGGCTAGCTCGCGAGTATCGGTCATGATGAAGGCGGGTCGGTCCTTTTAATCATTTTCAGTAGGCGCAGAACTCTATTGAGATCGTCTGGTTTGAGTTTGGAAAGTTCCCTCGCGGCTAGTTCAACAGCAGGATCATGTTCTTCACCCTGTTTGCCGACTAGCCAGTCCATGGTTACTCCATACAGGTCAGAAAATTTCGCGAGTTCATCCGCGCTAACACGCCTGCGACCGGCTTCTATCTCCGAAATCGTAGGCCGATGCACCTTCAGGATCTCCGACACCTGGCCCTGCGATAATCCAGACATTTCGCGCGCGGCTCTCAATCGATCGGGAAGATTATTCAACGTAGTAGGCGTTTCCATCGCGTCACAATTCTCCAGTGGTTCCAGCCGATTCAACCAACAGGTCAATTAGGTCGCCAACGTTCCGCAGTCTGTGGTTTTGATCTGGGCGGTCCTCATAGAGCAAGTTGGTTTTGTGAGAAATTTCGATACCCAGGGCCTTGCTCAGGTAGCAGGCCAGATCCACCCCATCCTCGCTGTTCAAGCCCAGGGTCTTCACTAGGTTCGCGTCGAGTTCAAAGGCCTTCTGACTCTCGTCTTCAAGGACAAAAGCCAAGGCGGCAAAGACGTGTTGCTCAATCTGAGCTCTCGATAAGTTGGTCAGCGGCGTTACCATATGTAAGAAAACATTACCATCGATTCTTCTGGCGTCAACTGGATTCGACGGTATGACGGTATTGCGTCGATTTGGGCGATTCTCAGTAAAACACCCGACGATGTCGGCGGAATAGTAGAAGTAACTGGATGGGCCGGGATGTGTTAGGAAACGGCTGTTCATTAAGCAAACCAAGCGGCATTTTGTCGGAAGGCGGCGGTGAAACTTGGTCAACGACAATTATCCTTCCCGGCGGGAAAAATAATTGTCGTTCTACAGTGAAACTCGACTTTACGGACGAAATTGATCAAGTGTGGCACGAATTGTTCGGGTTTCTCATTGAGGTTCGGGGAGCCATCGCAGACAAGGAGGAGTTCATGGCGAGGTGGCCAGCGGGAGGCCTCTGGGCATGGCCGTAACCGGTGGGCTTTCATACTGTTCCAGCGAAGGCACAATCACTTTCGCTTTCCTGGCATACGCCCTGTGTACGGCCTTGCTGTTGTGCCCAAGGGCTTCCTGCACGAAGCGCTCGGGGTAGCCGCTGCTTCGGGCGCGCTCGGCCCAAGCGTAGCGGTAGGAATGAAGTGACACTCCCTTAATTCCCAGCCCCTCGCAGCGCTGTTTGAATTCTGTCGCCCTATCTGGGATGTGTCATCACACAGGCCAAGACCGATGAGGAGGGCCATCCGGTGCGCGATCACGCCTCCACCACCTATGTCTCCACGTTTGACCCGATTGAGCAATTTGGTCCCATGTTGCGACAGGAAGCGATCCGCCGCGGCCTGCCCTTGGCTAAGCAAGTCGTGCTTCTGGTCGACGGGGCGGCCGGATTGGCCAACATGGGGCGACTTTGTTTTCCGACCGCCATTCAGATCGTAGACTTCTACCACGCGCTGGAGCACGCCGCCCGGTGACATGTATTGGTCGCCCTGTTGGGCGACAAAGAACATCCTAATTACAAAAAAGGACTCGGAGGCTGGGCCAAAAGATTGCTCAAAGATGGGGTCGAAAAACTCATCACCGAGACGCGGCGACAATGCGCCAACCAGACTCGGGGTCAAGAGGTGGAGAAAGAACTGGCTTACTTCGTCAATAACGCTCCGCGCATCAGACTGACTCGGACCCCACGCCGTCTCCGGTTGTTCTTGCGCCGTTCGTTCCAATACAGACCTAAATCCTTGAGGAATTCCATTTGCGGCTCAGGCATGCTAAATTCATTTAATGAAGTAGGGCGTAAAACGTAAAAGACAATCTAACTATTTTAACTGTGATGGAGGTGACAATGAAAGTTTTACTATCAGCGATTCTAGCAGTAATTGTCTGCACTCTTGGGTCGGAAGTCGAAGGCCAATCCTGCCCGCTTAAACTATCGCCGAGAGACAGAAAGACGATTCGCGTGACGGTGTTGCCGTCATTCCTGGCTCTGAAGTCTACAATGCACGAGGTAGCCCTACAAATTGCATCCGATCAGACCCAATCTCCCGCGCAAATCAAGGGTTTCGCCCAAGTGTATGAGTTGGCACTTCTGGAAGCGCGTAAAATGTTAGAAACCCCTCTCACCGCAATTGGCTTCCGAGAAGGAGTAGCAGTTCAAATGTTTCTGAGGAACCTTTTGAAGAACCTGGATACATTAAACCTAGCGATAGAATCGCCCTCTCAACTTCGCCAGGCCGCCATAGAAAGTGCTAGGCGGATCGATGGACTTTCAAATGCCTTGGTGACGTGCCTCTGAGTTATAACGTCATTGCACAAGGCGAATGCGATAAAAGTTTTGTCCCGACTGCTCAAGTGGCAGGTCGTTTAGCTCAACTGAATTCGACTCTGCCTTAACAGTGCGGAGCCCTGTCCAGCTGCCTGAAACGATGCTCGGTCTCGATTCGACTGCAAAGGTATGGCAAACAAGCCCGTCCCCGCGCCAAGCAAGAGTAACAGTTTTGGCAATTGGATTTACGGCAAAAGCATAAATGCGGAATGCACCCGGAAGCGCACGCGGCAGGTACACATAACGAAGAGTGACTATAGCGCTTAGCCTAAATGTCGTGTCCCCCGAGGATAGGCCCGAGACGCGAGTGAGTCCTGACGAGCAGTCTAAAACATTCCTGCGGAAAGTATCGAATCCCGCCAGCCAAGCCATTGGCATCTTGACGGTACCTACACCGATGTAAGGAATTAAGTTGTTTCCAGAAATAGGAAGTACAAAGCTATGAATTGTCGTCGCGGGATCCGGAGGAGAGATAAATACATCGCTGGATTGGGCTGGTACGTATCCGCAACCGAACAGAAAGCCACCTTGACGCAGTGAATAACCCGGCAATGTCAAAGTGAAGAGATTCGTGAATACTATTCTGACAAATTCGCCATTTCGAGTGCTATTCGCGGCGACGAATGGGCCAGCTGAAATCGTAGCGGTGTATTCGACTTCGATTCTTTGAAGGGTTCCGAAACAATCATCAAACTTAGGGAACTCAAACTCTGGATTTCCCCATCCGCGTTCGGGTGCGATGTACGAACGAACTAATTCATTAGTAATCTGGGCTCCTTGCAAATTGCACACAAGTAACAACAGCAGCGGTCTCAGATATTTCATAGGGTCCTTTCGGCCCGATGCCATATGACGATTCTCCAGACGCGTTGATGGGGAGTCAAGAACTTGTTGACGTTACGCCGAGTGAAAGCGGGATAATCGGATGGGCGAGTACTCGACCAGTGGCGACGAGGTCACGGAGTGGCGCTAACACCTTAGCGACCGCATCCTGATCCGCCACCTTGACGAGCATTTCATCCGTCCTCCGGTCTCTGAGCCTCCGTCCTCGAATCCAATGGTGCCCGTGAACCTGGTCGCACTTTTTTCCTACCGCCCCGCTGCCCCGTTCGCACTGGTTGTTCCTTGCGCCGGGCCGCTGGACTCCCGGCCGCCCTAGAGGGCTGCTCAACGTCTCAATCGGCGCGGCCAGGTCGAGCCTGTCACTTGATTGCTTGGGCGCTTGCGCTCGGCCTGCAGAACCAGCCGCCGGCAGCGTGGTCTTATCCCCCTCTCAGCGAAAGGTGAAGAGAGGGAATAGGCCCTCTCTGAGAATAGGAGAAACGCATATGAGGAGGGTGAGGACTTCAAGGAGTCCACAAGCTTCGGGCGGGATGATCTCCAGCTCGTCGCCAAGGTTGCAGACTTCGCCCACACCTGGATCTTCGAGCAGAAGAGGGCGTGAGCTCTCGGGGGCGGGCCTGGCAAGGGTCCGCCCTTTTGTTTTTCCACAGCGTCGTGAATGCAGAAGAGGCAGCAGGAGTTCTTGACGCCTCTCCGGGTTCTCAACCAGAAAACCGCGGCATGTTGAAGGGCGGACCCTTGCCGGGCCCGCCCTTCTTCCTTTTCCTGTTCGCGGCAGCAGGAAAAGCAGTGGGCTGGGGTGCCTCACTTGCCGCTCGAGTTTGAACGCCGGACCAAGGAGGAGCTTGAGGAGCTTCCGGCGCCCGACCTCATACTCCTATTGCGGTCCAGAGGCGCCGATCTAACGGACTTCTTCCTTTTTCTGTTCTTGGCTTCGCCTTGAGCGTCAAGGCTCTCGAAGTAAAACGGGGCGACCGGCCTTGATCGCAAATGTTATTTTGCCCCGGACGGGCTCAATCACCTTGTGCTCGCCCGGGCCCGAGGCCGTCCGCATCAAGCCGAAGCAACGAATCTCCGCTTGCGGAAACATTTCCTTAACGCGCGGGTAGATGCCAATAAACGTTGAGCCCCGGGTCACAAAATCGTCCACGAGAGTGACCCGCTCCGGCCGCTCCAGTGTCCGGAGCATTTTGGTCGAATCGTAGTGATCGGCGGGATTCGGCCGTTGCCCCGGTTCGGCGAAAGCCGCCTTCTGTATCGCCCGCACCCGCTCCACGATGGGCAGAATCTCGCCGCCAAATCCCCGCTTCTGCAGTTCTTGGCAGATCCTCAAGCTCGGCCACAAGGCCGCTTTGCCGACCAGGGGTGCGCTGCGCGGCATTGGGATCAGGTAATCCTCCGGATTCAGGCACTCCCGCAGGAACGGATGCTCGTCGATGCGGATTCAAATCCGGTCCACCACGTCCCCAATCCCATGCAACGTGATGACCCGAGACGGCAGCTTTATCGATCGGTGGGAATCTCCCTTGATAACGTCCCTGACGAATCGCGACAGATCGGCCTCCTTCACCTCTTTGCACAAACACAGGAAGGAGAAAAACGTCAGCTCAAAAGGGAACATCAGGGAATGCGCTCACGGTCGACCGGAGAGGAAGGTTTTCGATGAGCTCCGCGACGTTCTCGTCAGACAGGACGCTCGCCCCGTAGCCCTGCATCTCTTTGGGCCATTTGAGAGCCGGATCGTTGGCCATCGCCTTGGTGATGAAAAGCCCCCGATTCAAGCGGAGCGCCTCCCAGCCCTGGTGCAGGCTGCCGCTTTTGTCTGCCGCCTCAATGATCACGGTGACGTCGGCAATGAGCGCCATCGTGCGGTTGCGGATTGGAAAATTCTGCGGCCGCGTGACGGCGCCGGCGGCAAATTGGGAAACGCACAGATGCTCCCGCATGATTCGCTCCTGCAACGCGGCGTTCTCGTTTGGGTAACGGCCGTCAAGCGAGGTGCCGATCACCGCAATCGTCCGGCCGCCCTTTTCCAGACAGGCTGAGTGTGCCGCCGTGTCGATGCCTTCAGCCAGTCCGGAGACGACCGTCACCCCTTTCGAGACGAGGAGCGCCGCCAATTTCCGGGCCCGCATGATCCCGTGGTGGGAGGCTTTGCGCGATCCCACAATCGCCACCCGCGGCGCCGCTGCGACAATGCTCGTGTCGCCGGCCACAAACACCACCTTGGGCGCATACTTCTTCTCGGCCTCGTTGAGAGGGCCAAGGAGTTCTTCAATGCCTAAGGTTTGAGATTGGATGGTCTGATTCATCATCGCTGCCGATACTTCCATGCTATCCCATAGTCCCAGCACGGCGCCACTGCATTTAGGCAAATTCCATCGCCTCCGCTTCACGATCGCTCTCTTTTTCCTACCGCCCCCTCCCGCGGTGGCCCTGGGCCGATTCTTTTGCTACGATTGGCCGGTTCCAGTTTGGAGGCGCTTGGATTTCGAGAATCTCAACAACACAGATCTGTTGTCGAACATTGCTGGCGGTGCCGCGGCCAAGGCGGCGATGGAGCAGTATGGCAGCTTGACCAACCTGGCGCGGGTGTCGTTCGACGAGCTCGGGGGCATTCCGGGTATCGGCGAGAGTCGGGCCAGAGCGATCCGGAGCGCCTTTCTCCTAGCGCAACGGATGGCACGGGAGAGCTACAGGGATGCGCCGCTGTTGGACACGCCAGAACAGGTGGCCAATCTCCTTCGGGAAGAGCACCGCCAGATGAGCATCGAGACTTTCCAAGTGGTCCTGCTCAATACGCGCCGGCGCCTGATCGCGGTCCACAATGTCTCCCAGGGCACGCTCGATACCCTGCTCGTCCATGCTCGCGAGGTGTTTTATCCCGCCATCGTGAAGAAGGCGGCGGCCGTTATTTTGGTCCACGGGCACCCCTCGGGCGACCCGACCCCTTCTGAGGCCGACATTAGGCTGACCCGAGAGCTGATTCGGGCGGGACAGCTTCTAAAAATCGAGGTGCTCGATCACGTGATCTTGGGCAGGGCGACAGAATCGCGCCCGAAGGACTACGTCTCGCTTCGCGAGACGGGTTATTTTCTGTAGCCCCGGATAGTGCCGAGTAGTCGGGGCGTTCCCTCAAAATTCCAAGAGATTCGCCCCTTTTTTGTCGTTTGAACTCGGTATTATCAGAGCGCTTGGAGGAAGGCCAAGAGCTGGTCGGGAGGACGATAGCGGCCCACGCGAACCTGGAATGGCTCTATTCTCGCCAATGCCCTTTCTTTGAGTTCAAGATTGGTGCGAAGGTAGATTTGCGTCGTGTCCATGGATTCGTGTCTCTACGAGACCGCCAGAGGAGACGCAGGCGGCAGCCAAACTGCGCGTAACCTTCTTTTCTGGCTGGCGGGACTCGTGGATCCCACGGGCTACGCCGGCTCGACTCCGAACGCCACGACGCCACGCTGGAGGTTCTCCGGTGGCGGTCAGGCCCGGTTGACAGCAATCGGCCGCACTACGAATTGCTCACGAAACTGTGCCTGGAGCTCGTCGAAGGCCGACGGTCTCCATCTCCCAAACGAAATCGAAGCCCACCCAGCGTATAGCGCGCTAAATACATCAAAGCTTGTTTCGACCTTCTGCCTTTGCTGCTGCCCATCGGGCTTTGGCCGCCGCCCGAATCCTGGCCCGCCCAGCTGCACTCATCGTTCGCCGCCGCTTCTTGCCCGAGTCGGCCCTGGAGAGTTCGAGCTTCGCCGTGGCGCCGCTGCGTCGTGATTTGCTCCTCGTGCGCACCAGCCTCACGGCATTCGGTCGCGGGGCTCCAAGCACTGCGCTCAGTTTCCTTTCCAGGCCCTCGATTCGTTCCTTGATGGCGATGGCGCGGCGAAGTTGAGTTACGGTAAATTCAGCAATCAAAATATTTGGCATGGAAGAAGCCAACAGGGCGGCGGTTCCCGGGTCAAGCCGGCGGTTGTGCATCCCGTGCCTGTTAGTAGTGCCCATTAGGACTCGCAAATGTTAACCTGCAAATCGCCCGCGCCTACCTCATGGCCGCCATCCCTGCATTGCCCAAAACTCGATTACTCGTGCGGGAGTTTGGCTATGAAAGGCTTATACACTCCGCACTTGAGGTTGGGATATCGGCAATTTGCGAGAATTCTCCACCTTCACGACCAATGGATGCCGCTCGTCTAATACTGATTTGCTTGGCTGGCTGGATGAACAAGAACCAGCAGGACGTGATCGAATACCTGAAGGAGGAAGTTCGAGTCCTGAAAGAACACCTTGGGGCAAAGCGCCTGCGATTCACCGACGACCAGCGTGGCCGACTGGCACGGAAGGCTAAGCGTTACGCCGCGGGGCATACGTCAAATTGAACTAAGCCCCTGACGCGGTAGTGGCCGGTAGTGGGTGTGAGACAGATTTCTGATTGATTGCATCCAAGGCAGTCAGAAGGCAGTCAGCGCGCCGCGGAAAAACAACCACCTAACACTTGGCAACTGACTTTGCAGTAGAAATTTGTCTCGCACCTTCGGCGAACAAAGTTTGAACAAAGTGCTTGAGGAAACGGCTGGGGCGTGAGTTACTTCGCAAAGGTAGGCAGTGCCTCTTTGGAGGCGAAGGCAGGTTTTCTCAAACAAAAAGGTTGAATTTACGCGAAGCGTAATCCGCCAAAGCTGCAAGGTTCTCACGGCACTCGTTCTCGCGGGCGGCATAGGCTGCACGACGATTCCTGACAAACAGTTCGCTTCGTATCGCGAGGTGTTCCAAGCCACACGCACGGAAGGAGAAAAGGTGCTTGCCGATTTCGCGGCGGCCAAAGATGAAGCGAAACAGCGGGAGATGCCCAAGCCGGGAGGCCCGCTCTCCGCCACCCACAGTCTGAAGGCCGCTTTGAAACTTCAGCCATTCTCCGCGAAACCGGCCAAGCCAGGCGAGGACGCGGTGGCTGTCCGCCTGAAAGCCTGGCAGGTGACGCAGACTTATAACGAAGCGCTCGCCGCCATCGCCGCCGGTGTGAAGCTGCAGGTGGTGGAAAGCAACGTCAACGCCTTCATCTCCGCGTTGAAAAGTTTCCCGATCGAAGAAGTGGCGAAGTTCGGCGCCGACGCCACACCTTATACCCAGGTGGCGGTTAAATTGTTGGAAATGGTCGAGAAGGAGGTGCGGGCGCGTCAGTTCAAGAACGGTGTGCTGGCCGCCGCGCCGGCCATGGAAATGTTGAACGAGCTGCTGTTGAAAGACGCGGAAGCCTTCTATTCGGTCCGCTTTGCGTTGCAGCGAGAGAAGTACGACAACATCGCGGGGGATATCCTTGATCTGCAGTCTCGGTTCAAAAGCATTTTAACAGCCCGCACTTGGACCCCGGTGGATGAAATCAACGCGGAGATCGACAAGGTGAACAAAGTCGCTGAACCGGTGGAAGGTGTGCGGTTTTTCCCCGCTATCGCGACGATTACGGCCGGAGTGGCAGTGCCAGGGCAGGCAGCCGATCTGCGCGACGCGCAGCTCGTGGTCACACAGATGAGCGACAAGGTGGAGTCACTGCGCACCGTGATGCTCGAGGCCAAGGCCTATCGCGTGATGATGGAGCAATATGCCGTCTTGATCGCCAGCTTTGGCCAGTCACAGGGGCAGCTCGCCCTCGCCGTGGAAAAGGGATCGAGACAACTGCCTTCCCTCGCGCAAGTTCATGATGTCATTTCGAACATTCGCCTGGCCCAGCAAATCTATAGTTCAACTAAGTAATTTATGATCACTCCACAAAAGGCACGCCAGGATTATGAAGCGGCGATGACAGCGCTTGAGGACGCAATTTTCGATCCAACCATCAGTTCGCGGCAGCGGCAGACCGCGCGGGACGGAATCCGGGAAATCACGAATGCGTTCATCAACCAGATCGTTTTGGAAATCCAAGCGTTGACCGCCCAGTATCTCGATTTCATCAACACAATCGGCGCAATTGTCGCCGAGTTACAGCGGTCCGGCTCCCCTCTTGCCGCTGTGCAAACGCTGACTGGCATCGTGCAACAGGGCGCGGGCCTCGTGAACGCGGCGACTGGAGCGCCCAGAGCGCCTGCGGGGGCTAAAGCTTTTCCCCCGCCGAAGGCGGCGAAAGCGACTGCCGCCGCCGGAACCGCATTGCGGATTTTGTGCGTGCATGGAGTAGGCCACCAGGAAGGACAGGCCGATTTCGAGGCGCAATGGCATATGGCCATCAGCGAAGGGTTGAGCCGCTGGAGCATGAGCCGACCTTTCACGATCAAATTCTTGCAGTATGACGATCTGTTCGCCGACGCGCCGCTCTCCGCGGCCGACGTCGCGGTGGCCGCGGCCAAGCTTGGCTTGAGCGGTCTCGTCCATGGCATCGGTGACTTGTTCCGCCAGCGGCGGGGGTTTGGCGATATTCGCGAGTCGCTACGCTGGACAGCGGGAATGGTCGCGCAATGGGTGGGAAACGAAAAACTCCGGGCCGCCTCCCGCCGCCGGATCGTCGATATCATGAGAAAGGACCAATTCGATCCGCACGTGATTCTCGCGCATAGCCTCGGGTCGCTGATCAGTTACGACGCGTTCGCCAGGCCCGAGGGGCGCAAGTTATTGGATGGCCGCACATTGGTTACGTTTGGCTCTCAAATCGGAAATCCCTTCGTCAGGTCCACGCTAGGCGGCCGCATCCGCCCGCTGGAGACGGCCAGGCATTGGTATCATTTGTTCAATCAGCACGACGACGCCTTTACAGCGGAGCTGCGCATCCCGGCACATAATTTCGAGCAAGTGGACGCCCATTTCGATATTAAAGGAATATTGGATCACGACGCGCGCCAATACCTCACTCATCCAAACGTGTGCGATATCGTGTGGCACGCCATCGCGCAGCCATCGCCGTTGGGTCGCGGAATCTCGACAGACGCGACGGAAAGCAACGCGGCGATGGTGAAAGTCGCCAAACTCTCCCGGCGGCCGGGCATCGCGAAACCGCCCCGCCGGGCGTTGCTTGTCGGAATCAACGATTACCCAAACCCCGCGGACCGTTTGCAGGGGTGCGTGAACGATGTATTCCTGATGAGCTCGATGTTACAGGAATGCGGGTTCGAACCCGAGAACATCCGGATCCTGCTCAACGAGCGGGCCACTGCGGTAGGAATTGTCGAGCGGCTGAACTGGCTCCTGCAAGGCGCGGAAGACGGGCAGGACCGGGTCTTCTTTTATAGCGGGCACGGAGCGCAAATACCCGGTTACGGCGTCGGCGAAAAGGTGGACCAGAAGGACGAGTGCCTCGTGTCCTACGACTTCGACTGGTCCCGCGAGCACGCGGTCACCGATGACCAGTTCTATGAGCTCTACAGCCAGCTTCCCTACTCCACCCGATTCCTGAGCATTTTCGATTGCTGCCACAGCGGCGGCCTGACGCGCGAAGGCGGCGCGCGAGTGCGCGGGTTGACGCCGCCGGATGATATCCGGCACCGGGAATTAAGGTGGGACGCGGAGGAACAAATGTGGGTGCAGCGTAATTTCCAAAAAGTCCGCCCATTGGTTAACGAGCGGAAAAAGGACCAGCGTATGTTCGGAGAAGATGGCGCAGTGAAGCGTCTTGGCAGGGCGGCCTCCCTGCGGCCGAGCAACAGCACCTTCGACAAGGCGCGCAGAGATTACGATCACAAGGGGCCATTCATGCCCTTCATCATCCAGGCCTGCGGGGAGAATCAATTCTCCTACGAATACCGCCACGGGGTGCAGTCCTACGGCGCATTTACTTATAGCATGGGGTTGATGATGCGGGAGTGGCGCAAAAATAAGAAAAAACGGCAGCTGTCCTGGGACCAATTCGTAAAAGCGATCGAGCTCAAACTCGTCCGGCTCAAATACGACCAAAAACCTTGCCTCGTCTGCCCTGACGCCCTCCGGAACGATCCCGTGCCTTGGGGGCGCAAGTAGAGCCGATACGTTTGCGGCATGAACGCACCGAGGAAGGAGCCAAAGACGTTCGACGAATGTGTCGCGACGTCTCCGGCCGAAGTCCAGGGAAGTTCGAACAGCGCCGGAAAATCATCCGCAATGTCGCGCCTAGTTCATGACATCATCTGAGCCAGCGCCACCACCTGCAGACAACTCATCGCGACGTAAGCGCTTCCACACTGAGTCTGGAAGCGCTTACGCCGGGATAGCGGAGTGTCGTCGCAGTCCATCCGGGCATATCGGCGATCGCTTGATCGCAATCGGCATACTCCCCCGCTTGCTTTCTGCGGAACGTAGCTACCGCCACGGGCCGCGTGTCCGCGGGGCCGACGTGCGACCGTGCTGCCTCTAGGGACCGTCCTCTCCGGCATTGCCCACCGGCGCGTAACCAGTATTTGCGGATCGTCCGCGAGAAATCTCGCCAGGTTACCGGCCGTCTGCACACGTTGTTGGCGTTGGAGTGTAGTCCCCTGCTTTCAACGTCACGAGCTTTTCAGCCCCGACCGACGGTTCGTAATCCTCAAGCGGGGGAAGTTCCAGGCGGGCATTGCGCGCGTAGGCCCGGTGAACAGCGAGGGAGTTGTGCCCCAGCGCCTCTTGGGCGAACCGTTCCGGGTAGCCCGCGCGTTTGGCGCGTTCGGCCCAGGCGTAACGGTACGAGTGAAGCGAAACTCCGGTAACCTTGACGCGTCGGCAGGAGCGCTGGAACCGGCTCGCACGATGTTTCTCGTCCATCTTGGCGAGTGTTGGGAACAGCAGCCCGACTTGGGGCAGATCGCGGAGGACCTCGGCAAGGCCTTTGCCGAATCGGACCACCTGCGCGGTCCCCGTCTTGCGGCGAAAGAAGCTGACGACCTGTTTGTGCCAGTCGATATCGTCGGCCTGCAGGTTCGCCATGTCGGTTTGGGAGCCACCCAGGTGCCAACAGCACCAGAGGAACGAACGGAGTTCATCGTTCGTCTCGCGACTCACAATCAAGTCGTGCTCGTCCCGGGTGATGGCCCGCTTGGCCTTGTAGCGAACTGGAGGCCACTGGCGCTTGGGCAGGACCGGGCGCAAAAGCCAGCCGACATCCAGGGCGAAGTTGTGGAAGCGGCGGAGGTGATTGTTGGTGGAGACGCACCCGTCCCGCAGAACGCGGAAGAAATGTTCCGGCTGCGTCTCCAGCAAGGAGAGGTTGCGGATGCTGTCGTAAGCCTTGTCGGCGATGGCGACCTCGTATCGGCGCCGGTTGGAACCCGATTTGTTTTGAACGAACTCGGACATGACATCGGCCCAGGCGCGCTTGACGTAATTCGAGTCCGCGCCGGCGAGGTAGGCTTTGGCGATCTGGAGGTTGAGGACCGGCTGGCGCTCCGCGTCGTTCTTGGCCTGGACGATTCGAACGGCGGCGGCCTCGTCAGCGGTACCGAGACTGGTGCGCTGTCCGGTTTGAGTATCGACGCAATAGAAGGCTCGTTTACGGTTGCCGCGGCGGATGAGGCGATATCGCGTTTTCATGGCATTGACGCGATCGCGAGCATAGACGGACCGAGGTCCGCGCACCAAAGGAGTAGCCTGAGGGTTGGAGCGGAGTAGCTCCAAGTTCTTCCGAGTGGGAAAAACGGGTGTCCATTTTGGTGTCCACTTTAGGCCTCCCAATCTCCAACTCATTGCTGCAAAGGCAGTTAGAGTTGGTGGCTGGGGGCGGAATTGAACCGCCGACACAAGGATTTTCAGTCCTCTGCTCTACCAACTGAGCTACCCAGCCGTGCCAGCTTTGGGACGCGTATTCAACGATCGACGCCCGGCTTTAGCAAGGTCTTATTTGCAGCCGAAAACCACCGAAAACTCATCGCCTTCGCCCCCACTCCACCACGCGCCACACCCGACGCTTTCCGCTGTCGCGAGGTCCGGCCAGCGCGCTTTTCGCGTGGCCGGCCGGCCGTCTCGGCCGGCTGAAAACGGCGTTGAGATGGGGACTGTGCGGATTACCCGGCGACGCAACCATCGTTGAGGTCAAGGTCAGCCGCTGTAGCCCAGCCGCGCCCGCCACTGCGCGCGGGAAAGCTTGCCGCGCCGATTCGGCGCCAGGTCGTCGACAAACTTCCATTCCCGCGGAACTTGCCAGGCTGGAATTCGCGACAACAGAAACTGGCGCAGGCTCTCCTCGTTCCGCCCCTGGGCTGACCTGGCCACCACACAGGCCACAATTCGATCGCCGCGCCCCCCCGCTGGATCGGGCACGCCGAAAACCAGGCAATCCGCCACGTCGTGGTGGGCGCGGAGGACTTGTTCGATGGATTCCGGCGCGACTTTGCGTCCCGCAATGTTGATCAAATCACCGGCCCGGCCCTGCAGGTGAATGAGTCCGTCCCGCAACTCCGCGAGGTCGCTCGTGCGAAAGCATCCGTCCGCCAACGCAGGCGACGGGTCAGGCCAGTAGCCCAAACCGACAGCGGGGCTCCGCACCTCCAGGCAGCCAGAGTCCCCGAGGGCGAGTTCGACGTGATCCATCGATGCGCCGATGCAGGCCGCGTCCGCGCGAGGCTTGGTCGAACGATCGTAAGCGATGCCGCCGCATTCGGTGGAGCCGTAGAAATTGTGGATCTTCAACCCGGCGGATTCGAAAGTGGCTTGCTCCAGCTGCACAGGCAGTGGCGCGCCGGCCGAGATGGCGAGGCAAATTTTTGACGACAGGACACCGGCCTCGGCCCACGTGCGCCAGAGCGCGGGAACGGCGGGAAGCGTGACGGCCGACCAGTCAGCGAGAGCGCGCCGCACCGTTTCAGGCAGGGGCGACTCCAGCAGGACGAGGGGAATGCCGTGGAGCAGCAACGGGAGAACGAGATTGGAGAAGCCGTAGGAATGCGCGAGGGAAATGCAGCTCAGATTCGGCCAGTCGGGCCGCAGCCCCATGGTGGCGACGATCTGGCTGGCATCGGCCGCGAGTTGGGGTCCCGTAAAAAGAACCGCCCGCGCCTGTCCGGTGGTGGCGGACGTGAGCTTGAGATGCGCCACGCCCGTTGGGAGCGCGCAGGCGGACGGCGGGGCGGAACCAGGTTCGACCGGACAAAGGACCCGAGCGAGTCGCCAGGCCGCCAGAGTTTGCAGAATGAAGTCGACGCCCTGGCCGCCGGCGACGACAACGCCGGAACGCGACGGATCCACCACCGGCTCGACCTTTTCGGCGGAGGCAGCGAGATCGGCAAATGTCCAGCGACGTCCGCTGGAGGCGTCCGCGAGGGCGAATTCGTGCCGGTGTTCGCAGACAATCTGTTGCCAGCGGTCATACAGCATTGCTAGTTACCTAGCGCACGCCTAGTCTGCGCCGCAACGATGAAGTTCCGGGGCGCGGTGAAGATTCGGTCGAACCTGGGCCTGATTTTGGCGGCGGCCGTGGGCTTGTGGGGTCTGGCGTGCGGCTGTGCTTTGCCCCGCCGCGTGGAGGGAGCGTTCCCGCGTCCATTCGAACACGGGCGCGACACGTTTGCCTACTCGAACGAACTTTTTTGGACCTATCAGGTCAACCCGGACACCGGGCGCACGTATCACCATTGGCGGAAACCGTCCCCGGACTACGCGCAGCATTGCTACGTCGTGTCGAGAAGCGCCCGCCAATTTTTCCAATTGGCGACCTTTGCCCCAACGCTCCCGGCCACGGACGAACCCACCTATCGGCGGCTGATCCGCGAGGTGGTACACGCGAATCCACGGCGGGAGATCAGTCCCACCAATCGTGTGGTCATTCCCGGCTTCGCGACGCTGCACGAATTTAGCGCGGTATATGGGGACCTGTTGAAAGCGGAGTGCGGCAGCATGTGGCAGAGCTATTTTCAGCGGGGTCACTGGCGCATGATTTGGCATTTTTCCCAACGCCATCAGCGCCGCACGGCAGCGGAGCTGGTCGCGTCGATTGGCCGGAACCGGCCTCCCATCGTGCACGTGGCTCATTTTCCCCGGCTGCAGATCAACCACGCCCTGCTGCTCTACGCGGCGGAGAAAACCGACGACGGCTGGGTGTTCACCGCCTACGACCCTAATTTCGCGACGACACCGTCCCGCCTTTATTTCCGGGAGGCAGCCGGAAGATTTTATTTTCCGCCGCAATCCTACTTTCCCGGCGGCACCGTGGATGTTTACGAGATCTTCCACCGGTGGAACTATTGAGCGGAAAGCAGCCGGTTTAAGGTTGAAGCTTGCAGCGAGGAGGGAGCGCTGCGGGGAGAGGCAGAGCCGAGTTACTTGGGTGTTACGTCGGCAATCAGCTTTTCGAGGCGGCGTCCATACTCGACAAAGTTGGCGCGCATGGCGTCGTCGTTGGCCTTCGAATTGGCGTCGTGGAAGACGACGACCATGTGTGGCTCGATGGAGATCCCGGCGTTGTAGCCGCGGGCGAAGGCATCCTTGAGGATGTCACGGACCCGGCCCTGGCCTTCTCCGGGCCAGTGGTAGTCGGCATCGTTCTTGGCGGGATTCCACGTGGCGTCCTTGACGTGGATGTGAACGACGTGATCGCGAACGTGCGTCCAGAATTCCCATGGATCCTGGCGCGGCCAGGGTTTGGGCTTGGCCCGGTCGGTGTTGAAGACTGGATTGGCAGTGTCGAAGACCCATTTGAGGCCGGGGGCCTTGTCGAGCAGGTCGAGGGCGTGCTGCCAGCTCATGCCGCCATGGTTCATGCAATTCTCGTGCACCGGCGTCAGCCCGGCGTCGAGAAAGCGGTTGGTCACTTCCCGCACACGGTCAAAGACGACCTTGGGCATCTGGTGCTGATCTTCGGCCGGCTTGAGGCTCATGATGCGAACGAACCTGGTGCCGAGGCGCTGCATTCTGGGAATGCACCGCATGACCTCGCCGAGCGTGACGTCCCAGGGGGTTTCCACCGTCTTGGCCCAGTTCATAATGGTGGACCCGAAGCAGTAGACGCCGACCCCGGACTCCGCCAGTTCCGCGACGCAGCGATCGAACGCGGCGTCGGGAATCTCGTGGAAGTTTGCCTTGGGGAATCCGGAGACCTCGACACCGCGCATTTCGAGCTGTGTCCAACCCAACTCGCGCACCGCGCCGATCTGGGCGGATAAGCTGTTGCCGGCTTCGTCGCCAATGCCAGTGAGGATCATAATAACTTGTGTTCCCTGACATCCACGCAGATCGCGGCCCGGGGTGCAAACCTGAAGATGGGAAGGGCGGTTCGAGGGTCCGCACCCAGGGGGCAGGGACGCGCCTGGATAGGTCCGCAGGATGCGCGCGCGCTCCAGCGCGAAGGCCGAAGACCGAAATCCGAATGATGGGGCTTTCCCCGGCCCTCGAGGCAGCCGGGCGGCGCGGCGCCCGGCCGGATTCCGTGCTGGCGTCCGGGCGGACGCGACGATAAAAGACGCCGAGAGCGAACGTGGCGCATCGCGCTATCGCCAGACCAATCGCATCGTCATGAAACGAATCCACATCTGTGTGTTGTCGATCCTCTTTCAACTGCTGGCCGTCGGCCGGCTCGTCGCGGCCGAGGAAAGTGGGAGCAGCTGGGACTTACAGCCGCATAGTCTTGGCCGGGCGCTCCTTTACATGGTGATCTTTGCGGCAGCCGGAATCGCCGTCGCCATCACGGGATACAAGGTGTTTGATCGGTTCACGCCGGGCGATCTGCACAAGGAAATTGTCGAGAAGCAGAACGTGGCGGCCGCGATCGTGGCGGGGGCCGTGCTCCTGGGCATTTGCATCATCATAGCGGCGGCGATGATCGGCTGACGTCCGGTTGTGAGGAGAAGCCGAACCATCCGCCTGGTTTTGCTGGGAAGCCTGTCGGCCGGCGCCCTGGCGGGATGCGATCCGGCCGCTCCGCCATCCGGGCTCTCGGTGGTTTACACGAACAACCATCACATCCCGGGCCTGGGCTATTATCATGCGCCATTTCGCGCGTGGTATTCGCTGCCCTACAATCACTACGACCCGGGAACGGCGCGCTACTATTACGGAGGCCAATGGGGCCCGTCCCCGTATGAGAGCGTGGTCAACATTTCTCCCCCGACCGCGGACGCGCTGCAGCAACTGCGGTCGGCCCAGGGAACAAGCGTCCGGCGGGGCGGGTTTGGGTCCACGGGAAGGCACACTTCCTATTTCAGCTGATGCGCCGACTGGTTAGGCAACCGAGGCCGGATTGGGCCGCCTGCGTGGAGCGGGTGGGCCTGACCTATCATTCCCATGATGACGGGCCCTATTGGGACGAGGGCGCGTGTTACGAACTGACGGAAGGCGAAGTGGAACAGCTGGAGCGGGCCGGCAACGAGCTGCACCGGCTCTGCCTGGAGGCCGCGGGCGCCATCGTCGAGCGAGGCTGGTGGGATCGGCTGGCAATTCCCGATGCGGCCGTCCCGCGGATTGAGCGCTCCTGGGCGGAGGATGAGTTCAGTCTCTACGGAAGGTTCGATCTGTCGTTTGCGCCGGCGGCGGGCGCGGGCGATCGGTCCGCGCCCAAGCTGCTCGAGTACAATGCGGACACCCCAACGGCCTTGGTGGAGGCGTCGGTGGCGCAGTGGTTCTGGCAGCAGGAAGTCGAGCCGGCGGCTGACCAGTTCAATTCCATCCACGAACGCTTAATCGAGGCCTGGCGAAGGTCGGGCGCACCCGCGATGTGGTTCACGTCCGTCCAGGATCATCCGGAAGACGAGCAGACGGTCCTTTACCTGCGGGATACGTGTGAGCAGGCCGGGGTCCGGACGAACGGGCTGGCGATCGAAGACGTCGGGTGGGATGTCCTTCGGGGAGCCTTTGTGGATTTGGCGGGCGAGCCGATCGGATGGTGTTTCAAGCTGTATCCTTGGGAATGGCTGTGGGCGGAAGAATTTGCGGACGGACTGGAGCGATGCTCGACGCGGTTCCTGGAGCCGGCCTGGAAAATGGTGTTGAGCAACAAAGGACTACTTCCGGTGCTGTGGGAGATGTTTCCGGGCCACCCGAATCTCCTGCCAGCCTACGAACGGCCGGAAATGCTGGCGAGCTCGTATGTGCGCAAGCCGCGCCTCGGGCGCGAGGGCAGCAACGTTTCATGGGTCGAAGGCGGCTCGGTGATGGAAGAGACCGGCGGCGGCTATGGCCGCGAGGGCCATGTCTATCAGGCGCTGGCCGAGATACCCGATTATGACGGGCATCGGCCGGTCTTCGGCGTGTGGGTGGTGGACCACGAAGCAGCCGGGATGGGCATTCGAGAGGACACTCGTCGGATCACCGGCAATTTGAGCCGTTTTGTGCCTCACTATTTTCGCTGACCATGGCCAAGAACCCTTCACCTCTCCTGCCGATCGGGCAGATCGGACAACTGGCCGGACAGACCTACACTGTGGCTGGACGGATTGAGATGGCCATGGAAGACGCGGGCGTGACCTATGGGTGGAGTGAATTTCATCTGGTCGCCCCGGATGGGAGCTGGGCCACGCTGGTGCAGGAGGAAGGCGAGCGCGGCGTGGAATGGCGGTTGTTTCGGCTGATCACTCCAACGACGCCGATGTCGGCCAGCGAAGCCTCGACGAAACAGGTTGGCAACCATGTTGACCTGACTGGGGAAAGTTTGCGCGTGACGCTGGTGGGCCAGTCACGCGTGGTGCGGATCGAGGGGCAAGCGCCCGAAGGCATAGAGGAAGGCGACGTGGCGCAATATTTCAACGCCGAATCCGGCAATCAGATGTTGGTGGTGAGCTGGACCGGGCAGGAGGTGGACGTCTATCGGGGGATACAGCTCCCGACCCACGCCGTGTATCGGGCGTTCGGCCTGCAGCCGCCCCCGATACCCGTGACGGCGGTCACCGCATCAACGCCCACCCGCTCAGGCGCGCGCAAAATCCTAATCACCATCGTTCTTGTCCTCACTGGCCTGGGGGTGGTGAACGGGAGGCGTTGGGGATGCGCGCGCACGCCAGGACCGAGGTCGGACCCGAATCTCCTGGCGCCCTCCATCCAGCTCAAGCCCGGGTCGACGGGGGCGCACGACGGTGCGACGTATCGCGTGGTCGGGCGGGAGCAGGTGGAGATAAAACGCGTCGGCTCAGCCGAAATTCGACAGGAGTATCAACTGCGGGATGAGTCCGGCGCCGTGATCTTGCTGCAGCAGCTTCCTGCAAGTCTTGGCGGCCGGTGGTATTGGCTGAAGCCCGCGACGTTTAGTCCCGGGCTGCGGCCCACCGACGCGGCCACAAACCGATTAGGCGACGTCATGACTATTGACGGCGAATCCGTGCGCGTCACCGAGCTCTTTATGTCCAGCGTTCAAGCCACAGACGGGACCAACAGTGCCACGACGGGGACGCGGTGGTATGGCTTCGAGGCCCGCGGCGCAGCGCGGCGCATTTGGGTGCGATGGAACGAGGCGACTCTTTCCGCTCATTGGCTCAGTCCGGCAACGGCGGGCGAGCGGGCGTCATTCGGGCTTCGGTAGGTCAGAGCTGCACCTCTGCGAAGTAGATGGCCGTTTTGCCTTCGTGGGAGGAATAGTAGCTGACCCAAAGACGGCCATTATGCCAGGCCAGGCCCGGGTAGCTATTGTCGCCGCCGGAGGGCAGGGCCAAAAGCTCGCGAAGCGCGCCGCCATCGACGTCGATCGCGAACAAGGACGTTCGGACCTTTCCACCATAGAGACGCCCGCCCCCAACGAGGCGTCCATCGGGCAGGCGAATCAAGGAGGGTCCGCCAATCTTTTGGCCAAGATCCTTCCAAGCCCATTGGGTGTACGGCGGCGCGGCAACCCCCAGCAGTCCATGCCCCGGCTGGCCGTCACGCCGCAGGAGGCAGAGCGCCCGCTCGTCGGGCAAAAAGACCAGCGCAGTTTCGTTGGGGCGTTCGGCATCGAGCAACGTGGCCACAAGAGGGTCGAAGGCCTTTCCGTCGGAGCTGGAGTAGAGACGGATGAACTTTTCGCCGGAGGTGTCGTAGCCGACGCCGTAGGCGCGATCCTGGTGCCAGGTCGCGCGCCAGAGCCAAACGTCTGGCTCTCCGACCCGATTGGGGCCCTGCCAGTCGCGCCCGTCCCGGGAGAACCACGTCATCGATTGATGAGTGACGCTCGCGGGCAGGCGGCGGGCGGCCGCCGCAGTCACCATGAGGCGTCCATCAGGGGTCCGGGTGATTTTGGGATCGCGCAAGTCGGAGTTGGTGGAGGCCAGGCGCGCGAGGGACTCCCACCGTTGGCCGTCCGCCGACATCAGCACCTGGACGGCGCCATCGGGTGAGACATGGCCGGAGCCTTCCCGAAAGACGCAAAGCCAGCGGCCGCGATCAAAAATCAGATCGGTGAACGCGTTGTGCGGCGCCTGATCCCAGATTCGCCGAACCTGGACCAGCTTGGCGGGTGAATCTTGAGCAGGTTCCGCCGCCAGGAGCGAATGGGCGGCGAGCAGACCAACTGAAGCCCAGGTCGCGAGGAGCTGTGGGGCGCTGGGAGCATGGGTGAAGGACCGGGGAATCATCATGCGGGCGACGTTGCCTATTTTGAATTGAGAGAGTCGAGCTGCCACTGCACGAGCGAGCGCACCGACTGCAGCTCCGCGGGAGTGAGGCCGGACGATTGAAAATCGACGGACAATGCCGTTGCCCAGATCTCTTCACGCTGTCGATAGCCGAGTTCCCCGGTCAGCCGCTTCTCCAGATCCGCCATGTGTCCGGCCCCGTAGAAAATCGAAATAGTCTGGCCGGGGCCGGCGTGGGTCAGCTGCCGGCGCAGATCGCGCATGACCACGTCATTGCGGCCATGAATGATGACGGACATCAGGCGCTGCATTTCCGGGGGCACGCTTTTCACCTCCGAGAGGTCACCCTGAAATCGGCCCAGCGTTTCGATCATGGCCAGTTTCATCATGGCCTTGAGTTTTGGGCTGGTGCCGAGGAAGCGCACGCCGAGATTGACGAGCAGCCCGAGCGTGGAAGTGCCGTTCATCACGCCGAGCAACTCACGAAACTCGGGACTGCTTTCGCTGGCGCCGGAATTTTCCTTCGCTCCGCCGTTGGGATCGTCGTCCGGGGAAACGGGGGTGGCGTCATTGGCCAGCAAGCGTTCAAGCTCGGGAACGGTGAGATCGCTGTTTCGGAAATTGGGCCGTTCGTAGTTGATGGCGGTGAGCTGGAAGACTAAGCCGAGCGAAGTGGCGAGGGTGTGTTGGATGGAAGATTGCTCGGCCGGATCGAATCGGGGGCTGCGATTGCGGGCGCCGACGCCTTCAAACAGCACCAGGGATTGGGCGTCCAGGTGGCGCTGGAGGCGGGCGTAATAGTTCGACTCGCCGATGTGGGACACGCCGGAAAGCCAGATGGCGGGGCCACGGCCGGTGCCGGGAACAAATTTTCGGAGAGCGATCTGGAGCGAAACCGAGTTTGAGTCGGGGGAAAGGACGCGCGTGTACGGCTGCGGCGGGGATGTCTTTGGGCGGTGGGTCCCGGAAACGGAGGCGCAACCGGAACTGGACGCAATGACCATCGAAAGAACGAACAATGCCAGAGAGCCGACGGCCATCCGCGCCGTCCGCGCTATCCGCACGAAAAAGCGCGCAGATTGGGATGGGCAGGGCGAAGCCGGAATCATATCAGCCTCCGATACAGCTCATGGAGCGCGAGGCCGGGACGAAGTCCGGCTCACCGATGCGGTGCCCCTTTTCCTTTTGCAGAACGATCGAAGTGAGCCAGCGTTGCAGCTGGTCATCGTTCTCCGCGGACCGCAGGTGCGTGCGGGCGTCGTGTTCGTGCACGCTGAAGAGGCAGGTCCGAACCTGACCGTCGGCCGTCAGGCGCAGCCGGTTGCAGTGGCCGCAAAACGGCTCGCTGACCGGGGCGATGATGCCGAGCTCGGCCGGGCTGTCCGCGAAGCCCCAACGGACGGACGTTTCCGAAGTATGAGTCGGAGGCAGACGCCGCAAGGAGAAGCGCGCCTGGAGGCGCTGGAGAATCTCCCGGCCGGGAACGACCAAATCCTTGAGCCACACGCGCCCGGAGTCGAGGGGCATGAACTCGATGAAACGGAAGGCGAGACCGGAGTCGCGTCCGAACTGGGCGAGGGCTTCGATCTCGTGGTCGTTGACGCCACGTATGACCACCGCATTGACCTTGATGGGGTGAAAACCGAGTCGCTGTGCGGCCTGGATCGACGCGAGGACCTCAGCCAGACCATCGCGGCCGGTGATCTTTTTGAAGTTGGCGGGGTCGAGCGAATCCAGGCTGAAGCTGATGCGCTGGAGGCCCGCGTGGCGCAGGGCGGCGCCCTTGTCGCGAAAGTGGAATCCGTTTGTCGTGAGGGCGAGATCGCGCACGCCATCGATGGCGGCGATCAGCGCGACAAGCTTTTCGAGATCACGTCGAAGCAGGGGCTCTCCGCCGGTCAGGCGTATCTTTTCGATGCCGAGGGCGACCGACGCGCGGACGAATCGGGCAATTTCCTCGAAGGAAAGAAGGCTGGACCGGGGAGCCCACTGATGGGTGATGGAGGGCGGGTTGACCACATTCGCCCAGCGGCCGCGGTAGAAATTGAGGGCGGCTTCGGTTTCCGGGAGGCAATAAAGGCAGCGGAAATTACAACGGTCTGTCACGCTGACCCGCAAATCGCGCATGACGCGTCCGTGCGAGTCGACGAGCAGGCCCTCATGACTCATCGGCTATTTGGCGGGGCCTGGCGGGGGGACGACGGTGGCACCGCCGTCCTGCCGGAGCTCCACGTTAAGATCGAAGTTGTTCGTTGCCTTGGAGCCGGGCGTGGTGGGGTTCATCAGCCGTTCGGCGCCTTTTTTGTCCTGCATGCCGTAGATGCCCATCCGGATCCATTCGAGGCGACGGGCGACCGAAAGCTCCTCTTTCAGCTTGGAGATCTGGGTGCGGAGCACGGAGAGATCGCTGAACTGCTTTTCCAGCTCCGCCTTTTCGGCCTGCAGACGTTTCAGCTCCTTGAGCAGGAACTCGCGATCGCCCTCGGAAGCGAGAAGCTTGCGTTCCGTGTCGTTGATCAACTTGGAAAGCTTGTCGATGTTCGAGGTCAAGTCGTCCATCTTCATCGTGAGCTGATTGGTCTGGGACGTCAGCTGGGAGATCTGCTGGTCGCGTCGCTCGATTTCCGCGCGGGCCGCCTCGGATTCCTCCTGCATTTTCTTCTGGGTGCGGGCGAGATCGGCAGCAATTTTGGTCAACGAATTCGAGGTGGCGACCAGCTCCTCAGCCTTCAGCGAGAGGTTGGTTTGCAGGTGCATCGACATCTTCTCCTGCTCGTCCAGCTTGGCTTGGGTTTCTTCCACCCGGTTCGAGAGGCCCGTGATGATTCGGTCATCCTGCTGCTTTGTCTCCGTCGCGCGCTTGTCATGCATGAACAGCATGGCCCCGAGACCAAGCGCGACGACCACCAACAACACGATAGCTGCCTTCATAATTTTTCCGAGCATGCGCATCGCGCCACCCGTTGGCAAGCGCGCAGCCGAGCCTTGCTAAAGAGACGGCCCGGCCTAGATTTGATTCATGGAATTGCCGAGATCGGTGCCGGTCATGACCTTGCGGAGCACCACGCTTTTTCCGCAGGCGTTGCTTCCGCTGTACATCTTTGAGCCGCGTTACCGGAAGATGCTGGCCGATTCGCTGCGGGCCGAGCGCATGTTTTCCGTCGCGATGCAGGATCCGGGACGCCAGCGCGAAACGCCATGCAAGGTTGCCGGCCTGGGGCTGATCCGAGTGTCGGTTGACCATACGGACGGGACGTCGCATTTGATCCTCCAAGGGCTCACCCGGGTGGAGATCGTCGGCACCGTTCAGCTCAAGCCGTATCGCATCGCAGCCATTCGCCCGCTGGTGACTCCGCCGGATGATTGCGTGCACATTGATGCGCTGGTGGCGAAGGTGCATCAACTGGTTGAGGAACGGGCGGCCCTCGCGCCATTTCCACCGCCATTTTCTGGAGTGAAAGGCCCGCTCGGGGACAAGAGCAAGGAGAAGGGTGGGCCGGCGTATTCGCCGGAGGATGTGGTTAAATACCTCGAGTCAATCGAAAGCCCGGATCAGCTGAGCGATCTGGTATCCTGTGCGCTGTTGGGCGATCCGAAGCATCGCCAGACCATTCTCGAGACCGTGGGCATCGAGGCTCGGCTGCGGCACCTGGTGAAATTCCTGATCGAGGACATCCGCCAGCTCCAGCAGGGAGCCGAGTGATGCGCGGCCGCCGGAGACCGCCGGCGGTGGATTGACCCCGACCCGCCCTTCCAACGGGATGAGGCGGGTTTTATTCCTCGGAGAACAAGTATTCCAGATCCGACTGGGACAAACTCTTGGCGAAACCCTCCTCGCCGAGCACGTCAGCGATGGCCTGGGCCTTCCGTTGCTGCAGCTCCCAGATCTTTTCCTCGACCGTGCCGGGCGCGATGAGGCGGTAGGCATTGACCGTTCGGGTTTGGCCGATTCGATGGGAGCGGTCGATGGCTTGCGCTTCGACCGCGGGGTTCCACCAGGGATCGTAAAGGATGACGTAGCTCGCGGTGGTCAGGTTCAGGCCCGTGCCCGCGGCGCGCAGGCTCAGCAGGAACACCGCGGCCTTGTCATCCTCCTGAAAATTCTGAACGACCGTCTGGCGTTCCTTCGTTTCCCCGGTCAGCACGTGCGTGGAGATTCCGCGCACCCGGCACTCCGACTCGAGGAGACGCAGCATCTGCACGAACTGGGAAAAGATCAGGACCTTTTGTCCTTCCTGCAGGAGCGGCTCCAAGAGTTCGAGGAGCGTGTCGGTCTTGCCGCTCAGGGCGTCGTTGCCGACCAAGGCGGGGTGGCAGCAGATCTGGCGAAGGCGGGTCAACGCCGCAAGGACATGGATTTTGCTCTTGGCGAGGCCTTTTTCGGCCACGGCCTGCATGACCTGTTCGCGGCTGCGCCGGAGTTCGGCGAGGTAAAGACGGCGCTGCGCCTCGCCCAGCTCGCAATCACGGCGGACCTCGATGCGATCCGGGAGGTCCCGGGCCACCTGGGATTTCAGGCGGCGCAGCATGAGGGGGCGAAGCTTCGCCGAAAGACGGCGTCGCGCGATGCGCTGGGCGTCAACGCCGTCATCGCCTTCGGCCTTGGGCTCGTAGGTCTGAGTGAAATGCTCCTGAGAGCCGAGGTAACCGGGCTGGATGAAATCGGTGATGCTCCAGAGGTCGAGCAGGCGATTCTCCAGCGGTGTGCCCGTGAGGGCGACGCGCTGGGCGGCTTTGAGCTGCTTGACGCACTGGGTGACTTGCGCGGTCGGGTTCTTGATGAACTGAGCCTCATCCAAAACCACGGCGCTGAACGCGAATTTTTGAAGATCCTCGAGGTCTCGGCGGAGCAGCGCGTAATTGGTGACGATGAGATCGTGCTGCGGGATTTGTTTGCGGAGGTTGTGCCGGGCCTGTCCGCTTTGCAGAACAAGGACCTTCATGCCCGGAACAAAGCGTTCGGCCTCGCGCCGCCAGTTGTGCAGCACGCTGGCGGGGCAAATGACCAAGGCGGGCTTGGGGTGTTTGCCCTGGCGTTCGCGCAGCCAGCAGAGCCACGTCAACGTTTGCAGCGTCTTGCCCAGGCCCATGTCGTCGGCCAGAATGCCACCGAGCTTCATCTCGGAGAGATGGCAGAGGAAATTCACGCCTTCCTTCTGATAGGGGCGCAAATCGGCGTTCACCGCGCGGGGCACGGGAACTTCGGGAATGCCGTCGAAATTGGTCAGCTTTTGCCGCAAGACCTTGGCCTCGGGACTATCGACAAAACGCTTGAGGCCTGACTCGTCCAGATGCGCGGCCTGTTCGAGACCGATTTTTTGAGGGATGGCGCTGAGCTCGTCGACGCCCAGGTCGGCCATGGCCTCATGGGCCGCCTGGACGGCGCGGGTGTCGAGTTCAACCCATCCGGCGTCGGGCAACTTGACGAAACGGCTGGTGGCCACGGCCAGGCGCGTAAGATCCGCCGCGGTCAGGCGCATCCCTTCCTGCTCCCACTCGGCGGAGACGGAGAACCAGTCAATGCCGCTGCCCTTGACCATCAATTGGGGTTTGAGCTGACGCGGCTGGAGGAACAGCCGCTGGAAGGCGGGGTTTCCAAGGTATTCGGCTTCGCTAGGTTTGTCCGGCCAGGCGCGGGCGAGCGTGAGCAGAAAATTTTCATTGGCGTCGCCACTCCAGATGCCGGGCTCTGGGGTGAACCAGTCCAGCCGGCGCAGCCAGCTCGCCGCGGCATCGAGGCGGGCGTCTTCGAGCACTTCGGGCTTTTCCGGCCGCGTTCCCTTGGCGGGCTCATCGGGCTGCCACTCCTGCCCGGTCCAATGCCACGTGCTGGCGTTGCGCTCGCTGCGGGCGAGGAGCCGGAGACGGACGGTCTCTTCATTGAGCTCAAAGACGAATTGGGGTGTGGCCCGATGCGTCACGCAGAGCTGCTCCCAGTCAACGCCCTGGCCGGCCTGGCTGCGACGCAACTGGGTGCGCAAACGGTGGCTGAGCTTGCGCACGGGGATCGCCGGCGTCCGGGCCCAGTATTCAAGCAGGCTGGGGGGCGGCACGTTGCGGACGAGGTAAAATGTCTGGCCAATCATCGCCAGGGCCGGCCGGCCGGCAAAGAAAGTCACCGTCTGCAGCGGCAACGCGGCACCGTCCGGACGGAGAACCCGGTGCGTAAACGCGAGGTCTTGCGTGGTCGCGTTGCGGTCGAGGTGCGGCGCCAGGGACAAAAGTTGCCCGTGAAAATCCAGGTGTTTTCCTTCGAATTCAAGACGCGGATGGTGACCCCAGCGGGCGAGCCAGAGAAGCAGATCGCTGCCGGTGAGAAGCAGGGAGTCGCTGTTGCCACGCGGCGCCGTGCTATCGGCCAGCCACTCGATGAACTCCCAGTCCGCCGGCGGGAAGAGCTCCTGTTCATGGGCGGCCCGGGTGGTCAGCTCGACAATCTCAGCCACGGGTCGAATTTTTTCGCCCGTCCGGGGGCGGAAGAGACTGAAGCGCACCTTGAGCGCGTGAAGCGCGGGCGATTCCTTCGCCGGCTCGGCAGAGCAGAGAATGCGCAGGGCGGCGCGCGGGCCATCGAGATGGGCGGGGGCCGGGGGGAAAAGCCAGTTTTCGAGATCGCGAAGTTTGAGTTCCTCTTCCTCGGCCTGCTCGATCTCGGCGAAGCGGGCGATGTTGGCGTAGCCGCTCAGCTCCGTGGGGACCGGACGGCCGGCGCGGAGAAACAGCATGGCCAGCTCTTCGAGGCGGCCGCGGCCGTTGGCGGCCAGCAAACGGGGCCACCATTCACCGGTGTTGAAATCCTTACGCGACAGGGAGAGCTTTTCGAAGTAATCCTCGAGCAACAGCCAGGCGCGTTGCGAATCCGCGCATCCGGAAAAAATGCGGAGCACTTCCTCCCGCTCCGCCACCTTGCTTTTCGAGTCAGCCAGCTCCCGCCGCAAGTCGGCCAGCGCACCGTACGTCTGTTTCAGGACGGAATGGTGCGCGTCATATTTGGTGGTGGAACCGGTTAAACGCGTGGAACGTCCATTTTTGCTCGCGAGTTTCGGCATTTTAGAAAACGTGCATTTCGACTGAGATAGCGACTTTGTATCTCGTCACAGAACGCCTTCCATGGTCAACCAGATTTCAGAGAAATTCGATCGAGTGGCGGTCACAGCGGAGTTTTTTAGCACAACGCGCCTCGGCCCACGCTCTCCCTTTGTTGACCAGGACCAGCCAAACTCGCGACAAAAAATCGCGACGAAACGATCCTCCGACAAAAATCTGCAGGTGAATGCCGGTGCCGCCGCGAGGTCATCGCCACCTAACGAATTCCAAATGGATCCCGCGCGCGGCCGAGGCGCACGGCGCGATGGGTTCAAGAACCAACCGGCGTGTGGACCTGCTGCGCGCGATACGCTTCCGCCAAAAGGGTGACGGGATGGACCACCCGGAGGGGATAGCCGAGCTTTTTTGCGCCGTTGACGAGTTGCAGCAGGCAACCGGGATTGCCCGTCGCGACCACATCGCACCGGGCCTCGACGATGTGCTTCATCTTGCGATCGAGCAACTGGCCCGCCATCTCCGGTTGGACGAGATTGTAGATGCCGGCGCTGCCGCAGCACCAGTTGGCTTCGAACAGCTCGATTAGTTCCACACCGGGAATCGTGCGCAGCAACTGACGGGGCTGGGCGCTGATCTTCTGACCGTGGCACAGGTGGCAGCTCTCGTGGTAGGACACGACCAGCGGGCGCCGGGCGCTGCGGGAGGAGTCAGGGGATGTCGGCGCAGCGATTCCGATTTGCGCCAGCCATTCATGGATGTCCTTGACCTTTCGATCCCATTCGCGGGCCCGGGCCTCATAAGCCGGATCGCCGGCGAGCAGCTTGGCGTAATGCTTGAGATGCGAGCCGCAGCCACCGGCGTTGGTGATGATGGCGTCGAACTGGCCGGGCGGAAATTGATCGAGGTTGATCCGGGCGAGCCGCTGGGCCAGCTCCCATTCGCCATTGTGGGCGTGCAACGAGCCGCAGCATTGCTGCTCGGGAGGCGTCACGACGTCGCACCCGTTTCGGGCCAGAACCTCGACCGTATCACGATTCACGTCGCTGAAGATCAGGTCCTGGGCGCAGCCCACCAGCATGGCCACGCGGTAACGGCGTGGGCCGATGGCCGGCGTGACCGGAGCGATCAGGTCCGCTGAAACTTCGGACTGGAGGTCCGGTGTCATGGCCTCGAGCTCGCGGAGCCGTCGCGGCAGCAGGCGGAGGACACCGGAACGGCGAACCAGGGATTGGAATCCGAGCTGTTGGTAAAGGCGCAAACCGCCGCCGACAAAATGCAGGCGCCGCAGATCCATGAACAG
Source organism: Limisphaerales bacterium (assembly GCA_044229355.1). GTDB lineage: Bacteria > Verrucomicrobiota > Verrucomicrobiia > Limisphaerales > JADJPG01 > JBGARF01. The sequence continues at coordinate 31,016 of JBGATF010000036.1, forward strand.
CCAGCGCAGGGTGAAGCGGCGAATGAGATTCCGCCGGGGGGAATCCAGCGCCCCGCTCTGCTCGGCCTCGGCGCGGGCGTGCTCAAACAGCTCCGCGTAGTTAACTCCGGCCGGGCAGGCCGTCATGCAGGCCAGACAGCCGAGGCAAAAATACATCTCGTCTGCAAACGATCGGGTCGCCTCCAGCCGGCCATCGGCGATGGCCCGCATCAGGGAGATGCGCCCGCGCGGACTGTTGCGTTCGAGTTTCGTCGCGTCGTAGGTCGGGCAGGTGGGAAGGCACAATCCGCAGTGCATGCATTGTTGCACCACGGAATAATCAAGGTTTTTGAGATGCGAGCCGGCCGGATTAGCATTCATCACACAGCGCCCAGAGCTAACCACGGCGCAGAAACGAAGCGAAGAAATTTCCGGCGGACCGCCGGCCCCGGCGCGTTCACTCTTTCATCAACCAGAGCTCCGAGACCTGACAACCACGACCGTTTCCGCCCAGCCCAGGCTCGCGAGACCAGGTCAGAACCAGTTGCCCCGAACGTGTCGCCGCCGGCGGCACGGCAAACTCGAGGGGACGGTAGGGGAACGGCTTGGTCAGGAACGGGTGGATCTCGAGGTCGTCGTTCGCCACCAGGCGAATGGTTTTCTTCGGGCTGTCGCCGGCGTAGAGGATCCGGATGCGGTAGCGGGCGTCCGGATCCAGATCGGTGTAACGGACCTTCAGCGGCTCATCGACAAGCGACTCGGCGTGATCCAGCCAGGAAAAGCGGAGGGCCTGACTTGGCTTTTCATCCGGCTCGTCGACGACGTCGCCCTCTTCGAAGCCCGTTTTCGACGACACGAGGCTGGCCGGATCCTCCGCGAACGGCAGCCCGCGCACTAGGTGTGGCTGGCGGGTGAGGTTTCCCAGGTCATCGTAAAAGCCGCCCGGCCCCGGATCCGTCCAATGCACGGCCGCGTCGATGGCTCGGCGTCGCTCGGATTCAGTTTTGAGCCCCCGGATGGCCTCGAACTGTTCCTTCCACCATCGACGACTGTTGAGCGGATAATCGACGGTGTCGAGACTGGCGCCGCGATCGACAGCGATGGCCCGGTAGCGCGGCACGCTCAACTGCATGCGGACGCTTTGAAACAGGGCTTCCGCCAGCTCGAAGATGCGGGCTCGCCACTCTGGCGAGACGCGATCGCTGACCGCGTGTTCAAAAACCGCCTCGGCGTCCCGCATCGCAGCAAGCGAGCCGCGCTCTGCAGCGGAATCAAGAATGGCTACGGCCTGCTCCTCCAGCGCGGTTTCGAACCGAAGGCGGCTGCGGGTGTAGGCATCGTAATACGCACGAAATAACGCCTGTTGGAAACGCCAACTGCCCCGCTCCCGGGGTGTGGCCCTCCGCTCCATGTCTTGAAACTGGTGGAGCGTATCGAGGATTCCAGAATTGGCCACGGCCGGTCCGCGCCAGTTGCGCTCCAAGGCGAGCAATCCCTGGGCAAAATCATCCGCGAACCGATCGCTCACGAAATACCGCCCGAAATCGCGGAGGATTTCGACGACCGGCCGCTCCGGCTCCCAACCAAGCGCGCTCCAGACCGCCTTGTTCACATCGTCGTTGCAGCCCTCCGAGTAGGTGATGAACCCGATCGTGTGCGGCTGGAGCCGATGGAAAATGGCGGCTTGGTCCATCGGCCGGGGATTGATGCACTCACGACCCTCGGTGACCGCGAAGGCGGTGTCCCAGTCTGGCACGGGATATTGGCACTGCCGGGTGTGCGTGATGTCCGGGTAATGACGAATCGGATACTGCGCCGGCACCGCGGCTCGCAACCTGGGCAGGCTGATGCGGACCTGCGGACCAAAGACAATTCCCGAGAGCCACGCCGGACGCGCGTCCGTGAGAATGCCCAAAAACTCATCGAGCCATTCCTGATTGAAGCTCTGCGGTGAAACCCACATCTGGGCTTTGGGATGGGTTCGATGAAGATTGACGGTTTGCTTCTCGAGCAACGCCATGAGGTGTTTCGGACGGGTGTGGCCAGGATCGCCGCCGGGAACAAAAACGGCGTCGATCCGCGGCAGCTTGGCGAAAACCTGATCCCACTCCCGCAGGGCCTTCTCGACCGTCCGCGAGTCGCTGTAGTCCTCGTCCATGGCCGGATACCAGATCCAGACATCCAGCCCGTAGTCGTCAGCAAGCCGAGACATCTCGGCCATCATCCGCATCGGGGGAAGCGGGAAGTGGGGGCTGTCCGCATCGTCATCGGAGCGGGGCGGCACGAGTTCCACCGCGTTTGCTCCAAACACGATCAAATCGCGGAAATACTGATCCCAGGCGGGCACATCCCAGGCATCGTAGGAATGGGTTTTTGGACGATAGCCAAGCTGGTGACCGCGCAGCGGATATCGGGGCGCAGTGGTCACGGAGAAGTCATCCGGCAATTTCACCTGCCCGGGTGATAAGCGCAGTTTGCGCAACAAATGCCCGATTCCGAACGAAACCCCGCGCGGGTCACTTCCCACGACCGCCACCGCCGCTGGACTGGAGTTCGTGCGCGACCGGATCCGAAAACCCTCCGGCCGCGGATCGGTCGGCTCGCCGTTCCACGCCGCGGCGAAAGCTCCACCCGCCGCGCGGATCTGTTGGTCGGAACCGATCATCAAGATTGGTCCGGCGTCCGCGCCGGCGGGCCATGAGGTCGAGACACTCCATCGTACTTGCGACCGTCTCTCGACCTCGTCGATGAGCATCGCAATCGCCTTTTGTTCCGGACGGCTCAGCTGCGGCGGGGTCACGACGGTCGCCCCGGCCAGATCCAGCGCTCTCGTTTCGAACGCCCCCCCCAAGACAATACCCAAAACGACCGTGCAAAGCCGGCAAAGGGCATCGATTACGAGATGAAGACGGGCGGGAAACGCTCGCGCCCGGCGGGTTGCCAACCAACGGATGAGTTGGAGCTGGTACATTTGAATTACGCAACGGTTAGCCTTTGGGCCATGCGCGGCAGGGCCGGTTTGAACGGGGGCGAGGAATTTCGCGCCGCGCGACGCCCAAGCACACCACGGCGAAGGCCGTCAGCCATCGTCCACGCTCACGGCCGGTCTCAGGGCTGCTCGTCATCGTTTCAAACGGGCGGTTGACGGATTTCGTGGGCATCATCCCTGTCGCCAAACCCGACGTCCAATTGAAACTAACCGAACCGACTTCAACCCGCTGTTTTTCCTCACGCGATTCCAGGAAATGCGGGGAGAACCTGCGGCCTCGATCGGCGCAGGAAGACTCACCGGAAGCTCGACGTCGACCCCCGAAGGGGATTGCATGGGCCCCGGACAAGCTATGTCTTTGCCCATTCGCCTAATCTCAACCGATTTCGACGGAACGCTCCACGCCGACTGCGAGGATCCGCCTGTCCCCCGGGACTTGCAGCAGTTGCTGGCCGATCTGCAGTCCCGCGGCGCGACGTGGGTGATTAATACCGGACGCGATCTCTCCAGCGTGATGGAAGGCATGGCTCGTTCTCGACTTTCCGTGCACCCGGACTTTCTCGTCACCGTCGAGCGCGAGATTTTTTATCTGGAGGGCGCGCATTATCATCCACTGGCTGAGTGGAACCAGGCCTGCGCCAAGGCGCATGACGAGTTGTTTCAACAAGTTCGCCCCGACGTCCACAAACTTGAGGCGTGGGTCAGCAGTCGATTCCGCGCGACACTCTACGAGGACGCCTTCTCGCCGTTTTGTTTGATCGCGGAAAGCAATCAGGACGCCGACGCGATCCAGGTCTACCTGGAAGAATATTGTGCGCAGGTTCCGGGGCTCACCTTAGTCCGAAACGACATCTACGCGCGATTCTCGCATGTGGACTTCAACAAGGGCACAGCGCTGGCTGAAGTCGGGCGGCGGTTGGGAATTCCGCGGGAGGTGACGCTGGCCGCGGGAGACCATCTTAATGATTTGCCAATGCTCTCGGGCCGCCCAGCGGCGTGCGTTGTCGCTCCCGAGAACGCGATTCCTGTCGTTAAAGAAACGGTTCGAGGACAGAACGGGTATATCAGCCATCAACCCTGGGGCCACGGGGTGGCGCGAGGCATCGAGCATTTTCTATCGCGACAGTCAGGGGCAAACGAGACGCCTTAAAGGAGTCGGACTCCACATAAGCGGAATTTATCGAGCCGAAGTCCGGCTTGGGAGCCAAGCTCTCAGTAGACGTAAGTGGCTTTTGTTGAGCTGGATAGAATTCCTGATAGCGTTTGACACTCTTTTCTCCAATGCTAGTCTGGTCGTTGGCAAGTCCAAACGGGCTTGCCTCTATTTGTCTCGGCGCACAACGCCGGGCCGACCGGATCGAACTTTAATCGTTATCGAACCTTGGCATGAGCGATTCCGCAGGCACGTCCACCGTTGGTGGCTCTTTAAAAACATCCAAAATCCAGGAAGCCGTGATTCGGATTGCGGGAAATTCGCAAGACGGCATTCAGGCGATCGGAGGATTTCTGGCGCGCTTGGCGGGCCGCAGCGAGCAGGAAGTCATGACCTTCATGACGATCCCGTCGACCATTTCAGGTGGTCCCTCGATTTTCCAGGTCCGAGTCGGATCGGGCGAGGTGTTGAGCTCGGGTGACGAGGCCGATGTGCTTTTGGCGTTCTACCAACACTCGTACAACGATCACGTCGGTTTTTTGAAAAAGGGTGGCATCGTCCTCTACGATTCGGATCACGTGACCGAGATTCCGGACGACAAGAAGGCCCTCTACCACCACGTGGGGGTCCCCATTTCGGGCCTGACCGTGGAAGCCATTGGCGGCACGGCGAAGGACAAGGGGAAGAACATTTTTGCCTTGGGGCTGCTGGCGAAAATGTTCGATTTGAACGTGCCGAAACTGGAGAAGCTGATCACCGAACGATTCACCGGGAAGGATGCAAGCATCGCGCAAAACGCCCTGTCCGCATTCCATGCCGGCTTGGGCTATTCCCTCGGGGGCGTCATCGAGACCTTTCAGTTCGTGGAGTCCCAAAAGGCCCGGGATCGAGCCCAGGTGGTCATGAACGGGAACGAGGCTCTGGCCTATGGATTGATCGCCGCCGGAGTGCGTTTTGGAGCCGGCTACCCCATCACCCCGTGGTCGGACATCATGGAAATACTGCGTCGGGAATTGCCGAAATACGGCGGATCGTTCATCCAATGTGAAGACGAGATTGCCTCCGTTTCGATGGCTTTGGGCGCCAGTTACGGGGGGCGCGTGGCCGTGACCGGCTCCAGTGGCCCCGGCATTTCGCTGAAAACCGAGGCCCTTGGCTGGGGCATCATGGCCGAGGTTCCGCTGGTGGTGGTCGATGTTCAACGCGGCGGCCCCTCAACGGGCATGCCGACGAATGTGGAGCAGTCCGATTTGAACATTGCCTGCTTCGGCGGTCACGGAGATGCGCCCCGCGTGGTGATCGCACCGGCTGATGTCGAAGACTGCTTTTTCACGGCGATTGACGCTGTCAACATCGCTCGCAAGTATAGCGTGCCCGTCATCATCCTCACGGATCAGGGCATTGCCACCCGCATTGAGGCCTTCACCGAACCCGATCTGGAAAAGGTCTGCCAGGATATCGCACCCGACCTGAGCCCGCGTGCGGATCACAAGCCTTACGACCTGGGCGCGCCGGATGGTATCACCCATCACGTGGTTCCGGGGACGCGTATTTTGAGCGGCAAGTATCCGATCGCGACGGGGCTGGAGCACGATGAAATGGGCCATCCGACCGGTTCACCAAAGCTGCATTCCGCGATGACAACCAAGCGTCGGGCGAAGCTGCAAAAGCTGGGCCGGGATCTGCCGAAGCCGAAGGTTTACGGCCCGCCGGAAGGAAACGTACTTTTGGTGGGCTGGGGCTCAACCCAGGGACCCATCAAGGAAGCGGTGGACCGCGCCCGCAAAGCCGGAGACAGTGTTTCGTCGGTGCACATCAAACACCTGAACCCCTTGCCGGAAGGACTCGAGGAGATCTTTTCAGCCTTCAACGACGTGTTCGTGGTGGAGATGAATGACGAGGGCCTTTACGGCTACGGCCAACTCGCCAGCCTGCTGCGCGCCCGCTATTGCGATCCGAAGATTCGCAGCATCACCAAAGTCGACGGCCTGACCTGGAAAGTCCGTGACATCCTCAGCCGAGCCCAGAGCGCCGTCTCCGCGGGCATGAAAAAGCTTTAACCCCTCCAAAATCCCCGACTGACAGACCCACCGGTTATGAGTAATTCGACGACCAACGCCCCGGCCAACGCCGGCCTTGCCATGGCCAATGTGCCGGCTGCCGAGGAACGCAAGGGATTGACCAAGAAAGAAATTGCCGCCGATCACCCGACGTGGTGTCCCGGCTGCGGCGACTTCTCCGTTCTCGCGCTTTATTTCAAGCTCATCGAGAAGCGAAAGGTGTGGCACGAGAAGATCACGACCGTGGCGGGAATTGGCTGCTCGAGCCGCTTTCCGTATTTCGTCCAGGCGCACGGCGCGCACTTTATTCACGGGCGCGCCCTCCCCTTTGCCAGCGGCATCTCGCTTTCCCGCCCTGACCTGCATGTCTTCGTGTTTGGCGGCGACGGCGACGCGTTTTCGATTGGTGGCAACCACTTCAATCACACCGCGCGCAAGAACATCAAGCTGACCTATTTGGTCATGGACAACTGGGTCTACGGCTTGACCAAGAAGCAGACGTCGCCCACATCCCCGTTGGGTTTCAAGAGCAAGACAGACGTCTGGGGCGCGGTCGACCACCCGATTAATCCCATGAAACAGGCGATCAGCGCCGGGGCCACCTTTGTGGCGCGAACCACGCACACCAACCCGAACCATGTTCTCGCCATGCTCGAAGCGGCCATGGATCACGACGGATTCAGCTTCATCGAATGCCTGAGCGAGTGCGTCGAATTCTACGACGGGGCGTTTGACGCCAGCAATCCGCGCAAGGGCGGGGTGTTCAACCTGGTGCCGGCGGACCACGACGTCACGGATGAACACGCGGCCTACAAGCTAGCGGACCAGCCGTTCCCGGGTTACTTCGGGATCTTTTACAAAAACGGCAAACGCCCGACCAAGAACGCGCAGGAGGGCAGGATCAACGCCGACGCACAATCGCGACTGGGCGGGATGAAAGACTGGCAGATCCTGCAGAAGACATTCGAGCGGTTGAGGTAGACCTCGGCCCGCATCGGGTTGCCACCGCTGTGCGCGTTCACCCCGGACTCACTGGACCGAATCCTTGGGTGCCGGGTGCGGGCAAAGGTCCGGCCTGAATTACGGAGGCGAATGCTCCGCCCTGCCGCCGGCGTCGCGTTTTCCCATGCCCGATCCCCGCATCGAACAGCTCAAGAACCTTTTGCCCCAGGCGATGTTGCCGGACTGGGTTCGGCTTGGGTCGCGCCTGGTGCGCCTGCTTCGCGACGAGCGACATTCAGATCGGCACGATGCCATTCTCAATCGCCTTCAGGACGAAGTGCGCACCAGCATCGCCCTGCGCGAGGCGCGCCGGCTGAACCTACCGAAAATCACCTACCCGCCGGCCTTGCCGATCACCGCCCGCAAAGACGAGATCGTGGCGGCCATCCGCCGTCATCAGGTGGTGGTGCTGTCCGGGGAAACCGGCTCCGGCAAGACCACACAAATCCCGAAGATGTGCCTCGAAGCAGGCCTGGGCATTGAAGCACGCATCGGCTGCACCCAGCCCCGCCGCGTGGCGGCGTTGTCCATTTCCCGACGAATCTCCGAGGAGTTGAACGTCGAGTGGGGCCGGGAAGTCGGGTGCAAGATCCGCTTTGATGACCGGTCCAGCCCGCACACCTATATCAAATTGATGACGGACGGAATCCTTCTGGCCGAAACCCAGGGGGATCCCACGCTGGCCGATTACAACGCGATCATCATCGATGAGGCCCACGAGCGGTCGTTGAACATCGATTTTCTGCTGGGCTACTTGAAAACCCTTTTGGAGAAACGCTCCGAGCTGAAGCTGATCGTCACCTCCGCCACCATCGACACTCAGGCTTTCTCCCGACACTTCAACGATGCGCCCATTATCGAGGTCTCGGGCCGGATGTTCCCCGTGGAGGTGAGCTATCGACCGCCGGAAGCAGAATCCGAGGAGCGGGGCGACATCAGCTACGTGGACGCGGCTGTCCAGGCGGCGGAAAACCTCATCTACGACACGTCCGGAGGAGACATCTTGATTTTCATGCCGGGGGAACGGGACATTCGGGAAACCGCAGATCAACTCGAAGGTCGATTTTCCGGCGGCGTCGACATCGTGCCGCTTTTCGGAAGGCTGAGCGCCGGCGATCAACAACGGGTCTTCGCCCCATCGGTCCGCCGCAAGGTCGTCATCGCCACGAACATCGCCGAGACCTCCCTGACCATTCCCGGCATTCGCTACGTCATCGACACGGGGCTGGCCCGGATCAGCCGCTACAACCCGCGCACGCGGACCCGGCGGCTGCCGATCGAGCCGATCTCGCAAAGCAGTGCCAACCAGCGCAAAGGGCGCGCGGGGCGCATCGAGGACGGAGTCTGCCTTCGGCTCTACTCCGAGGAGGATTTCCTGGATCGTCCTGCCTTCACGCCGCCGGAGATCCAGCGCTCCAACCTCGCCGAGGTCATTCTGCGAATGAAGGCCTTTCACCTCGGTCAGATCGAGACATTCCCGTTCGTCCAGCCGCCAACTCCGGCGGCCATCGCCGGGGGTTACGCTCTTCTCCAGGAACTGGGCGCTCTGGATGGAAACCGTTCCCTGACCGCGCTTGGCTCCGACCTGGCGCGGCTGCCTATCGATCCCACGCTGGGGCGGATGCTGCTCCAATCCCAGCGCGAGCACGCCACGCGGGAGCTCCTGATCATCGCCGCGGGCCTAAGCATCCAGGACCCTCGGGAACGGCCGATGGAACAGAAGGAGGCCGCCCAGGCCGCCCACAAACGCTTCAACGATCCCCAATCCGATTTCCTGACCCTACTGAACATCTGGAACGCCGTGCACGAGGAGTGGGAAAAACTTCGGACGCAAAATCAGCGCCGAAAGTTCTGCCGACAAAACTTCCTCTCCTATTTGCGCATGCGAGAGTGGCAGGATCTGCACGCCCAGCTGGACGACGCCCTGGAGGATCTGGGAACGCTGCGGCTCAACGAGAGCAACGCGGCCTATGAGGCAATTCACCGGTCAATTCTGGCCGGGCTCATCGGGCACGTCGGCCGACGCGAGGAACGCAACGCGTACAAGGCCACGGGAAACCGCCAAACCATGATTTTTCCCGGCTCGGCGCTGTTCGAGCGCGGGGAACCGGCCCGCCGGCCGGCCGATCGCAATGCCCGGCCCGGGCCTCGACCAAAATCCAAATCCAGCCAGCCTCCATGGATCGTCGCCGGTGAGATCGTGGAGACGTCCCAGCTATTTGCGCGAACTGTGGCTGGAATTGACCCGCATTGGATTTACCAACTCGCCCCGCACTGTTGCAGTGTGACTCACGTCAACCCCCATTGGAGCGCCAGCTCCGGCCGGGTTTTAGCCGAGGAGATTGTCACGCTGCAGGGCCTCGAAATCCAGCGGCGCAAGGTCGCCTACGGAAACATCCATGCCAGCGAGGCCACCGACATTTTCATCCGGCTCGCGCTCGTTGCGGAAGATCTGCTTCCGCCAGCGGCGCCCGGCCGGAGCGGCCCGGATTTTGATCCGGAATTCGAGGAGAGCCGAATCATGGGCAGCCGCAGCCACCAAACCGATCGTGGGCTGGTCGCACCCAACCTGACCGATCTGCCCCCCCAATACAGCTTCCTGAGCCACAATCGCGCGGTCCGCCAAAAGATTGAGGACTGGCAAACCCGGGTCCGACGGCACGACTTTGTCGATGTGGAGGAGGCTCTCGTCCTTTTCTATCGAAAACGGCTCGAGAACGTGTCGTCCGTGCACGATCTGAACCGCGTGATTCGAGACCAGGCCGGACCTGGTTTCTTGTGCCTGCAGGAGGCCGACTTGATCGGCGACCAAGTGCTGCAATACGACACCGCGGCGTTCCCGGACGCCCTCCCGGTGGGAGGCCAGCCCGTCGCCTTAAGCTACGCCTACGCGCCCGGCGAAGATCATGACGGCGTCACCGTCCGCCTGCCGTTCACGTTGGCGGAGTCTGCCTCCGCCTCTGTCCTGGAGTGGGCGGTGCCAGGCTTGCGTGAAGAAAAAATCGCTGAAGCGTTGCGGGCCCTGCCCAAAGCCATTCGGAGGGATCTGATGCCGCTGGCCCCGAAAATTCCCGAGATCGTCCGGGATTTTCAGCCGCGCGGCGTGGCGTTCCTGCACGATCTCGGGCGGTTTCTCCGCGAGCGATACGGCGTGGAGATTCCACCCGGAGCATGGCCGGCGGACGCGATTCCGACCCACTTGCGCACCCGCATTGAGCTGGTCGGGCCCGACCAAAAATCCCTGGCGGCCAGCCGGAGTCTGGACGAACTGCGAAAACGCCTCGCCGGCGTGACCTCCCAGGCCGCCCCGGTGGCCGAGACGTCGGCCTGGCAGCAGTTGGCGGAACGCTGGGAACGGTTCGGGGTCACCGGATGGACGTTTGGTGATCTCCCAGAACGATTGACCGTGAGCGAAGGCCCCGGACTGCCGCTTTACGCATGGCCGGCGCCGGTGTGCGAAGAAGGAAGCGTCAACGTGAGACTTCTGCCGAGTGCCGACGCCGCGCGGGCGGCGAGCGTCGCGGGGCTGCGGCGTCTGGTGGAAATGGCGCTGCAAAAAGATATGGCGTGGCTGGAGAAAGACCTGCGCGCCCTGGCCCAGCACGAGGCGCTCTTCGCGCCACTTGGCCGCCTCGACACACTCCGCGAGACCGCCCTCGCGAATCTGCAATCATTTATCCTTCCAGCGCAGCCGATGGCTTCGCTGAACGCCGCAGCGTTTGAGGCTGTCGTCGCCGAATCCCGCAAGCGCATTCCCGGCCTCGCTCAACAGATGATCGATCGCGTGGGCGCCATCCTGCAGGGCCGGCAAGAGGTGCAAAAGCGTCTCGGCAAAGGGACGGCCGCAGTCGCTTCGAATCCCGCACCCAAAGGCCAGGTTTTGCGGAGGCTGGATCAACTGGGCACCGCGGCGCCCGCTCCGCCCACCGGCGCCGACCAATCCATCGATGCGGAGCTGCGGGCACTGGTCCCCCCAAGTTTCCTGGCCGAAGTTCCGTTCGAGCGCCTCGCTCACCTGCCTCGTTACTTGCGGGCGCTGCGAATTCGCGCGGAAAAGGCCTCCCTCAATCCCGCCAAGGACCAGGAGCGCGTTCGTCAGCTTGCACCTTATGCGGAGGCCCTCCGCAAATTCATGGCGTCCCCCCCGGTCAGCGAGGCTGCGCGCCGCGAAGCGGAGGAGCTTCGCTGGATGCTGGAGGAATTTAAGGTCTCCGTGTTCGCCCAGGAGGTCGGCACCGCCGCCCCCATCTCGGCGAAAAGGCTCGACCAGCAACTTGAGCGCATCCGCCAAGCCGGACCGTAGCGCCTTCGCATTGGGTCCGGAAATGCCGCGGATTTGCCGCGTAACGACCGAGTGGGCGCCGCCGCTAAGGGCGGGATAATACCGCTTTTCAAGGAGACGCACCTCGCGTAGCGTTCCGGCCACTTTCAGGTCATGCCTTCGGTGTTCATAAAGACCTACGGATGCCAGATGAACGAGCGCGACAGCGAAGCCGTGGCGGCGCAGCTGGTGGCGCGAGGCTATGCCGTCGCGGCGTCCGAACACCTGGCCGACGTGGTGCTCATCAACACCTGTTCCGTGCGGGATCTGGCGGAGCAAAAGGCGCTGGGCAAGATGCAGGCGGTCATCGGACAGGCGAGGCGGGAGCGTCCGGCGCAGATCTACGGATTCATGGGCTGCATGGCGCAAAGCCGCGGCCAGGCGCTCATCGATCAACTGCCCGACGTCGACCTCGTTCTCGGCACCCAAAAATTTCATCGGGCCGGAGACTACCTCGACGACCTTCTATCCGGCCGCCGCAAACAAATCGTGGACACTTCCGAGGAGGCCGCCAGCGAGGCGCGGATCCGGGAACACCTCGTTTCCGGCAATGGGTCCAGGGCGGTCACGGCGTTCGTCAGCATCATGCAGGGTTGCAACCAGCACTGCACCTTTTGCATCGTGCCGTTTACCCGCGGCGAAGAGCGCAGCCGGACCATTCCCGACATCGTGGAGGAATGCCGCGAGCTCGTCGGGCAGGGCGTTCGCGAAATCACGTTGCTGGGACAAATCGTGACGAGCTACGGCAAACGCGATCTGCCGGTGAAAGACGGGAAAAGCGCCTTCGTGCAACTGATCGAGGCGGTGCATGAAATCGATGGGCTCGATCGGATCCGCTTCACCAGCCCCCACCCGAAGGGCTACGGAGACGACCTCATCGAAGCCTACGGCCGCCTGCCCAAACTGGCGGAGAGCGCCCACCTGCCGGTCCAGAGCGGGAGCGACCGGATCTTGAAAGCCATGCACCGCGGCTACAGCCGCGAGCGGTTTCTCCATCTCGTTGCCCGGCTGCGCCAGGCCCGGCCGGGGATGGGCCTGACGACGGACGTGATCGTTGGGTTTCCCGGCGAGACGGAGGAGGACTTTGAGCAGACCATGACGTTGTGCAGCGAGGCCGACTTTGACCTGGCCTACACCTTCAAGTATTCGCCCCGCAAGGACACTCCGGCAGCCGCCCTGCCGGACCAGCTCCCGGAAGCCGTCATCGAAGATCGGCACGCCCGGTTGCTGGAATTACTGAACCGGATCGCTGCGCGTCGGTACGCCTCCTACGTCGGTCGGACGGTGCAGATTCTGGTGGAGGGCCCGAGCCGGAGAAACTCGGCGCGGTGGGAGGGCCGCACCCGCTCCAACAAAATCGTGGTGTTCCCCGGCAGTGTCCGTCATCGCGGACAACTGCTCGATCTGCGCATCGAACGAACCGGCAATTACACGTTGTACGGCGACCCGGCCATTCTGGACTGATTTCTCATGCTGAACCCATCCCTCTCCACACTGGCAATTCTCCTCGGCGGAGCCTTTGCGGCCATCAACCTGCCCGGCGTCATGAACCCGGCTGCTTTCGCTGCCGCCGCCCGCCGCTTTCCCCGGAACACGGTGGTCGGCTGGATCCTGACCCTCCTGGCCACGGCGTGGTTTGTCCGTTATGTCAGCCAGGAGACGGTCTCCGACTTCGCCGCAATCAAAACGCCCCTCTGCGTTTTCTTCCTGGCCGTCGGCATCGGGACCTGCGTCTTTGTCAGCGACTTTCTCGCGGTCCGCGGCCTGGCGGTCTTTCTTCTTGTCCTCGCGAAGTGCACCGTGGACACCGCCCGGGGCGCGGAAACCGGCTGGCGCCTCGTCCTCGTCACGTGGGCATACGCGTGGGTCATCGCAGGAATGTGGCTCACCGTCTCCCCTTGGCGCCTGCGGGATTGGATCTCGTGGATGACCGCCACGCCCGGACGCACGCGCGCGCTAAGCGGGCTGCGGCTCGGGTTCGGACTTTTTGTGGCTGTTCTCGGCTTCACGGTCTTCCGATAGACTCTGGGTGCGGGTCAAATCAGCGACGCTTTTGGGCTCAGGCCTTCTGGCCGGGCACTTGTTCCTCGGGTGCGGCTCCAACCGCGGGGCGGATCCAGCGGGCTATTCGATGGCGGAGAAGGACGCCATCGCGGCCGCCACCCGCGCCGTGCGGCAGAACGAAGACTGGGCTGCGCGGGCAGAATATCGCATCCAATCTCACGCCAGCGGATGGCAGGTCACCGCGTGGCGGGTGGAACACCCGGAAGCCAGCGGCAACGCTCGCTACGTCCCCTGGGGCTACCGCACTATCGTGGTCGATCGGCGGGGCAAAGTGGTGGCATATAAGAGCTCCAAATAAAACAACGCCACCACGTGACCGGGCTACCCGGCAAAACCGCGGCGGATGACCAACCGCTCCCGGCCTGGCTAACTCAAAATCTCTTTGACCACCTGAGCCTCGGCGTCGACGCCGGTCAGCCGCATGTTGACCCCCTGCCATTTCACGCTGAACCGGCGATGGTCGATGCCCAGGAGGTGCAAAATGGTGGCGTGCAAATCGCGGACATGCACGGGGTTCTCCACGATGTTGTAGCTGAAGTCGTCCGTCTGGCCATAGGCCGTCCCGCCCTTGATGCCGCCGCCAGCCAGCCACATCGTGAAGCAACGAGGGTGATGATCCCGGCCGTAATTTTCCTTGGACAACCCGCCCTGGCTGTAGATGGTGCGCCCGAACTCGCCCCCCCAGAGGATTAGGGTGCTGTCGAACAATCCACGTGATTTCAGATCCTGGATGAGCGCATAGGTCGCCTGATCGATGTCCTTGCACTGCATCGGCAGGCGCCCGCCCGCGTTGGCATGGTGGTCCCAATTGTTGAGGTAGAGCTGCACGAATCGCACCCCCCGCTCCACCAGCCGTCGCGCCAGAAGGCACGTGGAGGCGTACGTCCCCGGCTTCTTCACGGCGTCGCCATACAGCTTCAACGTCGCCTCCGACTCGCCGCGCAGGTCGGTCAGCTCCGGCACGCTCGATTGCATGCGAAACGCCATCTCAAATTGCTGGATGCGCGTGTGCGTTTCCGGGTCCCCAACCTTCTTCAAACGGAGCTCATTGAGGGCGCTAAGCCCATCGAGCTGCCGCCGGCGCAACGCGCCAGGAACTCCGGGAGGATTGTTGATGAACAGAATCGGATCTCCCTGGCTGCGAAAGGAGACGCCAGCGTGTTCGCCGCTCAGGAAGCCACTCGACCAAAGCCGGGCACTGATCGCCTGGATTTGCTCCTTGTTCGTCGGCTCCGCCACGAGAACCACGAAGGTGGGCAGGTTTTCATTCAGCGAGCCCAACCCGTAACTGGCCCATGACCCAATGCACGGACGGCCGCTGACCATGCTGCCCGTTTGCATATGGCAGATCGCCGGCTCGTGATTGATCGCCTCGGTATGCATCGAGCGGATGAATGCCAGGTCATCCACGCACTTGGCCGTCCACGGCAGCAGCTCGGCGTTCATCATGAACCCGTTCTTCCCGGCCGGGCTGAATTTCCATTTGGAAGGGGCGATCGGAAACCGCTTCTGACCGGACGTCATGGTGGTCAACCGCTGACCCATCCGCACCGAGTCCGGCAGATCCTTGTCATACCACTCCGTCATGACCGGTTTGTGGTCATACAAGTCCATCTGGGACGGCCCGCCAACCATGTGCAGATATATAATGTTGCGCACCTTGGCCGGAAAATGGGGCAGGCCGGCCAAACCGCCGGCGGTCTTGGCGGCTGGAGGATCGCCCCAAAGCCGAAGGCTGGGGCCGAGCAATGACGCGAGCGCCGCGTAGCCCAGCGCGTTCTTGCCTCGCGCAAAAAACTGGCGCCGGGTTTCGTAGCGAACGTAGTCAGCAAGCGGGTTCATGGCGGTCCTCGAGGCTATTTGTTCAAGACTTCGTCCAGGTTCATCAACTGGTTCGCCACCATGGTGAAGGCGGCGACCCTCGGCGCGGGGAGGTTGACGGCGGGCCGGGCGTCGCCCACCGACAAGAGCTGCTTCGCCGCGTCCGGTTCCTTGTCGTAGAAGTCCTTCATGGCCACCAGCGTGGCACGGAGGATGGTCAGCTCCTTGCCCGCCAGCGGGCGCGCCAGCAGGCGAGCCGCCATGAACTGAAGAGATTCGTCCTCACGCGAACACCCGATCAACGCCAGCTCGGCCAGCCGGCGCGCCGCCTCCACAAACTGCGGATCGTTGAGTGTCACCAATGCTTGCAGGGGCGTGTCGGTGCGCTCGCGGCGGACCGCACAGACCTCGCGACTGGGCGCGTTGAAGATGTCCATGGCCGCGGGCGGCGCCGCCCGCTTCCAAAAAGTATACAGGCTTCGCCGATAGAGGGCGTCGCCCTTGTCCGCCTGATATTTCTTGGTGTTGCTTTCCGGCATGGCCACCGCCTCCCAAACTCCAGGTGGCTGGTACGGCTTTACGCTCGCTCCGCCGACCTTGCGCACCAGGAGATCGCTTGCCGCCAGCGCGTAATCCCGAATCATCTCCGCGTCCATCCGGAACCGCGGGCCCCGGCTGAGCAGGCGGTTCTGCGGATCTTTTTCCAGCTTCTCCGACGTGGTTTCCGCAGTCTGCCGATACGTTGAGGAGGTGACGATTTGTTCGAACAGGCGTTTTACATCCCAGCCGTGCTCGACGAAGTCGATCGCCAGCCAATCCAAAAGCTCCTGGTTCACCGGCGCCTCCCCCGTCGTCCCAAAATCCTCTGCGGTGCGCACGATCCCCACGCCAAAAACCTCCTGCCAGAATCGGTTGACGATGACACGCGACATCAGCGGGTTCTCCGGAGAAATCAACCAGCGAGCCAAACCCAGGCGGTTCGTGGAGTTGCCTGGGGCAAAAGCGTGTAACGACAACGGGGTGCCGCCCGTCACCTTGTCCCGCGGCTTGTCATACTGACCGCGAAACAGGACGTTCGCGGTCGGCATTGAGTCCTTTTTCTCCTCCTGGATCAAGGTTACCGGATTGCGGTCGCGGATGGCGTCACGCTCCGCGCGGAGCGCGGTCACCCGGCCGGACCGCTGAACGAATTCATTGTCCCGGGTAGTCAGCCAATAGTCGTATACCGCCTCGCGCTGCTCGGGAGTTCGTTTCTCGGGCGACGCAGCCAGGGCTTCGCGAACCATCCCAGCTCGGGCAATGCGCTTAACGCCGGCCGCATCGACCATCCGATCGTAAACGCGGATGTCCTGCACCCGGCCCCGTTCGAACACGTGATCCTTGCTCCGCTGGCCGACACGCAACGGTGACTTCGTCCGGATGGTGTCCTTCAAGGTGTCCTTGTCGATATCCACCGGCACCTCCTCCCCATCGATGTAAATTCGGACGCCTTTCGCCTGGCTCGAGCCGTCGTAAGTGACGAACACGTGCTGAAACGATTTCTCCTTCACGACCTCATTTCGCGTCGACACACGGATGCTGTTTTCGGGCCATGCATTGACGAGATGCACGTTGAACTTCTTTCCTTCCTGATGGAGATCCCAGCCCCGATATCCATTGTCCACCTCCATGCGCGCGAGCACGCCCACGCCCGGCCCCGCCTTGCTGACCCGCACCCACGCACCATAGCTGAACGCATTGGTGCGCTCGAAGTCGCCGGACTCTCCCAGCTCGAGCGTGGCATCCTTCTTCAACACCAGCGCCGGCCCGATCCGTCCGTCCTGCCACTCCCGGTCGCCCGCCAGGGCGACTTGCCGCGCCGAACCAACCGCCAACGTGAGCTGGTTGGTCTCCCGTCGATCGAGCGGCAGATGCAGCACGAGGTTGGAGCCGCTGACGTCCGCCTCCAGTGCCTCGGGCGTTGCCCCCTTCAACCAGTTTTCGAAATTCACCCGGGCCTCAACCCGTCGCTGGGCAACGGCATTGGTCGCAGCGCTGATCTCGGCCGGAAGCGCCGCCCATCGAACGCCATCGTCCACCGTCTGTGGCACGAGGATCGAGGGGGCGG
This sequence comes from Limisphaerales bacterium, assembly GCA_044229355.1. Classification (GTDB taxonomy): domain Bacteria; phylum Verrucomicrobiota; class Verrucomicrobiia; order Limisphaerales; family JADJPG01; genus JBGARF01. Next base: position 48,512 of record JBGATF010000036.1, read on the forward strand.
AGTCCTTGGAGTTGCCGTCCTTACCCGGCTGGGTCGTGTTTCGAAACAGCGCTGAAAGAGAATAAAAATCTCGCATCGTGAACGGATCAAACTTGTGGTCGTGACACGCCGCGCAATTCATCGTCGTGCCCAGCCAGACCCAGCCCAGCGTTGTCACCCGATCGTTGGCGTAGTTCGCCAGATTCTCCTCGTCGATCGTCCCGCCCTCGTTCGTCGTCATGCTGCAACGCTGAAATCCAGTCGCCGTTTTTTGATCCGTCGTCGGGTTCTCCAGCAGGTCGCCCGCCAGCTGCTCCACCGTGAATTGGTCAAACGGCATGTTCCGGTTGAAGGCCCGGATTACCCAGTCGCGATAAGGCCACATCTCCCGATAGTTGTCGAAGTGCAGGCCATGCGTGTCGGCGTAGCGGGCCGCATCCAGCCAATAGCGCCCGCGGTGCTCACCCCAAGCCGGCGATGCCATCAACTCGCGCACGAACCGCTGGTAGTAGTCCGGGCTCCGATCCTTCACGAAGGCCGCCACTTGATCCGGAGAGGGCGGCAGGCCGGTCAAATCCAGCGAGAGTCGCCGGGCCAGCGTTCGCCGGTCAGCCTCCGGAGCCGGTTTCAGGCCCCGGGACTGGAGCTTGGCCAGCACCAGCGCGTCGATGGGATTGCGCACCGGGAAACCACCAGACTTGACTGAGGGAATGGCCGGCTTCTCCGCCTTGAGATAGGCCCAATGGCCTTCCCAGGGCGCACCGGCCAAAATCCACCGCCTCATCAACTCCTTTTGTGCCGACGTCAGTTGCTTGTGCGATTCGGGTGGCGGCATCACATCGTCCGAGTCGGTCGTGGTCAATCGCCGCCAGAGCTCGCTCTTTTCCAAATCGCCCGGAACCACCGCCGGGCCGTGCTTCGCGGTCTTTTCCACCAGGCCGTCGCGGGTGTCGAGCCGCAGACCCGCCTTGCGCTTGTTGGCGTCCGGCCCGTGGCAGGCCGTGCAGTTTTCGGCCAGGATCGGGCGGATATCCCGGTTGAACCGCAATGGCGCTTCGGTCGTCGCCGCGTCGACAAAATGAATTGAACCAAACAGCATGGCGGCCACACAGGCACGAGCGAAATGCCCGATGCGACCATGCTTCCAATCAGTGTGATGCCTGAAGAATCTGTTCATATCGACGGAATATCTGGAGCTGACGCGTGGCGGCATGGCGACCTTCAATAACCCCGTGATCAAACACTTCGCGGATGTTGCCGGGAACTAGGCGAATCTTGGCCGCGCGCAACGACGGTCGCACACCGATGATTTCCAAAAAAAGAAGGCCGGGGCTTTCACCCCGGCCTTCGCGATTTCTATGGATCAGTTGCGTCTGATCACGGATTGGCCGCCGGGCACTCGATCTGGTCGAGGATCTCGGTCACGGTCTCCGCGAGGTCCTGCGCCACCACCGGAGAGATCGGCTCCAGCTGCGCATGGACTTTTTGGATGAACGCCCGCAGCTGCCGGACGCCCGAATCGCAAAGTCCGCGGTCGAAGCAGGCCGAAGCCGACTTCAACAACGCGATCAAAGGACGGCGGACGCGGGATTGCAGACCAGCGTCGCCAATCTCGTCGATCAACGCCTGGAGAGCTTCGCCGGGAGAGACGACTTCGAACTCGATGTCAACCTGATCCTGGCACTTGCCATCGTCGACCACGAGACGGAGGACATAGCCGCCGACCTCGAGGCAAACCTTGGGCTTCTGGCCGGTGGCCAGTGCGATGGCGGAGCCATCCTCCTGCACGAGGAACCAGCTGTAGGTGAGCGTGTCACCGTCCGCATCGGTGGATCCGCTCCCATCCAGCTGCACGCTGGCATGGCTCTCGTAAGAGCCCCAATACGTCGGCTGCGGCTGCCAGTTCGAATCGCCCGGGCACTGGTCCGTGAAGTTGCCAGCAATGACATGCGGGCCAACCCCACAGAGATACAGCTCGATGCTGGGGCCAACATCCGCGATGGCTTTCGGGCAGTGGTTGCCCGCGTTGCCAACGTTGATGGTGACCGTGACAATCCCGGATTGGGAGGTCGGATCCGACGCCACCACCCGGAACGTGTCAGTTCCCGTGAAGCCGCTGTCCGGCGTGTAAGTGAACGCGCCCGTATTCGGGTTCAGCGTCACCTGGCCGTGAGCGGGCGGCGTCACCACTGCATACGTAACGGGGTCGTGCTCGGGATCCGTCGCCACCAAGGTGCCATTGACCGCCGTGCCCGGATCCGTGTTGAGCGGAGCCACCGGAGCCAGCACCGGCGGGTCATTCGCCGGACGAACCGTCACCGTAACCGTCTTCACGTCGGAATCGCAGAGCGACGCCGTCGCGCTGACCCGGAACGAGTCGGGTCCGGTGTAATCCTGAGCCGGCGTGTAGGTGAACGCACCAGTGGAACGGTTAAGATTCACTGAGCCGTGCGCAGGCGGCGTCACCAGGGAGTAGGTCACCGGGTCTCGGATATCATCCGGGTCGTAAGCGAACAGCTGGCCGTTGGCCGGGGTATCCTCGGTCGTCACGATCGGCGGAACTTCACCCAGCACCGGGCAGTCGTTCACCGAGCAGATGATCAGCGGCACCATCAACGGTTCCGAACGGCAGGTCCCGTCATCGGCCGCAACCCAGAATGAATCCGGTCCATAGTAGTTCAGACGCGGGTGATAGATGAACACGCCAGTGGTCGGGTTGAGCTCAAGCGTGCCGTAGGCCGGCGGGTTGACCACGATGTAGGTCAACGGATTGCCGTCCGGATCCACGCCCACCACGCGATTGGTCGAGTACGTGTCCTCGTCCAGGATGACTTGATCGATCGGCTGCAGCGACGGGCAGCGGTTTCCGCCGACAATGTTCAGGCGGAACGTTTGCGGGTCGGAGGTGTCATCGCCGCCGTAGGCCGTGCCGCCGTTGTCCTGGGCGACGACCGTCACGATGGTCGCACCGTTGGCGTTGGGCGCAGGCGTGTAGGTCAGGCGACCATTGCCGTCAATCGCCGGCTGCACCAGGAACAGGCTGGTGTTGTCCGCGCTGACGTTGAAGTGCACGACCTGACCCGCTTCCGCATCCGGCTGCGACGCCGGGGTGCCGAACAGCTCGACTTCACCAATCTGCATGCTGTTGGCCGCAGCGGCGTCCTTCAAGGTCGGGAAGGTCACCCGGTAGCTGGTAAACGCCACCACGTTGGCGAATTCCACCAACTGGTTGAAGCTGGTGTTCGGGTCCAGCGCGGTGTTGCCACCGGCATTGCGGCCCGACGGCAGCGCCAGCGGTCCCGACGAGATCACCGTCCACGGACCATCTCCCGAGTTGGCGCCTTCCAGCACGTAGCTGGCCGGGTCGCGCGGCTCGGCGTCGTTCGCGGTGTAGAGACGCACAGCCGTCACGATGCTCGCACCATAGCGCGGCGTCACCGAGAAGCCGGAGCCGAGATCCAGGAAGTTGAGATACTTCTGGCCAACCCCGTCGATCACGTGCTCGACGCCTTCAGCCGCCGGCGGGGCGCCCGCGTTGCCATCACCGTCGTTGTCACCATTAACGAGTGCAACGGGATCGCCGGCCTGGGTGATCTTCACCCGCTGCACGATACCCGCGCCGGAGCCGGGCCGAATGTTCGTGGCCACACCCGCAATCGACTGCGCGCCGGCATTGGCATTCACGTTCTCGGGCGGCGGATTCAAGGTGAAGCTCGGCGGCGTGTTACGCTGCGCAACCGTCAGCGTGACCGTGCTGGAGATGGCCTCCGCGCCGGGCACAAACACTTCGCAGCGGAACTTCGCGCCGTTGTCCGCCAGGGTCGGCGTGATCGAGAAGCTGGCGCTGTTGGCGCCCTTGACCACGCGCCATCCCGCCGATGTCTCGCGCTCCCACTGATAGAACACATTGCCCGCATTCGGGCCCACCGCCGCGACAGCGATGGTGAACGTGGAGGCCGAAATCGCCTGGCCCGGGATCAGCACGTTGGTCTGATCGGTCGGCTGCTGGGTGATTTGGATGCCAGCTCCGGCCGGATCCACCAGCGACGACATGTAGACGCCCGACAAGGCCGCGCTGCCGCTCTCCGGCTGCGCCTCACCCGGCAGCTGCCAGGTAAACGCCAGGTTGTCCCCGGGCCGCCGCCTTCCTTCATCAGCGCCTCGAAGTAATACATCCGCCCTGCCGTCAGCTCGATCCCCATCCGGGAACAGCGTCGACGACCGTAGCCCAGGCGCTGCCGTATTCGGCGGGCCGTCCCCAGCCAGTCCCGACGCCCGTTCCACACCGGCTCCGACCCTACCTGCACCAGGCTGGCCGGCGTCGAGTCCGTGCCAGGAACAGCGCACCGCGTCATCCGAGCTCATGTAGAAGTGATACTTCCCGCTCACCGGCGCCGTCAGCCAGTTCGACATGCGCGCGCCATATTGCTCGAACTGTCGAACGTATTGAGCTCGCCTGTCCCCTTGTAGCGCACCAGATCCGGCGACCTGGGACTTGCGCGTTGCCCGTCAGGTCGCTCACCAGCACCCCGCCTCCGATGTTCAGATACAGCCTCGGCCAGCGCATACCCGCGCTTGATCGCAAACGAGCGGAACGGGAACGTCCACCGCTTCCATCTCGTTGTCCGCCAGGTCGAAGATGCCGCCGACACGCAACTGATACGCCGTATCCACGGCCAGCGGCATCCAGCACCAGCGCCACCGTCATGCCGTCCGCCCAAGGTCGCCGACGTCACACCAGGCGGAGCATGCCCACGATGCCATACTCAACGCCGTTGGCGCTTGTCGCCGCCACCAGTTCCGGAGAACGTCACCGTCAGCCGTTTCAGTCCGTCGTCGCCTTCACGCTCACCACCGTCGGCTTGATCGTGTCCGCCGCCATCGAGAGCCTCGCGTTCTGGGACACCGTCGACGTGCCCACCACGCCCAGCTTCACCGCGAACACCGCCCCGTCGTCGCCCAGCGTCAGCGGGCCAACGCTCAGCGTCGGACCCGTCGCTCCCGCGATGTCGGCTCCGTCGCGCGTCCACTGATAGGCAATGGGCAGTCCGTTGGGGTTGTTGGCCTGCACGCTGAAGCTCACCGTCGCGTTGGCCAGCGCAGAAACGTCCGCCGGCTGCTGCGTGATGTTCAAAGGACCGCCGATGCCGGCCGGTGCCGCACCCGCGCCCACCAGGTAACCCACCAGGTTGGTCGCCGTCGGCCCCGGCGCGCTTGCAGCGCCACCGCCACCCGGCCGTAGTCCCCGCCGCCAAACTCGTGCCACAGCAACTCGACATACGCCTGGCCGCCAATCAGCGGATAGGCCGCGCTCAGCTGCGCGCCTGACGCTGGGAAGCCGTTGCCAGCACCCGGTCTGGTCGCCCACCTGCACCTTGCCCGCGGCGCTCGGGCCCGTCGGGTTGAAATACAGCCGGCCCGGATCATCCGAGCGCATGTGGAACATCCAATTGCCGGAGACCGGCGGGATGAACAGACCGCGCATGCGGCCACCGTAATTCTCATGGCTGTCGTCGGCGTAAATCAGCCGCGAATCAAAGCCGCTGATCAGCGCCGTCTCGCGGATTGTTCGGGGTTGGGCTGGTTGGTCAGCAGACGCCACGCCGGAGCTGCTGTTGACGTTACGTCTCGAACACCACGCCACTGCCGATGCCGCCCGTGACCCACGAGCGGAAGCTCGCCTGGTTGTCCGGGGCCGCGCACAGCTCCGAGCCCACCAGGCTCGTCACTCCGGCCACCTGCACCGTGTAATCGGTGTTTTCAGACAACGCCTCGCTCAGGGTCAGCAGCACCGCCTTGTTGCCGCCCGTGATCTCAACCGTCTGGACCTGCGGACCAGGAGTTCCGCCCGGGCCAAGGATCGTGTAGTTGAACGGATCGATCGCAGCGTCGTTGGCCGTGATGAAGGTGCCGAACGCGATGCCCACCGTGTTGAATCCGCTGGAGGACGCACCGACCACCTTCAGGCACTCGCGTCCGAGAACCTCCAGGGTGGAGGCGCTGCTCGTGCGCTGGATACCGAGGAACGTCACCACTGCACGGAACGTGGCGAGGTGATCCGCGGGCGTAACGACTGGAATCGTGTAAGTCGCGCTATTCGCGCCCGGGATGTCGACCCCGTTACGCTGCCATTGATAGAGCGGAACAGCTCCGCAAAGCGGGGAACTCGCGGTCGCCGCAACACTGACGGAGTAGGTGTTGCCTTCCGGAATGCGGAGAAGCGCTTCCGGTTGGGTTGAGATGGCCAGCTTGCTATCAGTCAAGTTGACGCGAGTCGCGATGCGATTACCAAGGACTGGAAGACTGCCATCGACAACGTCTGGATCGCCCGGGCCTTTGACCGCAACGTCCAGGTTGTCACCGCCGCCCGCTTCCTTGAGCGCGCCTTCCATATAGTAAACCTGGCCGGCCGTGAGATTGATCGGGGCCGAAATGTTCAGCGGCGGGTCGCCGCGGCCACCACCATCCGCTTCTCCGATATAATTACGCCGCGCCGCCCAAACCGGCTCGCGGGCAATCAGGACCTTGTTGGCCGGAGACTCGTCAGTGCTCAAGTAAAGGCCACCGCCGTCGTCCGCCGCCATGTAAAAGACATGGGGACCGGAAGCGGAAGGAATGAAATAGCCGCGCACCACCAGACCGCAGTTCTCGCACTCGTCTGCGTCGTTGACCGAGAAATTCGGGCGAAGGCAGGTCGAGTCGTATTGATCGTTGATGTACCTGGGGTCGGTGATCAACGCATTCAAGTCAACACTGTTGCCGAGGTTATCGAAGCGGATTTTCTGAGCGTATCCGCGCACCAGGCCCGCGTTGGGATCCGAGTTGCGGACGATCTGGATGGCGTTGATTGGCGCCCGGAAATTCACGTTGCCCGGAAACGTCGTGCCATTCGCGCTGGACACCAGCGTGAAGCTCGATCCGTATTGGCCGCGGAAGCGGACGTAGGTGCCCGTGTCCGAAACACCAGCGCCAGGATCTTCAACATGAGTTGGCGAGTTCGCCGCCGAGGTGCCAAACTTTGTCTCGCCATTGATGGTGTAAGCGCCGCCGCGACCGGCCACGCCACCGACGCAATACACGAGCACGTCATAACCGCCGGAGGAAAACTCAGCCGGGATGCCGCTCACCGTCACCGTGGCCACGCCGTCGCCGTCGTTGGTGTCGAGATATCCCACCAACAGCTGCCGGTCGGGGCCAGCCGCGAAGCCGTCGTTCTCTTCACCACGGCCCGTGCTCGACCACGTATTGGGGCAGCTCCACTCCACGCTCATCGTCGTGGTTTGGGCGGAACCGGCAGCATCTGCCACGAGGGCCGTCAGGTTGCCAGACGCACCCGTCACGTTGTTCCAGTTCGCCTGGGGGATGGCGCCGGCCACATCAGCCGCCGCCAGGGCGCTGCCGGCCCCGTTGGCTTCGTCCGTCGCGAAACTGATGCCGACCGAAAGCTGCGGCTTCGGGGCGGGCTGCACGACCACGCCATACATGTTCTGTCCCGCGTTGTCCGCCTGGAAAAGCGAGAACGTTCCCGCCGGAATGCGCTTCGAATAAATCGCGTAGTATTGGTTGACGGTGTTATCGGCGCTCTCGTCAAAAGCAACTTCGTCGAGCAGGCTGCTGTCTGCGGTCCGATTATTTCCCGTGCGCACGGCGGTCCAACCCTGATCGAGCACCCACTGCATGTGCGTCGCGTCAAACGTGGGCGGGGTCAAATTGTCGGTATCCCCGAGCCGTTGGTCGATCAGCAGGTAGACCATCGCATCGCGGCTGATCGTGACATCCAACTTGTAAGTGGCGTTGTCGCGATTGTCGTTGCCGGACATGATAATCTCGCCGCCGAGCAAATACGCCGGAATCGGGACGCTGCCGGCGATGCTCGGATCAGAAAAGTATCGGTGCGCGCGATCCACGAACGCGGGCGTGTTCGGGCCAAACGTGCCCACCGTGAACGGGCTGCCCACCGCGGAACCCACGATGGGTTCGCCGGCGATCGTTGTGGCGTAGGTCACGCCCGTCCATTTGGCAGTAATCGTATCCGTGGGTTCGTTGTCGCCTCCGGTTTCCACAACGGAGGTAATGATTGGCGTGGCCCACCCTGATTGGGCGAACATCCCAATCACGGCAGTGAGGACGAAGAAGAAGAGATTCTTCATCCGCAGACATGGATTGTGCATAGTTCTGAGTGTTCTGATTCTTCCACTCAAATCACTGCGCATAGACATAGAGATCAGACGCCGGCGCGCGCTGAAACCCCGCCGTGACTGTGGAATTAGGGCGATGTAATCACAGTGATCACGATTAGACAACAAGAATGTGGCGAAAAGTGGGACTACTACGGGAGGACCGGAGTGACGCCTCCGCAGTTCCCCGATCCCACGGTCCGACGCTGTCCCACAGCACGCCTCCGAAGCCCAGGCGATGCGTTCAGGCCGGGCCTTCGATCCCCAAACACGGCGCGGACCTTTCCCTACATCATTGCCATCGTTGTCGTCGCAAATTTCCGCCCTAGCTCTCCCCACGCCAGTCCGCCAAACGGCGCGCCAGGGGCTCCAGCGCACTGGCGCGGGTGAGCAACGGAGGGAAGGCTCCCAGCAACTCGTCCAGCGTCGGCACAGCACCCCAGGCGGTCACCCGAAACACTTCGACGGCGTGCTCGGTTTTAAGCCGCAGCTCGCGGTTTTTCCGATTGAACCGGGCGCGCAACGTCGCCGCCCATTCCTCCAGCGTCGCAGGCGCGTCCATGTGATGGCGTCCCACCCACGGCAGCCATTCGCGGATCTGGGATTGATGGCACCACGTCAGCCGGCCAAGCAGCTCGAAGGTTTCTTCCACATCCACAACCAAATCGCACCCATTCGCGCCGAACATGTAGCCGTCATACACGTTGAGAATGACCGGCACCTTGCAGGGGCGGGAGCGGGTTTCGTCCTCCGGGTACTCGGGGGTGAACGCGTGCGGCACGTTGATCATATACGCGACGCGGCGCACCGCCTCCGCAATGGTCTCATGGTCGTTGTGAATGCCGGCCAGCGGATCCCCGCCCAGCGGTGGGCAGAACAAAAAGTCGGGCTCAAAATCCCGGATCGCCTTCCAAATGGCCGCGAGCAAATCCGGGGTCACTTGCAGGCACGCCTCGCGCGGGACCGTGCCGTTCGGCAGACGCAACAGCTCAAACTCGTACCCGCCAAGCCGGGCGGATTCCTTCTGCTCGGCCAGACGTACCCGGCCGGTGTCCTCCCTGGTGCGCTGGTGATGCCCCGCCTGGCCATCGGTGCAAACCAGCACCCGGGCCTGGAAATCCGCTCCGAGTTTGCGTCGCCAGAGTTCAAAGGTCCCCGCCGCAGTAAACTCGTAGTCATCATAGTGAGCGTGCACGTAAAGCGCTTTCATGGGCCGAACCATGGCATCGTTGGCGCGCGAGTGAAATCGGATACTGTCCTGGCCGCGCGTCGCGCCGCACGTCGGGCATGCCCACCGTGCGCCCGCCGCAAATTCCCCGCCTCGCCGATCCCGGTGGACCGCGACTACACTCCGGCCATGAAGCCAACCCTTACGCTCGGCATCATGTCCGGCACCAGTCTCGATGGTGTCGACTACGCCCTTTGCGCCATCGATGAATGCTCTCTCGAACTGCGCGCGACCTGGCACGTGGCGTTCCCCGCCAGCCTGAGGCAGCGCGTGGAGGCCGCGGCGGCCGGCAAGGCGTCCAGTTGGGAAACCGGCCAGTTGCATCATGATCTGGGCCGGCTCTACGCCGCGGGTGCTGCGCGCAGTCCGTCGGCACTCAAGCCGCGCCTGGTCGGGCTGCACGGCCAGACCATTTTTCATCAGCCGGGCCCGGTCGCACCCGCCACGTTGCAGATTGGTGAACCTGCCTATCTCACCGAGCAACTGCGCATTCCCGTGGTGAGTAACTTTCGTGCGGCGGACCTCGCGGCCGGAGGCGAGGGCGCGCCGCTCGCCACCGCGTTCCACGTCCGCACCTTCGGACTTCCCGGCCGGCACGTTTGTGTCAACAACCTCGGCGGCATCAGTAACGTCACTTCCATCGACTGGCGACGAGGCCCCCGTTCGCGGCCGACGATCCTGTCTTTTGACACCGGCCCGGCCAACGTGTTGATCGATCTCGCGGCGCGGACGTCCAGCCAGGGTCGGCGACCCATGGACCGAAATGGCCACGGCGCGGCTCGCGGGCAGGTTTACGATGCGCTGCTGGACCGCTGGCTAAAGCATCCGTTCCTCCACCAGGCACCTCCAAAGAGCACCGGGCGCGAGTTGTTTGGCGAAGCGTTCTGGCGCGAGGCGAAGCTCCGCGGCCCGAGATGGAAGCTCACCTCGAACGACTGGCTGGCCACGTTAACGGAGTTCACGGCACGTTCCATCGCTTTGAATTACCAGCTCCACCTCCCGGCCCCGCCGGAGGTCGTCGTCCTGTGCGGTGGCGGAGCGCGCAATCCGGTGATGCGGAAACGTCTGGCGCGGGCGCTGGGCGCCCAGGCCGCCGAGGTATCGCTGATGACCTCAGAAGAACTCGGCTGGCCGGTGGCGAGCGTCGAGCCCGCGGCGTTTGCGTGGCTGGCGTGGCTGCGAATGAACGGGCAGCCCGGCAACCTTCCCGAAACAACCGGAGCACGGCGGGCCGTGCTCTGCGGCCAGATCACCGACACGCAGCCCCCCGCGCGCATGCCATTCATGGTCGCCAATGGCGGACGTGCGGTCCGCGACCAGGCCTGAGTTCCGCCCCGCCGCAGCCCGGCGGGTTTTCCCCTTGAGCGAGCCGAGTTGATGCCGGATAAACTTCGGGACCGATGAACATTTACGAGGAATTGCTGGCGCGCGGCCTGGTCGCCGACTGCACGGACACCGCCGAATTGCCGAAGCGCCTGGCGACGGGCCCGGTCACGCTCTATTGCGGGTTCGATCCGACGGCGGACAGCCTGCATGTGGGCAATCTGGTTCCGCTGCTGGCCCTGCGGCGATTCCAACTGGCCGGCCACCGGCCGATCGCAGTGGCGGGCGGAGCCACGGGATCGATCGGGGATCCCAGCGGCAAGGCACAGGAGCGGCAGCTGCTCACCCGCGAGGTGCTCAAGGCGAACATTGCCGCCGTGAAGGCTCAGCTGACGCGCCTGCTGGATTTCGAAAGCGCCGTCAACCCGGCGCGTCTCGTGGACAACGCCGACTGGACGGCACCCGTCAGCTTCCTCGAGTTCCTGCGCGACATTGGAAAGCATTTCACGGTGAACCAGATGGTCGCCAAAGAGAGCGTGCGGGCGCGCATGGAAGACCGCGACGTCGGCATCAGCTACACCGAATTCAGCTACATGCTGCTTCAGGCCTTCGACTTTTTTCACCTGTGCCGCGAACACGACTGTGAACTCCAAATCGGCGGCAGCGATCAATGGGGTAACATCACCGCCGGCATCGAGCTCACCCGGAAGAAACTCGGCCGCACCGTCTACGGCCTCACGCTGCCCCTCATCACCAACGCCGATGGCTCGAAGTTCGGCAAAACCGTCGCCGGCGCCATCTGGGTCGACTCCCGCCGGACGAGCGTTTACCGATTTTACCAGTTTTGGATTAACACCGACGACCGCGATGCCGTCCGCTACCTCAAATACTTCACCTTCCTGACCCTCGACGAAATCGCCTCGCTCGAGGCCAAACACCAGGCCAATCCCGGCGCGCGGGAAGCCCATCGGGCCCTGGCCCGGGCCGTGACCGACCTCGTCCACGGGCCGGCCGCCACCCAAGAGGCGGTCCGCGCGAGCGAAATTCTCTTTGGCGGCAATCTCGAAGGCATCACCGAGGGAACGTTCAACGAAATTGTCGGAGAAGTGCCGACCAAGGAAATCGAGCTGGCCCGCCTCGACGGTGCCGGCGTGCCGCTGGTCGAGCTTCTCGTCCATGCCGGGCTGTGCCCGTCCAAAGGCCAGGCCCGAAAAGACCTCGAAGGGGGCGGGGTGAACATTAATAATGTGCGCGTGGCCGACGCCGCTCGAAGTGTCACCCGGGCGGACCTGCTCTTCGCCCGCCACGTCCTCCTGCGCAAAGGCAAAAAGAATTACGTGGTGATCACGGCGAAGTAAGGCCGCCAGCCAGCTCTCGCGCCAAACCAGGCCCCGGCCAAGCCTCCCCCGGCTCCGCCTCCAGCTCGGGCGCGCCCGTCCCCCGGGTCACCGGGGGCCACGCGCCCTCCCCCCCTTCGGTCGTGCCCCTCCCGCCCCAAACCACAACAGGTCAAACCGGGCCATGTAATCGCCGGGACATCATTTCTTAAGTAATCAGAGCGGCTGTCGCCCCGCGCCGTTCGCGGGGATCACGTCAGCCGGTGCATCGAACCGGTATAAAACTTTCATTTTGCGAATGATTCCAGTATGAACGAGTTGGAATCCAACAAAGTGAATGCTGTATCCAAGCTTTGGTCGGGGACCCGCCTTGTCCGGTCGGAGGCGTGTCGTGCTCTCTTTTGGCTGGTCTTCGTCTTGGGCCCGACGCTATCGGCCAGTGCCGCGACATTTACCAACCCCACGAGCATCTTTGCCGGCAGCGCCGCGGCCGGCCCAAACCCGTATCCATCCACAATCACGGTCAGCCAACTCAGCGGGGAGATCACCAGTGTAACCGCGACGCTGGTGAACATCACCCACCCGAATCCCCAGGATTTGGATGTGCTGCTCGTCGGTCCGACCGGACAAACCGTTCTCCTCCTTTCTGACGCCGGCGGGACCACCGACGTCACCAATGTGACCGTGACTTTCTCGGCCGCGACCCGATTCACCATCCCGCAGGCCGGCCCGCTGGTTGCAGGAACCTATCTGCCTTCGAACTACGCCCCGGCGGACAATTTTCCCAACGGACCGGCGGCGCCTTACGGCGGCAAACTCAGCCTCTTCAACGGCACCAGCCCAAACGGTGTCTGGCGCTTGTATGTCATGGACGACTCCATCTTGACCGGCGCTGGGGGCATTGCCGGAGGCTGGCGCCTGACAATTAACACCACCAACCGGCCGCCGGTCATCACCACCCCGCTCACATCGCAAACCGTCCCGTCCGGCGCCAATGTCGAGTTTCACGTCACGGTCGACGGGACGCCTCCGTTCGGTTACCAGTGGCTTTTCAACGGCGATGTCGTCGTTCCCTTCGGCCAAGGTTCCGACACCTTGCGGCTGTTCAATGTGCAGGAAGCCCAGGAAGGTACCTATACCGTTCAGGTGACCAACGGAGCCCGAATCAACTTGCCCGGCATTCTGGCGGTTCCGGTGGTGGCCTCCAATCAAGCCAGCCTCGTCGTCAACACGCCGCTGCAAGTCACCGAGCCGCTCCCCTCCGGCATCGACGCTCAACCCGGCCAGAACGTCACGCTCACGGTCAAGGCGACCGGCGAGCCGCCGCTCCGATATCAATGGTTCTGCAACGGTGCCGTCATCACCAATGCCACGTCGTCCAGCCTTCGTCTCGTCGAAATTACGCCGTTCAAAGCGGGCCGCTACAGCGTCGTGGTGTGGAATGGCGTCGAAAGCGTGCGCTCCGGTCCGACGCTGGTGCGAGTGCTTTACGAAACCGCGCCGCGTCCGCGAGATTTTTTCCAGGAACGACCGCAGCTCACTGATGCCAGTGGCGTGGTTCAGGGAAGCAATGTGGATGCCTCCTCCGAGTTCGGCGAGCCGTTGTGGACCGACGCCGGAGCGGTGGGCAAAACAATGTGGCTGCAGCTCACGCCACCCGACTCCGGCATCCTCACCGTGCGCACCCGCGGCAGCGCCTTCGACACGTTGCTCAGCATCTACACCGGCTTGGATCTCCGAGAGCTCAAGCCCGTCAGTCAGGATGACGATTCTGGCGGCTGCTACACGAGCGAGCTGCGCTTCAACGTGCAACGCGGGCGCCCCTACCAGATTCAAATCGACGGCGGAGGCGACGGCCCGAAGGCCGGCTGGTTCACGCTGTCGTGGAATCTGCAAGTCACCACATTGCGCGTGCCCGAAATCGTGCGGGCGCCCCTGCCGCAGGTGGTCAAGCCAGGGGAAGACGCGGAGTTTCGCGTGGTGACCAGCGCCACCGATGAGTCTTATCAGTGGTTTTATTACGGCCCGCCGTACGACAAGCCGGAGCCCATTCGCGGCGCGGTGGATCCCGTCCTCATCATCCCCAAGGCGAATTCCCGCGATGTCGGCTTTTACGCGGTAGGGATCCGGAACGGATTCGATCAGTTCGTTCTCAGCCCATTAGTCCCGCTCCAGCTTGGCAGCTTCCCATATCTGATCGGGGACAAATTCAGCACCCGTTCCGCTTCATTCGTCTTTGGCGGCACTTACCTTCCCTTCGGCCTGGGCAACTTCTTCAACAACACGCTGCCCTCGGCCGCCAGTCGATCCGAAGGCGACCCGGAGCCGTGCGGCGATCCATTCGTCGGCACCCTCTGGCTGGGCCTCGCCGTGACCAACAACGGAGTCATTCAGGTCGAAACCACCGGCAGCGCCATCCCAACCCGCATGGCTGTTTACAAGCTGACCGGCGACCTCTTCGCCGACCTCAACGCGCCCGCCGTAATCTGCGATCTTTCCAGCGCCAGCAACGGCGTACCCTGTGTGGCCAAGTTCAACGCGAAGGATGGCACGAATTACACGGTCGTCGTCGAGGGCTACGAAGCCAGCGGCAATATCTCCATCACGGCCAAGATGGGGGTGGCGCCGCCTCTCACGAACGCGCTCAAGTATTGCCTCGTCGCCGACGGAGGCACCCTGGTCCTCCAGTCGCCAGCCGGTGCGTGGTGCCCACTGCCGGCCTGCCAGTGGCGCCTCGACGGCGTGGACATCCCCGATGCCACCAATAGCACCCTGAGCGTCCCCGGCTTCAGCGCCCTCGACGCCGGCACGTATTCCATTTTCGTCAGCAATTTCGTCGGGTTCACCAGCCGCAACATCGCCATCGTCGAACTCGCCCCACCCTTCGAATTGCAGTCGTCCTGGGTGACCAATACCGCCATCCGCTTCTGGATCGCCGCGAGCAATGCCACGCCGTTCGTTCTCGAAACGACCACGACGCTTTCCGGCCCCTGGACCCCCATTGCCACCAACCCGGACCCGTGCCTCATCCTCAATTACACGAATCAAAATCCCTTCGTTGATCCGCGCCGCTTTTATCGCGCCGTCCCCTGGACCCCGTGACCCGGATGCCACCCCCCAGCCAATTTCAACGACTGCATGAACCCGCGAGCCTTCCCCGGACTGTCCGCCAGGAAGAGTCGATCGCAACGCTGTCGCCATCCGGTGCACCCCGGCCTCCCGGGGGAGCCGGGTTCCTGTTGCTGATCGCCGCCCCGGGCGATCACCAATCGAAAATCGAAAATCGAAAATCAACCATCGCGCCCGCTCTCCGGCTCCTCCCGTTCGCCCTGAGTCTGCTGTCGGTCCTTGGCGTCTTGGCTCCGCCCGCCCGCGCCCAAACCGGCGCCACCCGCACCAACCCGCCCATCGTGCTGACCGTCGAGGGCACGAATGTTTTCGTGCAGCGCTTCCGGTCGAACACCTGGGAAGCCGCCTACCCCACCCAGGTCCTGGGCGATCGCGATCGTGGCCGGACCGGACTCCGCAGCCGCACCAGCGTGCGGCTCTCCGACCTCAGCGTCCTCCGCCTGGGCGAGCTGAGTGAATTCGAAATCCAGCCCCTGCCCGATGAAAAGGTCGAGGCGGAGTTCAGCCTCTTCCGAGGCCTGATGTATCTGCTCAACCGCGATCGCCCGGGCAAACATCGGTTCATCACCCCCACCGCCACCGCTGCCACCCGCGGAACCGAGTTCAACCTCGAGGTCGAGCCCGGCACCGGGCGCACGGTCCTCACCGTGCTCGAAGGCGAAGCCGAGCTCACCAACGCCGCCGGCGCCATCCGCATCGCGGCCGGCGAACAGGGCGTCGCCGTGCTCGGCCAGAAGCCCACCAAGACCGCCGTGATCGACACCACCCGCGTCGTGCAGTGGTGCCTTTACTATCCGGCCGTGCTGGCACTCGATGACCTCGACCTCTCCGCAGACATCCGCGCCGCCCTGGCCGACTCCGTCGCCGCCTACCAAGCCGGTGACGTCCTCCAGGCGGTCTCGGCCTACCCGTCGGGCCGTCCCCCGCAATCCGACGACGAACGCCTCTACGCTGCGGCGGTGCTGCTGGGCGTTGGCCAGGTCGACGCCGCTCGCCAGATGTTAGGCGGGCTCGGGGACGGATCCGAGCGACGCATTCGCCGGCTCGCCGATGCCATGCGCGAAATGATCGCAACCGTCAGCCGGCAACCGGAAAGCAGGCCCGAAGCAAAATCCCTCCCCGCCGGTGGCCTGCGGCCGACCGAGTTGCTGGCCGAATCCTATCGTCTTCAGGCTGAGCAACGGCTGGAACCGGCCCTGGCCGCGGCCCGGCACGCGACGGAGTTGTCTCCTGGCTTCGGCTTTGCCTGGGTGCGCGTGGCTGAGCTCGAGTTCAGCCGCGGCCGGATTGACCGCGCCTCGACCAATCTCGACGTCGGGCTGCGCCTCGCCCCACGCCACGCCCAGGGCCTGGCGTTGCGAGGATTTCTCCTGGCCGCACAGCACGACATCCGTGGCGCCGAAGCGGCCTTCGAACAAGCGAACGCGCTCGATGGCGGCCTCGGCAACGCGTGGCTCGGACGCGGTCTTTGTCGCATCCGCCAGGGCCGCGTGCGCGAAGGGCGTCTCGACCTGCAGATCGCCGCCACCGCCGAACCACAGCGCTCGCTCCTGCGCAGCTATCTCGGGAAGGCCTTCAGCCAGGCTGGCGACCGTCGCCACGCGGAGTCCGAGCTCCAGCTCGCGCGCGAACTCGACGCCGGCGACCCGACGCCCTGGCTCTACTCCGCGCTCCTGCTCCAACAAGAGAACCGCATCAATGAAGGTGTCCTCGACTTGCAGCAGTCCCAGGACCTGAATGACAACCGCCAGGTCTATCGCTCGCGCTTGCTGCTCGATCAGGATCGCGCCGTGCGCGGCGCCAACCTGGCCAGCCTCTACCGCGACGCCGGCCTCGCAGACTGGAGCGTGCAGGAGGCCGGCCGCGCCGTGAACGCGGATTACACCAGCTTTTCGTCCCACCTCTTCCTCGCCAACTCGTTCAACCTGCTGCGCGATCCGCGCCAGGTGAATCAACGCTACGAAACGCCCTGGTTCACCGAGTTCATCGTGGGCAACCTTCTGGCCCCCGTCGGCGCCAACTCGCTGTCCCAAGCCGTCTCGCAAAACGAATACTCCCGGCTGCTCGAGTCCGATGGACTCGGGTTCGTCTCGGAGAACGAATACTTCAGCCACGGCGCCTGGCGGATCGGAGCGGTCCAGCACGGCACCTACCAGCACAGCGCCTACGCCGCGGAGATGACCTATGCGAAGGACAACGGCTGGCGCCCCAACAACGACATCGAACAACTCGCCGCCACGCTGGCGCTGAAACACGAGGTCTCCGATCGCGACAGCTTCCTCGCCCGCATCGGCTATTTCGATTCCGAGGCCGGAGACGTCTCCATGCGCTACCGCGCGTCGGAAGCAAACCGCGGCATCCGCATCCGGGAACGGCAGGAGCCCTCGCTCCTCCTCGGGTACCACCACGAATGGACTCCGGAACATCACACGCTGATGCTCGCCGGCCGATTCCCCAGCCGGCAGGATGTGCGCAACACCGCCCAGCAAACGCTGTTTCTTTACCGGCCCAGCGGACCCATCTCGTCGGTCGCGCCCCTCTTCTACGCCCAGGACTACACCGACGATGTGGCCATCTACTCGGCCGAGATCCAGCAGCTCGCCCGCCTGCAGGATCACTCGGTCGTGCTCGGCGCGCGCTACCAGGAGGGCACGTTTCAAACGTCGGATCGCCAGACCAACGGTCAGGTCCTCGGCGTGCCCTTCCAGCATCGGATCACCCAGGCCGCGCGGCCCGACCTGCAACGCGGCACCTTCTACGCCTACGACCAATGGCAGCTCTGGCCCACCCTGATGATCAATGGCGGGCTCAGCTTCGACCGGATCGTTTATCCGGAAAACTACCGCAACGCTCCCTTGAGCGAGGGCGAGAACCGTCGGGACCAGTGGTCGCCAAAGGCCGGCTTCATTTTTACGCCGTCCAGGAATACCGCCGTGCGCGGAGTTTATTTCCAGTCGCTCGGCGGCGCCAGCTACGATCACGCGATCCGGCTCGAGCCCTCTCAAGTCGCCGGATTCAACCAATCCTATTTCAGCTTCATTCCCGAAAGCGCCGCCGACGGCAGCGTCGCCGCCCCCATGGAAGGCTGGGGTCTCGCCCTTGAGCAAAAACTTCGGCGCGGAACGTTCCTCACCGTCAGCGGCGACTGGCTCGCCTCCGCGGTCCGGCGGCAGATCGGCGCCGTCGCCTTCCAGCCGCCGGTCAGCGGAGGCTCTCCCTTCGTCGACACTCAAACCCGCCAGATTCTCGACTACCACGAACGCTCGCTGAATGTCGGCCTGAACCAGCTCGTGGGTGACGAGTGGGCCTTCGGCGTTCGCTATGGCCTCAGCGAGGCACGCCTGGATCGGTCTCATCCCGACATCCCCGCCACCGCCCTCACCTACGGCGGATTTCAACGCCAGGAACATCTCGCCGCTGTGTTGCACCAGCTGTCGTTCAACGCCCTCTACAACCATGCCTCCGGCTTCTTCGCCGGCGCCTCCGCCACCTGGAACCGCCAAAGCAATCACGGCTACACCCCGGATATTCCCGGCGACGACTTCTGGCAGTTCAACGTCGAAGGCGGCTGGCGGTTCCTCCGCCGACGGCTCGAGATCCGCACCGGAGTGCTCAACCTCACCGACCGCAACTACCGCCTCAACCCGCTCAACCTCACTTCCGAGCCCTCCCGCGGACGTGAGATGTTCGTCGGCGTCCGCCTGTCATTCTGACGATCACAAACTCCCCTCGACCGCGAACGTCCTCCCGCCGGACCGCGGGCCTCTGGTCCGCAGGAGCCCGGATCGGCAGGCGGTCCTTGGAATCTTCGAAAGATGCGGCCCACCTCAGCCGCGTCGGGCGGGAAAGCTCGCGGACGAGCCAACCAGCGCTGGAAGCGGGGAAAGCGCCGGGCCGGCCGAGTTCCATCTTTACATCCGTTTTCGAGCCATGTAACGCTGCGGCCGCTATGACGAAGAAATGGATCGGACTCGCCATGCTGGCCGGGCTGCTCGTCGCCGGTTGTCAGACGACAGTCACAAACATCACCGCGACAGCCCAGCCGCGGAACGCCAACAACCAGTACCTGATCGAGTTCCAATGGGACACCACCGAACAGGCCATCGTCCCCGACAGCGTCCAGCCCTACGTCGTCACCGGCTTTGACACCTACGAAATGCGCCCGGTCCTCCGCATGACCAACCGGTGGGAGGCATACGTCCCCGTCGCCGCCGACAAAAACGTCCTCGTCTACAGCTTCAAGGTGGAATACGAAACCCGGCAGTTCGGCGGCGTACAAAAACGCGCCCGCAACTCCGAGGAACACAAGCTCTACATCAAGTAGACCCAGCCCGGCTTTCCTGGACCGCGCCGACTTGTCGGCGCTTTCCCTCAGGGGGACTTGTCCCCATGAACCGCACGGTAGGGCGCGCTCTCCGCAGCGCGCCGCCGGTGCAGACCGCCGTGCGGACTGCCGGCCGGCGGCGGAGCGCCGGCCCTACCTACCTGCCAGGCCCGGGATGAAAGTTTGCTCCCCGCCCGATCTCTGGCAGGATGCCCGCCGTGAAGCTCGTCGTCGTCATCGGATGGACCTGTGTCGCCCTGGCGGGCGTCCGCCACGCCGGGGCCGATGACGCCGCCGATCGCCATTTTGTCGATCGCGTCAAACCATTGCTCGACTCCCGTTGCGTCAATTGTCACGGGCCGGACAAAGTCAAAGGCGGGCTGCGCCTGGACTCGCGCGACGCGGTGCTGAAAGCCGGTGAGTCGGGCCAGCCGGCCGTGGTGCCCCGCCGCCCCCAGGACTCCCTGCTGCTTCACGCCGTCATGCATTCACGCAAGGATCTCGAGATGCCGCCGAAGGAGCCGCTCAGCTCCAACGACGTCGCCGTCCTGGAGCGCTGGATTCGCGACGGCGCGCCCTGGCCGCAGACGGCGACGTCCGGCCACATCGCATCCCACCACGGATCCCCGGGCGGGCCCGGCGATCGGCTGGGAAACGCCTGGGTCGACCCGCGCAACCCCATCGCCCGCCTCTTTGCCGGCCAGCGACTCGACCTGTGGTCGCTCCGTCCCGTGCAGGATCCGCCGCCGCCCGCCGTGCGCAATCGGCGATGGATTCGCACTCCCCTCGATTCATTCGTCCTCGCGCGGCTCGAATCGGCCGGACGCACCCCACAGCCCGAGGCCGACCGGCGAACGCTCGCCCGACGGCTGTTCTTCGATCTGACCGGCCTGCCGCCGAGCCCGGCGGAAATGGCGGCCTTCCTGGCCGACGCGAAGCCGGACGCCGTCGAACAGCTCGTCGATCGTTTGCTCGCGTCGCCGGCCTATGCAGAAAACTGGGCTCGGCTTTGGCTCGATGTCGTGCGCTACAGCGACAGCAATGGCTTCGACTGGGACGAATTCCGGCCGAATTCGTGGCGTTTTCGCGATTACGTGATCCGCTCGATGCGCGCGGACAAGCCGTTTGATCGTTTCGTCCGGGAGCAACTGGCCGGAGATGAACTCGTGCCCGGCGCGCCTCGGGACGCCGCCGAGCAGGATGCGCTCGTCGCCACCGGCTACCTCCGCCAGGGCCCGCAGGATAACTCGGCCGCGTCCTTCAACGAGCAGGATCGTGCGCGGGCCGACCTTCTGGCGGATCTCACGGAGACCACGGCGAGCGCGTTTCTCGGCCTGACCTTTTCCTGCTGCCGCTGCCACGACCACAAGTTCGATCCGCTGTCGCAGGCCGATCACTATCGCCTGCGGGCCTTCTTCGAAGGAGTCAAGGCAACCGACGACACCCCGCTCGATCTCGCGCAGGAACAGGATGGAATCCGGGCGTTCAACGACTCGATCGAACAGCGTTCGGCACCGCTGCGGCGGGAGCGGGACGAAATTCTGGCGGCGGTCAAACGACGTCTCGTTGACGAACGACGGTTGCGCCTAACCAATGACGAGCGCCAGCTGTTGGATCGGCCAGCCGCCAAACGTTCCGATGAACTCAAATCCCGCATCGAGGGCATCGAGAGAAAGGTGATGCCGTCGGACAAGGAGGTGAAGGCCGCCCTGGCCGGCGACGCCCACGTGCGCCACGGACAGCTGGAAAAGGAGCTCGCCGCGCTGCAGCGCGAACGTCGCCCCTTTCACACCGGCTTGACCATGACCGATCAGGCGGGGGCAATCCCGGACACGCACATTCTTTTCCAAGGCGATTACAAGGCCAAGAAGGACGTCGTTGAGCCCGGGTTTCCTACGGCGCTGGACCCGAACCCGGCATTCATCCGGCCGGCGCCTAACCGCGCCACCTCGGGCCGTCGGCTGGCGCTGGCCGATTGGATCGCCTCGCCTTCGAACCCGCTGACGGCGCGGGTGCTCGTGAATCGGGTTTGGATGGCGCTCTTCGGCCGGGGCCTGGTGGAAACCCCGAACGATTTCGGCCTGGCTGGCGCCCGTCCGTCGCAGCCGGAGCTGCTGGACTCGTTGGCCCACGCGTTCGTGCGGGACGGCTGGTCGCTGCGCAAGTTGATTCGCTCCATCGTTCTCAGCGCGACCTACCGTCAATCGGCCGTGGGCGCTCTCCCGGTTGCGGACCACCCTTCCTCCGGGCGGCCAGACTTCGATGCCACGTCGACCGTGCGCCAGCCGCGACGGCTTTCCGCCGAGCAACTGCGCGACGCCCTGCTCTCCGTCTCTGGCTTGTTGTCCGCCAAGGCCGGCGGGTCACCCATCTGGCCGGAGCTGCCGCCCGAGGTGTTGCAGGCCAACCCGGCGTTTCTCGATGACAACGAGATGAAAACCAAAGGCTGGTATCCCTCACCCGCAGCCGAGCAGTTTGCGCGCAGCGTTTACCTCGTGCAGAAGCGGACGGTGCGCGTGCCGTTCATGGAGACATTCGATCTGCCGGAGAACTCGGTGTCGTGCGCGCGCCGGACCACATCCATTGTCGCGCCGCAGGCCATGGCCCTCATGAACTCCGATCTGGCAGTCAAGGCGGCCGAAGGCCTCGCCCAGCGGGTGCGCCGCCAGGCGGGCGATGACGGCGCCCGGCAAATCGAAGTTTCCTTTCGGTTGGCCCTCCAGCGGGCGCCCACCCCGGACGAACGGACCTTGTGCACGCGCTTTCTCGAGCGGCACGGACTCGTGGCGTTCGCCCGCAGCCTGCTCAACTTGAACGAATTTGCCTACGTGGATTAGGCTGCGAATCCCCGAGCCGGAATATTTCGGAGCGAAGGCCGGGCGCGCGCTCTGCGTACGCCGCCATTGGTCGATGCGGATTGGTTCAGCGGCGTGCGCGGAGCGCCCGCTCTACCTGGCATGTTTCGAGCGACGTGTCCGCGATGCAAAGCCAGCCTGGCATCGGCGCCTCAGCGCCGGCTCAAGGCGTATTCCATCGAATCCACCAGGGCCTGCAGGGATGCGTCGATGATGTTCTCGTTGCATCCAACCGTCCCCCACTCCGATTTTCCGTTGGTGCTTTCGATGAGCACGCGGGTCTTGGCAGCGGTGCCGGTGGCCGTGTCGAGAATGCGCACCTTGTAATCCGTCAGCTTCACCTTCTTGAGATGCGGGAAGAAGCCGGAGAGAGCGGCGCGCAACGCGGAGTCGAGCGCGTTCACCGGGCCGTCGCCTTCCGCCACGGTGTGCGCCAGGTCCTCGCCCACCCGGACCTTCACCGTCGCCTCACAGGCCGAGTTCGAACCCTGGCGGCGCATGGAGACGTGATAGCCCTCCACCTTGAAGGGCGGCTCCTGGTGCTTGAGAATCCTGCGGATGACCAGGGCGAGCGAGCCTTCCGCGGCCTCGAACTCGTAGCCTTCGTGCTCGAGCTCCTTGATCCGTGTCAGGATGGATCGCAGCTCGGGGGTCTCGTTGGTGACCTTGAAGCCGAGCTCCTGCGCCTTGAGCACGATGTTGCTCCGCCCGGCGAGGTCGCTGACCAGGACGCGACGCGAGTTGCCCACCTTGCTCGGGTCGACATGCTCGTAGCTGCTGGCCAGCTTTTGCACCGCATTCACGTGCGTGCCGCCCTTGTGGGAGAATGCCGCCGAGCCCACCCACGGCTGGCGCGGGTTGTGGCGGATGTTGGCGATCTCGTCCACGAATTGAGAGAGGTCCTGGAGCAGGGGGAGCGACTTTTCCGGGACGCAGGACAACCCGAGCTTCAGCGACACATTGGGAATGACGCTGATGAGGTTGCAGTTCCCGGTGCGCTCGCCGTAGCCATTGATCGTCCCCTGGATGTGAGCGGCTCCGACCTCGAGCGCCGCCAGCGCGTTGGCCACTCCAAGTCCGATATCGTCGTGGGTATGGATGCCGATCCGGCACTTCAAATTTTCCTTGGCCGCCGCCGTGATGCGTCGGATGTCAGCCGGAAGGCAACCGCCATTCGTGTCGCAGAGGACGACCAGATCGGCTCCCGCCTTTTCCGCCGCCTTGAACGTGGCCAGCGCATACTGGGGATCATCCTTGTAGCCGTCGAAGCCGTGCTCGCAGTCGTAGATGACGAATTTGCCGTTGTCCTTCAGGTACCGCACCGTGTCGGCGATCATCTCCAGGTTCTCGTTCGGCGTCGTCTTCAGCACCTGTGTGACGTGCAGCAGCCACGTCTTGCCGTAGATGGTCACGACCGGAGTTTCGGCCTCGAGCAGCAGCCGGACCTGTTCGTCCTGATCCACCGGCACGCCCTTGCGACGGGTCGAGCCGAAGGCGGCCAGGCGCGCATTCTTGAACTTGCGCTTGCGCGCCTCGAGAAAGAATTCGATGTCGCGCGGATTCGATCCCGGCCAGCCGCCTTCGATGAAATGAATGCCGAAAGCGTCAATGCGCTCGGCAATGCGGAGCTTGTCCGCCACCGAGAAGTTGACACCTTCACCCTGACTGCCATCGCGCAGGGTCGTATCGTAGATTTCGACGTTCGATTTCATGGTCCGGCCATGCCGGGAACAGGTTATTACGGCAAGGGCTGCCCAGAGGCAAACTCCAAAGTCCAGGCCGCCCAACGTTTGCACGTTGCCCTTTGAACTTCGCCGTTCGCACTTTGGACTTTGGACTTTCCCCCTCCGTGTCCTATCGTCTTCCCACTGACGGTCCGGTCTCCAGCCATGCCCACTCTGCAGGAACGCTACGACGAAGCGATGTTCCGCTTCAGCCAGGCGGACTACGACGCCGCCATCGTGGAACTGCGCGCCATTCTTGAAGCCGACCCGGACCATTTCGATGCGCAGCTGGCGCTCGGGATGGCCCATTGCCGGAAAGGCGACGTCGCCGCCGCCATCCGCGAAGGACATCGGGCCGAACAGCTCCGCCCCAAGGAACAGCTGGTCCACACCAATCTGTCGCTTTTCTACGTCAAGGCCGGCGACAAGGTGAAGGCGGAACATCACGGCCTCCAGGCGCGCATCGCCGGCTGGCGGGAAGACATGGCCCCGCCACCCCCGGGCGCCGCTGCGGCCGAGACCACGGATCCCGAATTGAAAATCGCCCAACCCAAGCCGCCGGCCGTCAAATCCCCGCCGCTGCCCGCGCGCGACATGCCTTGGAAAAAGAAACCTCCGACCCCACCGGCCTGAGCCAGCGCCCACCCATGCCCGAATTCATCGCGGTTGCTTCCGTCGACAGTCTGCCCCCCGGCCAGGGCCGCACCGTTCATGTGCGCGGCCGCAATTATTCGCTGTGGAATGTCGATGGCCAGTTCTACTGCCTGACCGATGAATGCCCGCACCGCGGCGTCTCGCTCGGGGCCGGCATGCTCGATGGAACCGAAGCCGTGTGCCCGATGCACGGCTGGGCGTTCGACGTGCGCTCGGGCGTGTGTGTCCTGCGCCCGGACCGCCCGGCGGCCACCTTCCCGACCCGCGTCGTCGGAGATCAGGTTGAGATCGGCGTCCTCTAGCGGTCAGCTCGCGGGCCGGCCGACCTGACCGGGAACCTACTTCCGGGGTTTGAGCGCCTCCGGACGGCCAGTGGCCCAGACCAGGCCGCGGGCCAGCATGTCGAGATAACGCCGATCGCCGACGAGGAGATTGTTGTGGCCGAGCGTCGTGTTGAACACGCGCGTGCCCTGGTAGTCATTCACCCAAATCACGACGTAATCGTCCGTCCGGGAGGCGCCATCCTTGCCCGGCACGATCTGTTTGCCCCGCGCCAGCGGCGTCGCCGTTGGGAAGATCTTGATGTTGTTGTAGAGCTCTTCGTTGCCGGTGGTCCACCCTTCGATTCCCTGCACGGCCGGGTGGCTGGCATTGACCATGGAGATCTCGATCGGCTTTTGCGGGCCGTGGCTGGCCGATTGGATGCCGCAAAACTTGAACCAGGCGTCCGTGCCGGTGCGATAACAGTGCATGGCGCAATGCAGGTTGATCGCCGGAATGCCGGCCTTGTGCGGCGCCAACACATTTTCCACATACGCCATGTCCTTCACGTCCGCGGAACATTCATCATGGATGACAATGTCGTAGCCGTTGGCCCAGCCTGGCCTTGCGTAAGGCTCAAAGGTGGCCTTGGTGCTGGTGTCCGCCGAGTAAACCACGTCCACCACCACATTGGCCCGCGCCTCCAGCCCTTCCTTCAAAATGTTTTTCTGGTTGGCGTAGTCGTGGCAGCAACCGCCGGCGATGAGGAGAGCCTTGAGCGGACGGGCGCCGTCGGCAGCGTAAGCTGCAGAACCAACCAGGCCGGCCAGCGAAACGGCGACGGTGAGAACGCGAAGGGCGAATTTCATGAAGAGGCAATAAGGGTGATCAAATCAGTGCGTTGATGGCTGTGGACGAACGGCGCGGGAACAGGATTCACGCGACATCAGCCACCCACCCACTCACATCTTCACCCGGCCTTCCAACCCCGGGTTTGCAATCGCGGCGACCCGCCTCTACGCTGCGCCCCGTCATGGCACTCTGTCGGCTCCTGTATCTGCGGCGCTTCGATTTCCTCCCCGACCAGCGCTCCGGTTTCATCGGCCGGCCTTCCTCGCATGTCTAACCCCGCCCCACAACCGCCCGCCTTGTCGCACGCCGATCTGCTGCAGCTCAAACGGTGGAATTCCCCGACCATCTACAACGGCTGGGAGCAGATTACGAAACGCGACCGGACCCGGGACGCCATCAACCTCGAGGAAGTGCGCGATTTCATGCCGCAAATGGGGCCGATGGTGGGCTACGCGGTGACCCTGCAGGTGGAACCCAGCAACCCCGAACACCGCACCCGGCAGCCCGACAACTGGGCGGACTACCGACGCCATGTCGCCGCCTGTCCCGGACCCAAGATCGTGGTGGTCCAGGACCTGGACAAGCCGCGGGTCATTGGCAGCTTCTGGGGCGAGGTGACGTCCAACACCCATCGCCTGCTGGGATGCGTGGGCACGATCACGGACGGGGCGATCCGCGACGTGGACGAGATGACCAACGCAGGCTTCAAGGCGCTCGCGCGCCGGCTTTGCGTCGGTCACGCCCACGTCGTGCCGGTCCGGTGGGGAATCCCCGTCGAGGTCTTCGGTCAGCGGATTGAGCCTGGCCAGCTCATCCACGCAGATAAGCACGGTTTTCTCGCGGTGACTTCGGAGGAAGCACCCCGGCTGCTCGACGCGGCGCGTTTTATGGACGCGAACGAATGCAACACCGTCATCGCCGCTGCACGCGGTGGCGCGGGCCGGTCGATGGATGAGAATCTGCGGCGGATCGACGAAGCTTCGGCCGAATTTGGCCGCGCGGCCCGCGAGCGCTTCCAACAGAAGGGTGAGTGGTGAGCCTGCTAAAGCTCGAGCACGTCAGCAAGTCGTTCCCCGTCTCCGGGGCCGTCGCCCCACTGGCCATCTTGCGGGACGTTTCCTTCGACGTAAACGCCGGCGAGTCCGTCGGAATCATCGGACCATCCGGCTCGGGCAAGAGCACCGTGCTCAACCTGCTGGGCACGCTGGACCAACCCACGTCGGGCCGGATTTGGTTCGACGGGCGTGATTTGGGCACGTTGGCCGAGGCGGAGTTGGCGCGGCTGCGAAACCTCGAGATCGGTTTCATTTTTCAGGCGCATCATCTCCTGCCGCACTGCACCGTGCTCGAAAATGTTCTCGTGCCCACTGTGGCCGGCCATGCGAACCCGCGCAACGGATCCTCCTCCAACCCCGCCGCGGCCGACGATCGCGCCCGCCGCCTGCTCAAGCGGGTGGGCCTGGCCGAACGTTTGCATCATCGCCCGGGCCAGCTTTCCGGTGGCGAATGTCAGCGCGTCGCCGTCGTTCGCGCCTTGATCAACCAACCGCGCCTGCTCCTCGCCGACGAGCCAACCGGCGCCCTCGACCGCGCGTCGGCCCACGCTCTCGGCCAGCTTCTCTCCGGGCTGAACGCGGAGGAAAACGTCACCCTCATCGTTGTCACCCACGCCCTCGACCTCGCCCACCAGATGCAACGCGTGCTCGAACTGCGCGACGGCCAGCTCCTCACCCCGGTCACCCCCTGAGGCGCGCGCCCGCCCGCCCGCCGACCCATTCCTCGTCCCGCCGCCCAACACGCCAGGTACAACCTTTTGTCGCGTACGCGACAAAAGGTTGTCCGGGTCGCTCGGCGCCGCGACCGGCGTAAGTCATCGCGCCGCGGGCCGGACGAGACCCAAGGGCAGGGCGGGCCGCGCAGAACGGAATCCCGGGTCGAGCAGCTCGCGCCCCGCCCGCTGGCGGCGATACGGGGCGGCCTCTCCCGGCCGGAATAGTTCGGCGACATAGTCTCCCAGCTGGACGGAGTCGGGCGCGGGCCGGCGGGAGATTTCCATGCGGGCCACGCCGTCGGTGCCGGACAGCTGGTGGCCGTAAAGCGGCTCGATGTCGTCGGAATGCCGGGTCAGCGCCTGATAGAAACTGGGCTTGTAGGCGAGGTGGCCGGCCGCCATGTAGGTCACGTTGGTGGCGTTGACGAAGTGACGCCGGAATTCGGAAACCTTGAGCGCGCCTTCCTGGTTGCAGCCGGCGATGACAATGTTGTGAATGCTGGCCGCCGCCGCCGGACCCATCACCCGCGCGAAATCGCGAATGGAATAGATCGGGACCTCGGCCTTCGCAGGCAGCAGACGCGTGTTCGGCTTGAACACATATTGCGTCCCGCCCCAGGTGAAGTAATCGGTGCCGTGGGAATCAATGATGAGCGCGTGGTTGTTGGTCAGGCCGTGCGCCCGGACGAAGCTCGTCAGGCCGTTCGTCTCCCACAGGTCGAAGGTGTGATTGCTTTCCAGATCCGACTTCGGCGCCGCGTAAAACGTCCGCAGCAGTCGCAAGTCCGCGCCATGTTGGCCCCGGCCCGGCTTGAGCTCGCCGCCGGGGCGCACCATGCCAGCCTCGACCGGCACGGAACCCAGCCCGAGGAGTAGGGCGGGCAAGGCCAGGCAGACAAAATGGCGAACGGATTCACACATGGAGCCGGAATCGAGTGTGAATCAGTTAACCGCGTGGACCGGGCGTGAACCATTGGGGTGCCTACCGGGCGACGGCGCCGGAAAGGACCGTCGATCCCTCTAGGGGAATCCCAGAGACCCTCTCCGGGCGGACCGGATCCGAACGGAAGCGGGCACGGCACCCGCCTCAACTTTGCTCTTTGCAGTCGCCCGCGCGGTCCTACCATTCCCCGCATGGATAAAGAGCAGGTGGCGGAGATCTTGGTCGAGATTGGCACGATGCTGGAATTGAAAGGGGAAAACCCTTTCAAGACCCGGGCCTACGCCAATGCTGCGCGGGCCATCGAAAGCCTGACCGAGCCGCTGGCGCGGGTCGTCGAGGAGAAACGGCTGGGAGACATCAAAGGCATCGGCGACGCCCTCCAACAGAAAATCACCGAGCTCGTCACGACGGGCCAGCTGAAGTATCGGGACGATCTCAAGGCATCATTGCCGCCCGGGCTGATGGAGCTGCTGCAGATTCCCGGGGTCGGCCCGAAGAAGATCAAGGCCATGCATGACCGGCTCGGCATCGACAGTCTGGCCAAGCTGGAAGCCGCCTGTCAGGAAGGCCGCGTTGCCGCGCTGGACGGCTTCGGCGAAAAATCCCAGGCCAAGATCCTCGAGGGCATCCAGCTCCGGCGCCAGTTCGCCTCCAAGCACCGGCTGAACGCCGCCCTGACGCAGGCGGAGCCGATTCTGGAGCAGCTGCGGCAACATCCCGACGTCATCCGCTGCAGCACGGCCGGCAGCCTGCGGCGCTGGAAGGAGATCATCGGCGACATCGATTTCCTCGTCTCCTCAAAATTTCCGGCCCGCGTCATCGAGTTTTTTGTGCAGCAGCCGGGCATCATCACGGTGAGCGCCCAAGGCGAGACCAAGGCCAGCGTCATTCTGTCGGGCGGTATCCAGGCCGACCTCCGCGTGGTCTCCGACGCCGAGTATCCCTTCGCCCTGGCCTATTTCACCGGGAGCAAGGAGCATAACATCGTCATGCGCCAGCGCGCGATCAGCCGCGGCCTGCGCCTGAACGAATACGGCCTGTTCAAATCCAAGGAGGAAACCCGCGACCCCATGCTGCTGGTTTCCTGCCAGACCGAGGAGGACATCTACGTCGAGCTGGGGCTGGCCTACGTCCCGCCGGAACTGCGCGAGGATCACGGCGAGTTCGAAGCCGCCGAAGCCGGCCGGATTCCAAAGCTCATCGAGTGGACTGATCTCCGCGGATCGTTGCACAACCATTCCACCTGGAGCGACGGCCACGAGCCGGTGGAGGAGATTGTCGAGCAGGCCCGCGAGCTGGGCCTGGGTTACTGGGCGATCACCGACCATTCCAAGTCCAGCTTCCAGGCTCACGGCCTGGAGCCGGCGCGGCTCCGCGAGCAGGTCCAGCTCGTGCGCACGCTCAATCGGCGCCTGGAAGACGCCGGGGAGGAATTCCGGCTGCTCGCCGGATCCGAGGTCGACATCCTCAGCGAAGGGCGGCTCGACTTTGAGAACGAGATCCTGGCCGAGCTCGACGTGGTCGTGGCCAGCATCCACGCCGGGTTTTCCCAGAACGAAGCCGAGATGACGAAGCGCCTCATTCGCGCGGCGGAGAACCCGTACGTGCACATGCTGGGACACCTCACCGGGCGCCTCCTGCTCGAGCGCGAGCCCTACAAGGTCAATGCCCATGCGGTCATTGACGCCTGCGCCGCGACCGGCACGTGGATCGAGCTCAACTGCAATCCCTATCGATTCGACATGGACTGGCGGCTGTGGCCTTACGCGAAGTCGAAGGGAGTCAAATGCGTGATCAACCCGGACGCGCACCGGATGGAGCACGCCGGCTTTCTGCGTCTGGGGGCCGGCGTGGCCCGGAAGGGCTGGCTGACCAAGGCGGATGTGATCAACACGCTGCCGTGGGCGGAGCTGAAAGAAGCCCTCGGCCGCAAGCGCCAAAACCTCCACCCTGCGCGATGAGGCCGGTGCCATCTGTCTGGCGCCGGATCCGCGACGCCCTCGTGGCCGGCGGGGCCCGGCAACGAAGGGCGGCGACGCGTCGCGATTTTCCCGGACCACGCCATGCCTGAGTCGAGCCCAGCCCTGTCCGAGCAGCGCGATTTGCACACCGCGCTGAAGACACATTTTGGATTCACGTCGTTCCGGCCGTTGCAGGAGGGAATCATTCGCGACGCGCTCGCGGGACGCGACGTTTTCGCGCTGTTGCCGACGGGTGGCGGCAAGTCGCTCTGTTTCCAGTTGCCCGCGCTGGTGCAGCCGGGGTTGACCGTGGTGGTGTCGCCTTTGATCGCCTTGATGAAGGATCAGGTCGATGCGCTGCAGGCCAGCGGCATTGCCGCGACCTACCTCAATTCGTCCCTCGCGCCGGAACAATCCCGCGAGCGTTTGCGCGGGCTTCATCGCGGCCAGTATCGATTGCTCTACGTCGCCCCCGAGCGCCTTATGCTCTCGGGCTTTCTCGATGACGTGCGCCAATGGAATGTCTCGCTCATCGCCGTGGACGAGGCCCATTGCATCAGCGAATGGGGCCACGATTTCCGCCCCGAGTATCGCCAGTTGGCCCAGCTCCGAACCCTGTTGCCCGACCGGCCGATGATGGCGCTGACGGCCACCGCCACCGAGCGCGTGCGCGCCGACATTGTCGGCCAGTTGCACCTGCGGGACCCGGCGTGCTACGTCGCGAGTTTCAACCGGCCCAACCTGACCTACCGCGTCCTGCCCAAGGCACAGCCTTACGATCTGATTCTCGAATACATCCGAAAACGGCCGCGCGAGTCGGGCATCATCTACTGCCAGAGCCGGAAGGGATGCGAAGCCCTCGCCGCCCGGCTGGCGGCCGACGGCATTCAGGCCCGCCCGTATCATGCCGGCCTGGAGTCAAAACAACGTGCGGCCAATCAGGAGTTGTTCCTCCGCGACGAGGCCCGGATCATTTGTGCGACCATCGCCTTCGGCATGGGCATCAACAAACCCAATGTCCGGTTCGTCATCCACCACGACCTGCCGAAGAACATCGAAGGGTATTACCAGGAAACCGGCCGGGCCGGGCGGGACGGCCTGCCAGGCGAGTGTTTGCTCCTCTTCAGCACGGGCGATTTGATCAAGCACCGGCGGTTCATCGATGAGAAGCCCGACCTGAAGGAACGCGAGATCGCCTTGCAGCAGCTCAATCAGGTCGTGCACTACGCCGAGTCCGCCGCCTGTCGCCGCGCCACCTTGCTCGGATACTTCGGCGAAAGCTGGCCGGCGGATTGTTGCGACGCCTGCGACAATTGCCTCAGCCCCCGCGAGACCTTCGACGGCACGGTCCTGGCCCAGAAGTTTCTCTCGTGCATTTTTCGCATCCGGGAAAAGAGCGGCTTCGCCGTCGGCCTCAACCACGTGGTCGAAGTCCTGACCGGAGCCGACACCGAAAAAATCCGTCGCTGGCGCCATCAGGAGATCTCCACCTACGGCATCGGCACCGACCGGCCCCGGGCGGAATGGGCGGCCATCGGGCGCGAGCTGATCCGTCTCGGTCACGTGGCGCAGGACCCGGAGCGGATGAACGTGCTCGACCTGACGCCGGAAGGGCGGGCATTTCTCCGCGAACGCCGGTCCGTGCAGTTGACCCGCCCCATCCAACGGCCGGAGGCGAAGATCCCGCGCACGGGCGACATCGTCTGCGACGAAGCGCTGTTCGAGCGGCTGCGCCAGCTGCGCAAGCGTCTGGCGGACGAGCGGGCCGTGCCGTCCTACATCGTCTTTTCCGACGTGTCGCTGCGGCAGATGGCCCGTCTGTATCCGGCCACGGCCGCGGAGTTCCGGACGATTAGCGGGGTGGGGGATCGCAAGCTGGCCGATTACGGCGACGTGTTTCTGGCCGAGATCGCGGGTTACGTGGCCCACCACCCGCGACAAATGTTCGCGGACGATTCATTCGAAAGCGGCCCGCGCCGGCTGCGACCGGGCTGAATGGGCCCGCGGTTGCAGGTCGAAGTTGTTGGTGAAACTTCACCCGCCAAGGCCGGAGCGCGTCGCCCGCCGCCGCTCGCATCCGCGGCCCGCCTGGGCACCTTCGAGCCGCGTTGCCGTGCGCAGCCGCCGCGGGTTGAGAGACCCGCGGGCCGAGCCCACGCCTTCGAGATGCAGGCAGGGCGCCGGCTGCCCGGTTCCGCTCCGTTCTCGACGCGGTCGGTTTCGGCCGGTAGCGTCTGGCCCGGATGTCTACGCTAAAACGCACTCCATTGTACAGCGCCCACCAGCAGGCCGGGGGCAAGCTGATTGAATTCGGCGGGTGGGAAATGCCCGTGCAGTACTCGAGCATTGTCGACGAGCACCTGGCCGTGCGTCGGGCCGGTGGATTGTTCGACATCTCCCACATGGGCGAGGTGACCGTGGCGGGCGGCGGCGCGCTGGATTTCCTGAATCATCTGCTCACCAACGATGCGGCGCGGCTGGCCGTGGGCCAGGGCCAATACACGCTGATGTGCAACGAATATGGCGGCGTGATCGACGATCTTTATGCCTATCGCGTGGCGGAGCAGGAATATCTCTTGGTCATCAACGCCTCCCGCATCGAGGTGGACGTGGCGTGGATGCAAAGCCAGCTCGCCGCCTGGCCGGGCCGGGCCACCGTGCGCCTGGAAAATCGTTCGGATTCGCTGGGCGCAGTCGCGTTGCAGGGCCCGCGCGTGCGGCCAATTATGGATCAGGTATTCCCCGGGCCGTTCACCGGTGGCACTTCCGTGGCCCGCGCAAGCGATTTGAAAAAGAACCAGCTGACCGTGACATCGCTGGCCGGCCAGATGGTATACATCGGTTGCACGGGCTATACGGGCGAAGACGGCTTTGAGGTGATCGCGCCGGCGGGCTTGATCGAGGACGTCTGGAACCGGCTCCTGGCGGCCGGGCACGCGCACTGCCTGCAGCCGGCCGGCCTGGGCGCGCGGGACACGCTCCGCACGGAAATGTGCTATCCGCTGTATGGCCACGAGCTGAATGAAGACACCACGCCGATCGAGGCCGGCGTCGGGTTCTTCGTGTCCTTCGACAAGCAGGAGTTCGTGGGCCGGTCAGTCAATCTGGTGCAGAAAACCGAGGGTCCCCGAAAGAAATGCGTCGCGTTCAAAATGACCGGCAAGGCGGCGCCGCCGCGGCCGGGCTACGCGATCTGGAGCACGGGCGCCAACGCTGCTCCCATCGGACAGGTGGTCAGCGGCACGCAAAGCCCGTCGCTGAACGTCGGGATCGGCCTCGGTTATGTGCCGCCCGCGTTCGGCGCGCCCGGAACCGCGCTCGAGATCGAGGTCCGCGGGCGGCGCTATCCCGCGGTCACCGTCAAGAAACCAATCTATGTCAAATCCTAAGCCGGCAGATTTCCATTGCGCGGGCGGCGGATTCCGGTGAAATCGGGGCGCGACCAGAGCAACCGCGAAGACTATGAGTTCTCAAGTTCCAGGCGATTTGAAATTTGCGAAATCCCATGAGTGGATTCGCGTGGCCGGAGACACTGGCACGGTGGGCATCACCGACCACGCCCAACATGAGCTGACGGACGTCGTCTTTGTCGAGTTGCCGGCCGTGGGCCGCAAGGTCAAGGCCGGGGAGGCCTGCGCCGTGGTGGAATCGGTCAAAACCGCCAGCGACATCTACTCGCCGGTCAGCGGCGAGATCGTCGAGGTCAACCCCGCGGTCGCGAACAACCCGGCCCTGGTCAATACGGATCCGTATACCGGCGGATGGTTCTTCAAGGTCAAGCTGGGCGCGCCAGCCGAGCTGGGTTCCTTATTGGGCCCGGCGGACTACTCGAAGCAAATCGGCGCGTAATCCACTCTCCCAATTCCCCGAGCTGAAGTCCTCGCGCCCGGAAATCCTGACAGCAGCCGGGCCGGAAACCCGTTGGCCGGGTTTGCGGCGCCCCTTGCGAGATCCGAAAGGGTCGAACCCACGCTTGACGCTTCCGGCCCCCGTACCTAGCCTGACCCGCTCGCTGCCTGTCTGCCGGCCGGACCGGGTCCGGCAGCGCAACAAGTCAATCTCAACGTCGGTGACGAAAAGGTACTGCCTGTGAATGTGACGGTGGAAAATTTAGCGCCCTGCAAACGGCTGGTGCGCTTCGAAGTGGACGCCAAAACTGTGGACGAAGCGTTTGACGCGGCTACGAAAAGTATCGCCCGCCAAGCCAGTCTTCCCGGTTTCCGACCGGGCAAGGCGCCACGCGACATGGTGGAACGCCAGTTCGCCGCCCAGATCGAGGAAGAGGTCAAACGCAAGCTCATCGGCGACACCTACCGCGAAGGCATCAAATCCCAGAAGCTGGATGTGATCCGCCTGGCTGACATCGAGGAGATTCAGTTTGGCCGCGGCCAATCCCTGCAGTTCGCCGCCACGGTCGAAACCAACCCGGAGTTCGAGCTGCCGGAATACCGCAGCCTGCCGGCCCGGCGCGAGCCCGCCACGGTCACCGACGACGACGTGGCCAAGGCGATCGAATCCTTGCAGGCCCAGCGCGCCAGCTTCAACACGGTCGACCGCGCCGTGCAATCGGGCGACTATGTGGTCGTCAATTACAGCGGCACCTGCGAAGGCCAGCCGATCGAAGTGCTCGCACCCACCGCGCGCGGCCTCGCCTCCAGCAAGAACTTCTGGATCGAAGTGAAGCCCGGCTCCTTCATCCCGGGTTTTGCCGATCAGCTCATCGGCGCCAAGGCCGGCGAAAAACGCACCGTCAACATCGACTTCCCCACCGAGTTCGTCGCGCCCGAAATTTCCGGCAAAAAGGGCACCTACGAGGTCGAACTCGTCGAGGTGAAGGAAAAAATCCTCCCCGCGCTGGATGACGCCTTCGCCAAGGAGTGGGGCGCCGAGACCATGGACCAGCTCCGCGACGGCGTCCGCAAGGACCTGCAGAAC
The DNA here is from genome assembly GCA_044229355.1 of Limisphaerales bacterium. Lineage (GTDB taxonomy): Bacteria > Verrucomicrobiota > Verrucomicrobiia > Limisphaerales > JADJPG01 > JBGARF01. Next base: position 83,965 of record JBGATF010000036.1, read on the forward strand.
GAAAAGAACAGCCAGCAAAAACGGCAGATCCGCAACCAGCTCGTCCAGGCCCTGACCGAAAAGGTGAACTTCGATCTGCCCGAGTCGACGGTGGAGTCCGAGGTCCGCTCCGTCGTTTACGAGCTCGTCAGCGAAAATCAGCGACGCGGCGTGGCCAAGGAAGCCATCGACGCCAAGAAGGAGGAGCTGTTCAAGGCCGCTCAATCCATCGCCCGCGAACGTCTCAAGGTCGGCTTCCTCTTTCATCGCATTTCCGAAAAGGAAGGCATCCGGGTCGATCAAAACGAGATGCAGATGCGCATCGCGATGATCGCGCAAGCCAATAAAATGGCGCCGAAAAAGCTCGTGCAGGAGCTCGAAAAGCAGAACCGCCTGCCCGAGATCTACCAGCAGATCGTCCACGAAAAGGTCCTCGATTTCCTCCAGAACAACGCGAAGATCGAGGACACCTCGGCGGCGTAGGATCCTCGCGCTCGCGCACCGGCTCACGGCCCATGAGTCGAGCACGCAGGTAGGTAGGGCTGGCGCTCCGCCGCCAGCCGGCGGCCCGCATCGGCGGCGCGCTGCGGAGAGCGCGCCCTACCTTGCGGTTCATGGGGAGCTCCAGGTCGCTCGCTTCGCCAAGGTCGAGACCTCGGCGGCAGAATTTCATTTGAACGGGCAAGCCAGCGGCAGGCTCTGCTTCTGCACACGCTCACTTCCCCCAATTTTCCAAAATCGAGACTAGGCAAGATCGCGTGACTTGTTATGGTGCCGGCATCGTCCCAGAACGCATGCCTATGAAGACTCTCGTTGCCCCACCCCGCGTTGCGCCCACGAGCAGTTCCCCCTCACCCCGTGCCACCCGTTCCGGGGAGCCTCATCGTCGATTCGGGATCCCAGGAGCCGCCGCGGGGCTCGTTCTCGCGGCCAGCGTGGTCCTGTTTCCCTGGAGTTCGCTGCGCGCGGCGGAGTTGCCACTCGTGACCGGAGTCGAATCCCAGCCTTTCGCCGCGCAGATCAAGCGCGTGCTGGAGGCGTGCGATTATATCGGCTCGCCCATTCCCGCCGCGGATCGGAAGGCGGTCGACGAGGCTCTGGCGGCCGGCGACGCGGCCAAAGCACAGCAACTGCTCGACCCGCACTGCCTTTTCGGCGTGCACATCAATCCGGAGATGCGCGTCAAGGTCCAGCAAGGGCCCGCCAAACCGGAGCTGGTTGAACAAGGGTGGCGCGATTTCCTGGTCAAGGTTCACAACGAGTCCGGCACCACCGCGCGGTTGAAGGTGGAGAGCCCGAATGCCCAGCGGCTGCACAACTCCCCGGAAAAGGACGTGGCCAATCGCTGGCTCGAGGCGTCCCTCTACGACCGGCAGCCCCTGCGCGAGTCGTTGAGCGGGCTCAACCTCGAGTATCGCATCGTGCAGCTCTACAGTCGCGACCCGGGCGCGCGCGAAGCCAAGATCTCATTCAACTGCGGCCAGGGCACCCAGGACATTGGGTTCCGCAATGAGACCGATGTGCTCTTCCAGGCGCTGCCCACCAAGCCCATCGTGTTTCGGGTGAAGGATGACAACGGCCTCGCCTCGATGGGCGCCTTCGTCATCCGCGACGCCCGGGGCCGGGTCTATCCGCCCCAATCCAAACGGCTGGCCCCCGACTTTTCATTTCACCCCCAAGTCTACCGCGGCGACGGCGAATCCGTCCGCCTGCCGCCTGGCCAATACTCGATCGATTTCAGCCGGGGACCGGAATCCACAACCCAGCTCAGCGCCCTGACGGTGGACGCCGCCACCACCGAGGCAAAATTCCAGGCCACGCGCTGGATTGATCCGGCCCGCTTCGCCTGGTGGTCGGGCGATCACCACATCCACGCGGCCGGCTGCGCCCATTACACCAAGCCCAGCGAAGGCGTCCACGCGCCCGACATGTATCGTCACTGCCTCGGCGAGGATCTCAAGATCGGCGCCAACCTCACCTGGGGACCCTGTTTCGACTACCAAAAGCAATTCTTCTGCGGCGCCGTGGACAAGGTCTCGCAGTATCCCTATCTGCTGCGTTACGACGTCGAAGTGTCCGGCTTCGGCTCGCACGAAAGCGGCCATCTCGTGCTGCTCCGCCTGAAGGAACAAATTTATCCCGGCGGCGATTCGGACAAGCACTGGCCCAAGCTCGGGTTGAACACGCTGCGCTGGGCCAAGCGCCAGGGTGGCGTCGTCGGCCCCGCCCACAGCGGCTGGGGACTCCAGGTCGAGGGCACGGAATTGCCCACGTTGAAAATGCCGCCCTTCGACGGCATCGGCGCCAACGAATACATCGCCGACGTCACCCATGAACTCCCCGGCCCGGACGGACAACTCCAGCCTGCCGTCGATTTCATTTCCACCGTCGACACGCCCTACGTCTGGGAGCTCAACATCTGGTACCACACCCTCAACGCCGGGTTCCGCACCCGCATCAGCGGCGAGACGGATTTCCCCTGCATCTACGGCGAACGCGTCGGCCTCGGTCGCAGCTACGTCAAGCTCGAGAAACTCGATTACGACGCCTGGTGCGAAGGCATCCGGCAGGGCCGCAATTATGTCGGCGACGGCCGCAGCCATCTGCTCGACTTCCGCGCCAATGACGTCGCCATGGGCGAAAACGGAAGCGAGTTGAAGCTCGGCCGGCCCGGCAAAGTCACGCTGAAAGCTCGCGTGGCGGCGCGGCTCGACGAGAAGCCAAACCCTGACCTCCACGACCGGCCTTACGAAAAGCCCCCGTATTGGCACATCGAACGCGCCCGGCTCGGCGGCTCCCGCGAAGTGCCGCTCGAAGTGCTGGTCAACGGCCGGCCGGTGGCCCGCCAAACCATCGCCGCCGACGGAGAACTTCGCGACGTCTCCTTCGACGTGGACATCGATCGCAGCAGCTGGGTCGCGCTGCGCATCCTGCCCAGCTCCCACACCAACCCGATCTTCATCGTCGTCGACGGCAAACCGATCCGCGCCTCCCGCCGCAGCGTTCAATGGTGCCTGGACGCCGTCGATCGGTGCTGGGGCCAGAAGGAGAAATTCCTCAAGGCCGAGGTCGAGGAAGGCCGCAAGGTCTACGAGCACGCCCGCCAGGTTTATCGCCAGCGCCTCGCCGAGTGTGAGGTCGATTAGCTCCGACCACTTCCCTCGCCGCTTCATCGACTCATGGCGTCTGCTCCCGACCCCGCGGGCCGTCCGGCCCATCCCGAGCCCGTCCCGCCAACAGTCATCCTTCCCTACAAGGTCGCCACGCTCCTCTATTGCTTCAATGAGCAGGACGACGTGTTGCTGCTCCATCGCGCGCAGGAGCCCAATCGCGGCCTTTGGAGCCCCTGTGGCGGCAAGCTCAAGACCGATCGCGGCGAGTCGCCCTACGCCTGCGCCTGCCGCGAAGCCGCCGAGGAAATCGGCGTTGACCTGAAACCGTCCGATCTCCACCTGACCGGCCTGATCAGCGAACACGGCTACGCCGGGCAAACCCACTGGTTGATGTTTCTCTTCGAGGTCCGGCCCCGGTTGAAGTTCGTGCCGCCGCCGCACCGGGAAGGAACCTTCGCATTCTCCTCGCGCACCGCCCTGAGCTCGCTGGCGCTGCCAGACACCGATCGCGAGCAACTCTGGCCCTTGTTCTGGCGGCATCGTGGCGGGTTTTTCGCCGCTCATTGTCATTGCCACCCCGACGGCCGCAACGATTGGTCGCTGGAAGAGTCGATCCCGGTCCGCCCGGATAAATAGGCCGGCCCAGCTCCTGGACCTTCATCTGTGCGCGGGTCGCGTCTATTGCGTCGGCGGGCGGATGCAAGTTGGCAAAAAGATGGCGGCCAAAAAATATCGGTCCGCCGAACCGCCGGCGCGGGTTGCGTGATCTGGAGCCGAGAGCAATCGAGGAGGCGCACCGTGGAACCTCCGCGTGATGGTTGGGCGGACGGTTGAACGAATGCCGAGAAACATCCGTTCAAGGTTGGGCCGAAAGCATCAGGTCTTGTGAGGCTATTTTTCTGCCCAGCATCTTTTTGCCACCCTTCGAGGGATTTCCCGGACACACCCATTTCTTTGCCCCAATTCCTTTGCGATAGCGGGGGCGACCGCAAAAAAAGCGATTCAACCCAGCCAGTCAAGCTCCGTAAAATTCCTGTCGTCATCGACCGCGATTGGTGTTTAAGAATTGAAGGCGGAAGCCCGAAGCCGGAAGTTAGAAGTTGGAATCGTCCGAAGTCCCATGTCCGAACCGTCCGACGAACTGAATCAGCCCGAGTCAGCCGAGCCCTCCGAGCCGATCATCGATCTGCAGAGCGACCACTATTTCATGGGTGAAGCCCTGCGCGAGGCGGTCCGGGCCTACTCCCGCGAGGAGGTTCCGATCGGTGCCGTGGTAGTCCGGGCCGGCCGGGTCATCGCGCGGGGCTATAACCAGGTCGAGCTGCTCAAAGACGCCACGGCACACGCCGAGATGCTGGCCTTGACCGCCGCCGAGGAGGCCGTGGGTGATTGGAGGCTTACGGAATGCACGCTCTACGTGACGAAAGAGCCCTGCCCGATGTGCGCCGGAGCCATCGTGCACACGCGGGTGGCACGGGTCGTTTTTGGAGCGAGCGACCCCAAAGGCGGCGCCGCCGGCGGCGCGTTGAATCTTCTCCAATTTCCCACCCTCAATCACCAATGCGCCATCACGAGCGGTGTCCGGGAAGAGGAATGCCGCCGCCTGCTCCAGACCTTCTTCGCCGAGCAACGCGCCGCCCGAAAACTGGAGAACGAATCCGGGGGCTGACCGCGTATGGGCCCTCTGGAGCGCAGCGTGAAACGCCGCCAGACCCGCCCGCGCTCCGCGTCGAAAAACGAGGAGGCCACCCGCCAATGTCCGTCACTTATAACCCCGAACTCGTAACCTCAGAACTCCCTACAAATGGCTGGCCAAACCAAGGATCCAGTGCCAGTTTTCGCCGGCACGATTTCTGAACGGTCGCCGGGCGGGAAGGATCAAATTCAAACCAAGCCAAACCAATCGACCGATGAGCGAGCTTGAAACCATCCGCCAAATCCTTCGCGCGGCCGGCCGCCGCCGTCGGCTGCAACGCGCGTTGAACGGCCTGGCCGAAGGCGCCCTTGTCGGCGGGGCCCTTTTTGCCGTCGCCTTGGTCGCCTACAAGCTCGCCCCCATCCCCGCGAAGGTCGTTCCCGTCGTTGGCGGAGTCGCTTTGCTCTGTGCGCTCGTCGGCGTCGCCAGACGCGCCCGACGTCCTGAATCGGCGGAAGAAACCGCGCGTTGGATCGACGAACAACAGCAGCTCAAGGAACGCCTGAGCACCGCCCTGGAAGTCTCCGCCGCCGATCGCCCGGCGCCGGCCGACTGGAAAAACCTGGTGCTGGCCGATGCGTCCCGGCATGCCTCTGATCTCGACGTCCGCAAGCTTGGACGGCTGGCGTTGCCCGGCCGGGCCCGCTGGGCGGCGCTTGTCCTGGCGCTGGCCGCCGGACTCGGCTTCGTCCCCGAATACCGTTCCCAGGCCTACCGCCAAAACCAGCAGGATGCCGCCATCATCCAAAACGTCGGCCAGAATCTCGCGGAGCTCGCGCGACGTGACCTCGCCCCCAAGCCATCGGTTCGACCCGAGGTGCAGCAATCCATGCAGGACGTGGCCACCTTGGGCGACAAGCTCGGCGAGCACACGTTGACCAAGGCCGAAGCCTTGCGTGACCTCGCGAGCGTGACCGAGAAGCTCGCGCGCCAGGACCAGCAACTGTCCCAGTCGCCGGCTTACAAAAAGCTGGAACAAGCCGCGCGCCAGCCCGGCAACGCCGCCGGAGCGACGCCGGATTCCCTCCAGAAACAGATGGATGCGCTCCAGAAATCGCTCGGCGCCGCCGCGGGCAAGGACGACAAGCTCGACAAGCTGTCGCGCGATCTCCAGAAGCTGCAGCAACAGGCCTCGAACATGGCGGGCAACGACGGCAAGGCGGGCGACGCCGCCCGCCAACAGATGGCGCAGAGCCTGTCCGAGCTGGCCCGCCAGGCCCAGGAGGCCGGCGCCTCCCTCGACGGGTTGAACGAGGCCATCGACGCGCTCAAAAACAACGACGCCGGCCAGTTCCTGAAAGATCTCGATCTGGCGTCCCATGACTTGGAAAAGCTGCGCGAGATGGCCCACGCGATGCAGCAGCTGCAACAACAGCTCAGCAAGATGGGCAAGGATCTCGCCGAACAACTCAAGCTCGGCCAGGCGCAGGCTGCCGTGCAGTCGCTGGAGAAAATGATCGACCTGCTGAAATCCGCCCAGCTTTCGCCCGAGCAACTCCAGAAGCTTTTGGAGGAGCTCGCCAACGCCCTGCCGGCCGCTCAGGACTACGGCAAGGTCGCCGAGCACCTCAAATCCGCCCTCGGCCAGGCCCGCAGCGGCAACAAACCGTCCGCCACGCAAAGCCTCGCCGCTGCGCAGGACGAATTGAAAAAGCTCCTCGAACAGATGCAGGACAGCCAGGGGCTGCAGGCGGCCTTGGACGCCCTCGAGCGCGCCCAATCGGCCATCTCCAGCGGCCAGCTCTGGAGCCAGGTGCAGCCCGGCGGCCAGTGCAAAAACTGCAACGGCAAAGGCTGCGCCCTCTGCCAGGGCACCGGCCGGGGCTGGGGCCGCGGCGGACGGCCGGGCAGCGGCGTCGGCACCTGGGCCGAGGAAGACTACGGCTGGACCCACTTCGACCACCAGAACGGCGGCTGGGATAACTCCGGCGTCCAACGTCCGGATATGGATGCACGCGGCCTCACCGACCGACCCGCCGACCTGAACCCAAATCTCATGCCCGACAAGGTGAAGGGCCGGATGTCGCCCGGCGGCTCCATGCCCAGCATCACCCTCAAGGGCGTCAGCATCAAAGGCACCAGCAACGTGAAGTTTCAGGAAGCCGCCACCGCCGCCCAGCAGGACGCCGAAAGCGCCCTCAATCAGGACCGCGTGCCGCGCGCCTATCAAAACGCCGTGCGCGATTACTTCGACGATCTCAAAAAATGACGACCGAGCAGAAGATCCAATCCTTCCGAACGTCCTGGGACCAGCTCCGCGCGGAAATTGGCCGCGTCATGGTCGGTGCCGAGGCCATCGTCGACGGCACGCTCACCGCCATCTTCGCCGGCGGCCACGTCCTGCTTGAAGGCGTGCCCGGCCTGGGCAAAACCCTGCTCGTCCGCACGCTGAGCGAGGTCCTCGACCTCAGCTTCAACCGCATCCAGTTCACGCCGGACCTCATGCCCTCAGACATCCTCGGCACGAACCTCGTGGTCGAGGACACCGAGGGCCGGCGCCAGTTCCAGTTCCAGCGCGGGCCCGTCTTCGCCCACATCATCCTGGCCGACGAAATCAACCGCGCCACGCCCAAGACCCAGTCGGCCATGCTCGAGGCGATGCAGGAGAAACAAGTCACCGCCGGGGGCGAGATCCGCAAGCTGGCCGAGCCGTTCTTCGTCCTCGCCACCCAGAACCCCATCGACCAGGAAGGCACCTACCCGCTGCCGGAAGCTCAGCTCGATCGGTTCTTCTTCAAGCTGTTGGTGGGTTACCCGTCCGCGGCCGAGCTGACCGAAGTCATCAACCGCACCACGGAAGGCCACAAGCCCGAGCTGCGCAAAGTGCTCGAAGGCGCCGCCCTGCTCGATCTGCAAAAGCTCGTGCGCGAGGTCCCTGTCGCCTCTCACGTCAAGGATTACGCCGTCCGCCTCGTCCTCGCCACCCATCCCAAGACCGACACCGCCGCGTCCGTCACCAACCAGTACCTTCGTTTCGGCAGCAGCCCGCGCGGCGCCCAATGTCTCATCCTCGCCGGGAAGGTCCGCGCCCTGGCCCAGGGCCGCTTCAACGTCAGCTTCGACGACATCCACGCCGTTGCCCCGCCCACCCTCCGCCATCGCCTCATCCTCAACTTCGAAGCCGAAGCCGAGGGCATCACCACCGACCACGTCATCACGCAGGTCCTCAAAGACGTGCCGAAGAACGCCCAAGAGGTGGGCCTGGGACGTTGAGTGGCCCGGCGATGAGAGCCGCGCTCCTTATTTTCCTTACGTGCGTCAACCTGGGCACGTTTGCGGGTGCGAGCATTCCAGTTCGTCCGCTACGGGTGCTTGCTACTCGCGGCCGGAATCGCGTATCATTCATGAGTTCTGATGAGTTTGACGATTGAGATTTCTGGTGAACTTGAGCCCATTCTCGCGGCCGCGGCGAGCAAAGCGGGGCTCGACATGGCGTCATACACACACCAACTCCTGCGAATGTCGCTGCCGACTTCCAAGCCGGAGGCGCCATCAGTACCAGCCGAGGAAGCGCGATTGTTGCAGGAGATTAATCGAGGACTGCCCGCCGAGCAGTTGGACCGCTATCGCGAGCTCATCGGCAAGCGTCAAAGGGAAACGATAAATCCGGAGGAATTCAGGCAACTGACAGATCTGACTCATCAGATGGAGGCGTTGCAGACCCAGCGGGTAGAGGCTTTGACCAAACTGGCTGCACTTCGCCACCTTTCTCTGGTGGATCTGATGGCCAAGCTCGAGATTCGCCCCCCGGATGTCCTCTGAACGGCTTGGCTCGGAATTGCGCCGGCAGGTAGTTGCTCGTGCCAGGAGTTGCTGCGAATATTGCTTCGCCCAGCGCCAGTTCTCCTCAGATCCTTTTTCTGTCGAACATATCGTTCCACGTTCTCGCGGCGGGACATCCGCGATTGAAAATTTGGCGCTGGCGTGCCAGGGCTGCAACAATTCGAAATACTCCCACCTCACCGGCGTCGATCCCATCAGCGGCGAGGAGGTCCGGCTGTATAGCCCGCGCTCGGACAAATGGAGCGATCATTTTGCATGGAATGACCTGTTCACAGAGATCGTGGGTCTAACGGCAAAAGGACGTGCCACCGTGCTGCGTCTACGGCTGAATCGACCCGAATTGCTCAGGCTCAGAAAGGTTCTCGTCGCCGCCAGTTTGCACCCTCCGGACTATCCAGCGTTTCTGCTGACCCCGTGACGCCCAGATGGAGCGATATTGGGATTCAGCTCCAACGCCACTAGCCTGGTTCCAGCCTGCACCGCGCGCAGACAGGGCGCTACGCGCCGGATTTCCGAAAGCTTGGTTCGCCCCCTCCCCACCAAGCTTGTCTTTCGGCCGGGCTTGTGGCTTAACAGGGCCATGAACCGCCGACAATTTCTCGCGTCTTCCGCCGTGTCCACGTTCGCCCTGGCCACCCCCTGGCGCGGACTCGGCGCCGACGCAGCCGCCATCGGGGCCGGCAAACGCGTGGGCCTGATCGGCACCGGCTGGTACGGCAAAGCCGACCTTCTCCGCCTCATCCAGGTCGCGCCCGTCGAGGTTGTCTCCCTCTGTGACGTCGACAAGAAGATGCTCGCCGACGCCGCCGACCTGGTGGCCTCGCGCCAGGCTTCAAAAAAGAAGCCGCGCACCTACGCCGACTACCGGGAAATGCTCCGCGAAAAGGACCTCGACCTCGTTCTCGTCGGCACGCCGGACCATTGGCACGCCCTCCCGGCCATCGAAGCCATCAAGTCCGGAGCGGATGTCTACTGCCAGAAGCCCGTCGGAGTCGACGTCGTCGAAGGCCAGGCGATCCTGGCGGCCGCCCGCAAATACAAGCGCGTGGTCCAAATCGGCACCCAGCGCCGCAGCACACCTCACTTGATCGAAGCCCGCGAACGCGTCGTTCAGGCCGGTTTGCTCGGCAAGGTCTCCCATGTCGAGATTTGCTGCTATTACCACATGCGCGCCCGCGAGAATCCGCCGGACGCCACGCCGCCCGAATCGCTCGACTACGAGATGTGGACCGGCCCGGCGCCGCTATTGCCCTACAACAAGCTGGTGCACCCGCGCGGTTGGCGCGCCTTCATGGAATACGGCAATGGCATCGTCGGCGACATGTGCGTGCACATGCTCGACATGACTCGCTGGATGCTCGACCTCGGCGCCCCCACGCGCGTCAGCTCCACCGGCGGAATCTTCGTCGACAAAAAGAGCCGGGCCAACATCTCGGATACGCAGACGGCCCTGTTCGAGTTTCCCGAGCTGAACGTCGTCTGGACCCACCGCACCTGGGGCGACGCGCCGGATCCGAAATATCCGTGGGCCGCGATTCTTTACGGCGACAAAGGCACGCTCAAAGCCAGCGTCAACAGCTACGACTTCTACCCTCGCGGCAAGGCCGAGGCCTCGCTCAAAGGCGAAGCACTTTTCGAGTACGAGAAGTATCCCGAGGACCGGACGGAGAAAGATCTCGAACGCCACGTCGCCTCGGCCATTCGCGGACACATGCGCGATTGGCTCGCCGCCGTCGCGTCGCGCGGCCGTCCCGTGGCCGACATCGAGCAGGGCCACATCTCCTCCTCGGCCTGCCAATTGGCGAATCTCTCGATGAAAGTCGGACGCAGTCTCACGTGGGACAATGCGGCCGGCCGCGTGGCCAACGACGATGCCGCCAACGCGATGCTCGCCCGGCCTTACCGCGCCCCGTGGGTTCATCCCGACCCGGCCACGGTTTGAATTTCCTGGCCTGTGAACGTCGAGGCGCCCACAACCGATCTCATGTCCACGCGGACACGGTCGTTGCGAGGTGGTCTGACTCCCCCGGAGCGCGGGCTTTCAGCCCGCAGCGGCTCGACCTGGCCGCACAACTCGGAACCTTCGTGCCACGTCGAAGACGTCAACCGTTGCGAACCAATAACCCGCCGAGCGATGCGCCAACTCCGGCACGCTCCGCGGGGCGGAAGGCTTGGATTAAACAGCCTTGAACCTGGTTGGCTCGGGCCACCCACGAACGACTGGCCGGGAGGTTCAGCGGGTTAACCGGAAGCGTAACTGGCATGAGGGGGCAGGCAACAACGCAGAAGCGCTGGGGTGCGAGAGCGCAAGGCAGGAGGGAGTTCTCCCGGGATCGATTCGGGATCCGTTCTTCACCCCCGTTCGATGGCTCCGGAATCGAGCCCGCGGCCAGCGCCTGTCTCGGCGCAGCGATTCTTGGGCTCGGGCTCGCCACCCACCCGGCGACAGCCGCGGATCTTCGTTGGGAATCTATCGACGGCGGCCGGCGCGCGCCGCTCTCCGTCCCGGCCCGGGGCGAGGCCGGCTTCGAGGAGATCGATCCCGCGCGCCTGGGTGTTTTCTTCGTCAACGCGCTCAGCGAGCAGCGCATCGTCGAGAACAACAATTTCATGGAAGGCTCCGGCGTGGCCCTCGGCGACTACGACGGCGACGGTTGGTGCGACGTCTACTTCTGCGGCATCGGAGGCACGAACGCCCTGTATCGCAACCTTGGCAATTGGAAGTTCACCGATGTCACTGCCGCAGCGGGTGTGGCCGGCGCAGGTTGGGCATCGAGCGGCGCCGTGTTCGCCGATCTGGACGGGGACGGCGACCTCGACCTCATCGTCAACAGCCTGGGCCAGGGAACCCATTGTCTGCGCAACGAAGGCGATGGCCGGTTCCGCGATGTCACCGACGAAGCCGGCCTCGCGTCCCGCACCGGCAGTCTCGGGCTGGCGCTCGGCGACGTGGATGGCGACGGCGACCTCGATCTCTACGTGGCGAATTACGGCGCCCAGGCCATCCTCCGCGGCGGCGGGCGCGCGGACCTCAAGCAGGTCAATGGCGAATGGAAGGTCGTCGGCCCCTACGCCGACCGGCTGCGGGTCGTCAACGGCCGGCTCGAAGAAGTCGGCGAAGTGGACGTGCTCTACCGCAACGACGGCCACGGACGCTTCTCGCCGGTGCCCTGGAACTCGGAGTGGTTTCTCGACGAACGCGGCCAGCCCATGCCTCCACCCTGGGACTTCGGGCTCGGCGTGCAAATCCGCGACATCAACGAGGACGGTTTCCCGGACATTTACGTGTGCAATGATTTCCAAACCGTGGACCGGATTTGGATCAACGACGGCCGCGGCCATTTTCGCCTGCTGTCCAAGCTTTCGGTCCGGCAGCAGAGCTACGCCGCCATGGGCGTCGATTTTGCCGACATCGATCGGGACGGGCGGCTCGACTTTTTTGTGGTGGAGATGATGAGCCGCGAGCACACCCGGCGTTTGCGCCAGGTGCTGGGCTTCCAGCCCGTGTTCTCCCAGCCCGGCAGCTTCGACAACCGGCCGGAGGTCGCGCGCAACACCCTTTTCTGGAACCGGGGCGACGGCACCTACGCCGAGATCGCGCAGTTCAGCGGAGTCCAGGCCTCGGACTGGTCCTGGCAAGGGGTCTTCCTCGATGTCGATCTCGACGGCTATGAAGATCTGCTCGTCGCCAACGGCAATGTCTTCGATGTCCAGGATCGCGATGTGCTCGCGCGGGTGCGGGCGATGGGCCGGCTCACGCCCGCCCAGGCGAGGACCAATCTGCTGCTTTATCCACGCTTTGACACTCCCAACGCCGCGTTTCGCAACCGCGGCGATCGGACCTTTGCGGACAGCGCCGAGGCGTGGCACTTCAACTCCCGAAAAATCTCGCACGGCATCGCCCTGGCCGACTTGGACCGTGATGGCGATCTCGACGTGGTGATCAACACGTTCAACGCCGCGCCGCTCTTTTATCGCAACACCAGCGCCGCCCCGCGAATCGCAGTTCACCTGCGCGGGCTCCCGCCCAACGGACAGGGCATCGGCGCCCGCGTGCGTTACCGTGGCGGCCCGGTCGCCGTGCAGAGCCAGGAGATGATCAGCGGTGGACGCTATCTTTCCGGCGACGAACCGGCCCGCGTGTTCGCGGCCGGCGCCGCCGCTCCCGCATCCGGCCGGCCAAACCCATCGCTCGAGGTGCTCTGGCGGAGCGGCCGACGATCGCTGCTGACGAACGTGGATCCGAATTACACCTACGAGATCTCCGAGGCGGCCGCCGGGTCCGCCGCGCGCGAGGAGCCTGCCGCGCAACCTGTCCCTCTCTTCGCCGAAGTGGCCGCGGCCGCCTTTCAACATTTCCACCGCGAGGAATTGTTCGACGATTACGCGCGCCAGCCGCTGCTCCATCGCCAATACAGCAGCCTCGGACCCGGCGTGGCCTGGCTCGATTTGAACGGCGATGGCCTGCCCGATTTTGCGGCGGGCTCCGGTCGGGAAGGACAAGTCGCCGTGCTCCTCGGTCAGACCAACGGCGTGTTCCGCCGCCTGAGCGTAAACGGGACGGTCCCCGACGACACCGCCGGGCTCGCGGGCTGGGTCACCGCCGGCGGCGAGCGACGCCTGCTCACGGCGGTTGCCAGCTACGAGGCAACGGCCACTCCCGACGGGCCGGGCTTGCAGGTCTTCGCGTGGAGAATCGATCCCGCCCAACGCGTCACGGGCGAGCCCGTCGCAGGCGTGCCCGGCGAGAAATCATCCGCCGGCCCGATCGCAGTCGCCGACTACGATGGCGACGGGGATCTCGACGTGTTCGTTGGCGGCCGGGTTCGGCCCGGCGCGTACCCGTTCCCCGCGCGGTCCGCCCTTTTCCGTCAGGAGAACGGCCGGCTGTCGCTGGACGAAGTCAATGCGCCCGCGCTTTCCGATGTCGGCCTCGTCAGCGGCGCGGTGTGGACGGATCTCGACGGGGACGGCTGGCCGGAATTGGTCCTGGCGTGCGAATGGGGGCCCGTGCGGGTCTTCAAAAACCAAAAGGGTCAGCTCGCAGAAATCACCCGGGAACTGGGTTTCGCCGAGCATACCGGATGGTGGAACAGCGTGACGGCCGTGGATCTCGATGGCGATGGACGCATGGATCTGGTGGCCGGCAACTGGGGGCTGAACTCGCCCTACCGCGCATCCCCAACCCAGCCGGTGCGCCTTTACTACGGCGAGATCGGCGGACGCGGCCTCACCGACCTGCTGGAGGCAGTCGAAGCGCCCGAAATCCGCGCGCTCGTCTCCCGGCGCACTCTGCCGGCGCTCGCCGGATCCATCCCGATGCTGCCGGAATTCTACAAAACCCAGAAGGCCTTCAGTGCGGCGCCGGTCTCGGAGCTGATCCAGCGAACTGGCTACCATCCGTCGGAAGTCCGCGCCACAACCCTCGTTTCGACCGTTTTTTTCAACCGCGGCGATCAGTTCGTCCCGCTCCCGCTTCCGGACGAAGCCCAGTGGACGCCGGTGTTCGGCATCGCCGCCGCCGACTTCGACGGAGACGGCTGGCTTGATCTCGCCCTCGGCCAAAACTTCTTCGCCGTGCAGCCGGAAATCTCCCGACTCGATGCCGGGCGCGGATTAATCCTGCGCGGCGTTGGTGGCGGAAAGCTGGTGTCCCTGAGCCCGGTTCAATCGGGTCTCCGCGTGGACGGCGAGCAGCGCAGTTTGGCGGCAGGCGACTTCGATCGAGACGGCCGCGTGGACCTGGTCGTCAGCCAGAACGGGGCACAAACCCGGCTGCTGAAAAATCAAACCGCCAAGCCGGGCCTTCGGGTCACGGTCCAAGGGCCGGTGTCCAACCCGGATGGCATCGGAGCGACCTTGCGCGTGAAATCAGGTCCGCGCCTCGGACCGGCCGTGGAGATTCACGCCGGCTCAGGGTATTGGTCTCAAGACAGCCTGTCGCCGATCCTCACCTGCGCGGAGACGCCCACTTCGGTGATCGTGCGCTGGCCCGGCGGGCGGACGTCCGAAACGCCCGTGCCGCCTGGGGCCACGGAAGTTGTGGTTCAGTGAGGCGCTGCGAGCGTGAATCCACAGCGGCGTTGCACGCCGAGGGTAGGGCGCGCTCTCCGCAGCGCGCCCTGCTTCAAGGTTCCTGGGGAGCTGCTTGTTCCTCACGGACCTGCTCACGAGCCGTGAACCGAGCACGGTAGGTAGATGACATGAAGAAGCTGGCAGGCGCCCTCACTCGAGGAACACGCTGCCAGCCGTATGAACTACAACCTAAAGAAATCCACGCAATCCACCGCCGGTCAACCCAAACGTTATGGTCTGGTCAAGCTGGCCC
>JBGATF010000037.1:0-97206 GCA_044229355.1 Limisphaerales bacterium
TGTCGCCTTCGGCTCCAGGGGACTCCGTTCCGCCGAAGGGGTTGGCCCAGAGGGTCTGGACCATCAACCAACCAAAACCATACCGGCAGCACAGTGATTTTTAGTTGTCACTGAAGTGAAGAATAATTGTCATTGAACAAACATTCACGGTACGAAACGGACAGTTCGCGTTTTGCCAGAAAGCTTTAGTACCAACTGGCTCTGGCGTGCAGGCGACTGTGGATAACGGCCTGTTCTACTCCATAAGCAACGTGGCTTACGGCGGAAGTGGCTTCAAGTTCCTTGGGCGTAACATCACAGTCCACCAGTGTGCCGCTCTGACCGGCGACCCCTACGAGAATGGAACGTTGGTCCTGACCAACTCGCTGCTCGTGCATATGACAAATTGGGGGGATACGAGCATGCGGACCACAAACTTGGTCGTCGTGACCACCAATACGGTATTCCAGACGGTGGGGGCGGGTAGCCACTATCTGGCCACCAACAGCGCCTATCGCAACATTGGCACAACAAATGTTCCAGCGGAACTGCTCGCGGATCTACGCAAAGCGACGACCTACCCGCCGATTGTGTTGGGACCGGCCAATCCATACACCAACAACCTCGATCTGACGCCCCAAGCCCAGCGAGATACGGACTCCATTGATCTAGGATACCACTACTATCCACTGGACTATGTGATTGGCGGCTTGAACCTCACGAATGCGACATTAACGGCGTCAAATGGTGTGGCGCTAGGAACGCGCAGCGTCGATAGTTTCGGGATTGGAATCGGGACCGCGGCACACTTCTACAGCGAAGGGACTCCCGATCGCCCCAACCAAATTGTCCGATACAATCTTGTCCAGGAGCAGGCGACGACGAACTGGGCCACATCGGCGGCCGAATTGCGCGTGCTGACCGCCCTTCCATCCAGCGGTGCGCCTTCCTATGTTTCCGCACGTTTCACCCACTGGTCCACTCATGCCGCCGGCGGTGAGAACTTCTACACCTATGGGGCCAACGATACTGGCAGTCACTCAATTCGTGACTCGGAGTTTCACAACGGCGATATCTGGTGCTATCGCCCGACGATTGCTCTGACCAATTGTCTGCTCAATCGATCAGGACTAAACATTCTCGACGACGCGGAGACCATCAGTCCGAGCGTTCGTAATTGCACCGTCCGAGGTGGCAGTCACAACTTCGCCCAAGCGAATGGGGGGACGTGGATATTCCATAACAATTTGTTTGATGATGCGACTATCGCGACCCAGGACGCGACGGTGACGCACAGCTACAACGGATACACGACGAATGCGACGAGGCTCACGCCCACGCAATCGACGGATATCAAGCTCAGCGTCACCAATATTTCTTATCAGGTAGGCACATTGGGCCGGTTCTACCTGCCTACCAATCTGACCAGCCACAATCCGCTGCGCAATACGACGGGCACCGTTGGCAGCTATTCGGGTGGTAGCACCAACGCCAACTACCTGACGCTTTACCATTTTACATGCACTACAAATCAAGTGAAGGAAACAAACACTGTGGTTGATCTCGGTTACCACTACGTGGCGACGGACGCCAATGGCCTGCCCCTGGACTATGACACTGACGGCTGGCCGGATTATTGGGAAGATCTGAACGGCAATGGATCGCTTGACTCGGGTGAGTCCAACTGGCAGAGCGCGGGAGACCAGGGGTTCCGCGTGTGGATAACGAAGCCCAAGAACGGAAACAACGTGCCGTGAATTTTTGAAGAGGAAAATGAAAACCCAAGTAAATTCCACGATGGCTGCGGGCGCCACATTCAATCGCCACTCACCTGTTTCAGGAGTCGGACATTTGCTACTTGTCCTCGTCCTGTTTTCGAGCACGGGACTTCTCGTCGCTGACACGTTGAGCTTCGGGTTTGTTCCGCCCGATTGTCCGGGCTTGATAACCTGGGGATACCTTTGTGGACCGAACACCAGTTGGTCCTGCGTCGGATGGAAATGTGGCGCAAATCCCAACGATGCTGGACCGTTCTGCCCAAGTGGTGGAGCGTCTGGAAGCGGCGGGTCCGGAAGTGGAAATCCTCCCGGATACACGTTGGGGACAGGCGCCGCAATGCCCAGCACCGGTGGGCTGCCAACATGCCGAGTGCGGTGTGGCGGTGGGTCCGGCGGCGGCAGCGGAAATGGAAATGGCGGGGCCGGGGGCAACGGTTCGGGAGAATGTTGTCCTGCCGGCTTGGCAACTTGGTGGGTTCATAACCCGCATCTAAGTCTGTTCTTGGGGGATAAGCCGATGTTCTACCGAACCTCGCGTGGCGGTGAGGTTGGCTTTGAAGTCCATTACAAGGGGAGTCCGGGACCCACCGGCAGTACGAACACTGCGCAACCCGCCATTTTCGGCCTTGGTAAGAACTGGGAAACTCCTTGGCGCTCGTACATCTACGAACTAAGCAGTCCCGCGGACAGTGTTTATCTGTTTCTCGGCGACGGCAGCGCCCGCATCTATCACAAGGACCGTATGGATTACGTATCTGCAACCTACCTTTCTGCAACGAGTAGTGGGTACGCTCTTACATTTCCAGACGGATCAACTAACGTCTATAGTTCATGGGTGACGATGAACGGTCATCAGTTTTGCTTTCTGAGTGAGAAGGTCGACGTGCTCGGCAATGAGATGTCCTTCTCCTACACGTACACGACAAACGGTGGTGGCGGAACTAACTCCATCCGACTAAATCAGGTCACAGAGCTCGATGGAAACACGACATCGTTTAGCTATACGACAAACGTTAACTATTTAGGTTTGATCTCTGAGGTCCGTGGACCCTTCGGACTAACCAATCGCCTGTCGTACAACAGCGATGGAATGCTAACCAACATTACTGACGCCATCGGGTTGACGTCTGGTATGGTCTACGACTCTAGCAATCGGGTGTCCCATCTGGTTACTCCCTACGGCACGACAAGATTTCATTATTACGGCACCAATGGCTGGAATGCCCTGCGAGTCGAAGAACTAGGATTGCGCAACTATTTGTATCTAGCCGGATACGATCCTGCCGTCACGGTCTGGCCGACTGCGATCAGCGAAAGCATGTCGCTGGCAGCATATTTGGCTGCAAATTCGCTGAGTGAAAAACTGCAAACGAACAATTTTGGCTCGCGTAATACCTTCTTTTGGGGGCCACTGCAATACCCGAATCTACCGTCGGGCATTCGCACGGCACTCACTAACCAACCTGCGACGTTTAACCCCGCCAATTTGACTACCAACGATTATCAGTTGGGTTGGAGCACTCATTGGCTCAAAGGCTACTCCGAGAGCAACAGTGCGTTGATTGGAATCTCTCATACCGTGGAACGAGCACCGAGCGAACGAGCAGACGGCGCCACGCAGGGTGCGATGATTTGGTACGACTTTCCTAGCAAAGAGGAACACGGGCGAGAATTCGAAGGCGAATCGCGTCTTCCGCAAATGACGGCGTCCCGCTCTGCCAGTGGTGACTGGCATGTTCGATACACTGCACGCAATATAGGTTCGGGTACTATTTCTTCCTCGCTAGAAAACTGGACGCGGATTGGTCTCGATCCGTTCGATCTCGTAGATACCTATCAGACGGCGTGGCGAAGCAATGAGTTTAGTTATGGAGCGATGCCCTTTCATCACACAATGATTGAGCACGTGCGCAATGGCGAAATGGTCAGCAGGAATGTCATCGATAGCGTCGGACTGGTTGTCACGAACGAAAACGCTCTGGGGGAGTTAACGGTCCATGAGTACAGCGGCCGGCGCTTGAGCAAGACGACTCGGCCGTCGGGTTGGGTGACCGACTATGCTTACGATGGCAATGGATTCATTCAGAGTGTCACTGATACCGACGGTACTACGAATTATCGCACCAGTACATTTAGCTACACCAACGGTATGGTTTTGACACACACGGACGAGCGCGGGCACGCCTTGACCAACTCTTACGATCTCCTCTGGCGCATAGTTAGCTCCAAGGATTTGCGAGGTACAATATCTTATACGTATACGAATCTTGATTTGCTCCGAGTAAGCGACCGTTTGGGTTTTGTCAACAGCTATGTACACAACGGTTTCCGTGATTTGCTGTATTTCACCAACGCCAACAACAATGTGACGGCATATTCCTATTGCGACTGCGGCAGTCTCAATAGCGTGACCGATCCAAGCGGGAATACGACCAGCTATACCTACGACAACGCCGGCCGGCGCATCCGAACAACATTGCCTGGCGGCAGCTGGAGCGAGAATGCCTACGGAACAGGAGGCGAGGTTATTCGCGTGACCGACGGTGCTGGAGTCGCCGTGACCAATTGGTACACGGTAGATGGACTTCTCTATTCTGCCACCAACGCCTTTGGGCGCGTTTTCTTGAATGCATTTGATCACGAAGGTCGAATCGTGCGATCGGTAGACCTGAATGGAGCCGAACATTCGATGGGCTACGACGCACTCGGCCGGATGACTTATCGAACACGAGACGGAGTGATCGAATGTGAACGAGATTTTGTCGGTTGGCTGGATCGATTTGACTACACGAACGATGTTGCAGCTCCCGTAGCAAGATACACCGAACATGCCACCGTCAATTATGATTTCAGCGATCCGTGTCAGCATGACTGGAGCGATGAAACGATTTACGGCGAGCGAGTTGCCATGGCCTATGATTTCCTCGGCCGGAAAACCAATGAAGTGCATTTCGACGCGACTGGAGTGGCGCTAGTGACCAACGCCTTCGCCTACACGCTGGCTGGAGAATTGGCGAGATTAGAGGACGGCAAATCGCAGATAACCACGTGGAATTACGACCAATACGGCCAGGTGACCAATAAGGTGGATCACGCCAGTGCCGAGATGTTTCGCTATGCTTACGATGCCAACGGACGTTTGACCAACCGTTGGACTCCGGCGAAGGGCACGACGAGCTACTTCTACGATTCGGTGGGAAATCTGACATCGGTGAACTACCCGAGCAGTCAGGATGTTACGCTAACATACGACGCCAACAGCCGACTCAGCACAATGACGGATGGGATTGGCACCACCACCTACGCATATGCCGCGTTTGGGGCGGTCCAAAGTGAAGATGGGCCATGGTCCGACGATTCCGTGACTTACACCTATACGACCAACCGCCTTAGAGCCGTGCTTAACGTTGAGCAACCCAACGGCCCGTCGTGGTCGGTTTCGTATGCGTACGACGTGATTGGGCGTTTGACAAACGTCACTTCGGGCGTGGGGGCTTTTGGTTATCAGTATCACCCCGGTCTCAAAGCGGAAACGGAATTCTATGATCCCGCACCCTCTCCGGCGGGACTGATCCGCAGGCTATCGCTGCCCGGCGGTGTCATGATTACCAACCACTTCGACAGCCTGGGTCGATGGCTCGAAACGTATGTCCGCAAGAACGACGGCACGCTGCTTAACAGGCACATATACGAGTACAACGGCTTGGACCAGCGCACCAAACAGACGCGTAAAGAGGGCGATTACGTGGATTACAGCTACGATGCACTCGGGCAGCTGGTTGACGCCACCGGCATAGAATCTGGGGGCACAACAAATCGCTGGCATGAACGCTTCGGTTATGCCTATGATGCAGCTGGTAATTTGAACTGGCGCACCAACAATGCGTTAGTCCAGGCATTCACGGTGAATACTCTGAACCAGCTCTCGAACGCGACGCGCAGCGGTAATCTGACCGTGGCTGGCGTGACGCACGGTGTGGCAACCAGCGTGACCGTGAAAACCAATGGTGGCACGGGTTTGTCGGCGGACCGCTATGCCGACAACAGCTTTAGCCGGACAAACCTCGCACTGACCAACGGATATAACATTTTCACGGCCGTCGGGACTGACAGTTCGGCGCGAGGGGACACCAACATCGTTACAGTGTACCTGCCTGCGACCGCGAGCTTCCAGTATGATTCAAATGGGAACCTAATCTTTGACGGTCTCCGGGGGCTGGCTTATGACGACGAAAACCAATTAACCAGTATAACAGTTACAAACTCGTGGAAGAGCGAGTTTGCGTATGACGGCAAAATGCGCCGGCGGATTCGCCGGGAATATGAATGGCGCAGTAGCGCTTGGGTCCTGTCGACCGAAGTGCGCTATGTCTACGATGGTAACCTCGTCGTTCAAGAGAGGGACCAGTTCAATCTCCCAAAAGTGACCTTTACCCGAGGAAAGGACTTGAGTGGTAGCCTGCAAGGTGCCGGAGGTATTGGCGGATTGCTGGCGCGGACTGAGCACGGAACGCCGGGGGATCTCCGTCCCAATGTTTATTACACGGGCGACGCCAATGGTAACGTGACATGCTTGGTGGATACAAACCAAGCCGTCGTTGCACGTTATATTTACGATCCGTTCGGGAACACACTAGCAGTGACGGGTCCTAAAGCGGAGGCCAACTTGTATCGATTCTCGAGCAAGGAATTTCACGCCGCGTCTGGGCTATCGTATTATCTCTACCGCTATTACGAACCAAACCTCCAGCGGTGGCCAAATAGGGACCCGATTGGGGAACTCGGCTTTAGAAAACTGGCGAGGCGCATTCGCGGAACTTTGAATAGGGTCCGTCTTTACACCTATGTTCAAAACGGGCCGATTAATAAACTTGATGCTTTTGGGCTGGCAGTTTGGGTCTGCACACGCCGAACGGTAGGTTTTCCTTTCGATGGATTCGGTAGACACGCATATCTCTGGGACGATCGCAGCCCCATTTCTCGCCACTCTTGCGGCATGGAAGGCTCGTCTGGATCTGATGAGACTTCCGAGGAGACCGATGCCGGCCCGATTGGCAACGGTAGCACCGTTCCAGGTTCCATTGTGGACGACGATTATTACACCGACGGTGATACCGAGTGCACGCAGGTGCCCGGCAGTGAAGGAAACGAAAGTGGTATTATGAATCATTGTCGCGAATGTGTGAATCCAGTGATCGGGCCCATCCCTTTTGTGACTGATTGCCAAAAGAGGTGTGATAAGATGTTAGGCGATCAGGGATACCCGATTCCTCCGCATAGGCGCTGGAACGATGATGATACTGACCACTGGATTTGGCGCTTAATCATGGGTGGAGGTGTTGAGAACATTCGTTGAGCTATAGCTTGCGACGATGGCGACTATACTTAGTCGCCTGAGCCCGTTGAAAAACTGGCTTTCAGTTGCTAAGAAGCGATGAATTTCTCACGAATCGTGATACGCGGAATTCTCATTGGCAGCATAATGGCCATTGCTGGCACTTTCTCGGCTTGCACTCGAACTTACATCAGCACCGGAGCTCCGGGTGTTCCATGTCCCAATGGAAGTGAGCGGCTGTGTTTAACGATTCACGGAGCATTTGGGCGTCAATATATCCAGAAAACATCAAAACTAGTTGATGTGTGGATTGGTCATGGGTATCGCACTAACAAGGTCACCCTTTTCTCGAGCAGGTATGTTGTCGTCGGATCAGACCTGACGTGGGATATTCACTGGCAATCCGCGGAGAAAGTCATAGTACACTTGTACGACTATGGAGATGGGTTAAGTCAGCGGCTTAATCCTTCCGGATCCAACCACATTACTACACTCATAATTCTTCAGGACAAAAAGACAGGCAACTTTGTTGAGACCAAGGAGAGTCAATAGGGTCAGTGGGGTGGCACCAGACAGTTGACATTTGACTGGAAACCCGGGGGCGCTGGACATCGCGATGTTTTCGAGTTGTAGGCGACGACACCGACCCCCCGCGAGGAGGCGAGGAATCTGCCGGGCCAAATGACGGCGTGAGTGCTGGCGGGAGAACCGGAGCAGAGGGACAAGCCGCTCAGGCTTTGGCCTGCTGAGCGTCGCGCAGGAAGGTGTCGAGCACCTGGAGGACGAGCTTCTGTTTATCGCGGGGCAGTTGGCGGACTGCGGCCAGGCGTTGTTCCAACGCGGAGGGGGGGCCTGACTTGCGTTTGCTCTGAACGGAGTGTCCGAGCAGGTCGTCGGCGCTGACATTGAAGAACGCGGCGGACTTCTTGACGAAGTCGGCGCTCGGATTGGTGGCGCGGCGTTCGTAGTAAATCAGCATGTCCAGGGACACGCCCAGTTCCTGGGCCAGTTGGGGCTGGGTCAGGCCGCGCAACTTGCGCAGTTCTGCCAGCTTTGCGCCGAAGGGCGGGGCATCTTTGGTTGGAGGTCGGCCAGCCATGAGGTCACTGTAACCGCGGGGAAAGGAGTTCATGGTTGGATAAAGAAATTGGTTGCAGTCAAACTGAACTATACTTCATATTGTGCGGCGTGGTTCCGAAACGCAAGAAATCCCCCACTTCCGGCTTGACGCTTGCGGGCCAAACTCAGCTTCAACCGCCCCCGAAACTCAATCCCGCCTTCGACGTCTGCGCGTGCGCCTTCGGTCATTATCCATGGGACGACTGGGAACGGTGGGCGCTGGCCTGCGGAGTCGAGGCTGAGCTTGCGGCCCTGGGGCGATTGCTCATCCGGGAGGCGTATCAACACGGCTGGGAAGACTGGCTGCAAAACCTCTGCGGCTGGGCGGACGATGGCCAGGCGCTCCTGACCTTGGCCCTTGGCTCCCCCGTGGAAGCGCGCTGGTGCTGGTCGCGCCTGATGGAGACCGATGGCCTGCGCGGCGACGTCCATCCTGAGACTGGCCAATGGACGTGGGGTTACTCGCATCTGGACACGCGCCGCGTGCTCTCTGCGCTGCACAGCGCCTGGCCACTCTCCACTGCCCACTCCTAACCCATCACTTCATGCGCATTCCCGAAGAGGAGATTGAGCGCGTCAAACGCGAGACGGATCTGGTGGCCCTGGTGCAAAGCCGCGGCATCGAGTTGAAACGGCATGGAACGAAGGACTGGTGCGGGCTGTGTCCGTTCCATGCGGACAAGGAAACGCCCAACTTCATTGTGACGCCGAGCAAGGGGCTCTTCCACTGCATGAGCTGCGGCAAAGGCGGCAACCCGATCCAGTTCGTGCAATATCACGACGGCGTGAGTTTTCGGCACGCCTACGAGTTGCTCAGAGCCGGCGGCCGGGCGGTGTTCACCCCCGCCGGACAGTCTTCGGGCCCGTTGAAGGTGGCCACCATTCCGCGGCTGCCGTGTCCGCTGGACGTCGAGGCGGACGACGCGGCGCTTCTGGGCCAGGTGGCGGCCTACTATCACCAAAAGCTGAAGGAATCGCCGGCGGCGCGAGCATATCTGGCCACCCGATGCCTCGACGACGAGGCGCTCATCGACCGTTATCAACTGGGCTTTGCCGATCGGACGCTGGGGCTGCGGTTGCCGGACAAGAATCGGCAGGAAGGGGAACGGCTGCGCACGCGCCTGACGCAACTGGGTGTGTGGCGCGAGAGCGGCCACGAACATTTTAATGGGTGCATCGTGGTGCCATTCCACGAGTGCGAGGCGCGAGCCGCGCAGGCCACCAGTGGGCCCCTTGCAGGAAACGTCGTGAGCTTCTACGGCCGTCGGGTGACGCCGGGCATAATGAAGCACCTGTATCCGCCGGGTCCGCACCGTGGGTTATTTAACAGGCAGTGCTTACCCGCGGACGAAATCATCCTCTGTGAAGCCGTGTTCGATGCGCTGACGTTCTGCGCCCATGGTTTTCCCAACGCGATGGCCCTTTTTGGCACGGAAGGGTTTACCGACGAGTTGTGGGAAGCGCTCAAGAGCGTGAAGCGGGTGCGCCTTGCTTACGATGCCGACGAGGCGGGAGAACGAGCCGCGCAACGCGATGCGGAACGGTTCCGGCAACGCGGGGTTGAAGTCTTTCGGGTGAAGTTCCCGCACGGCATGGACGCCAACGAATACGCCTGCAAAGTAAAACCGGCCGACAAATCGTTGGCATTGGTCATAAACGGCGCGGCGTGGGTTGGCGGCGGCCAGGCCGCGGCGCCACCGGCTCCGGGGCCGAAGGCCGAGCCGATCAGGAGTGCGACGCCCGTACCCTCCCCTCTTTTAGTAGCTGCTTGTGTTAGCAGCTTAGGAGAATCCGCGGCTAAAAAAGAAGCGGCGACGGCCGGGCCGGCCGGCGCTGGAAGTGCAGGCGCCGCCTGTTTGGAGCCGCGCGGCGACGCCTGGTTCCTGGAGGTGGAGGGGCGCGAGTATCGAGTGGCCGGGCTCGAGAAAACGCTGGGCACCGACAGCTTGAAGGTGACTTTGCGCGTGCGAGTGCCGGGCCGGCCGGGCACGGAGCACGGCCTGTTTCATCTGGACCAGGTCGATCTGAATCGAGACGTGGAACGTCGGCGGTTCATCGAACGGGCGGCCGAGGAAACCGGCCTGACAGCCGATCTGCTCAAGCGCGATCTGGGTCGGCTCTTGCTGGCTGCTGAACAAGCGCAGGCAGAACTCTTAAAACCTCAGGAACAGAACGCGCCGCTCGTCACGCTCAGCCCCGAGGAACGCGAAGAAGCGCTGGAGTGGCTTGCGGCCCCGAATCTCATCGAGCGCCTTCGCGAGGCGTTTCGGCAATCGGGCATCATCGGCGAAGAGACCAACACGCTCGTGGCTTACCTGGCGTGCGTCAGCCGCAAGCTGGAGCGTCCGCTGGCCATCATCATCCAAAGCGCCAGCGCCGCGGGTAAAACCACGCTGATGGACGCCGTGCTGTCGTTTTTCCCGGAGGAAGAAAGAATAAAATACTCGGCCATGACGGGCCAGAGCCTTTACTACCTGGGCGAGACGAATCTGAAACACAAGATCCTGGCGGTGGTGGAGGAAGCCGGGGCGGAGAAGGCCAGCTACGCGTTAAAACTGCTGCAGAGCGAAGGCGAGCTCACCATTGCCTCGACCGGCAAAGACCCGCAAACGGGCAAGATGGTGACGCAGGAGTATCACGTGGAAGGGCCGGCCATGATCTTCCTGACGACCACGGCGGTGGATCTGGACGAAGAGCTTCAAAATCGTTGCCTGACGCTGGCGGTGGACGAGACGCCCGAACAAACCGAGCGCATTCACCGGGTGCAACGGGAACGACGGACCTTGGCCGGGCTCATGGCACGCCAGGAGCGAAAAGAGTTGCTCAGGCGGCTGCACAACGCGCAGCGGTTGCTGGCGCCGGTCGAAATCATCAATCCCTACGCGCCCCGGCTGACCTTTGCCACCGAGCGCACGCGCAATCGGCGGGATCACGAAAAATACCTGACGCTCATCGATGCCATCGCGCTCTTGCACCAGCATCAGCGGGAAAAGAAGGTGCTGACCGCCGGGCAAGCGGGCTCGGCCTGCTGCATTGAGGTGACGTTGGCGGACATTGCGCTGGCCAACGAGCTGGCGCCCGAGGTACTGGCCCGGTCGCTGGACGAACTGCCGCCGCAGACGCGCCGGCTGCTCGGTTACATCCGGGCCTTGCTGAAAAGCAAGAGTGGCAGCGTGAAAGCCGCTGCCACCTTTAGTCGCAAAGAGCTGCGTGAAGCCAGCGGCTGGAGCCTGACGCAAGTGATCGTGCATCTGGAGCGGCTGGTGGCGCTTGAATACGTGACGCTGCGGCACGGGCGCTTGGGCAGCCAGTTCGTCTACGAAGCGCTCTTCGATCTGGACGCGCCAGAGGCCCTGGCGCACATCGGTCTCATCGACGTAGCGAAACTTTCCCATGCCTACGAGCGCCCGGTATCGGCTTTTTCGAGGGGGGTATCGGGGGAAAGCGCGCCGGTATCGGGGGGTGACAAAACGGGGCCGATACCCTCCGCGCCATTGGCCGGCAACGCTTTGGGCGCGAACTATCGGGGTAACGGGATCGCACATCTGGACGCCTGTGCGCCCGCTCCGATCGTAACGTAGACGTAGCGCCTGCGACGAAATCCGAAATCCGACCCTCGAAATCCGAAAACCCTCCACTCGTCACTCCCCACTCGTCACTGACTTATGCGCAAAGGAATCGCCGGAGCCCTGAAGCTGGCGCAGCGCGCGCGGGGAAAGCGCGGTGGCAACGAGCGCCAGGCCGACCCGTATGATCGCAGCGCACCCGATGCCCTGGGCCTGTGGCATGACACCTACCTGGAGGCGTTGTCGTCGCGCAACTACGCGGCCACCACGGTTGAGCATCGCCGGCACGCGTTAAAACTCTTCCTCACCTGGGCGGTGGAGCGCGATCTGCAACGCGCCTCGCAAATCACCCGCCCCATCCTCGAAACGTTCCAGCGCTGGCTCTGGCGCTACCAAAAGGCCAACGGCCAGCGCATGGGCTGGAGCACGCAACGCGAACGGCTGGGCACGGTCAAAGACTTCTTCCGCTGGCTCACCCGCCAGAACGTCATTCTGCACAACCCGGCCAGCGAACTGGAACTGCCGCGTCCGGAGAAACGACTGCCGCAGGAAGTGCTGTCGTTCTCCGAAGTCGAACGCTTGCTGGCCGTGCCCAACGTCACCGACCCGCTCGGAGTCCGGGACCGGGCGATGCTCGAACTGTTTTACTCAACCGGGATGCGTCGCACCGAGCTGTGCCGGCTCGACTTGCCCGACGTGAACACCGAGCGGCGCACCGTGCATGTGCGGCAGGGGAAGGGAAAGAAAGACCGGGTCGTGCCCATGGGCCTGCAGGCCATCGCCTGGCTGGAGCGTTACCTGGCGGAGGTGCGGCCGCGGCTATGCCTGGACACGCGCACGCAGGCGCTGTTCCTCACGGGCTACGGCGACGCCTTCAATCCCGACGTGCTCTCGCGCATGGTCTCGGGCTGGCTCAAGCAGGCGGGCTTGAAACGCAAAGGCTGCTGCCATGTGCTGCGCCACAGCTGCGCCCTCCACATGCTGGAAAATGGCGCCGACATCCGGTTTATCCAGCAGCTCCTCGGGCACGAGAAACTCGACACCACGGCCATCTACACCGAGGTCAGCATCAAACAGCTGCAGGAGGTGCACACCCGCTGTCATCCCACGGCTCAACCCACCGCGCCGGCCGCATCTGCAAAACCGTCCGAACCGCCCGTTGAATCCCAACCCCAAAAAGCGTATGATGGCCTCCATGCCAATGACCTTGGACCAGATCGTTGAAGAGACCAGCCACCTGCCTGCGGACGTCGTGGCCGAGCTGGTGGACCGCATCCTCCTGGCCCGTCATGGCGGGATCGAGCCCGACATCGAGGCGGCGTGGAAGACCGAAGCCCACCGGCGCATCAAAGAGATCGAGGAAGGCAAAGTAGAAGGCATCCCGCTCGAAGAATCCCTGGCGCGCATTCGCAAGATCGCCGGCCTGTGAGGTATTTGCTTCATCCAGAAGCGGACGCCGAGTTGGCCGAGGCGGCCGAATACTACACCCAGATCGAAGCTGAACTGGGCATCCGCTTTTATCACGAGATGGACCGTCTGCTGCGCACCGTCTGTGCCGACCCGCAGCGCTTCCGAAAGTTTGATCCTCCCGCCCGCCGCTACTTCAGCGCGCAGTTCCCCTACGCCGTCATCTTCCTGGAGAAGCCCGACCACGTCTGGATCGTCGCCGTCATGCACATGAAGCGCCGGCCCGGTTACTGGAAAGATCGCCTCGGATAGACTGTTCAAAGCCGGCAAAGGGCGGCAAATCGCTTGCCGCGCTTGCGGCAAAAGGCGGCAAAAGCTGCTTCCAAATTGGCCCACCCCGGCGTAGGGTCTGCGACGTGAACGGGACTGGTTGCTCAACTTTTTTAGCCGCTGCTGATGTTCAGCCGCCGAGCTGCCGTCCCCGCGCAAAACAGACCTCCCCTCTGAAAACTCGCGTCCGGGGTTTTCGTCAGCTGCCATCGGGTCGCTATTCATCGCGCCACCGTCGGACGCTCGGAATTGCAACGAGTTCCGAGCGATGTGCCTACGGAATCGTGTCGGGTCGGCGGCAGTGGCCAAATAGGGACCCGTTGGGGGAAGGCGGGTTTGCTGAACTAAACGGAATTCCGTTGGATGAAATCACTCGTGTGACGATGGAGGGCCCCAATCAGTATTCAATGGTCGTCAACAACCCTGTAAATGCGAACGACTCCAACGGGCTGTGGAACAAGTTGGACTGCGAAGCGCTAGATCGAAAGATTGCCAAGCTTTACGAACTGGCCGAAACCGAAGCGTGGAACCCTAAATATGAGCATGAGCTTGAACGCCTCATCGGACTGCGAGAGCGCTTTTGCAAGCCGCCACCACCACCCGAACCACCACCTGCGCCGGTGCCTATTTTGTTGCCTCCATATAGACCACCGTTCCAGCAAAACTGCACACTGCCCCCGTTTGGATTTGGCCCGCCAAGACCATTCGGTGGGGGGCTGTTTGTTAATCCTGGACTTGTTACGGGCACCTATTTAGCTGGCGGAGTCGTCGTAGTGGGTGGGGTGGTCATTATCACCCGGGGCCGGGTTCGTTAGTTGAGGTGATTGATGGCTATGGGTGTAAGGATCCTTATTAGATAAGTTCGGAAATAAATGTTTACTGCACGAGCATTTTTGAACAGTTCTGATCAAAGTAAGTACGGTGATCTGCGTTCGCAGTTAATAGGGAACGCAGAGCGCTTGAGAAATGAGTTTATTGACATTGCAATAGACAAATACGAGGGATTCGGGTTAAGGACCAAAGCGTTGTACTTCTTGTCACACTACCCGGAGTTTTTGCTGCTGCAGTCACCAGATGCTGTAAGATCGCTCGTCGAGAATTTTGACTCTGAGTTTCCACCCGAGAGGCTGGCAGCAATAGCGGTAAGCGGAACGTGCGATACCGACCGAATATTTCTTCATTCATACTGCGTTGCATTGGCAAAGGTTAGTCCGCAAGACGTTGCTGGTACAATTGGTGGTAAGTGTATTGAAGCCCTGCGGGGAAGTAATTTGGAAACAATTTTGAAACGGACCTTGACAGCCATTCGAAAGCGTCGAGGAAGCTAGAGTCGTCATAAACGAAAACCTAAATTCTGTGAGGTCGTACGGTCGGGTATCTAACTTTCTCGGATAGCTAAGCAATGCATGTTCGCATCGTGAAAGCTCCAAAATGGTGATGACACCAACCCGGCTCAAAAGCGCGGCGAAACTGCTTGGCCGAATGTCGGCGTGACTGCTCGCCGGCTGCTCACGCGCCCGCCGGTGAGCCGCCGCAAGTCCGCATCGCGGACTGACGAGGAATAAATCATCGGACATCACCCGACTGCCGCGTGGATGCCTTGCGGCCGCGCCGTGAAAAGTCTTCCTTCTGTTCACCCGCTGAACTTCTCCCTGCTCGATTCCCTGCTCGGACCTCGCCGGCAATTTGTCGCATCCGCTGCTCATCGAACGTCGGCCATGCTGCCGGGACATTGACGGGCTAAACGCCGGAGCGCGATCGGCCCGGATCCGCCGCCTCGTGCAAGTGACGATACTAAAGTGTTGTAAGTTGTTGTGCCTCAGCCAGCAAATACGATACAATAGAATTGCATTCGTTGTTTTCAGACACGCCCCCTCTACCGTGACGACTCGCACAAAACGTATGTCGTCATTTTGCGTGTCTGAAGGCCGCGCGACGAGCATACCTCGTGGAGTGGGGGTATGCTTGAATGGAACCAGACGAGAACATCATCATCGGACACAGGCATGAATGGGGCGGGGAGATCCCGTTTGGTGTTGATTCTGCAGCCAGGCGCCAGCACGTCTACATTATTGGACAAACCGGATCAGGGAAGTCGACCTTATTGCGGAATCTGATTATCCAAGACATCGCAGCTGGGCGTGGAATCGGGCTCATCGACCCGCATGGCGATTTGGCCTCGGAGATCCTCGACTATATCCCGGCGGGACGTACGAACGATGTTGTCCATTTCAATCCGGCTTCGAAGGATTCGCTGGGGATAAACCTATTTCGGGCGACGACAAGCAATTGGCACCTGATTGCATCTGGAATAATTTCCGCATTTAAGAAGATCTGGGGAGATTCTTGGGGACCACGGCTCGAATACGTATTATACGCCGCAGTCGCAGCGCTCGCTCAGTGCGACAATACCAGCCTGCTGGGTGTCTCAAGAATGCTGTACGACGAACGCTACCGGTCTTGGGTGGTACGACAGATAGAGGACCCCATGGTTCGCTCGTTCTGGATCAACGAGTTCGGCAATTACGACAGAGGATTTCGCCAGGAGGTCATTGGGCCTATACAGAACAAAGTTGGGCAGCTCTTCATGGCTCCAGGCTTGCGCTACGTTCTGGGCCAAGTCGGAACGAAAATTAACTTCCGGTTCATGATGGACCGAAAGCGCATCTTTATCGCCAATTTGAGTAAGGGACTCATCGGCGAGGCTCACAGTAGCCTCTTGGGCTCGCTCTTGGTAACAGCGTTTGAGCTGTCAGCCCTATCCCGAGCGGACATTCCCGCTCATGAACGTGAAGACTTTTTCCTATACGCCGATGAATTTTCGCAGTTTGCGACGGAGTCGTTTGCCAGTGTGTTGTCGGAGGCTCGAAAATATCGGCTCTCTCTTACGCTTGCGCACCAGTATCTCGGACAATTGACCGAGCAGACACGAGATGCTGTATTTGGGAACGTGGGGACATTTCTGTCGTTTCGGGTCAGTGAAGCGGATGCGGCGGTCATTGAACGACAATTTGGGGGAAGCTTGACTCGCGCTCACTTTACCGGCTTGGAGAACTACGAATTGTGTGCGCGCCTTCTGAATCGCTAGCCGTTCCTCGCGCGTGCTCTCCCACCGATTGACGAGCCTGGTCGTAGGCGAAGGATAGTGATTAAGTGTTCTCGGCAGAAGTATGGCACACGTCAAGAAGTGGTCGAAGAGCGGATTAAACGCTGGTTGAAAAGGAGGCACTAGATTTCGCTTTTTTGCGCACTGTCGGCGAGGAGGTGCTTGACGTGCGAGGGTCTTCATAGCGGCAATCGCGCAATCTGCCCAGACCTCATTTCATTAGCTGTTTGATAGCGGGCTTTCGCGATGATGCTGTCGGTTCTCCACATTGACGCGATGATCGCCGCTTTGTTTTAATGAGACTGGAACATCGTTCCTTAACTCACCCAAAACAAGAGGAGTATCTCCATGGATATGTTGACACTGCTGGTTGCGGATTCGAAGTTTCCGCCCGGCCGACTAGTAGCTACACCGAACGCGCTTCAAGCGATCGCGAATGGTGAGATGAAAGACGCACTCAATCGCCATTTGCGTGGCGATTGGGGAATGCTGGATAGGGAGGATTTGAATGCAAATGACGACGCTCTGAAAAACGGCGGCCGTCTGTTCTCTGCATACCGAACTTCCACTCAGATAAAATTCTGGATTATCACCGAAGCCGATCGTTCGGTGACAACAATTCTTCTACCGGAGGACTATTAATGAGCACCTGGATCGACTTCAAATCACTTCGCAACCGTTTGGATTTTGAACAAGTGCTCAAGCACTACGGGGTGGAGGTCAAGCGTCGAGGTGATCAGCATCTCGGTTACTGTCCGCTGCCGAAGCATAATGGGAAGAGGAATTCTGCATCGTTCTCAGCACATTTGGTGCGTGGGATCTTTCAATGCTTTGGCTGTGGGGCCAAGGGCAATGTGCTCGAATTTGCGTGCCTCATGTCGAATGTGGATGCCAAGGACGGGGCGGCATTCCGAGGAGTAGCTCTTGAACTCCAAAAGCGATTCTGCCCGGAGAAGGGAAGTGCCGTTGATGTGCCTAAGCCCGGAAGGAAGGAGATGGCGCCGCGAGCGCACAAAACGCACGATGAGCCGCCGCCGGCACTCAAGTCGGTCATAAATCCGCCGCTCGACTTCGAGCTCAAGGGATTGGATACGAAGCACCCATATCTGTTGGGTCGGGGGTTTTCACCGGAAACCATTGCCTACTTCGGTTTGGGATTGTGCTCCCGGGGGATGCTCAAAGACCGCATTGCAATCGCGCTTCACGACGACCAGGCTCGCCTTATCGGATACGCTGGCCGCTTGGTAGATGACGCCGCAATTGACGAAGAGAACCCACGATACCGGTTTCCTGGAGAAAGGATGCGAGACGGGACGACATTTGAATTCCGAAAGTCGCATTTCCTTTACAATGGGAATCGGGTGAAGGGACCGGTTGACGAGCTCATCGTGGTCGAGGGTTTCACCTCGGTCTGGTGGTGTCATCAGCATGGCCTGCCCAATGTCGTGAGCACTATGGGAGCCGATTGCTCCGAATTGCAGGCGGACCTAATCGCCGCCTTGGTAAAGCCTGGAGGCCATGTCTGGGTCATTCCGGATGGCAATGATGCGGGTGAGCGATTGGCACAAGCTGTACTGCTCCGGGTGGCACCCTTTCGTTTTGTTCGATGGGCGAAACTGAATGACAATCAGCAGCCCACTGACCTCTCGGGCGAAGAATTGATGGCCCGACTCAAAAGCTAGACAACGGCGACTCGAAAGGGTCGCCTCTTTTTTACACTCCAGGAAATCTGTACGAGCTGGTTGAGGGTTGGGGTTCAGTGGTGTGGCCGGTGTTTGTCGCGTGCGGCGCAATCTAAGGCGCAGCAGAAGCTGCCGCGCTCAATCGCAACTCATTTCACCTCGTGAGCGCCATGCGTCACGCAGTCGTCCACATGCAAATCGCATTCTTTCTGGTATCCGCATCAACGCTCTCTTCAGAGGCGCAACTTCCCTCGTGTGTGGTTTTGGTTGGCTCAAGTGTAAGCGTCCAGCCAACTGCATTGGTGCGAGGCGGACCGGCGTGGGATGGTCCGCGATGGCAGAAAGGAAGTGATTAAGAAGATTGGCGGGAGGCCTTCCACGCCATCGGGGTCAACTCAGCGACACGGCTGGTGGGCCAGTCGGCGATTTTGGGGAGCACGTCCAGGAGGTATTCGCGCGGGTTAATTGCCAAGCGCCGGCAGGTCTCGAAGATGGAAACGATGGCGGCGATCACGGGGCCCGCTTGTTCGCTGCCGATGTGCAGCCAGTTTTTCCGGCCGACCGCCAGCGGCCGGATCGAGTTCTCGCAGCAGTTGGTATCCAATTCAACCTGGCCGTGCTTGAGGAACAGCCCCAGCCGATCCCAGAGCTTGAGGGCATAGGCGCAGGCTTTGCCCAGTTGGCTGGCGGGCAACACATCCGGCTGGGCCCGCAGTTCCAGGATCCGTCGACCCAGTTCTTCGAAGATGAACCGACTCTGCTGTTGACGTAGCTCCCAGCGCTGCTCCGCGGTCATCCCTTGAGCGCGAGCTAGCGCCTCGACCCCATACAGCTGCCCGATGCGGTCCAGGATCTCCTCGGGACGGGGATCCAAAGGCTGTTGATGCGCCCGGTGGAATTCCCTCCGCGCGTGGACCAGACAGCCCGCGTACTCGATGCCCTCACCCAATTTGTCGTAAGCAACGTAGCCGTCACTCTGCAAAATCCCGGTAAACCCCCGCAAAAATTCCTGGGGCCCTTCACGGCCCCGACTCATCTTGAACTCGAAAACCACCGGACCTCCCGGCCGGCTGTACTCCCAGAGGTAAGCTTGATGATTTCGCCCCGTGCCCTCAGGGACCTGACAGGGAACTGGAGTTTCATCGGCCTGGATGTAGTGACCGGCCAACAGGTCTTGCTTCACCGCCGGCACCAATGCCCGCAACAGGCCGCCGGCTTTGAGGATGACGTTGATCAAAGTTTTGCGGCTCAGTTCAATCTGCGCGTCCCGTTGGAGGATCGCGCTCTGGCGGTAAGCCGGCAGGAAATCCCCAAACTTCTTTATCACCACATCCACCGCCATCGCGTCGGAGAGCTTGCTCTTGGGCAGGATGCTCGCAGGGGCCGCCGCCCGGCTTACGCCCCCTTCGGGGTGATCGGGGCAGGCTCGCTTTTCCCGCAGCGTCACCTTCACGAAGTAATAGGCCGGAACGACGTCCAGTTCCTCGGACCGCTCGTAGCCGATGACCGGCTTGGTCTGCTGGCAATGGGCGCACACCCCATCGGCCGCAGAACAAGGCATGATCACTTCTCGCCGCTCCAGATGAGCCGGCAGTTCCACTCGCCCCGGATGCCGTCGGCGCTTCGGGGCTAGGGCCGACACGGCGGGAGCGGCCAGCGCCTGCGCGACTTCCTGCTCCACTTCGGCCGCGACCACGCTGGGCTCCCCATCGAGCAGCTCCAGCTGTTGATCGCTGAGCTTCTCGCTGCGCGGGCCGTACTTGTCCAAACGCAGCAGGCGCAGTTGTTGGCGCAGCAGCTGGTTCTCCGTCGCCATGCGCTGGTGCTCCGAGACGATGCGCTCATGGTCTGTCAGCAGGCGCGAGAACACCTCGCGGAGTTCGGTGGGAAGTTTGGCCAGCGCGTCCTGCATAAGGCGGTTGAACGTTGGATGGGAAACACGGTCCCGCGTTCAAAAGAATTTGCCTAACTACTAACTTTTTTACTCAGGCACTCCGGCGCCACCAGTTCTTCAACCGAGTCTTCTCCAGTTCGATCCCGCCCAGCAGCAGCGCCAGTTCTTCGGCCTTCAAGCTGACGCTCGTCGCGGCGCTGTCCGCCGCCGGCCAGCTGTACGAACCCTGTTGCAGCTTTTTGGCGCAGATCCACGTCCCCGTCCCGTCAAAACACAGAATCTTGATCCGATCCCTTCGTTGATTACAGAAGATATAGAGGTGTCCATTGAGCGGATCGGCGGCCAGCCGGTGCCGCACCAAGTCAGACAACCCGTCGAAACCCTTGCGCAGGTCGGTGGGGCCGGCGGCCAGGAATACCCGGGTGGCGGGTCCGGTCTGGATCATGGCTGGTGCAGCAACCGCACCAACCGGGCGACCGGTTCGGCGCTGAATCCGGCTCCCACGTGAAGCTTGAGCCCGTTGGGCACCTCCACCGTGACGATCGGGCCCACGCCCGCGGTCTGCCCGACAACCTCAACCCACCGTGGCTGGGCGGTCCGTTTCGTCCCTTGGCGGCCTAGCCAGTTCCGAAAACTCGCCGGCGAGATCTTATGTTCCAGCGCAAATTGCCGCGCCGATACGTCTTGCTGACGAAACTCCGCCACCAATGCCTCAATCTCCTCTGTCGTTCGATAAATCCTTCCAGTTGCTTTGCGCTTCATGCCCGAGAGCATCCCACGCTCGCCGCCACCCGCCTAGATGCCGTTGCTTGGACGGATACTTGCGGACGATCAGGGAACCACAGCTTATAAGGCGGACTATGCGGCCGACGTCATTAACAACGCGGGAACATCCAGCGAGGTCCGCCCCAAAAATGCGTACGTGAACTACATCATCAAATACTGACAACCATGAAGCCATTTCCGTCTGTGTTCTTCAGCGTATTGCTTTTGACGAGTATCGGCGTGACGGTCCTGGCCCAGTCCGTCCCGCCACTGATCAATTATCAAGGTCGACTCGCCAATCCCGATGGCTCCCCGTTTCCGACGGGGGACTATGAACTGAGCGTCCGCATTTGGAATGCCGACAGAAGTGGGACGAACATCTGGGGTCCGCAGATTTTCGATGGCGGGATTGGGCAAGGGCACGGCCCGAAGATTCCGTTCGTGCAGGGTTATTTTAATCTGATGCTGGGTCCGGTTGACACGAACGGAATTTCGATTCTGGAAGCGTTCGCCGGGCCAACTCGGTTTATCGAAGTCTCAATCAACGGGCGGCAGGCGATCTCGCCTCGATCGCAAATTTTGTCCACGCCGTTCGCCTTGACCGCGCTGTCTGCAGGACAGCTGAAGGGAAGTGGGACTGCCGCCAGCAATGGAATAGTCGTCCGGGCGGACGGGAATTTGCTCCTCAATCAGTACGGGGGAGTCGTGTCCATCGGAAGTGCCAACGGAACCGGATCGGGATGGATATTCGATCCGCAGATGCCCCAACGTGCTGCCGCCATTCGCACTTCGTGGGGCTATTGGATGTTTGGATACGTTGCGAACCGAGGGCCCGGTCATGAGTTGATTAGTATCGGCTCCGGATCGCCTTCTCCCAATCAGCAATCAATCGAATTCCTTTCCGGAGGAGCTATCCGGATGAAAATTGAGACAAACGGCATTGTCGGGATTGGCTACACCCATCCCAGCGACTCCAGGTATTCGCTTATGGTTAATGGTTCGGCGTGTGCCGCGGGAAGTTGGGTTTCATGCAGCGACCGTGCGGTAAAACAAGATTTTGCTCCGGTCGATACTCGCTCCGTGCTGGAAAACCTCGTCCGCGTTCCCATCCTAACTTGGGCTTACACCAACTCTTCGGACGTCCGACACATTGGTCCGATGGCCCAGGACTTCCAGCGGGCTTTTGCCGTCGGGTTCGACGACAAACACGTGGCCAGCGTGGACGCCGATGGCGTCGCATTGGCGTCGATTCAAGCGTTGTACGAGGTCATCAAGGAAAGGGATGCCGCGATTGCAAGTTTGCGGCGGGATGTCGATTTGCTGCTCAGAGAAAGAGTTAAACCCGGGGAGTAAGGCAAACCAAAAGCCAATGAAAACCGCTCTGCCCAATGCTGGTGCCGTAACTATGGCCGAATTAATCCGCTTTTCGAGGCGGCGCGCGCCTCTGCGAAGGATAGGCCTCATGGTTGCTTTTCTGACTTCGTCGCTCCTCGTTGTCGATGCGATGGCACAGTCCATCCCGCCGCTGGTCAACTACCAGGGGCGATTGGCCAACTCGGACGGGACGCCATTCCCGACTGCGGACTACGAGTTGCGGTTCTCAATCTACGAGAATCATACCAACGTAAATTCGGTTTGGGGTCCGCAAGTTTTTGATGGTGCACCGAACGCGGGCCATGGCCCGCGGCTGCCGGTGGTGCAGGGATACTTTAACGTGGTGTTGGGCCCGGTGGATACTCAAGGTCGTCCAATTCTCGGGGCATTTGCCAGTGGAAGCCGGTTTGTTGAGGTGACGGTTAGCGGAAGAGCCTTGCCGCGTCAGCAAATCCTGACCACGCCCTTCGCATTCGTGGCGGGAGGGTTGGCCGCCGGGCCCAACGGAAGGGTGCAGATGTCCAATAGCCTCAGCCTCAAGGCTGACATTAGCAATCGATCCGATAACGACATGGCGATTTACCTGTACGGACCCGATGCGAACTATGGTCTCGGAGTCCAGCCGGACACGACCTATTTTCGGTCTGGGACTCAATTCGCCTGGTATAAGGGCGGCACGCATCGATGGGTGCTCGACGATCCCGGTGATGGGGGCACAACGCTGATGCGTTTGGATGTAGTGGGAGATCTGCATGTCCACGGCCTTTTTCAAAGCGCGAGCGACCGGAACATCAAGAGAAGTTTCCAGGAGGTGGAGCCGAGGGATGTCTTGGAGAAGCTGGCTGCACTGCCGATCCGAACCTGGGCATATACCAACGACCCACAATCTACTCGTCACATCGGTCCGGTCGCCCAGGACTTTTCTTCCGCCTTCGGTGTTGGGCGCAACGATAGAGAAATCGCCACAGTCGATGCGGACGGCGTTTCGTTCGCCGCGATTCAAGCCCTGCACGCGGTGGTCAAGGAACAGCAAAAGGAGATTAATAACTTGAAGCAGGCGCTTCGCCGATTGCAGTCCGAGATGGACTCTTTCCGGAAAGAATTGCGAGAGGATGATCGGTTAAAGCGCACGGCACTCAAAAATTGAGTTGAAGGTTGGGCGCAAAGTCAAACCACGGGATACTTTATGAAGATGATGCTGTTTGTGTTGTTGCTTTTTTCGATTGAGAGGGCTTGGGGTCAAACCATGCCGCACCTCATAAACTATCAGGGCCGGTTGGCCAACGCAGACGGCAGTCCATTTCCCACGGCGGACTATGAATTGCGCATCTTTGTTTACGATGCTTCGACCAATGGCAATTTGATCTGGGGACCACAATTCTTTGATGGGCTCCCTGACGCGGGTCACGCCCCGCGTGTGCCGGTGGTGCAGGGGCACTTTAACGTGATGATTGGTCCCGTGGATGTCGCAGGTCGAGCGATCTCGGATGCATTCAGCGCTTCGAATCGGTTCGTGCAAGTAACCGTGAGCAATCGCCCTCCGTTTTATCCGCGCCAGCAAATCTTGACCACGCCTTATGCCTTCAACGCTGCCAACGGATCTCCGCCGGGCACGGTGGTGGCGTTTGCCGGACACGAATCGAAGGTGCCGCCCGGCTGGCTCTTGTGCAATGGCGCATCGGTTACGACAAATCAGTTTCCCGCGCTTTTTGATGCCATCGGTAGATTCTGGGGCGGTGGCGACGGTAATACAAATTCGTTCAGTCTGCCTGATTTGCGCGGAATGTTTTTGCGTGGAGTGACCGGAACGCGAAGCGATGCGTGGCAGGATCCCCTAGACGGACGGGTGTCGCGCCTGGGAGGCGTCAACTTGGATGTGGGCAGCTATCAGGGCGATGAATTCAAAGGGCATGACCACGCTGTTCCCGCTTGGCCGTCAAGTTTTGGCCCCGGTGAAAGAAACGCTATGTTTTACCGGACGGACCTAAACAACGGATCTTCTTACAACGTAAGTAGCCGAGGGGGAACCGAAACACGGCCCCGCAACGTTGCCGTCAATTACATTGTCAAATACTGACATTGACGAAACGGGCTCCTTAGCTGATCCGGAGCTTATCGCCACGGACGGTTCCGTCACATTGAGCAAACTCACGCCCAACACTGCGGGCGATGTTCATTGTAGCAATAAGCCGTGTCTGGGCTTGGGTTTTAACTGGGTTTAACTGGGAATACAGATTTATGAAGATGATTTTAGCGGCGTTGTTGCTTTTCTCTTTTGAGGGGGCTTAGGGTCAGTCCGTGCCCCCGCTAGTCAACTACCAAGGTCGGCTGGCTAACCCGGACGGCAGCTCATTTCCGACAGCGGATTATGAATTGCGGCTATCCATTTACGATGCTGCAACCGGCGGTAGGCTAGTATGGGGCCCACAGGTCTTTGATGGCGCGGTGGGTGTCGGCCATGGCCCGCGCGTCCCTGTGCTGCAGGGTTTTTCCAATTTGATGCTCGGGCCGGTCGACTCCCAGGGCCGCTCCATTCTCCGAGCCTTTGGCAATTCGAACCGTTTTGTTGAGATCGTCCTGGGCGGTCGAGCCCCTATTCAACCAAGACAACAGATTCCACCGACGCCCTTCGCGGTACAGTCGGCCAACGGCTCTCCGCCGGGAACCATCGTCGCCTTTGGCGGTCCGGCGGCGAAGATTCCGCCCGGGTGGCTTCTTTGCGACGGCGCCGTATTGGCCACCAATGATTACCCCGAGCTATACACCGCGATTGGGACCTACTGGGGTGATGGAACCAAGGATATTCTAGGCGGTACCGGTTTGCCTGCTGGCACCGGCTTTAACGCGCCGGATTTGCGCGGCCTTTTTCTTCGTGGTGCCAGTATCGGTCCGCAACATCGCGATCGCGACGGGGGAGTAATCGATGCGGATCGACTGGGTCGGATCCCGATGATGCCTGGGGGCAATGCCAGTAACGCGGAGGTAGGCAGCTTGCAGTTGGACGGTTTTCAGAATCACACCCACTCCTACTTCGTTGGGGACTGGCCCAGCGGAACAGCGCCGAAAGTTAGTGAGAATCCGGGTGGCAACGTAAGTTTACGACGAGTCACTCAGACCCAAAGTGTCTCCGGCCGCACCGCCTCTGAGACCCGACCAGCGAATGCCTACATCCACTACATCATCAAGTATTGAGTGGCTTAGCCTGAACGATTCTGCAACTGTGCGATCAGTTCCTGGCTGTCATCCGTGACGCCGTTCGCCCGATCGAGCAGCTCGATTGAGCGATTTCGCGTCACTCCTCTCCACTGCGTTGTCTGAATAGGTGTCAGTGAAACTGTCAGTGAAAGTAGTGGAAAAGTGAGGGCTGGCGGGGGGTGAGTAACGTGAGGTAGTGCTTGAAACCCCAATAAAAACGGGTATTTTCAGCGTGTTCCGTCGAGACCCATCGGTCGAATCCGACAGCTGGCTCCAGCTTCAAGTCGCTGGAGGTGGGCCGCGGGGTCGAACCGATGCGACGCAAATATGCACGTGATGCGCTGTAGCCTTCGGACCCATGACTGGCGCACTTGTTGAGAGGATAAACTCCCGCGGTAGGCGGACGGGACGGGCGGTGGTTTCGCTGGCCAAGGCGCACCCGAAGCCAGCTGCAACACTTAATCCCAATCCAGCGTCGCAGCCAATCAACGGCGCATCATTTCAGCCGCAGAGACATTTGAAACCCCTCCGCCCCCAGTCGATCCCACCTTTCCTTGACACTTCGATCGACGGCAATCGGGTATTCCACACCCGCTTCGACCGGCCATCGAACGACGGCACCGGCGGTCACCACGTCCACCGGCTCCAGCTCTGCCAGATTGTTCCCGCGGTAGATTGCCAACGACCGGGATGGGCGCGGCGGATCGAACTCAAGCTCCGCCCAGCCCGAAGCCGGCGGGATCCACGCATACCAAACCGGAGCTTTTAGCGGACGCCGCTTCCACCGAGGCTCGCCGACTTCCCGCGTGGCAGCGGCGGTGCTGCCGACCACGGTCCACTCAAACGTTCGATATACTGCCCGG
The DNA here is from genome assembly GCA_044229355.1 of Limisphaerales bacterium. Taxonomy (GTDB): domain Bacteria; phylum Verrucomicrobiota; class Verrucomicrobiia; order Limisphaerales; family JADJPG01; genus JBGARF01. Next base: position 26,394 of record JBGATF010000037.1, read on the forward strand.
TCGACGAACCGATCATTCCACGGCCGGATCAACATCGGAACGGGGGGTGAATGGCGAAGGCGTCCGTCCAACCCGGCTGCAACGGCAACCAAATCGTAAAACCCGCCAGGAACGTTCGCCAGATTTGCCGAAAACGGCGGCGTGGCGGAGGCTCCCAGAATCCACTGGCCTCCTGCCACATCGTGAAGTTGATATTCAACCCGCACGAGTTCGCCGTCCACGGACGGATCGATCTCACCCAGAAGCGCTGCAAAACCGGCTGGGCCCGGTGCGTAGACTCCGGCTCCGGGCAGCGCCACGCGCAGCGTGGTCAAATCATAGGACAACACGAACGCGCCGCTGAAGTCCCCGCAATCCACGCCAATCAAATAGCGCCAGCCCGCAACGACGTCATAGGCACCCAGCCACGGATTTTTTGGCCGTTGCTTGTCCGGCCGGAGTTTGCTTGGAACGGCTTTTAGGCCGCGCAAGTTTGCTCCTTGAAAGACTCTTGCGAGAGGCATGGAGAAATCGGCGTCGACCTGCAACCAAAGCCTCCCGCTGACTCGTGCGGTCCATTCATACCACACGCTGCGGCCGGATGCGCCGGGCCCAATCCCCGGCTCACCTGGCTCCACCCTGGCCGCCGCCAGCTGGTTCGAAACCATCCCGGCCGTTCCCGGGAGAAGCTCCCGATCCAAGATCGAATCGTTGGCGGGCGGCAGGTAAAAGCGGTAGTGAAGCCGAGCACTTCCACAACACGCCGCATCAAGTGCCACCCGATACTTCGTCCCGGGCTTGGCGGGAAAAACCACAGTCTCGTTCCCATGAACAACCTCCTTGAGCGACTTCACGCTCTCGCCGGTGTAGACCGCCACTTGAATGCCGGCGGCGTGGAGCCAGAACAAACCCGTTGCCGGCGCCGTCCATTCCCACCAAATCGTGTGCCCTGGTGCCCCGGGCCCAATCGGCCTCTCCCCCTCCTCGCGCGTCGCCCCATGAACATACGAAGTGTCGGTTCCATTGGTGCCGGTCAGCCGAAGGGCTTTCGCAAAATCGTCATTTGGAGGCGGTGGTAAATATCGCAGGTCAAGCCCGATCGGCCCCCAGCTGCCATTCGTGGTGTCCGCCGCGATTGCATAACTTTCGCCCGCCCGGATGGGAACGAGAGCAATCCATCCCTCGGTCTGCCCCAGCCAGCGGAGGCCAGTCAGCGTCGCGCCGCTGAAAACGGCCCCGATAACACCGGCCGCCGCCCGGACCTCCAGGCTGCCGCTGGTCGGTGCCTCATAACTCCACCAGAGGGTTTTGCCCGACGCATTCGCAGCCAGAACCGGTTCGCCCGGTTCCCGCGTGGCCGTCCGGTTGGTGTCCACCAGCGAGACGCTTTCGCCGCTCACTTGCTGGCGTCCGGCGAAATCATCGTTCCCCGGCGCAGGATCCAGAGACACGTAAAACTCGACCTGGCCGGGTTCGACCCCCACCCATCCGTCGATCACAACTTGAATGCGATCTCCCATCCGGACCAACACGGACCACTCGGGAAAGAACGCCGGAATTCTTCGATTCGTCCGGTTGTTCGCAAGCCACACAAGATTGGTGACAGTCGTTCCTCGATACGCGGCCATCACCCCGAGGCCGGTCAGCTGAAAACGTAGAAACCCGTTCGCCGGGGCAGTGACCTCCCACCAGAGAGTCTTGCCGCCTCCCGTATGATTCGGCTCTCCCGCCTCGGCTGTTGCCAGGGAAAAGTCTCCCGTCACCAGCGCGGGAACAGTGCTGACCCTTGTCCGCAATGCAAAGGAATCATTTGCGGGAGGCGCGGCGGGCAAGGTCGCCGCGGCGGACAGCAGCCCCAGAAATCCAACCAGCGTCAGGGTGCGCATGCTGAAGAGCCGTCGTGCCATTTCACTTTTTATTCGCCAGAGCCCCCGCGCGGCACGCGGGATAAGACCGCCAACGACAGGGTGGAGGAACGCGTTGGACGAGGGCTCGGAGTTGACGGTGTTCATGGGAGCGCCATCTGCTGATCGGACGGCAACTATTCTAACCACATGATCGTATCCGATCCAGCTCCAGTCTTGTGGCCCGTTGTTCGGCGGGCTCACGGCGCGCAGATGCACCACTCCGATGGCTTCTTCAGTCGGGGACGGACCCTGATGCGATAATCTGGCAGTTGCCAGCGGGCAGACGCTGGATGCGTTCGACTGGCGATCCAGCTACTGCGAGCCGGTATCTTTGAACCTGGGCGCGGCCATGTTTGGGCCGCCGGGGGCGGCTCGCATCGAGTTGCTACCGCTGGAAGGTCGGGAGTTCGCAGTCGGGGCGGCCGGACCACCCCGGCGGTTTGATCGGATCGAAGCGACGGAGGATCGACGAGCTCCCGTTCCCTGGCAGGCGATTGCGGCGGGAATGGCGGACGACGGGATGCTCATCGTTCTCGAGACCGCGACGAACCGCGCTCGCTATTATCGAGCCGTGCGCGACTGACGAACGACGATGACTGAATGGGCTCAGCGGAGACGCTCAACGTCCCAGAAACCGGGCGAGATTTTGGCGATAGGTCCGGCTGCCGGGCAGGGCGGTGCCGTCATGGAGGACGACGAGGCAGTCTCCATGCGACCGGGTCCGAATCTCCTTGATTCGTTCGAGGTTCACCAGGGTGGAACGGCTGACCCGCACGAATTGATTGGCAGGGAGCTGGGCAGCGAGCAGGGTGATGGTGATGCGCAGCAAGTGAGTTGCCTGGGCGGTGTGCAGCTCCACGTAATTGTCCGCGGCTCGAACCCACTGAATTTCGTCGATCCCGACCAACGAGATGCGGCCGTGCGCCTTGACGGCAATTCTGGAGCGCGCCGGATTCGAGTCCGGACCGCCTAGGACCTCGGTAGCCATCGAGCGCGGCGGTTCGGGCGAACGCTTCTCCGCCTGGCGCAGCCTTTGGCTGGCCCGCTTATATGCGGCGAGAAAGCGTTCCCGGTCGACGGGCTTGAGGAGGTAGTCCACGGCATTGGCCTCAAAGGCGCGCAACGCGAAGCGGTTGTGCGCCGTGACAAAGATCACCGCCGGCGGCCACGCGCCCCCCAGCGCCTCGACCACGCCGAATCCATCAAGGCCGGGCATGTCCACATCGAGAAAAACGAGGTCCGGGGATGTTTCCCGGATGAGCCGGACGGCATCAAGACCGTCGGCGGACTCCCCGACCAGTTCGGCCTTCGTCTCGGTGGCCAGGAAGCGGCGCAGCCGTTCCCGGCCGAGCGGCTCATCGTCGGCGATGAGGACGCGAATCATCGGGAACGAGGACGCGACGCGGCGTGGGGCCAGGCGGGGGCGGCGTCCGTCATTGGCGAGCCTGCAAATTGCCGCGGGGATGGGCGGGGACGTGTCGCTGCAGGTCCACGGGATGCAGAGTTTGAGGGATGGCGAGAGTGGCGCCTTCGTGAATCTCGTAGCTGTGATTCGGGTCGAGCTGCGTGAAGGATTGGCGGGTGTCGGATCCGGGCCAGCGGATGTCGACCGCCGTGATCGCCGTCGCGTCGCCGAGGCCGATCTCCTGGCGAAGCGGGTTGGAGCCAAAGTTGCCGCCGCTGCTGACGACGCGGTGCAGTTCGCGCGGTCCGGATGGAGTTTTGAGCGTGACCTTGATGCGTGCGCCGATGGCGGGCCGGTTGGCCTTGACGCCGACGAGTTTCAATTTAAGCCAGCGGTTCGATGAGCCCGGGTTCATGAACAGCGCGTTGCGCGCGAAATCGCCGGAGTACGCACCGCCCAGGGCGCTGTAGACATCCTGGTCGCCGTCGTCGTCGAAATCGGCAAAGGCGATGCCGTGACCTTTCTGAATATGTCCGGTGCCGGTGGCGGTGGTGACATCCTGAAAGAACCGGCCCTCGGCGTTGCGAAACATTCGGTTGGGAATGAGCGTCCGGAAATCCGGGTCGCCGGTGCCACAATAAAAATCCAGCCAGCCGTCGTTATCGAGATCGCCGTAGTTATGGCCCATCGTGTGACAAATGCGATCGAGCTTCGCCTCCTTCGTCACGTCCTGAAACGTGCCGTCGCGGTTGTTGTGAAAAAGGCGCGGCTTCTCGCCGCGGTTGGGCAGGCCCAGATAATCGCGGGCGACGTCGCCCACGCCGTTCTTGAGGTAATAGCCGGACACGAAGAGGTCCTCCCAGCCGTCGTTGTCATAATCAAAGAAGAAGGTCGCGAAGCTCAGCTGGCGGCTGTCGACGCCGGCGGCGGTGGCCCGATCGGTGAAATGCCATTGGCCGGAGGCGTCAGGGCCGTCGTTATGCAGCAGGATTTTCGGGCGGTTCCCGCGGACGGAGAGGAAGAGGTCCGGCCGCCCGTCGTTGTCGTAGTCCGCACAGGCGACTCCCTTGACAAATTCGGCGACGCGGATGCCGCAAGCCTTGGCACATTCCGTGAAGGTTCCGTCCCGGTTGTTGTGAAAAAGCTCGCACCATTCGGGCTCGTTGGGATTCGTCGATTCGTTGCCGATGAACACGTCGAGCCAGCCGTCGCCGTCGAAATCCAACCAGCGCGAGGCCTGGGTGGGGTGGAAGCTCAGCAGGCCGGCTTCTTCGGTGACGTCGGTGAACGTGCCGTCGCCGTTGTTGCGCAGCAGCGAATTTGGGATGCGGCCGGCCGACTCCAGCCAGGCGCCCCGCAGCAACCACAGGTCGAGGTGGCCGTCGTTGTTGTAATCCGTCTGCTGGATGTTCAATGAGCCAACCAAACCGACCAGGCCGGCTTCGCTGGTGCGTTCCTGGAACGTGCCGTCACCCGAGTTGTGGAAGTAGCGAACCTGCCCTTTCATATCCCAGGCGGAGATGACCAGGTCGTATCGACCGTCGTTGTCGAAATCGTCGACGATGCATCCGCCGGCGAGGTCGTTCGCGTCGACGCCCAGGCCATCGCTCACGTCGAGGAACCGGGGAAGTTCATATTCCGAGGCGAAGCGCTCCGGGGGGATGAGATACCGCGGGTTGACCTTGTCGGGATACTCCCCGAGGGTCATGTGCGCGAGGTTCAGCAGCCAGCGGGTGCTGTAGTCATCGGGATGTTCGGCCAGGTGGGCGTTGAACATGGCGATGGCGCCGCGCGAGCCGCGCGGCAGGAGATGAAACGCCTTGGGTTTGAGGGGAAATACACACGAGTCCGCATTGTGAGTGGCCAGGCAGTTCTCCTGTTCGCCAAGGCGAAAGAAGGCGACGCCTTTGCGCAGGCGCAGCTCGGCCTGCGTGCGGTCGTCGAGTCGGGCGCCGCTGTCCGCGACCATTCGCTCCATGGCGGCAAACGTGTTGAGCGCAAAATCCGGGCGGGCCGCGTTGATTTGCTGGATGGCGAGCTGGAATTGGAGGCGAAACTTGTCGCCGACCCCTTTGGCCGAAGCCAGTTCGCCTTGCAGTTGATCGGCCAGACGGTCGCTCAGGTAGCCCGCCGAGTGCGGATCGGCCTTGTCCCTGATTTCCGCCAGCCGTTGCGCCATTCGCCGCGTGCTGGGCGCGGGATTGCCGGGTTTCAATTTGGGACTGGGCGGCTCTATCGTCTCGCAGATGGGGTCAAGGGCGATCGTCCCGTTGTCCTCGCTCCCGGCGGCCGGAGATCGGCTGGTCTGCGGGGCGCGCGAATCGGCGGACTGCACGGCGGATGATCCGGGGATAAACTCCCGATTGAGATCCGCGCCCATCATGAGACGGGAACCGGTCGCGGGCAGGGCGGCGGTTGGTTGCGGCGCGGCCGACGCCGGTGTGGGACTGGCCAGGGACTTCGCGTCATTGCGGCCGGTCGACGCTGCGGTCGGAGGAGACGGACGGTCCGCCGCGGGAGTGTTGGTGGGAGAGGCTGTTTCCGGCCGCAAGCCAGCGAGCACGACTCCGGTCAGTATGGCGACTGCAGCCACGGCTGCGGCCGCGCGCCATGATGGCGAAGGTTGGCGATGGGAAGATAGCGGCTTTCCAGGCTCGCCTGGCCGCTGTCGGCCGGCAGCAGTCTGCGTTTTCCCGCGAGCGCTCGGAGTGTTTTTTGCACGGGCCATGGATTAGAAAGGCTAGCCACAATTTGCGGTGGGCACGCAAAAAATGGGATGGAACGGACTTTTCCGCGAGCCAGCCGGCGTAAATCCGGGTGCAGGTGGTGTCGTTGGGGACGCGTTGTGGACCGAGGAGAACAGGCGGCAACGTTCCTCTTTTCCGCTGCGTTTGGCCCTCATCTCAATCCCACTCGCACCCAAGTTTGGACCGCGATGTCCCATCGGGAGGTGCAGCCCGCGCAGAGGATGGTCCAATAACCGCATGCGTCCCGTCGGTGAATTTCGGAAAATTTGGGCTGTGGCCACCGGCTCAGGCTTCGCCTTGATTGCTTCGGGTTTGGTTATCGGCGGCCTCGTCACCGGCTGCGGTGACGGCCAGCGGCCCGTGGCGCGGGCCCCCGCGCGGGATCAGGCGATCGAAACCGCCCACGTCCTGGAGCCGGGCGACGCCGCTCCGCCGGGAATGGACGCCAGTCCGCTCGAGTCGACGAACGTGCTGAGATCGTTTTTGGCCCAAGGCGTGGTTCGGGAATTGCCGGCGGATGGACGGAGCGTGGTGGTCCGGCATGAAGCGATTCCCGGATTTATGCCGAAGATGACGATGTCATTCAATGTTCGCGAGCCGAAGGAACTCCAGGGACTGCGGCCGGGGGACGCCATTCGCTTTCGTCTGAAAGCCACGGATGAGGATAGCTGGATTGAAGACATTCAACGGTCGACCGGCAATGAGGTGGGCGCGGCACCCGCGCCAGACCCTTCGTCATTGGCGCTGTTGCAGGCCGATCGGTTGAAGCCGGGCGAGATGTTCCCGGATGCGGAGTTGCTGTCCGAGGATGGCCGGCCGATCCGGCTGTCCGACTTTTCGGGCCAAGCGCTGGCCTTTACCTTCATCTTTACGCGCTGTCCGCTGCCCGACTATTGCCCACGGATGAACCTCCATTTCAGCCGGGCCCGCGAGCTGCTCGTTCAGCGGCCGGCTGGCGCAACCAACTGGCAGTTTCTATCGATTTCGTTTGATCCGGGATTCGATCGGCCTGGGGTGCTCAAACGATATGCCTACAGCTATCGGGGTCCGAGTTCCGACCGGTGGCTGTTCGCTGTCGCGCCAACCAACGTCCTGGCCGCGTTTGCGAACCAGCTCGACTTTCGCTTTGCCGACGACCAGGGCAGCTTCGTGCATAATCTCCGGACGGTGGTCCTCGATCGGCAGCGGCGAATTTACCGTCAGTTCGATGGAAACAAATGGAAAGCCAACGAACTGGCCGACGCGCTCGCGGAAGCCGCCGCCGTTCGCTGACTGCGGATCGCTGACCTCAGCTTCCATCAAGGGCAGCGAGAAGGATCGCTCCGCGCTCGATGGTCGCCGTTATTTCTCCACGGGCTTCCCGGATTTCTTCCAGCCATCAAATCCCGGGGCCAGATCCACAAGGTTGGTGAATCCGAGGGTGGACATGCGTTTGCAGGCGCGGGCACTGCGCATGCCGAGGGCGCAGTTCACGAGGTAGGTTTTTGACTTGTCCAGCCCGCCGATATCCTCGGCGAAGCGGGTGGAGTTGATGTCGATGTTGACCGCGCCCGGAAGGTGGCCTTTTTCAAACTCGGCCTTGCTGCGGACGTCGAGGACCACGGTGTTGGGCCTGGTTCGAAGCTTGTCGCCTTCCTCGACATTGACCCGTTTGACCTCCGGAACAGCGGCGGGAGGGGGTGGGGCACTGGGGAGAGTGGCGGCGGAGACCAACCAGACCAACAGCATCAGCATCGATCGAACGTTCATTGGGGAAAGAGTTTGCGCATCGAGCCGAAAGATTCAACGGCTTTGTTCGAAGGCACGACGGTGATTCGCCGGCAGAACCTGACCCTGTGCAGCCGGCAATTTCGCGCCGTTTGGATGCGACGGGTCGTGGCAATAACGGCACGTCGGTTGGCAACACTCCATTTGGCGCGGGACGCCTCGGGCAAGCCGTCTCCTACCAGAGCAAGACGGACGGTTCCTCGTTCAACTATGTCACGCTCGGGCGTCCCGCCGATTTGAACTTTGGCTCCAGCCAGAGTTTCTCCGTGGCCTTTTGGGCAAAGCTGAACTCGTGGCAGGGCGATCCGGCCTTCCTGGCCAACAAGGACTGGGATTCCGGCAACAATCCCGGCTGGGTTGTGGCCACGGCCGGCGATGGGCGCATTCAGTGGAACCTGGCGGGGGACGCCAGCGGGGCGAGTGGCAACCGGCGCGATTATGACAGCGGCGGCGGCTACTTTGCTGGCGGCGCGTGGCGCCACGTAGTGGTTTCGTTCGAGCGCCTGCCGGGCAGCGGACGGGCGCGCACCTACATCGACGGCCAGCGCCTCAATGAAACGGCGTGGGCTGGAGCAGACAATCAGGTGAACTCGTTGGCGCCGCGCAGCACGAACATTGGCCAGGATGGGATGGGTGATTACACCGATGGCAACAGTGTCGGGGCGGACGGAATGATGGACGAACTGGTCATTTGGCGGCGCGCGTTGACCGACGCCGAAGCGGCGGGCGTCCACGCTGCGGGAGTGTTGGGACTTCCGGCTTCGGGCGCGAATGCAGGCATGGTCCTGCAGTTGGCCCCGACAGGCTTGCAGGCGGCGCGCGGCCCGGGCGGAACCGGCCTGCGTCTGAGTTGGCAGGCCAACGCCGGGGTTGTCCTGCAGAAGTCGTCCGAGCTGGGGGCCTCGGCAATTTGGCGCGACGTTGCCGGCACCTTGGGTCTTGGCACCTACGAGACGGGAGCCGCGGCTGAGTCGGAATACTACCGGCTGCGTCGACGCTGAGCGGTTCCAACCGGCGAAGGCCTTGGTTCTGAAGTCTGGCGTTCGGTTGGGCCCACGGGAAACGGCCGGGGTGGGGTGATCTGGAAGCCCCGCCCCGGCCGAACCGAGTGTCCGTGATGCCACCTCGAGCATCGCCGATCCTGGCGCGAGGTTCAGCCGCCAAGTCCAAAGCCCGCTCGACACCCGAGACACCGCGGCGTTAATTACTCACGTGTTGCAACTCAAGACTCCTGCTGCGTGGATTGTCCGGCCCGTCCGGGAGGCATTCGTCCCAAAACAGCGGCCGACTTCCGTACGATGAACTCGCCAAAACCAGTGGACCTCGCCGGGCTGCGCATCGAAGGAGACGTCAATCTTTCGCCGCGCCGCGAAGCGTGGCACGATCAACATCTCAATGAGGGGACAAAGAGCTGGCTGGCCGCGGATGCCGACTGTTTCATCCACCAGGCCATGTCCACGCCGTGCCTGAACATGCTGCGTCGCGCCGAAGGTGTCTGGCTCGAGGATATCGAAGGCCGGCGCTACATGGATTTTCACGGGAACAACGTTCACCAACTCGGCTTCGGCCATCCGCGCGTCCTCGACGCAATCCGGGAACAGCTCAGCCAGCTGGCATTTTGTCCGCGCCGTTATACCAACGAGCCGGCCATTCGCCTTGCGCAGAAATTGGTGGCGATTGCGCCCGGCGATCTCAGCCGGGTGTTGTTTGCGCCCGGCGGCGCCTCGGCCAACGGCATCGCGTTGAAGCTCGCGCGCGCCGCGACCGGCCGCTTTAAAACCATTTCGCTCTGGGATTCATTTCATGGCGCGTCGCTTGACACCATTTCGATTGGCGGCGAACGCGCTTTCCGCGAACACGCCGGCCCGTTGCTGCCGGGCTGCGAGCACGTGCCGCCGCCCGATCCGGCCCATTGCCCCTTTCGTTGCGCGACCACCTGCAACCTGGCGTGCGCCGACTACGTCGAATACGTCCTCGAACGGGAAGGGGACGTGGCCGCGGTGATCGCCGAGACTGTCCGCAACGTGCCGGTCATACCGCCGCCGGATTACTGGAAGCGCATTCGCGCCGCGTGCGATCGGCACGGCGCGTTGTTGATCCTGGATGAAATTCCCATTGGGCTGGGGCGCACCGGACGTTTCTTTGCCTTTCAACATTTCGACGTGATCCCGGACATCGTGGTGCTCGGAAAGGGGCTGGGCGGGGGCGTTTTTCCACTGGCTGGCGTTCTCGCGCGCGAGCATCTGAACGTGGCGGCGGAACGTTCGCTTGGCCATTACACGCACGAGAAGAACCCGGTCGCCTGCGCGGCGGGTCTCGCGACGCTCGAGGTGATCGCGGAGGAAAATCTCGTTGAGCGCGCCGCGGTCACCGGCGCCAAAACAGTCGCCGATCTGCGCCGCCGGCTGGCCTCGCAGCCATGCGCTCGTGAGGTGCGCGGGCTTGGATTGCTGCTCGGAGTGGAGGTGGGCGGCGTCGGCGGAGATCCCGCCGATCTCGCCGAATGCATCATGTATTCCGCCTTGCGGCGCGGGCTGAACTTCAAAGTCTCCAAAGGCAACGTGCTGACCTTCGCGCCGCCGCTCAACACGTCGGAAGAAGAACTGGACCAGGCGTGGGCAATCCTGGAGGGTGCCTTCCATGAAGTAGCGCGCAGCCTGCGTTCGAGTTGAACGACGCGGAATCATCGCCATGACTCAAGACCCCCATCTACCTCCGGCCCGCGACCGGCTCCTGTTCACCCCCGGACCTCTCACGACGAGTCTCAGCGTCAAGCAGGCCATGCTGCACGATGCCGGGTCGTGGCACGCGGAATTCAATGCCGTGGTGGCGAGCATTCGCGAAAAGTTGCTCACCCTGGCGGGACTTTCGCGAGATCGCGGCTGGGAGGTGATCCTGCTGCAAGGCAGTGGCACGTTTGGCGTCGAAGCGGTGTTCCAAACGTGCGTGCCGCCGGCGGGAAAGGTGGTTGTCCTTGCGAATGGCGCCTACGGCGAACGCCTCGTCCAGATCTTGCAGCACGCGAGGATTGACTCCGTCGTGCTCAGGACACCGGAGGGCACGCCCGTCGCTCCGGAGGCTCTCCGGGACTGCCTCGCGCGCGATCCGGCCGTGACGCATGTCGCCGTGGTGCATTGCGAGACGACCACCGGGATTCTGAACCCCATCGCTGCGCTGGGTGGTGAGGCGAAACGTCACGGGAAGATTTTTGTCGTCGACGCGATGAGCAGCTTTGGCGGGATGCCGATTGATTTTGAGAGCTGCGCCGTTGATTTCCTCGTGTCTTCGGCGAACAAGTGCATCGAGGGCGTGCCGGGATTTTCCTTCGTTTTCGCGCGGCGCGAAATTCTGGTCGCCTGCGCCGGTTGGGCGCGCAGCCTGAGCCTGGACCTGCTGGGACAACTGCGGGGCTTTGAAACGAATGCGCAATTCCGTTTCACGCCGCCCACGCACGCCATCCTCGCCTTCGCGCAGGCGCTGCGCGAGCTGGACGCGGAAGGCGGAGTGACTGCGCGTGCGGCCCGCTACCGTGGCAATCATGAAACCCTGGTGGCGGGCATGGCCGCGCTCGGCTTCCGTCCGTATCTGGATCCCGCGGTCCAAAGCCACATCATCACGGCGTTCCATTACCCGTTCGCAGGCTTTCCCTTCGGCTGGTTTTATCGCGAGTTGGCGGCGCGCGGTTTCATCATTTATCCCGGAAAACTGACGCAAGGAGACACCTTCCGCATTGGCAACATTGGCCGCTTGATGCTGGCGGACATCAAGCAGCTGCTCCTGGCCGTCGGCGAAGTGATGGCGGAGATGAAGGCGAACCCGGCAGCGGCGGCCCCCAGGCCGGCATCATGAGGCTGGTTGTTTTTCAAAATTTGGGAATCATCGCAGGGCAAATGACATGACGCCGTTTTCCGCCAATCAACGCACCTACCATCCGCCTGACCGGCCGGTCGTCGGCATCTGCCTGGATGGTTCGGCCGACGAGTACTTCAACGCCGCGCTGGCCCGCGGCGCGATGCCCAATTTTCAGCGGATGGCGGTGGAGGGCCATCGCGGGCTGGCGCGGGGCCAGATGCCGAGTTTCACGAACGTGAACAACACCTCCATCGTCACCGGCGTTCCGCCCAGCGTGCACGGCATTGGCGGCAATTATTTTTACGACTCCGCGAGCGGCGAGGAAGTGATGATGAACTCGGCGACGTTCCTGCGCGCCGGGACGATTTTTCCCGCGGCGCAACGGGCGGGCCGCAAAGTGGCCGTCGTTACGGCCAAGGACAAATTGCGCGACATCCTCTCCCATCACCTGATCGAGCCGGGAGGCATTGCATTTTCGTCGGAGAAAGCCGCGCAGGCAGCGCAGGCGACCCACGGTATTGAGGCGGTCGAAGCGCTCATTGGCCCGGCGCCGGCGATTTACAGCGCCGAAGCGTCGCTCTATGTGTTGCGCGCGGGCGTGAAGTTGATCGAGAGAGGGCGCGCGGATTTTCTTTATCTGAGCACAACGGACTACATGCAGCACAAGTTTGCGCCCGCGTCGGCGGAAGCCGTGGCCTTTTACGCCGGCATTGATGAACAGGTCGGCCGGTTGCTCGAGCTCAATGCCCTGGTTGGCATCACCGCCGATCATGGCATGAACGCGAAGCAGCGGGCCGACGGTTCGCCCAACGTCCTTTATCTGGAATCCATCCTGGAGAGTGAGTTCGGTCCGGGATTTCGCGTCATCCTTCCGATCACCGATCCCTACGTGATTCACCATGGCGCGCTGGGCTCGTTTGCCCAGGTGCACCTGCCGCCCGAGTTGAAGGGCGAACCACTGAAGGTCGTCGACTTCGTTCGCAACCTTCACGGCATCACCGAGGTTCTTGACCGGACCAGTGCGGCGCGATTGATGGAGCTGCCTCCGGACCGGATGGGAGATGTGGTGGTGTGCTCGGGCCGCGACGTCGTGATCGGGCGCACGCCGGAACGGCATGATCTCTCGATGGTGGAATCCGGCTTGCGTTCGCACGGCGGGCGGTACGAGGAGATGGTGCCGTTCGTCTTCAGCGCTCCACTCCGGCCGGAATATGCGGCGCGCGCCAGCGGGGATCCGAGAAACTTCGACCTGTTTGATTTCCTCTGCAACGGAACCTGCGCATGAACCTCGCCAGCCTGATCGCCGGCCAGCCGGTCCGCGGAAGCGCGACGCTAACCGTCTGCAGCCCGTACGACAGCACGGAAGTCGGCACAGTCAAAATGGCATCGCGCGCGGACGTGGACGCCGCGGTGGCTGCCGCCTGCGCGTTTGCCGAGACGCCGACCCGCCATCAGCGTTCCGAGGTCCTCGAGAAGGCACGGGCCGCCCTCGACGCGCGGCGCGAGGAATTCGCGCGGATCATTTCCCGCGAATCCGGCCTGGCGCTGCGCGAAACGCGGTACGAGGTGGGCCGCACGCTTGATGTCCTGAGGTTCGCTGCGATGCAGGCCCTGCAGGATGACGGGCAAAGTTTTTCGGCGGACATTTCGCCGCAGGGGAAGTCGCGAAAAATCTTCACCGTTCGCGAGCCCTTCCGTTGCGCGGCGGCCATCACACCTTTCAATCATCCGCTGAATCAGGTCGCCCACAAAGTCGCTCCGGCGATTGCCGCCGGCACGCCGCTGGTGTTGAAGCCGTCGGAGAAGACGCCGCTCACGGCCCTGAAGTTCGCCGAGCTGCTTTACGCCGCGGGGCTGCCCGGACCGATGTTGAGTGTGTTGCTCGGCCCGACTGCGGAAGTGGCCGAAACATTGGTGCGGCACGCCGAGATCGAAGTGCTCGCCTTCACCGGCAGCGTGACGGTCGGGAAACGCATTGCGTCGACCGCCGGATACAAGAAGCTGGTGCTCGAGCTCGGCGGCAACGACCCGCTCATTGTCCTCAAGGACGCCGATCTGGAACTGGCCGTGACGCTGGCCGCGGAGGGCAGCTTTCGGAACTCCGGCCAGCGTTGCACTGCCGTCAAACGCATCCTGGTCGAGACTGACATCGCGGAGCAATTCACGGCGCGCCTCGTCGACAGGACGAAGGAGTATTCCTGCGGCGATCCCGGCGATGAGCAAACGCGCGTCGGGACCGTCATCGACGAGGCGGCGGCGCTCGCGCTGGAATCCGTGGTGCGCGAAGCCGTTGGGGCAGGCGCCAAGGTTCTGCTCGGCGGCGAACGAAAACGCTCCCTTTTTCCACCGACCGTGATCGCCGACGTCCCGCGCGATTGCCGGATGGTCACCAGCGAAAGTTTCGGTCCGCTCGCGCCGATCATTCGAGTCCGCGATCTGGAGGACGCCCTCGCCGTCGCCAACTCAACGGCCTACGGTCTCAGTTCGAGTGTCGTCACGACGAATCTGGCCAGCGCCCTCAAGGCGATCAAAACACTCCGCTGCGGGACGGTGAACATCAACGAAGTTCCCGGCTTTCGGATCGAGAACAGTCCGTTCGGCGGCATCAAGGACAGCGGCCTTGGGGTCAAGGAGGGCGTCGTCGAAGCCGTCAAAGCCTACAGCTTTGTCAAAACATTCAGCCTGCCGTGGTGAAACGACGGCCCCGCGGGCCGCGCCTTGCACCATGAGCCGAGCAAGACAATTGGCGGAACGACCCGCAGCTTGGATCTCGGCGGAGCTGGTCGGTGGCGTGCAGGGTCATGGCTCCAGCTCAATTCGAGCTCGGCCGCTGGCGTTTTCCCACAAGAAGAACCCGGTTCCATACGGTGGCGAGCCGTTGGGCTGATTCAGCACGCCCTGGTATTTTAAAGTGACCAAGTTCCGGCCGCTGCGGGTGCGGACCGTGCCGGAGTAAAGCCCGGTCTCGCGATTCAACTGCAAGGTGATCTGGTTGGTGCCGGTGCCCATCACGCTGGTGGCGGACCGGAACTGGAAAGGGGATTCGATCGAGTTCGGAAGGCGCAGTGACGAGAGCACAATGGTGCCGTGGTTATAGCCGTTCACGCCGGCGGAGTCGCGAGCCGGCGGCGAATAACGAAACCCCTGGCACTCGAGGTCAACAGAGAATCCGGCGGCGTAGGGAACATTTCCTTTCGGGACCGGAAGCCGGTTCCAACTGATCACGCCCGAGACGGCCGGCTCATTTATGGCGGCCAGATGGATCCAGCCCAAAACCGAGGTGTCGGGAGCCGCAAAAAAATATGGGCAATCGCCTTCGGCCGTTAGTGGGTGGGCGCTGGCCACTTTGCGTCCGTCGGCGAGGGTCCCGGTGACGGTGGCGATGCCCGCTGCGCTGACGGTGACGGCAAGGGCCCCATCGCCTTCCGGCGAGTCCGGGCTGTCGGCAGAGCCGGGAAAGATCAGCGTGTAGCGGCCGGCCAGCGGAGTCGGTAGGCTGCCATTGAATGGGGTCTGGCTGGCGATGAAGACGCAGTGCCACGCGGCGCTATCCAGCGTGCCGGTCACGGTGCCAGGCTGGGTCGGATCCGTGCGACAGATTAAGGTCAGGCGTCCCAGCCTCTTGCTCATGAAAATATTCGTGGCGAGGCCATCGAAGGCAAAGGTCCCTGAGCCGCCGAGTTTCTCACCGGGGAAGTTCAGACTCAGGCTATACGCGGCCGGATTCCTTTTGGTGCCGATGGCCCAGGCAATGGATCCCGAGACGCCGTGGCGAACGCCGTCCTGCTGGTGGAACAAGCCTGCGTAGGACCCGGAGACGGGTTGCAGCGCGGCCGGCAAGCCCTGACCCGAAAGTTGTGCGCTGGACGAACCGCCGTTCGAGTCCGCGAGGACAAGGAGCCGGGCGGAATAGTCCCGGACCTCGACTGGTTGGAAGGTGAGGGCGACCGTTTGGGCGGAGCCGGGCGCGATCGTCCCGCTGAAAGCCCCCGCAAACCCGGGAGGAAGAACGAGGTTGGTCACCACCAGAGGCGCTTCGCCCAGGTTGGAGATAGTCAGGGTCTGCGTCACGCGGGTGCGGACGGGAATGCCGCCAAACGACAGGTCGTTGATTGAGATGATCCGGCGCAGTGGCCGGGTGCCGTCTCCGCTGACGTCCAGGGTGCTGGAGCCGCCGTTAAAATCGCCCAACGCGGTGACCACCCCGCTGTAATGCTGGGCCAGAGTCGGCGCGAAGGTGATGGACGTCGAGCGCGAGCGGCCCGGCTCGATCGGTCCCGAGAAGGCTCCGGAGAATCCGGCCGGCAAGGCGAGGCTGGTGACCTCGAAGGTGGCTTCGCCGGTGTTCGTCAGGAACAGCGTTCGTGTCGCCGCGCGAAATGTTTCGACGGACCCGAAATTGAGATCGCCGCCGAGGCTGAGCACGCGCGGGCGAATCGGGGTGACCTGGGCGAGGAGAACGACCTGGTTGCTGATCGAGGTGGCGTCCGAATGGATCACGAGCACGTTGGAGACGGCGCCCGTTTCGCTCGGTGAAAATGTGATGGGAACCATCTGCGTGCCTCGCGGCGGAATCGTGCCGGCAAACTCGGCCTGAAAGCCGGGCGGTGTGGTCAGCCCGGTGACGTGGAGGTTGGTGTTGCCGGTGTTTCGCAGGGCCAGGATGCGGTTTCCCGGCCGGGTGAGCTCGACCGAGCCGAAGTCCAGCACTGGCGTGAATTCCAGAACCCGGGTGGGCACGGGCAGTCCCCGTCCCGTCACGGAAATTTTTCCAGAACCAATTGTGGCGTCGGAGAGGATTTGAACGGTGCCGCCGTAGGGGCCGGCTTGGGCCGGGCTGAACGTGACGGCGACCTGTTGTTCGCCGCCGGCCGCGATGGCGCCGGAGAAGTCGCCCGAAAATCCCGGGGGGTAGTGGATGCCATTGACGCGGAGGTTCACGGTGCCGGTGTTGCGGATAGTGAGGAACCTCGCGGCGGAATTGCCGGCGAGCAGCTCCCCGAAGTCGAGATCTCCGGAGAGCGCAACGACGGATGCCTTGGGTGTGGCCACGCCCCCGAGGGCAAGAGTGTAGGTCGTGTTGTCAAACTCGGTGAGTCGCCGGACCCGGACGAGATACGAGCCGGGCGCGAGCAGATTGGTCAGGGCCGCGCCGACATACGAGTCCCCGTTGGCCGAGGCGATTTGCTGGGCCCCGCCCAGGAACGCGAGATTCAAGCGAAACGGCTGGATCGAGGTCTGCGGGGTGAGCGACTCGGCGGGGATCACAGCGGTGACATAACCCGCCGACTCCACGTCGAAGCGGAAATAATCCACCACGTCATTGTTGCCCACGAAGTCAGTGACCGTGACGCCCGGGACCCAAAATCGGGCCGAGTCGAGGGTGTTGTCGTTGCGTCCCGGCGATTCCGGCCTCGGGGTTGCGCTCAGTGCGAGTTCATAGAATGCGTTGCGTTCGTTGCCGCTTCCGGTCGGCTGATCGACCCGCACGTAGTAAACCCCGGGATCCAGCCAGAGCGCGATCGCGGCGGTGTTGCCAAACACGCTCAGGCCGGAGGCGATGCTTTCCGGTGTGCCGTCCCGGTCGACGTCGGCAAGGATGTTGTACACCAGCGTTGGGGGCGGGCCCGGGGGACTGCCGCCATAGACGCTTCGGCCGGCCAGCGAGATCGACATCTCGGTGACGGTGTCGGTCACCTCAAACCGGAAATAGTCGCGCGAGTCATTTTCCCCCACGAACTCGGTCCGCGCGGCGCCGGCTGCGATCGGTCGCGCGCCGTCCGGAGAATTGTCCGTGTCGCCCGGCGAGTCCGGGCGGGCGCTTTGCGAGAGCGCGAGGCGATATGTGCTGGGCGCGGCGGGCGAGCTGAGCTCCGCCCGGGCGTAATAAGTGCCCGGAGCGAGCCAGAGGGTCGTGGTGGAGGTGTTCCCGCGGGAGCCGGGGCGCGACGCGAGCACCTCTTCAAGTCCATCGCTATTCGCATCCCGCGCGAGGGCGATGGTCACTCCGTTGGTGAGTTCGGACAGGGACAGGATCACTTCCTGGACGGAGTCGTCGATTGTGAATTGATAGTAGGCCCGCGGGGTGCCTGCGTTGAGCCATCCGGTGCGGACGGCGGGCGAGTTGGGCGGTGGAAGCGTTCCGAGCGGAATGGCGGTTTGGAGAGATCGGCCGTCCTGAGCGTGAGCTGCGATTGCGCCAGCGAGCGTTGCGGCGAGAAGAAGGCCCCGATTAATCGATCGAACCTGATGGCTCGACCAATTGTGATGACGGTACAAGACACCTCGGCTTGACGGTTTCATATCAACATGGGTTAGGCCACCAACTACGAGCGCAAAGAGACTCCTGTGTACCGGAAGTGTCGAGAAATATTTTTGGAACGGCAAAAGTTTGAGATGCGCGCGAATTTTTTTTGCAGGCCGTGAAACGAATTGTCCTGGCAGCGGTCAAAGGCCAAGGCGGTCGAGGCCCGGTCGCACGCAAAGACTTGGCACTGCTGCGAGCCGGATTTAACGTCCGGCCGATGAACGCGGCGCCTCCCATCCTCGACCCGCAACCGCCGTCCTTTGACCCGCTTCCCGCGGCCGGCGCGGTCCGCGATCGGCGGGTCGGGCTGATTCTCTTCGGCACCGTCCTGCTGTTCCTGGCCGCGCTCTGTTGGATCCTGGCGGGCTTGATTATGATCGCGACTTCGATGCTTCCCCCGGGCGCGACGGGACCTCCCGGCCTGCGGTTCCTTCTTCCCGGCGTAATGGTTTACGCGCAGATGGGGCTGTTGTTCCTGGTATTGGGCATTGGCTCGATCGCGTGTCGTCGCTGGGCTCGTGCCCTGACGCTCATTGTTTCGTGTTACTGGCTGGCGGTGGGCTTGATCACGGTTCCCTTGATGGCCTGGATCCTGCCGAAAATGCTGGCCTCGAATCCTGCGACACAGCCGCTGCCGCCGGGCACGCTCAAGCTTGTCCTGGGCTTCCAACTCGGGTTTATGGCGGTCTTTTTCATTCTCCTCCCGGCCGGGTTCGTATGGTTCTACGGCGCTCGCAACGTGCGCGCGACCTGCGAGCGGCGCGACCCGCGGGTGCGCTGGACGGACGCCTGCCCGCTGCCGGTGCTCGGCATCGCGTTTTTGGCGTGGGTCAGCGCCGCGATGATTCTGCCGATGGCGGCGTGTCAGATGGCTGTCGTGCCGGTGTTCGGTCAGTTGGTTGCGGGCGTTCCCGGCGGCTTGGTCATGGTGTTCCTGGCGGCCGGTTTGGTTTGGATCGGCGGCCGTTGGTATGAAGTACGGGCTTCAGGGTGGTGGTCGCTGGTCCTGCTTCTCGTGGTGTTTGGGGCGTCGGCCTTTGTGACGTTCAGCCGGATTGAGTTCATTGAACTCTACCGGGCGATGGGGTACCCGGCGGCGCAGATTGAACTAATTCAGAGGCAGGGTTGGATCAACAACCGGCTCCTGGTGCAAGCGTCCTTGCTGTGGGCCCTGCCCGTGGCCGGTTACCTTTTTTGGGTGCGCCGCTACTTTCGGCCGGCGTCGGACCGACCCGGCGATGCCTGAGGCCGGGGGCTGCCCGACCCGGCCGGCGGGGATCTAAATTGATTCTTTCGCCGGCGCGGACTTGAAGGGATTGCGCTCGGGTGCCTCGGCATGTGGGATGGCTCCCATGATTCCGCGCAGAATCCAATTGAGGGTGGGAACACGGTGCCGCATCCAGACGGACATGACGTAACACCTATCGGCAAAGTGAAGTTAGAGTCAACGGAGCCGGCACACCAGGGTCGGCGCCAATACGCATCGATGCGGCCGGAAAAAAGCGTTACCAGCGAGTCGTAGTGCAGACGCGAATCCGCGGCGGGGGAAGACCAGCGGATGCAAGTTGGACCATGCGTTCATGGACGCGGACCGGGTTTGCCTTCGGGAATCTTCTGCGAGAGGGCTGCCGCCAGTTGCTCGGTGTAGCTGGGGACGGCGGCCGGCTTTAAGTGCGTGGCGCGGGCGAACTCAGTCGCGGGCAACGTCGCCGGGAGGTTTGTGAGCAGGATGACGTTGCCCAGCCACGGCGCCCACGCTTGCAGCAAGCCGTTTCGAACATTGGTGAAGTTGGGTGGCGCGGTGGCGGCCGGCGTTGGAGTCAGGCCGAGCCAGAGCCTGGTGGTCGACGGAACGGCGGCGCGAAACGCCTGGCTGGCCGGTTCGAGCGACGGTGACAGCCGAAATTCCGTGGTGCCGGCCAGGGCTTCGGACCCCGGATCGACCGCGCTGCCATACTGCCTTGTCATGTACCGTTCCAGATCGGGAGCAAAGCCGTAGTAAGCCCCGTAGACGCCGCGCAGCGGGGTCGGCACCCAGCGCGCGAGCAAACGTCCCTGGAAGATGTCGACTCCGGCCCAGTCGTTGAACGTGCCGGGGCCGCCTGGGCGTGAGTCATCCACACCGGCCAGGTATCGGGTGAGGGCGGTGAGGTGATAGTTTTCGGAGCCGAGCCGACGGAGGGCGTCCGGGTGCATGAGCAGCACGATCTCTTGGGGCGCGCCGCGGCGCGTGAATTCCCCGAGCAGCCGTCCGTAGGCTTCGGGGTCGAGATAGCTCAGGGTGCCGAGGTTGAGGACGGTCCGTCCGAGGCGGGCGGACAACTGAACGGCGGAAACATCCATCAGGCACGACGAGTCTCCGACGAGAACGATGTCGACGGGCGGGTGTTGGCGTGCGGCGTCGGCTTGGTGGAGAAGGATCGCGCGGTCGGCATCCAGGGTGGGGCGCGGGGCGGGCAAAAGATGCGCGCGGGCGCCCAGGTGGAGCATGGCCGCGCACGCGGCGGCGACGAGGGGCGGCCCCACCACGACCCGGAGAATGTCGGGCAGCGTGAACTGGGTCTCGTGGCTTTTCATGGGCGGTTTCGGATCAAAACTGGAAGTAAATGAACGACGCGCGGTCGCGGGTCCAGAAGAGGGCGACGGCGAACAGGAGCAATCCCTGGAGCAGAAGCCGAAGCGGGAGGCGCAGGCGCAACGGCGCGAGCTGGTCCTGGGTTTGCCGTTGCCAGAGCTCGATGGCTAGAAGCGGAGCGGAGAAAACCAGGAGATTGATCGCATAGCTGCCGAGCCATGGGGGGGCGGCTGGCGTCAGCAAGGCGCTGGTCAGGGCGAGAATGTGGTCGAACGATTTGGCCCGAAAGAGCAGCCAGCCGTAGAAGACAAAGAGCATCGTGGCCAGCCAGCCGCCCGCTCGTCGCCAGCGCGCGCCAGGCGCCGGCGCCGGCGAAGTTGACGACGGGGACGACGGGGACGACGGGGCGGCCCCGGGCTTTGGGTCCGAGGCCGCCCGATGCCAGGCGAGGCCGAGTCCGTGCCACGTTCCCCAGAGGACAAAGTTCCAGGCGGCTCCGTGCCAGAGGCCGCCGAGGACCATCGTGGCAATCAGATTGAAGTATGTGCGGGCCGGTCCGAGGCGGTTTCCGCCGAGGCTGATGTAGAGGTAATCGCGGAGCCAGGTGGAAAGGCTGATGTGCCACCGGCGCCAGAACTCGCGGATGTCGGTGGCGAAATAGGGCCACTGGAAGTTCCACATGATGTCGAATCCGAGCAGCCGGGCGAGACCGCGGGCGAGGTCGGAGTAGCCGGAGAAATCCCCGTAGATCTGGAGGCCGAACGCGATCGTGCCGAGCACGACGCCGGGCCCGGAGGCCATCGGGTGGTCGAAGACCATTTCGACGAGCGGGGCGAGGCTGTCGGCGACGACGACCTTTTTGAACATGCCCCAGATGACGAGCCAGCAGCCTTCCTCGAGCATGGGCTGGGTGATCTGGCGGGTGCGCTCGAACTGCGGGAGCAGGTGGGAGGCGCGCTCGATGGGGCCGGCGACGAGCTGCGGAAAGAAAGAGACGAACGCGAGGAAGTTCAGGTAATTGCGGGTGGGCTGGAGCGTGCGCCGGTAGACGTCGAAGGCGTAGCTCATGGACTGAAACGTGTAGAAGGAGATGCCGACGGGCAGGATGATTTCGAGGGCTGGCCGCCCGAGATTCAGGCCCAGGCGGGCCGACAGGAGGGTGGCGGAGTCGAGGAAGAAGTTGCAGTATTTGAAGAAGCCAAGAATGCCGAGGTTGATGACGACGCTGGCGATCAGGAGGGCGCGACGTTGGCCGGGGGCCTGGAGGCGGTCGAGCGCGAGCCCGACGCCGAAGTCAAAGGAGCTGGAGGCGAGGAGCAGGCCGGCGAAGCGGAGGTCCCATTCGCCTTCGACGGGCTGCCACCAGGCGTAAAAGACATAGCTGCTGATGACGATAAGAACATTACGGGCGCGAAGACTCCCGCGGCAGATCCAGTAAAGAAGCAGGAAGGCGGCGAAGAACTGGAGAAAGACGGTGGAGTTAAACAGCATGTTTGACCCGAAACTTTTGTCTGTTAGTGTTGGGGACTCTGAGAATGGAAGCGAGTGGAAATAAGTGGGCGGGAAGGGGTTTTCATCCCGATCGCCCGGGCCGGCGATGCGGGGATCGGGCCGGCCGAAAGAACCCGGCGTTTACGTTGATCGAGCTCCTCGTCGTCATTGCCATCATCGCCATCCTGGCCAGCATTCTGTTGCCCGCCTTGGGCAAGGCCAAGGAAAAGGCCAAGAACGCGAAGTGCGTGAGCAATCTCCGGCAATGCGGGCTGGGTGTCAGCCTGTATCTGCACGACAACGAGGGACGCATGCTCCTCGATGGCGCGCCGGCGGGGAGCAACACCTGGGCGACGATGCTCTATTCGAACCGATATCAGCAGTCGCTCGATGTGTTTCTTTGTCCCAGCTATCGGCCGGTGGAATTCGAAAACTGGGTGTTGACCTATGGCGTCCGGCTCGATCCGCCGACCAACTACACGGCACGTCTCGGCATCACGGCCCGCGAGTTGGTCGCCGATCAAATCCAAAACCCGGCCGAATACCTGCACCTCGCCGACACCACCAGCCAGGCGCAGAACGGCTGGACGGCCCGACAGTTCTACGGGTTCCGGGCGGCCGGACCGCTCAAGCAGGTCCACGCCCGGCACGCGGGCCGCGCCAATGGCTTTTTCATGGACGGCCACGTCGAGAGCGCCAACCAGCAACGACTGGACGGTCTGGGCTACGCCACGGAATTCGGCCCCGACACCCGGCCGGGCTACTTCTAGCCCCTCGCATGGTTCCGCCCTCACGCGAAGCATTTGAACGGCCGGCCTCCCCGGTCCGGCCCGGAGGCCGACACCTCCGACCACTTCGGCCACGTCGGTTTGCCCCCGGGATTTTGCGATGAATCGGCAATGGCTCGGATTTGGATTCGTCGTGACCGTGGCCCTGATTTTCGTCGGGCGTCAATTCTTCGGCCCGAATCCCCAGCGCGCGGCGGATCTCGATCGTCAGGTGGCGGCCCGCGGGCTGGCCGATGCGGTGGCCACGCGCCTTGCCGGGAAACGCGCGATCGTTCTCTCCAATCCGTTTGTCAAAAAGGCCGGCACCGACCGGCGCATTCTCTCGATGGAAGAGGCCGGACTCCGCGGGTTGCAGGAAGGCGCCGCCCCCCGGCTGACCATCGAGGCGGTGGTTCTGCCGGAGTTGCTGCCATCCGCCCGCGAGAACCCGCGTTCGGTTGCGATCGACACCACGACCACCACGCCGCTCAGTTATCTGGTGGCGCCCGGGGCGTTTGACCACGCGGCCCAGGCGCACCCGGCCTGCGACGTGCTCTTCAGTCTCATCGGGCTGCCGGTGGATCTGGATCAATGTTCCACCTGGAAAAAGTCCGGGGCTCCCTCGTTCGCGCTGCTGCTGCCCGACCTGCGCATCATCGGGAGCCCGGGGGACGTGCTGGCCGCGACGAAATCCGGCAAGCTGCTGGCCTTTGTCGTGCGCAAACCCGGCGGCGTGGGTGCCGCCGAGCCGGTGGGGAAGGATTGGCGCGCCGAGTTCGAGCGGAGGTTCCTGCTCGTGACTGCGGACAACATCGACGCCGTCAGCACGCAAAGCCCGGGCGTGTTGGAGAACCCTTAGCCGGATGGAAAAGGGCATTTCCTTTCGCAGCTTCGTGTGATGCAATCGCCACCTGTGAATGACGTCATCTATCCCCGGAGCCCGCGCGAGACGATGTGCGGGTGGATGCATCTGCCCCGTTATGTCGACAAGGTTCGGCTCCATCTGGCCGGCCGCCTGCACCCGGATTACCAGCCGAACCTCGGCAAGGGATTCGACGGCGCCTGGCTCAAGGCCGCCGGCTTGACCCACGAACAATTCATCGAAGCCGTCCGGGGCACCGTGACCGACGGGCAGGTGGCGGATTGGGTGCGGCGGCAGGTGCGACGCACGGACGCCGAACGGCAGGCGCACGCGGCGGGGATGTTGGAATACCCGCGCGCGGATGATGCGGCCGGGCAGGAGCGTTTGCAGATGCGCAAGGAACAGGCCGGGCTGGCGGCCCGCGACGACATCCGCTCCTTCGTTGATTTCATCGATGCGGACGAGAAACGCTCTTGAGGCGGCTGCGCTTTCGGCCCGAGCCATGATGCGTCAACCCGGCAACGAAGGCCCGCGCGGTCTGAACGCGATCCTCGTCCTGATTCTCCTCCTGACTGTCGGGATGGGGCGTCCAATTGGCGCCGCCGAGGCACCCGTCCCTGGCGACACGCTGCAACAACAGGAGCAGAAGCAGAAGCAACTCAAGGTCACGACGAAAAAGGTGGGCGATCAGTTGGAGCTCATCATTGCGGAGTTCGACCGGAACGGCATCGCCGGCGAGGACGTCAAGGTGCTGCGCGCCATCCGGAGCGTGCTGGATCAACTTTCCGAGAAGGACATGGCCCGGGTCATTGAGTTTCTTCAGCAGGCCCGAACGGACGATCCCGCGGCCGCGACCCGCCCGGCCACCGAGGCCTACGCGGCGCAGAAATCGATCATTGTGCAGCTCCAGCAGCTGGTGCTCGAATATCAGCGCCAGCAGGCGTTGTATGAGCTCTCCATCCGGCTGAAGGAGCTCGCCGGGCGCCAGACGGTCAACATGTGGAACGGAGTCGGCCTGGCCAAATCGACCGAAGGACGCAACAGCTTCACGTCCTTTGATGAGAACCAAAAAATCAGCCTGAAGTATCAACAGTCCGAGCAAAACCCGCTGCGGGACGAGACGGCGGCCATCGTCCGCCGGCTGGAGCGACTGACGACAGAGATCACCGACGGCGCCACGGCGGAACGGCCGAAGGCGGCGGTGGCGTACGCGCGGGAGCATGGGCTGATGCGGGCTCTCGAGTCGGCCTCCGCCGAGCTGAAGGAGGACAGCCTTCGGCTGCTTTCGGCCATCGGCAATGAAAAGAACGCCCGGGATCAGCTGCGGGAGATGGCGCGCCTTCTCATCCTTTCCCAGGACGCGGCTGATGCGCTCAAGCAGGCCATTCTCGAGCTGGAGCGGGCGATTGAGTCGGAGAAAAAAGTCCGGGCGGACACGGCCACGAGCCGGAAGCGGGATGAGGTGGACAAGCGGGCGACGGATCAGGCGGCGGCGGTGGACGAGGCGGATTTGATTCGCAAGGACATTGAAAGCCTGGCGCCCGTTGCGGCGGAGTATTTGAAGTCGGCCACGGATCGGATGCAGGAGGCGCGCAGCGCGCTGAGCGCGAATGAGGAGGCCGCGCCGCGGGTGGAGCAGGCGGTGCCGAAGCAGGACGCGGCGCTCTTGCAGATGCAGCTGGCCCGCCACGCCCTCGAGGAGCAACTGGCCCGGACGGAGGCGCGCGACGAGCAGCCGGAGAACGCGCTGGCCGCGTTGCGTCAACTGCGGGAACAGGTGCGCGAGCTGGCCCGGAATGAAGAGACGCTGAAAGCGGACGCGGAAAAGACCGCGGAAAAGGAGCTGACGGGCAAGGCGCCGCGCCAGGGCGAGCTGAAGGATCAGGCGCAGCGGCTGCAGGTCAAGGCCGCCAAGCCGTCGCCGCAGGCGTCCGAGGCACTCGGAGACGCCGCTGCGGAGATGCAGAAGTCGCAAAATTCCTTCGCGCAACAGCAGAACAATTCCGGCGCCCAGCAGGCCGCCATTGATTCGCTGCACCGGGCGGACGAGCAGCTGGGTCAGGACATCGAGAAGCTCGAGCAGGCCGAAAAGGATTTGGCCAAGTTGGAGGAGATTCTGCGGAAGCTGATCGCCATCATTGAGGAGCAGCAGTTGGTGGAAACCACCACGGCGCGGGAAGTCTTCCGGCCGGCGCCCGTGGCCGAGATTGTGCGGGCGCTGGTGCCGCGGCAGGCGTCATTGGCCAGGGACACCGCCGGGCTTGCCGGCGACGCCGCTGAGGTGGCGCCGAAGGCGTCGCAGTATCTCGGCTCGGCCGCGACCAAGATGGAGGGCGCGCGCGAGGCGCTCAACCAGGCGGATGTGAAAGCGGCGGAGTCGCGAGAGCAGGGGGCGCTGGCGGATTTGTATCGGGCGCGAAGCGAGCTGGAGCGCAGGATGGATGAACTGCGCCAGATGCTGGGCCTGCCTCCGACCCAGACTCCGGATGCTCTCGCGGAGGCGCAGGAGCGGATCAAGAGGGCGCAGGAGATGGTCAATCGCGCCTTGTCCGAACTGCAGCAGGCGCCGCCCGGCCTGATGGAAACGCTGCAGAAGCAGCAGCAGGAAATCGCGTCGGCCTTGCGGGAGCTCCGCCAGGACTCGCCGGACTCCAAGCCGCTGCTGGCCGCGCAACAATCCGCCACCGAGGCGGCGCAGCAAATGGCCCGCAGCAACCTTCCGGAGGCCGTCGAATCGATGAAAGCCGCCGAGGCGGCGATGGCCGGGGCGACGCCGGGCGGGGAGTCCGGCGCGTTGCCAAAGCTTGCCAAACAACAGTCCGACGTCCGCCAGACGGCTGAATCGCTCGCGGCCGCGCAGAAGGCGGCGTCGGCGTCTTCGATGCAAAAAGCCGCGGGTGCGTTGCAGGATGCGTCGAACGAGATCGGTCCGCTGGCGGCGGGCGCCAAAGGCCAGATGCCGTTCGGCGCGCAGTCGGCCCTGCAGTCGGCTCGATCTGCGACCAGCCAGGGCAGCGCGCAGGCGTCGTCCGGCCAGAACACGCCTGCGCAAATGAACGCGACAGAGGCCGCGCAGGCGTTGGCGCAGGCGCAGGCGGCGCTGGCGCTCGCCCAGGCCGGCCTCGGATCCCAGATGGCAGCCGCGGGCCAGGGGCAGGGCCAGCAGCCGGGCCAGGGGCAGTCCCAGGGTCAAGGCCAGGGCAAGGCTCCGGGCCAGGGGCAAGGCAAGGGCCGCAGCCAGGGGACGCCGAGCCCGCAGGGCACGGGCAACGATGGGAATTGGGAAGGTGCCGGCGGGGCCTCGGGGGATCGGGCGGGGGCGACTGGGGCCGGCACGTTCAGCCGCCTGCCGGGCCGCGATCGCGCGGCGATCCAGCAGTCCCAATCCGAGCGCTATCCGCAGGAATTTGGCCCGCTGGTTGAGCAGTATCTGAAGAACCTCTCGGACCAGTCGGAGCCCAAATGATCACTGGCCATGCCGCGGGCGAACAGGCACTCCGCCTAGAGAGATTGCGGCTTCCGGCCGCGAGCCGGCGACGCGTATTCCCCTGGGGATCGTGGGCGGACGGCTGGCGAATGCCGGCGGGGCTTGTGGTGGTGTTTTTGCTGGCGGGATCCTGGATGGCGGTCGCCGCCGCGGCGGAGCCGCGTCCGGCCGAGCCCGGACAACGCAAGGACAA
The DNA here is from genome assembly GCA_044229355.1 of Limisphaerales bacterium. Lineage (GTDB taxonomy): Bacteria > Verrucomicrobiota > Verrucomicrobiia > Limisphaerales > JADJPG01 > JBGARF01. Next base: position 53,733 of record JBGATF010000037.1, read on the forward strand.
GGTGGTCGTTGACGAAAAGACCGAGGCCGTAATCCGCGGGGCGCTGAAGTGGCTGGTTTCGAAACAGCTTCCGAGCGGGGCGTGGGGATCGTCCGGGGACGAGGAGCGATATCAAGTGGCGATGACCGGCTATACGCTGATGGGTTTCCTGGCGGCGGGAAATCTGCCGGGGGAAGGCGAATTTGGAAAGGCAGTTTCGGCCGGCACGCAGTATCTGCTCGAGCAGATCGGCCCGGAAGGGCTTTTCGCCAATCGCAACAGCGGGCAGTACATGTATTCGCATGGCGTCGCGTCAATCGCCCTGGCCGAGATCTACGGCCAGACGCGGCTGGTGGGGATGCGGCCAAAGCTCGAAAAGATCATCAAACTGATCGTCTCGGCGCAGAACTCGGAGGGCGGCTGGCGCTACCGTCCGGTGGCGAGCGATGCGGACATCTCCGTGACCGTGTTGCAGGTGGTGGCGCTGCGGGCGGCGAAGAATGGCGGCATCGATGTCCCACAGACGACCATCAACCGCGCGGTCGCCTATGTGAAGGCGTGCAACGATGCCGCCAGCGGAGGATTTGCCTATCAACCGGGGCGAGACCCGGGCTTCGCCCGCACGGCGGCCGCGATCTATTCGCTGCAGGTTTGCGGCCTTTACGACGACCCGATGGTCAAGCGCGGCTCGGATTACCTCGAAAAGAATTTTTCCCGGAGCGAGCAATGGTTCACCTACGGCAACTTTTACGCGGCGCCCGCCCAATACATGATCGGCGGTGAGATCTGGGAGCGATGGTACGGAAAGCTGAAGGATCTCCTGCTCAAGAACGTGACGGCGGTGCGCGGCGATCAGTATTACTGGGAGCCGAAGCTCGATGCGGGCCACGGCGGCGTTGGCCCGACGTATTCGACCGCGGTTTACGTCATGATCCTGTCCATGCCCTATCACTATATTCCGCTTTACCAGCGATGAGTCGACGACTTGCCGTGAATTGGGTTTGCCTCTGGCTGGTTTCCCTGGGAGCGGGCGCGGCGGCGAATCGCGAGCTGGTGGTGGAAACCGTGGCGGGTTCCACGTGGCAGGGCCTGGGCCGCTTGACCAATGGCGCCGTGGTGGTCGATGAGAGCAATGTGGTCGCGATGGCGCAGCTGCGCCGCTTGAGCTTCGAACTGCCCCCGCCCACCAACGCGCCCCCCCCGGGCAAGGGCAATGGCTTGCTCGGCTACTATTTCGCCCGCAGCAATTTTCAGGGGAGCGTCACCGCCCGTCTCGATGAGCGCGTGGACTTTGACTGGGGCACCGGCGAGCCGGCGCCGGGGGTGCCCGCGGATGGCTTCAGCGCGATGTGGAGCGGAGACATCCAGGCGCCGGTCGACGGCGTCTATCGATTTTCCATCGTGGCCGATGACGCCGCGGAGCTGCTCGTGTCCAATCAGGTCCTGGTTCCGTTTGGGCTGAGCGGGAAGGGGCAGGAGATCGTCGGCCCCGGCCTGGAGTTGCCGGCGGGAACTCGCATTCCGCTGCTGCTGAAGTTCCGCGATTTGGCCGGGCCGGCGGCGATGAAGCTGTTCTGGGAAGGCCCGGGCATCCCGCATCAGGTCGTGCCGATGAATCGTCTCTACGCCAAAAGCCGGGTTCCCGGACAGACATCGGAGCTCCTGGGGACGGAGGGATGGCTGGCCACGTACTACGCGAGCGCGGATTTCTCGGGGGGAACGTTCACCCGCGTGGATCCCAGGATTGATTTCAACTGGGCGGATCGCGATCCGGTGGCGGGCGTTTCGCGCAGCCAGTACTCCGTGCGCTGGCAGGGGCAGCTGAAACCGGACTTCACCGAGACTTACACCATTTACGTGACTGGCGACGAGCCGATGCGGGTCTGGATCGATGGCCGGCCTTTCATTCTGCCCGGCGTGCAGTATTATCTGACCGAAGTGCGGGAAAGCATGCCGTTGGTGGCCGGAGAACGTTACGACGTGCGCATCGAGGGCATCAGCACCAGCGGCAATGCAACCATGAAGGTGATGTGGAGCAGCCCGTCGACGCCGAAGAACGTAATCCCGAGCACCCACGTGTCGCCGGTCAGCCCGGTGGCAGGTGCGTCCGGGGTTTCGCCCGGCCGGGCGCCCCGCGGGTGCCTCCTGGCCGACGGGGATTTTGTGGGCCTGCCGGCGGATCGCGCGACGGCTTCGGCGGTGCGCACGGGCGGATGGCTCCGGAGCAACCCGATCTCGACCGTGAACCTTGCGCGCATTTATTGCCAGCCGGTGTCTCGGGCCATGCTCGAGCGAATCCCGCCCGGGCGGCCGGGATTGCTCCTGGCCAAGGGCGATTTTGTCGATGGCGAGTTTCAGGCGATCGAAAACGGTGAGGTCCGCATTGGCTCCGTCTTGTTTGGCGTGAAGTCGTACAACGCCGGCAAGGATGTGCTGGCCGTAGTCTTGCGGGACGCCCGCCCGAAGGCGGCACCGTTCGAGATCCGGCTGCGCGATCAGTCGGTGCTGGGGGTGGACGAACCGCAACTGGAATCCGGGGCCCTTCGGTTTCGCAAGCCTGCTCTGGGCAGCTGCCGCATTGATTGGAGCGACGTGGTGTCGATCCGGCGTCGCCCTTGATCCCCCAAAATGAACGGCCGTCCTCTCCATCGCTGGTGGCAACGTCGGGCCGCCGGCCCGCGCACCTGCCTCGGGAAATTGGTCATCGCGAGCGCCGCATTCGTCGGGATGACTCTGGGTCGGGCGGCGGATCTGGGGCCGCCGAATGGACTGGGGTTGCGGGTGGCGCGGGGGTTCGTCGTGACTCAGTTTGCAGGACCGGAACTGGCCGACGACATCTATTGCCTGACGATCAACCCCCGGGGCGAGGTGGTGGTCAGCGGCCGCGGTTACGTCCGAACGCTCATCGACGTGAATCACGATGGCATTGCCGACCGGGCCGTGGATTTTGGGGAAACGACGACCGGGGGAATGGGCCTGTGCTTCGATGGGGATGATTTGTGGTTTGTCGGGGACGGCGCCCTCTGGCGCGTGCGGGATGCCGACGGCGACAATCATGCCGATGGGCCGGCGGCGCGGGTTTTGGATTTGCCCTTCTCCGAGCATGGCGGCCACGCGGTCCGGCGCGGACCGGATGGTGGCATTTACATCATGGTGGGCAACGAGACCCGGCTGCCGGGCGTGTATGGACCGGTTGGGCCCTTGGGCGGGTCAAAGATCGACGCGGGCGCCCTCCTGCATTTGCCCGCAGGTGCGCCGGCCGGGTCCGTTCGCGTGGTGGCGCACGGATTTCGGAATGCGTACGATTTCGACTTCAATTGGGAAGGGGACATTTTCACGGACGACAGCGATGCGGAGGCCGACGCGTTGCTGCCGTGGTATGTGCCGACGCGCCTTTACCACGTGGCGCCGGGAGGGCATCACGGCTGGTTGTTGGACGGCTGGAAGCGGAGCTGGCCGCGTCCCGACTATTCGCCGGACACGGTGGAGATTCTGGCGCCTTTGGGTCGGGGTTCGCCGACCGGGGTGGTGTGTTACCGTCACCGCCAGTTCCCGGAATATTATCAGGAAGGGCTGTTCGCGCTGGACTGGACCTTTGGCCGCGTGCAGTTCGCATCGCTCGAGGCTGACGGCGCGAGCTACTCGACAGCGCCGGAGGTTTTTCTGGAGCCGGCCGGCGCGGCCGGATTTGCGCCCACCGATGCGGCGGTCAGCTGGGATGGGGCGCTGTATATCTCAGCGGGCGGCCGACGGTCGCGTGGAGCGGTGTATCGCGTGGACTACGTCGGCGAGCCCGGCCGGGCGAACCTGGCGACCAATTGGATGTTCCTGGCCGCGTCGGAAGTCTTGGCGGTGCTCGACGCGCCGCAGCCATTGGAAGAATGGTCCCGTCGTCTTTGGTTGGCAACGGCCCGCCGCCTTGGCTCCAGCGCGTTCGTTCTGGCGGCGACCGATCGTCGGGTCTCTGTGCCCCGCCGAGTGCGGGCCATCGAGTTGCTGACGGAGACGAGCGATGCCGCGTTTGCTCCAAACGTCGCCACGGCCCTGGCTCGGGCCGAAGCACCCGAAGTCCGGGCGCGTCTTGCGTGGTCCCTCGGTGTCCGTCCCAGTGTGAACGCGGGGCTGCTCCTGGGCGAGTTGGCCAATGACAACGTCGCTGCCGTGCGCGTGGCCGCCCTCTTCGCGCTGCGCGAGCAATCTCCCAATCTCGTGGCGGCGGTTCTGGAACAGGCCATCCTTGCTAACGTCGATCATGCGGATCGGCGGGTCCGGCAGACGGCGTCGCTGCTGGCCACGTGGCTGCCCGCTGAAGGCTGGGATGCGCTGGTGGCCGGCGTGCCCGGCATCCGCGGCGCGGCGCGCCTTCCGCTCATCCAGGCGACCTTGGAGCGCGGGCGCCCGGACTCCGTGGACCGGCGGGCCATCGATTGGACCCTGGGCGCCCTGGCCGGGATTGGAACCGTCGAAGGCCGGCTTGAGGCCGTGCGGTTGCTCCAACGCGCGATGGGCGGCGAAAACCTGGAGCGGCCCTCGGTGGAAGTGTTCGCCGGCTACGAGCCCGCCTACACTCCGGATCCGACCTTCGCGGGCCGGATGGAGCTGGCGGCGGCGTCTCTCTTTCCTTCGGGCGCGCCGGACCTGGATCGGGAATTGGCGCGGACGCTGGCCATGGTCCGGGCGGCGAACCCGGCAATTGCGAGCCGGGTGCTGGCCGCGATCGGCCCTGCGACGGACGCGGCGTCGGATTTTCATTATCTCGCCACCCTTGCGCGCCTGGGCGGAAACGTGTCGACCGACGCGATGGACAGGCTCGCATTGGCCATCGTCGGTCTCGATCGAAAGCTCCTGGGGCAGGGGCTGCGATCAAAGCAGAACTGGGGCGCCCGAGCGTCGGAGCTCGTCCAGGCTCTTCTGCAGCGATATCCCATGCTGGCCCCGGCTCTGGTGCGGCAACCGGAGCTGGTGCGGCCCGGGAATCTTTGGCTGGCAACGCTGCTGGGCCCGGCGCGGCGGGAAGCCTGTGCCCGCCTTTACCGCGCCGCCATCCAGCGCACCGTCGGTTACCCGTGGACCGTGGAGCTCGTCAATTTGCTCTCGGCCCTGCCTCCTGCCGACGTTCATCCATTGTTCCGGCGACAGCTCGGTCAACCCACCGTTCGCGATCGCCTGATCCTCGAGCTGGCCGCCGCCCCGCGGCCGGAGGAACGTCCGTATTACGCGGCCAGCCTGGCGTCGATGGACCCGCGCGTGGCCCAGGCGGCCGCCGAGGCGCTGACCCGTCTGCCTCGCGATCCGTCGTCGCTTGTGCCGGCATTGCGGGCTTTGCGGCGCCTGCTTGGTCCGGCCGAGAGCCGCGAGACCCGGGGCAAGCTGCTCGAATTGCTTGGCCATCTCACGGGCGAGAAGTTTTCGGCGCGGCCGGGCGAGCTGGATCCGATAGCCGCGCATGCCCACATCTTCGCCTGGGTGAACCAGCATTATCCGGGGGTGCTCAACCAGGTGGATGCCGACGACGGCGAGAGCCAGGCAAAATGGGATCAGGTTCTGCAGAACGTGGTGTGGTCGAAAGGCGATGCCGGGCGCGGCCAGGTGGTTTTCGAAAACCGGGGGTGCGCGGCCTGCCATGTGGGAACCAGCCCGCTGGGGCCCGACCTTGCGGGAGTGGCGGCGCGCCTTTCCACGCGGGACTTGTTCCACGCGATCCTTTACCCGAGCCGCGAGATCGCTCCGGCCTGGCGCATGGACCGGTTTCACTTACGCAACGGCGAGACGGTGCAGGGTCGGGTGACGTTCGAGTCGGGGGAGGTTGTCCTGGTCCAGACCGGCGTGGGCGGCACGATCCGGCTGGAACAGGCTGGGGTGGCCAGCCAGGAACCGAGCGATGTCTCCTTCATGCCGGGAGGCCTGCTGGCCCGGGCGACGCCGCAGGAATTGGCGGACCTCTACGCGTGGCTGAAAAGCCTGGGGAAGTAGGTCGTGGCGCGGGAGGATGAGCGAGGAGCGGGACGCCCGGGAATGGCTACTTCGCGGCGGGTTTTTCCGTAACGAAATTGAGCCCGCCGACGTTGGCGGCCTTGGCGAGATCGATCACGCGGACAATGTCGCCAAACGGCACCTGCCGATCGGCACGGACCGCGACTTTAATCTGGGGATCCTTCTGCGCGGCGGACGCCAGTTCCTTCTGCAAGCCGTCCAGGGTCACCGGGCGGTTGCCGACATAAAACTGCGGAAAATTTGTCGTCACGAGAATGACCAGCGATTTCTTTTCCGTGGCACCCTGCTTGGCTTCCTTCGACTGCGGGAGGTTCAGCTGGAGGGCGGGCTCCTGTTTTTTGACCGTGGTGGTGACCATGAGGAAGATCAGCACGACGAGGAGCACGTCAATCAGCGAGACGATGATGACGGCGGGCGGCCGTCGACGTTTGTGGGGAACGAATCGCATGGGGGGGCGCGGCTTAGTGCAGCTTCTCGACCTTCACCTCGCGGAGAGAGGGCCCGGTCGCGGTCTCGGCTGAGGTCCGGTAATGTTTGCGGAGGAACTCGTCGCAGAGCGCCTCCATGCGGACGGCGTAGGTTTCGACGCGGCGGGAGAAGTAGCTCCAGGAGATGAGGGCGGGAATGGCGATGAGCAGTCCCAGCAGCGTGGCGTTGAGGGCGGTGCTGATGCCGGTGGCGAACTGGCGGCTGCCGTTGGCGGCGCTGACGTCGACATTGGCGAAGAGGATGATGAGGCCGAAGATGGTGCCGACGAGGCCGAGCAGGGGGGCGACGCCGATGATGATCTCGAGCACGACCAGGCCGCGCTCGAGCTTGCTGACCTCATAGCGGGCGCGGGTCTCGATGAGCGCACTGTTTTCGGACTTGGGCAGGTCGAGGTGGTCGCAGGCGAAGAGGAGAAGCTTGGAGAGTGGCGACGGGTTCTGGGTGGAGACGGCCTTGAGGACGCCGAGATCGCGGGCGGCGTTGTAGTTGACCACGGCGTCGACGAGCGGCCCGGGGATGACCTTGAACTCGCGCAGGGCGAGGCCGCGCTCGACAATGAAGGTGACCGTGGTGATCGAGGTGAGCACCAGGGCGATGATGATCAGGATTTCCATGTGCGTTCGAGTGACGTCGGCCGGAGGTCCGGCCTTCAGTTGTAGTAAAAAGTGAACCGGATTTCGCGCGTATGCGAGCCGATGGTCCGGAGCATGTCCGGCGGCCATTTTTGATACGGGGCGGGGTCCAGGATGGCCCGCTGGCACAGCAGGCCGTAGACGTCGCCGGCGTCGTTGTCGGCCACACGCATCTCGGTGATGCGCCCGTCGGAGTTCAGCTTGAACTCCACGACGACCTTGCCCGAGCGCTGGTCGCCCTGGTGATTTTCAAGCAGTTGATGCCAGGTCCGTTCGACCGCGGCGATGAACAACCGGTCATACTCGCCAAAGGGGGTGGCTTTGGCCGAGAAGGCGATGCGGCCGCGGTTGGCCGTGCCCCCGCTGGATTTCATCGGCTCGATCGGCGACAAACCTCGCGCCGCGCGGGCGGCGGCCAGGGTGCGCGGACGTTCCCGGGCCCGGCTGTCAACGGTGTCCGTTTGAAGCTCGCCCTCGGTCGGCTTGCGCAGGGCCAGATCGCCGGGCTTCACCTCGGCGGCGGGCGGTTCGGCTGGCTTGGGTTGCGCGGGCGCGGATGGCTGGAGCGGAAATGGCTTTTCTTCGGGCGGCGCCTTGTCGATCGCCCGCGGCACCTTGTCCTGCTTGCTCTCCACCTTGGGCGTCTCCTTCTCAACCGTGGCGTCCGGATTCGACGCCTTCGCGTTGAGCGAGCTGTAATACTTGGCGTCCGCCGGCGCCTCAGTCACCGCGGTCGTGGGATCCACCTCGATGAAGGTCATCGGGATCGTCGGCTGCAGCGGCTGGGGCTGCAGCCGTGCCTCCACCAGCTTGGGAAACAGGGCCAGGTGCGTGCGGGCCAGCCAGCGGGTCCACGTGTTCAGCCACTCGGGCGAATAACGCCACCAGCCGAGGCTGTCTCCCGCCTTCCACGCCCCCAGCAGCATGAGGTGAATGATCACCGACAACACCAGCGCGGTGAGTTGCGGCCGGCCCTCCGCCAGACGGCCAATCCGGCTTGCGCGCACCGCCTCACCCAACGCTCTGATGTCCAACCACGTCACGTCTGCAAAGGATGCCGCACGGTTGCCGGCCCGGCAATAGTTTTGGCCGCGACGGCCGCCGGCACCGCGACACGCGAGGCCGGCGTCGTCACACCGTTATCGGCAATTGCACGAAGGCGGATAGGGACGGGACGAGGGGGTGAGGGACCTGAACGTCGAACGCCGAACGCCGAACGCCGAACGTCGAACGTCGAACGCCGAACGCCGAACGCCGAACGCCGAACGCCGAACGCCGAACGCCGAACGCCGAACGCCGAACGCCGAACGCCGAACGTCGAACGCCGAACGTCGAACGTCGAACGTCGAACGTCGAACGTCGAACGTCGAACGTCGAACGTCGAACGTCGAACGTCGAACGTCGAACGTCGAACGTCGAACGTTGAATGTTGAGCGTTGAACGTTGAACGTTGAACGTTGAACGTTGAGCGTTGAACGTTGAACGTTGAGCGTTGAGCGTTGAACGTCGAACGTTGAGCGTTGAACGTCGAACGTTGAGCGTCGGACTTCCAGGCTTCCTTCCGGCCCGGGAATTCGCTATGTCCACGGAGATGCGTTGCTCGCCATGAAGTCATTCGAGACCGTCACGCTTGCCCGGCACGCCATGGCCACCCGCTTCGAGGTGGTCTTGCCCGGGGACGACCCGGTCGCATTGCGGGCTGCCGGCGAGGCCGCCTTGAACGAAATTGAGCGGCTGGAAAATGTGTTGAGCCTCTACCGGCCGTCGAGCGAGATCGCAGAGGTCAACGCCCGGGCTGGCGTCGAGCCCGTCCGGGTCTCGGTGCCGGTCTTCCGGTTGCTGGAGCACGCGCTGGCCATCGCCAGCGACACGGGCGGAACGTTCGACATGACGATTGGACCGCTGATGAAATGTTGGGGACTCATGGCGGACACCGGGCGGGTTCCGCCGGCTGAAGAACTGGCGGAGGCGCGGGCGCGGGTCGGCTGGCAGTTCATCGATCTCGACGCGTCCCGGTTCACCGTCCGATTTGGGCGGCCGGGCATGATGATTGATCTGGGGGCGATTGGCAAAGGCTACGCCATTGACTGCGCCCTGGAGCAGTTGCTGGAGGCGGGCGTGCGCAGCGCGTTGATTCACGGTGGGACCAGCTCGATTTACGGCCTGGGACATCCGCCGGATGCAGCCGGCTGGACTATCGCGTTGCGCGGACCGGGGGAACGGGACGGGGCTGAACCCGGATTCGACGACCAGTTGCCTTCGGCAGATCTGCCCACGTATCGGCTCCGCGATGGGGCGCTCTCGGTGTCGGCGGTGTGGGGCAAATCCTTCCAGACGGCCGACAGGCGTTACGGGCATGTGATTGACCCGCGCGTGGGTGAACCGGCTGGAGATGCCGTGATGGCGGCGGTGGCGCTGCCATCCACCACGGAATCCGACGCATTCTCGACCGCCCTCCTGGTCCTGGGCGAGCAGGGCGTGCCCAAAATGTCGGAATGGCGCGCGGGGGCGCAATGCCTCGTGCTGGTGACGGATGGGGGTGGCGGGCGTCGGTTGGTGACCTCGGCGTCCGGGACGTGATGGTTTGTCTGGCCCGGGGCTGCGAAAACGGTTGCGCCTTCAAATCCGGCAGGCGGTGCCGATGATTACAGGGTGCGGACGGGGCGGCGGGAGCCGTCCGTGTGTGCAAAAAGGCGGTCGGCCAAAAGTCGCCCGTTGAAATCGTGGGTGGGACTGCTTAGGTTGCCGCCAAGAATGCTTGGAGATCGGGAATATATGCGGACGAACGACTATCGTTCGCCAATGACGCTGACGGCGAAGCTGGCCATCGCAATGGTGGTGATCTTCGTGTTGCAGTCGATTGATCGGACCTATCTGCGTTCAGGGGCGGAGGGCACCAGAGTGGCGCAGCCGGTGGTGGAACAGCCAATCGCAGAGCGCCCAGCAGTCCGGAATTCCCGGCCGGACATCCCGCGAGTTGAGCCCGCCGGAATTTCGAAATGGCTCGCGCTGACGCGCGAAGGACTCCGGAAGGGCTGGCTGTGGCAGTTGATTACCTTTCAGTTCCTGCATGGAAGTTTGCTTCACCTGGGATTTAATCTTTTGGTCTTTTGGTGGTGCGGGAACTTTTGTGAGCGTGTGCTCGGACGAAATCGCTTTCTGATCGCCTTGCTGGGTTGCGGTGCGTTGGGGGGGATGGCCCAGGGCGTATTGATGTTTTACGATCCATACAAATTTGGGTTTGTCACGGTCGGCGCGTCCGCGGGCATTTCGGGTTTGCTCGCCATCTTCTCCATGCTGCAGCGGGATCAGGAGGTGCATCTCTACATGTTGATCCCCATTCGCGCCATCATGCTGCTCTACGGCCTGATCGCGCTTTCCGTCTTCTGCATCGTCTTTCCCCCGGGCGATGGCGTGGCCTATGCCTCGCATCTGGGCGGGTTGCTGGCCGGCGTGGCCTGGGTAAAGCTCGGCTGGCACCAGGATTACGTGCGCCTGCCGTGGGAACGTTGGTCGCAGGCGTGGAAGGAGCGACGCAGCCGCCGGCCGGTGCGTCTGCCCAAACCGTCGACGGTGCTGGCCTCGGCGATCAGCAAAAGCGTCGCGGCAAGCAAAGGCTCGGGCTCCAGCACGACCGCGAGCGCGGTGGGCCCGACGGAATTCATCAGCCGCGAGGTGGACCCGATTCTCGACAAGATCGCCGCGCATGGCATTCACAGCCTGACGGACGAAGAAAAGCGGGTTTTGGAGAACGCTCGTGCGCGGATGGAGAAGCGCTGAGAGCTCTGGTGCCCTGGCGGGTCGATGCGCCCCGACGGCGCTGGCAATCCGAGACCCGTTGGCATTCATCGCCTGGCCGGCCGGCTGAGGCCGATTTGGACGACGGATAACGGACGCACGGAAGCACGGATAAACGGAGGCAAGGACGCCATCACCGAAGGATCGCAACCCGGGCTGGACACCAATAAACGTCCGCAAATCGGCTAGTTTTGAGTTAACAACGATCCGCAGGTGAATAAACTCAGGCTTGTGAAATTGAAATTCCCCGGAAGGCCAGTGCGCGTGGCAACGTGGTGCGCGGTCCGGGTCGCGATTCTTTTCATCGCGGGCCTGGGCGCCGGCCGCGCGCAGGATTTCGACCGGGCCATGTTTCAACTTCTGGACGGATCGACCCTGATTGAAGATTGCGGGGATTGCGCGCAGCCACCGATAATCCACCGTCTGCGCGGGTCATTCGAGCTGGTGTTGCTGAACTCGACACCGTTGGGCAGTGAGTATGCGGTGACGAACCTGCTGCTGACCACTGAGGGAGGTGCGCCGGGCACGATCACCGGCCGGGGGACCTACTCCATCGGGGGAGAAGTGCTCGTTCTCCAGCATTTATCCCTGGAGATATCCCGGGACGGCGCCTTGCCGGTGCGAATGGAGAATGTGTCCCTGAACGTGAGCAAGGTCTTTCCGCTGCTCTCGCTGGCCGTGCTGCGCGTGGACGTGCTGCCGCTGCCGGGGTCCCTCACGTTGAATCTGGTGGCGGCACCCGCGCGGGACATTTGGTTTTCGACGATCAATGCGTTCACGCCGGCGTCGTCATCGGAACCGTTGACCGGCGGTGATCTGGTCTCGGCCAACGGCGTGGTGGTGCAGTCGATGTCGAATCTGGTCGGCGCGCTGGGCCTGCCTGCCGCGAGCTGGCCGGTGCAGGTCGACGCGGTGGACATCCAGCCGGGAGGCGAGGTGTGGCTTTCGCTTGCCGCCGACCAACCGGTCAGCCGGTTCGGCAAGTTGCAGCACGGAGACATCGTGTCCAACCGGGGGACAATTGTCGCAAGAAACCAGGACTTGACCCTGGCCTTCGGGATCATGCCGGCCGTTCCAGACGTGGGGCTCGATGCGATGCGGGCCGAGGCCTCGGGCGAAATATTTTTCTCCACGACCACCGAGATCTTCTCCGAACGGCTGGGACGACTGCTGCGGCGCGGTGACCTGCTTTCCAACCGGGGAGTTATCGTGGCGGCGAACGAGGTGTTGCTGGCGGAGTTTCAGCCGACGTCCGCGGGTGATTTCGGGCTCGATGCATTCTATCAGTGGCCGTCAGGAGAGATCTGGTTTTCCGTGGAGCGTGGGTTTCAGGATCGGGCTCTCGGCCCGGTGGGTGCCGGAGATATCTTGAGTTCACAGGGGATCATCGTTCGTCGGAACCTGGATCTGCTGTCGGTCTTTGCACCGATCGAGGATCTCGCAGACTTCGGCCTGGACGCCTTGTTTGTGGTTTCGGACCTCAGCGTGGCCACGTCGGCGCCCCGCCTCAGCCGGGCGGTGTGGGAACGCGGGGCCGCCCACATCGAGTGGCAGGGAACGGGGCGCGTGTTTCAGGTCCTGCGGGCCGGCAGTTCAGGGGGACCGTATGATGCCGTCTCGCCGCTGCTGCCGGTGTCGTCGTTTGACGACGTTGACGGGCCTGAAGAAGCCGGATATTACCGCATTCGTCAGTGGTGACGGCATGGACGGCGCAGCGCGGAGCGCGCTTGGAGATTGCGGCGTTCGCCCGCCCCGCCCACCGTGGGCGCATGAACTCAATCCGCTTCGCCCCCACCTTCCTGGCTCTCGTCTTCTTCCTCGTTTCACCTGGCCGGGTTCAATCCGCGCCGGCCGCGGCGGAAGGCGACGCGGTTGCGTCGCTTCAGCGCGAACTGGCGGCCCTGACCCGGCGGGTTGCGGCGTTGGAGGAAACCAACGCGCGTCTGCGCCAGCAACTGGAGACGGATCGCCTCGTTGTTCGGCGCGAGCTGATCGTCTCCGACACCGGAGCGCCCTGGGAGGCCGGGTTCGCGGTGCAGCAGATCCCACGTGGCGTCTACGCGCGCTCGCTGTTTGATGGGCCCGGCGGTCTCTGGGTGCGGAGCCGGCTGATCAAAGGGGAGCTGGACGATCCGTTTGACGATCGGTTTCACGCGCTCGAACGCGACGGGCGGGCGCGGGGCACGCCGGGACATATTTCATGGAACGTCTGGACAGGAGGCGCGTGGCGGCAGTTGGCGATCCTTCAGGGCGAGATGCTCGAGCCGAAGGAGATGCCGTGGCGCGACTATGGAGGCGGCAGTCATCCTGGCCGGCTGAGGTTTCAGTCGTTTCGGCCCGGCCACGACGAGCCCTTGACGGACGCATTGTTAGGCCAGGGACGAATGTCCATCGGCGGCGGAGGATTTGGGGGCGGCGGGCTTCCGGATCCGGCAGAGATATTGGAGCTGTGGGGCGGCGACCTCCGAGCGCATCGCTTGTCGCGGCCGGCGGCACCTGCGGTTGTCGCCCACGATCGTTCGGGCGAGCGACGCTATGCGATCGTCGCCGTGGGTGCGCAAGGAAGTGAGTCCGAGCCGTCCGCCGTGACGTTGGCGGCGGGGCGGGCGCGATTGGAGTGGGACAGTGTGACGGGGGCGGACGCATACGTCGTCATGCGGGACGGACGGCGCGTGACCGCGCCGATTCGGCGGGAGGGTTCGCGAAAGGCGTGGGTGGATCCCGACATGAATGTTCGTTCGGATCAAAACTAGCAACGGGCCGGTGCGTTCAGGAACGGGGAGCCAGCGCTGTTGGATTGCGTCGCCTGCGCGTGTTGGGAATGACGGGTTGCGCGTCGCGTCGCGGGCTGGTTCATCAGCATGAGTTTTTCGATGGGCAGGGACGCGGGAGGCAGGGATGGCCGCCCATGTGCGTGCACGGCTGAAAGTTACGCTTGACGGAAAAAAGCGCTCGGCCTAGTCTCCGGGCCATCAAGCGTCACGATGGGTATTGGGGGATTGGTGTTTAGATGTACCGCAAGATAGCACCTTGCGAGCTGTAATTTGGTGCGTCATTGCGCCTCCGGCGCTAACTCACGGAAGGACAAATTATGGCCAGTGGAAAGGTAAAGTGGTTCGACAACCGCCGAGGGTTCGGCTTCATCTCGCAGGATCAAGGACAGGATGTCTTTGTGCATCATACCTGCATTAATGGAAATGGATACAAGACCCTCCAGGAAGGCGAATTGGTCCACTATGAACTCGTGCAGAGCGAGAAGGGCCCCAAAGCCCTGAACGTGAGCCGGGTCAGGACCTAGGCAAGTCGGAGACCCGACGGCGCGCAGCCGCCCGAAACAAGGCGCGGGTCTCTTTTTTCTTCCACGGTATTCAGGATCGAGCCTAGCCTGCCGACATGACGGCCGGGGTCGACCTTGGGGTCGGAAGTCTTTACATTCATGTCCCGTTTTGCGCGCGCAAGTGCGAGTACTGCGCGTTTTATTCGGAAGCGGCCAAGGGGGACGTCGTCCTCAGATATGTCCGGGCGCTGCAGAAGGAGCTTGAGTTCGTCGCCCCACGGCTGGCCGCCGCGTCCCGAGCCTCCGGATTACGAACGATCTTTTTTGGCGGGGGCACGCCATCGCTCCTCACCCTCGCGCAATGGGAGGATATTTTCCAAACGATGGACCGCCTCGGGCTGTCCCGCGCAGCCGAGTGGAGCATCGAGTGCAATCCCGCCACCGTTTCGCTGGACAAGGCGCGGTTGTGGCGCGACCGCGGCGTCAACCGCGTTTCCATGGGCGTCCAGTCGCTGGACGAGTCGCTGCTGGATCGCCTGGGACGGGTGCACAGCCGGGAGATGGCCTTTCGTTCGTTCGACCTTCTCCGCACGGCGGGCTTTGCCAACATCAACGTCGATTTGATGTTTGCGATCCCGGGACAAAGCCTCGAGGTGTGGCGCGCCACTCTCGACGAGGCCATGGCGTTAGGCAGCGAGCACCTGTCATCCTACGAGGTGATATACGAAGACGACACCCCGCTGTTCGAGCAGATGCAGGCGGGCGAGTTTTCGGTCGACGAGGCGCTGGCGTGCGCCATGTATGACGAGTTGTTGGATCGCTCGGCCGGGGCAGGCTATCAGCAATATGAGGTGGCAAATTTTGCGCGGAATGTCCGACCGGGCGGCCCGGCTCCCCCGTGGCTGGATCGTCCGGCGGGCGTGCCGGGGTTTGCCTGCCGGCACAACCTGAATTACTGGCAC
Organism: Limisphaerales bacterium; assembly: GCA_044229355.1. Classification (GTDB taxonomy): domain Bacteria; phylum Verrucomicrobiota; class Verrucomicrobiia; order Limisphaerales; family JADJPG01; genus JBGARF01. Next base: position 68,864 of record JBGATF010000037.1, read on the forward strand.
GGGGGATCGTACTTCGGGCTGGGACCCAGCGCCGCCGGCTACGTGGATGGCGAGCGGACGCGCAACTGGTCGAATACCCAGCTGTATTGCGAACAGCTCGAGCGGGGACGCCGGGCGATCGAGTGGCGCGAGGAGCTGCCGCCCTTACAGCGGGCGGGGGAAACCGCGGCCTTCGGTCTGAGGACCTCGGTGGGCTGGGAGTTCGATCGGTTTGAGGCGGTCACGGGGTTTGATCTCCGCCGGGAATGGGCTGGCGAGATGGAGGAGCTGGTGGCGCGCGGCTGGGCCCGGCAGCATCAGGCAGGATTTGGCCTGACCCGTACTGGCCTGCGCTTCGCTGACGCCGCCGCCGAAATGTTTTTGCGATGAGCCAATGGATTGCGAACGGATCTGTGCGGAGTCCGGACTGATTGCCCAATGAACCGAATCACATTGCTCAAGCTGGCCGAACGCCTGCTCCGCTGCCCGACGGCGCCGTTCCACGAGTCGGGTGTTCGCGCGGAAGTGGAGGCCGTGTGTGCGGAGAACGGCCTGAAGGCCCGTCGCGATGGTCATGGGAACCTGGTTATCCAGGTTGGATCACCGAAGGCCGGTCGCCCGATCGCGTTCGCCGCCCACCTGGATCATCCGGGATTCGCGGTGGAGAAGGCGCTGGGGCCGCGACGCTGGCTGGCCCGATTCAATGGCACGGTCCCGGATGCGTATTTCAGGAAGGGTCAAAAAGTTCGTCTCTGGCCGGGCTCGATCGCGGCGCGCCTTGATCGTGTGGCCGGTCCGAAGCAGTGGGAAGTGGTCAGCGCGCGCCCCGCCGCCTCGCCGCCCACCTTTGGCGTGTGGGAAATGAAGGACTTTTTCACGCGGGGCGATCGCCTGGGCGGGCGGGCCTGCGACGATTTACTGGGCGTCACGGCGGCGTTGGCGTCGCTGATTGATCTCCACCGATCCGGGGAGAGCGTGCATGCCCTTGGATTGATCTCGCGGGCGGAGGAGGTGGGATTCCAGGGCGCGCTGGCGCTCGCGGCGTCCGGCCTGCTCCCGAAATCCGCTCTCATCGTCAGCCTGGAAACGAGCAAGGAAATCCCGCCGGTCCGGATGGGCGACGGAGTAATCGTTCGCGTCGGGGATCGTTCATCCATCTTCTCATCCAACGGCACGCGGTTTGTCACCGAAGTTGCCGCGGGGATGGGCAGCCGTCCGGCCCGGCCGTTCGCGTTCCAGCGAGCGCTCATGTCGGGCGGCACCTGCGAGGCGACCGCCTACCAGGAATTTGGATTCGAAACAGCGGCGGTGTGCGTGGCGCTCGGCAACTATCACAACTGTGCACCCGGCGGCGAATTGCGGGAGGAATACATCAGCCTGGCGGACCTCCAGGGCATGGTGCGGTTGCTGACGGAGTGCGCCCGCCAGATGCGGGCGTATCGGACGTTGGTCGGCCGCCTGCCCGCCCGCTTGCAGGCGTTGTTGCGCCAGGCACGCGTGAATCTGCGGAAGGCCTGACATGCCTGCAATCAGCCAGGCATTCGCGACGCACCGCCGGTTCGGGCGCGTGGCGTGGTGCGCCCTCGGCATCGTGGCGTGGGCGGGGGTCCTGGCGGCGGGCGGCAGGGCGCAGGACGGAGCCGCGCTCGCCGAGAAATACTGCACCGCCTGTCATCTGCTGCCGGATCCGGGTGCGCTGACCAAGACCGCCTGGGCGCATCAGATCCAGCCGGAGATGGCCAAATGGCTCGGCCTGGAGCGGGTGGACTACGAAGGCCTGCCCGATGGAAAAATTTTGGAGGAAGCCCGAATCTACCCGAACGAGCCGATCATCCCGGAGCAGGATTGGTTTGCCATCTGGGATTACTATCGCGCGCAGGCGCCCAGCCGCCTGACGAACGCCCCGCCGCCGGCGGCGCTTTTGGATCTTCCGCAATTCAAGCCGCGGGTCCTGAATCCGTTGTCGGGTGCCCCGATGATTTCCCTGGTTCGAATCGATCCGGTCCGTCGCCGGTTCCACGTCGCCGATGTCTTTGCCAGCCTCCTCCTGACGCTCGATCCTCAGGGTGGCGTGGTCGCGCGCGAACGATTTGCCTCGGCGCCGGTCGCCTTGAGCTTCGGCCCGCGCCGTTCCTACCTGACGCTGATCGGGAGGTTTTTTCCCTCGGATGCAGAAGAGGGTGCAGTCATGGCCAGAAACGAACGGGCCGAAGGCGACGCTCCGCGTGCGGTCCTGGAACGCCTGCGTCGACCGACCGATGCTGTTGCCGTGGATGTGAACGGGGATGGGCGGGAGGATTTGGCGGTGTGCCAGTTTGGGAATCGGCTGGGGCGATTTTCCTGGTTTGAGAACCGCGGTGACGGGCGCTTCGAAGAGCATGTGTTGTTGGATCGGCCGGGCGCGGTGGCGGTGCGCGCGCTGGATTTGACGCGCGACGGAAGGCCCGATTTGGTGGTGCTGATGGCGCAGGCTCGGGAGGGCCTGTACCTCTTCGAGAATCTGGGAGGCGGCGCGTTCCGCCAGGTTTCGATTGTTGAAAAGCCGCCGTATTGGGGGTTCTCCGGCTTTGACTTTGCGGATTTCAACCACGATGGCCGGGCGGATTTGCTCGTGGTCAACGGCGATAGCGGCGATTTCCCGCTTCCCACCAAGCCCTACCAGGGCATCCGGATCTACCTGAATGACGGGGCAAATCGATTTACCGAGGTTTATTTTCGACCGATGCCGGGGGCCTACAAGGCGGTGGGAAGGGACTTCGATGGCGATGGCGATATCGACGTCGCCGCGATCTCGTTTTACCCGGAATTCTCGGCGCCTGCGCCGGAGAATTTTCTCTACCTCGAGAATGGTGGCGGCTTGAAGTTCACCGCCCGGACGCTGCCGGAGGCCCGGCGGGGTCGTTGGCTGGCGCTGGACGCAGGAGACCTTGACGGTGACGGGGACGACGATCTGGTGTTGGGCTCGTTTGTGAAGGGGCCGACCACGGTGCTGGTGCCCACCGCCTTGCGCGACGAGTGGCGAACCAACGGCGCGGCGTTGCTCCTCCTGGAGAATCAGCGTCGCAAATAGCCAGTGACTGGGAACGGCAACCTTCCCGCGTGGAACAAAAATAGGGGCCGGCTGCGGGAATAGGCACGCTTCGGCCCCGTCTGTTTAGTAAGCAAGTGCGAGTGGCCTTCCCGGCCGGCGGCGATGAATAGTCTCCGGCCGACGAGGCCCACGGACGTTGTGCAAGATTTTCAACACAGAGGAAGCCGTCGCGGGTTCACGCTCCTGGAGGTGCTGATGGTGGCCGCCTTGATCGCGATCCTTGCCGCGATGATCCTGCCGGTCGTGCAGCGGTCAAAGGGCCGCAGCCGGCAGGTCGAATGCCTCAGTCGAATCCGGCAGGTGGGCCTCGCCTATCAAATGTTTGCCCATGACCACAATTCGCGCTTTCCGTTTCAGACACCCGTGCGCGATGGCGGCACCCTCGAGATGGTTCAGTCCGCGCCCGGCTTGGGCCACAACGTTCAGTACGCGTTTCGCCATTTTCAGGCGCTCTCCAACGACCTCCCGAACCTCACCGTTCTCATCTGTCCGGCGGATGAACGGACCAATGCCACTTCGTTCCCGGCGCTGCGCAACGAAAACCTCAGCTTCTTCGCCGCGGTGACCGCCCAGCCCGGCCGTTCCGATTCCATCCTGGGGGGAGACCGCAATCTGGCCGGATCCACTGGCGCTGGTTCCGTCGGTGGCGGGGCGGTCCTGCGTTTCGGCCCGGACGCCATGCTGGCCTGGACGAAGGCGGGACACCAGTATCGGGGCAACCTTTTGCACGCGGACGGTCACGTGGAAATGCACTCCAGCGGGGCGCTGCAGAACGCGTTTCGCAGCTCGCCGGGCCCCGTCTCGGTCTGGCTGCCCGTCGGTGGTCCCACCACGCTGAGCCCGGCTGGCGCTGGAAGCAGCTCCGGGCCAGCTGCCGGATCCGGCACGCCCGGCGCCGGCGGCGCCTCCGGACCGGGGAGCGTCTCCGGCCAGCCCGGTGGCCTCGTCGCGGTGCAGAATGTGTTCAACGCTCCGCCGGACGTCGAAGGCGGCGCGGACTTGGGATCCCCCAGGCGCGAGGCAACGATCGCGAACTCGGCGGCATCCGCCGGGCCGATCCCGGCGCCGGTGGCCCGGCCGGCCGCCCGGCGCGATCCTCCTCCTGCCGCCCAAGGAAAGAAACCGCCCGTCGCGACGAACGCAGCGAACGGTCGGCCAGCCACGAACAGCCCGACGGCACCTCCCCCCGTCGAGTCACCCGTCGCAGCGGCGGTGACTCCGGTCCAGCCGAGCCCGTGCTGGTGGTGTTGGCTCGTCCTCCTGGCCGTCGGCATGGCGGTGTCCTTCCTGGTCGGCATGAGAATGCAACGTCGGCGCCCGCCGGCTGCGAATTGAGCCCGAAGTTCGCGCCGCCGCCGGCGCCGCTGGCCCCGCCTGCGGCCGCTCGACCGGGGAGGGCGGCTGTGGCCAAGATTGTGGTTGAAAGAGGCAAAATTGTTCCGTAATCGCGCGTAACTCAGACGCCTACCCGGGCGTCATTCATCTCGTAAGTCCGTGTGCTTTAACCCCTCAAATCTAGTGGTATGTACGTGAACCCCTGGTTGAACTTGCAGTCTCGTCTCCGCCGCTGTCTTCACTATCTGTCCGGCGCGATGCCAGCGCTGCTGCTGCTCTCGGCGCAGGTCTTCGTCAAGGGCGACTTCGAAGCCGAAATCCAGAGCTTTGAGACGCAGGATGCCGCCAGCCCTCCGCCGTCGCGCCCCATTGTCTTTGTCGGCTCATCGAGCATCAAGATTTGGCCGAATCTGCCGGCGGCATTTCCGGGATTGCCGGTGCTGAATCGCGGGTTTGGGGGGTCGGAGATGAGCGATGTTCTCGTGTATTTTGATCGCGTCGTCGCGCGCTACAGTCCGTCGCTGGTTGTGCTCTACGAAGGCGACAACGACCTGGCCGGCGGCAAGTCGGTGGCGCAGGTGGCCGGCGAATACGCCACGTTTCTCGACCGCGTCCGCCAACAACTTCCGTCCACGGCCGTCATGCTCCTTTCCGTCAAACCCAGCCCCAGCCGGCTTTCGATCTTGCCGCAGATGCAGCAGCTCAACTCCAGCCTGAAGAATCTGGCCGATGCCGGCGGCGCTTCCTATGTGGACGTGCACACGCCGATGCTCAACGGCTCCGGCCAGCCGCGGCCCGAGCTTTTTCAGTCGGATCAGCTGCACATGAACGCGAGCGGCTACGCGCTCTGGCAGTCCATCCTCACGCCCGTCCTGGCTCCGGCTGCCGCCGGCGCTTCCGAAGGTGGCACGTTCCTGTTCGATTTTGGTGCGGTCGCCACGCCGGTCGGCCACGCACCGTCGCCCGACGACCCGCTCAATTTCTGGAATAATGTCAGCAGCGCCGGCACCGCCGACAATGGCCTCGTCACGAACATCGTCAGCATCCAGAATTTTCCCTCGCGTCTCGGCTTGGCGATGATCCGCAAATTCAACGGGGCGAACGAAACCGGCACGACCGATCCCACGCTCTACCCGGTCAACGCCACCCGCGACTCCCTTTACGGCAATACGGAGATCTTCAATAATCTCACCAATATCTTCCCCAGTTTCAAAATCACCGGCCTGAGTGCTGCGGCTGTCGTCAGCCTCACCTTTTATGCCTCCCGCACCGGCGTCGGCGACAATCGGGAAACCGGCTATACGGTCGAAGGAGCCAACTCCGGTTTCGCTGCGCTCAACGTCGCCAACAATGTCGACCAGACGGTCACGGTGGCCAATATCCAGCCCACGGCCGCGGGCGAGATCACCGTGAGCATCGCGCCCACGGTGAACAACAACAATGCCAACCATTTCACCTACCTGGGAGTCTTGCAGGTCGACGTGGTGCCGCCGCAGACGCCGATTGTCTTCACCCAGGAACCGGTGAGCCAGCGGGCCATCGAACTCCAGCCAGTGACGTTCACGGCCGCGGTCGAAGGGGCCGCGCCCTATACCGTCCAGTGGATGACCAACGGCGCGCCCGTCCCCGGGGCCAACCAGTTTTCCTACACGATCGATGCGCCCACCCTCGACCTCGACGGCCTGCTGGTCTCGGTCACGGTGGCCAATCTCGCGTTCAGCGCAACCAGCAGCAACGCGGTGTTGCGGGTCGTCAATGACATCCTTCCGCCCACCGTGGTCTCCGCGATCACCCGGAATGGAACGACGGTCGAAGTGGTGTTCAGCGAGCCGGTCGATCCGGTGACCGCCGGGGACGAATTCAACTATGCGGTCAACGATGGCGCGGTCAGCGTGGAGTCCGCCACGTTGCAGGCGGATGGCCGCACGGTCATCCTCACGCTGGATCCCCGGCAGGCCGGCACCTTCACGGTGACCATCAGCAACATCCAGGACCTCTCGCTGAATGCCATCGTGACCGCATCCCTCACGCTTACCGTCCCGCCGCCCGAGCCCCGGTATTTCCTGATCGACTTCGGTGGTGCGAGCACCACCGAGACCGGGCCGTCGCCGGATGACCCCGATCATGCCTGGAACAACGTGACGACGGCCGTGGGTGGGAGCGACGCCGGGAAGCTCCTCAACCTGGTGGCGGCGGATGGCACGGTGACGGACGCGGGGTTGGTGATGATACGGCGCTTCAATGGCGCGAACGAAAATGGCACGACGGCCGGCAACGCGCCGTTCCCGACCGATGCGACCCGTGATTCGCTCTATGGCAACACCGAGGCGTTCAACGGAATTGACCACATCTTCCCCCAATTCAAGCTCACCGGGCTGGACCCGGCCGCCCGTTACAATTTCCAGCTTTACGCGTCGCGAACCGGCGTCGCGGACAACCGCACAACCGCCTACACGATCGAGGGTGCGAACACCGCCGTGGCCGAACTGAACGTGGCCAATAACGTCACCAACTCTGCCGCAGCCGCCGGGATCCTGCCGACGACGGGAGGCGAGATCACGATCAGCCTCGCGCCCGCCACAGCCAACAATAACGCGAATCATTTCACCTACCTGGGCGTGCTCCGGGTTCAATTGGACGTGCCCCCGGCCCAGACGCCCATCGGGTTCACCCTCGAGCCCGTGAGCCAGCGGACCGTTGAGTTGCAGCCCGTCACCTTCACCGCCGCCGTGACGGGTTCGCCTCCGTATTCGGTGCAGTGGAAGACCAACGGCAGCCCGGTGCCGGGCGCCAACGCATTCTCCTACAGGATCGATGCCCCGACAGTTGCGCTGGACGGCCTCCTCGTTTCCGTGACCGTCGCCAACCTCGAGTTCAGCGCGACCAGCAGCAACGCCGTCCTGCGCGTGCTGAATGACATCACTCCGCCCACCGTGATTTCGGTGTCCACCCGCAGCGGCCAGACGATTGACGTCGTGTTCAGCGAGCCGGTCGACCCGGCCACTGCGGGCGACGAGTTTAATTACGTGATCAACGACGGCGGGACCACGGTGAGCGACGCGGCGCTTCAGCCCGACGGCCGGACGGTGCGATTGACGGTGTCTCCGCGTTTGACCGGAACGTTTACCCTGGTCTTGAACCGCATCGAAGACCTGTCTCTGAACGCCATTGCCGCCGACACCACCCTGCACGGCGCCGTCCCCGTCGCCGAGCCGCCGGTCTTCCTGATCGACTTTGGCGGCGCCAACATCACCACGACGGGCCCGTCGCCCGACGACCCGGATCACGCGTGGAATAACGTGACGACCGCGGTCGGGACGAGCGACACCGGCACGCTGCCGAACCTGGTGGCGGCCGACGGCACTCCAACCACGGCCGGCCTGGTGATGGTGCGCCGATTCAACGGCGCGAACGAAAATGGGACAGCGGCGATCGGGACGCCGTTCCCGACGGATGCGACGCGCGATTCGCTGTTTGGCAACACCGAGGCCTTCAGCGGCCTGGACCACATCTTCCCCCAATTCAAGCTGACGGGCCTGGATCCGAACGGGCGCTATCGGCTGGTGTTCTTCGCGTCGCGAACCGGGGTCGCCGACAATCGCACGACCACCTACACCCTCGACGGGGCGGTCACCGTCCAGGCTGAATTGAATGCCGCCAACAATGTGACGAACGTGGCCACCGTCGACAGCCTGCAACCCGGCGCCGGAGGCGAGATCACCATCAGCCTCGCCCCCGCCGCCTCTAACAACAACGGCAGCCATTTCACCTACCTGGGTGTGTTGCGCGTCCAGCTCGTGGTCCCGGCGCCCGTGCTGCTGCCCCCGGCGATCGCCGATGGCAAAATTGTCCTGAATTGGACGGGCGATGGCCATCTCGAGAGCGCGCCGGCGGTCACCGGACCGTGGTTGCCGGTCAATGGCGGGACGTCTGCGCCCTACGCCGACCCGCTGCAGCCCGGCGAGAATCGCTTCTACCGCGTGGTGCGGCCCTGACCCCGTCTCCCGAGGCGCCCCTCGTATCCGAGCTCACGTCAGGACTTGTCGAAATCAGGCCGGACATTACCCTCCTGGCCGAGTCTTGACGTGAGATACCACCGAACCAAATCACCGGAACTGTTCCTCGCAGCGTTGATCGGCGTGCTGGCGTTCACGTCGGGCTGCCGGCTGCTCGATCTTTCGATGCCCGGCGAGCCGTTGTCCAAGCAGGAACAGGCGCTGCGACGGCAGACGCGGGAATTTGTCGGCGAGTTCGCGGCCGCAGTTCAGCAAGCGACGGAAGACATGGCACACGCCACCAAGGATCGCGGACGACAGGAAAATGCGGTGCGCTGGCGCATCGGAGCCATCCGCTCGCTTCGCCAGGCGACCCTGCGTCCGTCGCCGCAACTGGCGTTGATCGATGCCTGGGCGCTCTGCCAGCAAATGGCTGCGTTTGTCCGGACCGATGCCAGCCGGGAGCTGTTCGGCGAAGGGCAGGGGATTGCCCTGACCAACGCCCTGGCGATGGAAGCCCGCCTGAACGCCATGGCGCGCCGCGGCTTGACGCCAAGCGAACGGAAAGAGGTCGACGACTTCCTGCCGAAATATGTGGCCGAGTCGCCGCTGCAAAATCTGGAATTTGAGCGTTCTCCCATCGGCCCGCGCTGGGAGGCCTTCAGCGGCCCGCGCGTGACGCCGTCGGGGACAACCGCCGAGGCGCTGGCTGACCTTTCGGATCGCCTGCAGATCGTGACTGAGCAGCTTCCGGCCGAATTGCGCTGGCGGGCATCGCTCGAACTGGGTCAATGGCAGGAGATGTTGGGCGAAACCCGCGATACCATGCGCGACATCGATAGCGCGATGAAGAGCATCGCCGCCACGGCCGGCACCGCCCCCGTCGCCCTGTCCAATGCCGTCAATGAGCTGCGAGGGCTGGCCCCGGCGCTGTCGGGTCTGGAAAAGCAATGGAGCCTGACCTTGAACGCCGTCGACGGGCAGCGCACGGCGCTAACCAAGGACATCGCGGTGGAACGTGCCGCCATTCTCGCGTCCGTGGATCAACAGCGTGCCGCCATCCTGGCGTCGGTTGACCAGCAGCGAATCGCGCTGGTCAAGGCGGTCGATGAACAGCGCGCCGCCATGATGAAGGAGGCTCAGCAAATTGCCGGAGACGTCACACAGAAGTCGCTCGAGCAGGCTCGCGGTTTGATCCGGGACATCCTGTTCTACGCCGTGTTGTTCCTGATCGTGCTGCTTGGCCTGCCGTTTTACTTCGGCTATCTGGTGGGTCGCGTGGCCGCGGGGAAGCGCCAGACGCCGGTCGTGGCCCCGGCCTCGTCTCTCCCGTCGTTATGATCGTTCCGCTTCTTGGGAACGCCGGACCTCCAAAATGCAGGTGAGTTGGGGCCTTGAAGCCCCAGCGCGGGCTTCCAAGCCCGCAGAAATTTGAGGACGCCGGTGGGGCGGGTATGCCTTCTGCGCCCGAGGACGGGCGCACCCCGGCCGCATCGCTCGGTCTGCTTTGGGGTAGCGTGGTTTCCGCGCGCGTGGAAGTCCGGGGTGCGGCCGTCCCCGGCCGCAGAAGCGGAAGAACTGCTTGAGGGTCCGCGGATTCCCTGCGCGCGCGTGAGAAAGTGAAGTTTCTGCGCCCGAGGACGGGCGCACCGGGACCGCAGTGTTGGGTAGCTCAACTGGACGGATCCGCATGGTCTGCGACGCGCTGCGGCCGTGCCCGCCGAAGCATCGCGAAGGCGGGAGAGCGCGCCCTGCTACCTACCGTTTGAGCCGACCGCATAAAGGCGGTTCATGGTGGCGATGTAGATCGTGCCGTTGGCGGCGGTGGCGGTGCCGCTGATCGGGCCATCCAGTTGCACGGAGCTCAGCAGCTTCTTTTCCCGGCCGGTGGCGAAGATCAAAAACTCGCCCTTGCGCGTGCCAAAGAAAACTTTGTCATCCGCGACCAGCGCCGACGCCCACACTTCGCCCACAAGGTCCTGGCTCCACACCATCTGTCCGGTGGCCGCATCGACGCAGTGAAATTTGCGGCCGCAATCCGGGAGGTAAATCAGACCCTCGTGGACCGTGGGCGTGGCGAAGACGTGCTTTTCGAGAGGGTAGGACCAGACCTGGCCGGACCGCGTGATGTCGCCCGTGCCCGAGGCGTTGATGCACTTGAGCCAGGCCTCGTTTTTCCCCCAGAACAGGTCGCCCCCGCCCGCCACGTAGACCCGTTCCCCGAGGGCCACCGGCATGCCGTAGATGTTGCTCGGGCTCTCGCGCCGGTTGGTGTTGTACCGATGAACGTTTTCCTTGGGCGCGTTCGGATCGAAGTCGAAGGCCCAGATTTTTTCCAGGTGCGCCACTGGTCCGGACGACGGGGCGTGGGCCAGTGGTTTGAAGGCGTAGACCACGCCGTTGCCGGCGGCGAAAATGATCATCGGCTGGCCGCCCACCACCGCGCGGGAGGGCGCCGACCACGTGCAGTGAAATATGTTCGGCGCGATGTGTTCGTCGTCGCGGGCGACGACGCGTCCGGTGCGTTTGTCGAGCACGAGCAGGCTGGGGGCGTCGGGCGTGCGGATGCGCTTGTGAGTGTTGTCCACGCCCGTTCCGCTGTTGAGATAAAGAAAATCCCCGTCGATCAGAATCGAGCTGTGCGCCGCGTCGTGAGACCAGATGCCGGCCTCGGTGGTGAGATTGCAAAGCCAGAGAACGTCGGCGTCGAGCGGCCCCGGCACGAGTGGTTGGGCGGGCGCGTTCGTGCCGCGCGGGGTCATGTGTCGGCCCTCGTCCTGGAACGGGCCGTCATTGCCGTTGGCCAGCCCCCGCGCGTCGAGGCAGGCCGCCTCGCCGCGATTGTTGACGAGATAGACGCGATCGCCCTCGACCGTGACGGGGGAAGACATGCCGCTTTTCGGCCAGTCGTGATAGGGATCCTCTTCGCGCTTCGGCACCACCCATTGCCAAAGAAATCTTCCCGTGGCCTCCTCGAAACACATGAGCACGCCCCGATCGCCCCGATGCTTCGGATCGCGGGGCTCGTCGTTGTTGGTGCCCAGGTAAACCCGGCCGCCGGCGACGATGGGTGTGCCGTGGGTTTCGTGTCCCACCGGAACGCTCCAGCGGACATTGCGTCCGGACTTTGGATCGAACGAGTCAGGCAGGCCGCGTTCCGCGGAGACGAGGTTACGGCTCCAGGCGGCGCCCCACTGCGGCTGGTCGCCGGCGTGCGCCCCGGGCAGGACAGGCGCGGCCAATAACGCGGCGAGACCGAGCGAGCGACGCGCGTCAAACATGGCGGCAGTTTCCTCGCTGGTTCTCCGCCTCGCGCCCTTGCAGAAAGAGCCGCGCCTTCTCATAGCTCTTCTTGTGCAGATAATGGAGCAGCGTGGGATCCGTCGAGGTCGGGAGCCGGCGGGTCAGGTCGTCCAGCTTTTGAAAGAGGGGCAGCAAATCGGGCTTGGGCTGGGCCGAGGCCAGGGCGGCCACGGTGGCCTCCAGGGCCAGCAAGGCCTGGAGAAGCTCGTGTTCAATCCCGCTCGTCGAGGTGCTCATGCGATGCGCGTTCGGATCAATGGACACCAGTGTTAACCGCAAGGGCCCGTCGCGGCCAGACATCTTTCGCCCGGGCGGGCAGTTGTCCTGGGCGCCGGCGGAGCGCCGCTCCGCGCGTGCAAGAACGCGCACGGTTCCGGCAAGCGATGATTAGCTCGCGTGCACACCCGTTGTGAATGTGGACGCTGAAATTGCTGAAAGGCCCTCATGAAAGATCTTCAGGGAAAGGTTGCATTGGTGACGGGCGGAACACGCGGCATCGGTCGCGCCACGGCGCTGGCCCTGGCCGACGCCGGAGCGGACGTGCTGTTCTCTTACGCACAATCCCGTGAACAGGCACAGGAACTCGAGTCGGCCCTGCGCGCCAAAGGCGTCCGCGCCCAGGGATACCAGGCCAATGTCGCCTCGGCCGATGAAGTTCAGGCGATGGCCACCCAGGCCCTCCAGGCGTTCGGACCCATCACCATCCTCGTCAACAACGCCGGCATCACCCGCGACCGGTCGTTCCTCAAAATGACCCGGCAGATGTGGGACGAAGTGATGCGCGTCAATCTCGATGGCCTCTTCATCACCACACAGGCGATCCTGCCGAAGATGCTCGAAACCGGCTGGGGGCGCCTGATCAACGTATCCTCGATCATCGGGCAGACTGGGAATTTCGGGCAGGCCAATTACGCGACGAGCAAGGCGGGTGCGATCGCGTTCACCATGAGCCTGGCCCGGGAGGTCGCCAAAAAGGGCGTCACCGTTAATGCGGTCGCACCCGGATTCATCGAGACCGACATGCTCAAGAACGTGCCGGCCGCCGGATTGGACCAGGTTCGGGCGCTCACGCCCATGGGCCGCTTGGGGAAGCCGGAGGAGATCGCGGACGCCATCGTGTTTCTGGCCAGCCCGCGCGCCAGCTACATCACAGGCCAGGTCTTGGCCGTCAACGGCGGGATGTACATGTAGCCGCTCCCGCCGGCCCGCTCAATCGCAACGGTCTGGCCATCGGGCCAGGATTGGCCGCAAGCCGATTGGCGCGTCGGTGGTTGAATTGTAAGAGCTGAGCCCTGGGACCGACCCCAAGGATAGTACAACTATTCTGTACTCGCAGACGCGTTGCGCCGGGCCAAGTAGGTGTGAATCGCCTCGGCGGCCCGTCGTCCATCGCGAACCGCATGCACCACCAGGCTCGGACCGCGCACGGCATCGCCGCCCGAAAACACCCCGGGCACGCTCGTCATCTGATCCTCGCCCACCACGAACGCGCCCCAGCTGTTTACGGGGATGCGGGCAAAGTCGCTCTCGGGCGGAAATGGCACGGGATCGAAGCCATACGCAACCAGGACGAGATCAGCGGGGACGACGAATTCGGATCCCTTGACGGGCCGCGGTTTGCGCCGGCCCTGGCTGTCGGGTTCGCCGAGTTCCATGCGCACGCAGCGCACCCCGCGCACCTGTCCGTTTTCGCCGTCGACGGCGACTGGCGCGGTGAGAAACTCGAAGATCGCCCCTTCCTCGATCGCGTTGTAATACTCCTTCCGGCTGCCAGGCATGTTGGCGAAATCACGCCGATACAAACAGAGCGATTCCCGCGCGCCGCAGCGGATTGCGGTGCGGAGACAATCCATCGCCGTGTCGCCGCCTCCGAGCACGACCACCCGCCGGCCGGCCACCTCGATGGGCGGGAACGCGGTCGGCGCGTTCACGTTCTTTTGCGTGAGGAATGGCAAGGCCTGACAGACGCCACCCAGATCCGCGCCGGGAACATCCAACGGCTTGGGCCGCTGGGCGCCGATGCCTAGAAACACCCTCGACGCCGCGCTGTTCCAGCACGTGGATCCGGCGCAGCACGATTGATTTCTCCAGCTTGAAGGCCGGGATGCCGCCCATCAGCAACCCGCCGGGCAGCGCTTGGGATTCGAAGACTGTGACGGCGTAGCCGCGCCGCGCCAGTTCATCCGCGCAGGCGAGTCCGCCCGGGCCTGAGCCGATGACGGCGACCTTGCGCCCATTCGGCTCCGGGCGCGAAACGTCGATGCCTTGGTGCGCGAACGCGTACTCATTGATGAAGAGCTCGATCGCGCCGATGCAGACCGGTTCGGATTTGCTGTTGAGGACGCACTGGCTCTCGCAGAGACGCTCCTGAGGACACACGCGCGAACAGATCTCCGGCATGTTGCTCGTCGCCTGCGAAATCGCCGCCGCCTCGAGAAATTCCCCGTCGGCCACCAGCGCCAGCCATTCCGGAATGCGATTGCTCAGAGGACATCCGGTCCGGCAGCTCGGATGCGGACATTGGATGCAGCGGCTCGCCTGCTCCCGCACCGACTGTTCATCGAAGAGCGAGTAGATCTCGGAAAAGGTGCGGATCCGCTCGCCCGCCGGCGCCTTGGACGGCCCGGTGCGCAGCACTTCGCACCACGCGTATTTCTGCGGAAAATCAGTCCCGCCCGGGCTCATAACATTGTGATAGCGACCGATTTTGGACTGCGCCACGCCGCCCGATCCAGGTGAGGCCCCGGCTGGCCAACGCATCGGCCCCTCTGTATTCCACCGCCGCGTCCCGCAGCGACACCGAAATTGCCTTTTACAACCCCAAATTCAGAGAGGCTAAAACCGCCGCCCCAACCGTTGCGACCCGGGCACACCCGCACCACTTCCCTGTTGAGCATTAATCGTGCTGAAATCCGTGGTAAAAAGAAAAGGCAGGGTGCACCACGGGTCTCAGGCTGTCACGGAAGACGGCATTTCATCGCATCCTTGAGCTTGCGTCCGATGCCGCGACCGCGGTGCGTCGAGTGAACAGAAAACGACGTCTCGGCTGTGTCATCGTAAGCTCGGCGCTCGGACCAACGTCTCAGCGACGCCCAGCCTACTACGAGGCCATCCACTACTGCGACCAGGACCGGATGCCTCCCGTCGTGCGACTGCAACCACTGTGCCCGCTCCTCCACGCTCTTGGTCTCGGTGTCAAATGTCGCGGTCGTGGTAAGGATGGCCTCGTTGTAGATATCGGCGATCGCTTTCGCATCGGTTAACTGCGCCCGACGGATCGTGATTTGAAGCGCGGTGCTCATTTTGTAGTCGTGCGGTCGAGCGGCCAACGCCCCGGCTCACCGCCGCCGCGCCAGTGAGCCTCGAATGCATTAGGGGCGCGATCGCGGCGCTCGCATGGAGCCAGATTGAAACTCAGCCAAGCCCTTGATAAAGGAGTGATCATCCTGGGTCAAAATGGTCGATCGCCGGGCCGGGGGGCCTTTTGTATTCGGGTCCAGATGGCCCGAGACGGGATATCGATCAGGGCTGGGCCGGTGTGACGACCCGGTAAAATCGCTGGGACGCCGCGCCGTCGTCGCGCATCGCGATCGTGCGAGTTGTTGCGAGGGCCGCCGCGTCGCCCAGTTTTTGCCACGATCCTTCCGCCAGGGATTGGCTGACTTGGACCGTGTAAGTTTTATATGGGGCGGCCGGGAATTCGAGAACGATGTCCCCTCCTGATCGCGTTACGGATAACCGCAAAACGCTCGCGACGTCGTTGGGATCAGTCCCGGCGACATACTCTTCTCCGTTCGGCGCACCGTCATGATCCGAGTCGATTCCTGCGTCTCCCGGTTCGGAATAATCCAGCCCATTTGCAATCTCGTAAGCATCCGGCAACCCGTCGTGGTCTGTGTCACCGACAATCGTAACGGGCGCGGCTTGGCTCAGGACCCCGACTGGTTCTACGACGTTACTCACCACCACGGTGTAGGTGGCGGCCGCTTGCACATCGGTGACACTCAGGAACGACTGTCGTTGGTTTAGCGTGAACAACGCGACCGTGGTCCCGCCTCGCCGCCAGCGAAAGCTCAGCGGCAGAGTTCCGGTTGCTTCGACACTCAATGTCGCGGTCCCGCCAAGAACGACTTCCTGCGCCAGTGGCTGGACGGTGATCTTCGGTGGATCGGCGATCTGAACGACGACAGGAACAGAAACTTCGCTGCCTTGATTGTTCGAGACACGCACGGTGTGCTGCCCGGAAAGGGCGGGAGATGCCGAGTTGACGACAAGGTTCGCGTTGGTCGCTCCCGGGAGGTCTGTGCCGTTTACTTGCCACTGGTAGCTGACGGGCTCCGCGCTTTCCGCCACGACAAGATTGGAGTACGTTTGGCCAGTGCGCAGAATTCGTGCGGCTGGCTGCCGCACGATCAAAGGTGGTGTGGGGATGACTGGGCCGGATTGCAATATCCGCGTGCCGACGGCGACGAATCGTCCCTGCGCGTAGGCGACACTGAGCAGGTTCGCGGTCGCGGCGACGCGGAGCGTCCACTGTTCCCCGTCGGTTGAAGTCCAGATCGTGCGCGATGGGTCGACGGCGACAAAAACTCCGTTCCCGAACGTCACTTGGTAGAGGTCGACGGGCGCGGGCTGGACGGCGTGCGTTGTCCAGTTGAGGCCGTCGTTGGAAGTGTAGCTGTAACCCGCGCCGACTCCGACGAAGCGGTTATTGCCGTAGGCAAGGCTGACCGGAAAGAACGTGGGGGGCATAGTTTTCGCGGTCCAATTCAATCCATCCGCGGAGGTCGCCAACGAAAACGGTCCGGTTGCCACGTAACGCCCATTGCCATACGCCAAACCCCGGAGCTGCGCATGGGGATCCTGGTGGCTTCGCGTCCAGTTGACGCCGTCGGGAGAAGAGACGAGAAACGCACTGTTATAGCCGGCGGCGGCAACGAACAGGCCGTTTGCGTGCAGGACGGACCAGCCCCAACCGGAGGTCCCGGGTTCGGGTAAGGGCGAATCTCGATGAGTCCATTCGAATCCGTCGGGCGACGTCATTATCTTTCCGTCGAAGCCGCAGCTAACAAAGAGATTGTCGCCGAAGGTCAAGCTTCGCGGCATTCCGCCCGAGGGCGTCGCGTGTTGTGTCCAGACGGCGCCATTTGGTGACGTGTAAAAATTTGAGCTGCTGCCGGCAGCCACCCATGTGCCATTGCCGTAGGCGACGCCATAGGCCAGGGAGTTGAGGTTATCCTGCCTGATGTTCCACGTGTTTAGCGGGTCGATCGGAGTGCCAGCGAGATTTGATGTGGCGCCCGCTGCAATCACGAGCGCGACGATGGCGGGCCTGATGGCAGAGTTCGGCGCGACATCGATCCGACCGGCACGGAAGAAGGCACAGGCACGTGAATTCATGGTGTGACGGGGTTGAAATCCATGGTTGGACATAGTCGACGCGTGAGCAGTTGCATGGCCCGACGACTGAGGCCATTGTTAGAAAAGACAAGTGGAGATCGGGAAGCAAGCTCGCAGTTGGTGATTTTTTTCAGAGCTCAGAGCTTCGCGGTGGAAGGTGTGGGCCGGAGGTTGGACCTGGCCAGGTCTGGTGACCTGATGGCGGAGGCTGTCCGCAAATAGTTTGAAGCTTTCTGTTAGAATCGTTCGCCTTCTTCCGGGAAGAAGAGTGTGTCGCCCTATTTGTTAGAAGATCGATTTGGAGCACGGCATTTGGCGGGCGGCGGAAGTGAATGGACCGAATAAATGCAACGGCCACTCGGATCTGACTCCGGGGACTTACCCTCCAAGGTGGATGTCAATTTCGCAAACGTGAACGTGCTGGAGGCCGTCATGCTTGGTGAGAACCCGGCCAGTGTAATCGTCTCGGGTTTGGTCCAGCCCGTGCCGGATGCGGTCCGGTCATACCAAGCGCCGATCTGCTGATTCGCTGCGCGATAAACCAAGCGCAGCCAGAAATCCAGGCTTGAGCCGGTAATGGACGCTCTCGTGGTGGTCTCGCCCCAATGCCATACCCATGGCGCCGCCAACGGTCCCGCCGCAGACGAGTGCAATGATGAACCCGGCAATCGGCAATCCGAGCCGGAGCAACTATTTTGCCTGAGTCGGGTTCATGCACTTCCTACAGCCGAATGATCCGCCTCACCGCCCCGGCGCCCGTAGTGGTTAAAATGGAACCGCAGCGCTGTCGCCGGGTTGGGCGCAGACGGTGTGTTAGACTTCACACGAACCTCCTGCGCACTCGATTTTTTTTGGCGCGTCAACTCTTGCGGTTTCTATGACCCTGATCTCAACACGGTCTCCTACTGCAAGATTCTTGCGGACCCAGTTAAACGCTTCTTTGTCCGCAACACCAGAAACGTGAAAGGCGATCTCCGGCCGGTCTGGACGCCCGTCCTTGTCGATAGTTGACGTGAGTGCGCCGATAATAGCGTCAAGTTCTGCCATGCCTGCGGTGCAGACCCTGACTTTGTTAATGCGGACTTCAAAGGCGATCATGGGTCTGACGTCCGCGCTCAGGCACGCTGGGCCATTGGTGTCCGAACCGAACCGAGAGGCCCGACCGGCGTTGCCCGGGAGCGCGCTTATTCGGCGATGTGGTCACAGTAAATGCGCGATGTCGCCCCAACGACCCAAGCCCAGCGACTGAGCCGACAGCGAAGCCTGAGCGCAAAGAGGACTTACAATGAATCCCAAACGATGGAACGTAAGGCGATGGCTCAGTTCGCTGCCGCGCATGGTAGGCATCATTTGGTGAACGTGATCGTTTTGTTTCGAGTGTCGATGACGGCGTTCGCAGCCTTGAGCGTGCGATAGTCGATGATGCCAAAAAAATTTGTCTCACCCGTCACCAATGCTTCTGGCCAATGGACGGTCACGCCGGGAGCCAACTCGACGACGAGGTTCGTCGCTTTCATCATTCGTATCTTTTCTCCCCAGAAGGAATTCGTTCTGTCGGTGGGGGGTGGCCAGAACGCGTTGAACTTGCAGCGCCGCGCCGCCTCAATTCCCAGAATCGGTGTGTCCGATCCCGTGTCGATAGTGAAGTAACCAGGCACGCCATTGATGGAGCAGCGAACAAAGGGATGACGCTCATATCGGAAAATCCCCACGGTATCGCTGTAAGGAATCGTCACCCGCTTTTCACCATCCAACCTGACTGTGGGCGTGTTCGGAGAGCGACAGCCCATGATGAATCCGGTGATACAAGCGACAATGGTGAGATGACAAAAAACGCGCGACATGATGACTAACACCTAGGTCAGCGATGCGGCGGAGCCGCATTTGCTGTAGCGCCTGGTTCGCACCGGAGGCTGTCCACACAAGCCTTAAGCTGGGCAGCTTGCGTCGGCCAGTCTTGCTCCGTCGCTGTGGCGGTCGCAAGATATACGTGGCCGGCCTTCTTTTCGGCTCGGGCGTACCAATGAAGCGTCCGGCCCTGCGACTCGCCGCTATACTCGACGACAACGCCTGACGCTCCGGCTTTCTTTTGTGCGATGACTTTTAGACCGGCGTCCTTGAATTGCTTCAGGGTCAGGGTCGTATACTCCTCGATGGGACCGCTGTAGGGCTGAATCTGGACATTCACGTTTCCAGCGAAATAGCCGGTGGCAGGCAAAAACATCATAAGCGCCTGACGACGATCTTCTCCAGCCGAGACTTCCAACGGAGCGATGGAGAATCCGGCCGCTGGAAAGCAAAGCCGATTAGTGGAGTCGGCGGCGGGTAGCGAGAGCGCCACCGTAAACAGGAACAGGATTGCTGATTGTTTTCGTTTCATGTGAACGCTTTCAAGCACAGCGAACGCTCCGGATCACCGACCCGGCGCCGGCGAGCGCCACCATGAAACCGAGGCGCTGTCGCCGGGTTCGGTGCATCCGGTTTGGTGGGGCTGTTCATCTTATTCTCGGCCAATCGAGCCTCTGTCGAGTCACGTCGAAATAATTCGTGTGCGTCTCACCAGTGGGAAGTTTCACAATCACGATGTCGTAAACGCTGCGACCGATGCGCCGCGTCTCGTGGGACGCGTTGGGGCGAAATTCGTTCCACGACTGGCGGTAATCGGTCCAAGGTCGGCTGGGCGTCAGCGGCTGCCAATAGCGATGATGCATCCAGTCGAGCTCCTCCGTCTGGAGGTAAGCCTTCTCGTTTGTGCGTATCGAGAGCGCGCTCTGGGGCGAAGTGCCATCAGTTCCTTCGATGTTCGGTGGTGAATTGGTGGACTTCCCATCAATGGATGCAATCCACTCCAGCGGTGGACACCATGGTCCTCCGTGCGGCGAGACACAACCACACAGAAATGCAATTCCCGAGACTGCAATGGCAAACGTGATTTGACTCTTCATCTAGCGGCCGGATCCTTGCCCCAACGCCCCGCCTCACCGAACCGGCGCCTATGGTAATCAGAATGAGCCGGCGTGCTCTGGCCGGGCTCGATGCAGGCGGATTTGTTCGGAAAAACGATCAATGGACCTAAGGAAATTGCCTCTCGATCACCACGCCGTTTGAAATGACAATTGTCAGGGCGACTAACTCGTTTTTGATTCCCGGCGGCTGCTCGACGAATGCAAAAAAATAGTGAATGAACTTTTCGCCATGCCATCCGGTTGAAATGATCCCGTTGGTTCCAAGCAGCCTGTTGACCTGTGCTTCATTCATTCCATTTGGAATTAGCCTCTCTGCAGACTTTTGATTTAAGACAGGCTCGCACCCTGCGCCAGAGGCCAGAATTACGAGAGCACAGCTGGCCCGTGCCAGTAAAGTTCTCATACGTGCCGAACGCTGCGCGCGGGCACGCCGGACCGTGTGCGTGAGCATGAAACCAGGGCGATATCCCGGCGTTGGCTGGGGCGACTGGTTGGTCCAGGCCCAGCCCGCAACGTCACAACTCGACGAAGACTCCCGGCCCCTACCGGGTGCCCGTGAATCTCTGGATGACGTCCTCATGGCGTAGTTCGTCAACTGCCGACCGAACGCCCCAACTCTGCCTGAAATCTCCCCAACTGAAAACGACCAGATCGCCCGGAACTTACGCGACTCCGGGTTTGGACCAACGATGCAGCTCACCGCCCTGGGCCAATGGAGTTGAGCGCGGTCCGGAGACGCAGTCGCGGGGTTCGATCCAGCTGGCAGCTTAGGCGACATTCGTCTGGGATAAATGAGGGTATTTCGTGCGAACCGCTGATAAAACCTTATCGTATGCGTCGGAAATCCGCTGCCTGTCGCTCTCAGAATATTGATTCAACCATTCTTCGATGCGTTTCCGATCCGCCCGAAGTGACGCTAGCGCCTCCTCAAGATGCGACTGGATCTGAGCCGGGGATTCTCCCCTTTGCATTGGGAGGGCAAGGCCATCCCACCAGAAACGTTCCGGACAAAATTGTCCCGACTGCCAAAGAGGCTCAACGTAAGGCCAAGTGTGCTGGTATATCCAATGGACGGCCTCGGCAGCCTTCGCGAGGGTCGCGATCGTGGCGCAGACCCTGAGGGCCTTGTCGAGGAGTGAGCTGGCATCAAGAGCTTTTTGCCTTTTGGCTGCAGCTTTTTTTTCATGGCGTGAATGTACGAGAGACGAGTCGCCTAACGATTCAGCGTACCGACCCGGCCCGTCGCCGTGGATGGAGCGCAAAATGAACTCTCGAATACCCGAGACCCATCAAACGGAAAACGCTGGGCCGGGTTCGGTGGCGCGCCTGATTCGGCGATCAGAACGGCACCGAACTGCCCTACCTCCGGAGCCAATCCGTGTTCATCCGCGGTGTGTAAACAAAACGCTCTTTTGACCACGGATGACACGGATAACACGGATGGCCGTGACTCATTCATCCCGTGGCGAATGACTTCCGCCGAACGCCAGAACTCTGCCACCCCGGGCCTACGAGGTGAACCGCGAAAGCGGAACGGAAGTGCCCATGCGGCGTTGGCTGAAGTGATTTTGTTAGGTAGCATGGGTCTCTGTTACTTGATGACTCGAATCCAGTCCGGCCCGCGTCCGGAAGAAAGCCAAACGCCCGACTGCTGTCCTGGCTGAGGCGAGTAGACCCCTGCGGTTGCAAGCACTTCGCGGGCGTGACTGCGACGTCGAAGCAAAGTCGCTGCGCACTCGCTGAATTCGGTCTTTGATGTCAGAAACGTCGATGCCGCGTCCAGTCCAGTGAGACTCTGGCGGAGGCCGCTGCTCTCGCTGCCAACGGCGAAACAACAAATAGCCGCTCAGTATCGCCGTCATGCTCAACATGATGATGTCGATTCCGCGCATGATGTGCAAATGCCACCTAACGCCACGCGCAGGCACGCCGGGCCGAGCGCGTGAGCATGAAACCTGGGCGGCATCCCGGCGTTGCCTGGCGCGCCTGGTGTCTGGACTATTGGAAACATACGCTACTTCTTTTCCGACTCTGGCAATTCCTCACCTCGAACCCACATCCGAAGGATGCCGTCATATTGCGGTGGCAACTCGTGGCCGTATCCCTGCATTGCAACCAACGTCAAATCGAACTTCTTCCTCTTCGCGCTCAAAACGCACGCACGGCCAAGAGACTCAAACATCGTGCTGTAAGTTGGATCATGTCCGGAAAGGGGTTTGTCACCATACATGAGGAGAACACGCGAACCTTTCAACTCGGGTGCCACATCTGGGACAGTGAGGCTTGCGGCAATCGAACCGAAACCACCTTCAATGAGGTAAAACGACTGGAAGTGCTGCAAAGTAAATTCGTCTCGCCTCGCTAAAAGCACACCGAGAGCGTGCGCACCGTTGGAGAAGCCTCCAAATGCGCTGCGTTCCCGCGTGATATTCGGCACGCTGTCAAAAAGTTTCTGAAGCATAATCCGATAGGCGCGACTCATCGCATCGTAGTCCTCCATCGTCACTATCGTGGAATCATTCGTGCCGGCATAGGAGCGTTTAAAGAGGGGAAGGTTCACATAAATGAAATCATTCGAGCCAATCGTTCCGGGACGCAGAGGAAGCCGGTCGCCAAAACCGCCATCATCGCCGTCAAGAATCAGAAAAACGGGAAATGTTCCTTCCCGTGAGTAATTTGCTGGCAGCCACGCCGTAAGCTGAACGGGACGCTTTTCCTGTCTGGCCAAGCTCGCCAAACTGTTGGGCAGGTCTGGGAAATACAAGTGCCACCGTGCGGTTGGTTCGAGCTTTACGTCCTCCGCGGCGTATGCGCTGGCAATCAAGGTGACTGCCAGAATCCATACTCTGAATGCAGTTTTCATTAACTCAAATGACACCGCCGATGGCTGTCTTGTATATCAATGCGCTGAGACACCTAACGCTCCGGATCACAGACGCCGCGCCAGTGGCGTCCAGCATGAAACCGGCGCGCTATCGCGGCGTTCTGTGCATCCGACTTGTTCGGGCAAAGGGTCATCGGCTCACATTAGTTTGGATGGAGAAGCTCTTGTACTGGCATCCATGTTTCGACCCGAAATAAATAGGGACTTGAATCGGCGAAGTCGCGATATCTGCCGGAATGGCTATTGGTAGCAGCAAGTAATTTCCCCAAGGAGCCACGTCGTTCGGATTAGGGTAGCGAGCATCATGGATGACTGTGCTAGTCGTGCAGCCGGTAAAGGCTAAAAGCACTACTCCAGTCCCAAGTGCCGGGATGGCTCTTACTGAGGCATGCGCCCAGCCCGAACGTAGAGCGCAGCTATGCCGGGCCGAGGGCGTGCGAATGCAATCGTGACGGCCAACCGGCATTGGCTGGCGCGCCTGGTTGGGACAGCAACTAACGTGGCGCGTCATGCTTTGCTCCAACAAATCTCCTCGCCCAGTCTTGTGCCCGCTGAATCTGAGCATCGGCCGCCGAAAGATGGTCCACGACGTTCGTGTCTCCAGACCTCAATTTGCTAATCGCGCGTGAAATCTCAGCCCGTGCCGGTCCATAGTTGTCGCTGTAAGGTCCAGACAAAACGGCGACTCGAACCTGCTGCCGCGCCCAGAGTGAACCGACTAATCCACCCACGACCAGCGCCGCTAGAATCGCGAGAACTGAAATAACGGGCTTCATTTGTCCCAACGGTGAGCTGACCTATGACGGCGAAGCATTAGCGGAGTCGTCATTAGGTCGAGCGTCTTGTTCGGCGTGGACGCTGATACGCCGGCTGGAATTTCTTCGGATCGAGGCGGCGCAATGCCGCCCGATCGCCCGACCGCCATGCCTGAAAATATGCGGCGATGTCCTTCTCGCTCGGCACCCACTCGGGCCGCGGTTGGTGCTTGTCGACAGCCCGGCGAAGCTGGTCGAAGCAGCGCTCGCACACGATGGCATCACGGAGCCGCGGACCGGCGTAGTACTCCCACACGGCGTCCTGCACCACGAACAATTCCGGCCACAGCTGTCCGCATCGCCCACACATCTGCGGCGCGTCGACGAACGGCAGCCGGCCCCGCCGCTCCAAGATCTCCAGCCACGCGGCTTCCTGCTCGGTCGACAGCCCTCCCTCGTACACCTCGCGGGACAACTCGGCCTGTTCGGGTGAGTTGGCTGACGACCGCAGCCCGAGGAAGTCGTAGCGACACTCACAGTCCACGCCGAACATCCCCTCGCAGAACGGGCACTGCTCGAAGCGACAGCCGAAGCGATGCAACTGCCCCTCAGCGGATCCGCATTCACAGACCCGCTTCATGCCGCCGATACCTCCGCCGCCGAACGCCCCGGCCCACCGACTCCGCGCCGATGGAGTTGAGCATGGAACGGAGACGCCATCGCGGGGTTCGGTGCGGCCGGCTTGTTCGGCACGTGGTCTTTCATTTTTGGGTCTTGGGTGTCGTCTCGAACATCACCAGATGCTCGAGGCCGCTGACCTGAATCTGGTTGGTCGGGATTGGCTGAAATGATTCATACCCGGAGGACAGCCATTGAAGTACATCCAGCCAAAGGCACGACCTCGCTCGCTCTCGCGTGCGACGGCGGTGATGATGATCGAGTCGCCCCTGTTGTTGACGATGCCGAGTAATGAATAGCCAGGGTGATGGAAGTCGGCGCGGATAAATCGGACCCGCGCGCCCGGCGACGGCGTAAGAGGCCGCCCAGTAAACCGCGCCGTCCTCGTCACTGAGTGCGAGAGCAATGCCTCGGCCTCGCACCCATGAACAGAAATGGAACTCGGCAATCCCATTGGTGAGGACTATCTGCAACTCGTTGGTTCGGCCTGACAAATCATACTGAACCATCAGCGAGCTTTTGTCGGCGGATCGGTATACCCCGAGTAACGTGGCAGCTGGACCATTAAGGGGATGAGATGAGGCGCGGGCTACGGGCGTCAGATTCGTCTGGGGCGGTAACAACTCTGGCGGTAGAAGCGGAGGATGCCAATCGGGCGAATGCAAATCGGCTGCGATGGGAACCGGCTCGAAGACTGGCACACCCAACAACTCTGCGCCGTGGCAACAAGTCGCTACGAGGAGCGAAGTGATGCGGATGAGAGCTTTCATTGGAGGACGCGCTTGTGCCGCCGAACGGAAAGCTGACCGATGCCGACGCAGCGAAGCGGAGTCGGCATTCGTGTCGAGCGTCTTGTTAGCTGCTGGTGTCATGGTGAAGCACTCGCACGCCTGTGCAAAACAACTCTCGGTATCCGGCGTTGGTCTCGAGGCGAATCCGCTGCCATCGTCCCTGCTCGCCGACAACCTGCATGTCGAGAATCGACGGGCAGCCTTGAAACGGCCCTTCGAAAACCTGGTAGCTGTGAACATCATCAAAAACGATAACCCGGGGTGCAAGCTCGTCGCTGTGCGGACTCACCGGCAACTCAACCTCCATCGTCAACGTGCCGCGCTGGGCTTCCTCGATGACTCGAAGCAACCGACCGTCATGAACGTAAATGTCCGAAGTATTCACGTGCGACTTTTTAGCAGCTAACGCCACGCGCAGGCACGCCGGGCCGAGCGGGTGAGCATGAAACCAGGGCGGCATCCCGGCGTTGGCTGGCGCGACTGGTTGGTCCAGGCCCGGCCCGCGACGCCACGACTCGCTGAGTAATCCCGGCCCTCACCGGGTGCCTGCGAATCTCTGGATGACGTCCTCATGTCGTAAATCGTGAACTGTCGACCGAACGCCCCAAGCCTGCACGAAATCTCCCCAACTGCAAACGACCGAATCGCCCGGAACTCACGCGACTCCGGGTTTGGACCAACGAATCAGCGCACCGACCCGGCCCATCGGCGTGGGTGGAGCGCAAAACAGACTCTCGAATCTCCCGAGCCAATCATGCGGAAGGCGCCGGGCCGGGTTCGCGTGCCGCGCCGGGTTAGCGCCTAAACCATCTGGTTGGGTCGAGATCATCGAGAATCCTCCGGAGGAGCCTCTGTCAGCCTCATCCAAAAAAGGCACGCTAGCTCAGCCAAACTGAAAACTGCGAAGAATACGGCCATAGGAACCTTGCCTTCATAAAAACAGCCATAGGCAATGAACCCAAAGAAAACAAAACCCCAAAGCAATACCCACCAACTCTTGGGATGATTAACGAGCTTCGAATAACTCATGCTCCATTCCGGCCGGAATCTACGTATCGCAAGGCCCGCAGCCGCACCTGCGACTGCCCCGCCGCCAACAAGAAACAGTAGTTCATAAAGATCCGCATTCATCGCGCTAACGTCGCGGCTCACCGACGCCGCGCCAGTGATGGCCGAATGAAATCGCAGTGCAATCGCGGCGTTCGAGTGAAGCCGCCTGGTTCGACTTTCCTGAAATCATAGCGTCATCCCGCCTGCCTCAACCAAGGCCGGGCAAAACTATACACAGAAGCACAAACAAAATCACGACGGCAACGGCTATCCACAGGCCAAGGGATGAAGCGTGACGGTCTCGGCGACGCTCAACTCTCCAGCACCAAACCGCCGTCACCACAGAAGCCAGTATGCCTCCATAAATGATGAAGTGCCAAATGGCTGGTGTGGCCAAGGAGGTGCAAAACAGTGCGCCAAGGAATGCGAGTGCTGCCAATCCCGCTATCGTGGAGAAACGCGTCTTGGTCTCGGTCAATGCCATACGAGCAACCTCGTCGAACGCCCCGCCTCACCGACCCGGCGCCCGTGGGGTTCAAAATGAAACCGGAGCGACGTCGCCGGGTTCGGTGAAGGCGGCGGGTTAGGCCGCTGGATGCGAAAGATGCTCATGCAAATACGCCTCCCAATCCGCTCGTTCTGTAACATATGTCTTGCCCTCCGGTGCGCCTGGTGTCCAACCGTGTCCGTCTCGACCAGTGCGGACATAAAGACAACGCGCTCCAACAGTCGCAATCGCGCCTCCGTAATCCAAGCAGCGCAGCATATCCTCAACAGTAACTTCTGGATCACGCTCGCAAACGTGCATCAAGGAGTGAGCGGCGATGACTGTCGCGGCGGTGTGCTCAATCTTCGGAGCGTGAAGAATGCGCTTTGCTTCTGCTACGGTAAAATGGTTGTCACTCATGACGCGTGATTCCGCACCGGGTAGGCGCGAGCGGTTAGCCCGCCCACGCCCCCCTAGGAACCGTGCGTGAAAGTTTCCCTTCACACGGCTCGAGCCTTTCTAAGAACCTCCGGTCAGGGGCGGTTCCGGCAATCGTTTGGAGGAACGTGAACATCCGAGAGGGTTATATTCCCGAGGCGCTGGTTTGACCAGTTCTTCCCCGAGGCAAAACCCGCCAGGCAAAGCACCGGCGTTTCTCGAAGTATTCGGTGTAGTGCGGGTCGTAGGGATTGGCCTCTCCTCGAACCTTGATGTGCCGTTCAATGAGGGTTTTGGCGATACGTGGCAACGCCAACATCCGACGCTCACCGCGCCGGAGGACGTTGACCGCGAACACCCCGGGTCCAGCCAGACGGAAGTATTTCCGCTTTATCCAGCCAGGGCCCTTCTTGGGGTGCGTCCGCCGCGCCCACTTGCGCAGTTGCTGGTAGACGATACGGTCCACGACGCGGAAGGTCCGGGCCGCGCAGATGTGTCGATGATAGTTGGCCCAGCCCCGGATGAGGGGGCCAAGCTTGGCGATCAATCGTTCCGCCGGTTGTCCGACCATGCTCTTGATGCAGTCGCGGGTTTTCCCGACCAACGCCTTCGTCCCGTCCTTGGCGGGTTTGGTGACCAGTTTGTTCCGGTACTTGCGCACATTTTGCCCCAGGAAGTTAAACCCCGTTTCAATGTGGGTGATGGTGGTCTTTTGCTCTGAGAGTTCCAGACCTCGTTCGGCGAGGAAGGCCACCACGGTTGGTTTAACGATCTGTTCCAGGGTTTCTTTGTGCCGCGCGGTCACCACGAAGTCATCCGCGTAACGGATGAAGTTGACCTGGTCACGTCGTTTCCGTATCCGGCTGCGGATGGCCTCTTCCATTCCGTCGAGCGTCAGATTAGCCAGCGTCGGTGAGATAATCCCACCTTGTGGCGTTCCGAACTCCGTCGGGAACAGTTGACCCTTTTCCCAATATCCGGCTTGCAACCAACCCCGCAGCGTCCTCTTATCCATCGGGATGTTTTTGAGGAGCCACGGGTGGCTGATCCGGTCGAAGGACCCCTCAACAGACTACCCACCCCCGAGAAGCCCGTCGTCAAGTCCGCGTCACCCGTCGGCACCACGCCCTGGAAGGTCAAGTGCTCGAGGTGTTCGCCAAGGTGCGACATAAAAGCAAACCCCATCTGGTG
>JBGATF010000007.1:0-350882 GCA_044229355.1 Limisphaerales bacterium
CTGGCCCGGTGTCCACCCCAAATGTGGTGGTCGTTCAGCCCGAGTCGCAGCCGGCAAGCGTGACCTATTTCGAATCCGAACTCTCACCGTATGGTTCGTGGGTTTATGTGAACGGATATGGCCGGTGCTGGAGGCCGACGGTTTCGGTCTGGAACGGTGGATGGCGTCCTTATGTCGACGGCGGCCGCTGGCTTTGGACGGATAACGGCTGGTATTGGTATTCCGACTACTCGTGGGGTTGGGCTCCTTTCCATTATGGGCGTTGGTTCTGCCCGCCCGGAATCGGCTGGGTCTGGTATCCAGACGTTCACTGGGGGCCGGCGTGGGTGAGCTGGCGGTATGCGCACTCCTCCTGTGGCTGGGCGCCGCTGCCACCTTCCGCTCGCTGGGTGCACGGGCATGGCTTCTATCACAATTCGGTCTCGGTCGGCATCGGCTTCGAGTTCGGTTTGGGATTTTCCGATTATGTGTTCCTGTCGTTCGATCACTTTTGTGACCGACGCCCCGGAGCCTGGCTCGTGGCCAGCCATCACGCGCGTTCGTTCTATCACGAGAGCAAAGTGGTCAATAACTACACCTTCAAAGGAAATACGGTGATCAACCACGGCGCCGGGGTGGAGCCCGTGAATTTCGCCACGCGAGGCACGGTGAAGCGTGTGGCTTTGCGAGATACCGGCGACGTTCGGGATGTGAGCGGACGACGTGAACGGCTCAATACGGACGGACAATCCTTGGCCATCAGCCGGCCGAGCGCAGCGGTATTGAACAGTCGAGTCCCGGCCGGAGGATTCACGCGCCCGACCGCGAATTCATTCAACGGCTCGCGAGGAATGTCGGGATCGGTTAACACGCCGACGGTTCCACCTGGCAGTGCTGCTGGCGGATCGATCGCGCCAGGCGGCGGATCCCGTCCGGGCGCGGGTTCGTCGGGCGTCTCCGCCATCCGTCGCGAGGGCGTCGGTTCCACCGGCGACGGCGGGACGCGAAGCCCGAATCAATCCGGTAACGTTGGTCGCGGAAGTCCCAGCAGCAACTCGCGCTTTGAAAGGCCTTACCAGCCGAGCACGGCCAACCCCACCGGAACGGGTAACCCTGCAGTCCGTCCTTTCTCGACTCGGCCGGCCACGCGGGAATCCAGCATCGTCACCGGTGGGGCCATTCCGTCAGCGCCCTCTTCAGTTGGACAATCAGCTGGCAACCCGGGCAACACCGCATCACCGAATGCCTCCACGCCGTCCGCTCCAATCTCCTCCATCTCGAGGGCTCCGTCGTCGGGGGAAAACGTGAGGGGCTCAAGTCCAAGTTCATCTCCATCTGTTTCGGTGCCGCGGGACCGATCTCCTTCCGTTTCTCCGGGCTCCTCTGGTGGGGCTGCATTCAGTCCGAATTCCATCAGCCGTCCGAGCAGCCCGGCCCCTTCGCGCCCGAGCGTGAACGTGGGCGGCGGCCATCGAATCGAAACGCCGCGTTCCCAACCGTCCCAACGGACGGAGACCGTTCGTCCATCGGCACCGAGTCGATCGGAATCGTCGTCGCGCGGCGGAAATAGCGGCGGCGGAAACAACGGGGGAGGGGGCCGTGGTCGTGGACGTGACTGACGAACACCGGCCTTGGGACGACGGCGGGCGCGCGATGCATCGCCTGCGGGGCCGGCTGGCCGTTCTCTTTCTTGCGATGGCCATGACCGGGTTAACCGGCTGTTCAAGTTTCGAGCGCCAATGGAGAGCGGCTGGGGCGGCTTCCGCCAATCGGAATTTCCGCCCGTTGGAGGGGCGGTGGGTCGGTCAATGGAGGAGCGACGTGAATCAACATCACGGCGCATTGAGGTGCATTGTGACGCACGTCACGAACGACGTCTATTCGGCACGATTCCACGCCCGGTATCATCGCGTCATCAACCTGACCTTTGGCTACAGCGCAGACCTCTCCGCCCAGGCGGCGGGAGACCAACTGAGATTTCACGGCCAGGCGGACTTGGGCTGGTACGCCGGTGGCGTCTATCACTATGAGGGCAGCGCCACGGCGAGTGATTTTCACTCGACCTATTCATCGCGCTACGATCACGGTGACTTCATTCTGGGTCGACCGTTGGCAGGGGCTGACGTTCCCTGACGTTTTCGGTCGACGCCAATACCGGCATTTGCGATGAGGATGGCCGGGCTGTCTGGGACTGGCTGTTTGGTGCGGGTTGCAGATTTCGCGGCCACGCCCGGTTGGGGCTGATGTTGGGAATTGGCCGGAGCTGGAGGTTTCCGCTTGCACACCGGTCGCTCCCGGGGAATAAAGGCCGCAATTCCAAGATGAACGCGCATCTGCTTCCTGCCGCAATGAGTTTGTGGGCGGTCTTCGTCTCCTGCTTTGTGGCCGCCTCGTCTGCCCGGGCGGCAGACAATCAACTGACCGAGACAGAGCGGCTCGACGGGTGGATTTTGCTTTTCGATGGGAAGACGACGAAAGGCTGGCTGAACAGCGACGGCACGGCGCCGGGGACGCCGGTGGTGGACGGCGTGCTGAACCCGCACAAGGCCGGGCACTACATGCTGATTCAAACGCAGCGTTGGACGGACTTCATCCTTTCGCTCGATTTCAAGATCACCAACGGCTGCAACAGCGGGATCTTCGTGCGGACGGTTTCGCTAATTCCCAAGCCGGATCGGGACATTGGTTACAACGGGCTCGAGGTGGCGATCGACGACACCAAGACGGCCGGCTATCACGACACCGGCGCCCTCTACGATCTGGTCAAGCCGGTGCGCAATGCCATGAAGCCGGCCGGACAGTGGAACCACATCCGCATCGCGTGCGTTACGAATCGCGTCGAAGTTGTGCTGAACGGCGAGCCGGTCACCCGGGCGGACTTGGATTTATTTACGGAACCGAACAAGCGCCCGGACGGGACGCCGCACAAATTCGACGAGGCCTTCAAGGATCACATCCAGGACGGGTATATCGGCCTGCAGGATCACGGGAGCCCGTGCTGGTTTAAGAACATCAAACTCAAGCCGCTGCCGCGATGAGGAAGCTCGACGGTCGAACGGCCCTGGTCACCGGGGCCAGCAAGGGGTTGGGGAAGGCAATGGCCTTGGCCTTGGCGGCGGACGGTGCCCGCCTTGCCCTCGTTTCGCGGCAGCGCGAGACGCTGGAGGCCGTCGCCGCCGAAATCCGGGCGTTGGGCGCGACCGCAGAAATCTTTGTCGCCGACGTGACCTCCGAGAACGACGTCGCGCGCGTGGCGGTGGAGGTCTCGGATCGATTGGGTCGAACCCAGATTCTGATCAACAACGCCGGCGTGAACATCCGTCGTCCGGCCACGGAATTCACGCTGGAAGAATGGCGGCGCGTGCTGGACACCAATCTGACCAGCGTGTTTCTGATGTGTCGGGCATTCGTGCCGAAAATGCTTGGGCAGGGCTACGGCCGGATTCTCAACCTGACATCCATCATGAGCCACGTTGCCCTCCCGCAGCGAACGGCGTATTGCGCAAGCAAGGCGGGATTGCTCGGCTACACCCGGGCGCTGGCCCTCGAGCTCGCTCCGGAAAAGATCACGGTAAACGGGATCAGCCCGGGACCATTTGCCACGGAGATGAACACGCCAATCCTGCAGAATCCGGACGCGAACGCGCAGTTTGTTTCGCGCATCCCGCTCGGACGATGGGGCGACGTGCGCGAGGTCGGTCAGTTGGCCGTCTACCTCTGCTCGGAGGAGGCGGGATTCATCACCGGAACGGACATCCTCATCGATGGCGGCTGGACCGCCCAATAGCCATGACCACATTTACGGCTGAATTGATCGGCACAGCGCTGCTCATCGTGCTCGGCGACGGGGTTGTGGCCAATGTTTTGCTCAACAAGTCAAAAGGCCAGGACGCAGGCTGGATTGTGATCACGGTTGGCTGGGGCCTGGCTGTGGCCTTGTCGGTTTATTGTGTGGGGACAGTCAGCGGTGCGCATTTGAATCCGGCGGTGACGATCGGCTTTGCGTCGATCGGACGGATTTCGTGGACCCAGGTGCCGGTTTACGTGGGTGCACAGATGGCTGGTGCATTCCTTGGCGCGGTTGTGGTCTGGCTGGCGTATCTGCCCCATTGGCGGGCGACGGCTGATACCGGGCGCAAGCTTGGTGTGTTTTGCACGGCGCCGGCCATTCGCCACGTCCCCGGCAATTTGATCACCGAAGTGGTTGGAACCTTTGTGCTCGTGCTCGGAGTTCTGGCGGTGCTTGGAGCGAATAACCTGAGGCCGGAAACAGGCTTCAACACTGGATTTGGCCCGGTGTTGGTCGGCTTGATCGTGATCGCGGTGGGGGTTTCGCTGGGTGGCCCGACGGGTTACGCGATCAATCCGGCGCGGGACCTTGCGCCGCGGCTGGCTCACGCGATCCTGCCCATCGCGGGCAAGGGCGGCTCCGACTGGTCCTATGCCTGGATCCCTGTGATCGGACCGATCGTGGGCGGCGTGTTGGCGGCGCAGTTTTACCGCGTTTTCTGGCCGGCGTGAGCGACTCCGAGCGAACGCCGGCCGATCGACGACCGCGCATTCTTGTGACGGGCGCCGGCGGGCGGGTGGGGCCGCACATTGTCGGGGAATTGCGCCGGCATTTCGCCTTGCGGCTTCTCGATGCGGCGCCGCTGCCATTCGCTTTCGCAGAGGGGGATGAGTTCGTCCAGGCCGACATCCGGGAATTGCCCGCCGTGCGGCGTGCCTGTGCAGGCGTCTCGGCGGTCGTCCATCTGGCGGCCATTTCTGATGAAGCGGACTTTCACACCCGGCTCCTGCCGGTCAACCTCGAGGGGCTCTACAATGTTTTTGAATCGGCCCGGCAAACGGGGGTGAAGAAAGTGGTCTTCACGAGCACGGGCCAGACGGTGCTTGGGTATCCGAAAGGCGCGTGGGTGGCGCCGGAGATGCCCGCTCGTCCGAGCACCGTCTACGCCTGCACAAAGCTTTTTGGGGAGGCGCTGGCCCGTTATCACTCGGATGTTCACTGCATGTCGATGATGGTGATTCGGCTGTGCTGGTTTCAGCCGTATGACAGCCCGCGGTTGCAGGTGGAGGATCCCATCTGGCGCGAGTGGTGCAGCCCGGGTGATTTCGGACGATTGGTGGTGAAGTGTCTGCAGTCTGACTTGAAGTTCGGCGTGTTTTTCGGGGTGTCGAACAACACGGGCCGGTTCTGGGATGTGGCGAACGCGGAGGAGCTCCTCGGCTTCCGCCCGGTGGACAATGCGTATGTCCGATCGCGGCCTCCCTGGCCCGAGGGGACTACTGGCGCCGACTGAGCACCGAATTCTCGTAGGTCCGGACTTCGTTCAACCAGGCTTCGCCGATCGGTACATCCTGGCTGGCGCTGAACCAGTCCCAGACGGCGCCCCACGGCAGCGAACGGGCCTCTTCCTGGAGAGCCAGGCGTGCGGTGTTGTCGCCCACGCGCTCCGCGACTCGTATGCCAGGCGGCTCGAGCAGTGCCAGCAACAGGGCGCGCAGCAGGTTGCGGGCGCCGATGACCCAGGCGGCGATGCGGTTGATGCTCGCGTCGAAGTAATCCAGACCGAGGTGGATGCGGTCGAAGGCCGCAAGCGCCACCACCTCGCGAGCGATGGCCAGCAGGTCGTCGTTCAGCGTCACCACGTGGTCGCTGTCCCAACGGACCCCGCGGCTGACATGGAGCAGAAGGGCCGGGACGTAGAGCAGCGCGCTGGAGATTTTGTCGGCGATGGTCTCGGTGGGGTGGAAGTGGCCGGCGTCGAGGCAGAGCAGAATTTTGCGGGAGACCGCGTAGCCCAGGTAGAACTCATGCGATCCCACGGTGCAACTTTCGGCTCCGATGCCAAAAAGTTTTGGCTCAACTGCGTCGAGCACGTGCCGGGGCGAAAGGCGGCGGGCGAACACGGCGTCGAGCGAGTCGCGCAAGCGTTCCCGCGGGCCGTTCCGATCGGCGGGAGTGTCCTTGAATCCGTCAGGAATCCACACGTTGGTCACGCACGGGGACTCGAGGGCGCGTCCCATGGCGGCGCCGATCTCTCGCGAGCGACGGCAGTGCTCGATCCAGAACTCGCGAATCCCCCGATCCGGATGGGACAGCGTCAGCCCGCCCGCCGCCTTCGGATGGGCAAAGCACGTGGGATTGAAATCCAGGCCGATCCCGAGCTGTTTTGCCCAAGCGATCCAGTTTCGGAAATGGCGCGACTCAATCGCGTCACGGTCGACCTTGCGCCCCCCGAACTCCCCATAGAAGGCGTGCAGATTGAACCGATGCCGGCCGGGGATCAGCGCGAAGGCACGTTCGGCATCCGCGCGCAGTTCGTCCGGGGTGCGGGCCTTTCCTGGATAATTCCCGGTGACGGCCAGGCCACCTCCGAGTTCGCCGCCGGCTCCTTCGAAGCCGCCGACGTCGTCTCCCTGCCAGCAGTGAAGCGATACCGGCACACGCGCGAGAACGCGCAGGGCGCGGTCGACGTCGACGCCGAGCGCGGCGTAGCGCTCGCGGGCCAGACGAAAAGAGGATTCCAGATGACGGTTGCTGGGTTTGAACATGGAGATCAATGGCGGGCCCAAGGCCGGCGCGGCCGGAAGTGTGTCGGTTCAAGCCGTGCCGATTCAAATCGAAAAGACGGGCGGAAGAAACCTGGCGCCGGGACGATCATCGCACCTGCTGGAGGATTTCCTCCATTCGGGGGCCAAGCACGCGGGCGCCGCCCTGGCGAATCCAGTCGTGCCAGTCCTTTTCCAACTGGGTGAGTCCACCCGGCCACTGGGCGGAGAGGGCACCGGCCGAATCAGGCGGGCGCGGATCGCCACCGGGCGGCGACCGATCGGCCTCGGGCCGGCGCCGGGCCTGGAGCGCGTTGACATATCGGCGCATCGCATCCTGCCGGTCCGGCTTGCTCATCAAAAGCTGGAACAGCGACCAGCTCACGGTGTAGGTCAGCGCCGGATCCAGGCGGTGCCATTCGGCTTCGCTCCAGTTCAGGACCGTGCGCACCGCGGGCAACTGGCCTCCGCGCAACAGGACGTTCAATTTGGCCCAGCGGTATTGAAGCCCCCCAAGGTCGCGGTTGTCCTGCAGGTGCCGCGGGTAGGCGAAATAGGTGGCGCTGCCTTCGGACAGCCAGATGGGTATCTGGCGGAAGGCCGAGTGCAGGATGGCGTGGCTGGCTTCATGCAACAGGGTGTTGCCCAAATCGGTGGGATGGCGCTGAGGCCAGGTGACGATTTGGCGGGACCCGTGTGAGTAATAGCCGCCCAGATTCGAAAGATTAAGCGATGACTGGACGATCTGGCGCGCGAATCGGTTCGTGCGCGTGAAGCTTTCAAAATCGGCAAAGCGACCGAAGATTCGAACGCGCACGTGAAAATCCGGACGGGCTTTAAACCCAAAAACACTTTCGTGCTTGTGGAGGGCTTCCTCCACGACCCGATTGATCGCGTCCTCGGTCTTCGCCGTCAGGTCATAGTTGTCCACCCAAAAGCGACAGCGGCCGGCGCCCGTGAACGAGACGGGCTCCCCAGCCGATTCGGCTCGCGACGGCGGGTTCCCGGAAGAGGCCACGCCCTGGGCCCGGGCCGGATCCGAACCGGTCGCCTGGATCCCGATCGCCATGAGAATCGCGGCGTTTCGCAGATGCCTGACGATGGAAGGAAACCCGTGACGGGCACCAATCGGATCGGGCTGGACGTGTCGCCTCATGGGTTGACGGTCACGACTGCCGCAACGTAAATGCCGACGATCGTGGCCGCCACCACGGCGTCGCCGACCACCGCCAGCGGAGTCAACAACACCCGCACCGTCTCCCCGGCCGGCGCCGGGTAGGTGGGCAATTCCACCTCGGTCCGACGACCGTCGCGAGTCGTGACCGCGAAAACGCGCCCGTCGTCGGCCATCATCTCCACCAGCACCGCCGCCGAAGCCGGGCCCGCGGGCGTTCCTGGCGGGCCGGCGGTGGACGCCCCGGACATCGGCAGCGCGTGCAGTTTCTCCGGGGAAGGAAGTCGTGCAAAACGAGGGCGTCGCCCGCTTTGAAGCCGCTTCTGATTGGCCTCGAGATAAAACGCGCGCCGCCGAAGGGATCCGCTCGCCTCGCTGAATTCATCATAGGTCACCAGATAATCCGCGCGGTTGGTTGCCTGGTAGACGATCAGGCGCGGTTCCGGGGCCGGCTCTCGAAACGAGCGAAAGGTGCTGTGGTTCCACATGCCGCAGGTCATCGATGGATAACTCGTCTCACAGCCCCCGCCGGCGATCAAAAGGCTGGCCGCGGCGGCCATGACGGGAACCAGGCGCATGTCATTTTTGTGCGCCAGTTTCAGCGGCCAGGCAATGGCGAATTTCGCACTCTGCTCCCGGGCGAGCGAAGTTTTGCTCATTCGATTCATCAGAGAATCCGGTTGTCGCATCCGGGCGGTTTGGCTAAGCATGGGCCAATGCGCTCCCTGAGGCTGCCCCGCCCGGCCCTGTATCCAATCGTCGTTTTCCTGGCCATGGCCTCGGCCGGCCTGTCGCCCGCCGCCGATTGGCCGCAATGGCGGGGCCCGGTGCGCGATGGTCATGCGGCCGCAACCCTCCGGATGCCCATCGCGTTTCCACGTGAATGGCAGCCCAAGTGGCGTCGACCCATCGGCGGGGGCTTTTCGTCGCCGGTCGTTGCGGGTGGAAGGGTGGTCTATCTCGATGAACAGCATGGCCGGGAGGTCGCTCATGCCCTGGATGCCTCCACCGGGCAGGAGTATTGGCGGGTCGACTATGCCGACGCCTTCAAGGATGAGTGGGGAGCGGGCCCGCGTTGCACGCCGATCGTTGACGGCGACCGGGTCTACGTCCAGTCGTGCACCGGAGAGTTCCGTTGCCTGCGCCTTGCGGACGGCTCGCTGGTTTGGGGGACGAGTTTCGAGAAGGATTTCGGGGTGAAATTTCTCGGCAACAAGCTGAACGAAG
This sequence comes from Limisphaerales bacterium, assembly GCA_044229355.1. Taxonomy (GTDB): domain Bacteria; phylum Verrucomicrobiota; class Verrucomicrobiia; order Limisphaerales; family JADJPG01; genus JBGARF01. Next base: position 8,936 of record JBGATF010000007.1, read on the forward strand.
GCACGGCGACGCGGCGGGGCAACAACGGCTCGGGCGTGGTTGACGGCGATCGCCTGGTCCTGCCGGTGGGCAATCCCGCCGGCGCCAGCCTGGTGTGCTTCGACAAGAAAACGGGCCGGGTGCAGTGGAAGTCGGGCTCGGATGAATCGGCCTACGCTTCGTTGATGGCCGGCACCCTGGCGGGTGTCCCGCAAGTGGTGGCGTTCACGGCGGACGCGTTGCTGGGGACTGCGCTGGACGACGGCCGATTGCTCTGGCGGGTGCCAATCAAAACGTTCGCCAAGCGCCACGCGGCCAGTCCTGTCCTTCACGGCAATTGCGTGCTGGTGAACTCACACACCATCGGCCTGGTGTGTTTCGAAATTCAGAACAAGGCCGGCACCCTGACGGCCACGCCGCGTTGGGAGAACCGCGACCTCAAAATCAACATCGCCACGCCCGTCGTGGTTGGGGAACAGCTCTATTCCCAGGGCGCCAACAAGGATTATGTGTGCGTGGACCTGAAGGACGGACGGGTCCGGTGGTCCGAGCCGGGCTTCGGTCTGGGGCGAAAGGATTACGCGTCCACCATCGAGGCCGGTGGGCGTCTGTTGGTGTTGACCGAGGACGGTCAATTGCGCCTGCTGGCCGCGGATGCGGAGAAGTATTCCGAGTTGGGCCGGCGGCAGGTTTGCGGCAATACGTGGAGTCATCCGGCCTTGGCGGACGGCCACCTCTACGTGCGGGACAGCCGGGAACTTTCCTGCCTGAGTCTGGATGCCGCGGCCAATTGACGTTGCCGCGAACGGACGTCGCCGCCAGTTGGAGGCCCGGCCGATCGAAGTTGCGGACGGGGAGGGTGCCGACGGCGGGTTTGGATCCGGTAAAAATCGGAGGAGCCCGCGACCACTCAGCCGCGGGCTCCTGACGATGTGCAACCGGCCCGGAGGGCCGAAAGTTTGGGGCGCTCGTTTTGTTTATTTAACCAGGACGCCAAGGATCTGACTGCCGTGGATCACGCCGTAGTAGCGGCTGTCTTCGCTGGCCTTCCGGTTGTCGCCGAGGACGTAATATTGATCTTCGCCGAGCTGGATCCATTTTTCCTGCAAGTCGGGCGCGTCGGTTTGCGTGCCGGTGGCGAGGTAGGGCTCGTCGAGCCGATGGCCATTTAGAAAGAGGGCTCCATCGCGAATGTTCAGCCAGTCGCCGGGCCGGGCGACAATTCGCTTCACGGCAAAATCCGAGTGGCCCGGGTCGCGGATCACGACCATCTCGCCCCGTTCCGGCGACAGGAACAGGTAACGCCAGCGATTGAGGTAGTAGCGTTCGCCGTCCTTCAGGGTGGGCGTCATGCTGCGGCCCTGGATGATGACGGTGGTCACAACGAACCGGCTGGCCAGGTAGTATGCGGGCAGGGAGAAGACGCCGACGCATATGATCACGAGCAGGTGGCGGAGCCACGGGCGGCGTTCGAGCAACGTGCCCCGGCCGGTGGCTGGGGCCGGCCGGGAGGCGGGCGCCGGGGCGGGGGCCCGGGAGGCAACGCTCGGGGCTTCACCCATCATCCTGAGAGAGGGGGTTTCCCCCCTCTCCCAGGGCGTGCTGTGTTTGTTTTGGGTTGGCGGAGAAGCTTTCATAAACTTCAAAATTGTCGTGCGCTTTAGATAAGCCGGGCGGGGGCGACCAACAATTGGAGCAAGTACCGCGGGGGCTTCCGGCGTGGTTACGCGGATGGCGCTAGGGGAAGTACAGGGGCGACGTGCCGTCGTTCCGGGCTCGAATTGGCCAATTGGCCCGGGACGTCGGGTTGCCATTGCTTCCGCGCCGGCACCTGTGTTTCCATCGGCGTCTGTTTCGCGCCTTATGGAAGAGACCAACACATTGATCGAACAGCGCCGGAGCAAGCTGGCCGCCCTGCGCAGCAAGGGCATCGATCCCTTTCGCAACAAATTTTCACCCGCGCTCGGCTGCGGCGAGGCCCGCGCGCGCCATCTCGCCGGCCAGCTTCCGGACGGCGGCGTGGTGGCCATCGCCGGCCGGATCACGGCGCACCGTGACATGGGCAAGAGCCAGTTCATGGACCTGCGCGACGCGTCCGGCCGTGTGCAGATCTACGCGCAGAAGCAGGCGCTGGGGGATGCGCAGTTCGACATCTTCAAGCATCTCGACCTGGGTGATTTCATCGGCGTGCGCGGGGAGATGTTTGTCACCAAAACCGGCGAGCCCAGCGTGAAGATCACGGAGTTCACCATCCTGACGAAAGCCCTGCGCCCGCCCCCGGCCAAGTGGCACGGTCTGGAGGACACGGAGATTCGCTATCGTCAGCGTTATCTGGATTTGATGGCCAACGAGGAAGTTCGCGCCACTTTCCTCAAGCGGAGCGCCATCGTGCACGAGATTCGTCAGTTCTTCCACGGGCGCGGCTACGTCGAGGTGGAGACGCCCGCCATGCAATCGATTCCGGGCGGGGCGGCCGCCGCGCCGTTCAAGACGTTCCACAACGCGCTCGGGTGCGAGTTCTACCTCCGCATTGCGCTCGAGCTTTACCACAAGCGCCTGCTCGTCGGGGGCATCGACCGGCTCTTCGAGATCGGCAAGAACTTTCGGAACGAAGGGCTCTCCCGACGGCACAACCCCGAGTTCACCATGCTCGAGGCCTACTGCGCGTTTGGCGATTACGCTTCGATGATGGAGGCCGTCGAGGCGCTCATCTGCCACGTGGCGCAAACCGTCCTGGGCACGCTCGTGATCGAGCACAGGGACAACGAGGGCAAGGTGACTCGGACCATCGACCTCACCCGGCCGTGGCGGCGGGCCGCCTACAAGGATTTGATTCGGGAGAAGACGTTCCCGCACTGGTTTGACGTCTCCCGCGAGCAACGCCTCGCTTACGCCGACAACGTGCTCCAGGTCGACGTCGGCAACCGGGCGGCGCGCAAGGAAAGCCAGGCCATCGCCAAGAACGCTCCGCTCATCGATCGGCTCGCCGCCTCGCACGAGAAGGGGGTGCCGCTGACGGAAGCCGAGCTCCAGGCCGGCCTCGCGGCCGTCCGCGAGATCGCCAGCAGCGCCGAATACGCCCAGCACGGGGTCGAGGATTTCGAAATCACCCAGGCCGTCTTCGAGAAGATCATCGAGCCTTCCCTCATCAACCCGGTCTTCGTGACGCACGTGCCCAAGGAGTTGGTCCCGCTCGCCAAGCTCTCGCCGGAGGATCCCGCCGCCGTCGAGGTCTTCGAGTGTTGTATCAACGGGCAGGAGATCGCCCCGGGTTATACCGAACAGAACGATCCCATCGTGCAGCGGGAGCGGCTCGAGCACCAGGCGGGAGGCGAGCAACAAAAGCTGGATGAAGATTTTCTCATCGCGCTTGAACACGGCATGCCGCCCGCCGGCGGGATCGGCATCGGCATCGATCGCTTGTGCATGATGCTCCTGGGGCAGGAGAGCATCCGGGACGTCATTCTGTTCCCGCAGATGAAGCCGCGCTGATCCTACGCAGCCGGGAAGGCGGGGGAAGTTGACGTCCGTCGTCACCCTTCCCCATGAACCGCGCAAGGTAGGGCGCGCTCTCCGCAGCGCGCCGACTGTGCGGACTCCCGGCGGGCGGCGGAGCGCCCGCCCTACCTACCGCGCTTGGTTTATGGCCCGTAAGCAGGTTCGTAAGGAACAAGAAACTTTCCCCAAACCAAAAGCCATCTCCGCGGCGCCGGGACAATTTGTAAACGGTCTGCGGGGGGACGGATGGAGCGGGCGGCTTTAGCGCGCCGAGGGGGGCGCCGGTCGCAATTTTCGCAGGCCGATGGCGGCGCTGGTGGTGCGCTGCACGCCGGCGGCCTCCATCGTCGCAAACGCCTGGCGGGCCGTTTCCGGATTCGGATCGCGTGCGCGGCAGCCGTCTTCGATCACCCAGGTTTTGAACCCCAGCCCCCTCGCGTCCAGCGCTGTGGCCAGTACCGCGGTCTCCGTGGCCAGGCCCATCAGGTAAAGCGGCCCCGCCCGCTTTTCGTGCAGGTACTCGCTCAGGCCGGTGGAATGACGGTGGTCGCCGTCGAAAAACGCGCTGGAGTCGTCGACATCGGCGTCGGTGCCCAGCCGGATCACTTTGTTGATGTGATTTCTCATCAAGGCGGGGCTGAGCTCGCCGCCGCGAGTGTTCTGCACGCAGTGCGTCGGCTGGAGTATCTGCTCGGCCCGGGCAACGCGCACCCGTTCTCCCGCCACGCGCCCCCGATGATTCAGCGCAAAGCTTTGGTGGTTGGCCGGGTGCCATTGCTGGGTGGCCACCACCAGCCGAAAGGCCGCCTGCAGTTGGTTGGCCAGCGGAATGATGGAATCCCCGTCGGGCACCGCCATCGGTCCGCCCGCCAGAAAATCGCCCTGCAATCCGATCAGGATCAACGCCTTCATCTGCCCGCAGCTTGGAGAAGATCAAGGCCCGGTGGCAAGATCTCGTCACGACGCGCCCGGGCGGGCAACGCTGGCCCCAGGGTCACGCCGGGTCGCCTTCGCCCTTTGTCGACTGGTAGCGCTCGGGCTTCAACACACCGACGAAGGGCAGATTTCGGTAGCGCTCGGCGTAGTCGAGGCCGTAACCCACCACGAACAGATCCGGTATGCTGAAGCCGACGTAGTCGGCCCGAATTTTTTCCACGCGCCGCGCCGGCTTGTCCAGCAGCACGCACGTCCGGATCCGCCGGGGCCCCAGCTTCCGCAAAATTTCCAGCACCCGCGTCATCGTCCGGCCGGTGTCGAGGATGTCATCGACCAGCAGGACATCGCGTCCCCGCACGTCGAGGCGCAGCTCCTTGGTCAGGACCAGTTGCCCGGGCACGGTGCCGCTGCCGTAACTCGAGACGCCGATGAAATCGAGGCGCAAGGGCAGGGAAAGGTGGCGGATGAGATCGGCGAGGAACAGGACGGTCCCGTTCAGAAGCGAGACGACGAGCAGCTCGTTTCCGGTGAAGTCGTGGGTGATTTGGTTGGAGAGCTCGCGGACGCGCCGCGCGATGCGGCGCGGGCCGATCAGGACCTGGTCCACATCCGTTCGCCACGCCGCTGGCACCGGCCGACCGCTGGGTCGTCCGGAGGCTGCGCGCCGCCGCAGGTGCGCGCGAGACGGGCGCTCCGGGCGATTGGTCTTTTTGTTCATGACGAAAACAAGGTGACTGCATTGGTCCGGAGCCGAGGCCGACGTCCCAACGGCTCACGGGAATGCGAAAGCTAATTAGCATCCCGACGTCCGTGGCAAGATCAGAAGGCGTCCTGGGCGGCGGCGGGACGTCAATTCTGCCGGCGCAAGTTCGTCGGCGGCCACGCACGTTTGCCAAGAATTGCGTTGCGGCCGGCACTGTTCTGTGTATAAGAAGCGCATCTCAGAAATCAGAAACAAACCGAAGACTTAGGACTCGTTAGCTGACGGAATTCACGCTTTTCCGAGGTGGAAGGAACTCAGAAGGGGAATTCTTGCGAAGAGCCGGTCCGGCCCATGGTTCTCTCTGGAGCTGGAGTGGTTGTCGATTTCAACCTCGCCTGGCCTCCGGCAGTAAACCGCCGACCGCCTGTATTTCTGGCAGGCGGGCGGGGCCGCATCGGGAACGACCAGCCGGGACCTCGAACAACTGTTCATCAACACACATTCAATACTCGACCACCCGACGAGCGAACGGAGGCGTGCATGAAAGACCGGGATCACAATGGACTGGACTGGGAGCGGCTGGCGCAGCAGGCGAACTATCGGGTGGAAACCCTCGCGAAGGTTGCGCGCAGGAGCCGGCGGTCATTGCACCGCCACTTCGTGAATCAGTTCGGACTTCCTCCGCGCGAATGGCTCGACTTCCTGCGCTTGAACCGCGCCAAGGCCTTGCTCCTCGAACGACTTCCAGTCAAGGCCGTGGCGTCCCAGGTCGGGTTTCGCCAGGAAAATAACTTCTATCCTTTCTTTCGCCGCCTGACCGGCCAGACGCCGTCGGAGTTTCTCGCCGATTTCGAGCGCAGCGCCGTGCCCTCGCACCGCGTGGCGGCCGCGTTTCTGCCCGGCAACCTTGGGTGCAACTGGAGCCCGGACCATCTTCTCCATGCCAGCCGGTTCACCGACAGTGCCCAACTCTGTTCCGAGCGGTCCACCGCCGACGCGGACTGGGACTGGGCGTTTGCTTTCGAGGGCCCGGCACCCAGCGATTCCGCCCACGGGCATTCGTTGCCGGACGCACTGCACGAGCCCTCCCCGGTCGAGCCGGGTTGTTCCCAATGGTCGCGAGCCGACCAGTGGCTCCGCGAGTAAGCGATGCATCGTCGCCGCCATGCAGTCGCGCTCCGGGATCCAGGTCCAAACTCGCGTTTTACGCCCACCCGCATAGGAGAAAGTCATGATTGTGTCCCACTCGCAGACAGGCCGGACCTTGAGCGCATGGCCATTTGATCGTTCAATCAAGGAACTCTGCCGACCCCTGATGCGAATACTCGATCGCTTACATCAACGCAGCGTAGTCAACCGTCACCGTCAACCACCTCCCTTCCTTCACTGGCCCGTGTCTATGAAACCCGCGCCCCTTTCTCCCTGCGCTCTTGTCGTCCTGTCCTGCCTGGTCACGTGCGGCCTGACGCGCGCGGCGGAGCCGAACCCTCCACCCCCATCCCTGACCGGAGTGTCCGTCACCACCAACGGGCAGATTTCCCTGCGCTGGACGCCCGTCCCGGCAGCCGAGGAATTTAAAGTCTTTTCCACGGGCGATCTCTTCAGCCCGTTTACCGAAAATCACGCGGGGACGATTGCGGGTTATGAGTGGACCGGGCCGGCCGATGGACCGGCCGGATTCCATCGGCTCTCGACCACGCTGCTCTCGCCGGACGCGCTGCTGTCGGCGACCGTGCTGAGCCGGCTGACCTACGGGCCCACGCCTGCGGACGTCGCCCACATCGCGGCCATCGGCCCGCAGGCTTTCATCGATGAACAGCTTGCATCGGAATCCATCACGGACACCCTTGATTCGGATCCCCCCGTCATCAATGGTCCGCCGCCACCGTTGACGAATTGGATTCGGCTGTCGGTGACGGGAACGACCACCGGCACCAATTTCGGAATTTACCTGAGCGGGCCAGGCACCGTTTATCTCGACGACATCCGGCTCGTGCGGGGAACCAATGCTGATGACGGGGCGAACCTGCTGCTCAATGGCGGGTTTGAAGATGAGACGCTGACCAACTCGTGGAACCTCGGGAGCACGGTCGCGCGTTCTGTTCCGGGCCCGAGCCCGACCGTCGACGGGCTCGCCTCCGAGGGCAAACAGTGTGTGAAGTTGGTGGCCAGTGCGGGCACCACCGGACTGACCTCGGGCCTCTGGCAGCCGTTCGCCACCAACCCACCGGCGGCAAACGAGGCCTTCTCCCTTGGCTTCTCCTACCTGCCTGTCCGCAATCCGAGCAACACCGTCCTGACCGTCCGCCTTTCCGGAACAGCGGCCTCCCGCACGGTGGTCCTGCCGCCGAATCCGGTCACGCCGCCGCCGCCGGCTCCGATTTCACCGACCTACACGAAGCTCGTTGGGACGACGGCCTCGATCAACGACATGCGCGCCTATCACGTGATGCGCGCGGTGCAAAGTCCGCGCCAGTTGCACGAGGTTCTCGTGCAGTTCTTCGACAACCATTTCTCGACCGAATACGCGAAGATCAGCGACTGGTTCGACTCGAACTACAGCAACGCCATTACCAATGATACGGATCGGGCTCACCTGGCGGTCGATCTCGAGTGGCGGGAGCACGCCAAGTGGCGGCAATTGTTGCTCGATCCGAATTGCACATTTTCCGACCTCCTCAAGGTCAGCGTGGAGAGCCCGGCGATGATCATCTATCTCGACACCGTCGCCAACACCAAGGCCGCGGCCAACGAGAACTACGCGCGCGAACTTCTGGAGCTGCACACATTCGGCGCGGACAACGGCTACGTGCAACGCGACATCGTCGACATGGCCAAGATCTGGACCGGATGGTCCGTGGCCAAGAAGGATCCGGCGTCGGCCAACAACCCGGTGGCGCCCCCGGTGGCGGATCCGACCAACAGCCCCGGGATTTTCGTCCAGCATTTCCGCACGAACACCCACAATTACACGTCCACAAAGCGGCTCTTCACCAACTCGGTGGTCGATGCCCGCTTCGGGCCGGCGTTTCACGGGGGCGAGTCCTATGCGCTCATCATCACCAACAACGCGTATGCCGGCACCAACGGGCTGCGCGAGGGCTATCTGGTGCTCGACCACCTGGCCAACCAGCCTTACACGATGGAGTTTGTCAGCGTAAAGCTCTGCCGCACGTTTGTTCATGAAGGATTCGACTTCGGGATTTACGACTACACCGACCCGAACCTGTCGGCGGAGGCCGCGTTGGTTCGGGATTGCATGTCCGCGTGGGACACGCCCGGCGGGGACGGACGTAAGGGGAACCTTCGGTCCGTGCTTCGCACGATCTTCAACTCGGCGTTGTTCCGCGGGCACGGGGCGTCGCGTCAGAAAATCAAAACGCCGCTGGAGTTTGCCGTCAGCGCCGTGCGCGCGTTGCGCACGGTGCAGACCACGCCGGAGAACTACATCGCCGCGACCGCTGAAACGGACGGGATTGGCATCACCGGAACCGGCAATGGCAACGATCCGATGACACGGATGGGCGGCATGGTGCTTTTCGGCAAGACCGAGCCCGATGGCTATTCGGAATCCGGCCGGATTTGGATGAACACGGCGAACCTGTGTGAGCGCATGAGGTTCGTGCAGCATCTGCTCATGCCGACGGGCAGCTCCACGAAGGATGACGATTACGGCGCGGCCGCCCTGCGCAACACCTCCGACCCGGTGGCAATTCTCCGGGCGCAACTGGACGCCAACGGGCTGAAGGATGCGGGGGCGGTGGTGGACATCTTCCTGAACTTGCTCTATCCCGGCGAAGGCCGGGCCAATCTCGCCCTGGATCGGGCGGCAGCGGTGGCTTATCTCAACGCGAACGAGGCGGGAGCGCCGTCGCCGTTCGCTGATTTGTCGGTCGGAAGCGCGGGCTACGACGGTCGTGTCCGCAGTCTGGTCGGCTGGCTGATGTGCCTGCCCCGTTTCCAGGAACAGTAAATCACGCCCATTTTAACCCTCATTTCTCCACGCGTATGGCCAATATCATCACCCGTCGGTCCTTTCTGCAGTCCGGCACCGCTTCGGCGATCGCACTCGGGCTCGCTTCCATCACCACCTTGCCCCCGTTTTTGCGGCGGGCCATCGCCGAAGGCGCCATCGGCATCAACGGCAAGAAATTGCTTTTCGTCTTCCTCCGCGGCGGCAACGACGGCGTCAACAACATCATTCCGGCCCTCGATCCCAGCTACTACGGGCAACGCGCCACCATTGGGATCGCGAAACATCCCGGTGGCGACCCGATCTACCAGGCTGCCGGCGGCCCGGCCTCATGCCCGGGGCTCGACCCCGCCAACCCGCAAGCCGCCATTCCGCTGGCCAACGGCTTCGCCGGCCTGCATCCGGCCATGTCCGACCTCGTTCCGATCTACAAGGCCGGGGATTTGGCGCTCATTCATCGCGTCGCTTACCGCAGCCAGTCCCGATCCCATTTTGACTCGGAAAAATATTGGGAAAAGGCCACCGACGGAACCAATGCGCGGCGCACGGTCCTCGACGGCGTCTGGTATCGCACCATCGTCGAATCCGGCTGGCACCGCGACCACGCGCTGGCCGGCGTGTCCATCCAGACAAATATGCCCCAGAGCTTGCGGGGAACGGAACCGATGACCAACCTCAGCTCGATCAACCGCTACAACCTGCTGGGGGTTTACACGCCATCCGGGTCCGTCAACACGGACCGCGTCAAACAGCTGGCGGCCCTGGGTGCGGCGTCCGGCCGCCCGTATCCAGCCAAGGATAATCGCGATCTGGCCTACGGCCTGAACGACGCCTTCCTGCAGACGCTGGACATTTTCCAGGATCCCAGCTTTCAAACGAACGAGTTTTACGACACGGATGGAACCACCCACCTTTTCCCGATCAATGCGGCCTCTGACCAGCGGGGATTGGGCAGCGGCGCTTACGGCTTCCTGGGTAAGATCAAATCGTGCGCGCAGGTCCTGGCCAACACGGACGCCCTCATCACCGGGACCGAGCTCGGCGGCTTTGACACCCACACGTCCCAGGTCACTGTCGGCAACACTCACTTGGGCGGCCACGCGAACCTGCTGCGTCGCGTCGCGTGGGCTTACTACGCGCTCTGGCGCTATTTCAGCAACCCCGCTTACAACAACGCCGGGCGCAATCTCTGGAACGACGTCGTCATAGTCACCATGTCGGAATTCGGCCGCACCTCGGCTGAGAATGGTTCCGTCGGGACCGACCACGCCGAGGCGTCGGTAATGTATGTGGCCGGCGGCGGCATTCAGGGCGGCGTTTACGGATGTGATCTGAATTCCCATCCCGCTCTCGGCGGCTTGCTCAATTGGGACATTGGGACCGGGGGGAAGAATGGATCGCTCTTTTCCGCCAACAGCGACGTGGGCTATCTGCGACGCAGCATCGATTACCGTTCGGTCATCGGCGAGATCATCCGGGAACATCTGGGCGCCACCCCGGCCCAGTTGAACCGCATCATCCCCGCCTACGCCACCGAATCGTCCGATCATCTGTTGGCCGGCGGCATGGTCGGCACCACACCCATCATCGGCGAGTTGGGGCTGCTCTGACCCGACCGGCGTTGAGTTTTTTCTTCATGGGCGGGGTCCGATCGCGCAAGCTGCGGACGTGGACCCGCTGACCACAGCAGAAGTTTCCCGGGCTGTCCGGGCGGCGCTCGCAGAGGATATCGGCTCGGGCGACGCCACGACCCTGGCCACGGTTCCGGACGACGCGAACGCATCCGCCCGGGTGATGGCGCGCCGGCCGTTGACCGTGGCCGGCTTGGCCTTCGCGGCAGAAGCGTTTCGCCAGCTTTCCGCACAGGTCCGATTTACGGCCCGAATTCATGATGGAGAACGCGCGGAGGCTGGGAGCGTTATCGCGAGCGTGGAAGGCCCCGCGCGCGCGTTGCTTACGGCCGAACGGGTCGCGCTGAATTTTGTGCAACGGCTTTCGGGCGTTGCCACTCTGACCGCGCGTTATGTCGATGCCGTCCGCGGGACCGCCGCGAAGATCCTCGACACTCGCAAGACCACGCCGGGCTGGCGTCGGTTTGAGAAGTATGCCGTCGCCTGCGGCGGGGGGACGAACCATCGAGTGGGGTTGTTTGATCTCATCCTGATCAAGGATAATCACCTCGCCGCCCTCCGTGACGCGGCTCCCAATCCAATCGCGGCGGCGGTCCGGCGCGCGCGGGGGGCCCGGCCGGACCTGCGCATCGAGGTCGAAGCTGACTCGGTGACCCAGGCCGAACAGGCCGCGGCGGCCGGCGCGGACATCATCCTCCTCGACAACATGGAGCCGGCGACACTTCGGGAGGCCGTCCGCCGAATCGCCGGGCGTTCCAAAACGGAGGCCAGCGGCGGAATCACCCTCGACTCGATTCGCCCGGTTGCCGAATCCGGAGTGGACTTCATCAGCGTGGGGGCCCTCACGCATAGCGCCCCCGCCGTGGATATCGCCCTTGATTTTGATGCCTCCTGACCGGATGACCGTTGACGCACAGATTTTGGCAGCCCTTCGCCGGGCGGGCCCGGCGAGTGTCTCCGGCGCGGACCTCTCCCAGCGGCTCGGCATCTCCCGCGCGGCGATCTGGGCCCGAATCGAGGACCTGCGGCAGCTGGGCTATGACATCGCGGCGAGCCCGCACCAGGGCTACCAGCTCATCGCTGTGCCGGATCGGCTGAACGCGGATGATCTGCTCGGCCTCGTCGCTCGCAACGAGGTGGTCGGACGCGACATCCGCGTCTTCGAGGAGACCAGCTCGACCAACGACGTGATCGAAAGGCTGGCTCGCGATGGCGTGAAGGAAGGTGTCGTCGTCTTCGCTGAAGCCCAGTCGAAAGGCCGGGGTCGTCTCGGCCGGCGCTGGATTTCGCCGGCCCGAAAAGGGCTCTGGTTTTCGGTGCTGCTCCGCCCGGGCCTGCAGCCCCAGGCCGCCACCCAGCTCACCGTGGCTTCCGCGACTGCGCTGTGCCGGGCCATCCGCGAACAAACAACGCTCCGACCCGAGATCAAATGGCCCAATGACATCCTGATCAACGGGCGGAAGGTCGCGGGCGTCCTGACGGAAATGGGCGCCGAGCTCGACCACATCAAACATCTCACGCTCGGCATCGGCATCGACGTGAACCTGACCAGTTCCGAATTTCCCGCGGAGCTGCGAAAAATCGCCACATCGCTTCGCGCCGAATCCGGCCAGCCGGTCAGCCGGATCGATCTCGCCGCGGAGGTCCTCCGCCAGTTGGACCTCGATTACAGCCGCATCCGCTCGGGTCAGTTCGACGCGGTGGCCAGCGAATGGGCCGGCCAATGCACCACGCTGGGCCGTCGGGTCACCATCCACGTCGGCACGCGGGCGTTGACGGGGCGCGCCGAGGCTCTCGACAATGACGGCGCACTCCTGCTGCGCACCGATCACGGGCATCTCGAACGAATCATGGGTGGTGACGTCTCGCTGGAAAAATCGTGAACACTTCCGCCCTGGTCCTGCTCGACGTCGGCAACACCCACACGCACCTCGGCGTCGCCAACCCGGAAGGCATCCGGCGCACCCGGGACATCCCGACTGCCTCCTGGTTCGACGGGACCGCCGCGGCCCGCCTGCGTGCATTCGTCGGGCGCCAAAAAATTCGCTCGGCCGCGCTTTGCAGCGTTGTGCCGAAGGCGACCACCCCGGCCGTTGCGGCCGTTGAGCGCGCCTTCGGTTCGCGTCCGCTCGTGCTGGGCCCCAGGACGGTCCGTGGCGTTGGCATCGATTACCCCAAACCCGCCACCATCGGACCGGATCGCCTCGCCAATGCCATCGCCGTTCGCCATCACTTCGGGGCGCCGTCAGTGGTGGTGGACTTCGGCACGGCCGTGACGTTCGACGTCGTTGACCGCAACGGACGCTATGTTGGCGGCATCATCACGCCGGGCCTGGCGGCGATGACCGATTATCTTGCGGATAAAACCGCGCTGCTTCCCCGGATCCGCATCCGGGAGACCAGTGCGGTCATCGGTCGCAGCACGCGCGAGGCGATGCTGATTGGAGCCGTCCACGGCTATCGAGGACTGATTCGAGAGCTCATCCACGAGTTGAAGCGGGAGCTGGGTGCGCGCCGGCTGCCCGTGGTCGCCACCGGCGGTTACGCGTCGCTGTTGGCGTCGAAACTCCCCGAAATCACAACCGTGTTCCCCAATCTCACGCTGGAAGGCCTTCGCCTGGCGTTGGCCCTGTCGGAAGAACAATGCCGGTGACGCTCTCTCTCACGCCGTTCGACCCACGTTTCCCTGCAGTCAGTGGATTTTTGTCGATTCCAACGTGTTGATGGATAGTTGTTTGCAATGCTCTGCGCGCGTTGGGTGGCGCTGTCCCCAGAACTGGTGACTGGATGGGGACGGTGGAAAGGATACTGTGTGGACGTGTTCGATGCGGGTCGCATCGGTTCTCTGTGAAATCTGTGTAGTTGCAGGGCTGGGTTAAAACCCAGCCCTTCGGCTTTTCTGGGCCGGCATTTTTCGGCTCTTTCAGCTTTGTCCCGCCGTTGGGCTCGTCCGGGCGCGGTTTAATCTCCAGTGAACCGGAGGTAACCGAATCGGGTGGGCTGATGAAACCCGGGCCAGATGGTGGGAGACCAACTCAGCAGTTCGGGCTCGCGGCCCGTGTCGCGGTTGAACCGATAGAAATTGCCCCGCCAGATTTCGCCCCGACGCGGGGTCCGGACTTTCAGATCCGAAAAAGGAATGCGGACCTCTACAGTCCAACGCTGGTCGCGATCCGCAGCGTTGTGGACGGAGCCGTCCACTTGGAGGGCCCAAGTCATGTTCGTGGCGGTGTAGGACCAGTCGCCGTCAAATTTTTGTGAGCGCCCGTCCGGCCCGAGAGTGTTCTGAATGAGGGCGTCGAAGGTTCCCCCGAGGGGATTCCATTGCAGCTCGAAATAGCGATCGAGAGTTTTGGGTGCGAGGAAGAACTCCACGACTTCCTCCTCCCAAAATTTGCTGTCTCGCTGGCGCAAGGTCGCCTGGATGTCGGGATCCTCACAAACCCAACCCAGATAGAGCGCGTCGTCGTCGTACCAGATCCGGACCTCGGTTTTCACGCGGGCCGGTGCCATGGTGTCGTGGTGGACGAACGGGGTCAGGCGCGGAGCCTTGCGCCACGGCCACTCGTCGAGCTGGCCGTCGATGCGGATTTTTTTTGCGACAATTTTAGGAATCGAGACGGAGAGGGGATCGGGAATGCGATCGTGCAGGTCCGGGGATTTCTTTTCGGCCACGGGCGCCGCGGCGTTGAGGCAGGCGGGAACCGCCAGCGCAACAGCGCCGGCCAGGATCCAGGGGAGCGGGAGCAGGGGAGGAAGTTTCATAAGCGCAGCGGCGTGCATCGCGCCGCAGCCTAGCCACGACGCCGGCCGGAAGAAAAGGGGTAAGTTTGGCGGGTGTATCCTGACGTTCTCGGTGACACTTCGTCCGCGGCTTCAGACCGCCGGCTTTCCACCCGCAGCAGGTCCCCGTGGCGGCCGCTCGTTAGACCTTGCGACGCGCGTGGCCGGTTTTGGCCGCCGCGGGTTGCCAACCCGCGGCCCGCGCCAACAACTTCGGGATCCGCGCCAGGCGCCGATGCGACGCTTACGACAGGATGGATTTCACCACTTCTCCGGCCACGTCGGTCAGGCGGAAATTACGTCCGTCGTGGAAATAGGTCAGGCGTTCGTGATCGAACCCCAGGAGGTGAAGGATGGTGGCGTGCAGATCGTTGACGCTCACGCGGTCGACAGCGGCCTGATGGCCGAGTTCGTCCGTGGCGCCGTGGTGAAAGCCGCCGCGGGCGCCTCCGCCGGCGAGCCAGTAGGTGAAGGCGTGCGGGTTGTGATCGCGGCCGGGCTTGGCGCCCTTTTGGGACACGGGCAGGCGGCCAAATTCGCCGCCCCAAATGACCAACGTTTCGTCAAGCAGGCCGCGTTGCTGCAAATCGGTCAGCAAGGCGGCAATCGGCTGGTCGGTTTCAAGCGCAAACCCGCGATGGTTGCCGACCAGATCCACGTGTCCGTCCCAGCTGCGTTCATTCTCCATGCCGCCGGAATAGATCTGCACGAAGCGAACGCCGCGTTCCACCATCCGGCGGGCCATCAAACACTGGGCGGCAAAATGGCGGCAATGTTTCTGGTTGAGCCCGTACATCGCCTTCAGCTCGGCGGGTTCCTGTTCGATGGCAAACGCGTCCGGCGCCGCCGTCTGCATTCGGTAAGCGAGTTCGAAACTTTCGATGCGGGCCGCCAGCGCGTCGGTGGCGCCGGCGGGTGCGCGGCCCAATTGCCGGCGGTTGAGGCGGCCCAGAAGATCCAGTTGCGCCCGTTGCGTGAGCGCGTCGAGTCCGGCCGGTCGCTTCAGGTTGTCGATCGGGTCGCCCTTGGGACGCAGCCAAGTGCCTTGGAAGACGCTTGGAAGATATCCCGCGCCCCAGTTGCTGGCATTGCCCTTGGGCAGCCCTCGATCCAACGGGTCGCTCATCACCACGAACGCCGGCAGGTCGCGACTCTCGCTGCCCAATCCATAAGTGGCCCACGACCCCACACAGGGCGACCCCATCCGCGTCGTGCCGGTGTTGATCATAAACAGCGCCGGGCTGTGATTGTTCGATTTCGTGTGGCAGGAGTGGAGGAACGCCATCTTGTCCACGTGCCGTCCCAGGTTGGGAAACAGATCGCTCACCCAAGTGCCGCTCTGACCGCGTTGCGCCCAGCCAAAGGGCGATTTCATCAAAGGCCCGACCGCGTCGGTAAAAAAACCCGTTTTCTTGTCGAATCCGGCCAGCTCCTGGCCGTCTCGCCGCTGCAGCTCCGGTTTGTAATCCCACGTGTCCACCTGGCTGGGCCCGCCGTTCATAAAGAGCCAGATGACCGATCGGGCTCGAGCCGGAAAGTGGGCCGCGCGTGCGCGCAGCGGGTCCAGCGCTGCCCCGCCCGCGGCCCCGGCTGGAACGAGCAGCCCCTGGTCGCGCATCAAGCCGGCCAGCGCCAGCAATCCGGCCCCGCCGCCGGACCGGCGGAGCCACTCACGTCGCGAAAGCCTGCCGGGATCACTCCACATAGATGAATTCGTTGAGGCTAAGGATGACCTGGGCGAGATCCGCGATCGCGTGCCGGTAGGTTCCGGGAGAGATTGCTCCTGGGTCGGTGGTCCCGGCTGAATTGCGCCGTTCCTGGGCGGCGATGAATCGCAGCGCGTCGGCCCGCTCGTCCGGCGTCGGTTGGCGATTCAGGGCGAGCGCGTACGCGCGATCCACCGCGGCAGCCGGATCGGAATGGGGCCCGGCCTCGACGCAGCGGGAGGCAAACGCGTCGGCCCAGGCGCGCACCTGCGGGCTGTTCATGAGCAGCAATGCCTGCGGGGCCACGGTGGTGGACGGGCGCGCGCCCTGGCTGGCCAAAGGCTCCGGCGCGTCGAAGACCTGCATCGCCGGGACCAGTCGGCTGCGTTTCACCGTCAGGTAAACGCTGCGGCGATGGCTGCCCTCGTCCAAGGTCCCTGGCCCATACAGGTTGGTTTCGAGCAAACCCGAGACGAACAGGAGGGCGTCACGCACTGCTTCGGCTTCGAGCCGCGCCGGGATGCGGCGCGAGAGCAACGCGTTGTCCGGGTCCAGCGCAAAGGCGCGCTCCAAAGCCCGACCCGCTGGCATGGCTTGCTGATACACCGCGCTGGTCAGGATCAGTTCGTGGATTGGCTTCAAACGCCAGCCGTGGCGTATCAGTTCAGCCGCCAGCCAATCGAGCAGCTCCGGATGACTGGGCGGCGCGCCTTGCGCTCCAAAGTCGTTGGGAGTCGCGACCAGCCCTTGCCCAAAATGATGCTGCCATAGTCGATTGACCATCACCCGGGCCAGCAAGGCGCCCGCTCCTTGATCCACGTCCGTCATCCACTCCGCCAACGCCCGTCGGCGCCCCGAGAACCGCGCATTCGCCGGCGGCTCCCACTGCCACTTCCGCTCGTTCGCGGCCGCGGGCATCAACACCTGCAAAAAGCCGGGCAACGCCACGCCCTTCTTCTGATCCGTACTGCCGCGCTGTAGAAAGTAGGTCTGATCGAAAAAGTCGGCCCCCTGGGTGTGCATTCGCATCGCCGGGTGTCCTTCCCCGCAGATCATGACCTTCGTCAGCTTCGGCCGCGGAGCGGTGCGGGCATGAGCCTCCACCTTGTCCGCCAAGGCGCGCCACCCGGGCTCGGAGGTCTTCCACCAGCCCAGCAAGAGGGCCCGGTCCGATTCGGACAATTTGCGAATCGCGTCGCCAGGCGTTGCGGTGCGGCCCGCGCGAACTTGCCCCAGCAGCTCGGCAAGGCGGGGAGACAGGGCGGGCTCGCCCAACCCGGCCGCCCCATCCCCAGTGACGGACAGCCGCGCCCGGCCGATGTTGTGCCGCGTGTTGACCGAAAACTCGAGGCGAACTTCCAGGCGCACGCCGTCGCGCCGTGACAACGGCTCGCCAAATTCGAAGATCGCGGCGTGATTGGTGCCGAACTTCGGATCCACGGCCCAGCCCGTGTCCGGCCGGTCGTCGAGCGCGGCGGAGACTGACAAGTGATTCGTGTTTTGTTCGAAGGTGGCCCTCGCCCGGGCGAGACGGACTTCGTTCGTGCCGCTGTCCGTGCCGGTCAGGGGCGAGGCGAATAGGCGAATGCGGCTGAGGCCAATGTTGCCGTTGTCGGCGCGCCCCGGACCGCCCCGCGGCAGGCTGGCGTCGGCCAGCGCCTCGAGACGCAAGGCGCGAATTTCACCGGGCGAGCCGGGTCCGCCCGGACGCAGTTCAGTCACGAAGGTATACTCGTCGTGATCCCCGTTTTTGCCTTCGGCCAGCCACGAGCCGTCCTCCAGTTTGCGAAAGGTAGCCCCGGCCCGCGAGCCTACCTGCAGGGGCGCAAGCTGCTCCCAATTTGCGCCGGCCGGCCGCGGGGCGCCGGCCTCGAGCCAGGCCGTAAATTTCGCGGGCAATTCCTGATGCTCGTAGTTCTCCAGCGCCAGCGTGAGCGGCGCGTGCTCGCGCGCATGAGCTTCGCTCACGCGACGGGTTTGCTCCGGGTCCAGATCCAGGTCGACCTCGCTGCGCACCGTGCTCGTGAACGTCGCCAGCATCCGATAGTAATCATGGCTCGGGATCGGATCGTATTTGTGGTCGTGGCACCGCGCACACCCGATGGTCAGCCCCAGCATGGCCGTGCCGGTGGTCGCCAACATGTCGTCCATCGCGTCATACCGCGTTCGCTCCACTTCGTTGGCCGTGATTTGCGTCGGGAAGACGCCCGCGCCCAAAAATCCAGTCGCCATCAAGGCCAGCGGATCGCCGGGCGCATACTCGTCTCCGGCCAGTTGCCACCGGACAAATTGGTCATAGGGCAGGTCGCTGTTCAGGGCGCGAATGACAAAATCCCGAAAGTGATAGGCGTGGGGCCGATCGTAATCGTGTTCGAACCCCGAGCTTTCCGCGAACCGAGCGACGTCGAGCCAATGGCGCGCCCAGCGCTCGCCGTATCGGGGGCTGTCGAGCAACCGCCGGACTTCGCGCGCCCACGCGTCCGGCCGGGGATCCTTCGCAAATCTCTCCACGTCCTCCGGCGACGGCGGAAGGCCGAGCAGGTCGAACGACGCGCGCCGGAGCAGGGTGCGTCGATCGGCGGGAGGCGCAGGCTTCAAGCCTTTGGCCTGCAGCCGCGCCACGACGAACCGGTCAATGAGCGTGCGCGCCGCCGCCGGCTGAATTTCCGGCGGCTGAGTGGGGCGCAACGGGCGGAAAGACCACCACGCGCGATCCGTGTCCGCGATCACGCTGCGGTCGCGTCCGGCCCCGCCCGCGGGCGCGGGTCCGCGCACGTGACCCGGCGGCAGGTTGGTGGCCGGCGCCTCGGTCGCATTTCCGCTGGCGGCGCCGGCTTCGGCGGGCCGGCCGATCGCCACCGCCCAGAGGAGAGCGGCGAGGGCCAGCTTGGGAAGGTGGCGGCGGGCGGTTTTCATGAGACTGGATGCGCGGACGCCGTGGGCGGTAATTGCATGCGTTAGGTGAAGCAACTGACGACGGCCGGCGGTGTGAAATTGAATGGGACTTGTGGCCGGCGATCGGGCTGGGAGGTCCGGCGGGGCGGTCCGGGGTTTGCGTTTTCGTGGATTGACAATCCGCGCCCGAGCTCCCAGAACATCCGCCCACGATGACTCAATTGGCCAATCAAGTTGCGGTGGTGACCGGGGCCGGGCGCGGCATTGGCCGGTCCATCGCCCTGCGGTTCGCCCAGGCGGGGGCGGATGTTGCCTGCGTGTCGCGGACGGTGGAGAACTCCGAAAAAGTCGCCGGCGAAGTTCGCGCGCTGGGCCGCAAAGCCTGGGCGCTGGCCGTGGATGTGTCCGATGGCGCCTCCGTCGCCGCCGCCGCCGAGAAGATCCTGGCCGAGGCCGGGCGGGTGGACATTCTGGTCAACAACGCCGGCATCACGCGCGACGGTCTGCTCATGCGGATGAGCGAGGCCGACTGGGATGCGGTGCTGAACACGAACCTGAAAGGCGCGTTTCACTTCACCAAGGCCTTCACGCGGGTCCTCGTCAAGCAGCGCTCCGGCCGGATTATCAACATCGCCTCCATCATTGGGCTGATTGGCAACGGCGGCCAGTGCAATTACGCCGCCAGCAAGGGGGCGTTGATCGCTTTCACGAAATCGGTGGCGAAGGAGCTCGGCTCGCGCAGCATCACGGTGAACGCGATCGCGCCCGGCTTCATCGACACGGACATGACGGCCGTGTTGGACGAGAAGCTGAAGGCCGATCTGCTGGCCAGAATTCCGTTGAACGCACTCGGCAAGCCCGAGGACATTGCCGAGGCGGCGCTGTATCTGGCGGGTGCCGGAGGCCGTTATGTCACGGGCCAGGTGCTGACGGTGGATGGCGGAATGGTGATGTAGACGTCGCCGGCGGGCGGGTTGGCCCGGGGGGTGGTAAAATTCTCACTGGACACGCCCGAGGTCAGCTTATAGACAGAGGCGCGTCTAAACGAACCAATGACCATGCGCGAAACACGCGCCACTCCCGCCGGGTCGCGGGACGATCGGAATCAGTCGGATGCCTCCGAATCAGGGCTTGACGCCCTCCGGAGCGTGACATAGCAAAGACAACCAATATAAACCGGAGACAAGTCATGGCTGCTGAAAAATCAGTTGAGGCAAGAGTTAAGGAAATTATCGTGGAACAGCTTGGGGTCACGGCCGACCAGGTCACGCCCGAGGCAAAGTTCATCGAAGACCTTGGCGCCGATTCGCTCGACACGGTCGAGCTGGTGATGGCCCTGGAGGAGGAGTTCGGTCATGAAATTCCCGACGAGGAAGCCGAGAAGCTTCAGAGCGTCGGCGACGTGATCAAATACATCGAGGAGATCCGGAACAAGTAGTTCGGCGGCAGGCTTTCCGGGGCAGCTCTCCGGCTGAGGCCGGTTCCAGCTGCCCCGTTTGATTTATATGGCGAGTGATCATTCGGACCGACGGGTTGTCATCACCGGCCTTGGCGCCGTCACCCCGCTGGGCAACGACGTCGAGACCTTGTGGAAATCCCTCGTGGCGGGACAATGCGGCATCGACCGCATCACCCACTTCGACGCCAGCCCATTCGACACCCAGATTGCCGGCGAGGTGAAAAACTTCGAGCCCGGCGCGGCCTTTCCGTCCCCCAAGGACGCCCGCCGCGCGGATCGCTTCGCCCAGTTCGGCGTCTTCGCCGCCCACCAGGCCCTGCTCGATTCAGGGCTGGACCTCGAGAAGACCGATCGCGACCAGGTCGGCGTCTTCATCGGCTCGGGCATCGGCGGGCTCAAAACGACCGAAGATCAGCACTCCATCCTGCTCAGCAAAGGTCCCGGCCGGCTTTCGCCGTTCATGATCCCCATGTTGATCCTGAACATGGCCTCCGGATTTTTCAGCATGTTCTACAAGCTGCGTGGCCCCAACGTCGCCACCTGCTCGGCTTGCGCCACCTCCACCCACGCCATTGGCGAGGCGTGGCGGACCATCAAGATGGGCGACGCCAACGTGATGTTTGCCGGCGGCTCCGAGGCCACCATCGTGCCGATCGGCATCGGCGGCTTCTGCGCGATGAAGGCCATGAGCACCCGCAATGACGACCCGAAACACGCCTCCCGCCCGTTCGACGTGGATCGCGATGGATTCGTCATGGGCGAAGGCGCCGGCATCGTGGTGCTGGAAGAGCTCAACCATGCCCGGGCCCGCGGGGCCCGCATCTACGCCGAGTTGTGCGGCTACGGCAACACGGCCGACGCCAACCACATGACTGCGCCCGCGCCGTTCGGGGAAGGTGCCGCCCGTTGCATGCGCATGGCCCTGCGCCACGCACGCCTCAATCCTAAGGACGTCCAGTACATCAACGCGCACGGCACGAGCACCCCGCAGGGCGACATCGCCGAAACCCAGGCCATCAAAACCGTGTTCGGGGAACACGCCCGCCGCCTGGCGGTCAGCTCCACCAAGGGCGCCACCGGACACATGCTCGGCGCCGCCGGTGCCACGGAACTCGTCATCTGCGTCAAAGCCATCCAGCATGATGTCGTCCCGCCCACCATCAACATCGAGAAGCAGGACCCGGAATGTGATCTCGATTATGTGGCGAACACGGCCCGTGAGACCCCGGTTCATGCGATCGTCAACAATTCGTTCGGCTTTGGCGGCCATAACGCCACGGTCATCGCGAAGAAGTTCGTCTCGTGATGCCGGTTTGCGCGCTCCCAACCCGATCCTAGGCGTCGCGCCTGCCTTCACGTCCGCGCCCACGCGAGGGCCGGGCCGCCGGGGCGCCGCCGGCCCCTATCCGCCCCGGAGGCTGGGGCCGTGAATTTTCTCTCCCTCATCGAGACCAAGCGGGATGGGCACGCCCTGCCGCTCAAGGCCATCGAGTCATTCGTGCGGGAGTTTACCGCGGGTCAAATCCCGGACTACCAGATGTCCGCCATGCTGATGGCGATATACTTTCGCGGATTGACCGAGGCGGAGACGCGCACGCTGACGCTTGCCATGCGCGACTCGGGCACGGTTCTGAGGTTCCCGTCCGACCCCCGCCCGATTGTGGACAAGCATTCCACGGGCGGGGTGGGGGACAAAGTCTCGCTGCCGCTGGCACCGCTGCTGGCGTGTCTCGGGTTCCGCGTCCCCATGATCTCGGGGCGCGGGCTTGGAATCACGGGCGGAACGCTCGACAAGCTGGAGTCAATCCCCGGATTTTCGACTGCGCTCGAGCCGGAACGGATCGTCGCCCAGGTGCAAAAATTGGGCGTGGCCATGGCTGGGCAATCGGCCGCGATGGTTCCGGCCGACCGGCGCCTCTATGCGCTCCGGGACGTCACCGGCACCGTCCCGAGCATTCCGCTGATTACGGCCAGCATCCTCTCCAAAAAGCTCGCCGAAGGACTGCATGCGCTGGTGCTTGATGTGAAGTTCGGCTGCGCGGCGTTCATGGCCACGCGCGAGCAGGCCGCGTCCCTCGCCGACGCGATGATCAAGCTTGGCCTGGGCTGTGACGTGAACACCCGCGCGCTGCTCACGGACATGAACACACCGCTTGGGCGGTCCGCCGGCAACTGGCTCGAGGTCCGCGAGTCGGTTGCGTGTCTGCAAGGGCAGGGACCCGAGGATCTGACGCGGCTGGTGCTCGAATGCGCGGCGAATCTCCTCGTGCAGACCGGC
Organism: Limisphaerales bacterium; assembly: GCA_044229355.1. GTDB lineage: Bacteria > Verrucomicrobiota > Verrucomicrobiia > Limisphaerales > JADJPG01 > JBGARF01. The sequence continues at coordinate 31,777 of JBGATF010000007.1, forward strand.
GCGGCTCCGAACCTGGACCAGGGTTGGCAGCGGGCCCGGGCCGAGCTCGACTCGCGACGGCCGCTTCGCAAATGGGAGCAGCTCCTCGCCGCCCAAGGCGCCGACCTGGACGCCTACCGTCACAAGCTGGCCACGGACATCCACGCCCCCATTGTCGCCGACCTTCGCAGCCGACGCTCCGGGACGCTGGTCCGCTGCAACGCCCGCGTGATTGGGGAGGTCATCCGCGACATGGGAGGCGGCCGCCTCACCCAGGAGGCGACGGTGGATCCGCGTGTCGGGATCGATCAGTTGAAGAAGCCGGGCGAGATCATCAACGCGGGCGACGCGCTTTGCCGCATTCATGCGGCCGACCCAAAGCGCCTGGGCGAATGGCAGGCGCGCCTGGCCGAGGCCTTTACGTTGGGCTGACTACGCGCCCATCCCGTCTTCGAACGAGCCCGCCGCCACCGGGAAGCAGAGGTTGTCCCGCACGAATTGGATGCCGTTCGCACTGGTCGAATCCAAGTCGCGATAGGCGCTCTCCGCCTCGACGATCAAGGGGGCCGTTTTTGTGCCCATGATCTGACAGTAGCGGGACGGATAACCGATGTTGATCAACAGCTCGACGTAACGCGTCATGTTGAGGTCGCCTGTCGGAAGGTCGGTGAACTGCATGGCGCGCCCGGGCCAGTCCGGCTGGATATGACGCAGCGGGACGTTCGGGCGGATGACGAAGTTCTTCACGTGACAGGCGTAGACGCGCTCCGCGACTTTGCGGAAGCGGGTCTCCCAGCTTTCTCCTTCCCAGCAGTGGGACGGATCGGCATTCACGGTGAGCACCTTGTCGCCGTCGCACGCTTTGACCAACGCGTTGAAATCGTCCGCGCACATCGCCGCCGTGCCGGGGTGAATTTCATGCGCGAGGTAAAGGCCCAGCTTGCGGGCGTGACTGCGGATCTTGGCCGTTTTTTGCACGAACCGTTCGTTGCCGGCGTTCACCAGGTCGTAGTCGCCGCCCTTCCAAAAGCCCCACGGATAGCCCGTGGCGACCTCCCAGCCGTGAGCCACGCCCCAGAACATGGGGACGATCTTCACGCCGAGTTCGGCGCAGAGATCCAACAGCGAGAGCAAATAATCCTCGGCCCAGCGCTCGATTGCCTCCGGCGATTTCTTCGCGACATCTCCCGGGATGAAGGGACGCACGGTGGGACTGCCGGTCCAGGCCGTGGTGTGGACCCAGAACGGACAATGCGCGGAAATGCCGTCCAGGCTCATCTTGGCCTTGGCGAACACCGCCCGAATCTCCTTGGCCGAGCGAAAGCCCTTGGCTCCTTGCAGCATGTAGTTCGATGGCTGAGCCCCGGCCGCCCCGGCGTTCTTCGCGTAGGCCAGAAATGCCTCCAGGCTTTTTGCGCCATGCTGGGCGCCCTCGACACTCGGGTGATAACAAGAATGAGCCATAGCTTCGAAATTGTTCGCGCACGGTTTACCGACGCCAGCGGGTGATTGCAACTTGAATTCCGCGCCGCGCGCTGGTGCGGTGCATCCGCCGGTGGTCGGCGGCACTTCGTCCGATGTCCGGGCCGCAGGCTTTCTGGCCCGCAGGGGCTCGAATCGGCGACCCGTTAGTAATTTTCGAGCCGCGTGGCCGTTTTCCGCTGCTGCGGATCCCGCGATGGCGGGATCCGCGCCCCGGGCCGACAACTTCGGGATGCACTGCGCGGGTGCTTCGTGCAGCATTCGCCCGCCCGCAACTCCACCCAGGCACGGCCGCGGCGTGCCCCCGCCACCCCTTGGGCGGCCCGCTGCAACAAAAAGCCCCCACCTTGCGGTGGGGGCTTGCGCAGCCGTGGCCGAATGGCCCAGCCCGGGTTATTGCGCCTCGCGCAACCGGTAGAACCGGCGTTGGCCATCCGGAGCCGCCGGGTCGACGAAGTCAAACGACTCGGCCGAGCCCGTGGCCACCGTCGTCCAGTGCACCAGGTTGGTCGACGACTCAATTACGTAGCCGGTCACTCCCATCGCCGTCACTTGCGCCTGGAAGCGCCCGTCCGCGTTCAGCTGGGGAGCCGCCATGTAAAGCAGCGGCTCCAGATCCGTCCCGGTCGGCGTCACCCAGCCCGCCCGACAAATGTCGAGAGTCTGAATTTTGAACTGATCTTCCGGGCTCGTGTCTCCGCGCCAGGCGGCAACCACCACGGCGTTACCGATAACCTCACCGGCATTGACGTCCGCCCACCGGGTGGAGCCATCATCAGCCAGGTTCTCCTCGGTGTATCCAAACCGGCTCAACACCGCGTCGCTCAGTTTCAGGTGGTTTCGCACCGGGTCGTTGAACGTGCCAATCCAAACATTCAGATCGCTGTCGGACAGCACATAACCGAGATACAGGCGGTTCAGGACGACGGGTTCCGAGAACTCGAACAAGACGAAGTTGTCCCGATCGATGTTGTCGATCACATGCCGGTTGTTGCTGCCGTCGCCCTCGGAGATATCGGTCACCCCGAGGCCGATGTTGTAGGCGCCGAGGTAGGCGGGTTGCCAGATGCCGGTCGTCTTCACGCGGCTGAAGGCGCTCGCCTTCACGGTCACTCCACCCGCGCTGAACGTCCGGATGTTTCCGGCGGAACCCGAGGTGGCGCTGGATCCTACCGTGTCGATGCGGACCGGCACGCAGGTCGACGGCAGGTAGATGCCGGCGTCCCAGGTCAGGTCGCTCTCGCTGGCCGTCAGCGTCGTGCAATCGGTCCGGCCGGTGGCGGGATCGGCGTCGCTGTCGCCGTCGTCCGAAGCCGCGCTGGCGGCCGACGGGCTGAAGACATAGCCAGTCGGCAGCTTGCTGAACTTCACGTAGTAGTCGCCCGGCGCCACGGTGAAGCTGTAGAGGCCTCCGCCCGCCGTGGTGGACGAGGCGACGGCTGTGTTGCTGGCGCAGCTGAAGAGTTCGACCTTCACGCCGTCCACGCCGGCCTCGCCGGCGTCCTGCACCCCGTTCCCGTTGACGTCGTTCCACACCTTGTCGCCAATCGTCGCCACGCCCGGGGTCGAGCCCGGGCGACAGATGTCGAGCGTCTGGATCTTGAACTGGTCTTCGGGCGTCGTGTCGCTGACCTGGGCGGCGACGACGATCGCGTTGCCCACGATCTGCCCCGAGTTCACGTCCGCCCAGCGGGTGGTCGTCAGGTCCGTCACGTTGTCTTCGGAGAACCCAAAACGCCCGAGGACCGTGTCACTCAATGTCAGGTGGTTGTTGAACGGATCCGTGAAGCTGCCGATCCACAGGCTCAGATCGCTGTCGGAAACCACGTAGCCAAGGAACAGGCGGTTCAACACCACCGGCTCGGAGAACTCGAAGAGCACGTAGTTGTCGCGGTCGAGGTTGTCGATCACGTGTCGGTCGCCGCTGCCGTCGCCCTCCGAGGTGTCGGTCACGCCCAGCCCGATGTTGTAGGCGCCGAGATAGGCCGGCGCCCACGCGCCCGTCGAACGCACCCGGCTGAAGGCGCTCGCTTTCACGGACACGCCGCCCGCGTTGAACGTCCGCACGTTCCCAGCCGTGCCCGACGTCGGGCTCGCCCCCACAGTCGAGATCGAAACCGGCGCGCAGGTCGCCGGCAAATAGATGCCGCCGTCCCAGGTCGGATCATTCTCTCCCGCCGCGAGGCTCGTGCAGTCGGTCCGACCTGTCGTCGCGTTCGCGTCGCTGTCGGTCGGGTCCGACGCCGTGCCGGCGGTCGACGGGCTGAAGACGTAGCCCGCGGGAAGGCCGCTGAATTTCACGTAGTAATTGCCCGGAGCCACCGTAAAGGTGTAGCGGCCGCCCCCGGAGGAGGTGGTGGACGCCACCAGGCCGTTGTCCGCACACCGGAACAACTCGACTTTCACCGCGTCGACTCCGGCTTCGCCGGCATCCTGGGTTCCGTTGTGGTTGGTGTCGTTGAAGACCAGGTCGCCAATCTTGGCCGGCAAATAGATCCCCGCATCCCACGTGGGATCGTTCTCCCCGGCCGCGAGGTCCGTGCAGTCCGTCACGCCACTCGTCGCATTGGCGTCGCTGTCGGTCGCGTCCGAGGCCGTTCCCGCGGTCGACGGGCTGAATCGGTAGCCCGCCGGCAGGTTGCTGAACTTCACGTAGTAACTCCCCGGTTCCACCGTAAAGCTGTAGCGACCGCCGCCCGCCGTATTGGTCGATCGAACCAGGGCAGCATCCGCGCACCGGTAGAGTTCAACTTTGACCCCGTCCACTCCAACCTCGCCGGAATCCTGGACGCCATTGGCATTGACGTCGTTCCACACGGTGTCACCGAGGGTCGCCAGGGCCGGCGGCCCGCCGGGACGACAAACGTCCAGCGTCTGGATCTTGAACTGATCCTCGGGAGTGGCGTCCCCCGTCCAGGCCGCCACCAGCACCGCATTGCCGATGACCTGGTCCGCGTTCACGTCCGCCCAGCGCGGAATGCCGTCACCCAGGTTTGATTCCGTGAGGCCAAATCGCCCGACGACGCTGTCATTGAGCGCCAGGTGATTGTTGAAGGGATCGCTGAAGTTGCCAATCCACAGGCTCAGATCGCTGTCGGCCACGACGTAACCCAAATACAACCGATTCAGCACAACCGGCTCCGAGAACTCGAACAACACATAGTTTTCACGGTCAATGTTGTCGATGACGTGACGCTCGTTGCTGCCGTCGCCCTCCGAATCGTCCGTCACGCCCAAGCCGACGTTGTAAGCGCCGAGAAAGGCTGGCTGCCAGACGCCGGTGGTCTTGACCCGGCTGAACGCGCTCGCTTTGACCTTCAGGGTGCCGACGGTAAATGTCCGGATATTCCCCGCGGTTCCAGACGATGCGCTGGCTCCAGTTGTGGCAATCGAGACCGGAGTGCAGACGGCCGGCACGTGGATGCCTGCATCCCATGTCACGTCATTCTCACCGGCGGTCAGCTCGGTGCAATCGGTGCGGCCCGCAGCATTCGCATCGCTGTCGTTCGGATCGGACGCCGGACCAGCTGTCGACGGGCTGAAGGTGTAACCGGCCGGCAGATTGCTGAACTTCGCATAGTAACTGCCGGGCGCGACGGTGAAGCCGTAGATGCCGCCGCCGCTGGTGGCGGTGGTCGCGACGAGGGCGTTGTCGGCGCAGCGGAACAGTTCCACGGTCACGCCGTTGACGCCGGTCTCGCCTGCGTCCTGCACGCCATTGGCGTTGGTGTCGTTGAACACGAGGTCGCCGATCTTCGCCGGCTGGTAGATGCCCGCATCCCATGTCACGTCATTCTCGCCGGCGGTCAGCTCGGTGCAATCGGTGCGGCCCGCAGCGTTCGCATCGCTGTCGTTCGGATCGGACGCCGGACCAGCTGTCGACGGGCTGAAGGTGTAACCGGCCGGCAGGTTGCTGAACTTCACGTAGTAACTACCGGGCGCGACGGTGAAGCCGTAGATGCCGCCGCCGCTGGTTGCGGTGGTCGCGACGAGGGCGTTGTCGGCGCAGCGGAACAGTTCCACGGTCACGCCGTTGACGCCGGTCTCGCCTGCGTCCTGCACGCCATTGGCGTTGGTGTCGTTGAATACGAGGTCGCCGATCTTCGCCGGCTGATAGATGCCCGCGTCCCACGTCACATCGTTTTCACCGGCAGTCAGCTCGGTGCAATCGGTGCGGCCCGCGGCATTCGCATCGCTGTCATTCGGATCGGACGCCGGACCAGCTGTCGACGGGCCGAAGCGTAAAATCGGCCGGCAGATTGCTGAACTTCAGCAGTAATCCGCTACGCGGCAGCGACGGGTGGTTGGTGATGCCGCCGCCGCTGGTTGCGGTGGTCGCGACGAGGGTAAGGTTGTCGGCGCAGCGGAACAGTTCCACGGTCACGTTGACGCCGTTCTCGCCTGCATCCTGCACGCCGTTGGCGTTGGTGTCGTTGAATGTCGAGGCCGCCGATCTTCGCCGGCTGATAGATGCCCGCGTCCCATGTCACGTCATTCTCACCGGCAGTCAGCTCGGTGCAACCGGTGCGGCCCGGTGCGTTGGTGTCGCTGTCGTTCGGATCGACGCCGACCAGCTGTCGACGGGCTGGAACTCATAGCCTGCGGGTAGAGGCTGCCGGAACTCACATAGTAACCGCTGCGCGCGACGGTGAAGCTGTAGATGCCGCCACCGCTGGTGGCGGTGGTCGCGACGAGGTTTTGTCGGCGCAGCGGAACGGTTCCACGGTCACGCCGTCGACGCCATCCTGCCTGCGTCCTGCACGCCATTGGCGTTGGTGTCGTTGAACACGAGGTCATCTTTCGCCGGTTGATAGATGCCCGCGTCCCATGTCACGTCATTCTCACCGGCAGTCAACTCGGCAATCGGTGCGGCCTGCGGCATTCGCATCGCTGTCATTCGATCGGACGCCGGACCAGCTGTCGACGGGCTGAATTCATAGCCCGCGGGCAGGTTGCTGAACTTCACATAGTAACTGCCGGGCGCGACGGTGAAGCCGTAGATGCCGCCGCCGCTGGTGGCGGTGGTCGCGACGAGGGCGTTCGGTTGGCGCAGCGGAACCGCCCCCACGGTCACGCCGTTGACGCCGGCCTCGCCTGCATCCTGCACGCCATTGGCGCTGTGGTGTCGTTGAACACGAGGTCGCCGATCTTCGCCGGCCGGTAGATGCCCGCGTCCCACGTCACATCGTTTCTGCACCGGCAGTCAGCTCGGTGCAATCGGTGCGGCCCGCGGCGTTGGCGTCGCTGTCGTTCGACCGGACGCCGGACCAGCGTCGACGGGGTCAAGGCATCCGGCCGGCAGGCGGTTGAACTTCACGTAGTAACTGCCGGGCGCGACGGTGTAGCTCGTAGATGCCGCCGCCGCTGGTGGCGGCGGGTCGCGACGAGGGCGTTGTCGGCGCAGCGGAACAGTTCCACGGTCACGCCATTGACGCCGGTCTCGCCTGGGTGTCCTGCACGCCATTGGCGTTGGTGTCGTTGAACACGAGGTCGCCGATCTTCGCCGGCTGGTAGATGCCCGCGTCCCATGTCACGTCATTCTCACCGGCAGTCAGCTCGGCAACTGGTGCGGCTCGCGGCATTCGCACGCGGCCACCGGATCGACCAGACCAGGCCGTTGACGGGCTGAATTCATAGCCCGCGGGCAGGTTGCTGAACTTCGCTGCTGCACCGTCAGGCGCGACGGTGAAGCCGTAGATGCCGCCGCCGCTGGTTGCGGCGGTCGCGACGAGGGTGTTCGTCGGGTGCCAGGCGGAACAGTTCCACGGTCACGCCGTTGACGCCGGTCTCGCCTGCGTCCTGCACGCCATTGGCGTTGGTGTCGTTGAACACGAGGTCGCCGATCTTCGCCGGCTGATAGATGCCCGCGTCCCACGTCACATCGTTTTCACCGGCAGTCAGCTCGGTGCAATCGGTGCGGCCCGCGGCATTCGCATCGCTGTCATTCGGATCGGACGCCGGACCAGCTGTCGACGGGCTGAATTCATAGCCCGCGGGCAGGTTGCTGAACTTCACGTAGTAACTGCCGGGCGCGACGGTGAAGCCGTAGATGCCGCCGCCGCTGGTGGCGGTGGTCGCGACGAGGGCGTTGTCGGCGCAGCGGAACAGTTCCACGATCACGCCGTTGACGCCGGTCTCGCCTGCATCCTGCACGCCATTGGCGTTGGTGTCGTTGAACACGAGATCGCCGAGCCGGGCTGGTCCATGGATACCTGCGTCCCAACTTGGGTCGTTTTCGCCCGCCACCAATTCCGTGCAATCGGTCACGCCGGCCGGATTGGCGTCGCTGTCGGTCGGATCGGAATCAACGCCGGGCGTTGACGGGCTGAACACGTAGCCCTCGGGGAGGTTGCTGAACTTCACGTAGTAGCTGCCCGGGGCGGCCTCGAAGGCATAAAGCCCACCGCTGACGGTGACGGTGGTTCCCATCAGTGCGTTGTCGGAGCAGCGGAAAAGCTGGACCCGGACGCCGTCGACGCCGGTCTCGCCGGCATCCTGCACGCCATTGGCATTGCTGTCGTTGAACACCAGATCGCCGATCTGCGCCAACTGATAGATGCCGGCATCCCACGTCGGGTCGTTTTGACCCGGGGCGAGGTCGACGCAATCGGTTCGGCCGGTCTGCGGGCTGGCGTCGCTATCGGTGGCGTCGGGAGTTGAGCTGGGGGTTGAAGGGCTGAAGACATAGCCGAGAGGGAGGTTGGCAAAGCGGACGTAGTAACGGCCCGGGGCGACATCGAAGTGATAGAGACCGCCATCGCTGGTGGTCGTCGTGGCCATCACGGCGTTGTCACTGCAGCGCAGCAGTTCGACCGTCACGCCGTTCACTCCGGCTTCACCTGACTCCTGCACGCCATTCGCATTGGAATCGTTGAAGACCAGATCGCCGATGCGCGCGTTTCGTCGATAAATGCCCGCGTCCCATGTGGGGTCGTTTTCGCCTCCGGTCAATTCTGTGCAGTCGGTCACGCCGGTGGAACTCGCGTCGCTATCGTTCGGATCCGATGCGGCCCCCGGCGTGGACGGGCTGAAAACATAGCCGGCGGGGAGATTGCTGAACCGGACGAAATAGGTGCCGGGAGAGACCTCGAAACCGTACAGGCCCCCGTTGGCGGTGGTGGTTGTGGCCATCAGCGCGGCATCGGCGCAGCGATAGAGCTCCACTTTGACGCCATCCACCCCGACCTCGCCGGCGTCCTGGATGCCGTTCGCGTTGGCGTCGTTGAAGACCAGGTCGCCCAGGCGGGCCGGTCCGTGAATGCCCGCGTCCCAGGTCGGGTCATTTTCGCCGGCCGTCAATTCCGTGCAATCGGTCACGCCCACCGCGTTGGCGTCGCTGTCATTTGGGTCCGAATCCAGGCCGGGCGTTGCCGGGCTAAAGACGTAGCCGGCCGGCAGGTTGCTGAATTTTACGTAATAGCGCCCTGGCGCCACGGAAAACTCGTAGAGCCCGCCGCCAGACGTGTTGGTCGAGGCGACCAGGGTGTTATCCGCGCAGCGAAACAGTTCCACCTTGGTCCCATCGACCCCGGGCTCCCCCGCGTCCTGGATGCCGTTGGCGTTGGCGTCGTTGAAGACGCGATCGCCGATTTGGGCGAGGGGGGTGAGGCAGCCGGTCAGACCAAAATTAGCGGCATCGATGCTGTCCGGGCCGCCCACGCCGTTGGCATAAATGGTTCCGACAACCCGGCCCGAGGCTGGCGAGACGAGGGCGTAGCCGGCCGGCGTGGCGATGGTGATGGTGTACGTGTCGGTCAGGACCGGAAGCGTCAACGCGTAGATGCCTTCGGCATCCGTGGTGGTGGTGAATGTATTTCCCGCGTCGCCGCGGATGGTGACGAGCACGCCGCCGACGGGTCGGACAGGCGTGGTATCGGTGCAGGCGACCTGGCCGGCGACATGGTGGGCGTGGGAAACCCAGGTCCATAAGCCGAGGGCCATGGTGACCAGAAGCGTTTTCAACTGCTGTTTCATAGTGGTGGTTAGGCAGCGGTCCATCGTGGTTCGCGAACCGGCGGCATCCATGCCTCCAGACAATGTTGGTTTCAGTCGAGGTGCGATGCTTTTCACCCAGTCCCCGTGGGCGAACGACAGCGGCTCGAGAGGGAGCCGGTATCGCTGATCCATTCAATTGGAGTCAAGACGGATCTGTCTTATCTCCTTCGGAAGCAAGATCTTCACAAATGTCAGCTTCGCGATTCAATCATGGGAGAGGAAAACGCAATTGCTGGCTGATCGGCTGTTGAAACGAGGGCACGGGAGGCAAGTTTTGGCGGCTCCAATCCCCGGAATTGGCCTCGGTCTGGGCCGGGATTTTGAAGGCCTGGCCCCGAATCGAAATTCTGGAAAAAAGGTTTCAAGGGCGTGTAATCGTGCCCGGGGGATTTCTTCTTTGGATGGTGAAGGCGACCTCAGCCTACCCGCGAGTGCGGGACGACGTTCTGACGAGAGGACAGGTGTTCGGTCCGCGTTGAATAAACTGTTTCTGTGTGCGACGCGGGCCGCCTGTAACAAATCCCTGAAAACAGGGGCAGAACGGCCGAAAGCGCCCGCCTCCGATTCCCCATCGGAGGCGGGCTGTCCTCCCGCGAGGGTCTGAGGCGTCATCGAGTAATCAATGTCAGTCCAAACGCAGCGTGTCCGATCCGTCTCATGAAAACTAAGTACCTTGTCCGATGTCCAGGTGCAGCCCTCCGCTGGCTCCTGGCTTCATTTCTTTTCTTTATCACGGGGCTCGCCCAAGCCCAGGTCATTCCGGGGGTCCCACCTCTGGCCATTCTCTGCCCACCCGACCAGGAAGTCTGGACCTGCACCAGCAACCGCGTCTGGCAATATCCCAACCCCACCGTGACCGGCGGCTGTTCGGGCCAGCAGATGGTTTGCGAGCCGCCTTCCGGCTCCACCTTCCCGGTCGGCACGACGACAGTTCGCTGCCGGGTCATTGATAGCTGTGGGCAGATCGCCGCGTGCTCGTTTAGCGTCATCGTCCGGCAGGACACCGAGCCGCCCAAGATCGAATGCCCCGGAGATCAAACCATCCTGGCGTGTCCCACCGCCACGGGTGGTTGCGGCGCCCTGCTTACCTATCCAGCCCCGCTCGTCACCGACAACACCGGCCCGGGCAATGTTTCGGTGCAATGCAACCCGCCCAGCGGCACCTTCCTCCAGTGCGGCCAGCATATCGTCACGTGCGTGGCGGAAGATCGCTGCGGCAACCGCTCGGCCTGCCGGTTCACCGTCGATATTCGCGAAGGCGGCCGGGCCCCGTCCATCCAATGCCCGGACGATCGCGTCATCTTGACCTGCTCAAACTCCGCGGTGCTTTCCTATCCGCCACCCGTCGTCCTGCCTGCGGGTACCGCGGTCGTGTGCGTCCCCCCGCCGGGCACAGTCCTGCCGCTGGGGGCTCATTCGGTCTCCTGCCTCGCTTCCAACCCGTGCGGCGTGGCCGAATGCAAGTTCACCGTGACGGTCCGCCCCGCGCCCAAGGTCGACATCCAGTGTCCGACCGGCAATTTTGTTTTCACCATTCCCTGCGGGTCCAATTGCGTGCCGGTGGTTTACCCGCCGCCCACCGTGTTCAATGGCGCGTTGGAAGGCTGCTTCCCGCCTTCGGGCGCCTGCCTGACCGAAGGCACCCATGTCGTGATCTGCCGGGCCACCAATGAGTGTGGCGCGGCGCTGTGCGAGTTCACCGTGCGTGTCGTGCGTGGACCCGGCGAACCGCCCCGCATCGTTTGCCCAAACGACATGACCATCATGACCTGCTCGAACGACACCCGGGTCTTCTATCCGGACCCCATCGTCCTGCCCGCGGGTAGCGTCGTTAAATGCGTCCCGCCTTCCGGCAGCCCGTTTCCGATCGGAGATACGATTGTTTCCTGCGTGGCGTCAAATCCGTGCGGCATCGCTGATTGCAAGTTCACCGTCACTGTCCGGCGCACGCCGCCGCCCGTCATCCGGTGCCCGACCAACGATCTCACGTTCACCATCCCGTGCGGATCGAATTGCGTGCCCGTCGTTTACCCGGCGCCGACCGTGCTCAACGGCGCGTTGGAATCCTGCTTCCCGCGCCCGGGAACGTGTCTGCCGGAAGGCACGCACGTCATCACGTGCCGCGCCACCAACGAGTGCGGAGCCTCGCTCTGCGAGTTCACCATCCGGGTGATCAAGGGACAGGGCGTGCCGCCGATCATTCGCTGCCCGACCAATGACCTCACGTTCACCATCCCGTGCGGATCGAATTGCGTGCCCGTCGTTTACCCGGCGCCAACCGTGCTCAACGGCGCGTTGGAGTCCTGCTTCCCCCGCCCGGGGACGTGTCTGCCGGAAGGCACGCACGTCATCACGTGCCGCGCCACCAACGAGTGCGGTGCTTCGCTCTGCGAGTTCACCGTGCGCGTGGTCAAAGGCCAGGGCGAGCCGCCGATCATTCGCTGCCCGCAGGATCTCACCCTCGTCACCTGCTCGAATTGCGCGCCGCTTGTTTTCCCGAGGCCGGTCGTGATCAACGGTGCCCTCGAGAGCTGCGATCCGCCTCCCGGCACCTGCCTGCCCGTCGGTGAACACGTCGTCAAATGCACCGCCACCAATGATTGCGCGCGCGCCAGTTGTGACTTCCGCGTCAAGGTGGTGCCCGCCGAGGACGGCCCGCCCAGGTTAAGCATCACCAAGGACGGCGACTCCGTCATCATCTGCTGGATCAAAACGTGCCGTTGCTACAAGCTCCAGGGCGCCCGGAATCTCAACCCGCCGATCCAATGGATCGACATCCCGGTCGACCCGGTCGACGTCGGCACCCGCACGTGCGTGCGAATTCCCATCTCGCTGCGCATGCAGTTCTTCCGGCTCGTCCTTTGTGACCAACCCACCGCCTGGGTCTACGACGTGACCGGCGCTCCCATCACCCGCGCAACTGCCGGGCATTTGGCCGAGGCCCTCGGTCTTTCCCCGGACAAATTGCTGCTGGGCGACGGCTCGGTTCGGTTCCTCGACCCGGAAAAATTCCAGGCCGTGCCCACCAGGCGCGTCGTCGATCCTGCTTTGATTGGCGACCTGACCGAGGCCTCCGAGGACAAAAAGGATCTGGCGTTCGAAGGAATTGACTTCGACGGCTTGCGCAGCCTGGCGGTTCTGCCGCCCGACATCGCGATCGACCGGTTCAGCCGGGCGCTCCGCGCGGCCGAGTTGCTCCCCGCCAATGCTGATCCGGTCCCGCGTCACACGCTGTTTGAAGTCCAGGGCGTCAATGGCGACACCGTCGTCGCGGAGAAGCCCATCGATACCCGGGTCAACTTCCAGTTCGATCTCGGCGGAATCCCGCTGATCGGGCCGGGCGCCAAGCTGAACATCTCGTTCGGTCCCGATGGCCAGCCCACGTCCCTCCTCGGTGCGTTCCGGGAACACAAGCCGTTCCGCGAAATCCCCATTATCCCGGCGTCCGAGGCGGCCCGGCGGTGCCAGCAGCGGTTCCCCGGGCTCGGAGCCCGCATCAGCCCGCGCCTCGTCTACTTCGCGCCGTCCCTCCTCCTGCCGGCCGTGCAGAAGATCGTTCCCTGCTACGACTGCGGCGGCGACGCCATCGTCGGCAGTGACGCGGTCAATCTGCTCCGCTCGCTGATTCCGGCGACGGACGATCCCGCCTACACGCCCGATGTTGCTCTGGAGGCCGGCGCTCAAGGCACGCTCGTTTCGGCCCGTGCAGTGGTCACCGGCGGAACGCCGCCCTACACGTATCAATGGTCGTCGTCCAGCGTCGACCTCGGCGGAATGTTCCCGCCGACCGCCGCCAGCATCGAATACAACGCCGCGCCTCGCGATGAGGCCCGGCTCGAAACCGTTCGCGTCGTCGTCCTCGACGCCAATGGCGTGCAGGTCGACGCCAGCCGGGTCGTCGTTCTCGGCCCCGGCGCCGCTGGTGCCCTTGACGAAGGGATCTTTGCTCCCGCTGTCGCAGGTGTCTCCGACTACGGCGTCGAACGCGCAGTCTCCGATCTCTGCTCCGGCCAGCAGGCCGCGTTCAACGCACGCATGATGCCCGCCGGTTACATCCGCCAGTTCAACTTCTCCGGCCTCAGCGCCTGGGAACGCGACTTCAAACAGGGCGGCACGGGCCTCGACCACGTCTACGCTGACAACGCCGACCTGACCTTTTACATGGGCCATGGCTATGGCGGCGGGTTCACCTTCGAAGGCAACCACGACGACCATGACCTCTACTACACCGACGCCGTCAAGGCGTGGGGCAACAAGGATCTCGAATGGCTCGCGTTGCTGTCGTGCTCGGTCATGGCCGACACCTACGACGGCAAGAGCTGCTTCGCCCGCTGGTCTCCGACCTTCGACGGATTGCACCTCATGCTGGGCTTTGCCAACACGGCGTATGACCACGACGGCTTCGCCGGCACGTTCGCGGACTGGATGCTGGGTCGGTTTGGCTTCCTGCCTCCGATGCCGGTGCGCGCTTCCTGGCTGCTGGCCACCGATAGCAACCAGCCGGGCTCGGTCATCGCTTCCGTCATGGGCGTCATCGGCCCGGCGGGCATGAGCGATTACAACGATTACTTCCACGGCCGGGGCCCGGTGGGGCCCGACCTGCGCGGAAGCAACATCCACGGCTTCTGGCGGATTAAATACTGAGCCGATTCCCTGGCGCGCGCTGGCGTCCCAGCTCGGGGCAGAGCTGGACGACAGAGCCGACAGAACCGGGGGCACGGGGTCAAACCCGTGCCCCTTTCTTTATTGGGTGGTGAGCCTTACGCACCGGCCCATCGCCAGATCCTTCGCTTCGGCCAGGCCCCTCCTCGCCACGCTGACCCGCCTGCAAAAATGGCCGAATCAGATGTTTTCCTCCGTCCCAGCTTGTGGTAAAAGTCTCGACCGTCGAGAGACTATCCAGCTCCCTTTATGAGACCCGTCCTCATTCCGTCCTGCATTGCCCTTTTCATCTTCCGAACCGCAGTTGAAGGGGCCATGTTCACGGTCAGTTCCACGAATGACGCCGGCCCCGGCTCGCTCCGGCAAGCGATCCTCGACGCGAATTCCAATCCCGGCCTGGATGATATCGTTTTCAATCTGTCAGGCGCGGCGCTGACCATCTCTCCCGCAAGCGCTTTGCCCGCCATCACCGACCCGGTCACAATCGACGGCACGACCCAGCCCGGAGCCGCCAGCCCAGCGCCGGTCGAACTCAACGGAGCCAGCGCCGGGACGGCCGTCGACGGGCTCAGAATCTGGGCGGGGAATTCCACCGTCCGCGGATTGGTCATCAACCGTTTTCTGGGAGACGGCGTTGAAATCGCCACGAACGGAAACAACGTCATCGAAGGCTGTCTCATCGGTCTCGATGTCCCGGGCCGGGTGGATCAGGGGAATGGCCAGAACGGCATTTTCATCACCAACGCACCCAACAATCGCATTGGCGGCCCCAGTCCCGGCCAGCGCAATGTGATCGCGGGCAATAATCAGAACGGCATCCACATTCAGGGTTTTGGAGCTTCGGGGAATAGTCTTCCGCAAAACATCATTGGCTTGAACGTCCTCGGCGGCCGCGTGGCCAACAGCGGCAATGGCATCTTTATCAACGGCGCTCCCGGCAACATCGTTGGGGACTCGGCCAGCGCGGGGAACGTGATCAGTGGCAATGGCCAGTCCGGCGTGCGGCTTGAAGGAACCAATGCCGCGGGCAATCGGCTCGTGGGAAACTTCATCGGTCCGGCCTCAGGCGGGACTTTGAATCTGGGCAACAGCCAGCAAGGCATCTACATCCTCAATGCCCCGTCCAACCACATTGGAGGCGTCGGGGTGGGCGAACGGAACTTGATCTCCGGCAACGGTCAGGCCGGTCTTCGCCTCGAGGGCGCGGCCGCGCGATTTAACACGGTCGCTGGCAATGTCATCGGTCTCGACCGGAACGGCCTTCTCCCCGTCGGCAACGCCGCGGAAGGAATTCTGGTTCTAAATAATGCGAGCGCCAACTTTCTGGGCACGACGGCGGCCGGCGGCGGTAGCCGCATCGCCTTTAATGGCGGAGACGGCATCTCGATCCAGAGCGGCACCAATAACGCCGCGCGTGGCAACGAAATCTTCGCCAATGGGGGCCTTGGCATCGATCTCGGCCCGGATGGCAAGCAGGCTAACGACGCGGGCGACACCGACACCGGCGCAAACTTCCTGCAGAATTACCCGGTCCTCTCAGCCGTCACGAACCTGCCGACTGGAGTGTGGATCGAAGGAACGCTCCACGCCCGCCCGAACACCTCCTACGAGGTCGACTTTTATTCCAATATCATTTGCGACCCGAGCACCAACGGGGAAGGCCAGGTCTACCTCGGCAGCCGCTCGGTCCTAACCGGCCCGGACAGCAATGTCGTCTTCCAGGTCGCGTTGGGCGTCGGGGCTCAAGGCCGCTTTATTACCGCCACTGCCACGGACACCAACGGGAACACGTCGGAGTTCAGTCCGTGCTGGCGCGCCAGCAGTGTCCTGGACCCCCAGACGTTCACGGTCGCAAACACCAACGATTCCGGCCCTGGCTCCCTGCGCCAGGCCATCCTCGACAATAATCTCTCGGTCCGGGCGTCCCGGAACACCATCGCGTTTGCCATTCCCGGTCCGGGTCCGCACGTCATCGCGCCGCTCTCGCCGCTCGCCGCACCTACCGAGTCGGTGATCCTCGACGGCTACACCCAGGCCGGCGCGAGCGGGAATTCGGTCGGCAACGCCGATAACGCCGTTTTGCAAGTTCACCTCGATGGGGTCAGCGCTGGCGCGAGCGTCGATGGCCTGCGGTTGACCAGCACCGGCATGGTCGTGCGCGGGCTCAGCATCACTCGCTTTGGCGGCGACGCGATCGAAATCGCCACCAATGGTCAAAACGTGGTGGAAGGCTGCTTTCTTGGCCTCGCTCCGGATGGCGTGACCGCCTTGGGCAACGGCGGTCACGGCGTGCACATCAACGGCACGGCGAACAACCGGATCGGCGGAGTCGAACCCAGCCAACGCAACCTCATCTCCGGGCAGAGCCAGAATGGCGTTCACGTCACGGGCGGAGGCGCCACCAACAATTACCTGGCCGGAAATTTCATCGGAACAGATCGAACCGGCACGCTGGACCTCGGCAATTCCTCGGACGGGATCCAGATCAACAACGCGCCGTTTAATCTCGTCGGCAGTCTCGTCCCGGGTGCGGGAAATCTTGTTTCCGGAAATAATAACGACGGGATTGAGATCACCGGGGCGAGCGCCACGAACAACCTCGTCTTGGGCAATGTCATCGGGGCCGATTCGACTGCAGCCCGTCCGCTCGGTAACGGTTTCAATGGCGTGGCCTTCACTGCCAACGCGCGCCTCAATCGCCTTGGGGCAAATGTCGCGGGCGGGGGCAATGTCATCGCGTTCAACCAAAACATCGGAGTGGTCGTGGCCAGCGGAACGAACAACGCGCTTCAGGCCAATCGAATCTTTGGCAATAACGCCCTCGGGATCGATCTGGGGAATAATGGTGTCACGGCCAATGACGGCCTCGACGCCGATGCCGGCGCCAATCAGTTGCAAAATTTTCCGCGAATCACCAGCGGCACCATTCATCCGTCCAGCCTGGAAATCGCCGGAGATCTCGACAGCCGGCCCAACACGACCTACGTCCTCGATTTCTACGCCAACCTGGCCTGTGACCCGACGGGCCACGGCGAGGGACAGCAGGCGTTCGGCGCGACCTCGGTCACGACCGACGCTTCCGGTCACGCCACATTCAGTGTCAGCCTTCCCGGCCTTCCCATGGGCCGTTATCTGACCGCGACGGCCACGGATGCAAACGACAATACCTCGGAATTCTCCGCCTGCTTCGCCGCGGCCAGCACGTTGCCTCCGGTCACACTGACGGTCGTGAACACAAATGACGCAGGGCCCGGGTCACTGCGCCAGGCGTTGCTCGATGCCGGCAACTTCCCGAGCGCCATGGCCAACGTCATCGCTTTTGCCATTCCCGGCCCTGGCCCTCACACGATTGCGCCGCTGACGACGCTGCCGTCTCCCTTGGAGCCGGTTTTCATCGACGGCTACACCCAGGCTGGCGCGTCGCCAAACACGCTCGCCGCGGGCGACAACGCGGTCATCAAAATCCGCCTCGACGGCGGCGCGAATACCGGATTTGGGGCTGACGGCCTGCGCTTGCGGGCGGGGCGCAGCACCGTGCGCGGCCTCGCCTTGTTGCGCTGGACCAGCAGCGACGCCATCGAGATCACCCAAGGGGGCGGCAATCGCGTCGCGGGGTGCTTCCTCGGAATCGATCTGGACGGCGCCGACCGGCACAACGGTCAAAGCATCTTTATCAGCAGCCACGAAAATGAAATCGGCGGTGTCCTGCCCGCCGATCGAAACGTCATCGCGTACACCTTTGGCGATGCCATCCGCATTAGCGGCCCGGCCGCCTCCAATAACCTGGTGCGTGGAAACTTTCTCGGAACGGACTTCACCGGCACCCAGCGCCGCCCGAATTTCATTGCCGGAGTATCCATTGTCGACGCCACGAACAATACCATCGGAGGACCGGAACCCGGGGCTCGCAACTTGATCTCGGGCAACCAAACCGGAGTGATCATCGGGGGTAACTCTGCCGCCAACGTCGTCGCCGGCAATTTCATCGGGACCGACATTACGGGCGCGGTCGAACTCGGTAACCTCAGCGGCGGAGTCAGTGTGAGCGGCGGTTCTGATCACACCATTGGCGGCGCCACGACGGGCGCTCGCAATGTCATCTCGGGCAATGGCAATTCCGGCGTCGCGGTCTACAACGCCACTGGCGTCCGAATTTTAGGCAATTGGATTGGCGTCTCTGCCGCCGGACTCGCCCTGTCGAACGCAACGACGGGTGTGTATGTCTCCGGCGAGGCGACTCGCATCGGAGGACCCCAGCCGGGCGAGGGCAATGTCATCGCCTACAACGGCGATCCTGGCGTGAGCATCAGCTCGGGACGCCGTCACTCCATCCGGGGTAATTCCATCCACGACAATCACAGCCGTTCCGGTTTTCGACCTGGGCTGGGCATCGATCTGGCGGAAGACGGCATTAGCGCCAACGATCCGGCCGACGTTGACGCCGGGCCCAATGAGTTGCAGAACTATCCCACCGTCATCAGCGCGTCGAGCAGCGGAGGAACAACGACCGTCACGGGCACGTTGAACAGCGCCGCCGGTCAGGCTTTCCAGCTCGATTTCTACGCAAATCTGGTCTGCGACCCGAGCGGACGAGGCGAGGGTGAACAGTATCTGGGCTCGACCAGTGTGATCACCGACGGGGCAGGGAACGGCAGCTTCAACGCGGTTTTGCCCACCGGCGCTCAAGGACGGTTTGTCACCGCCACAGCCACGGATGCGCAGGGCAACACTTCTGAGTTTTCACCGTGCATCGAGGCATCGCTCTCCACGCCGCCGTCAGTTTTCACGGTGACCACCACCAACGACGCCGGTCCGGGCTCGCTGCGCCAGGCCATCCTCGATTCGAATGGCCATGTGTCTTCACAGAACAACTCCATCCTTTTCAACATCCCGGGCTCCGGCGTCCGCGTCCTCCGCCCGGCCTCGCCGTTCCCTCCGTTCTCGCAGCCCGTCACCATCGACGGCTTCAGCCAGCCCGGCGCCGCCGCCAATGGTGCACCGGACAACAACGACGCCGTTCTCTTGATCGAAATCAACGGGGGAGCCGTAGGCGCTTTCGGCGCCCTCCAAACCGGGCTGGAATTAAACGTGGCTGGGTTGGTGGTGCGAGGCCTCAGAGTCATCGCCTTTAGCCGTTACGGCCTCAATCTGACAAGTTCCAACTGCGTCGTGGCCGGGAATCTGATCACCAGCAACGGCTTCGGCGGGGTGCGCATCCAGGGGGGCGGACAAAATCTCATCGGCGGCAGCGACCCCGGCGCCCGCAATCTCATTTCAGCCAACCAAGGCGGCTACGGCGTTGAGATCACCGGATCGAGCGCCGGCTTGAATCGGGTTGAAGGCAACTTCATCGGAACTGACTCGACCGGCGCGGCGCCATTCGGGGCTCAGTTCACTGGCGTGATCGTGCTCGATGGCATCGGCAATACCATCGGCGGGACCACTCCCGGCGCCGGAAACGTCATCGCCTTCCATTCCGCCGGAGGCGTCAGTCTTCCGTCAGGCACCAACAATGCCGTCCGTGGAAACCGAATCTTTGCCAACGCCGGCCCGGGCCTGGATCTTGGCGATTCGGGGCCAACGCCGAACGACATCGGGGACTTCGATGCTGGCGCCAATCATCTGCAGAATTATCCCGTCCTGACGAATGCCGTATTGAACATCGGCCAGACCATCATCCGTGGACTCCTGAACAGCCGTCCGGGTCAGACCTACGACCTCGATTTCTTCGCAAATACCGAATGCGATTTCACGGGGTATGGTCAGGGCCAGCACTATCTCGGCCGGGCGGATGTAACCACGGACGCGGGAGGGGACGCGCGCTTCGAAGTGACCCTGGCCGTGACCAGCCCGCGGGCCATCGTGACCGCAACGGCCACCGACCAGGACGGGAATACATCGGAGTTTTCGCCCTGCCAGACTGCGACCATCAATTTGCCGGGTGCAACGTTCACGGTCATCAACACCAACGATAGCGGGCCAGGATCGTTGCGGCAGGCGATTCTTGACAGCAGCGCCCTCCCCAGCGCCACGCGCGATCAAATCGTGTTCAATATCCCGGGCGCGGGCCCGAAGGTGATTGCCTTGCGATCAACGCTGCCGACTCCGGCGGATTCGGTCGCGATCGACGGCTTTACCCAGACCGGTTCCAGGCCCAACAACTCCACGACCGGCAACGATGCCGTCCATCAAATCCAACTGGACGGTGATCTGGCCGGTGGCCCGGCGCTGGTGCTGACCAATGGTGGCAATTGGATCCGAGGCTTGAGTGTGACTCGCTTCCAGGGCGCCGCGCTGACCCTCGAAGGCGCTGGCAGCAACCTGGTGGAAGGATGTCGGCTCGGCGTAACCCCATCCAGTACTCCTGCTGGCAATGAAACCGGCGTTGGCGTGTTCTCTCCCGGCAATCAAATCGGGGGGACCAACGCGGCCGCCCGCAACTCCATCGCCGGCAATTCGGACTACGGAATCATTCTGGCAGGAGCGGCGGCCAGCAATAACATCGTCGCCGGAAATCTTATCGGTCTGGACGGGCCCACAAACCGCTTCGGGCACGGTCGGGACGGCATCTACGTTGACGGCATGCGCAATCGCATCGGCGGCTCGCTGGCCGAGGGCAATGTCATTGGCTACAACGCCCGAGCTGGGGTCTACATCCAATCTGGCCTTGGTCACATCGTGCAAGGCAACCGCATGGTCGGCAACCGCGGTAAGGGAATCTCGGTCGCACCCGGCGCCAATGGCGGCATCAAAGCCCCGATTGTCACGGCGGCTTTGCGTGGCAGCACGCGGGTTCAGGGGACGTATCAAGGCGCGCCGAATTCGACCTACGAACTCGAAGCTTGGGCTCATTACGAACTCGGCGCTCCGATCAACGGCATCACTCAAGACACCGTCGAAACCGTCGGCCGTTTCACCGTGACAACCGATGCGCTGGGCAACGCCACCTACGACGTGACGTTCCCGGCCACCTTTCCGGAACGAGCGAGCATTGATGTGAATGCCTCAAATGCAACTCGCGGCAGCTCTGAATTTTCGGCGCCGGTAATCCTGTTTCCAGCCAACGCGGTGGATCTGCGGGTTGCCCTCACCGGGCCGGGCTTTGCAACTCCAGGTTCCCTCGTGTCCTTAACCGGCTTGGTGCTGAACGCCGGACCAACTCCAGCCAACAACACCAGCGTGCGGATCTTCAGCCCGCCAACCACCGTTCTGCAAAATATTCAGTCGGGCGGGCAAGTCGCCCTCAATGGAAACCTGGGCACAATCTCTGGCCTGAACCTCCCACCCGGAGCCAGTTCCACCGTGGTTTTCTCTGCGACGTGCCCGGTCGTCGGCCCTTGGCCCTGCACATTGCGGGCCGACTGCCCCACGCCCGAATTCAACCCGGATAACAACGTTGCGAGTTGGGAAACGTTCTTCGCCACGATCGGGTCCACGGCGGACCTCGAGGTGAAAATTCTCAGCGAACAGATTCCGGACCCGGACTTCTCCGCCGAGTTGTACTCCACCGCCTCGGGTTATCCGGAGCCCTTTACAGTGCGCGTCACAAATCACGGGGCGTCGGTGGCGAATCAGATCGAAGTCGACCTCGCCTTGCCTTCGGCGGCCGGGGTGATCTCCCGGGACTTTGCCAGCCTCGTCGTGAGCAAGGGCGTTCCCTGGAATTCCGGCGCGTCGGTGAATTGGATGATCCCCACGCTGGTCTCCGGGGAAAGTGCGGATTTAAACCTGACGGCGATGTGGGTGGGCGAGACTGACTATAACAATCGGTATCAGATCGCACTCCCCACCTTGGAGGCTTCGGTAAAATCCGTGACCACGGACTTTAATCCAAACAACAACGCCCATGTCGTAGCCGTCCACGTCTCGCGCCGAATGAACTCGGAAATCCTCCCCGCGCCGGTTCCGACATTCCGGGTGACGTGGGCCGCCGATCCTTTGACCGATGTTCTGGAGTCGACCCGCCAGCTGGTGCCGCCGATCACCTGGCAAAGCGTGCCCGCCAACCAAATCATCCGCACGGGCGACCAGTACCGGTTTTCCACTCCGATCACGGGTGGGCTCGAACCTTCCGGTCAATTTTTCCGGCTCCGCCCTCGCACGGAATCCCTGCCCGCGCTGGAGGCGAGCCAGCTGACGCTGGATCTCAATGGGGTTCGCCTGCCGCGCTCGGATTGGGGTGAGCTCAAGCTGCGCTATCAGCCCAAGGCAGGACTCGAATACATCAACGTCTCCTACAACGAAAGCTGGGTGGCGCAAAATGTTCCCGTCGTGCCATCGGCGGGTACTGGCGTGGTTCAAGAGGCCACTCTCACCTTTCCTCTCAATGTCTTTGGCTCTGCGGTCACCGGCGGAGTTTTTGGCGTCAGTCTTTCGGTCACGCAAAGTCTCACCCGGCCACCCTCAGACCTGTTCCTGCCGATCTCCCCGGCCCTCGCAGTCCTGCGATCGGGCGAGCCCGAAAACACAGTCGTATACATGCCGGCCCAGCCTCTCATAGGCGGACCTGCGCTCACGACGGCCAGGAATGAACCAGTCTTTCCAAACCCGGATCAAGGGGTCAACGAGTGCGCGGTGGTCGGCATGGCGAACAGTCTCGCCTATCTCAACGCCCGTTATTCGTTGGGCATGGATCCCAGCCGGATCAGCTCGGAGAAGTTGAAGGAGGTTGTCGCATGGACGCCCGGAGGCGCTCCGGTTGGAGACGATCCAAGCAGGCCTCTCTGGGCACAGCGCAAGGACGCCTATGTGAAGTCCCAGGGCCTGCCCGTCTCGACGTTCATCACGCATAGCCCCGCTTCAGCCCAGCAGTCGCTCAACGACTCCTGCAATGTGGAGATTCGCGTGACCGGCCACGTGGCGTGCTTGCGGGCCATGGTTTGGATGGGCGGTACGCGTTACATGCTGGTGATAGCGCACGACACGAAACAGGGACACCCCGGTGGGAATGTTTACGAACCGATTTTTTACGATTCGGCCAATGGACAGATCACAGGTTCGCCCTGGACCCAGGGACGAACGCTGACCGCCTTTGTCATCGAATGCCCCAGCCGGTAACGAGCGCAACGAGCTCGTGGCCGTGTCATCAGCCCGCCACTGGAACATGGACCGGGCAAAACATTTCCCGACGCCGGGTGCGGACCGCCCTCAGCCCGCCACCGCGCGAGCGGCTTCGAGGTCATCGCGACGCTGGGCCATGCTCTTGAAGAATTCGTAGCCCTCCCGCAGACGCCGAACACACACGTCCTTGTCTTCCAGCATCGTCTTGATGATGCGCAGGATGGGCTTCGGCCGCAGATAATAGCGGCGATAGAATTGTTCGACCTGCTCAAAGATTTCTTCTTTGCTGAGACCCGGATATTCGAGGGCGCTTTGCTGAAAGCCGTCGCCTTCCACCAGGTCCGTCTTGTCCTTTTTCACAAACCAGCCGTTCAGCTTGGCCTGCTCGTACAGCTCGGTGCCGGGATATGGCGCCGCCAGCGAAACCTGCAGGCTGAAGACGTCCAGCTCCTGCGCAAAGCGGATTGTCTGCTCAATCGTCTCCTTAGTTTCCACCGGCAGGCCCAGGATGAAGGTCCCATGGATGATGACCCCCGCCTTGTGGCAGTCCCGGGTGAACCGCCGCATTTCGTCGGTGGTCACACCTTTCTTGATTCGTTTCAGCGTCTCGTCGCTGCCGCTCTCGTAGCCCACTAAAAACAGGCGCAGGCCCGAGTCCTTGAACTGCCGGATGGTATCGTAGTCGAGGTTCGCCCGGCTGTTGCAGCTCCAGGTCAGGCCCTGGGTCGACAGCTTCTTTGCGATCTCCCGCGCCCGGGGCAGGTTCGCCGTGAAGGTGTCATCGTCAAAAAAGAACTCCTTCACCTGCGGAAAGATCTTCTTCATGTAGGCCATCTCGTCGGCCACGTTCTGCGGACTCCGGACCCGGTATTGATGACCGCCAATCGTCTGTGGCCACAGGCAAAACGTGCACTGAGCCGGACAGCCGCGGCCCGTATACATGCTCACATACGGGTGCATCAAATATCCGATGAAATACTTTTCGATCTGGAGGTCGCGCCGATAGACATCCGCCACCCACGGCAGCGCGTCCATGTTCGGGATCAGCTCGCGCTCGGGGTTGTGCCGGATTTTCCCGTCGGCGTCGCGATAGCTCAGGCCTGTGATCGACGGGAGCTCACGGCCTTCCGCCACTTCCTTGCAGGTGTAATCAAACTCCTTGCGCCCCACCCAATCGATGGCCGGCGACGCCTTCAACGTTTCCGTTGGCAACACCGCCGCGTGCGCCCCCACAAATCCGATGCGGGTGTCCGGCCGCTGCGCCTTGATGGCTTCCGCCACCCGCGCATCATTTTTCAACGAGGGCGTGCTCGTGTGGATGACGACGTGTTCGTAATCCTTGGCGATGCGGAGGCACTCGTCTTTGCCGATATTATGCGGAGGGCAATCCAACAGCCGCGAACCCGGGACCAGCGCCGCCGGCTGCGCCAGCCACGTCGGATACCAATAGCTCGTCACTTCCCGGCGAGCCTGGTAGCGGGAACCGGCTCCCCCATCAAAACCGTCGAACGATGGCGGACTCAAAAATAGCGTTTTGCTCATTGTGCGGTGCTTTGTACCGGGCGCGCGCCCCCGCGTCCAGCCCGATGGTGTCCGATCATAGCGCCGTAGCGCACGCCGCCGGCGTGCAGGTCAGGCCGCGTCTGTGCCGCCCGATGAGCTGATGAGGGTAGCGAAGTGGATTCGGCGACGCCGGGAGGCGTCGTGACTTGCATGCGAGGACGCATACGCTACGTAGCGCACGCCGCCGGCGTGCAGGTGAGGCGGCGTCTGCGCCGCCCGGTGCGCTGATGCAGGCAGCGAAGTGGATTCGGCGAGGCCGGGAGGCGTCGTGACTTGCATGCGAGGACGCATGCGCCACGTAGCGCACGCCTCCGGCGTGCAGGTCAGGCGGCGTCTGCGCCGCCCGGTGCGCTAATGCGGTGTGACCTGCTGGCGCTCCCCCCTACTGCCCGCTGCCCCGGAAACGAAAACGGCGACCCCGGAAGTCCGAGGTCGCCGTTGAAGTGTTTGTCCGCGGGCGTCAGGGCTTGTCGGGCACGGCTCCTTCCAGGTGCACTGCTTTATATCCGCCCGTCGCTTTGAAATAGAGCAGGATGAGGAGATACACCAGCGCCATAGTGGCCGGGATAAACGAGTCGACCTTCAAGGTCTGGCGATTGCCGGTGATATACGCATCGACCGTCGCCTGCTCGTTGGGCGTGCGCTCGGCCGGCTTCTTCGCCGTGGCTGCCGCCACCTTCTGCCCGTCGAGGCCGGTCGCTTCGCTGAAGACCAGCCATTTGCTAGGGCTCCCGGCCTTGAACTCCGCGTAGGCCGCCGGGCTCGCCTTCTCCAAGGCCTCGCCGGAGAACCGGTCCTTCGCGTAGCCCAGTCCGGGCGAGCCCACCAAACCGGCCGACATCATGCCGAGGCCGCCCATGATTGAGATCGCCACCGCCCCGCATCGCGGGAATCGATCCGACGCCACCGCCAACATTGTCGGCCAGAAGAATGTCTTGCCCACCGCGTAGACGGTGAGCGCGAGGAGCGCACCGCTGAAACTCGTGACGTTGCTCACCAGGTTGAGGCCGATGCAGGCCAGGACGGCGCACACGAAAAGAATGCCCACGGGCTTCAAACCAAGCTTGTGCTCGATGAAGTGCCCGCAGAACCGGAGGGCGAACATCAGCGCCGAGGTGAAAATAAACAACTTGGTGCCGTCGCCCGGCGCCAGGATGGTGTCCTCGATGTTCTGGATCCACCCGTCGGTGCCAAGCTCGACCGCGCCGACCAACGTGTGCACCACGAACAGGACGAACAACAGGGGTGCGCCCACGGTCCAGCGGCTTGCGCCCGCAAAGGCCAGCAGGACCACGCCGCCGATCACGGCCGAGACGCCCAGCCACGCCGAGCTCGCTCCCGCGACGGTTCCGGTAAATCCGAAGAAATTGCTGCCGGTGAACCCGCTCAGCAGCGGGCCGAGGCCGTCCTTGATGAACAGGAACACGAAGAATCCGATCAGCGCCGCACCCAGGATGCCGACGTCGCGCAACATCTCGCCCAGTTTCAGCCCTTTGGTTGACGCCTCGGACTTCGGAAAGTGCTGGCCCAGGAACAGGATGCCGTAGAACACGGCGGGGATCAGGAAGCAACCCAACTGGATTTTCCAGCTCATCGCGCCCAGCCCCTGGTGAATGAAGCCGCCGAGAACGAGGCCGGCTGGCCACGACGCGTGCAGGATGTTCAGGTAGTGGGTTCGGTTGTTTGGAAAGAGCGTGGCCACGAGCGGATTCGCCACGGCTTCCAGCGTGCCGTTCGCCACCGCGAAGAGAAACGTGCCGGACCACAGATAGACGAACGCCGTCTTGGTCGCCATGCCGTCCATCGCGCCAAAGGTGACCACCGCGGACAACACGTGCAGCGCGAAGGCCGCGATGACCAGCTTGCCGTAGCCCACCTTGTCGCAGATGACGCCGCCGATGATGATGCCGAAGCAAAACCCGGTGAACCCGGCGCCGTTGATGAGTCCGGTTTCCAGCCCCGTGAAGTTAAAGGCCTTGACCCAGTCATTGAAGATGCCACCCCGGATGGCCGCGCCGACGCCGGCGGCGAGAATGGCCATGAAGCCGGCGATCAGCAGCCGTTTTGCATTCGGGGCGATGGCAAACCTGTCGTCCGTATTGCTCATAGTTCGGTTGTTCTGCGGGTTTTGTTTTCGGTTCGGTTAAAGGGTGAAGGCCGGCAGCTTCACGATCTTGCCGCCCTGCAGGGCCGATTCGTGCGCGCACAGGCCCACGCACGTCCAGTTTGCCGACTGCACCGCGTTCGGAAACGGATCCCGTTTTTCCACCAGGGCCATGGCGAACTCGTGCGCCAGGTGCGGATGGCTCCCGCCGTGACCGCTCCCTTGCGTGAAGCTCAGGTGCGTCTTCTTGCTCGCATCGTAAACGCCCTTGGTCGTGTACTGGGCGATGCCCTTCGGCAGCCGGCTCGCGAAATCCGGGCAGCGAATTGCCTTCGGAATCTTCGGCTCCGGCAGCTTCGCCGTGTGCAGGATCAACGGCTCGTGCTCCACCAGCGGCCACTCCACCGACTTCTTCGAGCCATACACGTCGATGCTCTCCCGATACTGGCGCGCCGTGTCGAACAGAGATCGGATGATGCGGGCGTTGACATCGGTGCCTTGAAACTTGATGTGGGCCGTCTCGACCGCGAACGGCGAGCCGTATTTCTTGACCAGCTCCTTGCGAATCGTGCCGGACCCAAAGCAGCTCACGTATTCCGCCGGGCGGCCAATCAGGCCCGCCACCGGGCCGACGCAGTGCGTCGCATACCACATCGGCGGCAACCCCGGCCAATAATTCGGCCAGCCATCCATGTCCTGCTGGTGGCTCGCCTGCACAAACTGCAGCTTGCCCAGCTCGCCCTTGTCCAGCAGCTGCTTCATGAACAGATACTCGCGGGCGTAGACCACCGTCTCCATCATCATGTAATTGAGCCCGGTGCGCCTTGCGAGATCGACGATCTTCTTGCAGTCCTCGATGTTGGTCGCCATCGGCACCGTGCAGGCCACGTGCTTGCCGGCCTTCAGCGCGGCGAGGCTCATCCAGGCGTGGTCCGGGATCGGCGAGTTGATGTGGACCACGTCCACACTCTTGTCCTTCAGCAGCGCCGCGTAGTCGGTGTAGCGCTTCTCCACGCCGAAATAATCCCCGACCGCGTTCAGCTTCTCCTCGTTCCGCTGGCAGATCGCCGTGCAGTCCGCGTGCGGGTGCTTTTGCCAGAGAGGAATGAATTCCGCGCCGAATCCAAGGCCGACAATGGCCACGTTGATCTTCTTGCTCATGGGTGCGAATCAATGCGCCACCACCCGCAACAAGGCACTTGCCGCGTCAGATTACGGGGACAGCGATGCGCGAGATGACACAATTCACCGCTGCGACTGTCAACGGCAAAGTTCCCCGCCGCGTCCGCGTGTCCGCATCCCGGCGACGACGGGCCGGTCGACCAAACCGAAAACCGAAAAATTCCAGCAAACAAATTTCCCGGCGGAACCGTCAGACCCCATCATGATTCCGTGCCCCCGTTTGTGTCGATCCGCCCTTGTGCGCCGCATGCCCGCGCCGGGCTTCATCCTCGCTCTGGCCGTGGCGGCCCACGCGGCCGCGCCCTCCGGCTATTACCGTCACCCGGCGCTCAACGGCGACGCAGTCGTGTTCACCGCCGAGGGCGACCTCTGGCGGGTCGGAGTTCAAGGCGGCGTGGCGCAACGTCTCACCACCCACCCCGGCGAAGAAGGCAACGCGGCGTTTTCCCCGGACGGGCGCACGCTCGCTTTCGACGCGGAGTACGAGGGTCCCACCGAGGTCTACACCATGCCGGCCGAGGGCGGACGGCCCACTCGCCGCACCTACGAGGGCGGTGGCGCCACGACGGTCGGTTGGACGCCGGATGGGCGTCTGCTCTATTCCTACGGCCGTAACTGGGATTTGCCCGACCGCCGCATGGCCGCGCTCAAGCTGGAGGCCATGTCCGTGGAATGGCTGCCGCTCAGCCAGGCCAGCCGCGGCGCGTTCGACGCGTCTGGCCGCACGCTTTTCTTCACCCGGCTGCCCTTTCACGGTGGCAACGTGAAGCGTTATCGCGGCGGTACCGCCGAAACGCTCTGGAAATACACTTTTGACGAGACCGAAGCCACTCCCCTGACCGCTGACTTCACGGGCACCAGCCGCGCGCCCATGTGGTGGGACGGCCGGGTCTATTTTCTCTCCGACCGGGATGGTTCGATGAACATCTGGTCGATGAACCCAAACGGCGCGGAGCTGCGCCAGCACACAAAACATCAAGGCTGGGACGCCAAATCCCCCAGCCTCGATCGCGGCCGCATCGCCTACCAGTATCAGGCGGATTTGCGGCTGCTCGATCTGGCGAGCGGGCGCGATGAGGTCATCCCCATTACCCTGGCCTCCGATTTCGATCACCAACGGGAGAAGTGGATCAAGAAGCCGCTGGATTATGTGACCACCGCGCACCTGTCGACCAATGGCGACCGGGTGGTGTTGACCGCCCGCGGACAGGTGTTCGTGGCGACAGTCGGCCCCGGCCGCTTCGTCGAGGTCACCCGACGGCCCGACATTCGCTACCGCAACGCCCGATTCCTGCCCGACGGCAACGACGTGCTGGCCATGTCGGATGAAAGCGGTGAGGTCGAATTTGTCCGGCTCCCGGCCAATGGCGTGGGGGCGTCCCAGCCGCTCACCACCAACGGCACGGTCCTGCGCTGGGAAGGCGTTCCCGCGCCCAATGGCCGCTGGATCGCCTGGTCCGATAAAGACCTCAAGCTTTGGATTTACAACTTCACGAATCGGGAGACCCGCCTGCTCGCCACCTCGCCCCGCGGCGATTTCGGCGACCTCGCCTGGTCGCCCGACAGCCGCTGGCTGGCCTACGTCAAGGCGGCCGAAAACCTCTACGGACAAATCTGGCTTTACGACACAATCTCCGGAAGCCAGACGGCCCTGACCAGCGATCGCGTGGATTCTCACGAGCCGGCGTGGAGCCCGGATGGCAAATGGATCTACTTCCTCTCCGATCGCAACTTGGAGTCCCTCGTCAGCAGCCCGTGGGGCCCGCGGCAGCCGGAGCCGTTCTTCGATCACCTGTCGAAACTCTTTCTTGTCGCCCTGCAAAAGGACCTGCGCTCGCCGTTCGAGCCGCCCAACGAGCTCCACCCGGCCGGCAAGGAACGCAAGCCAGCCAGAAATCGTGAAACCGCCCCTAAAAGCGGGCCGAAGCCCGAAGGCGACGGCAAGGAGGCCAAGGCTCCGACGTCGCCGAAGGACGACGCCGCCGAGAAAAGCGAGGGCGCCAGCGCCGGTGAGACCAACAAGAACACGTCGGTGCAGATCGACTTCGACGGCATCGCGGCCCGGGTCTGGGAGGCCCCGCTGGCGCCGGGCAACTACGGAGACCTCTCCGTCAACGACAAACGCGTCTTCTTCACCTCGCGCGAGTCCGCGCGCGGAGCGAAGCGACAACTGCAAGTCCTGGACATCACCGCTGAGGATCCCAAACCCAAGACCCTGGTGGACGACGTGCGGTCCTACGAGCTCTCGCTCGACGGTAAAAAGCTGCTGGTGCGGAAGGGGGACGTGTTTCATGTCGAGGACGCGGCGGCCGGCGCCCCGGCGAAGCTCGAGAAAAGTGTCGATTTGAAAAACTGGACGTTCTCGTTGGAACCCCGGGCTGAGTGGCGGCAGATGTTTGCCGAGGCCTGGCGCCTCGAGCGCGATTATTTTTACGATCGCAAGATGCACGGGCTCGACTGGCCCGCCATGCTCAAAAAATACCAGCCGCTGGTCGATCGCGTCACGGATCGGGCCGAGCTCAACGATCTCATCGGCGACATGGTCAGCGAGTTGTCCGCCTTGCACATCCGCACGGTCGGCGGCGATCAGCGCGAGGGGCCCGACCAGATCCGTCTGGCCACGCTCGGCGCGCGGCTGGAGCGTGACGACGGCCGCGGCGGCTGGCGCGTGGCCCACATCTACCAAAATGACCCCGACTATCCGAACGGACTTTCTCCTCTGGCCCGGCCCGGCGTGAATATCCGCACCAACGACGTGATCGAGATGATCAACGGCGTGCCGACCCTCTCCGCACCGCATCCGCAGGCCTTGCTTCGTCACCAGGCTGGACAGCAGGTCCTGCTGCGCGTGCGTTCGGCCGGCGCGGAGACGAACCGGGACGAAATTGTCACGCCCATCAGCGCCAACGAGGACGCCAACCTGCGCTACGCCGAGTGGGAATACACCCGTCGCCTCCGGGTCGAGGAACAAGGACGCGGCGACCTCGGTTACGTTCACCTCCGTGCGATGGGCGCCGATGACATGGCCCAATGGACGCGCGATTATTACCCGGTCCACCGCCGCAAAGGTCTGATCATCGACGTCCGGCACAACCGCGGCGGCAACATCGACAGCTGGATTCTCGGGCGCCTCCTGCGTCGGGCCTGGTTCTATTGGCAGCCGCGTGTCGGCGAGCCGACGTGGAACATGCACTACGCCTTTCGCGGACACCTCGTCCTTCTCTGCGACGAATTCACCGCCTCCGACGGCGAGGCGTTCGCCGAAGGCTTCAAACGGCTCAGCCTCGGCAAGGTGATTGGGAAACGCACGTGGGGCGGGGAGATCTGGCTCTCGGCCAGCAATTTTCTGGTCGACCGCGGCATCGCCACCGCCGCCGAGATCGGCGTCTACGGCCCCGAAGGCCAGTGGCTGATCGAAGGCCACGGCGTCGAGCCCGACATCGTCGTCGACAACCTGCCGCGGGAGACTTTCAACGGGCGCGACGCCCAACTCGAGCGCGCCATCGAGTACCTGCAGGAGCAGATCCGCCGCCAGCCCGTCGAGATTCCTCCGACCCCAGGCTACCCGGACAAGTCGAAGTGATCTGGAGCAGTGCGCCGACTCGTCGGCGCTTTTGCGGTGGGGGACTTGTCCCCCACCAACGCACCGTAACTTCCCAGCAGTCTCCGGCGCACTGCGCCGCGTGAGGGTTATCGCGGGGCGACGATCACCTTGCCCAAAACCGATCGGTTGCGCAGGGCCGCGAAGGCCCCGGGAGCGCTTTGCAAATCGTAGGTTTCGTGGACGACCGGCCGGAGCCGGCCGGTGGCCGCCCAGTCCAGGACCGCACGCACGTCGGCGGCGTTCCGGCTGTAGCTGCCGACCAGCCGCTGCTGTTTGACGAAGAGCGGCCACAATTGAATTTCCACATTGCGTCCCGCCGTGGCGCCGCAGGTGACAATGGTCCCGCCGCGTGCCAGGCATTCGAACGCCTGTCGAAGCACCTCTCCGCCCACGTGCTCGACCACCACATCAACCCCCCGTTTGCCGGTGATCCGACGCACCTCGGCCGGCCAGTCCGCCCGGGTTGAATCCACGACATGGGCCGCGCCCAGTTCGATCCCCAGCGCGCGCTTGGCCTCGCTCGAGCCCGTCGCAATGACCTGGGCGCCCAAGCCGCGAGCGACCTGGATCGCCGCCGATCCCACGCCGCTGGCCGCGGCCATGACGAGCACCCAATCCCCGGGGCGCACGCGCGTGCGATCGGTCAACATGTGCATCGCGGTGCTCCCCGCCAGAGTCAGGGCCGCCGCGGTCCGCGGATCAACTCCCACCGGCAGCCGGACCAGGGCGCGCTCCGGCACGCAGGCGAATTCCGCCAGGCCCCCGTCCGCCTGCACGCCGAACATCTGGGGCAGCAAACAAAACGATTCCTCGCCCCGCCGACAATATTCGCAGCGGCCACAAAACAGATTGGACTGAATCGCGACCAGGTCGCCGGCTTGCCAGTCGCGAACCGCCGGGCCCACGGCTGTGACCTGTCCCGCGGCTTCACATCCCGGCGTGCGGGGCAGGGACACGGCGACGGGCAGGGCTCCTTGCTCGAGCCAAAGATCGAGGTGATTGAGACCGCAGGCGTCCACCCGAACCACCACTTCGTCGGGTCCTGGGATCGGGTCGGGCAGATCGCGCAGTTCGAAACGCCCGGGCGTGCCGTGCGCCACCAGTTGAATGGCTTTCATTGTTTTGGACCAAGGCAGCCCGCGGCTGCGCTCGCCTTCGCCTTCGCGTTCGTTCGCGCGCGCCTCCTTCCGGCCGACTCGATCTGGCCGCCGGTTTTCCGGCGTTCCCCGCCATGACCGCGTCCGCCAACGGACCGCTCCAGCAATTCGTCTCGCGCCTCCTGCCCGGCGCCGCTCACCTCGCGTGCCGCGGCGCCCGCCCGGCGCTCTTTCTAGCCCGCCAGCCTCACAAAGTTCTCGAGCACCCGCAGCCCCACCGCCTGGCTTTTCTCCGGATGAA
The DNA here is from genome assembly GCA_044229355.1 of Limisphaerales bacterium. Lineage (GTDB taxonomy): Bacteria > Verrucomicrobiota > Verrucomicrobiia > Limisphaerales > JADJPG01 > JBGARF01. Next base: position 64,806 of record JBGATF010000007.1, read on the forward strand.
ACTGCGTGGCGAAAACATTGTCCTTCCAGACGGACGAGGCAAACGAAACGCCATACTCGGTTTCCGTGGCCACAATCCGCCCGTCCTTGGGCTGCGGGTAAAAACTGTGGACGAAATATACGTGGCTGCCCTCGACGATCCCGCGGTAAAGCGGGCAATCGGGCCGGACGATCTGGATCCGGTTCCAACCGATCTGCGGGACCTTGAGCCCTGGCTTCGTCGGAAAGCGGACCACCTTCCCGGCGAAGATGCCCAAGCCCGCCGCGCAGCTGTTGAACTCCTCGCTCTTTTCGAAGAGCGCCTGATACCCAACGCAAATCCCGAGAAATGGCCGGCCCGAAGCGATGAAATCCTTGACCGCCTCCAACAGCTCCTGCCGGCGCATGGCGTTCAGACAGTCGTCAAATGCGCCCACGCCCGGCAGGACCACCGCCCGGGCCGACTTCATCCCGTCCGGACGCGTCATGACCTCGACGTCGCCCCCGACCTTTCGTAGCGCCTTCTCGACGCTGCGCAGGTTGCCGGAGCCGTAATCCAGCAGCGCGATCAAGCGGGCGTCGGCTCCTTCTTCGCCGCCTTCACTTCCAAATACAGCTCCTTCAATTGGCGCGGCGCCACCGCGCTCGGGCTGTCCGTCATCAGGCACACCCCCTTCGCCGTCTTCGGAAACGCAATGACGTCCCGGATGCTGGAGGTGCCGCAAAGAATGGCGATGAGCCGATCGAAGCCCAGCGCGATGCCGCCGTGCGGCGGGGCGCCATACTTGAACGCCTCCAGCATGTAGCCAAACCGCAGCTTCGTTTCGTCGGGCGGGATCTGCAGGATCTCTTCGAAGATCGTCTTCTGCACGTCCGGCTGGTGAATCCGGATCGAGCCGCCGCCCAGTTCCACGCCGTTCACCACGATGTCGTAGTGCTGGCCGCGCACCTTCTTCGGATCGTTCTTCAGCAGCGGAATATCTTCGGCCACCGGCGCGGTGAATGGATGATGGCTCGAGTACCACCGGTTCATCTCCTTGTCGTAGGCCAGCAGCGGGAAATCCACGACCCAGAGGAAATCAAACCGATCGGCCGGGATCGACAGCTTGCCTTGCGACTTCAGCACGTCGGCACAATAGAGCCGAATCTTGCCGAGGATCTCGCACGCGTTCAGCCACTGATCGGCCGCAAAAAGGATGAGATCGCCTTCCTCGATCGCCAGCTTCGTCTTCAGCGCCTGCTTTTCCGCCTCGGAGAAAAACTTCACGATGGGCGACTTCCACTCGCCGTTTTCAACCTTGATGAAGGCCAGCCCTTTCGCGCCGAAGCTCTTCGCATACTCAGTCATCGTCTCGATCTGGCCCTGCGTGGCGCAGGCCAGGCCTTTGGCGTTGATCGCCTTGACCACGCCGCCCGCGGCCACGGCGCCCGAGAAAACCTTGAACGTTGAGGCCTTGAAGTCGTCGGTCAGGTCCACCAGCTCCATCCCAAACCGCGTGTCGGGCTTGTCGATGCCGTATCGATTCAGCGCTTCCTGAAAGGTAATCCGTTTGAATGGCGTGGGGATGTCCCGGTTCAACGCCGTTTTCCAGACCCGCTTGAGCAGGCCCTCGATGAGGGCGTAGATGTCCTCCCGCTCGATGAACGACATTTCGATATCGACCTGGGTGAACTCCGGCTGGCGGTCCGCCCGCAAATCCTCGTCGCGATAACAGCGGGCGAGCTGGAAATAACGTTCCACGCCGCTGACCATGAGGATCTGTTTGAATTGCTGAGGCGACTGCGGCAGGGCGTAGAACGTGCCGGGCTCCCGGCGGTTCGGTACGAGAAACTCGCGCGCGCCTTCCGGCGTGGATTTGAACAGCGTGGGGGTCTCCACTTCCAGAAACCCCTGCTCGTCCATGTAGCTGCGGGTGGCGACCGCCACCTTCGAGCGCACGCGCAGGTTGCGGATCATCTCCGGCCGGCGCAGGTCCAGATAGCGGTACTGCAGGCGCAGCTCCTCGTTCACCTTGTTGGCCACCTCCGGATCATCCACCGGAAACGGCAGCACCTCGGCCTGGTTCAGGATCGCCAGCTCCTTGACCAGGACCTCAACCTGGCCGGTCGCGATCTTGGCGTTGTCCGTTCCCGCCGGGCGCACCCGTACTTTGCCTGTGACTTCGATGACGGATTCGCTGTGCAGCTTGGTGGCCGCCTCAAACACGTCCTTCGGCAAATCCGCCGGATCGAATACGGTCTGCGTCCGGCCTTCGCGATCGCGCAGGTCAATAAAGAGGACCCCGCCCAAATCGCGTCGGGAATGGACCCAGCCGGTCAGCGTCACCGGCTGCCCGGCGTGTTCCGGCCGGAGCTCGTTGCAAGTATGCGTGCGTTTCATGCGTTCAACTCGACCTCCACGGGCCGCGCGGTCCGTTCCCAGGAAAAATCGGGGACGACGGCGGGCGCGGGCCCGGGCCGAGGAACGCGGAGTCTGGCCGGGGCAGGCACAGATTTCAATGCGGGAAATGCCTAGATCATGTGACAGAACATCGCGTCGCGCAGCTTCGGCTCGAACCACGTGCTCTTGGGCGGCATGATCCCGCCCGCATCGGCGATGGCCATCAGATCCTCGATGCTCGTCGGGAACATCGAGAATGCGCAGGCGTATTTGCCGCTGTTCACCAGCTTCTCCAGCTCGCCCGACCCGCGAATCCCCCCCACAAAGTGGATCCGCTTGCTCGTACGCGGGTCGTCGATGCCCAGAATCGGCGCCAGCACGTATTTTTGCAGCAGGGTCACGTCCAGCCGCTCGATCGGATCCGAGGTCGCCGCAAATTGCGGACGGAACGTCAGCGTCCGCCACTTGCCTTCGAGATACAGCCCGAGTTCGTGCCGTCGGCCTGGCCGCGGACACGGCGCGTCGCCCAGAATAAAGACCGCGTCCAGCTTCTGGCGGAGCTGCTCCGGGCTCAGCCCGTTCAGATCTTTCAGCACCCGGTTATACGGCATGATCTGCATCTGATTGTGCGGGAAGATCACGGTCAAAAACGTGCCGCTCTGGCCGGCGCCCTTGCGCGATTGGTAAACACGCCCGGCCGCCGCGCTCCGGTGATGCCCGTCCGCGATATACAACGCCGGGATGCGCTCAAATTCCGTCCGCAAGGCCGCCTGCGTCGCCGCTTCCACCACGCTCCACGCTGTGTGCCGGACGCCATCCGCCGCCGTGAAGTCCACCTCCGGCTGGCCGGCCGTCACGCGCCGGACGAGTTCGTCGATGGCCGGCACGGCGCGATAGGTCAGAAACACCGGGCCAGTCTGCGAGTTCAGCGTCTCGATATGCCGGACCCGATCGTCCTCCTTGTCGATGCGCGTCAGCTCGTGCTTCTTGATCACGCCCTGCAGGTATTCCTCGCAGCTCGCCGCGGCCACCAGGCCCGTCTGCTGGTGGGCTCCCATGATCTGGCGATAAAAATAGAACCGCGGGGCCGGATCCTCCCGCAGCGCGCCGTCGGTCATCAGCTTTTGAAAGTTCTCCCGGCCCTTCGCATACACGGCGGGGGAATACAGGTCCGTCCCCGGCGGCAGATCAATCTCCGGCTTGCTCACGTGGAGGAAACTGAGCGCGTTCCCGGCGGCCAGCACCCGGGCTTCCTCGGAGGACATGACATCATACGGCAGCTCGCAGATGCGGGCGGCCAGCTCGGCTTTCGGCCGAAGCGCGGCAAATGGTTGAATCGTCGCCATAAAAACGAGGCGCGAAGGTACGGAAGACCCCCGCTCAGCGCACGCTCAAAATCGAGCGGCTCCGAGCCGCGAATTTTTCGCCATCCATCCTCCCGCCACCGCTCAACGCGACACGTCCGCCTGCCGCAGGACTTTGAAGCGGCTTTTACTCAACGCCTGCTCGGCCAGCTCATTGTCCTCCAGGCTGACCGCCAGCAGGGATTTTCCGTTCGGGTGCGGAATGAAGGAGTAGAGATAGTTCACGTTGAGCTCCGCCTCGAGCAGCGCGGCCATCAGCCGGGCCAGGTCCTCGGTGCTCGGAAGCTCCACCACGACCAACGGGCTTTCCGTGAATGCGAACTCGTGCTTGACCAGCTGCTCCCGCGCCTTGTCCGGATCGTCGACGATCAGCCGGATGATCGAACTGTCCGTCGTGTCGAGCACGGTCAACGCCAGCACATGCACCGCCGCGCCCGAAAACTGTTGAACCAGATCGTGCAGACGACCAACCCGGTTCGCGATGAAAACCGAGAATTGTCGAACCAGATCCGGCTGACGCCCCTCAGAAGTCTTCGAAATCATGCTCACACCTTGCGCCTTCTCACTGCTTTGCGGGAGAACTTTTTTCAATGCCCCAGTCGGATGGTCTACGGACCCGGCCTCTCTTCGCGCCAAGGCCCCGCAGAATCGAGCGAACCGGTACAACCTTTTGTCGCGTACGCGACAAAAGGTTGTACTACCCAGCCGGAAAAACTACGGTCGCAGACGCGTTGGCCTCGGGCCGACAATCGTGCAGCCTTGTCCGAACAGCGCGAACAACCGCGTCGTCTGAAATCTCCATGGACCAACCCATCCGACAAGTCACGACTCGCCCCGCCCGGTTCGTGGCGCTGGTCGAGATTCGAGGTCGTCTGCTTGCGATCTGTCTTTTTCGCCCGACGGCCATCACGTTCCTCACGCTTGCAGCCGTGTTTGCTCCCGTCGACGCCACCCGTGCCGCGGAGAAACTGAGCCGCGACGAGTCGGACCGTTTCTTCGCCCGGGAGGATGTCCCGTCCATTCAAGTGGAGATTCCTGCGGCAGGGATGGAAATCTTGCGCGGCTACGAATTCCGCCGAGATGGAAATCGGGAAACGCGCACGAATGTTGCCGCCACTATCCGCGAGGGCGGCAGGGTCTGGACGAACGTGGCGGTGCATCTGAAAGGCAGCCTCGGCAGTTTTCGCGACGTCGACGATCGTCCTGGCTTGACGGTGAATTTCGACAAGTGGGTGGATGGACAGGAGTTTCACGGGCTGCGGAAGATCTCCTTGAACAACTCGGTCCAGGACGGCAGCTACGCGTCCGAGATCGTCAGCCGCGAGGTGTTTCGCAAGGCGGGGCTGCCGGCGCCGCGGGCGCTTCCCGCGCGGGTCTCGCTCAACGGTCGTGATCTTGGGCTGTATCTCGTGCTCGAAGGCTGGAACCGCCAGTTCCTTCGGCGCCACTTTTCCGACCCGCACGGCGCGCTTTGGGACTGCGGCACCGCCCGGGACATCGACAAGGACCTGGACACCCTGGGCGACGACGTGGTGGACCGCCGGAAGCTGGATCTGCTGGCGGAAGCCTGCGCCGAAACGAACTTGAACGTCCGCCTCGAACGCATGGGTGTTGTGGTGGATCTCGATCGCTTTTTCAAAATGATGGCGACGGAGGTCATGCTCATGCACTGGGACGGCTACGCTCTGAACCGAAACAATTACCGCGTGTTCCATGATCGCTCGATCGACCGGTTGGTGTTTCTGCCGCAAGGCATGGATCAGATGTTTGGCCAGTTCCGAAACTGGCGCCCCACCAGCAGCATCAAGCCCATGATGAAAGGCCTCGTGGCCCGGGCGATTATGCAGGTGCCGGCCGGACGACGGCGCTATCTGCAAGCGATGGAGCAGATGCTGAACACGGCCTACGACGTTCCCGCCATGATCCGCCAGATCGACACGATCACCGAGCGCCTGCAGTTGGCCCTCGCTTCCGATCTCGTCCCGCGCGCGCGCCAGATGGCCATGGCGGGCGGGCTGAAAGAACGCATCGTGCAGCGTGCCGCCAGCGTCCAGGCCCAGCTCAAAACCGAGACCACACCCGTGGCCTTCGGGCCGGACGGAACCTTTGCCCTGACCGAGTGGCGAAGCTCCTATGAGTCCGGCAGCCCGTCGTTTCGGCGACGCGCCACGCCGGAGGAAACGCTCGAGGTAACAGCGCCGGACCGCATCGCGCATGGCTCCTGGCGGGCGGAAGTCTTCCTCGACGAAGGCGCCTACCAGTTCGTCGGGCGCCTGAAGCTCGTCGACGCCGGTTTCAGCGCGGCCCAGAGCGCCACCAACCAGGGCGTGACCCTCCGCCTGTCCGGCGACCGCAACGCCACCCTGATTCGTGATGCGCCGGACTGGCGGACGGTGACCTATGACTTTCGCGTGACGGGCCAGGAGGACCTTGTCCTCGTCTGCGAATTCTACGCGCTCAAGGGCACCGCGATGTTCGACGCCACCTCGCTCAAGCTGATCCGAAAGCAGGTCGCGCGCTGACGCATCTTCGCGTGATGGATCCGGCAGCCCGCTCCGTCTACTCCTGCCGCATGAACACCACGCCCCGAAGCGCCCCGCGAATTTCCCTGCTCCTTTCCGCCTGCGTCCTGGCCAGCACCGCCGGATTGTTCGCCGCCGAGACCGCCCGCGATGCCGAAAAGCCCGGCAGCGACGGGGACGGGCACTTCGTGGTCGGGCCCGAATACAAGATCGATCCGGACCTGACCGACCTCGGCCATTCGAAGGGACAGTCGTTCGAGTTCAGCCTGCGCCTGGCGGACAGCAGAATTTTCAGGGGGGACGACAAGACGCTCGAGCCGGACAAGAAAGCCGTCCGGACGGAGCGGAAGATATTCGTCTACGTCCCGGCCGCGTATCGGGACGGGACGGCGGCGCCGGTGCTCATCATTCACGACGGCCCGGGCCAACTGGGGCTGGTGCGCCATGCGCTCGATAATCTCACGATCTCCAAGGATGCCCGCCGGCGGCTGCCGGCCTTCATTGCCATCGCGGTGGAGAACGGCGGCAATGACGGCAAGAACAGCGAGCGCGGCCTGGAGTACGACACGATGTCCGATCGCATGGCGCGCTTCATCAATGACGAAGTCATGCCGGCCGTCCTGGCTGACGCAAAGATCAAAGCCGCCTACCCCCACCTCGCCTTCACGAAAAATCCATGGGGCCGCGCCGTGATTGGCTGCAGCTCCGGCGGCGCGGCCGCGCTGTCCATGGGCTGGTTCCGTCCGGACCTGTTCCGCCGCATCATGGCCTACTCCGGCACCTTCGTGGATCAGCAGGACGACGACGCGGCGGAAGAGGCGAAGTTTCCGCTCGGCGCCTGGGAATATCACTCCAGCATGAAGCTGATTGAATCGAGCGAGAAAAAGCCGCTGCGGATCTTCACCCACGTATCGGACAACGATCTGCGAGCCAAAGATCCCGAGTCCACGTACCACAACTGGGTCATGGCCGGGGAGCGGACCGCGACGGCTCTGCAAGCCAAGGGATACCACCATCGCTTCGTCTTCAGCAAAGGCACCGGTCACTGCGATAAAAGGGTGTTCGAGCAGACCCTCGCGGACACGCTCGTCTGGGTGTGGCGAGGCTACGTGGAGTAGGGACGGGGCACGCGGCGAGTCTCAGGTTGCAAGTGGCATTGGTCATTGCTCATTTAGGTCCCGATGAGGCCGGGCGGATCGCAATAGGCGACCGGGGGCGCCTTGCAGTCCGCCCGACGTAGGTGCCGCCTTTCGGCAGCCCCGGCATCCGTGGTGCGGCTCGGCTCGCACCAAACCGGCCATTTGCCGGCCGGCCGGCTCCTTTTCGCCGTTGGCACAATCCCTGATCTTAAGATCCCGTCCGGCCACTGACGGCCGGCCCGTCCGACGGGACGAGACCATCAATACACTTGAGAATAGAACTACAATGAAACGGATACTCTGCGGTCTGACGCCGTCTATCGTCGCGATGACCTGCGTCTTTTCCTGGCCGGCTCTGGCCGGCCACGACTCTGCCTCCCAGATCAGGGCCAGCAGGCTCATCGGCATGGAGGTGAGGAACGAACAAAATGAATCCCTGGGCAAGGTCGATGACCTCGTTGTCAATGTGGACAGCGGCGCGACGCCCTACGCCATCATCTCGCATGGCGGAACGTTCGGTGTGGGTCGCACCAGGACCGCAGTGCCCCTGGACTCACTCCATTGTCGCGATGATCACAAAACGCTGACTTTGGCGGCGACGCGGGAGGAATTGAACGCGGCGGAGAAGGTCCCCGCTGGCGCGTGGGTGGGCGCATCCGATGCGGCGTGGGCCAGGTCTGTGGATGGCTTCTACGGCCGTCCCCGGGTTCGCCCGGAAACGGATGTTTATACGAACAGCACGGATCGGGTGGAGCGCGACGGCCGTCTGACCCCGCCCGATCCGGTGCCGAAGGGCGCGGAGGTTTTGATGCGGTCGGCAGACGTCCAGCTCTGCGAGCGTGTTTGCAACTCGATTGAGGCCGTCCAGGTCCAGGTGAACAACGGCGTCGTCACGCTGCGCGGCACGGTGGACAGTGAGCAGGCGCGGGAGAACATCGGGACCAAGGTGCGATCGATCGAAGGCGTCCAGCGCGTGGACAACCGGCTCCAGGTCCGGTGATCACCACCGTCCTGGCAGCCGCCCAAAGGGGCCGACTGAAAGGTCGGCCCCTTTTTATTAGAAAGTGCCGCCCCATCGTTTGAATCGAAAATTCCTGCAACAACGTTGGCCTCACGCTTTAGAAGGCAGTGACCGGGTATGGTCGACAAAGCCCCCGGTCTGCTGCCATGAATACCTATCAAAAACTATGCTCGAGTTACCTCCTGCTGGGGGTACTGTTTCCGGCCATTTCGGCTCAGGACGCCGCCAATCATTCCCTGCACTTTGGCGAGCCCAACGGCCGTTTGATTATCAAAGCCGCCTCGCTGCCGCCGCCGTGGACCGCGGAAATGTGGGTGCGGCGCCGCGACGCGCCCGGACCTTCGGCCCCGCTTTTCATCGGGCCGGCCGGCGCGCTGAAGCTCGAACAGTTCAATTCGGAGCGGCAGGTTGGCCTGACCATTTTCGGCGATTCCGACCTTTTCTTCGACTATCAGGCGCCGGGCGGTCAGTGGGTCCACCTCGCGTTCGTCGCGTCGGATGACGGCACGGCCCTGTTGGTGAACGGCGCGCTTGTCGACAGCTTCTGGGAAACATTGCCGCTGCCGCTCGAGTATTTTGGGTCCTCGCCGGTCATCCCTGGCGATCAGTTGGCCGGGGACATTGACGAGCTGCGAGTCTGGAGTCTCGCGCGCTCCGAGCAGGAAATCGCCGCGAATTTTCGGAGATCGCTGACCGGAGACGAAGCGGGCCTGGTTGGTTATTGGCGGTGCGACAGCGTCACCTCCGGCTGGACGCCCAACACGGCCGCCGCGAACTGGATTGGCGCCGGCGTCGTGACCGGCGCCACGCTGCAAGTGGAGGGGGCCCGGTTGCAACCTGGCTTTGCGCTCTCCCGTCGCGATCTGGCAGTCCCGGAAAACGGCCGCGCCTTGGTGGGCGTCCACTTGGATGCGCCGCCTGTCGCGCCGGTGGCCGCGCGGATCGGCAAACTGGGTGGCGATCCGGATCTGACGGTCAACGCCAATACCGGACTCATCTTCACGGCCAGCAACTGGCAGGACGACCAGTTGGTCGAGGTCAGGGCCTCGGCTGACGACGATGCGGTGGACGGCGTGGCGACGTTTTCGATTGATGGTGCCGGGGCGACGAGCGGAAAATTCACGGCGCGGGAGCTGGACAACGACCTGGCCACGCCGGTTCGCCTCGAAATGTCGATGGTGCCGGCCGTTCGCCTGGAGGGGCCGTCGCCGTCGCTTTGCACGGTGGAATTCAGCGGGGAGGCCGGCCGGCCGGGGTCGTGGCAATTTTTGACCAACATCGTGTTGTCCTCGGGCGGCGCATGGCTGGCCGACTGGAAAGGCGTCGGCGACGCGCACCGGTTCTACCGCGCCGCGTTCCAGCCTTTCCGACCTCAAACCAACATGGTTTATGTGCCGCCCGGCGAGTTCACCATGGGCTCGCCGCTCGACGAAGCGGACCACTCCGACGCCGAGCTTGCCCATCGCGTGTTCATCACCCGTGGGTTCTGGATGGGACGCTTCGAAGTCACGCAGGACGAGTTCTATCAGATCGTCGGCACGCGCCCCAGCGCCAATCCCGGCGGAAATCTGCCGGTGGAAAAAGTGACGTGGCAGGACGCGACCAATTTCTGCGGGCGCCTCACGGTCCAGGAACAACTGGCTGGCCGTCTGCCGCGCGGATGGGCCTATCGTCTGCCCACGGAGGCCGAGTGGGAATACGCCTGCCGGGCTGGCAGCCAAGCTCCGTTCGGTTTCGGTCCGGATCTCCGCTCCGGCATGGCGAACGTCGACGGCCGGGCCGAATATCGTTCGCCCGGCGGCACTTTCGAAAATCCGGCCGGCGTCCGGCTCGGACACACGATCGCTGTTGGCAGCTATGCGCCCAATGCGTGGGGCCTCTATGACATGCACGGCAATGTCATGGAGTGGTGCCTCGATGGCGAGAGTCTTTATGCGGCGCAGACCACGACTGACCCGCTCGCCCCTGCGGCCAACTCCCAGCGCGCTGCTCGCGGTGGAAGCTTCTATTTTTGGGCTCGTTTCGCGCGGTCCGCCTTTCGCGTCTGGCGAACCTACTATGGCAGTCTCGACGATCTCGGTTTCCGGGTGGTGCTGGCTCCAGCCGAGCCGGGGGCTGGAAACTAGAAGCTCATTGGTGAGAGTTGGAGGCGGGAGTGGGAAGATTCTGTTTATGCACGTTACAGACCGTGTTGCCGGGCGTGACGAGCGCCAATTGCTGGTGAGGCTTTTGCCGGTCGCTCAGATTCTGGCGAGTGTTCCCTTGCTGTTGCTCGCCGCGTTCGGACCCGGTTCCCATCGGGCTGAAAGCCACGGGGCTGAAAGCACCGGCGTTATTCGTGCAAAGCGTGCGCGATGGGAAAAAGAAGGTGCAAACCCGGCAGGTGTGGGAAGGTGGGGGGATCCCGCCGGGCTTGCACGTTTCACGCCCCGAAGGGCGCTATTGTTTTGGAGCGATTTTTTCGCTGAGCCACTCTCGCGCCTGGCGAACCGATTCTTTCGCGTCGGTGTAAGCGGCTTTAATCTCTGTTTTAAATTCTTCCCACTTGGGCTCGGAGGTCTGTTTCAATTGTTCGAGCCGGTCGCTCAACTGCGCGACCTTGTTTTGGATCGCCTCGACACGAGGGGCCGATTCCGCTTTGACCGTTGCACTCGCCTGATCGGCCCGGCCCGAGAGTTGATGGAGTTCCTCCCGCAAGGTGGCCACCTCCGCGCGGATGCGTGTGGCGAATTCCTCCCGCTGCGCAAACGCATAGTCGCGCGCGGCGTCCACCGCTTCCCGAGTTTCCTGCTTGGCTCGCTCCAACTGCACCGCGGCCTGGCGATTCGAGCCGCGGTCCATGGGAACTGGAGCATCTTGCTGGCACCCCAGAACGACGGCCATGCCTCCTGAGAGGAAAAAGCCGAGGAATTGGTGTCGCTGTCTCACACCAATACGTTATGCAGGATTGCTGCCAGGCACTCCGCGCTCTCCGGCGCTGCAACTCGTTGAAAATCTATGGCGGCCCGGCTGGTCCTCGAGGCTCATAATGCGCATTGCACGGTCGAGTTCGTAGTCGGCGTGCATTCCGCAATCTCCGGTCCGGCGTTGAAGGGAAGGCCAAGCCAGCGGGGACACGATTGGCCGTCTGCCACCGTTGGTGATTCGGTCAGCGGTGTTTGCCGGATCTCAGGATCGGCTTCGCACGCCAGTCCGCATCGTCGCCGAAACGGAGGTTGTGTCCGCCCCAGCCCACCCAGCGATCGCCGTAGAGTCCTCGGATCCCGGCGGTGTAAAGGGCCATGGCCCCGACAAGAAACAAAGCCAGCCAGCCAACGGCCTGACGCGTGAGGCGACCCCAATTCACCTGGATCGAACTGTCGGTTGTCCGTGTTTCGCTTTCAGGCTGGATAAATCCAAGGATGAGCGCCGAGCAGACGAGAGCATTGGCCGTGATGATTCCTTCCGTTGCGAGACGGCTCTCGTGAAACGAGACCAGCGCCTTGGCGAAATTGGCGAGAACGATCATCCAGAGGAACACCAAATAGAAGAGCTGGCCGCGCCCGACCCAGCTCTTCGGAATCAGCGCCACGGGCTGGCGCCGGTGCCGCCACAGCAGCCACGCCGTGACCGCAGTGAACGCCACCCAGCCGATCGTGAACCAGGTCCAAGTCGAGAGCCGGATGTCGCCCACGAGCGGCGCGCGCAACACCGGTTCCACCGATCGAAATATCCCCCCGCCCACCGGGCGCGCCTCGGTCCAGTCCCTGACGTTTTTCACGATGTTGAGGTAACCCACGACATTGAGGACAAACAGGACCGCAACAATCTTGGTCCATGGGCGAGGTTCCGGTTTCGGTGGCTCCGGGCGGATCGGCAGCCGCGTGGCCAGCAGGCCAAGGGGGATGACGATGGCCAAGCCGTAGAGAACGCCGGCGAATTGCTCCAGCATGACACTGTGCCAGTTCGCACTCCGCCAATGCTTCCAGAACTCAATGGCGCCCGTGTCGCTGGTCAGGACAGGGTTGCCTGGGGAGACAAGCAGAAGCTTGAGAAACTGGGCCGTGGTCAGTGCGAACCCGCCGAGCGCTCCGGCCAGGACTGCGGCGAAGATCACCGCCGGCTGGCGGGTCTTCCGAAAATGCAGAACCAGACCGATGTAGCACCCGAGAATGTTCGCCCAGCTGTCTCCCCGCGGCGGGGCAAGGCGGAACCCGCCCAGGTCGCGAAACAGCGGCACGTTGGAGAGCAGCACCGGCCCAAGAATGAAAATTACCAGGCTCCAGCACGCCATCCGGACGAGGAGATCCGAGCCGTTCCGCCATGCACCGTAGCGCCAAAAGTAAATCACCACTCCGACAAGCGCGCCGAGGATCCAGCCCAGGTGCGGGCCGGCATTGGTTAGTATCCCCGGCCAGTTTGTCACCAGATCCTCCGGCGAAAACTTCGAGAGATCTCCTTGCGGGTGGACGAGCGCCGCGACGACCCGGGCGCTCATCCCGGTGGCTTTCAGCCCCCAGACGACACCCGCGCCGGCCAACGCCCCGCCCGTAGCGAGGGCGGCCAGCGGGCCGGCGTGCTGGAAACGCCGGTCCCAGAGATCGAATGCGGCCAGCGCCGCCAGCGCCAGCACCGCCTCCAGCCATTCACTGTCGAGCCAATACAACGGATCGCGCTGACGAAAGTCCGAACGATCGGCGCCGAAGGCGGCAAAGATTCGGTCCTGCAGCCGGAAGGGAGTGTCCTGCAGGATGTATTGGAGGGCCCATGCGGCCATCACCCAAAGCAACGGTCGGAAGATCGCCGTCAAGTTTTCCCGTTCCTCCGCGGCCGCATAGGCTGTGGCCGCCCCGCCCAAGCCCGCCCAGAGAAACGCTTCGAGAAACGTGGCAAAAAAGCCATAGACCTGCGTGGCCAAATCTCCCGAGAACGTGTAGGACGCCGGGACCATGTAGGCGATTGATCCGCCAAACGCCCAACCCAACGCGCCGAAGAACGCAAAGTAAGGAACGCGGCTTCGCCAATCGCTTCGCCCGGACACCAGGGCCATCGCCACCGCCGCCAGCGCCCCCGGGATCATCGCGCCAGCTTCATGGCCGTAGTTGCCCCGGATCCCCCAGCCGATGGATAACGACAACAACACGAGAGCGACAGAGCTCGCTCGAAAGGACGGCGCGTTCATGCTCGGGATTTTGCTGGCCCGCAATACTGCGGGGCCTCCCGGTGGATTTGAAAGGCAGAAGATGAAGTTGGGCGCGGGAGAGTCGCCTGGCAGGTCGCCCTCACTTTTGGTCAGGCGGGACCCTGCGGCGGCATCAATGGAAGACAGTCGGCAGAGGACACCACACCACCGCGCGCGCTCGTGGGGGCGCTAGCTCCGCCCGCCCGGCCGGTTCAGCGATGGGCCGTCGGGCGACGGATGCGTTGCCAGGTTCGCCGGAGTCGCAGCTCGCACCAATCCATCCAGACAGCCGCTCGGCGAAATGGCATCGCTATCAGGGCGGCGCCAAACAACCCCAGAACGATCCCCGGAACACCCGGCACCAACCCGAGCAGAAAACCGCCCGCCATCAGGACAACTCCCACCACGACGATGACGACCGTCATCGCCGGCCCACCCCCGTGCTCGCGCCAGTACTCGTGAAGCTCGATAAACCGCTCGCCAGGCCGACCGGCCTTCAGTCGCTCGTAACCGCTTTTGAGATTTTTCCAGATGGCCATAACCCTGATTCCTCGAAGCCAGACGACAGACGATGTTTTGGGTCAAACAACCCCAACCATGAGTCGGGCAAGAAAGTTAAGTTGCGGCGATCCGGGCGAACCCGAACCGCCGCGCCGGGTCAGGGGTCCCGCTGGAATTTTGTTAACGGTCTTCCCATTTCTCAGCGGGCTGTCTCCTGCGACCGTGTTGAGCGGTGTTCAACGCTCTGCAGTCCGTTTCAGCACGCCGTGTTCCAGCCCGAACTTGGGCCTTCGAGACAAGCGGATCTCCAAGAGGATCTTCAAGAAAACCGGCGAATGATCGGCCATCGACGTTCTCCTTTCGGGAATTGCCCCACGCGCGCCAGGTGAAGGCCGATTGCAAACTGCCTTGAGCCGCCGTGCAGTTTGCACCCGGCTTCGAACCGCGCAGGTGGGGTCACCAGGAATTTCGCGCCTGCGGCCCACCCTTGCTCCTGGCACGTGTCCTGCAAACGAATTGTCTATGCGTAAATCAGCTCCCGCTACCGCCCTTTCTCCGTCGACGGATGAATCACTCCGCCGGCCATCTCACGAAGACATCTGTCTCGCCGCGTATCGTCTTTTTCTCGATCGCGGCCGCCAGGATGGCCATGAGCTTGACGACTGGCTTCGCGCTGAGCAGTTCCTGCTGCAACAGCTCAATCAAGCGGCCTCGCTGCGCCCTTCACCGTCGCAGCCGGCCCACCGATCGCCGCTGGACAGCCTGGATCAGGGCGGGATCCAGACCCGGGATCCGCACGGTGCCCCCTCCGCCCGGGCGCTTCGGAGTCCCGCGGACCGACAGGAGATCGAACGTCAGTCCACCTCGTTCCGCGGTGCGCCGCGCCAGCCCGGTTCGGCCTCCGGCGCGCGCTCGCGCGAGGGACAACGGTAGTCGTCTCGAATGCGCCGCGCGTCACCCTCACCGTTTGCATTATGAAAACCATCTTTACGTCTGAAGTCGTGTCCACGGGCGGGCGCTCGGGATCTCTCGCGGATCCCGATGGCTTGCTCAGTGTCGCGTTGGGCAACCCGCTGGACCCGGGAATTGAAAAACGCGGACCCAATCCCGAGCTGCTGTTCGCAGGCGCGTATGCCGCGTGTTATCACGGCGCGCTGGTGAACGCCGCAAAACGAGCCGGCGTCGCCATGACGGGTTCCCAGGTCCGGGCGCTCGTCAGCCTGTTGGAGGATGACCGGGGTGGCTACCGGCTCGCCGTTCAACTCAAAGCCAGCGTCCCGGGAATTGACCGTGCTGCGGTCCTGAACCTCATGGATGCGGCGCACCAAACCTGCCCGTATTCCAAAGCGTTGCGCGGCGACGCCAGCGTGACGCTCTCAGTCGACGAATCGGCTGCGCCGTCCGCCGCTCCAGCCGGGCGGGAATCGGCCCGGCGCCCTTCGTCCCGCGCCGCGCGATGAATGTCTTCGATTGTGACGGGTGCGGCGCCCTCGTCTTTTTCGAAAACGTCTCGTGCCTCCAGTGCGGCCACGTCCTCGGCTTTCTGCCTGACGTCATGGAGATGGCCGCGCTCGAGCCCGCGGCGGATCAGCGCTGGTCCAGCCGGAGTGCGGCCTCCCAGGGGCGCCTGTATCGACCGTGCGCAAACGGAGTGAATTTCGGCGTTTGCAATTGGTATGTGCCGGCCGACGAGCCCGATGAATTGTGCGTGGCCTGCCGCTTGAACGCGGTGGTCCCGGACGCCACGGTTCCCGCCCAGCGCGCGTTGTGGCACAAAATGGAAGTCGCAAAACGACGGCTGATCTACACGTTGCGCCAATGGTCACTCCCCACCGCCCCCTTCCCGGGCACGCCCGGCGGCGGTCTCCAGTTCCGATTTCTCGCCGACGATCCCGCGCAACCTCCCGTCCTGACCGGCCACCACCATGGCGTCATCACCGTCAATCTGGCCGAGGCGGACGACGCCGAGCGGGAACGTCGCCGGACGGAACTCCACGAGCCGCAGCGCACGCTGGTGGGCCATTTCCGCCATGAATCCGGCCACTTTTACTGGGATACGCTGATCGACGGAACACCGGATCTGGAGCCGTTTCGCGCCCTTTTTGGCGACGAGCGTGCGGATTACGCCGAGGCGCTCCAACGCCACTATGCCAACGGCCCTGCGCCCGATTGGGCCGCGCGTTGCGTCAGCGCCTACGCCAGCGTGCACCCGTGGGAGGATTGGGCCGAAACCTGGGGGCACTACTTTCAGATGGTTGATGCTCTGGAGACCGCCGCCGGGGTTGGCTTGGTCCTGCGCCCGCGCCGGAAGGCGGCCAAGGTCCTGAAATCCGACCCCGTCGATCCGACCTTTGCCCTGGCCGACCCGGATGGTTTCGACGCGCTCCTGCGCAACTGGCTCTCCCTGACCTGCGCGTTGAATTCCCTCAATCGCGGAGCCGGGCTCCCCGATCTTTATCCGTATGTCCTTTCCACCCCGGCGGTGGAAAAGCTTCACTTCGTCCACGACCTCATCGCCCGGACTGCGCTTCGCTCCCCCGAACCCGCGGCGCAACCACCCGCCACAGAATCCGCAGCCGTGACGGCCGGCGTTGCTGCCGGAGCCTGATCGCCCGGCCCGACGGCATGCGCTCGCATCGGCTCGCACGCCGCCGACCCAACTGGACTCTGGACGGAACGGTGCTGTCTTGGTCAGATGCCTCCCATGAACCGTGAGGTAGGGCGCCCCGCACTGCGGGACGCCAGCGGTGCGGGCGACTGGACTACTATCCGCCGAGAGATGCGGATGGAATTCGCAACCTGCCTTGGGCGGCGGGCGGCGGAGCGCCCGCCCTACCTGGCGCGCCGGCGGTGCGGGCAACTGCATCGATTCCCGTTCGCCGACCCGCGCCCAACGATTCCTCCGCCAGCAAACAGATAACTCCATGACTCGAACCTTCCTTCTCCTGTCGGTTTGCCTATCGATCTTGGCTCGCGACAGTTGGTGCGCGGAAACGTCGCTGCCGCGCACCTTGCCGGTGCGTGGCTTGTGCATACCCGCACCACCTCCCAATCGGATCGACGAGTTCGTCGGCTTCATTGAGCGCGAACTCGCCCCGCGCGCGATTAACACGCTCATTCTCCGCGTCGATTACGGCTTCCAATTCAGCAGCCGCCCGGAAATGGCGGATCGCGGCGGCCTGTCCAAGGCGCAAGCGCAGAAGCTGGCCGCCGTCTGCCGGACCAACGGCATCCGCGTCGTGCCCCTGGTCAACCTGCTCGGACACCAGTCGTGGCAGTCGAGCAGCGGCCGGCTCCTGCGCGTTCATCCCGAGTTCGACGAGACCCCCAACGTCCGGTTGCCGGAGAAGTATTCCTGGCCCAATCCCGACCGGCTCTATTGCAAAAGCTACTGCCCGCGCCATCCCGACGTTCACGAGGTGGTCTTTGCCCTTGTGGATGAAGTTTGCGACGCCTTCGGCGCCGACGCGTTTCACGCCGGCATGGATGAAGTGTTTTATCTCGGGGAAGAGCAATGTCCACGCTGCCGCGGGCGGAACAAGGCGGAGTTGTTCGCCGACGAGGTGAAAACCATCCGCGAACATCTTAAGCCCGCCGGACGCCAGCTTTGGATCTGGGGCGATCGGCTGCTCGACGGCCGCGCCACGGGGATCGGCGAGTGGGAGGCAAGCTTCAATGACACCCACGCCGCCGTGGATCTGATCCCGAAGGACATTGTCATCTGCGACTGGCATTACGAGCGCGCCGACCAGACCGCGGTCTACTTCGCGATGAAAGGCCTCAGCGTCGTCAGTTGTCCGTGGAAAAACCCCGACACAGCCGCCGCCCAGGTCCGCGACATGATCCGGTTCCGCGAATCCTCGACGCGCGCGATGCGCGACCGGTTCCTCGGCGTCGTCCAGACGGTCTGGTCCGGCGCGGGAAATTTTCTCGACCAATATGAAGGTCGCAAGGCCGAACAGGACGCGAAAAGACCCGGCCACACCGAGGCCCATTGCTTCCGGCGCGTCCTCGATGAACTCGCTCCCCGCCAATGAAATCCGTCCTGTCTCGCCTTTCGTTCAGAGCACTGCCGCTCGCCTGCTGGTTCGGCGCTCTGCTCACGGGCCTGCCGGGCCGCGCTGCAGAGATTGAGCTCACTCTGCAGGCCCGCGACCCGGCCACAGGGTCCATTCGCTTGACCTCGGAGAAGGTCGATCCACGGCGGGTCGGCGTGATCGCGGTGGACGTTTGGAATTTTCACTGGTGCAAAACGGCCACCATGCGGGTCGACGCCATCGTGCCGCGCCTGAACGCGGCGCTGGAGTCCGCCCGGGCGCTCGGCATGACGGTGATGCTCTGCCCCAGCGACGTCGTGGACAATTACGTCGGCTATCCGCAACGCGAGGCCGCACTGGCGATGGCAACCGCTCCCGTGCCGACAATCGTCCAGGTCACCTGCCCGCCGGTGCCCGATGCCGGCGGCTGCGCGTGCGGACGCGAGCGCTGCGCGGTGAACTACGGCTGGGACGGCATGCACCCGGCCTTGCGGATCGGGGACGATGACCTCATGCCGGACACACAAGCCGAGGTCTATGCCATCTGCCGGCAGCGCGGCTTGACTCATCTCATTTATGTCGGCTTTCACACGCAGGTCTGTCTGCTGGGCAAGCCGATGGGATTGAAGGCGATGAAATCCGCAGGCTTGAAGTGTGTGCTGGCGCGGGACATGACGGATGCGCACCCGGGCTACGATCCGGCGCGCAGCTTCACGCCGGATCTCAACACCGAACAGGTCATCGAACATTTTGAGAAACACCTCGCGCCCACGATCCACTTTCAGCAGGAGTTGGCCAGGCTCGGCCGTTGGGATTCCCAGGCGGTGCTCGACCCCGTGCGCGTGACGCCGTGGGGCACGACCCAGCGCCCCCATCTGTTCGAGCAAACCGTCACGGTGACCCTGACGACGCCGCTGCAGCCCGGGGCCGAGATTCGCTACACGCTGGACGGCACCGCGCCCACTCTCGCCGCGTTGCCCTACGCCGGACCGATGGTCGTTTCAAACTCCGTTCGGCTGCGAGTGGCGGCATTCCAGAATGGACGCGCCGTCTGTCGCGAATCGGAGGGAGTCTTCGCCAGGTTGTTGCCGGTCCCTTCGGCGCCGGACGTTTTCATCGGCGACCTGAAAGCCACGCGGAGCGTTGGCTTCGGGCACACCTATGGCGGTCAGGTGCGCTATTCGGGCAACACCCAGGCGCCGCAGAAAGACCGGTCGAATCTCGGCCAGCCGCTGAAAGTGAATCGCGGCGTCCACGCCCACGGCCTCGGGGTGCACGCGCCGTGCGAGGTGACTTATGAGCTCCAGCCGGGCTATAAGCGGTTCGTTGCGCTGGCCGGCGTCGACGAGAATCTTGTCGGCGTCAGCAACGGTTCCAATCTCGCTCGCTACCCGAGCGTGGTGTTCAAGGTGTTTGTCGACGGACGCGAGGCCGCGGCCAGCCCCGTCATGCGCGTGCTGTCGCTGGCCTGGCGATTCGACGTGCCCATCCCAGCCGGCGCGCGGAGGATCAGTCTCGTGGCAATGGATGCCGGGGATGGATCGCGGGAGGATTTTGCCGACTGGGCTGACGCGGGGTTTGTGACCAGGTGACGTTTGAGACAGAAAGGCCTGTCTGCCCGAAGATCGCGCGAAATTTCAGAGAGGAGATTGTCTTACCGCAGATACACTCAGATGGACGCGGATGGGAGAGGACCGAGCCATGCTTCGAATCGGCGACGCTCAGTAGATGGCGGTGTGGGCCGTCACGACCCTAATTCGGGTCGGCCGGTGCCAGCCAGTCATAGGTTGGTTGTGAGTCGGAGTCCCCAAACCGCACCCCCGCCGGACACCACCATCCTCCGTCGGAATTCCGTTCGGCCCGGCAACCGAGCCGCGTGATGTTCCACTCGCGCAGCGGCCGGACTTCGCCGGCGTTGCTGACCCCGTCCTGGTTGGCATCCAGCCACAGAGCGAGTCCGTCCAGTTCGCTGCCGGTGAGGGCGCCGTCGTCATCGTTATCCAGCGATGAGAGCGCGGCGTAACCGTTCGGCCAAAAGATCCAAAACGTGACCTGGCCGAACAGTTGCAAGCCCGACGTGATTTGGCCCTCCCCCTTCGGGTCCCAGACCAGCCATGCGGCATCACGCGTCGGCCAGCCCCAATGGCGCTGACGTCCGCTGCCATCCAAATCAAATCGCACGCGGGTTTTTGAAGACACGAGATCGGGCAGCTCAGTTTTCCCGGCCACCGGCACGACGATGGGAGTGACCCAACGACCCATGCCGGCGAGCGTTTTTTCCTTCTCCTTGAGCTCGGCGAGTTCCTTGGCGTCACGAACCGGATCGAGCAGGCGGCGCAAGTAAACGATGGTCTCATGGCTGTAGACAACATCGCCGAGTGACCGCTGGGGCGGCCCGACCTTGAGCGGGCTTTTTCCGGCCCGGACCGCGTCCCAGGCCCCGCGGACCCAGTCGGCGAAGCTGAAATCGCCGATGACTTCTTTTTGCCAGGCAAGTTTGAGCACGCGCCGATAGGCCGCGATCGCTCCGGCATGGTCGCCGGCCCGATCGATGCACCACGCCCGGCCCAGCTCCAGAGGTAAAATCAGCCACTCCCGTTGCGGGTTGGAGTTGGTCGAACGTTTGAGCAGCACGATGGCGCGATCGTAAAGAAGAATGGCGTTGGTCAGGTGACGACGACCGAAGGCCTTTTCGACGGGGGTTTGATCTGGCTTGGAGCTTCGCGGGACGCCGGTGTCCGTGCCGGGAGGGGCGAACTGGGGACGCCCGGCTTTTGGTTCGACACTTACGTTCTCGCGTTCGGTCAGCGCATAGGCCATCGAATGCAGCCTGGCCAGGTCGTAAGTCAGCTCGTAATTGGTGGGATTCGTCGCCAGGCGCGCCGTGAAGTTGGTCAGCAGGCGTCCGATGGGAATGTCGACCAGCTGCTGGATCATGTACATCCCCGAAGCGCGCTGCACCTGACCTGCGAAGAGCGCGGTGCCGAGTAAGAACCAGACTACACGGGCGGAAAGTCGCCGTCGGGTATTGCCCGTTGGCTTGTTCATCCTGGCAAACGCCGGATATCCGTTCATCGGCTCGTCCTTTCCGTCAATCCACCGCCCGCACTGTTGTGAGCGACTTGATGAACGAATGGTCGGCCCATTGCCAAACGACCTTCTTGTCGCGCGTGACCTCGAAGGCATGCGCGCCTTTGCCTTCCTGGCCGCGGATGAAATTTCCGACGAGCACGTTCCCGTTGGGCAGCTGCTGGATGCTCGAGACCCACGTGATGTTCAGTTCGGGCGCGTCGGCCGCGGTGAATTCCCAGGCAATCTTCTTGTCGGGCGTCACCTCGAGCACACGCTTTTGCGTGCCGCAGGAGATGAGTGTGTTGCCGTTCGGCAAACGCTGGGCGTCGCCGGCGTTTTCGACGCCGGAGTATTCCCAGACCACCTTGCCGTCGACGTCGACCTCGCGCACGGCGCCTTCGCCTTCGTGGGCGGCGAGAATGTTTCCATTGGCGAGCTTGTGCACGTTGCGGACCTGGAGGTGATAGCCTTCGTGGCTGGTCTTGAGCGGCGTGGCGCGCACGACCGCACCTTTGGCGTCGACCTCGACGGCACGACACGGGCCCTGTTCGGCGACGAGGGTGTGGCCGTTCGGCAGACGTTCGCAGCCGAGCACCTGCGGACAGGCGCTGACGTAGTTCCACATCTCAGCGCCCTGGCGTGTGACTTCGCGAACGCCGGTGGGCTTGCCGCCGTAGGCGTAGAGAACATTGCCGTTGGGCAACACCTGGAAGATGACGGCGATGCTCGGCGGCTTGTGTTCCCAAACGATTTTGCCGGCCGCGTCGAGTTCGAGCAGGCGGTTGGGGCCTTTGCCGTACTCGAAAAACATGAGGCGATGGCTGGGGGCCTGATCGGCGGCGGGCAGCGAGGTGGCTAACGCCACCACCACCGCGCAGAGCAGCGAGAGTTTGAGTGGGGGAATGGGCATATGGTTTTGTGCAGTGGTGTTGGCGGAATGGGCGTTGGACGGTGGAGACGCAGCGGGCGTTCGAGCAAACATGGTGCGAACCGGGGCAGGAATTGAAGACGGGCTTTTAAACACAGAGGCACAGAGGACACAGAGAGGGAAAACCTGACGCCTTCTTGCTCTCTGTGCCCTCTGTGTCTCTGTGTTTAAAATCACCCCCCTGTTTCCGGTTTCGTGATGATGCTCAAATTTCAGCGCGGCAGGGCGAAGGCCACGTAGGCGTCGCCGTAGGGCGTGCCCAGCTTGTTGCCACCCGTGGCGGCGATGACGACGTATTGGCGGCCGTTGACCTCGTAGCTGGCGGGCGGGGCGCTGCCGGTCCAGGGGAGTTGAGCCGACCACAGCTCAGCGCCGGTCTCCTTGTCGAACGCGCGGATGAGGTTGTCCCGCGTTCCCGCGCAGAACACGAGGCCGCCGGCGGTCACGATGGCGCCGCCGTAGTTTTCCGTGCCGGTGTTTTTGAGGTCGGTGTCTTTCAGGCGCGGGTCAAATCCGAGCGGCACGCGCCAGACCATGCGGCCGGTGTTGAGATCGAGACAATTGAGCGTGCCCCACGGCGGCTTGTTGGCCGGGAACCCGTCCGGGTCATAGAACTTCGGGTAACCGCTGACGGTATAGCTGGGTCGCTCGCCTGCCACTGTGCGCGCCTTGACGAAGCCATCGCGCAGCATCAGGTAATCGAGCAGCGCGCCCACGTCGGCGGCGGCCAGATCCGGGAAACCGGGCATGGCATTCTTGCCGTCATGGATCTGTTTGCGGACGAGTTCATCGGTCAGGCGATGGCGCAGCCCGCGCAATGGTGGACAGGTACTGATGCCAAGCCGGGTCGGGCCGTGACAGGTCAGGCAGGTTTGCTCGTAGACCTGGCGTCCGCGCGTCTTCGGCGCGTTCAGGTCATCGGCGTGCTCATCGTCGCGCATGGCCGAGATGATCCAGCCGACGTGGTTGGCGGTGACGTAAAGCCGGCCGGTGTCGGGATCGATGCAGGCGCCGGTCCATTCGGCGCCTCCATCGATCCCGAGGAACAGGTTGGGGCGGCCTTCGGCGCACGGCACAAAAAAGCCGCGGCTGGCGCTGGCGAAGCGGGTCTGAGCCCATTCGCGCATCTCCTCGTTGCGGCCGCCGACATCCGCCTCGGTGAATTCCATGTGCAGGAAGGGCTCGGGCAGCTCGACATCGGGCTGATACGGCGCCGTGCGCTCGCCGGGCAGGGTGCTGGTCGGCGCGCGGCGCAGGCGGAACGGAAAGACGGGTTTGCCGGTCACCCGATCCAACAGCAGCGTGTTGCCGATCTTTGTCGTGGCTGCGACCACGTCGACGCGTCGTCCATCGCGCGTGATGGTGGCCAGGTTGGGCGGCGCGGACATGTCGAGGTCCCACAGGTCATGCCGAATCTCTTGAAAATGCCAGAGGTAACGTCCCGTCCGGGCGTCAATCGCGACCAGACAATTGGCGAAGAGATTGTCGCCCAGGTGGCCGGTGCCGATGAAATTCGGCTTGGGGCCGCCAGTGGTGATGTAGGCGATGCCGCGCGCGTCGTCCATCGCCATGCCGGCCCAGCAGTTGGCTCCGTACGGCTCGGGCGCGTCCCAGGTCTCGTGCCCAAACTCGCCGGCGTGCGGCACGGTGTGAAAGGTCCACAGGTGCGTGCCCGTGGCCACATCGAAGCCCCACACGTCCTTTTCGAACCCGGGCACAACGATGATGTGCTCGAAAATCGTGGGCCCCGCGGTGGCGGCGCCAAAATCGCCCTGGCTCTGGCCGGGCAGAGAGGCGCGCCCGGCGTGGCCGAATGCGGCGATCGGCTGGCCGGATTTGGGATCGAGCGCGTACAGGTGTTGGCCGGCTGTGAAGAGAATGCGGGCCGGCGCCTCGGCGCGTCCCGGCCAGTAGATCAGCCCACGAAACGCCGGGCGGCCGTCCGGTTTGAACCGCCAAAGCTCCACGCCGCTCTCGGCGTTGATGGCCACCAGGTGCTTGCCGGGCGTCGGGGCGAACATCACGCCATCCACGATGATCGGGTTGCACTGGAGATTCCCGTTCCCGTCGCGCGAATGATAGGTCCACGCCGTGGCCAGCTGCTTCACGTTGCCGCGATGAATCTGGTCGAGCGCGGAATAGCGCGTGCCGCCGTTGTCGCCGTGGGATCGGTGCCAGGTCCGGTAGGTCTCCCGCTTCGGCAGGCCGCTGGCCAGCGTGAGCTCGGCGCTTGTGGCCGCCGGGATGGTTTTATAAAGAGGCAACTTCGCGCGGGCTCCGGCGTCCTCCACCGCCCAAAAGCGCGACCCGGACGAGTTCGCAACCGCGTCCGCGCGCTGCGGCAGGTCGTCGAAATGCCACAAGCCAATGGTCGTGTCATCTTTGGTCAAAGGATTCACCGGCCGGCCGGAGAAGGTTCGGCTGCCGCGCGACACCCGGACGTCATCGATGAGCCCGTCGCAGCCGATGGTTCCTTCGACCAGTCGACCAAACGCCAAGCCGCCCGGCGCGGCCTCGCCGGTTCGGCGCGGCGCGGTTCGGTCGAGCACGCTCGCCCCGTCGACATACAGGCGCACGCGGTCGGGCTCGAGCACGGCGGCGAGGTGGTGCCATTGGTCGTCGCAGACATCGACCGTGGATTTGAACTCGCCGCCGCGGCCGGGCTGGTAAAGGGAAAACACGCCGCTGCCCGCGTAGGAATAGAGCTCCCAATGATCCGCCGAAGGCTTCGGATCCGAGGCGACCAGGATGTTGAACCCGCCCTTGGTCCGCAGCCGCGCGAAGCATTCAATCGTCAAGGGAAGGCTCCGGAAGGCTGGTTTCCCTTCCTCCACCAAGCCGCCGTCGAGCGCGGGGCCGAACGCCGGGGCGAGCGACGCGGCGCCTTTGGCCGCAGGCTTGGCCGCCGGCGCATCGGGCGGACGCCACGTGCGCGGCACCGGCCGGGTGCCGACCGGGTGACCGGGCTGTTGTTGAAGCAGCCAGTCGAGCCCGTCGAGGTTGTCGAGCAGGCGACCCTCGGCGTCTTCGTCCGTGTGATTGAGGATGCCGATCGGGCCCTGCCAGCCGCTGCGTTGGATGACGTCGAGCAGCCCGCGATCGAGATCGCCCTGGCCCAGCGGAAGGATCTTGCGTCCGGTCTGTTCGCCGTCGCGCGTCATGCCGTTCAGATTCAACGCCAGCAGATACGGCTTCATTTGCTCGAGCAGCCGCGGAAAGCGCTCGAGGTGATCGTGGCCGTGGTGCTGGTTGTAGACGATCCCGACGTTGGTGATGCCGTCCTGACGCAGGCGCTGGATGATGGCGATTTGGTTCTCCGGCTCGCCAAACCAGGCGCCGTGGTTGTAGAGCGCGAGCTGGGCGGAGATTTTCGACGCGGCCTCGGCGATGGGCTTGAGGCGGCGGGCTTCCGTGTCAACCCGGGACCGCTGATCTTCCGGCGAGGCGGTCGGCCCGCCGGCGCCGGTGACCCAGAGCTGGACGTTTCGCAGGTGATGGCGTTCGAGCACGGCGAGAATCTGTTTGGCCTCGTCATTGAGCGTGGTGGGGAACCACCAGGCGATCAGCCGGACGTGATGGCGCTCGAGCGCGTCCATCTCGGCGTCGAACTGCGGGATGTGTTCCGCGCGGTAGTCGTAGGCGAACGACTTGAACCCGAGTTTCTCCAGGAGCGCGGCGCGTTGTTCGGGGCCGCGCTTTTTGGCGTCGAACGGAACGATGCACCAGGCGACGAGGTTGGAGCGGGCGAAGAGGTTGTAGTCCGCGGCGGGAGCTGCGTGGGCGCGAGCAAGACTGAGGAGCAGGGCGAGCGAGAGCCAAAGCGGGAGGGAAAAGAGACGTGAGTTCATGAGCCGCGAGTTGCTTTGGCCGATTGTTGAAGCGACACGGGCGTGGTGTCGAGAGTGAGAACGTCCCGGACCCGGGCTGAGGCGCAGAACTTGTTGTCGTTTTGTCACGACCGATTCCTGTCCCACGTGGGACAGGAATCGGTCGCTGCGGCAGGTAGGGCTGGCGCTCCCTCCTTCGCTCAGAGCTACGGCGGGCCGAAGCCGCCGCCGCCCGCCGGCAGTCCGCACCAGCGGCGTCCCGCAGTGCGGGGCGCCCTACCTGCCGATTTCTAGAACGTGCGGTTGACTTGTCGCCCGACCCGGACGCCGGCGCATCCCGTCGCCGCGCGCCTTCCGCCGGTTGACTTTGTCGGGCTTCGTGCCATTCTCGCCCGCAATGAAACGCCTGTTCATGACATCGTTGCTCGGCGTGGCGCTGAGCATCGCGGCCGCGTTCGGCCAGGACAAAACCGAAGACAAACCCAAAGATAAGAAAGAGGAAGCGAAACCCGTGAGCACCACCAACGAAGTTGCCGTCATCGAAACCACCAAGGGCGACATGGTCCTGGAGTTCTGGTCCGATGTGGCCCCGAAGACAGTCGAGAACTTCAAGAAGCTGGCCCGGGAAAAATTTTACGATGGCACGGCGTTTCACCGCATCATCAAGGGGTTCATGATCCAGGGCGGGGATCCGTTGACCAAGGACAAGACCAAGGAAGCGATGTGGGGCACGGGCGATCCGGGCTACAAGATCAAGGCCGAGTTCAACAACCGCTCCCACCAGCGGGGGGTGATTTCCATGGCGCGCTCCGCCAACCCGGATTCCGCCGGCTGCCAGTTCTTCATCTGCCATGGGGACGCCAGCTTCCTTGATCAGAAGTACACGGCGTTCGGCGTTTTGATCCGCGGCGATGATGTTTTGGAGAAGATTGCGACGACCCCGACGGCGCGGAGCGGCAGCGGCGAGAACAGCAAGCCGTCCGAGCGCGTCGAGGTGAAGAGCATCAAGATCGTTCCCAAGGACTCCCTCAAGTAACTGCTTGGACCTGGAGCCGATCGCCCGTTTGCTCGAGCAGTGGGGTTGTCCCGCCGCGAAATGTGGCGAGATGGCCGCCCAGCTCGACAAACGGGCACGTCAGTTATCGGCGCGGGACGGACGGACCTACGAGCAGGCGCTGGCTCATCTGCTGGGTCTGATGCGGCAGGGTTGGGCGGCCCAAGAGGAGCCTCGGTCATGATCCAGCCGTGGCCCAAAGTCGGGTCGAGGCCGCTGGCCGACTACCGGATTTTCTCCATCCGGAGCGATGAAAAAATCTCCCCGCGCACGGGCCAAAAGCATGACTTTTTCATCATCGACAGCGTGGATTGGGTGAACGTGCTGGCGGTGACCCCGGACGAACAGCTGGTGATGGTCGAGCAGTATCGGCACGGGTCGAACACCGTCGAGCTGGAGATCCCGGGCGGCGTCATGGATCGAACGGATCGGTCGCCCCTGGACACGGGCGTGCGCGAGTTGCGGGAGGAAACGGGCTATGCGGGGGAACGCGCCCGTGTGCTGGCCGATGTCTATTCCAATCCCGCGATCATGAGCAACACGACCCACACGGTGCTGGTGGAGAATTGCCGCCTGCAGCACGAACGCCAGATGGACAGCGGCGAGGACTTGCTCACGCGGCTGGTGCCCATCGCAGACGTGCCCGGCCTGGTGGCCGGCGGGCAAATCAAACATCCGCTGGTGGTGGTGGCGCTCTATCACTTCGAACTGTTTCGTCGCGGCCTTTCCCTCCGATGAAGATCGCCCAAATTCTTTGTCAGATCCTGCGCGTGCCCCAGGTCGCGGCCAAGACGGCCAGCTGCCAGGATGTCGTGCTCATCCGGGTGCGCACCGATGACGGACTGGAAGGCGTGGGCGAGGCGGACGCATCGCCTGAGGTGATCAAGGCGATCGTGGACGCGCCCTTCAGCCACAACATTGCCTGCGGCCTGCGGGAGCTGTTGCTCGGGGAGAACCCGCTGGAGACGGAGCGGCTCTGGCAAAAGCTGCTCCGGCGGACGCAGTACTTTGGGCGCACCTCGGTGACCATCGCGGCGATGAGCGCAGTGGACATGGCGCTGTGGGATTTGCAGGGGAAAAAATTCGGCGTGCCCGTTCACACGCTGCTGGGGGGAAAGCATCACGCCCGCATCCCTGCTTATGCGAGCATCCTGTTTGGGCGCGATGGCGCGGAGACCAGCGACATCGGGCGCAAGTGGATCGGGCGCGGCTATCGCGCGGTGAAGTTCGGGTGGGAGCCGATGGGCCAAAGCGAGGCCCTGGATCTGGAGTTGGTGCGCGGCGCGCGCGAGGGCATCGGGCCGGAGAATACGTTGCTGATCGACGCCGGCTGCGTGTGGGACGCCCGCACCGCTCTGCGCCGGGCCCACCAGTTCGCCGAGTTTCGCCCGGGCTGGCTCGAGGAGCCGCTACGGCCCTGGGACATCGACGGCTATGTCTGGCTCCGCGACCGGTCGCCCATTCCGATCGCGGCGGGCGAGGCGGAGTGCGGGCGCGAGTCGTTCCGTCCGTTCATCGATCGGCACGCACTGGACATTTACCAGGTGGATCCGTCCCGGTGCGGCTTCACCGACAGCGCGTTTATCCGGGCCCGGGTGGAGGAGATCAACGCGCGGCTCTGCAACCATTGCTACACGAGCCCGATCACCGTGGCCGCGTCGCTTCACTGGCTGTGCACCTGCCGCGACGCGTTCATCTTCGAGGATTGCGTCGATGACTCGCCGATGCGCCACGAGTTGACGCTGGAAAAGTTCCAGGCCGGCCCCGACGGCTACATCGACGTGCCCGACCGGCCGGGGCTGGGGTTGACGTTGAATGAGGACTTCGTGAAGCGGTATCTGGTGGCGGCGTCCGGTTAGGGCGGAGCAAGGGCATGGGGAATTTCCCATTGCCGATTTCAAAGTTCAATTTCCGAGGTTCAGGGAAGGCGAGACCTCGAACCCGAACGTGAGTTGGGGCCGTGCTCCGTGGAGTGCTCCACCTCATCCGTCCCGTCCCGCTGGGCGGGACGGGACACCTTCTCCCCCGCAGAGCGGCGGAGAAGGCGTCTCCCGAGGGGAGGTTCAGAAGTGGCGAGACCTGCGATGCAGCACGTGGCTTAGGAGTCGTGAACTGCGGGCACAACGGGTAGATGACATGAAGAAGCTGGCAGGCGCCCTCACTCGAGGAACACGCTGCCAGCCGTATGAACTACAACCTAAAGAAATCCACGCAATCCACCGCCGGTCAACCCAAACGTTATGGTCTGGTCAAGCTGGCCCAGGACGTGCACGCGCACACCGTGGTCAGCTGCATCCAAGAGGAAAGCCAACGGCCCAAGCCGCCCCGGCGAGCCGATCCCGCGACGCATTTGGAGCGGGCGCGGGAGTTGGTCCTGCACTCCGAGCAGGTGCACAGCTGCTACGAGGCGGGCCCCACCGGGTTTGCCCTCCACCGGCAATTAACGGACCTGGGAGTCCAAAACATCGTTGTGGCCCCCTTCTGCCTGGATGAACGAGGGCGCCGGGTGAACAACGACAACACCGACACCTTGGGCTTGGCGGGGCGGCTGGACCGTTATGTGGCGGGCAATACGAGGGTCTTCTCGGTGGTGCGCGTGCCCACGGTGACCGAAGAGCAGCGACGGGTCTGGACGCGGCAACGCAAACAGCTGCAAAGCCAGCGCCTGAGCGTGGCCTCGCAAGGCCGGGGGTTGGTCCTGACCCAGGGGCAGGCCATCAGCAATGAATGGTGGCGGCCCAAGGCCTGGAAAATGCATCAGACCCAGCTGGCGCCCTGGCTGGTGGAGCATTTGCAGATTTACCGCAAGATCATCGAAGTCATCAATGAGGAGCTCAAGCGCATCGACGAGCAGATCGTCGCCCACCGCCGCAGCCAAGGCTTGGAGCAACCCAAATGGGCTGGGGATTTGACGCTGGAGACGATTGAGGCCGAAGTCTGCGATTGGCAGCGCTTCCCCTCTTGGCGTAAGGCCGGTTGTTACTCGGGCTTAACCGGGGGAGTCAGTTCCTCCGGCACGTCGCACAGCGACCTGAGCATCACCAAGGTTGGCAATCGTCGGCTCCGAGCTGCCTTGGTGGAGTTGGCCTGGCGCATGGCGCGCCACCAACCTAATTACTGGCTGACCAAGAAGTGGCAGCACATCCTCGGTGCGCAGGCCAAGGCGCACCGACGCTTGCGCAAAAAAGCCATCGTGGCCTATGCCCGGGCCTTGTTTGTGGATTTATGGAAATGGAAGACCGGTCGGGTGACCGCCCAAAAGCTGGGGTGGGAGATGGTCTAATCCAAAACTTCCCCGCACCAGGAAAAGGCCTCGACCATTGAGGGGATGAGAACAATTAAGGAAAACGGCGCGCGACCCGCCCCCGCCCTTGGTCCGCTCTCGCAAAGAGCGGTCCGTTCGGTAGATTGGGCGCGCTCGTTTTCCAGCCTGACGCAACGGACAAGTCAAAGTGGGCTGAGCCCAAGAGCTCTGACCCGGATAGCAGGTTGTGCCAGGAGCCAGCAGCTCCTTGAGACACGTGGCTGGAAAAACGTCTTCCCTCTCAACCCCAAAAGCTGTGATGAGGCCCCATCGGCCACGCAACCTCGTGGCCCCGACAAGGCGAGCCCCTCGGGCTCGCCGCGAGTTTGCTCTCGATTCCAACTCCCCAACTCAATGAACAAATAAACCCTTCTCGAGCACTGGACGCTTGACGCTTCCCATAGCAGGGCGGGCGCTCCCGCCTTCGCTCAGAGCTGCGGCGGGCCGAGGCCGCCAGCCGGGCAGTCCGCTTCGCTGACCGCACCGACGGCGCGCTGCGGAGAGCGCGCCCTACCTCAAACGAGACCGCGAATTGGCTCGCCCTTGGTCATCGCCTCGACGACCCGCTGCGGGATGCCGGGCAGGAGGCGGACCTGGCCGATGTCGAGCAGGGTGTGCATGATGGTGGCCAGGAGATCCTTCATGGTGACCGGGTCCGATGAAGGCTCGCCGCCGTCGCGGGACGATTGGCCGATGACGCGGCCCATCTTGAGCCCGCCGCCGTAGAGGAGGAGCGGGGCGAGATTGCCCCAATGATCGCGGCCGCCGTCCTTGTTCAGGGCCGGCGTGCGACCCATTTCACCGCAGCAGACCAGGAGGATTTTCTCGCTCAGGCCGCGGGCCTCAACATCTTCGATGAAGGCGGACACCGCGTGGTCGAAGGGTTCGCCCACATATTTCATGCCGATGGTCATCGGGGCGTTGTTGACGTCGGCGTGCATGTCCCAGATGAAGCTGGTCGTCACGGTGACGAAGCCGGCGCCGCGTTCACAAAGGCGTCGGGCGAGCAGGAGCTGGCGTCCGAGAGTGAGGGCGTTGGTGGCGTAGTGGTCGATGTTTTTCCACTGGGGATCGATGCGGTTGCGGGGCAGGAGCGGGGCGGTGTCGTAACGTTCGATCAGGCGGGGATCCTCCCGGGCCAGGTCGAACGCGTCGGACACGCCGCGATGGAGGGCATGAAACGCCTGTTGTTGAAAGGCGCTGAACCCTTCGACGACGCCGGCGGCATCAGCCCAGCGTTTCCAATCGTCGAGCGCGCCGAGCAGGGCCTGCCGATCGTGGAAGCGACCTTCCGGCAGGTTGAGGCGCATGTCGGCCTGGAGGCCGGCTCCGGCGCCGGGGACGAAGGGGGCGAATGTGCGGCTGAGTTCGCCGGTCCCCTCGAAGTTGCCGAACTCCGTCACCGCCGGCATGGCCTTGGGATCAATCGACCGGGGAAACAGCATCACATTCGTCGGCATGGCCGAGGCCGGGCGCGACGGGCCGGCGACGGTGGCGTAGAGCGAGCCCATGTTGGCGCGAAGCGTGTCGACGCCGAGGACGGGTTTGATGTCGTGATTGCCGTCGCCGGTGACAAACGATCGGACGATGCTGAACTTGTGGGCGAGGCGGGCCAGGCGTTGGAAGGTGCCGCCAAAGGTGATGCCGGGAATCGTGGTGGGGATCTCGCCCGTGGCGCTGCGCACGGTCGAGGGGGCGTCCATCTTCGGGTCGAACGTCTCGAACTGCGACGGCCCGCCGTGCATGAAGAGGAAGATGACGGAACGATCCTTCAGGAGGCCGGCCCGAGGGGTGGCGGCCTGGGCGGCGGCCGCGGCGGCGCGGACGGAGAAATAATCGCTGAGGGACAACCCGCCGAGGGCCAGGGCGCCAGCGCGCAGGAACTGCCGCCGCTGCCAGCGGCCGGCGTGGCGAACGGAATCCTGGAACGCGAGCATGGCACGGTGGACGGGCTGGCGCGCGGCGCTCCGCGCGAGCCGATCCGAGGCTATTTCTTTTTCGGATCGAGATTCTGCATGAGCTGATCCTCGGTCACGGTCGAGGCCACGCCCTCCGCCGGGACTTCCATTTTGCTGAGCCACAGCAGGGCGTTGAGCACAGTTTTGCGGAAGTCATCGTGGCCCCAGTTTTTGTGGAAGTGAGCGCCTGTGAATCCGAACCCGCGTCCGCCGTCGGGGCGTTCGTAGCACCACATGACATGCTCCGGCTGGCCTTTGCGGGCCTGGACGTAGGGGTTGCCGCCGTGCGGGTCATTGGCGCCCGGGCGTCCCCGGGTCGCTTCCGGAGGCAGCGCGGTCAGAATGGGGGTGACGCCCTGCAGGCCTTCCGGAAACCGCATGTGATAATACCACTCGTCGCGAATCTGGAAGGGCTTCACGCCGCGCGCCACGGGGTGGTTGGGGAATTTCTCGAAGCTGGCGTTCCAGGTGGGGTTGACCGACCAGAAGGTCTCGAAGTAACCACCCTGCCATTGGAGAAACGCATCGCCGGGGTCGCCCTTGGGCACTTCGACTCCGTAGTGGCAGGTGCCGAAGCCTGCGCCTTTCTCCATCAGCCCGCCCAGAAGCTTCAGGCGCTCGGGTTTGATGGCCGGATGCGCGCCGCCGCCGGTGCAGAACATGAAGACTGCGTCGACCCCGCGAAAAACGCTTTCGTCCGCCGGCCAGTCATTCGACACGACGGTCACGTGCAAGCCTGGGGTGCCGGCCAGGCAGCGCTGAAGGAGCAGGCATCCTGCGCGGTATTCGTGTTCAAGATGTCCGTGGCTGGGGCTGCCCGCGATCATCAACAGATGTTTCTCAGCGGAGACGGCGGGCCGGGCCAGGGCCAGGATGAAAAGCAGGGCGGCCAGGAAGGCGCGATGGTTCATGGCTGGATTTTTTAGCGGGAGGACGGGCGGGTCGGAAGGAAAAAGCGTTCAGCCTGGCGGTTTGAGCGGGAACAGCGTGGCGAGCTCCATCGGCAGACCGAGATCATCGGCGTAATGCAGGATCGTCACCTGTTTGGAAATGACGTCGAAATTGGAGAACAGCGCGATGGCCGGTCCCTCGAGCGTGAACACGCCGCGCTCGGCGGCCCGGCGCGCGGCGCGGATGCGATCGCCGGCGGACGGGTGCGTGTCGAACACACCGGTGGCCTCGAGGCCCATGGTGTCTTCCCACTGGGTCCGGTTGCCCGCGGGCAGGTCGGCGTCGTATCGCAGCAGCATCTGCGGGAAGTTGTCCGGAAGCCGGCGGTTCAAATTCCACGACGTCCGCAGCGCCCGGTAAGTCGTGGGCAGCAGCTGGGACAGGATGTGGATGCGCCGGGCGGTGGTCTCGTAGACCTCGCTGCCCACCAGTTTGATTTCGTAGGCGTCGGCATCGTATTCCATCTGGCGCAGCATGAAGCAACTGATGGCGTGCCCGACGTGCATGATGGCTCTCAGGATCAGGCGGGACATCCACACTGCCAGGCGGGCAAAGCCGACCACCAGGGCGACCCACCACTCATTTGTTTCCGCCCATTCGGCGAGCAGCACGTCCCATGCGTCGCGCTCATAAGCCACCCGATAGAGCCACGCGTTGACCGAGCGGGTGAGATACGTGAGGCGCAGGCCATAGCCCTGGGCGAAATGGCCGAACTCGTGGGCGAGCACGCCGGTGAACTGGCGCAAGGTCAGTCCGGCCACGAGCGGCAGGCCGATGGTCAGCACGAGATCATTGCCGAAAAAGCTGAGCGCTCCCCGACGGAAGCCCGCCGCGGCGTTGAGCTGGCAATCGATGTCGATCCGCGCGGGCAGGGGACAGCCCACGGCCCGGCAGAGGTTGTCCACATACAGGAAGAGCAGAGGCTCGGCGTTGCGGTTCAACGCCAGCGGCTGGGCCCGGCGGGGGCGCTGCGCGAACATCGGCTTAAAGAGAAAGAAGACCAGAACCACCCCGGCGAAGAGGGGCGTCAGATAACATAGAAATTTGAAAACCATGACCCGGCCACCGCCGCCCGCGCTAAGAAGGAACGTGAAATGGGTCGCCCAGAAGTACACCGCCCAGCCGGCCCCGACCGCGAGCGCCAGGTAAATCACCGGCAGCAGGACGGAGGTGACGGCCACCACCATCAGCCCCAGTTGGTAGAGCAGGGACACTCGCGGTTGGCGAATCGGTTCCGAGAACGCCGCCAGAATGGCCGCCGCCTCCAGCGATCGCTCTCCATCCGGTCGGGCTTCCGTCGCGTCGACCTCGCCGACCTCGTGGACCTCGCCGGTCGGCGCGTCCGGGAGCTCCGCCGGGTCGCCGGGCTGGCTGGTGGGATCGCTCAGCGTGGTGGTTTGCTGGCAGTGCGGACACTGAATTTGAGCACCCGCGGCGGCCACGGGGAATTCGAGGGGCGTGCCACAGTTGACGCACGAACATTTGGCAAAACCGGCATCAGGCATGGCGATGCATCAATAGATCAAGCCATCACCTGGTGGCAACGCCGTTCTGATTTGTGGATGGCCGGCGCGCGGAATGATGCCGGCCCCGCGCAGCGTTCAGCCCGCCCTCTACGTGTTCCCTCGTAGGCCGGTCTGCGTGTTCACTCCGATTACCCGCCGGCGGGGATATGCCTAGCCTCGCGTTGTGTCCAGCAACGTCCCGCCGAAACTTTTGATCGTCGACGACCACGCGGCGCTGCGCGGGACCGTCCGGCAGCTTTTCGCCGGCGCGCGCATCACGGTTTTGGAAGCTGCGTCGGGCGAGGAGGCGGTGGCCGTGTTCGGTTCCGAACATCCGGACTGGGTCATCATGGACTTGCGCATGCCGGGGATGGGCGGCCTCAAGGCCACCGAGGCGATTCAACGGATCAACCCGCAGGCGCAAGTCATCATTCTTTCGCAATTCAACGAACCCGAGTATGCCGAGCTGGCCCGCCAGGCTGGAGCGATGGAGTTCGTGAACAAGGAAAACATGGGCCGGCTGGTCGAGATTGTTTGCGACCCGTCCGCCCCTCAACCCTGAAATCCGATCTCACCCCGATGAACCCGTCGATACCCTGTAGTTCCCCGCCAAAGTGGAAGTCGCTCGCCGCCGTTCTCTGCGCCGTGTCCGTGGGTGGCCTCGTGTCCGGCTGCCGGCCGGAAAAGGCCGCGTCGTCCGCCTCCGCCTCCGCCACCGCGCCACGGGACGTGGTGGCCACAATCGACGGCCGGCCGATCTCGCGGGAGGAACTGGCCGACGCCTTGGGGCGGCGGTCGCGGGCGCTTGGGCTGGGGGAGGTCAACCCGCAGCTTCGGCAGGACGTCCTTGATGAGCTCATCCGGGAAAAGGTGTTGCTGGCCCGGGCGGTCGCGGCTGGCGTGGATCGGGATCCGGAGCTGGTGCGGCGCTGGGAGCGGATGCTGGTCGCGAAGTATGAGGGGACGCACCAGCCGGATCGGGACAAACAACCACCGGCGACGGCGGCTGAGATCGAGCGGTTTTACGAGGCGCATGCCGCGGAGTATGTGCGTCCGGAGCGCATCCGGGTGGGATTGATCCAGGTGGCGGGCTCGCGCAAGGCCACGGACGAAAAGCGCGATGGCCTGCGGGCCCGGGCGGAGCGGATCCTGCAGGACGCGGGACTGCCGCGGGCGAATTTTGCCGAGCTTGCGCGATTGCACTCGGACGATCGCGCCACGCGCTATGCGGGCGGGGACTCGGGCTGGATCGAGCGTGGGCAGATCCCGCCCTCCTGGCCGCGCGAGCTGGCGGACGCGGCCTTTGGACTGGAGACACCGGGCGCGCTGGCGCCGCTGGTGGCGGCTGGCGGAAGCTTTTACATCGTGACGCTGCTCGAACGTCAGCCAGCCGGGGTTCGCCCCCTTGCTGAAGTGCGCGATCGAATCGGGCATGTCTTGAAGGAGCAGCAACGTCGGCTGCAGGAGGCACAATTTTACAGCGAGCAGCGGGCGGGAGTGAACGTGGAGGTCAACGCCGCCGCGCTCGCCGCCGTCCCGCTGCCGGCTCCAACCGTGGCCAAGGCGCCGGGGACCCCGCCCGTTTTGCCGGAAAACTGAGTTCAATGACTGCCGTGATGTCTTTCATGAAAACCAACCCATCGTCAGGCCGGCGACTTGCGCCGCTGCTCGCGCTCGGCCTCGTCTTCGCGACCGTCCCGGTCCGCGCTGCATTCCCGATGAGCCAGAGCTTCAACCTGCGCGCCGGGTGGAATGCCATCTGGCTCGAGGTGGAGCCGATCAACCAGGAGATCAACGCCGTGTTCCAGGGAATCCCGCTGGAGAGCGTGTGGACGTTTGCGTCCGTCGTCTCGTCCGTGGATTTCATCCAGGATCCGTCCGAGCCCGTGTGGAACCGGGACCGTTGGCTGGTCCATGTGCCCACGAATCGCGTCGAGTCGGTGAACAATAATCTGTTCAAGGTGCTCGGACAGCGCGCCTATCTGGTGAAGGTCAGCGCACCGGCCACGCTCAACGTGACGGGCGAGCCGAAGCTGAAGTTTCCCGCCTGGGCGCCGGGTGCCTACAACTTTCGCGGCTTCCCGATCGATCCAAACGGGCCGCCGACCTTCGCCAGCTTTTTCCGGTATTCGCCGGCGCACTTCAACGTGGCCCAGCAGCGCCTGCAGAAGATCTACCAGCTGAACGACGCGGGCCAGTGGACGCTGGTCGGGCCGAACGACCTGATGAAGTCTGGCGAGGCCTACTGGGTTTACACGTCCGGCGTGTCCGAGTACATCGCGCCGTTGACGGCCTCGTTGGATTTCGGGGCCGGGCTGGAGTTCACGTCGGCGGTCACGGAATCTCCGTTGCACCTGCAAAATGTCGGCTCGACCGTGCGCACGGCGACCGTCACGGACATCGGCCCGGCGAGTTCGCTGTCGTATCAGTTGAACACCACGCCGCCCAGCTGGGGCGCGCTGCCGCGACCGTTCAGCCAGCCGCTCGGGGCAAACGCCTCGTACAACCTGCTTCTCGGCGCGAACTTCGCCACCGCGACGTCGTCCCTCTACGAGACGATCCTCCGCGTCACCGACGGCCAGGGCACCCGCTTCCACATCCCGGTCGACATCCATCGTACGCCCGTCGGCACCACCGGCTCGGCGGCGCAGCGGGAAGCGGCGGGACGCGCCGGCCTGTGGATTGGTACGGCGACGATCAACGCGGTCAGCGAGGTCCACGCCGGCTCACTCGTGACCAACATCGCCACGAACGTGGTGACCGGGGCGATCACGCGCGAGGTGACGCGCCTCGGAGCCGGGAACAGCCCGACTCCGACGCGCTCCGAGTTCAGCCTGCGCCTGCTCTTGCACGTGGACACGAACGGCACGGTGCGCCTGCTCAAGGACGTGGTGCAGATGTGGCAGGAGGCGACCTATGGTTTCGACGAGCTGGGGCGGAGTGTGCAGCAGACGCCGGGACGCTACGTGCTCCTGACCGACGAAACGCTGGTGCCGCGGTATCGCGGGGCGGCGTTGCGTGACGGCGAGATGGTCGGCCGCCGTCTGAGCACGGCGGATTTCCCGTTCCCCAGCACGCCGGCAAACAACTTCCTGCCGCTGGCCGGCACCTTTGCCATCAACAACACGGTGAGCGGCGCCTACACGCTGGGGGCGAACGATCCGGTGAATCCGTTCAAGCACAAGTATCACCCGGACCATGACAATCTTGACGCCACCTTCACGAGTTTTCGCAGCGAGGCCTATGACTTCTCGCGCGCGTTTCAGCTGACCTTCACGCCCACGAACACGGTGGGCGTGACGGCGTCCGACTACGGCTACACGAGTCTGAGCGGGCTCTATCGCGAGACGGTCCACGGCTTGCACCGGACGGACATCGTGGCCAGCGGGCCGTTTCAACTGCGCCGCGTGATCAGCACGCCGGTGCTCAACCAGTAATTTTTTCCAGGGGATGCCTATGAATGTATCGCACATGATTTCACGCGCCGGCCGGAACATAATCGGAGCCGCGGTCCTCACGCTCGGCCTGCTCCTGGGGATGTCGGCCAACACGTCCGCCCAGGGCTTTTCCGGGCGGGTGGTCTATCGCGATGGCGGGACGGACTACGGAGTTCCCGGGGTCACGGTGGCGTGGGCGCTGAGCCCCGCAATGGGGACGACGTTGAGCGGGCTATTCCCCGGTTCGGCGATAACTGATGCCAACGGCAACTTCGCGTCCTCCTTCGGCGCCGTCTCCGTCCCCCCCGGCGCTGCGCTGCAATGGCGGTTCAGCTTTGCCAAGCCGAACCATCGGTTTGAAACGTTTGCCGATGTTTCGGTGAACGGATCCGTGAGCACCGTGCTTCAGCCGGTGAGGGTGGTGAGCGGAACGGTCACGGGTCGGATCGTATCGGGCGCGCTGGGCCTTCCGGACGCCACGGTGTTTCCCGGGACCGCGATTACGCTGAGCGCACCGCAATTCTACAACATCCCGGACAATGGCGGGGTGGAGTCGCCCAAGGCCGTGGAGTGGCCGGGCTTCATCTCCTCCGTGGCGTACATCCAGCCCTTCATCACCCATCCGCGGGCCGGTGACCTCGAGATCTCCCTGGTTCATCCGGACGGAACCGAGGTCAGGCTGCGCAACGCGAACAGCGATACTGGCGCCTACGGCAATCCGTTGTACCATGTCGGGCTCACGTCGGGAGACCTGGGCGTCTTCAACGGGAAATCGCCGACGGGCACCTGGAAGCTGGTTGTCCGCGATCGCGCCGGCGGAAATGTGGGGCGGCTGGACTCGTGGACGCTGTCGCTCAACATGGCCCCGGTGGTGACCGACGCGGGCGGCAACTTCGATGGCGGCATCCTGGAGCGACCCAATCGGCCGACCATCACCCACCCCGGGGTGGTGAGCTTCACGCCGGTGCCGGTGACGTTGTTTCCGGGTGTGCCCGCCGCCATTCAGGTGAACCAGGCCACGATTCGCGGCGCGATCGGCATTGGGAACTCCACTTCGATCGCCTTTGACCTGGACCGGAAGGTAGCCTCCTATGGCCGGTTCAAGATCACCGTGCAGCAGCCGCCGGGCAATGCCAGCGATGCTTCCTGGGCGATCGCAAACTCGGGGTCCGGCGCCTACGACTTGTCCTTGCGCACGCTGGACGGCTCCGGGTTCACGCAGCGCCTCCTCTCCGGCGTCAATAACGCCACTGTGATTCCCACCGGGCGCGGCATGACCTTCTCGCCGCCTTCGATCACGACCTACCCAGGCGCGACGAATGTCAGCTTCACTCTCGTGGCCTCTCCCCCGGTGATCGAGCTTCAGCCGACGATCACCATGGATGAGGACCAGACGTTCTACGGAACGCTTTCGGCTTACGACATCGAACAGGAGCCGGGAGCCATCTCGGTCACCGCCACATCGGACAACCCGCAGCTGATCGGCGGCTCGGGAATCCTCGTGGGTGGCTCGCTGAATTTCACCGGCTCACGTCCGCTCGTGCTGACGCCCATCCCCAATCAATACGGCAGCGCCAACATCACGGTCATCGCCAGCGACGGGGCGCTCCGCACGACGAACTCGTTCGTGCTGGTCGTGAATCCCGTGGCGGACACCCCGACGGCGGGCCCGGCTGGCGCGCTCAGCTTGAACGGCGTGGACGGCTACGCCGCGTATACGAACGGCCCGGTGATTCCGACCGCCGGTGATTTCACCGTGGAAGCGTGGGCCTACCTGAACCCCGGCACCACGGGATTTCGGGAGATCCTGTCGCAGGGCACGCCTGGCAATGCCTTCTACATCGGCCAGAGCACCGCCGGCACCCTGCGCGCGGGCGACACCTGGCAAAATCCCGGAAACATTCCCTTTCTGGCCGGCGTTTGGACCCATTTCGCCGTCGTGAAATCCGGCGGCGCCGCGCGCCTTTACACCAACGGTGTGCTGGCGGCATCGATCCCGTCCGGCGTCGCCAATCCGGCCGCCACCGAGTTCCGCATCGGCCGCCAGTACGGAACCGCCACCGAATACTGGGCCGGCCGCATCGACGATGTCCGCGTCTGGAGCACCGCCCGCAGCGAGAGCGACCTTCGCCGCACGATGACCGTGCCGCTGATCGGCAACGAGCCGGGCTTGCGCGCCTGCTACCGCTTCGACGAGGGCTCCGGCATCATCGCCTACGATTTCGCGCCCAGCGTCAGCACGCAGGACGGCCCGCAGGACTGCTACTTGAGAGGTGGTGCGGCCTGGACGGACAACAGCGGCATCAACGGCGGCCTCGGCCTCCACCGCTACACCATCGACGAAGACACCCCGACGCCCATCGTCCTGGTTGGTCTCGACGTGGACGGCCGTCCAGTGACCACCAATCTCACCTATAGCTTCGACTCGCTGCCGCAGCACGGCACCTTGAGCCGGACCGGCGGCAGCCTTCACCTCCCCGGAGAAAACCCCGTCATCTACACCCCGGCAACCAACTATATTGGGCCGGACAGCTTCAATTACCGCGTGACCGATAGCACCGGGTTGGCGAAGGGCGCGACAGTCTCGATCAACGTCGCCAACGTGAATGACGTCCCGACCATCAGCGCAATTCCCGACCAGTTGATCGTTGAGGACACCACCAACGTGATCGCGTTCGTCGTCAACGATTCGGATGCCGATCAAGTGAAGACGGACCTCGCGGTGACGGTGGTCTTCGAGTCCGGCGGCACCGTGCCGATCCAGACCAACTGGGTCACGACGGCCAACGGGATCAACCGCACCCTCTATATTGTCCCGGCCAAGGGCGAGGTCGGCAACGTGATCGTCACCGTCTCCGTGCGCGACACTCCGGGCGACTCGGCGAGCTCGACCTTCGAGTTGTCGGTCATTCCGAAACCTGCCTACGCCGTGCGCGACATCGGCACCCTGCCCGGCTGGTCGACCAGCTTCGGCCTGGCGATCAACGATCAAGGCCAGGTCGCCGGCTACGCGGGACGTAATTCCAGCGCGGACGGGCGGGCCTTTCGTTTCAACGGCATTCTGGATGGCAGCACGCTCACGGACCTGGGCGCGGCCAGCGGGACCGCCAGCTACGCTTACGGCATCAACAACGCCGGCGAGATCACCGGCTCCGTCATCGAAGGCGGCGTGTTGCCGCAAGCCTTTGCCTACCGCAATGGCGTCTTCACCAAGCTCGGCTTTGCCCAGGTCGGGAATCGCTCCGAGGGCCGCGCCATCAACGGCCTGGGCCAGATCGTGGGCTTCGGCAACCTCACCGCGAACGACACCAGCCGCGCGCTCATCTACACCAATGGCGTCTGGGGCGCGTCGCCCGCCGTCATCCCGAACGGCGTGGCCGAAGCCTACGGCATCAATGACGCCGGACAATTCGCCGGCCTCGCCGTCACCAACGGCGCGGTGCGCGCGGTGCTCTACACGGCCGGAAACCGGCTGGTCGCTCCGCTGGCCGGCGGCGCCACGAACAACTACGCGAACGCGATCAACAACGCCGGCGCGATCGCCGGCGCCATGACGATCGGCGGCACCGCCCGGGCCTTTCGCTGGGAACAGGGACAGAATCCCGTGCTGCTCGGCGGATTCATCCCCAACGGCTACAGCGTCGCTTATGGCATCAACAACTTCCGCCAGACCGTCGGCGCCGCGAACAACGGCTCCGGCGCGTCGCGCGCGTTCCTGCACAGCGCTGACCAGCTGTATGACATGAACGATCTGCTCCCGCCCGATTCCCAATGGCAGCTCGACGAGGCCCGCGCCATCAACAGCGACGGCTGGATCACCGGCACCGGCCGCACCAATGGCCAGACCCGCGCCTTCATCGCAGTTCCCGCGTGGGTCATCGGCCGCAAAATCGCGCGCCCGCTCGGCGCCACGGCGCTGGCCCCGCCCGAAATCGAACTGCTCGAACGCAGCAGCAATTTCGACACGGAACAAAACTCGTTTTACTGGAGCCAGGCCGAAGGCCGCCTCTACGCCATCCGCCCCGTCACGGCCCGCCTGCGCTGGCGCCTCGATGCCAATCCAGGGAACACCAACCGCTTGGTCTCCGTCGGCCAGAACATCTGGCCCCGCACCCCGACCATCCACGTCGCGAACACGCCAAGCGAGGTCCAACCCCAGGGA
Source organism: Limisphaerales bacterium (assembly GCA_044229355.1). Taxonomy (GTDB): domain Bacteria; phylum Verrucomicrobiota; class Verrucomicrobiia; order Limisphaerales; family JADJPG01; genus JBGARF01. The sequence goes on from JBGATF010000007.1 coordinate 107,107, forward strand.
GTCGAGCTGCCGCACAGCTATCGCGAGCTGCAATACACAACCGCCGCCGGCGCCGCCGTGGATCCAAGCGCGGCGATCTTCAATGCGTCCGGCGTCGGCTACTCCGTCCTGCGCTACGTGAAGTCCGACGGCCAGACGCCCAACGAAGCCATTCACTTCCCGGCCTTTGACGTCGTGCGCACCGTGCTCTGGGACGACCCGCGTTACCTCGACGACAACAAGCCGGCCTTCGTCGGCGACACGCTCGAGTATCCCGGGCACTTCGATTATCTCGATCGCCAGGGTCACATCTTTTTCCCGAACGCCTTTTACGATGGCTCCGGCGCGGACCGCGCCTATGATCGCCCGACGCGCGCCGGCTCGATCATCCCCGTCAACGTCCCCAACGCCACCACCGCCGCGCCGACGAACCAGCTCGTCGTCGTCTGGTACCGCACGAACCGCCTCGGCGTCGCCTGGTCCGGCCTGCCGGTGCGTTACGCGGTGGAATGGCCGGTGAACACCACCAACCTCATCAGCATCGCCAACGGCCGTGGCTCCGGCCCGCTCGACGACGCCCTCCACCCGAACAAGAAGGTCTATGTCCAGCCCGACCCGCATCTCCCCGGCTACAACCCGAACGAGGAACACGCGCTGATCGCGCCGTCGTCCTCCGGCGAGGCGCTCTACGCCTTGCGCAACGATCTGAACGCCGGGTTGAATGTCTCCGAACCTTACGCGCTGCTGAAGTTCCGCAGCCCCGCCACCGGCAAGTGGGCCATGCGCACCTACAAGGTCATCTTCGAGGGCAACCCGACGTTCGATGGCGTCGCTGGCAACGCCGTCCAGCCGCCGCTGCCCATCAGCCTGATGATGCCCCAGTGCGGCAACTCCGAGGTCGTGCGCGGCCCCGGCTGGAAGAATCACCTGGGAACGATCTACGCCAAGTCGGCGGGTCTCTACGGCACCCACGCCGAGCTGGCCGTCCACTGGTGGTACCAGCTTCAGCCCGGCTTCTACTACCCGGAGAACCTCCGGCGCGACGGGAACTGTGTGGACTGGCTCGCCCTGTGGAACGGCCACGTCTGGAAGATCGACGCCCTTTACGATATCCGCTGGCCGGACGACCCGCCGATCCTGAACATTGGCGAAACCCTGCTCACCCCCAAGCGCGGCCTGCCCGGGGTGAAGGACTGGGCCGATGCCAGCATCATCTACGACGACATCGATCCGGGAGAAGCGGATGTGATCAACGCGCTTGCGCGGTTCTACGACCCGCTCACGCCGCGCACGATCACCAACGACTCCCGGTTCACCCTCCCGTCCCAAATCAAGACGGAGCTGGTCGTCGACAAGGTTTACTTCCCCGACCTCCCGTATCATCTCAAGCAGCGGCTCACCTACAATCCGCAGACGCGCGAGCTCACTTTCGCGGGCGTGTACGACACCCGCGCCGAGTTCGGTGGCACGGACAACCCGCTGCTGCTCCCGAATGTGATGAGCCCGCGCGAATTCGAGCGGATTCTCGATCTCAGCAATACCGGCACCTGGAACGAAGCCTTGAAACGCCTGTATTACTTCACGCGCAACCCGAACCGCGTCGATCTGTCGCCCCGCAACGGCCAGCCCGACGATGACCTGCGTCTGGGCCTGACTATGAGCGGGTCCAGCGTCGTGCTCGAGAAGCTCGGCTCCGGCCCGAAGGCGCTGACTGCCGGCCTTGGCGGAATCGAGCCGGCCCGACCGCTTCCGCGCAAGGCGCTGAGCTTCACGGGAGCGGCCAACCGGATCTCCTTAAGCAGCTTCAGCGCGTTGCCCGGCGACTTCACGATCGGCGTCTGGGCGCAGATCGCCGCCAACAACACTGGCGCGCTCTTCACCAACTCGGTGGCCAATGGCGGCTCGTTCCACTTCGTGCCCCAGCCGGGCGCCAGCCGCTTCCTCGTCAACGATCGCACCAATGCCGGCCTGCCTGGCATTGTCGCGCACAGCTTCGACGCGAACTGGCACCACTACGCCCTCGTCCGCGAGTTCACCAACCTCACCGTGCTCGTTGATGGTGTGCCGGTCGGCAACACCCGCGCCTACGGCCTCGCCGATACGTCCGGCTTCCGCATCGGCGATGCCTTCCGGGGCCAGCTCGACGAGTTCCAGATCCGCAACGTGGCGCTGACCCCGGCCGACATCCGCCGCACCATGCGCAAGCAGCTCAACGGCCGCGAGGATGGCCTCGTCGCCTACTTCCGCTTCGACGAAGGCACGGGCACCACCGTCACGTCCGCCACGGTCAGCGGCCTGCCCGGCACCTTCGCCGCCGGAGCCGGCATCACCTGGGTCGATTCCACCGCGCCCGCCGCCATCCCTCCGCGGTTCATCACGCTCGCGGAAAACAACGATCGCAATCGGCCCGAACTCCCGACCACGCTCTATGTCGTGCGCATCGACGAAGGGCCCACGCTCGGCGATCTCAAGGTCCTCCCCTCCGACAACGTCTTCGATGAACGGATCACGCTGCGCCACAGCGGCGACTTTGGCGGCGCACCCGAGTTGATGCAGTTCGAGTGGTATTACCACCCGGACACCGGTGGCGGGGTGGCGACCGATCTGCCGGTGGTGGATGGCGCCGGCACCGTCATCGATCCACGCGGCTGGTTCGTTTACTCGGTCGAGGACTTCGGCCAGGGCTTCAATGACATCACCATCGGCGAAGGTCCGCGCAACGGCCTGCTCACCATGTCGGACAACTGGTTCATCTGCCGGTATCGTGGCTACAACATCGATGGCTCCACGAACTGGAGCGACTGGGTCGGCCAGCCCGGCGGTGGTCGTGCGCAGCTCGCGGAAGGTTGGATCAAGCGCGTCGTCGACGGCCTCAATCCGTTCGAGCAACGCGCGGACAGCTTCCATTCCACCGAGGCCTCCACGCTGGTCAACATGCTCACGCAGGCCGGGCGCCGTTACGAAGGGCCAGTCGCGTTCAATCCGGATCCGAATTACCTGAACAACGTCGGCCTCATCGAGGCCTACTCCACCGTGCTCGAACGGGGCAAATCGCTCAGCATCGAAGGCACGCCGCCGGTCAATTATGAGCCCGCCAACACCTCGCTCCTGCTCGTGGCTGGCCGCATCGCGGACTTCTACATGATGCTCGGCAACGAGGCCTACGCCGATTCCACCGACCCGACCATCGGCTTCGCCACCGACGGCACCGGCGGCACCGACTACGGCGTGTTCGCCTCATCCGTCTTCGCCTTTCAAAACCAGCTCGACTCGCTGCTCGAGGAGGAGCTCGTCCTCCTGCGCGGCCGCGATGACTCCGCCGCCAGCGTTCGCATCGGGCCCGTCTACAACCGGCTCTTCTGGAATTTCACGCGCGGCGATGGCGAGCTGGCCTACGCGCAGAGCTACAACATCATCGACGTGAACTTCGACGGCTTCGTGGACATCAACGACGCGGCCACCATGTTCCCGCAAGGGCACGGCGATGCCTGGGGCCATTATCTCACAGCGACGAAGACCTACTACGAGCTTCTCCGCAACACGAACTACACCTGGGTGCCGCGCGCCGAATCCGTGCGGCTCGGCGCCGCCGTGGTCTCGGTGGATTACCTCGATGAACGCAAGTTCGCCCGCGCCGCCGCCGCCAAGGCGAAGGTCGGCGCGGAGACGGTGAACCTGACGTATCGCCAGACCTACGTGGATGATCCGTCGGGCCAGTTCCAGGGCTACCAGGACACGGACCCGGATCGCGCCTGGGGCCTCTTCGAATGGGCGCAGCGGACGCGGCAGGCGGCCTACGTGGACTGGCTGATGGCGAACACGATACTGCCGGCCCAGGATCCGAATTCCACGCATTCGGGCATCACGCGGATTGATCGCACTACGGTGACCGAGATCGCCGAGATTGCCGCCAACGCGGACGAAATCCAGGCCCAGCTGGACAAGGCGGACCGCGGGCTCAACCCGCTCGGCCTTGGCAAAGGCGTGGTGCCGTTCGACATCGACCCGTTCTTCCTCGACATCGGCTCCGGCACGCAAAGCCGGACGCATTTCGACCAGCTCTACGAGCGCGCAGAGACGGCCATGAACAACGCGATGAACGCGTTCAACAACGCCAGCCAGCTCACCACCGCGCTACGCCGGCAGCAGGATTCCGACGTCGAGTTTGCCCGCACCATCCAGGAGCAGGAACGTGACTACAAGAGCCGGCTGATCGAGACCTTCGGCTACCCGTACGCCGGCGACATCGGGCCGGGCAAAACGTATCCGTCCGACTACGACGGGCCGGACCTCTACCACTTCATGTATGCGAACGCGACGGAGCTGATCTCCTCCAGCACGGGCACCAGTGCGTCCTTTACAAACGTTTATTCCTCCGTCGAGACCGATTACGGCAGCTTTGGCTTCTATTTTCCGGGCGACACCAGCAGCCGCGCTTTGAACAACAGCGTCCTGCGGGTGACCTACCCCCGGACCGCCGCGAACTACAGCCTGCTCGCGCCCGCGTCGTGGGGCCAGCGCCGCGCGCCCGGCGAGTTGCAGCTCGCGCTCTCCGATCTGCTGCAAGCCGACGCCTCGCTGCGCATCAGCCTCGCCAACTACGACGCGCTGGTGAACCAAATCGAGGACGCCGTGGACCTGCTCGACGCGCAATACGCGCTGAGCAACACCGTGGTGACGGCCCTGAGTGACCAGCAGACGGAAGTCGAAAGCATCAACGATACGATCAAGATGTACCGCATCATCAGCGGCGTCATGCGCCGGGCTGGCTCAGGCTCGCGCAGCCTCGCCGAAGCGTCGGAAGCTGCCGTTGAGGTGCAAGACCCCTGGGACGCCATTCCCTTCAGCGTCGCCGCCGGTGCCCTGACAGCTGCGGAAATTCTTGAATCCGTCGCCGATGGTCTCGATGGGGACATTGTCACGCAAGAGACCAGCAAGGAGGAACTCGAACTCACCACCGGCCTGACCATCGAAACCGCCAACCAAAGCTTCGAAGTCCAGCAGCGCATCAAGGAGGTTCAGCAGCTCATCCGCAGCGAGCCCGCCGCGCGCATCGAGGCCTACCAGCTTGCCGAAACGGTGCGCCAGGCCGGGACGCGCTACCAGGCCGCCCTGGCGGCGGGCCAGCGACTCCTCCAGGAACGCCTCGCCTTCCGCCGCTATACCGGCGGCGACATCCAGGACAGCCGCTATCAGGACATGACCTTCCGCGTCTTCCGCAACGACGCCGTCCAGAAATACCGCGCCCAGTTCGATCTCGCCGCGCGCTACGTCTACCTCGCGGCCATCGCCTACGATTACGAGACGCAGATGCTCGGCACGCAGAACGGTTCCGGCCGGGATTTTCTCACCCAGATCGTCCGCGACCGCAGCCTGGGTGTGATGCAGGACGGCGTCCCGGTTGTGGGCCAGCCGGGCCTGTCCGATTCGCTGGGCCGCCTGAAGCAGAACTTCAATGTGCTGAAGAGCCAGCTCGGCCTCACCGTGCCGGCGCTGGAAGGCAATAAATTTTCGCTGCGGACACAGATGCTGCGCATCGCGCCGGACGAAAGCGGCAATGAGACGTGGCAGAATGAGCTGAAGAAGGCGCGCGTCGCGGACCTCTGGCAGGTGCCAGAGTTCCGCCGCTACTGCCGGCCGTTCGCGCCGGAATCCGCGGGCGCCCAGCCGGGCCTCGTCATCCGCTTTGGCACCACGGTCACCTATGGCCTGAATTACTTCGGCTGGCCACTGGGGGGCGGCGACAGTTCCTATGACCCCACTTATTACGCCACCAAGATTCGTTCGGCCGGCGTGTGGTTCGACAACTACGACGGCGCCGGGCTTTCCACGACCCCGCGCGTTTACCTCGTGCCCGCGGGCATCGACGTGCTGCGCTCACCGACCGATTCCTCCCTCGCCACCCGTGAATGGAAGGTGCTGGACCAAAAGATCCCGCCGCCGTTCACCCTGGGCAAAGCCACGCTGCAAAACCCGGCCTACATCCCGATCCACGACTCGCTCAGCAGCGTGTTCGGCGACGTGCGCAAGTTCTCCAGCCTCCGCGCCTATCACGACGGCGGCGAGTTCGACGAAAGCGAGGCTGCGACGGACACGCGCCTGATCGGTCGCAGCGTGTGGAACACGGAATGGCTCCTAATCATCCCGGGCGGCACACTGCTGTTCAATCCCAACCAGGGCCTGGACACCTTCATCAACTCGGTCGGCGACATTCGGATTTTCTTCCAGAGCTACTCCTACTCCGGGAATTGAGCTGCGCCATGAAGCCAAAAACTTGTCACTCCTCCCTGGAACGCCGTATGAAAAACAAACTGCTCACTGTCTGCGGATGGATCATCGGGCTCGCCGGGCTCGCCGGGCTCGCGGGCCTGACGGTCCCGCTGCGCGCCGAACTGCCGGAGCCGGACAACATCATCTATGGCACTGTCCTGCGGAACGGCGCGCCTGTTCACGCCACCGACAACGATGTGCTGCTCGAGGCGCGGCGCGTTGCCGACGGGACGGTCGTCGCCAGCTATCGCATGGGCGACAGCGCGCGCTCGGGCGACTTCTTCACCCTGCGCGTGCCGCTCGAGGTGTTCACCCCGGTGTTGGATCCGCTGGCGTCGCTGACCGGCACGGCCTTGGCGGTTGTCGCGAGCGACCTGAACGGGGTCTTCGCCGAGGTGCCGTTTAGCCTGGGCTCGCGCGGGCAGTTTCAGCGCCTCGACGTGACCCAGCGGGTGGGGTTCGATGCAGACGGCGACGGGTTGCTTGATGAGTGGGAGGCCTATTGGTTCGGCAACCTGTTGCAGAGCGCCAATACGGACAAGGACGGCGACGGGATGAGCGACGGGCAGGAGTATCTGGCGGGCACGAACCCGAACGACGGGAACAGCCGCTTTCGCCTGAGCATCGAGCGCGTGGGCGCGAGCGGAAAGGAAGTGTCGTTCGTCGCCCAGGCGGCCGCTGGCCCGGGGTATCAGGCGAAGACCCGGCAGTTCACGCTCGAAGCCGCCACCAACCTCGCCAATCCGGTTTGGGAGACGGTTTCCGGTTTTGCCGCCGTGGTTGGCGCCGGACAGACGGTTCGCTATATCGTGCCGGAGCCCAGCCACCAGGGACGATTCTATCGAGTGTCGATTCGGTTGATCGACACCGGCCCGCCCCTGCCGCAGTAAAGTTTAGCGCGTCGGCGGTGTTTTCGATCGAGTCATAGCATCGGGCGGCAGGAGTACCTTTGACGGCGAAAGACTCGCCCTGACGGGGGCGTTTGGCCTCACGGCCATGGGATGGCCCGATAAAGGCGCTTGGTCGCGTCCGGTGAACCGGGATCGACAAAAAGATAGGGCACGTTGGTAAGAGTGACGATAGCGAGTGCTTGCCAGTGGATTGGGTTGCCGAGCGCGGAGGCAAACTGGACCTGAAATTGTTGACCGACCTCGCCGTCGATGGTCAACCCGGCGTACATTTTGATCGTCAAGAAATCGAACATCAGTTGCGCCGACGTGCTCATCACCGCGGCGGCCGAGTTGGAGACGATGCACGTGTAGAAGCCGGCCTGCGCATGAGTGGTATTGGGCAGAATGAGCGTCGCGTTGGTTGCGGAGGGCAGAGCGGCGCCGTCGAACAGCCATTGATACGCCAATGGGGCTTCGCCAACCGCCAGAACAGAGAAGGTGACAGTTGCGCCGACGCGCACGGTCTGGCTGCGTGGCTGCGTCACAATCTTGGGCGGTGGGCGCGGCCCTTTGAGCACGAACAGGGTGCCGCCCGCGTCCGCGACTAAATTTGTCTGGCCCAGCGACAATGTTCCGTCAAATGAACCAGCGAGGCGGCAATCCCCGTCGGCATCGACGCCGATGCCGTAGCCAATCGTGCTATACGACAGGTTCCCAGCTCCGTAGGCCCATTGCGCTCGGCCCAGACTGTCGAGCTTAAGAACGTAAAGCGCCGAGTAGGCGCTCATGTCGGGTAGCGTGAGGCTGCCAAACTTCCAGGAACCGGAGTAGCCACCCGTTGCGTAGCAATTTTCGAACTGATCGACGGTAATCGCCCTTGGGATGTCGTTTTCGGTTGAACCTCCTGCGACGGCCCAAATCAAGTTCCACTCCGGCGAGTACTTTGCGATGTATGTGCCATTTCCTCGCGGGTTGAAACGATTTGAAATCACCAAACCATCGAGAATTGCTGCGTTAACGAACGCGCTCTGCACATAAAAGTTGCCAAGCCGATCGATGGCGGGACGGCTGAATCGAGTGGCTTGTGTTCGCGCCCAGACCGCGTTGCCTTCGGAGTCGTATTTCGCCAGAAAGTAGCCCATGCTATTGGAAAGGCTCAACGACCCCACTCGGAGGATGGGGCTTTCGGAGAATCCCGAGAGGTAAGCGGATCCGGAATGGTCGACCCAGATTTCAGGATACAATTCCACTTGGTTCTCACCCGGCAATCCGCCGACGCTCCTGGCCCAAAGCACCTCACCGCGGGGATCGAGCTTCGCCAGGAAGATGTCGAATGTGGTGCTGGCGAAGATCCCGCCCTGATAGGTGTTGCTCAGCACGATTCCGCCGAAGCTTGTGGTCTTCGAATTAAATGTTCCCGCAACAAACAAGTTTCCCGCCGGATCAATCGAAAGGCTTTGCAGAAATTCGAATCCTCCACCGCCATATTGTTTTGCCCACTTCAACTCTCCTTCCGAGTCGTATGACGCGACGAATGCGTCCATAACTCGACTCGCGATCTGGATGTTGGTTCCCAAAATATTCGTGAACGAAAAGCTCCCTGCAATGAAGGCGTTGCCTCGCGCATCGAGGGCGATTCCGGCAACTTCATTTCGATCGGGCCCGCCCGTAAAGCGGGTCCACAAAAGGTCGCCCTCGGGCGAGTACTTGCTCACGAAAGAGTCGAGCTCTCCCAATGAGGGCTGCTGGATGAAGCCAAAGGTCCCAAGGCCACGGTAAGTGCCCGTAACGAAACAATTTCCCTCAGCATCCAGTGCGGTTCCTCGGATGGCAGCGTCGCTGGTGTCCCCGAATTGTTGGATCCACTCAAAAGGCACCGTCTGGGTGTGACCCAGGCCCACCGAGAATATGGCGATCGCCCCGGTTGAAATTCCGCCCAAGACGCGGTTAAGAAAACGCCGGATGACCACGGGGGCCTTCAAATGTTTGGACGATTTCATGGGAACGCCTCTCGTTAGACCTTCGCTGATTCACGCGATCCATCATTTACGGTGATTCACCTATAGCTGGTCCAAGTGCCACGAACAAGGCTAGGGCGTTCTCGACGTCCAGCGAGCGCCGCTGCGTTGAATTCAGGAAAGGCCGCATAAACTCTGCGGTCGCTCAACCCGGCATCCGTTGAAAACCGAAGGCAGTTTCCGGAGGGCTCGGCCGAGGCTCCGCTCGGCGTGTTTCAGCGCCGTGGACGAAACGTCGCGCGGCCCAACGCTCCAACAAGTCGTCGCACTGCCTGGTGCCCCCATACAACCTTTTGTCGCGTACGCGACAAAAGGTTGTATGGGGGGGACGGAGGGGGCGGGCCGGGTTGGCGGGAGAGGCGGCGGGATTGTCAGGCAGGCGCGGGGCATTTACTCTCGGAGCCGTGCATTTCGTCGACCTTGTAGGCGCCATTGGGCGCGCGTGCGCCTGGTGGCGCGAGGCGGGGTCGACGGGACGGCGGATTCTGGCCGGTTTGATCGGCGCCTGGGTTTTCACCCAGGCCGCGGGGGCGGTGCGGGCGGCGGATGGAGAATACCTCATCAAGAACTGGACGACGGTGGACGGGATCCCGCACAACACCGTCCGCTCGGTCATCGAGTCGCGCGACGGCTATCTTTGGTTAGGCACGGCGAACGGGCTGGCGCGGTTCGACGGAGTGCGGTTCAAGGTCTTTGATGCGGCCACGACGCCGGGGCTGCATTCGGACAACATCTTTTCCCTGTTTGAAGACCGGGCGGGCACGCTGTGGATCCGGACGCGGAGCGGGCTTTTTCGACGCGGACGCGGGCGGTTTGAATTCTTGTCCCCGACCAATTCGCTGCAGCCGGTGCCGTTTGCGGGGATGGTGGAGGATCGGGATGGGACGATCTGGGTTCAGGGCAACACCCAGATTGGCCGGTGGAACGGCCGGGTGATCGAGCCGGTGGCGCTGCCGGCGGACGGACCGCAAAGCCTCCTGGCGATTCGGCCCGCGGCAGCCGGCGGGCTGTGGATTTCGGCGACGAACGGGCTTTGGCGGTATCACGAGGGCGCGGTGCAGTTGGCCGCGGCCGCGCCGATTGCAGATTATCTCGCGGTGGACCCGCGCGGACAGCTTTGGGGCCTGACCAAGGACCAGCAGCTGCTCCGGTTCAGCCGCGGGTCTTGGGTCTCCGTGACCGGCTTGCCCGGTGAAAATTGCACTGTGCTCTACGCTGCGCCGAACGGTGACGTCTGGCTTGGCTCGGAACGGCGCAATGCGGCGTATCGGTGGCGGGACGGAACGCTGACGAGGCTGAGCAGCGCGGAGGGGCTGGAAGGCGTGCGGGTGCTGGGCTTCGTGCAGGATCACGATGGAAACGTTTGGGTGGGTTTGAACGCCGGGGGCCTTTATCGGCTGCGCGAGCGGCGGGTGCAGATGATTGGGCGGGACGAAGGCTTCGAGTCGCCCAACACCACGAGTGTGGTCGAACTGCCGGATGGGAATCTGCTGGTCGGGGTGATGAGCTCCACTCTGCATCGGATCAAAAATGGCAAGGCCGTGCCGGTCGTGGTGCAGCCGGGGGCAGAGCCATTCGAAGCACCCACCGCGCTGGCGCCCGCCCAGGAAGGCGGCGTCTGGGCCGGGCGATTTTATGGCAGCCTTCCGCGGGTGGTCGATGGCCGCGTGGTTGAGGAGATTGGTTCATCGAATGGAACGCGCACGTTGATGGTGGATCGGGAGGGGGGACTTTGGCGTGGAACCCGGTCCGGCGGGATTGAGGTCTTTCGCGGCACCAACCAAGTTCGCTATGGCATGGCCGACGGGCTTTCCTACACCAATGTTTATTGCCTGGCGCAGGATCGCACCGGCGCGGTCTGGGCGGGGACCGAGCGGGGGCTCAATCGAATTCACGACGGGCGCATCACGGTGTTTGGGACGGCGAGCGGGCTGAGCAACTCGTATGTCAGCGCGCTGTGCGTGGATTCGCGGGGTACGCTTTGGGCGGGCACGCTCGGCGGAGGGTTGAGCGCCTGGACGGGTTCAAATTTCGTCACGCTCACGACTCGGGACGGCCTGGTCCATGACGTCGTGGATCAGCTGATCGAAGATGACCTGGGGCACCTTTGGCTGGGCACACGCCTCGGGCTGATGCGGCTGCCGCTCGCCCAGCTGCACGAATTCCTCCAGGGCCGGATTCGGTTGGTCACAGGGGCGCTGGTCGGCCGCGATGAAGGTCTAGCCCGGGGGAATCTGTGGACGGAATATCAACCGGCGAGCACGAAATCGCGGGATGGGCGGCTGTGGTTTTGCACGGGCAGCGGCGTGGCGGTAGTCGATCCGCGGCGATTTGAGGCGCCGGCGGGGCCGCCGAGGGTGCATATCGAAGAGACGGTGGTGGATGATCGGCGGTTTCCGCTCGAGCCGGGCGGGGAGGCGGTGCAGGAAATCGCCGCTGGAGCGGAGCGGGTGGAGATTCACTACACCGCGATCAGCCCGTCGGAGCCGGCGCAGGTCCGGTTCCGGCATCAACTGTTGGGGTATGATCGGGGCTGGCTGGAGGCGGGGCGGACGCGGCTGGCCAGCTTTTCGCATCTGCCGCCGGGGCGCTACGAATTCCGGGTTCAGGCGGTGAACAACGATGGGGTTTGGAGCGAGGCGGGCGCCGCGGTGGCGCTGGTGGTCCATCCGACCTTCTGGCAAACGCGCGTCTTCCGGAGCGGGCTGGGGTTGGGGCTGGCCGGCCTGCTCTACGGCGCCTACCGCCTGCGTCTGGCCCGGGTCGAGGCCCGGCGGGTGGCCCAGGAATTGTTCTCCCGAAAGCTGATTGACTCCCAGGAACAGGAGCGCAAACGCATCGCGGGCGAGTTGCACGACAGCCTCGGCCAGAATCTGCTTGTGATTAAGAACCGCGCCGCCCTGGCGCTGGCGTCGCGCGCGGATCCGGGGAAGATGGCCGAGCAGGTGGCGGAGGTGTCGACCGTGACCTCGGCGGCGATTCGCGAGGTGCGCGAGCTCGCGCAAAATTTGCGGCCGTTCCAGCTTGATGAAATGGGCCTGACCAAATCGATCGCGTCGATGGCGCGCAAGGTCGGCGACTCTTCCGGGATCGATTTCCGCGTGGAGCTGGCCAATGTCGATCGAGTTTTGCCGCCGGAGTTCGAGATTAATTTTTTTCGCATCATCCAGGAGTGCCTGAACAACGTGGTCAAGCATGCGAACGCCCGGAGCGGCTCCATTGTCCTCATCCGCGACGGGCGCGGCGTCCACTTGACGATCCAGGATGACGGCTGCGGTCTGGCTGCAGGACGGGGTTGGCGCGCGGAGGGTCGCGGCTTCGGCCTGGAAAACATCACGGAGCGGGCGCGCACGATGGGCGGCCAGGTGCGGTTCCATTCCAGCCCGGGAAAGGGCACGCGGGTGGAGGTGACCATTCCGGTGGGCTCAGCGCACTGAATTCACGGTGCGGAGAGTTTGCGAATCGTGTGCGGATGGGCTAGCCTCTCGGCCGTTTGCTCGAAGATTCCGCGAACTCGTGAATTTCGTGAACTGATGGCTGACCCGCTGCGCATCGTAATTGCCGACGATCACCCGATCTTTCGCCGGGGATTGTGCGACGTAATCGAGGCGGATCCGGGCCTTCGTCTGGTCGGCCAGGCGGCCAACGGCGAGGAGGCGATCCGGCTAATCGACGAGGTGCGCCCGGACGTCGCCATCCTCGATGTGCAGATGCCGAAGCTGTCCGGCCTGCAAGCTGGCCGGGTTCTGCTGCAGCGGCCGTCGCCGGTGAAATTGGTGTTGCTGACCATGCTGGAGGATGAAGATCTGTTGAACGAGGCGTTGAACCTGGGCATCCCGGCGTATGTGCTGAAGGAAAATGCCGTGGAGGAACTGCTGTCGGCCGTGCGCAGCGTGGCCGACGGCAAGACGTTCATCAGCGCATCCTTGTCCGGCCTGCTGCTGGGGCGGCGGGCGAGAGCGGACGCGTTGCGCCGGCGCGCCCCGGGCCTGGAGTCGCTGACCCCGGCCGAACGCCGGATCCTGAAGCTGATCGCGGAGGACAAGACGAGCAAGGAGATCGCTGATGTGGTCGGGTGCGCGGTCCGGACCGTGGAAACCCACCGTCAGAACATCAGCCAGAAGCTGGCGTTGAGCGGCAGCCACAGCCTGCTCAAGTTCGCCTACGACAACAAATCCGCGCTCTGAACTCCTCGGAGGCTGTGCTTTTAAAAGCGGACCTGAACTGGCGCCATGGGCCTGCGGGCGGCCCATTTTGGATCCAGGGACAGGCCTGCGCGGCAGCGATGTGGCGGTCGGCGGGCGGGGGTGGATCAGGCGACGGCGTTCAAAGTCGACGACGTGGCCGGGCTAGTTTCCGTGGCGCCCCCGGACTTGTCATAACCGCCACAGGACTCGGCGTGATGATGGCGGTGCGGCTGTTTGAGCATTTTTTTTCAACGCGCTCTCGAGCTCGGACTGGCTGACTGTGCCGTCCTCGTCAGTGTCCAACAGTTTGGGGTTGCGCTGGTCGGCCGGCTCCGATCGCGGGGCGGTTGACATCGGGAGGTGGGCGCCTAGACTCCGCACAGCTTGGAATATGGCTTTCGGCTCGAACCAATTGTGGACGCATGGCCCGCGAGTGCGGGCGGGCTTCACGTTGATTGAACTGCTGGTGGTGGTCGCCGTCATCGGGATCCTGGCCTCGATTTTATTGCCGGCCATCTCGGGAGCGCGGGAAAAGGGGCGCGGCGTGGCGTGCCTGAGCAACCTTCGCCAGCTGGGGCTGGCGTTGCACGTGTATGCGGGCGACAACGACGACGCGCTGCCGTTCAACATGGGAGCGGATGGCACCCGCCGCACGGTGCAGGCCGGCACCTACCTGAATTGGGTGAATAACGTGATGAGCTGGGAGCTCGACCCGGACAATACCAATACTTTTCTCCTCGCGGCCGGCGGGCTGGGTCCCTATCTGGCCCCGTCGGCGGAGGCCTTCCGCTGTCCGTCGGATCAAACGCTGAGCGCGGTGCAGCGGGACGCGGGCTGGACCCACCGGGTGCGGAGCGTTTCGATGAACGCGATGCTTGGCAACGCCGGGGAGTTCCTGAGCGGAGGCGTCAACACCAACAACCCGGGTTATGTGCAGTTCTTTCGGATGTCGCAGGTGACCCAGCCGGACTACATCTTTGCGTTTGCCGAGGAACATCCGGACAGCATCAATGACGGGTATTTTATCAATCGGTTCAGCGAGTACGAGTGGAACGATCTGCCGGCGTCGTATCATGGGCGGCTGGGAAATTTTTCATTCGTGGACGGCCATGCAGAGTCCCACCGGTGGCGGAACGGCAGCACGCTGGCGGCGGCGCGTCCGGACGCAGCCGAGCTGCCCCGATACCTTCCGCAGGGCGAGCGGTCGGACTGGTACTGGGTTCTCTACCGAAGCACCGTGGCGAAGCCGGGCGTGCCTCCGGGGGATTATGCGGGCCGCTGAGGCGAGGAAGATGACTTGGGCCGGGACTCGGACGCTGCGCAACTCAGCACACTAGCCGTTTCCGTGGAGCAGGCGGGCCAGGCGGTCGCGGTCGACGGTGGGGTTGTCGACCATGAGCAGATAGACGTGCCCTTGGGCGGTCCAACTGGCAGTCATCAGCTTGCTGACGAGGGCAAATTCGGGCGCGACGGGCGGCGGGTTTTTGAGGTGATCGGAATCGGCGACGAAGAGGATGGCGGTGCCCTGGCCATTGGCGTTGAAGCAGACCATGGACACGCGGTGGTTGAGCCAGGTCTGGAGTCCGGCACCGCGAGGCGTGAGTCTTCCGAGCCCGGACATCAGCACATAGTCGGAAGGCGATTGATGGGCGGTGAGGAACTGGCGGATGGCCGGCATGCTGTTGGTTTCGAGGTCCATCTGGTATTGGCGGAGGATGGAACGGACCATGCGCGAGCGGAAAGTGTCGAAGGCCTCAGCGCGTCCGGGTGGAAGCGAGTACAGCGCGAGGGCGGCCACGAGGCCGGCGAGCACGACGACGGCGGCGGCGGCAGTGACCCAGACGGTGGGGCGACTCCACCACGGGGCGGGTGGTTTGGCCGCGGCGAGAATGCGGCTGGCGAGGTTTTCGGGGACGGGCAGGTTCCGGAAGGAAGCCCGCAGGTCCTGGTGGAATCTTTCCTGGGTGGCCAGCCAGGCGCGGAGTTGGGGATCGGCCGCGGCCATGGCCAAGGCCGCGGCGATCTCGGGATCGCTGTCGTCGGCCGGCCCGCGCCGGAGGCTGAGAATTTTTTTGGCGTCTTCGGGGGTCACAGAGATGGGCGTTGGGTGCTGAAATCCGGACGGGAGGCGGCCCGGTTTGCGGGGTTTGCGGGGTTCGTCGGGTTCCGTTTCCGATCGTCGACGAGCCGGTGCTGCAATTGGGCGAGACCCCGGGCGATGCGGGATTTGATCGTGCCGAGCGGCGTCCCGAGGATTTCCGCGATTTCGGGGTAGCTATAATCTTCGAGGTAGAAGAGGGCGATGGGTCCGCGAAAGATCTCGTCGATTTGGTTGAGGCAGTGGAGGAGCGTTTCGGCGTCAACCCCTGGCGAGGTTGAGGGAGGGACGCGCGGCAGTTCGGATTCGACCTCTTCGAGTTCGTGGTGAGGGAACCGGACGAAGCGGCGGCGGCTGGCGAGAAACTCGCGGTGAAGGGTCGTGAACAGCCACGACTTGGCCTTGGAGGGATCAGCGAGCTGATGGCCTTTCGTGGCCCAGATGCAAAATGTTTCCTGGACCAGATCGCTGGCGTCGACTTCGTTGCGGGTTAGGCTCACGGCAAAACGGTACAGCGCCGCATGGTGCTGCTGGATCAGATGTTCAAAATCAACGGAAACGGCCATTCCACTGTTGATTATGAGAGCCGCGGCGGACGGATTGGTTCCCGACGATTTGCAGTCCGGCGGTGGCTGGGTGGGTGCAGGGGGGCCCGGCGTGGCTGGGGCAGAGCGGGCGCGCTCATGGAAGGGCTTTGTGGGTCCGGGGGTCCGGGGGTCTGCGGGCGTCAGTGCGCGACGCTGGCGAGGCGGAGGTCCACCATCATGTCAGCCGCGAGCTTCTCGAGTTCGGCGCGCAGGCTGGCGGCGTTGCAGGATTCGGGCACGGAGAGGCGGGCCTGGGCCTTGAAGAGCGTCTCACCTGACATGGGGGCGCTGGCGCATTCCGTGGAGAGCTCCTCGACGTTGACGCCGTGGGCGGCGAGAGCGGAGGTGATCTGACGGACGATGCCGGGCCGGTCATGACCGACGAGGTCGAGCGCCATGACGCGGAGCTGGGTGGGCGGGGCGGCGTTCGTGTCGGGGCGGACGACGATGGCGAGGCCGCGCTCGTGCAGGCGTTCGATGGCTTTGGTCAGGGCGGCCTGACGTTCGGCGGGCACGTGGATGCGGAGGATGCCGGCGAATTCGCCGCCGAGGCGGCACATGCGGCTTTCGAGCCAGTTTCCGCCGTGTTCGGCCACGAGGCTGGCGAGTGACTCGACGAGGCCGGTTCGATCCGTGCCCAGCACGGTCAGGACCAGGGGTATTTGCATGGGCACCCCTTACTCCTTTGTGATGGTCTCGTCGAGGTTTAGCAGCACGCGGGAGACGACGGTGTAGGCGGCCAGCTGGGTGGGGGTGGTGCCGGGCGGAAGGTCCTTGAGCGATTGGGGGGCCGGTTTGGCGGGCAGCGCGGCGACTTCCGTGGGGTTGAGCCAGCCGTCGGCGAAGCGCTGCCGTTCGCGGTCAAGAAGAGAGATGAGCTCGCGTCGTTCGTCGGCCTCGGGCTGGCGGGCGAGGACGCGGCGGAATGCGTAGCTGATGCGGGCCTCGTCGGTGGGGCCGCCTTCCGCGAGGATCCGCCGGGCGAGATTTTGGGAGCACTCGACGAAGATGGGTTCGTTGAGCGAGACGAGGGCCTGGAGGGGCGAGTTGGAACGCTGGCGCCGGACGCAGGAGAAGTCGGCGTTGGGCACATCGAAGGTCTGCAGGGCGGGGTAGGGGGTGGAGCGACGGCGGAAGGTGTAGAGGGCGCGGCGGTAATTTTCGTCGCCGGTCTCATTTTTCCAGGGAAACGGCGCGTAGCTGGCTGGAGGTTGGAAGAGGTAATCAGGGGCTGTGGGCATGACGGCGCGGCCGCCGACCTTGGGGTTGAGGAGGCCGCTGACGGAGAGGGCGATGTCGCGGACGATTTCGCCTTCGACGCGGAAGCGGGGGCCACGGGCGAGCAGCCGGTTGTAGGGGTCGCGGGCCTGTAGTTCGGGGCTGACGCGGCTGCTTTGGCGGTAGGTGGCGCTGTTGGCGATGAGGCGGTGCAGATGTTTGATGGACCACGGCTGGCTTTCCGAATGCGCGCCGCGCGTTCCTGTCACGCTGGGTTCCATGAACTCGACGGCGAGCCAGTCGAGCAGCTCGGGATGGCTGGGGGTGTCGGCCTGGACGCCGAAGTCCTCCGGTGTGCCGACGAGCCCGGTGCCGAAGTAGGCCTGCCAGACGCGGTTGACGAAGACTCGCGCCGTGGTGGGGGCCTGGCGGTCGACGAGCCACCGGGAGAAGGCGAGGCGATCGGGCTCATGCCCGGGCTCGAGTCGGAGCGGGTGGAGGAACGCTGGGGTGCCGCCGCCGACCGCGCGGGTGGGCTTGAGCCAGTCGCCCCGGCGCAGGATGGACGTGGGACGGGCCTTGCCGGCGAGCAGCGTGAGGCTGGTGGCGCCTTCGGGCCATTCGTCCATGAGTTTTTCGATGCGGTGGTTGACCTCCTGCCAGGCGGGCACGGTGGTGCGCCAGTAGGAAAACAGGGCGGCGGTCTGGGCCGGCGAGCGTTTCTCGCGCGGGATGGAGGCGATGATGTCCCGGACTTTTTTGGGGAGGGGATCGGCCGTGATTCGGCCGGTCGCGCGCGTGGCGCTGATGCGGTAGCGGCCGAGGTTGTTGTTCATGTGGTCATCGCTGTTCCAGCCGCCGAGATTTTGCTGGAGGCCGATTCGCCAATAGGTGTTGGTGCCATAGCCGATGGGTTTGTCGGCGACGAAGACCGCTTTGCGTTCCTGGTTGCGTCGGCCCGGGCCGGCGTTGATGCCCCAGCCGGTTTTGTCGTCGCCGTCGAAGGCAAACTCGACGGGGCCGGTGAAGCGGCTATTCGTGGTGCGGTCGGTGAAATTTTCCTCGAGCGCCCGTTTGGGCTGGTTGTAGTCGGCGCTGCCGCTGACCCAGCGGGCGCGGGCTTTGTTGGTGGGGGCCTTTAGATCCGTGGCCTCGACGTAGAACTCGCTGAGCGAGCAGGTGCCGTTGAAGGCGCGGCCCGGACCGCCGTAGGGCAGGCTGGGATCGGTGAGCAACTCGATCCGGAACGCCGTCACGCCGCTCAGATCATTCGTCGTGCGCCACCATTGCGTCATCTTCGTGGGCGCGTAGCCGCACGCGAGGAGGGATCCGTCGTCGAGGAATTCATAGCGTTGGGAGCGGTCGCCTTCATATTCCAGCCCGCGGATGACGGTCCACTCCGGCTGGTCGTTGCGGATCGAGTCCTCCCAGGCGGCCAGGCGGGCTTCCCAATCGGGCGTGCGATGCTGCAGGTCCTGTTCGAGCGCCTGGATCTGGCGGTGCAGGTCCGCGATCTTCATTTGCTGGTCGGGCGCATAAACGATGGGACGCGCCTCGTAGTCGTTGTTGAGGAGCGCGAACAGCCGGTAGTACTCCTCCTGGGTGAACGGGTCGTATTTGTGATTGTGACACTGGCCGCACTGGATGGTGAGCCCGAGCACGCCTTTGCCGAGGGCGTCCATTCGATCGAACATGGCCTCCATGCGGAACTGCTCGGGATCGATGGCGCCTTCCATGTTGACCATCGAGTTGCGCAGGTAGCCGGTGGCGACGATTTGGTCCTGAGTGGCGGACGGGAGCATGTCGCCGGCAAACTGCTCGATGATGAACTGGCTGTAAGGGAGGTCGCGGTTGAACGCGTTGACGACGTAATCCCGGTACGGCCACATCTCGCGCGACATGTCCTTTTCGTAGCCGTCGCTGTCGGCGTAGCGCGCGGCGTCGAGCCAGTGGCGTCCCCAACGTTCGCCGTAATGGGGTGACGCAAGGAGACGTTCCACGGCCTTCTCGTACGCGTCTGGTGATTTGTCTGCGAGGTAGGCGTCGACATCGGCGGGCGTTGGCGGCAGGCCGGTGAGGTCAAGGTGCAGCCGGCGGAGGAGCGTGACCCGATCGGCTTCGGGGGCGGGCTTGAGCTTTTCGGCCGACAGCCGGCGCAGGATAAAATTGTCGACGGGCGTGCGCGCCCAGCGGCTGTCCCGGACGGCGGGAACGGCCGGGCGCACGGGCGCCTTGAACGCCCAGTGCTTCGAAGGATCGACGCGATTCGCCGCGACGGCGGTCTCGGGCCAGGACGCGCCCTGATCGATCCAGGCGCGAATCATTCCCACTTGCTCGGCCGTCAGGCGGTCGCCTCTCTTCGGCATTTTCAGGTCGGGATGAGTCTGGGCGATGGCCTGGACGAGCACGCTGTCGGCGCTTTTGCCAGGCAGTATTGCGCGGCCTTCGAACAGATCCCCGCCTTTGAGGGCCTCGGTCTTCCGATCAAGGCGCAGGCCGGACTCCTGTTTATTGGGGCCGTGGCAGGAATAACAGCTCCGGGCGAGCAGCGGCTGAACGTCCGTGGCGTAGTCGATGGCCCGGCTGGCCGCGGGCGGCAAGGAGGCGGACGCGGCGTCAGCTCCGCAGGCGCCCGGCGGGGACCCTGCGCCGGGAAGGACAAACAGCGCGGCCGCCATGAGACGGAGGAATCGTCGGCGCTGGCCGCGGGACGCGACGGATGATCGTTGCTCACACATAGGCAAATGGACTCGCCCCAATTCACCGATTGGTGGCTGCTGGAAATACCGACGAGCCTGGTTCGGTCCGTGTTCAGGCCGTCCATCGGTTGTTCGTGGGTCGTCCGGCGAAATTAGCCTTGCGGCGGCCCGCCGTCGGCCAAACGATGCGCGGGAGCATTCACCGCGAACACTTCGACCCCGGTCGCGTCGTTGGGTTCGAGCCAAATCCCTGACGAACCGACCCCAGCCTATCGTGAAACACCAAACGAAAACCTCCCGGCGGGAATTCATGCGGCGCACCGGTCTCGGCGTGGTCGGCGTGTCGGCGATGGCCTTGCCGAACCCGGCCCGGGCGGCGCGCGCGGAGCCGAGCGAGGCCATTCCGCCGCATCGCGGTCTGGACGTGCCCGGCGTGCACGCCTATCCGCTGGAGCACAGCCTGGCGGCCGGCGCGACGCTGGAGCTGTGTGTGAGCGCGAGCGTGCCCTATTCGCTGTCGATCCATCGGTTGGGGCGGAACGTGGACGATCCGGTGGAGGACGCCTTGATGGCGGACTTCGGCCCGCAATCGGCGGTGCCGCGTCCGATACATCCCGGTTCGTATGTTCACATCGACCGGGCGCTGCGCGGTGAATTTCGGGCGCTCTCGGTGGAATGTTGGGTTCGACCGTGGGACGTGTCGCGGCTGCAGGGGGTCATCAGTCAGGAGGACAAGGATTCCTCGGAAGGCTTTGCGCTGGGGATTGGGGCCGACGGTTACGTCGGGTTCTATTTGGGGGATGGCGTGTCGCCCGACGAGGCGGTTGTCCATCGAACCAAAACGGGAGTCGTCACGCGCAACAAGTGGAATCACCTGGTGGCGACCTGGGACGGGCGCCGCAAGCGGGTCTATGTGAATGGCGAGGAAGTTGGCGGCTGGGATTTTGTGGGCGTTTTGACACCGGGGCCGCATCCGCTTCGGCTGGGGGCGATGGCGCAAGGCGGTTTGGCGCAACACTTCCTGGACGGAGACATTGCCATGCCCGCGTTGGTCGGGCGGGCGCTGACCGACGAGGAGGTGCGGGCGCGCTGGTCGGTGCGGGGCCGGGAAGGATCGTCGGGGCGCGACGTGCTGGGTTGCTGGCCGTTGGATGAGGAGAAGGGCGGGCGGGTTGCAGATCACTCCGGTCAGGGCCGGCATGGACGCATCATCAATGAGGCGACGTGGATGATCGGTGGGCCCGCGTTCAAGGCCGCGGTGGATCGATTTACGCCGTATGAGCCGAAGCGCGACGCGGAACGGGGACACGGACTGCGGCTGGCGGCGGACGATCTCTATGACTGCCGCTGGCCGGTGACGCACCGGTGGGCGGTGCCGGCCTCGGCGCGCTCCGGGGTTTATGTGGCGCGGATGAAATTCAACTTCGAGGGCAAGGCCCGGGTGTATCACTGCACGTTCCTGGTGCGGCGCGCGCCGCGGCGGCGCAAGGCGCCGATCTTGTTTGTATGCGCGACCAACACCTGGCGGGCCTACAACGGCACGCCCTTCGCGGTCACGCCGCCGGAACTGAAACAGGTTTGGGGCACGGGTGGCTACGGTCCGGACCGGGGCTTGCCGGCCTACTGTCTGTATCGAGCGCACGCGGCGGGGCAGGGGACGTATCAGGTTGGGCTGCGCGTGCCGTGGCCGGCGGCGGGCCCGTATGTTCGCTACGGCGGCGCCACGGATTACAGCCACCTGCTGCGGGCCGATCGTTTCGCGCAGGTCTGGCTGGAGGAACAAGGGTACGCCTACGACTTGATCAGCGACGTGGACTGGCATCGGGATCCGGGCCAGTTGCGCGGCTATCAGGTGACGATGATTGTCGGGCACAACGAGTATTGGTCCCTCCCGATGTATCGTTCGGCGGACTCGTACCTGCGCAGCGGCGGGAATCTCCTGGTGCTCAGCGGCAACACGGCCGGCTGGCGCGTCAGCCTCAATCCGGAGTGCACCGTCATGGAGTGTCGCAAGGTTGATTCTCCCGGGGATCAGGTGCCGAAGTCGCGGCGGGGCGAAGCGTGGCACAGCCAGGATGGTTTGCGGGGCGGCCCGGCCCGCGAGTGCGGCCTGCCCGGCTATCGCGTGGTCGGCCTCGATATCATTGGGTGGAACAACCACTCGAATCCCAAAAACTTCGGGCCGTACGTGGTTGAGAACGACGCTCATCCCTTCTTCAACAGCCCGGAACCGAGCGGGCTGAAGAACGGGGATAAGTTCGCCTGGGGTGGCGACGGTCGGTTTCCGATGGCCAACGGCCACGAGGTCGACATTCGGCCGTCGACGTTTGCCCGGTTGCAGGAAGAGCCGAGCCCGGCGGGTGGCGTGGTGCCAACGGACCCGCCGGGGATCGTCCGGATCGCGAATGGAATCCTGCCGTGGAAGGAAGGTGGCCAGGCGATGGATTATTTTTTCCGCGTGATCCACCCGAAGTCCGATCAGGGTGGCGAGATGATTTATTGGGAACGGCCGGAGGGCGGGCGGGTGTTCAATGCCGGGGCGATTGGGTCGGGGTGGGCGTTGCACGCTGATGTCCGGTGGGCCGCCGTTGTCCGGAATGTGCTCCATCATTTTGGCGTAAGGCGTGGGTAGGGCACGCTCTCCGCAGCGGGCCGCCGGTGCGGATTGGGATTGCCGGGCGGACCATCCCTCGGCGGGCGTGGGCTTCGGCCCGTCGTGGATCCGGGTGAGGGAGGAGCACCCGCCCTGCCTTCCTGTCGAGTCGTCCGATGACGTTGATGCACGCCGGGTTGTCGTCGAGGCCGCTGGAAAAGTCCTTGTCGCATGGCGACGGGTTGACCAAGCTGTCCGGTGATGGCTGAACGGATGATTTCGGACGTGTTGACGAAGCCGGACGTGGCGTTGGAGATGACGCTGCGGCCGTCGTTGTTTTCCGACTTCACCGGGCAGGCGAAGGTGAAGGAGCGCATTGAAATATCGGTGCAGGCGGCCCGGCAGCGTGGGGAGGCGCTGGATCACATTTTGTTGAGCGGGCCGCCGGGTCTGGGCAAGACGACGCTGGCGAACATCATCGCCAAGGCGATGGACGCGAACCTGAAATCGACCAGCGGGCCCACGATCGAGAAGGCGGGCGATCTGGCTGGATTGCTGACGAATCTGGAGGAGGGCGACGTCCTGTTCATCGATGAGATCCACCGGCTGCAGAAGACGATTGAGGAGTATCTGTATCCGGCGATGGAGGACTTCAAGCTGGACATCATCATTGATCAGGGGCCGAACGCGCGGAGCGTGCGGTTGAATCTGCCGCGCTTCACTTTGATTGGGGCGACGACGCGCAGCGGGTTGCTGACGGCGCCGTTGCTGACGCGTTTTCCGGTGCGGGAGCGGCTGGATTACTACGATGTGGGGCAGATGGAGCGGATTGTGGTGCGGTCGGCGCGTTTGTTGAACATCGAGATTGAAGAGAGCGGCGCCCGGGAGATCGCCCGGCGGTGCCGGGGCACGCCGCGCATTGCCAACAACCTGCTGCGGCGGGTGCGCGATTACGCGCAGGTGCGTGCCGATGGGCGGATTTCCGGGGCGATTGCCGACCAGGCGCTGGCCATGCTCGAGATCGACGAAAATGGGCTGGACGAAATGGACAAGCGGATTCTCGAGACGTTGATCGTGAAATTTGCCGGCGGGCCGGTCGGGGTCAATTCTCTGGCGGTTGCGGTCGGCGAGGAGCCGGACACGCTCGAGGAAGTCTACGAGCCGTATTTGATCATGGAGGGCTATTTGAAGCGCACGGCGCAGGGCCGCGTGGCGACGGAGCTCAGTTATCGGAAGATCGGCCTGCAGCCGGGCGCCCCGGCCGGCGCCAGCGCGGCGTCGCAGGCGAGCCTGCTTTGAAATTCGGACAACACATACGGCGGGCCCTCGGGGGGACGCCCTGGATCCTCCGGGCGGCGCCGGCCACGGTGGACTGCGCCCAGCCGCTTCCTGGCTTCTGAAATGAGCATCCGCATTGGCATCGTGGGCATGGGCAACATGGGGAAGTTCCATGCCGAATACCTCCTGGCCGGCAAAGTTCCCCGGGCCACGCTGGCGGCGGTCTGCAGCACGTCGCCGGGGAAGCTCGACGCCTACGCGGCGCGGGGCGTGCAGGTTTTTGGCGACGTGACGCGCCTGATCGGGTCGGGCGCCATCGACGCCCTGGTCATCGCCACCCCGCACCCGCAGCATCCGGCACAGGGCGAGGCGGCTTTGGCGGCGGGGTTGCACATTCTGGTGGAAAAGCCGATCGCGTCGCACAAGGCGGACGCTGAGCGGCTGATTGCCGCGGCGGAGCGGCGTCCGCGGCAGGTGTTCGCCGCGATGTTCCAGCTGCGGACCGAGCCGCGCTACGCGAAGATTCGCCAGCTGATCCAGGCGGGCGAGCTCGGGGAGATCGTGCGGATCAATTGGATCATCACGGACTGGTATCGGACGGAGGCGTATTACGCGAGCGGCGGCTGGCGGGCGACGTGGCAGGGGGAGGGTGGCGGCGTGTTGCTGAACCAGTGTCTGCATCAGCTCGACACGCTGCAATGGCTGGTCGGGATGCCGGCGCGGGTGCGCGGCTACTGTCAGATCGGCCGCTACCATCAGATTGAAGTGGAGGACAACGTCACGGTTTATCTGGAGTGGGCCAATAGGGCGACGGGAGTGTTTGTCTCCAGCACGGGCGAGGCGCCGGGCACGAACCGGTTTGAAATCGCGGGCACGCGGGGCCGGGTTGTGCTGGAGAACAGCCGGCTGACATTCACGCGAAACGAGGCGGACATGATTGAATTCAGCCGGGCGGCGCGGACCGGCTTTGCCAAGCCCGAGGTGTGGAACGTCGACATCCCGATCGACAACGCGGCGGCGCCGCATGCGATCCTGATGCAAAACTTTGTGGAGGCGATCCTGGACGGAACGCCGTTGCTGGTGCCTGGGGCGGAGGGGCTGCGGTCGGTGGAGCTGGCCAACGCGATGCTTTATTCGTCGCTGCTGGGCCGGGAGGTGGAGCTGCCGATGGACGCGGCGGCGTTTGAGCGCCAGCTGGGCCAATTAATTGCTGAATCGAAGTTCGAGAAGAAAGTCAAAGCGGTGTCTGATGAAGACTTCACCAAATCATTCCATCGATAGGCGGGCGGTGAACCGGCGGGAGTTCCTGACGGTGGCGGCGACGGCGACGGCTGGTCTGGCCTTGTCGGCCGGCTGTGGCACGCCGGGCCGGGCGGGGGCGAAGGTGGCGCCGCTCGCGGGAACCCAGTTGTATGGCTGGGGCCAGTATTACGAGCGCGCCGGCCGGAGGTTGGACGAGAATCTGGGTGAGGCGCTGTCGGCCATCCGGGATTGCGGCTATGACTACGCGGAGGGCACGCTGGACGCGGGCCGTCCCGAGAACAACCAACGCTTTGCCGATCAGTTGAAGTCAAAGGGGCTGCGTCCGGTCAGCCTGTATAGCGGCGGCCGCCTGCACGACGCGGGCAAGGCCGAAGAAACGGTCGCCCGGCTGCTGGCGGCGGCCCGGGTGGCACAGCAGGCCGGCTTTTCGATCCTGAATTGCAATCCCGATCCGATCGGTCGGGAAAAAACGGACGCCGAGCTGGTGACCCAGGCCGCGGCCCTGCGTCAACTGGGCTCAGGTTTGCGGGCGTTCGGAATGCGGCTGGGGATTCATCATCACACGCCGGAGATGCGCAACAACGCCCGGGAGTTTCATCACAATTTCCGGCAGGCTCCGGGCGATCTGGTGGGCTTTTGCTACGACGTGCATTGGGTTTACCGGGGCGGCGTGAAGCCGGCGGACGCGCTGCGGGAATATGGAGATCGGGTGGTGTCGTGGCATCTCCGCCAAAGCCGGGAGCAAATCTGGTGGGAGGATCTGGCGCCGGGGGACATTGACTACGGGGCGGTGGCGGCGTTTGCGGCCCGACACCGATTGCCACCCTACTACACGGTGGAGCTGGCGCTGGAGAACGGCACCAAAATCACTCGCGGTGTGGTCGAGAACCATCGGCGCAGCCGCGAATTCGTCCGGCAAGTCTTCCAGGCCTGAGACCCCGACCCTTCATCCTTTTTCATCGCCATGTCCCAGGCCCTAATCGAACGTGAACCTCGGGTGAGCCGCCGTGTCCGGCGCGCGCGCCGAAAATCGAGCGCGAGCGGCAAAGCGGGCCGCAGTTTCAACCGCGCGGCCAAGATTTCCAGAGCCGAACTCAGCCCGATTCCAGGCGTGAGTTCCGGCGCCTCGACCCGCCGCCTGGCATTGCGCGGCCGGATGGCTGATCTGAATTCGCGGCTGCGCTTTCTCGGGGCCTTCGTCCGTGAGCCGTTTACGATCGGCGCGGTCTGGCCGAGTTCCGCCGCGCTGGCGCGCAAGGTCGCGGACAGCTGCGAGTTCAAACCCGGCGACACCGTCGTCGAGCTGGGCGCCGGCACCGGCGTGATCACGGAGGTCATGCTGCACCGGGTGAAAAATCGGGGCCGGTTTGTGGCCATCGAGATCCACCCCATGAATGTGCAGCTCCTGCGCCGGCGCTTTCCCGGTGCGGAGATTGTGCACGACTCCGCCGAGAACCTGTCAGCCCACGTCGCCCGGCAGAAGGCCAACTGCATCATCAGCTGCCTCGCGTGGGGCAGCATGCTGCCGCCGACCCAGAACCGCATCTTCAAGGCCGTCCTGCGCAGCCTCGCTCCGGGCGGCCAGTTCGTGGCCTTCGCCTATCTCCACGCCGCCTGGTTTCCCACCTCGCTGCGGTTCCGCAAGCGGCTCATGCGCCACTTCAACCGCGTCAAAGTCACGTCGATCGTGTGGCGCAATCTGCCTCCCGCCTTCGTCTTCCAATGCTGGCGGGATTAAACCGCCCGCCCGCGCGGCCTTACTTCTGCGCCCAGTAATCGACGACGAACGCGTCCTCGAGCACGGGTCCGAGCAGCTTGCCAAATGCCTTGTGCTCCGGATGCACCAGATAGGCGTCGCGATCGGCCGCCGTCTTGAAACTCAGCACGAACGCGTGCGTGAATCCCTTGTCGTGCTTCTCCGGGCTGACGTTCGTGCCCCACTCGAAGCTTTTGATCTCCTTGATCTTCTTCGGCAGCGCGGCAAACGCCGCCACGATGGCGTCAATTTGCGCTGGCGCCGCGGTGGCTTTGAATTTGAAGGAGACGAGGTGAACGAGCTTGTTGGACTTCATGGGTTGGTCCGCCGCGGGAGCGGCGACGGTGAAAGCGAGGATGAGGGCGAGGGTGGCGAGGAATGTTCTCATAACGTTTGGTTGCGGGCGACGCTACCAAAGCCCGGCAACCGGAGACAACGTCGAACGTCGAACGTCAGACATCGAACGTCGAACGTCGAACGTCGAACGCCTGGCCCTTGGCGCTTGTCACTCGTCAGTCGTCACTCGTCACTTGTCACTGAGCACCCTGGTCTTTAGGGTTGGCGCGTGAAAGAGAATGTTCTCGTGGTTCCCACCGCCGGCATCAACGCGCTGCTGTCCGGCGCATACACGGCCACCCACCTTGACCGGTGCCTGCATTACATTCTCGCCAACCATTCCTTCCGCGACCGCGCCCTGGTCGAGGAAGACCCGAGTTTCAAACAAATCATTCCCTACGTCATCGTCCGGCACGGCGCTCGGTTTCTTCTGGCCCGGCGCACCAGCCGTCAGACCGAAAGCCGGCTGCACGGAAAGTATTCCATCGGCATCGGCGGGCACATCAACGACACCGAGAGTTTCGCGCCGGGGCAGAATGTGGTCGAGGCGGGGTTGGAACGGGAGTTGTCCGAGGAAATCCGGCTGGCTGGGCGGCGCACGTCATTGCAACTGGCGGGGATCATCTCTGATGACAGCACGCCGGTCGGGCAGGTTCACCTCGGCCTGGTGTTCGTGCTGGAGACCGACAGCCCGGAGTTTGCCGTGAACGAGGCGGATTTGATGACCGTGGAGTGGGCGTCGGCGGAGAAGTTGGAGGAGTGTCTGGACCGGATGGAGACGTGGTCCCAGATTGCGTTCCGGAACATCATCGCGCCGGCGGTGCCGGCCTGAACCACTGCGCTTGGCGGACGCAGGTGGGAAGATTCAAGCTGGGTGGTTGCTCGCGAGTTGGGCTTGATCCCAGTCAGCGTAGGCACGGCTGGCGCTCCCGCCAGCCAGAGGTCCGCACGTTCGTTCGCGCCCGCGGCGCGCTGCGGAGAGCGCGCCCTACCCCGTCGTTCAGGGAAAGGCGAGACCTCCAAAATGGAAGTGAGTTGGGGCCATGAACCGCGCGCCAGCGTGTTGGAGTGCATCCCGCGCCTGCGGGACGCTTTCAAGAGCGACGGGCGTTCGAAAGCGGCGGCGGACCGCCGCACTCCAAAAACCTGGCGGTCATGGGATGGCCTCCAGTCTCAAAGTCAGGTTCGTGGAGAAACTCTCCGCCTGCGGTTCTGGCGCCCATGGAAACAGACCTCCTGTTCCATCGGCCCACCGGCCCATCGGCCCATCGGCCCATCGGCCGGCTTCGGACTAAGCCCGCTCCATGTATTTGCCGGTGCGGGTGTCGATCTTGATCTTCTCGCCGGTCTTGATGAAGAGCGGGGCCTGGACGGTGATGCCGGTCTCGACGGTGACGGCCTTCTGGACGTTGTTGGCGGAGTCGCCGCGGATGCCCTCGGGTGCGTCGGTCACGGCCATGACCACGCTGGGGGGGAGTTCGATCATGACCGGCTTGTCATCGACGAGGGTCATGGTGACGGAGCCATTCTCGATGAGATAACTTTTGGCGTCGCCGACGATCTCGGGGTTGAGCTGGACGGTCTCGAAGGTTTCGGGGTCGGAAAAGACGAAGTCATCGCCGTCCTTGTAGCTGAACTCCATGCGTTTGGTCATCATGGGGATGACCTCAATCTTCTCGGTGGAGCCGAAGCGGACGTCGGCCGATTTGCCGGTGCGGATGCTGCGCAGCGTGGCTTGGACGAAGGCGCGGAGGTTGCCCGGGGTGCGGTGCTGGACATCGAGCACCACGGCCACGTCGCCGTTGTGAACGATGGCCATGCCCTTGCGGAGATCGTTTGCTGCTGCTGCCATAAAAATGTCGGGGTCACTGCGCAGGGCCGGGTGATTCCGGACCAGCGGAGGGGCGAAAATAGTCAACGAACGCCTCTTTGCAAGTCCTGATTTCGGCTCACCAGACATCCACCGGGCCCTGCGGAACCGGGATCGACTGCCGGGCGGCGACCGGGGGGGCCTCGGGGTCACCTCGAAACGTTGGCACCAGGGGGGGAGGGCGAAACCGGGGAAGGAGCTCGCCGTCCGGGCCGAGGAACTGCTGGCGCCAGGAACGGTAACCAGCCAGGACCTCAAGAAACTCAGCGCGGCTGGAGATGGTCACGATCTTCTTGTTGAACTCGTTCACGGGCCCGAACCGTTTGGAGTACCAGGGGGCGACCTTGCGAAACATGCGGCAGCCGTGTTCTTCGCCGAACACCTCGATCATCAGGTCCAGGTGGCGGCAAAGAATGCGCACGCGTTCGTCGAAGGAAGGCTCCGGCGGGAGCTGGCCGGTGGCCAGGTATTCGGCGGTCCGCCGGAAGATCCACGGGTCGTAGAATGCGCCGCGCCCGATGCTGACGCCCGCGCAGCCGGTCTCTTGGAACATGCGCCGGGCGGCTTCCGGGGTCGTGACGTCGCCGTTGCCGATGACGGGCACGGATTGGACCGCGGCGGCGACCGCGCGGATGCCCGCGAGACTGACCGATCCGCCGAAGCCCTGGGCGCGGGTGCGCCCATGGACGAACACGGCCGCAATGCCGGCGTCCTCCAGAGCGTGAGCCAGGTCGGGTGCGGTCAGGTTGTCATCGTCCCAGCCGAGGCGCATTTTGGCAGTGACGGGGATGCGGACGGCGTCGACCATACCGCGCACGAGGGCGGCGGTGCGGTTGAGTTCGGTCATCATGGCGGAGCCGCCGCCGACGCGGCAGACCTTGCGGACGGGGCAGCCCATGTTGATGTCGATGGACGCCACGCCCCGTTCCTGAAGAAGCAGGGCGGCGTCGCGCATCTCCTCGGGGACGGACCCGAACAGCTGGACGGCGAGGGGGCGATCGAGTGGGTTGGTTTCGATCAGCTTGAACGCCTTGGGATTCTTTTCGAGAAGGGAGCGGGCGTTGACGAGATCGGTGGTGGCGAGGTCGAGCCCGCCGATTTCACGGACGACGAGGCGGAACGGGAGGTTGGTGTATCCCGCCAGCGGCGAAAGGAACAGGTTCGATTTCAGCTCAAGGTGGCCCAGGCGCATCGGACGGGGATTTTACACGGGATTCGGAGGAGAGGAATGCCGAAATCACGCTTTACATGAAACGAAAGAGCACTAGGCTGACGCGAAACCATATCGATATGCGAATCGCAGTTTCACTTTTGGCCGTCGGGGCGGTTGCCGCCCTGACCGGATGCGCGGGCCCCGAGAACAAGCTGGGCCGCGGTTTGGCGAACATGACGGAAATTGTGCGCGGCGGTGAGATGCAACGGTCGGTGGAACAGACGGGTTTGTGGGAAGGCCCGATGGCGGCGCGCACGACCGGCTTCACCCGCGGCTTCACGCGCACGATGGCTCGCACCGGCATTGGCATCTATGAAGTGGTGAGCTTCCCGTTCCCGCCGTATCACGCGGTCGCCACGCCTGACTTTCGCCTGTATCCCGATCATTCCATCCGTTCGGCGAACGAGCCATGGGGTGGTTTGAAGCTCCCGGAAAAGCCGTCCTTCCCGGACAGCTATGCGCCCGGTTTCGAAGGCGGTGTGTTTGACACGGACATGGCCCTCGGCTTTTCGGGCGGCGAAGTGGCGCCGGGCTTCCCGGGCAGCCGTTTCCGCGTGTTCGACCACTGAGCCGGCGGCGATCGCCTCGTTTCGGTTCTCCTTTCTTCGACCTTCCGCGACCTCGCGTGACTCTGGAGAAGCCGTCGCCCTGCAAGGTCAACCTCATCCTCAACATCCTCGGCCGGCGGGAGGACGGTTTTCATACGCTGGAAACCGTCATGCAGCCGGTCCCGCTGCACGACGAGCTGACGTTGGCGCGGGGATCGTTGGAAATCGCGCTGACCTGCGATGATCCCTCCCTGCCCACCGATTCGCGCAACCTGGTCTATCGGGCGGCTGAGCGCTTCCTGGCGGCCGCGTCGATCGGTGAAGGGGTCCGAATTCACCTGCGCAAACGCATCCCGATGGCGGCCGGCCTCGGCGGCGGCAGCGGCAACGCCGCCACGACGTTGCTCGGCCTGAACGAGCTTTTCGGTTTTCCCCTGCAGCCCGCTCAGCTGGAGCCGCTGGCGGCTGCGCTGGGATCGGACATTCCATTTTTCCTGCAAGCCCGCCCGGCCCTGGCGACCGGCCGCGGCGAGATCATTGAGCCGGTCGAACCGTTCGCCGCGCTGCGCGGGACGGCCATGCTTTTGATCCATCCCGGTTTCGGCATCGCGACCGCGTGGGCCTACAAGGAATTGGCGCGATTTCCTGAAGCCCTCCACGGCCGTCCCGGCCGCGCGCGCGAGCTCCTGGATAAACTTCAGGCTGGCGATCTGACCGCGGCGGGCCGCGCCTTTTACAATTCCCTGGAGGCGCCGGCGCTCGAGAAGTATCCGCTGCTCGCCCTTTACCAGACCTACCTGCGCGAACTCGGCGTGTCCGCCACGATGATGTCCGGCAGCGGTTCCACCACGTTCGCCATTTGTCGGGATCTGTCCCTTGGGCAGACGCTCGCGGAAAAGGTGCAGGAGCGATTTGGCCCGTGCTGGACCGCGGTGGTGCCGCTGGGGTAGTTCGATTCGGGCTTGCCCACCTTGGCGGGCCTCCGGCACAACTGGGCTCATGATTCGCACCGCAGTGGTCACTGGCGCCGGCTCCGGCGTGGGACGTTCGACGGCCATCAAGCTGGCGCAGCAAGGCTGGCAGGTGGCTTTGGTGGGGCGCCGCGCCGACGCATTGCGGGAAACGGCGGCTGCCGCCGCACCCGCCGTGGCTCCGGACCGTTTTCTCGTCGTCCCCTGCGATGTGGGCGATGCCGCGGCCGTGGCCCGCGCCGCCCGGCTGATTCTCGATCAATGGAGCGCGGTGGATGTCCTGGTCAACGCCGCTGGAACCAACGCGCCGAGGCGCGCGCTCGAGGTGCTCTCGCTTGAGGATTACCACTCGATGATGAACACGAACCTGAACGGCGCGTATTTCTGCACGCAGGCGTTCCTGCCGCAAATGCGGCTGCGCCGCACCGGCGTCGTCGTCAACATCGTCTCGGACGCCGGCAAACAGGCCAGCCCGAAAGCCGGGCCCGCGTATGTCATGAGCAAGTTCGGTCTGGCGGGTCTCACCCAATCGATCAATGCCGAGGAGCGGCCGAACGGCATTCGCGCCTGCGCGATTTTTCCCGGCGACATCGACACGCCGCTGCTCGACAAGCGCCCCTCGCCGCCGCCGGCGGAGGCGCGCGCGCGCATGATGAAGGCGGACGACGTGGCGGACTGCGCGCTTTTTTGCATCAACCTTCCGGATCGGGCCGTGGTGGAAGAGCTGATCGTGCTCCCGCGATAGCGCGCGCGTCCGCGCCGACCCGTCGGGCCAACCGGCATGCGCCCGCGTCGTCGCGCCTGAAGTCGGGCCGGCGCCGGCCCCGGCGCCGGCCCACGCTTGCCCTGTCCACCGGCTCTTGGCACACTCCCGCGCCTGGAATCAACCGATGCGCGACACCCTTCGAGCCTGGCAGGAAGCCCTGGAGACCTTTGTTCTCCAGGTCATCCAGGGCGAGCGCCGGGATCGGGCGGCCGCCGTGGCGCGCTTTGGATTGCTGCTGCTGTCCAAGGTCTTCGTGGTGGTGGTCAAGCTCCGCCGGTTTCTTTATGACGTGCGCCTGCTGCGGGATTCGACCCTCGGCATTCAAGTCATCGCCATCGGCAACCTGACCGTGGGCGGCACGGGCAAGACCCCGGTGGTGGAAAAATTCGCGCGGGAGTTGCAGAACCAGGGCCGGACGGTGGCGATATTGTCCCGCGGGTATCGCTCGAAACCTCCGCCGTTGACCAAGCGGCTGCTCGACCGGCTGCTGTTGCGATCGGACACGACGCCGCCGCGCGTGGTTTCCGATGGCCGGTCGCTCCTGCTCGACTCGGAGACCGCGGGGGACGAGCCCTACATGCTGGCGTCGAACCTGAAGGATGTCGTCGTGTTGGTGGACAAGGATCGGGTCAAGAGCGGGCGCTACGCGATCGAGAAGTTTGGCTGCGACACGCTGCTGCTCGACGACGGGTTTCAGTATTGGAAGCTGGCGGGACGGCGGCGGGACATTGTGCTCATTGATTGCCAGAGCCCGTTTGGCAACGAGCATCTGTTGCCGCGCGGGACGTTGCGCGAGCCGGCGACCCATCTGCTGCGGGCGGGCACGATCTTCATCACTAAAAGCGACGGCAACACCGCCGCGTTGCGCGCCCGCATCACGCGGCTGAACCCGACGGCCGGCATCATCGAGTGCGTGCATCACCCGCTTTATTTGGAGGATCTGTTTACCGGCGAGCGGGTCGGGCTGGAGTATTTGAAAGGGCGGAAGGTTGCGGCCTTGAGCGGCATCGCCCAGCCGGAGAGCTTTGAGAACAGCCTGGTCAAGCTCGGGGCGGGGCTGGTTTATTCGAAGCGCTTTGTGGATCACCACCGCTTCACCCTGCAAGAGGTGCTCAATGCGCTCAATCGCAGCAAAAAGCGCGAGGCGACCGCGGTGATCACCACCCAGAAGGACGCGGTTCGATTCCCGAAGGTGGATCGCCGCGACCTGCCAATTCTCTTCATGCGGGTCGAGATCCAAATCGTGGCGGGCGCAACCGACTTCAACGACTGCGTGCGCCAGATCTGTTTTCGATAGGCGGACTTCATGAACACCATCCTGACCGAAGGCGGCCCGCGGCCTGGCGATGAACGGGCTCGTTGATCCATGAATGCGATCGTCTATGCGGTCGGCTGGCTGGTGGTCAAGTTCCTGCAGGCGCTGCCGCTGGACTGGGTCGCGCGCCTGGGCCGGGCAGGGGGCGCGGTCGCTTATGCGCTGGACGGACGGCACCGGCGGGTGGCGCTGGAAAACCTGACGCAGTGTTTCGGGCAGGAGCGCAGCCCGGATGAGATTCGGGCGCTGGCCCGGGAAAACTTTCGGCGCATTGGCGAGAGCTATTGCTGCGCCGTTAAAACCGCGGCCATGCCCTGGTCGGAGCTTAACGCACGCGTGGAGTTTGTTGACGACGCGGCTCCGTCGACCGCCTTGGATCGACCCGGGGAACCGCCGGTCAGCCGGGTCTTCGCCATTGGCCATTTTGGCAACTTCGAGGCCTACGCTCGCTTCGGGACCTTCAAACCCGCCTACCAATGCGCAACCACTTATCGCGGGCTGCGTCCGGCGGCGCTGAACCGTCTGCTCCAATCCCTGCGGCAACATTCCGGCTGCCATTTCTTCGAGCGGCGCAGCGAGGTGGGCGCGCTCAAGGCATGGATGTCGCCACGCGGGCGCATGATTGGGTTTCTGGCGGATCAGCATGCCGGCCGGAGCGGGATCCGTTCGTTGTTTTTCGGAAGGGAGTGTTCGACGACAACGGCGCCGGTGGTGTTTGCGCTGCGCTATCGTCTGCCGCTGGCCGTGGGCATCTGTTACCGGACCGGGCTCGCTCGCTGGCGAATTGAGTTTTACGCGCCGATCTCCACCCTGGAGGGTGACCAGCCCAGATCGGTGGAGGAGTTGACCGAAGCCATCAACCGCCAGTTTGAGGCGGCCATCCGCCGGGACCCGGCCAATTGGTTTTGGGTGCACAACCGGTGGAAACCCGACAAGCTGCCCGCGGCTCGTCCGCGGCGCCTTCCCCGGCCGGCCGCGACGCCCTCCACTCCGCAGCCGCCCAGCCGCGTGTGAGCCCGTCCGAGACGATCCTCGTGCGCGGCGTCAACTGGCTGGGTGACGCCGTCATGACCACGCCCGCGCTGATTCGGCTGCGGGAGGCGAGGGCCGGCGCGCGCATTGTCCTTTTGACTCC
This sequence comes from Limisphaerales bacterium, assembly GCA_044229355.1. GTDB lineage: Bacteria > Verrucomicrobiota > Verrucomicrobiia > Limisphaerales > JADJPG01 > JBGARF01. The sequence continues at coordinate 142,097 of JBGATF010000007.1, forward strand.
TGACAAACTGGCCGGGCTTTGGGCGGGGCATCCGGCGGTGAGCGAGGTGGTGACGTTTTCCTCGAAAGAGAGCGTGTGGAGGGTGGCTCGTCGGCTGCGCGAGGTCCGGGCCGGCACGGCCTTGATTCTGCCGAACTCTCCGCGATCAGCCATCGAACCATTCCTGGCGGGCATTCCCTTCCGCGTGGGCACCGCCCGTCCGTGGCGTAATTTTTTGCTCACGCAGTCCGTGCCTCCGCGCGTCGATGAGGTTCGCATGCGCAAGCGAACACTTCCGGAAGTGAAGAATTTGATCGCCGGCCGGGTTGCCGTCGGCGAGCGCCCGGAGCCGGTGCCCCCGGCGGCCCATCATCTGCATCAGTATCTCCAGTTGGCGGCCGCGCTGGGGGCGAGCCCGGTCCTGACGGCGCCGCTGGTGGCGGTGGGCGCGGATGAAGTCGCGTCGGTGCGCGAACGGTTTGGAAGGCGCGAGGCGCCGCGGCCGGCGAGCGGTGGCTGGCGCCGGATTCTCGTGGGCCTCAATCCGGGGGCTGAGTATGGCCCGGCCAAACGCTGGCCGGCGGAGCGGTTCGCTGCGGTGGCGGTGGCGTTGGGCCGTGCGCGGGCATGGGATCTGGAATTTTGGGTTCTGGGGGGTCCCGGAGATCGGGAGCTTGCGGACCGCGTGGCGGGCGAGATTCGCGTGGCGGCGCCGCCGGGGGCAGGGGGATCCGTTTGGAATCTGGCAGGCGCCACCAGTCTGCGTGAGCTCTGCGCGGCGCTCAAGGCCTGCGACGTGGTGCTGACGAACGACACGGGCCCGATGCATGTGGCGGCGGCGGTGGGCACTCCCGTGGTGGTTCCCTTCGGCAGCACCTCGTGGCGATTGACCGGACCGGGGCTCCCGGGGGATCCGCGGCATCGTTTCCTCGAAGCCGGCGCCGCCTGTGCGCCTTGCTTTTTGCGGGAGTGCCCGGTGGATTTCCGCTGCATGACGGGCATCGCGGTGGATCGGGTGGTCCGGGAGATGGAAAGTGTTCTGGGTTCCGGCGCTATCCCGGCGTAGCGCACGCGTCCTCGCGTGCAGGTTCCGGCGGCGTCCCGCTGCCCAGTCCGTTGCGCATTTCACGTCATCCGCTCCCGGCGACGCAGGATGCGTCGTCACTTGCCGGCGGGGACGCCGGCGCTACTCCCTCGTAGCGCAGCGTTCCCGCGTGCAGGTCCAGGCGGCGGCTTCGCCGCCCAGTCCGCCGACTGCTTCGCTTCATGCCCCGGCCACCGGCGACGCAGGGATGCGTCGGCCCCTGCCTGCGTGGGAGCCTTCGCGTGGGATGGATTTTTCCTTTGCACCGCCGGCGCGGGTCGATAGCGTCTCGGCGGTTTGTTGTCCGGTGGTGTAAGGGTAGCACAGAGCTCTTTGGAAGCTTTAGTCATGGTTCGAATCCATGCCGGACAGCCAGTCTCCCGCGGGAATCACCGCATTCATCCTGGTGATTCGCCATTTTTTCGGATTGCCTTTGCGCCGCGGAACAGCTCCCATCAGCGCACTCAGTCCACGTCCCGTCCCGAGCTTAGATTGGCAGTGCATTATCCATAGGCCACTGCCGTGCCCGCGGGCGAACGCGTACTCGACCTGCTGCCTTGCGCTCGTTTGATCGCGCATTTCACCTCCGGCGGCTGGGGCGAGCGCGGATTAAGGCGCAACGACGCTGGGGGGGTGGAAGTGGATGAGCAGCGGCGCAGCGATGGAACGACATGTGACCGAACGCGACGCTCCGGGTTCCCAACCTGGGGCGGATTAGCTCTTCCCTTGACGGGTACGCCTTTTCGGCGATGGGAGAATGGATTCAATCAAGCCCGCCCAACTGCATTCCAGCCTCCGGCCCCTCCGGCTGCGAATGACGTTTCTGGAACCGGGGCCTTGGAGCGAATTGGGGCGGGCCACAACGGCGATGAAACGACTCGGACATGGCAGTTCGGCGATGCAGATGACGGTGCGTTGGTCAACGGTGCCTCGAAGCGGGCGCGGCGCAGCGCGCCTGTCCGCGTGCGGGTTTGGGCGTTGGCTCGGGCTGGCCGCTGGCGTCCTGGTGTCGACGATCGTCTGCGCCCGGGAGCCATTTGTGCCGAACGATCCCTATTATTTTCCGAATCCTGCCTCGTTGAATTACAGCCAGTGGTATTTGAGCACGAACGGGACGAAGGCGTCAGTGGACATCAATGTGAGCGGAGCGTGGTCACGGGGGTTGACCGGGCTGGGGGTGGTCATCGGCATGGTGGAAGGGACGGTGCAGTACACCCATCCGGATCTGGTGGAGAATCTGGACCGGGCGGAGAGCTGGAATTTTCTGAACCAGACGCCCTCGGTGGCGCTCCCGGCCAAGGACGACATGCACGGCACGTCGGTGGCGGGGTTGATGGCCGCCCGTGGCGGCAACCGGATGGGGATCACCGGGGTGGCGCCCCAGGCCCATTACGCGGTCCTAAATGTGGGCGGCGGATATTTGTTCGACGATCGGGCCGCGGTGCAGCGACTGGCCGATGCCGTTCGTTTTCATTCCTCGGCCGGCCGCCGCACGATCCGAATCAAGAACAACAGCCAGTCGACCACGTATCCGTTCGCGTCGTCGCTCTGGTCGGGCGTGCGGGAGATCGAGGCAGCGCTCCGGGAGAGCTCGGTCAATGGCTGCATCTCGGTGCTCGCCGCGGGAAACACCCGGCTCAAGCTGGGGGCGCGTCTGGTGGAAGCCGATGTCAACAAGCTGCACAACACCCACCTGCCGGAGGTCATCGTGACGACGGCGGTCGGCTTCGATGGGCGGGTGGCGGCTTATGCGAACTTCGGGGCGTCGGTAACCTGCGCGGCCCCTTCCCGCGAAAGCGAGCCAACCTACGGCTTCGAAGGGGTCGGCGTGTTGTCCACGGATCTGCTGGGCAGTGATGGCTATAATGTGTCCCCCACGCAGGCGCCGTTCGAGCCGTCGGATCTGGACTACGCCCGTTTCGGCGGAACATCGGCTACCGCCCCGATCGTCAGCGGCATTCTGGCCCTCGCTCTAGAGGCTCAACCGATCCTTAACACCCGCATGGTCAAGCATCTCCTGGCGAAAACCTGTCGCGTGGTCAACCCGCGCGACGCGCTGCCGACCGGGGGGTGGATCACCAACGCCGCGGGGGTTCACTTCAACAACAATTACGGTTTCGGCGTGATCGACGCGGACGCCCTCACGACGCAAGCCATGCGCTACGCCGGGGTCACTCCGCTGGTCACCAGCACGACGGGCGAGATCTCCGCCGGGAACAGCGCGATTCGCATGGGCGACACCAACGGCCTCGTGCGTTCCTGTGTGGTCACGAACACCGCACCCCTCGAGGAGGTGCAAGTCCGGCTGCGAGTCAACACCGGCCGATCCAACGCCTTTGCCCGTTGCTATGGCCAGCTGGGCCTCGTCCTCATCTCGCCGCGCGGCACCCGGTGTGTGCTCGCCACGCCCAACCCGCGCACGCTCGATCTGACCAGCCTCGAACAGCCCTCGCCGGCCCTCGACTGGACCTACACCGCGAATGGCTTCTGGGGCGAGAACCCGGCGGGCAAGTGGCGGCTGATCGTTTCCCACCCGTATCCGCCGCAGGAAGGCACTTCCGAAACCAACTCGGCCAACGCCTACGTCTGGAATTCGTTCGAGGTGATCGTGCGCGCCGGCCGATTGGTCGAGGCCGCGTTCGCCCAGATGGGTGCCGCCCAGCTGGTCTCGAACCGCATGGCCTTTCGCGTCGCCGGCCCCATCGGTCGCACCACCATCGTGGAATCGTCGCGCGATCTCCTCGATTGGACACCGGTCGCCACCAACACGCTTGGCCTCCTCCCTGGCCTGGTCTCCGATTCCTCCCAGGCCAGCCGCCAACATCGCTTCTACCGGGCGCGCCTGCTGCCCGAGCCGTCGTTTGTCGCCGCCGACGCGGAATCGGATCAGCCGGAGCGCTGGCTCGAAAACCCCGCGCCGGCGCCAGCGCCTTTCTACCCGCCGCCGTCGTCCGCCGCCGATCGCCTCCCCGGGCCGGCCCAGCCGCGCGCCGGTGTCGATCAGTGACACCTCCAGCCGCCCGGAGCCGGCTGTTGCCCTCATTCCGAGGGCGCAGGTGAGCGGTACGCACGCTGCACACTCTCACAATCTGATTGACGGCGGATCCGGCATCAGGCTGCATCGGCCCATGATTCCACGTGCCCTCCTCTCCCCGGTGGCCTGCGTCGCGCTGGCTCTGGCCTTCACTTCCGCCTCAAGTCAGGCGGACGTTCGGCTCCACACCCTGTTCACCGACCACATGGTGCTCCAACGCGGCCTGGCCGTGCCGATTTGGGGTTGGGCCGATGAGGGTGAAAAAGTGACCGTGGAATTTCGCGGCCAGTCGGTGTCGACGATTGCGAAGCAGGGCAAGTGGTCGGTGCGCCTGAAAAAGCTGAAGGCCGGCGGGCCGGATGTTTTGCGGGTGACCGGGAAAAACGCCGTGACCGTGAACGACGTGCTGGTCGGCGAAGTCTGGGTGGCCAGCGGCCAATCCAACATGGAGTGGCCGATGCGTGCGTCGTTCGAGCCGGAAGGCGACGTGGCGTCGGCGAACAACGCGTCGCTCCGCCTTTACACGGTCCCCAAGCTCAAAGCGAACGCCCCGGTGGACAACGTGAAATCCTCGTGGCAGCTCACCAGCCCCGAGTCCGTGCCGCCCTTCTCCGCGGTGGGTTACTACTTCGGCCGCGCGCTGCAGAAGGCGCTCGGCGTGCCCGTCGGAGTCATTCACACCTCGTGGGGCGGGTCACCGGCCGAGGTCTGGGTCCGGGAGGAAGCGCTTGCGGCCAACTCGGAATATCACCGCGACATTCTCGACGAGTACACGGACCAGGAGAAAAAGCTGCCCGGGCTCGTGGCCCAGTGGGAGCAGGAAAAGGCGGCCGCGCTACGCGACGGGAAGCCGTTCTCGCGCAACAAGCCGGCGCTCGGCTGGAAACCCAGCGAGCTCTACAATGGAATGATCGCGCCGCTGCTGCCGTACGCCATCGCCGGCGCGATCTGGTATCAGGGCGAGTCCAACGCGGGCCGGGCCGATCAGTACCGGCGGCTGTTTGCCGACATGATTCGCAACTGGCGCAAGGACTGGGGCCAGGGAAATTTCCCGTTCCTTGCCGTGCAACTCGCCCCGTGGAAAGCCATCCAGGATCAGCCGGGCGACAGCGACTGGGCCGAGCTGCGCGAAGCCCAGGTGCTGGCCACCAGGATCCTTCCCAAGGTCGGTCTCGCAGTCATCACGGACTACGGCGATCCCAAGGACATCCATCCGCGCTGGAAAAAGCCCGTGGGCGAACGCCTTGCCCTGGCCGCCCGCCATGTTGCTTACGGCGAGGACCTCGTCTATTCAGGACCCAGCTTCCGCCGCCTGAAGATCGACGGCCACCGCGCCGTAGTCAGTTTCGATCACGTCGGCCAGGGCCTGTTGGTCGGTCAGCCCCGAGAGGAAAAGGCCAAGGCGTCGGTCATCTGGGACACCGTCGCCGCGCGCCAGAGCGGCAGCCCGAAGGCGCTCGTCGGCTTCGCCATCGCCGGGGAGGACCGAAAGTTTTACTGGGCGCAGGCCGAGATTCAGGGCGACAAGGTCGTGGTCAGCCACCCCGCCGTGCCCCGGCCCGTCGCGGTGCGCTACGGCTGGGCCGATTGCCCGGTCGTCAACCTGTGCAACGTCGAAGGATTGCCCGCGTCGCCGTTTCGTTCGGATGACTGGCCCCTGATCACCGCAGCGAAAAAACCTGCCGCGGCCCGGTAATTCTCCTTGAACGGCGCACTTTGGATTGCGGTCACGCCGGCCATTCCGACCGCAGAAAGATTCGAGAGCAAAACTGCCCAGCCTGCGATGAAATTGGAACAGCTCAGAGAATGCGAAACGAGCCGCAGGATCTTCACGCGGAACCTGGTCACTGCGCTGGCGGCGGTTGTTTTGCTGGCGGGTTCGGGTTGCGTGACGTCTCCGCGGCGGACGGGCCAGCCGTCTCCCGCCGGAACGAAGGCCGAGTTTATTTACGACGTCGCGCCCTTTCCCTCGTGTCATGCGTCGACCATCGCCGAGGGGTCGGCTGGCGTGATCGCCGCGTGGTTTGGTGGGACGGCCGAGAAAAATCCCGACGTCGGAATCTGGGTCGCGCGCTCGACGGGTGGCCGCTGGTCGAAGCCGGTGGAGGTTGCGAACGGGGTCCAGCCGGGTGGCCAGCGGTATCCGACGTGGAACCCCGTTTTGTTCCAGCCTCGCGACGGTGCCCTGCAGCTCTATTACAAGGTGGGGCCGACGCCGTCGACGTGGTGGGGCATGCGGATGAGCTCAGCCGACGGTGGGCGCACATGGACCGCACCGGTGCGCCTCCCGGACAGCATTGTGGGGCCGATTAAGAACAAGCCGATCCAGCTCAACGACGGCACCATCGTCTCGCCGTCGAGCACGGAGCATGATGGGTGGCGGGTTCACGTGGAACGCAGCGCGGATTCCGGAGCCACCTGGACGACGAGCGGACCGCTGAATGATGGCAGGGAATTTGGGGCCATCCAGCCGACCTTTCTCCGCCATGGACCGCAGCGGCTGCAAATGCTCTGCCGCAGCCGGCAGCATGTCATCGTGGAATCATGGTCTGAGGATGGCGGTGCCACCTGGACGCCCCTCAAGGCGACAAACCTGCCCAATCCAAACTCCGGCATCGATGGCGTCACGCTCGCCGATGGCCGCCACTTGCTGGTTTACAATCCGGTGCCGCGCGGCCGATCACCGCTGGTGCTGGCGATTTCGAACGACGGCCGGAACTGGACGACCGCCCTGGTGCTGGAGGATCAGCCGGGAGAATTCTCCTATCCCGCCATCATTCAGTCCCGGGATGGGCGCGTCCACGTCACCTACACGTGGCGACGGGAAAAAATCCGGCATTGGGCGATCGAACTCGAGGCACTTCCGAGCATGCGATGACGACGCGACGTGTAACCTTCGGACGGGCGTCCGGCAGCCGTGTGGGCCAGACGGTCTCGCTGACGATGTTGATGCTGGCCCTGGCGATGGCGGTGGCCAGCGCGGCGGAGCCCGGGGGGATCTCCATGAAGGTGACCGGCGACTGGACGGTTGCCGTGAGCCTGGGGGACGGTCCGCCGCGAGAGTTGCGGGTGATCCCGCCGCGTTGGGTGGCGGTCGACGCCGAGCAGCACCCGAGCCTTCCGATGTTCAATGCGCGCGCGGGCGGCTGGGTCAAGGGCGCGCAGCTTCGCCAGGTGCGCGCGCAGGAAACCACGACGCCATATTTGCTCGAGGGCGGGAGCCTGGTCGTGCGCTCAGGCCCGGAGACGAACGCCCCGGCGTTTGTGAAGGGACGCGACTACGAAGCGGACCTGGTGTGGGGCACAATTGGGCGACTGGCCGGCGGAACGATCGGGGAGGGCCAGCCAGTTTACGCAAGCTACCGCTATGCGCGCCTCCGGCTTGACTCGATCATCCAACGGCGCGGCGGCCGCCTCGAGCTGCGGATGGGTGATCCGAAACCGGCCGCGCCGGTTCCACCAGCGCTGCGCACGAACGAAATCCGCCTCGCCAACATCTGGCTGCCCGGCATGCCGTCGCGCTTGACCGAACAAAACCTGTTTCCGGTGCTGGAGGTCGAGTATCCGGAGCCGCCCAGGCCGTCGCCGTCCGTGGCGGAGTCGCTGCTCCCCGCAACCATGACAAAGCTGCGGACCGGGCAGCGCCTGCGGGTTCTGGCCTGGGGTGACAGCGTGACGGACGGCACGTACCTCCCGCGGCGCGATCGATGGCAGGAACAGTTTGTGGCGCGGCTGCGCCAGCGATTTTCCATGGCCGCGATCGAGCTGGTGACCGAGGCGTGGGGCGGGCGCAACACCCACAGTTACACGAACGAACCGGCCGGCAGCCTGCACAATTATCGGGAGAAGGTGCTCGGCGCGAAACCGGACCTCGTGATCTCGGAGTTCGTCAATGACGCCGGCCTGACGCCGCCCCAGGTCGAAGAGCGCTACAGCCAGTTTCTGGCGGACTTCAAGGCGATCGGCGCGGAATGGATTGTCCTGACCCCGCATTATGTGCGGCCGGACTGGATGGGGCTCGATCGGGAGCGCGACATCGATCAAGACCCGCGTCCGTACGTCGCCGGCTTGCGCCAGTTCTCAGCGGCGCACCGCGTCGCGCTGGCCGACGCGGCGCTGCGCTACGGCCGGCTCTGGCGCCAGGGCATTCCCTATTCGACCCTCATGCTCAACTCCATCAACCATCCGGATGGCCGCGGAATGAAGCTGTTCGCCGATGCGCTGCTGGAGCTCTTTCCGTAGCGCTACGCGGCGGCGCTCCGCGCCGGCCGGAGGTTCGCACGGCGGCGCGCTGCGGCCGTGCCCGCCGAAGCATCGCGAAGGCGGGAGCGCGCGCCCTACCTTGCGGTTCATGGGGAGTTGCTTGTTCCTTTCGGACCTGCTCACGGGCCATGAACGCGGGGTGCGGGCGTCCTCGCCCGCAGAAGCTCTCGGACTGCCAACCGGCTGGAACAATCCCAACCGTTTAAAATTTCCCGGCTTTCTGCGCCCGAGGACGGGCGCACCCCGGGGGCAGGCTTTAAGCGTGCACTCCGTTGACGGTGGCCGCGGCGGCCGGTAACGTGGCAGTGTTCGATTCGATTACTGCTTATGATTGCCGGCCCCGCCACCGCCCAGAACAACGCGAACGCCACCGCGGCCAGCGCCAAGGCCGGCCCGAACCCCACCCCCGGTTATCGTCTCGGCGATGAACGGCTCATCCGGGCCACGGCCAGCGCGGCGAAAAAGGTCGGCAGCCTATTGACCCGCCAGGGCCGGGCCAACGGCGTGCTGCGCGTCGCCGTGGTCGGCGGAGGCTGCTCCGGCTTGCAATACAAGCTCGACCTCCAGGACGCGCCCGCCAGCCGGGACATCCTCGTCGAAACCAACGGCATTCGCGTCGTGGTCGATCCGAAAAGCGCGCTCTACGTCACGGGCAGCGAGCTTGATTACCTCGACGCCCTGACCGACGGCGGGTTCAAGGTCAAGAATCCCAACGCCGCCACCACGTGTTCGTGCGGCGAGAGCTTCAGCGCCTGACCACCCATGAGCGGGGTGGCCGTCGATTATTTTGCCGTGCTCGGCGTGGAGCGACGGCCGTGGCTCGACGCCGCCGAACTGCAGCGACGCTTCCTTGCGCTTTCGAGCCAGTGCCATCCCGACTCCGCCGTGGCCGCTCCCGCTCCCCGGTCTGGAGGCGACGAAGGTGTGCCGTCGGACGCCGAGGCGCAATTCGCCCGGTTAAACACGGCGCATCAAGTCCTCCGCGAAACCCGGAGCCGACTCAGCCACCTGCTCGAACTGGAAACCGGTGCCGTCCCGCCACGAGTCCAGGCGGTGCACGGCGCGCTGGCGGATCTTTTTTTCCAAGTCGGGGCCCTTTGCCGGAACGTGGATGGCTATCTCATGGAAAAATCGCGAGCCACGTCGCCCCTGGCTCGGGCCGGGCTGTTCTCCCGCGGGCTGGAGTTCGTGGCGCGCGTGCAGGACTTGCGGCAAGCCATCGACGCCAGGCAGGCGGCGTTCGATGGCGAATTGAAAACGTTGGATGCCACCTGGGCCGACGTCCCCGATAAACCGTGGGCGCGCCTCGAAGAGATGTCCCGGCAGCTCAGTTATCTCAACCGCTGGTCCGCCCAGTTGCACGAACGGTTCGTCCAGCTGGCCGTTTGACATGAGCCGCCCCCCCACCGATTGGTCGCGGACTTCCCCCGTCGCGTTATGCGTTCTGATCGGCGGGATGGCCCTGGCAGGTATCGGCCGCGTCCCGGAATCGACCAGGGCAGCCGAACGTTCCGATTCGCCCCGGGCGCCGTCCTCGATCCGGGATGCCCTCGCGGCCATGCCCTTCGTGAGCCCGGCGCCGTTGGCGCGCTCCAATGCCGTTCGCCGAATTCTGGAAGCCTTCCGGCCGAGCCCGGCCGTTCATGCGCTGGTGATCCTGCCCGGCGCCATCGATGATTTTCACCTCGTCCACCGCAACGATCCTCTGCCGCCCATGGCCGCGACGACCCTGGCAGAGGCGCTCGACGCCCTGACCAACGCGACCGCGTGGCGCGTGACCTGCGATGCGACCGCATCGCGGGTGCTCATTCACACCGCGGCCGAGCGCAGCGCTCCGGGCGAAGTGCGGGCGCATCCCGCCACGACGGCGCGGCTCCGGCAGCGGGTCGTCAAACCGCCGGTGAAATGGATCGATGCCACCTGGCCGGTGGTGCAGCCGGCCCTGGAAAATGGCCTCGGGCTCTGGGTTCGGCCGGCGGCCGACGAGGCGGGAGCCGGTCATTTCGAGCGCGTCAACCTGGCCGGCCAGGGCCTCACGCAATGGGAATGGTTGGAGGCAGTCGCCTTGGCCACCGGCACGCGCCTCGTCGTCGAGCGCCGCGAGGCTCGATTCGAACGATGACGAGTCGTTCAGCCCACCTCGACCGGGGGCGCCGCGGCGTCGCGGGGGGAAGTGGATGCGCCCGGGCCGTTGCCCGGCGCGGGGGCAAAGGAGAGCGGCGGCACCAGGTGGAAGCGCGCCTGCAGGCGCGCCAGGAAAAACAGGATCTGCATCCGCCACCGAATCTTCCATCCGCCGTCGAGCTCGCCCGCCAGCAGGGCGGTCACGGCTGACGGAAGATCGAATCGATGGTGCGGGTTCATGAACAGGTCGAGGAACGGCTTGGAATAGTAGCCTTCGACGAGCCGCCAATACCACTCCATCGACCGGCGGACCTTTCGCTCATAGGCCGCCATCCCGCGGCTGCCGTCGTGGCCGGCCCGCAAGGCCTCGTCGATCACCCGCGCCGCTTGCCGGGCGGAATACATGGCCAGGTAAACCCCGGCTGAGAAGATCGGGTCCATGAACCCGGCGGCGTCGCCAACGCGAATCAGCCGCAGACCCACCAGCCGCCGGTTGTGATACGAAAAATCGCTCGTCACGTGCATCTCACCCAGCAGTCGCGTCCCGAGCATTCGATCCTGCAGGACCGGGCTTGACTGCCAAAGACGCGTGAAGATTTCCGCCGCGGTCCCCGGCCCGGCCGCAAACTCGTCGCGATCCATGACGCACCCGACGCTGGTTTTTTCCGCCGTCAGCGGGATGATCCAGAACCACTTGTTCTCCAGCCGGACGATGACGGTGTCGCCGCCGCGCTCGCCGGCATCGAGGCGCACGCCGCTGAAGTGGCCGAACACGGCCAGCTTTTTCAGCTTCGGATGAATCTCGCGCAGCCCTTCCTGGTTGCCGGTCATGTTGCCGCGCCCGCTCGCGTCGATGAGAAACCGCCCGGTGAATGTCCCGGATCGCCCGTCAGGCCCTTCCGCCGTCACCGTCACGCCTTCCGGCTTGGCGTCGAAGCGGCGGACGGTCCAGCCTTCGCGGACGTCGGCGCCCTGGTCGCGGCAATGCTCGAGCAGGATTTGATCGAAGCGGGATCGTTCCACCTGCAGCGCCCTGGCGTGCCGGGTGAAGCGCCCGTTGCGAAACTGCAGCTGCAGCGACTTGGTCCCGTTGGCGAGGTGGAACTGCGCGCCGTGTTTGAAGATCGGATGGGCTTCCTCCAGGCGCTTGGTCAGGCCGAGCTCATCGATGATCGGCTCCAGATACGGCAGGAGGGACTCGCCGACGTGGAAGCGCGGGAACTTTTCCCGCTCGAGCACGAGCACTTTTCGCCCGGCGCGGGCGAGGAACGAACCCGCTGTGCTGCCGCCCGGGCCACCGCCGATCACTATGGCATCGTAGGTGTTCATGGGCGGCCAGGGGCTTCAGGATTCCGGCACGTCGAGCGACTGCCCGTTGTCGGTGGCGTCCAGTTTGAGGATGAACGGGGCCGCGTTTTCCGCCCAGCGCGCGGCCGAGGGATAGTGGGCGGCGGACTCGCCGAAGCAGCTCTGGAGCATCGCCGTATTGATGATGCCCGGGTTGAGCGCGACGACGCCCGTGCCCGGCGGCAGCTCCTGCGCGAGCGATTGGGTGAGCCCTTCGATCGCCCACTTCGACGCGACGTAGGGCCCGACTTCCTTGTCGGCGGAGCGGCCCCAGCCGGAGCTCATGTTGATGATCAGCCCTTTGTGCTTCTTCAGCAGGTTGGGCAGGAAGTGCCGGATCACGTTCATCGTGCCCTTGACGTTCACGTCGAGGACATGGGCGAACTCGCGCGGCCCAATCCGCCAGAGCGGACCGTTCCGATTGATCACGCCGGCGTTGTTGATCACGATGTCCGGCGCGCCGCACTTCTTGTGCAGCCGCGACACCCAGAGCTCGACTTCCTTGTCCGACGTGATGTCGACCACCTCGAAATCATGGCGCTTCGGATGCGCGTTGCGCATCTGGCCAATGATTTCGCGGCTGGTGCCGCAGCCAAGCACCGTATGCCCCAAAGCCATCAGTTTTTCTGCTAACGCGCGTCCCAGCCCCCGGGTCACGCCTGTAATGACGATTATTTTTTTCTTATTCCGATCGTCCATCATAATGACACGTCTTGCGTGGATTTGATGTCAATGACCCCCGCCCCATCGGGATTTCACCGCCACTATTTCAAAATTTCCGCCGGCCGATCAATCCCAATGATCGCCATGGCGCAACCATTAGATTCGAATACACGAAGGATTATCACGGTTTGCGGTGCGTAAAAACGGTGGAGTCCTCCCTTGCGACGGAACGGCCTGAGGTCGGCGGAGAAGTGCTGGCCTCATCCGTGACGGGCGGGCGATCCATGGGGCGCGTCCGGTGGGAGTGTCGTTCACGACCTGGTTCCCGATTTGCCGTCACTTCGGCGGATAAATGACAATGCCGACCCGCTGGATATGTTCGCGCAATGGTTTGTGGTGGATATGTTCCCAGGGTTGCACTTCGAACCGGTAGGGCAATGGAAGGTCTTCAAGCTCGGCTGCGATGGCTTCGGCTTTGAGCGGGTCGACCTCGCCCGTCACGACCAGGTCCACGTCTGACCGGTTGCTGTGGGTACCTTTGGCCCGCGAACCGAATAACGTGGCCGCCTTGACCTCGGGATGAAGCCGGAAGACGGAACGGACCAGTTCCAGCTCAGCTGGGGTCAAGGGAGGCGGTTTCATTTCATAGCCTCCTGCTGCAAGAATTCGTGAAGTTGGGCAAAAGCGGCGAGGTAGCGCTGATGAATGGCTTCCACCGCCTTCTCGAAGCTGGCCGCACTGTAGGTGTGGGAAAGCAAATTGCGATGGTCGAGCATGTCGATCCAGACCTGCCCGTCCGCGAGAATTTTGGCGGCGTAGGCGTCCTTCAAGACTTGGCGCGGAGTGAGGGTGGCAAAGACAAAACCGCCTTCCTCCAGGAAATCCTTCGCTGTCTTCCATGCGAGCTCAAAGCAGTATTCGAAACGCTGAACGACACCTTCCTTTTCCAGCGGACTAAGGCTGGATGGCCCGAGCTCCACGGCGTCCCGAAGCAAAACGTAAGCGCGGTCGAAATTTTGGAAGCGCTGCTTCCAGCGGATATCAGGCTGCTGGCTCATGGAGCGTAGGGTAGCGCTTTCCGGTCGGCGCGTATAGGAGCTTCACCTCGGCCGAGCATTTCTTTGATCGCACTCGACGGCTGGTCTGCGCGCTCTTTCAAGGTGCGTGGTCGGCTTCAGCCGCTGCGGGTGGAAAACCCGCGAGCCGGGCCAACGCCTTTGGGATGCAGGGAGCGATGTCGGGCGCGGTTTCAGGATTGCCCGGCTCCCGGACGGTTCGTTACGGTGACCGCCTGGCTGTCATCGCCCCCATAGCTCAAATGGATAGAGCAGCGGTTTCCTAAACCGTTGATCCAGGTTCAATTCCTGGTGGGGGTACCAGTCTCATTCGCATCCAATTCCAAATTTCCAATGCCTAATTCCAAATGGAAGCTTCCGACCGCTGCGGATGCCGCCAGCGGCAGAGTCGTCCCAGAGTTTCTGCGGGCGAGGACGCCCGCACCCCAGTGGACGCGCCTCCCTCGCCGCCGCGGCTTCCGTGGTCAGGTCGCCGGGGCTCTCCTGACGAGCATTCTGGCGTTGGGTGTGCTCGTCGCTCAAGGTGCCGCGGCGGAAGATCCCGCGCGTCCGCGCCTGCAGGTGATCAACGGCAGCACGCAAGCGTTGGACGTGTTTTGGCTCAAGTCCGACGCGGAGCGCGTCCCGAACGGGACGGTGGCGCCTGGCGAGAACACGGTGATTACGACCACGATTGGGCATCGCTTTGTCCTGGTCGGGCGATCGGATCGGGCCGAGATGACGGTCACGAGTCAGGTGGCGGTGCAGGCGGTGCGATTTGCTCCGCCGGACAAGGATGGCGTGCCGGCGTTTTACACGCGGCGCGTGAGCGCGCATGGATTTCCGATTGTGGCGTCTGCCCGGGTGAATCCGTATGCGTTGAAGGAGGCGGCGTATCTGGTGGATTTGATGCTGGCGCGGCGGCCGGAGGTGCGGGAGGCGATGATCCGCAGCGGGGCGCGGCTGTCGATTCTGGCGTGGGACGAGTTCACGACGGATCAGCCGGAGTGGGTCTGGCTGGGGCGCGAGCCGGAGGCGGGTTTTCCAGGAATCGCGGCCCGGGATTTTCGTGACGCCCGGGCCCGGGGCATGGGGGGCAGCGAGACGGATCCGTTTTGTTCGTGTGCCGAGGAAAACCTGCTCGCCTATCCGGGTGATCCCTACGCGGCGGAGTGCATTTTGATCCACGAGTTCGCGCACAACATTCATCTGCGCGGGATGGCGAATGTGGATCCGACATTCGATCGGCGGCTGCGTCGGGTCTACGACGCGGCGATGAAGGCGGGGTTGTGGAAAGGCAAATATGCCAGTGTGAATCATCACGAGTATTTCGCGGAGGGCGTGCAGTCGTGGTTCGACAACAACCGCGAGAACGATCACGACCATAATCACGTCAACACGCGAGTGGAGCTGGTGGAGTATGATCCCGGCCTGGCGGAAATGTGCCGCGAGGTTTTCGGCGACACGGAGTTGAAGTACACGAAGCCGCAGACCCGGCTGACGGGACATTTGGAGGGCTACGATCCGGCAAAGGCACCCACGTTCGAATGGCCGGAGCGCCTGCGGGCGGCCCGGGACGCAATTCGTCGTGAGGCGCGGGCGCGCAGCGCGGCGGCGGGAACCTCCGGCCGCGAAACGAGCGTGGTCCTGGGCTGGACGGTGCACGTGAGTCGCGAGCTGCTGGCGAAGGAATCGGCGGCCACGGCGCTCGCGCTCAAGCTGCTCGAGGCGCAGCTGGCGGAGGTTAGCCGGGTCGTGCCTGCGACGGCAGTGGCCGAGCTGAAGAAGGTTCCGCTCTATTTCTCGCCGCCGTATGCGGGATTTCGCGGCACGGCGGAATATCATCCGGATGCGGGCTGGCTGCAGGAACACGGACGTGATCCGGCGATGGCGCGCGGGGTTGAGTTCACAGACACGCGGGATTTCGAGGCCGAGACGCGGCGGATGCCGGTGTTTGTTTTGCATGAGCTCGCGCATGCGTATCACGATCGGGTGCTGGGCAACGATCACCCGGGCATCAAAGCGGCCTACGCGAAAGCCAGGGCGTCGGGCCGATATGACCGGGTTGAGCGGCAGGATTCAGAAGGGCGCAAGCGCATGGATCGGGCGTATGCGCTGACCAATCCGCAGGAGTATTTCGCCGAATGCAGCGAGGCGTTTTTCGGCCGGAACGATTTTTTCCCGTACACGAGCGAGGAGTTGAAGGCGCACGATCCGGAGATGTTCGCGCTGCTGTCGACGGTGTGGAACGCGAATCCGGCCGGGATCGGGAAGACGCGTTAGAGCGTCTTGGAGTGCGGTAGTCCTCTACCGCTTTCCGGCGGTGTTCAACGCGAGGGCGGAGAATTACTCGAGGCGGAAGTGGCGCGCGCAGACAAAGCGCCAGGGGGCTGGCGCAGTCCAAAACCTGGCGGATTGCGGCGGCGGCGCGCTGCGGAGAGCGCGCCCCACCTTGCCCGCGCGCCCACCTTATTGCAGCAACGACGTGCTGATCTCGAGCAGGGCGGCGTCCTTGGCCGGGCCGCGCATGAAGTCGAGCGCGCGGAGGTAGCGCTCCTTGTCAGCGGCGGGCGTGGTTTTGTCGGTGATTAGCTTGACCAGGAGTGGCGGGGTTTTGTTGGAGCGCGAGCGCCAGACGATGTCCCGTCCGGCGGGAGTGTTCCATTGATCGCCGACGGCCTTGAGCCAGGCGGTGAGGTAACGGTCCTGCTGGCGATCGAGGCCGATGCCGAGGGCTTCGAGGTACCAGCGATCGTGTCCGTCGTATTGTTTGGCGAGCGTGGCCCACAGGTCGGGCGCTTCAGGGGCGGGCAGGTGTCGGAGCGCGATGGCGCATTCGCGGCGGATTTGCGGGTTGGGATCGTTGACCAGCGTTTTGAGCGCGGGCACAAGGTCGAGCTGGAGTGCGCGCGACAGGCGGAGCCCGACGATGCGCAAATTGGGATCGGAATCCTGCAAGGCTTCGCCCGTGTAACGACTGGCGCGACCGGGAATTCGCGCGAGCAACTGAACGGCGCGGGCGCGCTGGCGCAGGTCGGATCCGGTCCAGAGCTTGAGCAGCTCGGGCTCGGCTTGGTCCTGGAACTGGTTGAGCGCGGTCCAGGCGAGGTAGCGCGTGGCTTGGTTGGGCGACTGGAGAGCCGCCACGCAGCCGGCGGGCGTGTTCAGGTTGAGCGCGGGCGCGGCGGGTTTCGCACCCCTGGGGAGCACGCGATAGATGCGTCCGGTCATGGTGGCGAGCGCGCGGTCGGCCATGTTGTGACCGCCGACGCCGGCGTCGTGCCAGTCTGCGATATAGACCGAGCCGTCGGGGGCGACGCAGACGTCGGAGGGTCGGTACCAGCCGTCGTCGCTGGTCAGGAGATTGGTGATGGTGGCGGTGTAGCCGGCGCCCTGTTCGCGGACCGGGTAGGAGCGAACGACGCGCGGCCCGGCGTCACAATGCAGCATTTGGTTGCGGTAAACCTCCGGGAGCAGATGGCCTTCGTAGAGGCAGATGCCGGTGGGCGAGCCGTTGCCGGTCTGGAGCAGGTTGGGCACGACGCCCGGGTCATGCTGGTGCCAGTGATAGAAGGGGCGTTCGTCCTCCTTGGCGCCCTTGGCCTGGGCTTTTTTCCAGGCGGCGGACCAGCCGGCGCCGGTGGCTTCGTCGGTGTAGCCGTAGTTGCCGAACTCCATGACGAAATTGATCCGCACGCCGCGGTTGCCGTCGTCGTCGTTGTCGGATTGCCAGATGGTGCCGAAGGAGTCGACGGCGAGCTCGTAATTGTTGCGGAAGTTCCAGGCGAGCGTCTCGACCTGGGAGCCGTCGAGGTTGCAGCGGAGGGCCATGCCCTGGCGATAAGGCTGGCCGGCTCCTTTGACGGGGTTGCCGGCGAGATCGACGACCGTGGCCGACTCGTGCGCGGGCACGGGGCCGTTGAGGGGGAGACGCAAGGGGCCGTTTTTGGGCCGGCGGAGTTCGCCGATCTCGTTGCCGAAATTGAAGTAGAGCTTGCCGTCGGGGCCGAAGATGAACGCGTGCAGGCAGTGATCATGATCGCCCTTGGACGTGTCCTCGAACAGGAGGTCGCGCTGGTCGGCCTTGCCATCGCCGTCGGTGTCCGTGAGCACGAAGACGTGGGGCGAGCAGGACACGATGGCCTTGTTGCCGAGCACGCAGATGCCAAGGGCGGTATTTACCGTCATGTCCTGGTAGAACACAGTCTGCTGGTCGGCTTTGCCGTCGTGGTCGGAATCCTCGAGGATGACGATGCGATCGCCCCCCGGCCGGAGAATGCCCCACTTTTGGAAGGTGGATCGATAATTGGCGCCTTCGGTGACCCAGACGCGGCCGCGCTCGTCGATGTCCATGTCGGCGGGGTTGACGACCATGGGCTCGGAAGCGAAGAGGACGGCCTGCAAGCCGGCGGCGGCAGCGAGGCGGCTGGCGTCGGCGGCGGCGGCGTCCGGTCCGTTCGGGTGCGGCGGTGGCGCCTGAGATTTTTGGGTGTTCTCAGCGGCGGTGGTCGCGGAAGGCGCCAGAGCCGAGGCGAAAGCGAGGGTGAGGCCGAAGGCGAACGCGGGCACCGGGAGCAAGAAACGCAGACGGGTCATGGGATTAAGGAACGAGTTGGACATGAGCGATTGGGTGGCTGGCGGTGCCCGAGTGCGGGCTCGTCTCGCAAACGGAAAAATCGGCCGGGAAGGTGCCGGGTTTACTTTTTGCCCTTGGGATCGAGGTTGGCTGCCATCTGTTCCGGGGTGACGGAACTGGCCACGCCATTTTCGGGGATGGGCACACCGGCGATCCAGAGGATGGCGTTGAGGACAACTTTGCGTTGGCTTTCGTTGGCCCAGTTGGCGTGGGTGTGGCCGCCGGTGAAGCCGAACCCGCGTCCACCACCGGGGCGTTCATAGGTCCACATCATCGTTTCCTCGCGGCCGTGGACGGCGACGATGTGGTCATAGGGGCCGCGGGGGTAGACGTAGGGGCCCTGGCGGACCTGGTCGGAGGGAGTGGCGACGAGGATGGGAGTGATGCGCTGTTTTTGCAGCTCGTTCCAGCGCATGTTGAAATACCACTCGTCATGATTGCTGAACGGCTGGACGCCGTTTGCGACGTCGTGTTTGGGGAACTTTTCGTATTGGGGCGACCACATGGGATTCACCGAGTAAAGGTGCTCGTAATAGCCGCCGATCCATTGGAGGAACTGCGGGCCGCCGTTGGTGCTGGGGATTTCGACGCCGTAGTGCATGAAGCCAAGCCCGGCTCCGCGCGCGGTCAGGTTGGCCAGGACGGACTTGTGATCCTTCTGGATGGCCGGGTGTCCGGCGCCGCCGTCGGCATAGATGACGACGGCGTCGGCGTGCTCAAGGGCGTTGTCGGCGTTTGGCCAGCCGTTCGAATAGACGGTGACGGTGACGCCCGGGGTGGCGGCGAGGCATTGCTGGAGCAGCAGGCAGCCGGCGCGAAATTCGTGCATGCCCGGCGGGTGGCTGGGCCGTCCGGCGATGAGGACGATGTGTTTGTCAGCGGCCGGAGCGGCTGAGCTCAGCGCGGCTGAACCGAAGATCAACGCGGCCACCAGGGAGACGACGATGGATTTCATGAACGAAGGTCAGACCGGATTGGCGCCGGCGATATTCGGAACTCCGAAGACCGGGTCGAACGGGCAAAGTGCAAGGTTGAACGTTGAACGTTGAACGTTGAACTCCGAACTCATTTTACGCCAGGAGACCTTGGACGACATCGCCGGCGATGCCGGTGAGGCGGGCGTCGAGGCCCTGGAATTTTACGGTGAGCCGTTTGTGATCGATGCCCATGAGATGGAGGAGGGTGGCGTGGAGATCGTGCACACTGACGACATCTTCGACCGACCGGTAGCCGAGTTCGTCCGTGTTGCCGTAGGCGAACCCGGGTTTGACGCCGCCGCCGGCGAGGAAGACGGAGAAGGCCAGGATGTGGTGATCTCGACCGCTGCCCTGGCCCATGGGGGTGCGGCCGAACTCGCCGCCCCAGAGGATGAGGGTGTCGTCGAGCAGGCCGCGTTGTTTTAGGTCGCGGATGAGGGCGGCGGACGCCTGATCGACGTCGCGGGCGGCGACGGGCATTTCCTTCTCGATGCCTCCGTGGTGATCCCAGGCGCGGTGGTAGAGCTGGATCATGCGCACGCCGCGTTCGGCCAGGCGGCGGGCCATGAGACAATTGGAAGCGAAGCTGCCGTCGCCGGGCTGTTTGACGCCGTAGAGATCGAGGATGTGTTTTGGCTCCTGGGAGAAGTCGGTCAGCTCGGGCACGGATGTCTGCATGCGAAAGGCCATCTCGTATTGGGCGATGCGGGTCTGGATCTCCGGGTCGAACCGCTCGTGATCGAGCAGGCCGTTCAGGCGCTGGATCTCTTCGACGACCTGGCGTTGGGTGCTTTGGCAGACGCCCTCGGGGTTGCCGATGTAATGGACGGCATCGCCTTTGGATTGGAATTGGATGCCTTGGAATTTGCTGGGGAGGAAGCCGCTGGACCATTGCCGGGCGGAGACCGGCTGGACGCCGGACTTGCCCTGGGACGTGAACACGACGAAGCCGGGCAGATTGTCGGTTTCGGCGCCGAGTCCGTAGAGCAGCCAGGAGCCCATGCTGGGGCGGCCCTTGATGATCGAACCGGTGTTCATGAACGCGTGGGCCGGGTCGTGGTTGATCTGTTCGGTTTGCATCGAGCGAATGATGCACAGATCGTCGGCCACCGATTGGAGATGGGGAAAGAGGCTGGAGATATTGAGGCCGGCGCGGCCGGAGGGCCGGTAATCCACAAACGATCCGCGGGCTTTCAGCGTGGTGTTTTGCAGTTGGGCAAGCTGCTGTCCCTTGGTGAAGGACTCGGGAAATGGTTTGCCGTCGAGCGCCTTGAGCTCGGGCTTCCAGTCGAAGGTCTCGAGGTGCGACGGACCCCCGGCCATGCAGAGGTGGATGATGCGGCGGGCGCGCACGGGCGAGTGGGGGGGCTGAATCACGCCCGGCCATCGGCCTGCCGCGGAAGCGGTGTGCGCCGGCTTGGATGAAGCGGCGAGCAGATGCGGGTCAAGCAGGCCGGCGAGGGCGGTGGCGCCGAGTCCATAGGCGGATTGGCGGAGGAACGAGCGGCGGCTGAGGTCGAGGGAGTTCATGAGTGACGTCGGTCTGGGTCGGGATGGAAAATTGGCGGGAGTGGCAAAAGGGCGCGCTTAATAGCGGGTGATGGATTCGTGCAGGTTGAGAACGACGCGACAGACCTGGGTCCAGGCGGCCAGGTCTGCGCGGTGAACCGTTTCGGGTATCGGCGCGAGGCCGACACGGAGCAGGGCGTCGGCCTCATCTGTGGCGTTGGCGTAGTGGGCCCGTTGCGCGCCGAGGAGTCGGAGCAGCGAGGCGGTTTCGGGGGCGCGCGGGGCGCGGCCGATCGCGTCCTGAAAAATCCGGTCCATGCGCGCGCGGTCCGAGAGGCGGGGTGGGGTGAGGATGCGGGCGGCGAAGACGCGGGCGGCTTCGGTAAAGGTGGGATCGTTCAGCAAAGTGAGCGCCTGCTGGGGCGTGTTGGAGACGGTGCGCTGAGCGGTGCATTCTTCGCGGGCGGGCGCGTCGAAATTGGCCAGCATGGGGTGCAGAAACGTGCGCTGCCAATGCGTGTAAAGCCCACGACGATATTGGCGATCGTCCGGGTCCGCCGCGTAGGTGCGGTCGGGAAACTGGAGGTTCGCGTAGTACCCGGCGGGCTGATAGGGGTGTGCGCTGGCGCCGCCGATATCGAGGTTGAGCAGGCCGGCCACGAAGAGGGCGTTATCGCGAACAAACTCCGCCTCGAGCCGGCGCGGGTTTTGGGATGACAGCCAGCGGTTTTGCGGGTCCAGCGCAAGGACCTCCGGCCGAAGATTGGAGTCCTGGCGATACGCGTGCGAGTGCACGATCAGACGGACCATGTGTTTGATGTCCCAACCGGATTCCATGAATTCCACGGCGAGCCAGTCGAGCAGCGCGGGATGGGAGGGCCATTCGCCCTGGGAACCGACATCATCGACCACGGCACTCAGGCCGGTTCCGAAGAACTGTTTCCAAAGCCGGTTCATGAACACGCGGGCGGTCAGCGGGTTGTCGCGGCTCGTCAGCCACCGCGCCAGGTCCAGGCGCGTTAGTCGGGTTTCATCGGCCGAACCTGCGGAGACCGCCGGCGAGCCAGTCGACCGCTGCCGATCCGCAGGGAGCAGAAACCGCGGCGGGCTGGGCTGCACGATTTCGCCGCTGTCGTTCTGCCAGTTGCCGCGCGGCAACACGCGGGTGACAAGCGGCCGGGTTGACACGGTGACGAGCGTGTGCGTCCGGCCGCCGCGACAATCGTCCAGCGCCGACTGCAGGCCTTTGAAGCGACGGAATGCGTTGGTGTCGGTCTGGGTGCCCAGCAGGCAGGCTCCGGCCAGGTCCGCCCTCTCGGCGGGCGAGCGGCTGGCGGGCGCGGCGGCAAGAATGCGGCGGAGGCGCGGAACGGGATCGGAGAGGAACGGATCCACCATGGCCAGCGGCGACACGGAAAGGCGGGCCGTGAGCGGAGCGCTGCTCCGCAGCGTGACGGTCAGCACGTCGCCTTCCTGGGCGACGATGGGCGGTTCCGGCAGCCAGACTCCGATCTGCGGGGCGTTGGTGATGGCGGGGTCGGGTCTCCAGCCGGAGAGGATGCCGAGCACCTCTTCGCCGTTAAAGTAACGGGGCAGGTGATGGGAGGCGGTCGCGCGGAAGAACGTGATGTCCTTTTCGTCCTTGCCGTGGCGCAACCTGGCCGAGAGGCGCAGCGTGCCGGCTTCCGCAGCCTGCAGCCACCGTTCCAGGCGCAAGGCGCCGATGGTGCCCGCCGCAAGGCCCAGTTCGATTTTTTCCTCATCCTTCTTGCCGCCGAAAGCCACGCGAAAGCTCCGGCCGGGTTCCAGCGTCATGGTGGGCTTGGCGGGCGGGTTGGTTTTCGTGACCAGGTTGGTGACGCCGAGGACCACGTTGGTCACGGTGCTGACGGTCGGCGGGGCGGGTGGAGGCGGCGTGGGCGCGAGCGCCTGCCAGCCGTCGGGGTGAACCGACAGAAACGCTTGCAGGTTTGTTTCCCAGCCGGGCTGGTCGCCGCTGGAGCGGGTGGCCGGGAGCGACGCGAAGAGAGCGGCCATGGTGGTGTGAAGTTTTTGAGCGCGTTCCTGCAGCGCCGCGCTGGTCACTTCGAGCTCCGGTGGGAACGGATGGTCGTTGCTCCAGCCTTTGAGATCGGGGTTGGGCGTGTAGTCGTAATCCTGGTAGACGCCCCATTGTTTCACGTCGGCGAAAAAGGCCTCCAGGGAATAAAAGTCGCGCATGGTGAACGGGTCGAATTTGTGGTCGTGACACTCGGCGCAGCCGACGGTGGAGCCGAGCCAGGTGGTGCCGACCGTGCGCACGCGGTCGGCGGAGTATTTGGCGAGATATTCGCGCGGCTGGGCGCCCCCTTCGCGCGTCATCATGTTGAGCCGGTTGAACCCGGTGGCGATGAGCTGCTCATCGGTGGGGTGGGGGAGCAGATCGCCGGCGAGCTGCTCGATGGTGAACTCGTCAAAGGGCTTGTTGCGATTGAAGGCCGCGATGACGTAGTCGCGATAAGGAAAGACGCGCTGATTTTGGTCGCCGTGATAGCCGACGGTGTCGGTGAACCGGGCGGTGTCGAGCCAGGGGACGGCCATGCGCTCGCCGTAGTGCGGGGAGGCCAGCAGCCGTTCCACCTGCCGGGCATAAGCGCCTTCGGAGCGATCGGCCAGGAATGCCTGCATCTCCTGCGCGGTGGGCGGGAGCCCGATCAAATCCAGGCTGAGGCGGCGCAGCAGCGTCCGGCGATCGGCTTCGCGGGCGAAGCCGAGCTGGCGATCCTCCAGGGGGTGCAGGAGGAGGGCGTCGATGGCGTTGGCCACGGCCTGGCGGTTTTTCACGGCCGGAATCCCGGGCCGCGACGGCTTGAGGTAAGCCCAGTGAGGCTGGTACTCAGCGCCCTCCGCGATCCAGCGCTGCAAAATTTCCTTTTGCGCCGTCGACAGCGGCTTGTGGGCGGCGGGCGGCGGCATCATTTCGTCGGCGTCGGCTGAGAAGACGCGCTTGACCAGTTCGCTGACCTCGGGCTTCCCCGGCACGAAGGCGCCGTGTTGGAGTGCCTCGTCGCGCAGGTCGAGGCGGAGCTTGGCCTTGCGCGTGTTGCGGTCCGGGCCGTGACACAGGAAACAGTGGTCGGACAGGATCGGCCGGATGTCCCGGTTGTATTCCACCGCCGCCGGGTTCCGCGTCTTGGGGGGCGTGGCACCGGCGGCGGGGGCGGGGGCGAACGGCCACGAGGTCAGCGCAACGAGGACAAGCCATGGCCCGGTGCGGCGCGGGCGGATCGAGGTATTCAGCAACATGATCGGGAGACCGGGTCCGGCGGGCGGTTTGCCTGGCCCGCGTGCAGACGGCTTTACGCCCAGACGGTCGGGCGGAGGGCGGTATTCGCCGCGAGCCTGCCGCCGGGGGTGGCGGGCAAAATATCGCGCCTTAAGTCGGGGTCTCTCCTGCCGATCTCGTTGTGTTCGCGGAAGTCCTGCGGGGCAGGACGAACCGCTTTACCATGAGACCAGCGGAATCGGGTCGGGACCGTTAAATGGACGAGTCCCGGAAATACCGGCAGCGCGCGCGTTTAAGGCAGGGCTCCTGCCTTGGAACGATCGTGTCCTGCGTTCTGGTGGCGTGGCTGCTGGTGGTGACGACCCGAGGGGCGGATGGGACGATTGAGTACAAGGTCAAGGCGACGTTCCTTCTCAACTTCGCCAAATTCATCTCCTGGCCTGGGTCGGCCTTCGGCGACGGCCGGGCGGTGACGGTCGTGGGGGTGCTCGGGCAGGATCCATTCGGGCCGATGCTGGACCAGACGTTGGCGAACCAGGCGGCCGGTGGGAGGTCGTTCGAAGTGCGCCGAGTGGCCACGCCAGCGGAGGCGGCGGGCTGTCATATACTTTTCGTCAGCCGTTCGGAGAAGGATCGGCAGGCGGCGCTGTTCGACGCGCTGCGGGGTCGTCCGGTGTTGACCGTCAGCGAGGTGGACGGATTTTGCGACCGGGGGGGGATGTTCAATTTTGTGATTTCGGACGGGAAGGTGAAGATCGAGATCAATCAGGGGGAGTGTGACAAGGCGGGTCTCAAGGTGAGTTCAAAACTGCTTTCCATCGCCAAGATCGTGCCGACCTCGTCGACGAAATAACCATGAAACGATCGCTGAACTTGACGCGGGCGCACGGGCCGAGGGAGGTCCCACGGCGGGGGCGCTGTCGACGATTTTGTCTCCGCACCACGCTGATCGCCGCCCTGGTGGGGTTCGCCGGGGGAGGCGTCCGCGGGCAGGATTTCGCGAAGGTGACGCCGCGGACGTCGGTGGCCGGGCAGCTCGCGGAGTTGCCGCTCGACCAGCTGCTCAATGTGCAGTTCGACACGGTATACACGGCATCGCGGCGGGAGCAGCGCACCTGGGAGGCCCCGGCCGCGGTGAGCATTGTAGGGCGGGATGAGATCAAGATGTTTGGTTATCGGACGTTGGGGGAGGTGTTGCGGAGCGCGCCGGGCGTATATCTGACGGACGACCGCTATTACTCCTATCTCGGCCTGCGCGGGTTCAGCCGCCCGGGCGACTACAACTCACGCGCCTTGCTGCAGGTCAATGGGCATCGGGCCAACGACAACCTTTATGACTCCGCCCTGATAGGGCAGGAGGCCCTGGTGGATGTCGACGACATCGAGCGGGTGGAAATCATACGCGGGCCCGCGTCCTCCCTCTATGGCAGCAGCGCGTTTTTTGGCGTGATCAACGTCATCACCCGGCGCGGCGTGGATGTTCGCGGGGTGGAGGCGTCGGTGGAAGGCGGATCGTTGGACACGTACAAGGGGCGGCTGACCGCCGGGCACGAGTTTGCGTCCGGCGTGGACGCGATGGTTTCGGCGTCGTACTACGATTCGGCCGGGAACGAGAAGCTGTATTTCCGCGAATTTGACGCGCCCGAATCGAACAACGGGATCGCGCGCGACCTCGATTACGAACGCGCCTGGCATGTGCTGACCACGCTGTCCTACCGCGATTTTGTTTTGTCGGGGGCCTTCAACGATCGAACGCGCGGCATCCCCAACGGCAGCTACGGATCGTATTTCAATTCGCAGGGGTCGGAAACCTGGGATCGGGCCGGGTATGTGGACTTGAAGTTCGAACGGGATCTGCCGGGCGATACGCATCTGCTCGCGCGCGTGGGGCTGCATCACTACGACTATCGAGGCAGATATCCCTACAACCAGGCTGACCCCGGGGATCCGCCGTTGGTCGTTCCCAATCGGGACGACGCCGCCGGAGAGTGGTGGGGTGTGGAAGTGCTCGCGACCCGGACCTTTTTCGAACGAGTCACCGTCACGGGCGGCGCGGAATTGCGGGATAATTTCAAGCAGGACCAGCTCAATTACGACGAGGGGCGGCCGCCGTCCGTTTACGTGAACAGCCACGGTTCCGGGGTGGTTGTGGGGACTTACGCGCAAGCCGACTGGAGCATATTGACGAACCTGATTTTGTCCGCGGGAGTTCGGTATGACCACTACTCGACCGTTGGTTCGACCGTCAATCCGCGGGTGGGTTTGGTTTATCGGCCGTGGGATCCGACGACGTTGAAGCTGGTATATGGCCGGGCGTTTCGGGCGCCGAATGCGTATGAGACGGACTATGCGGCGCCTGGCTACACGACGGCGCCGGATCTGGATCCGGAGAAGATTCAGACCTACGAGATGATGTGGGAACAGGCGGTGCGCGGGCCGGTTCGGACCGGCCTTTCGGCGTTCTATTACGATGTGCAGGATTTGATTGGGCTCGATTACAGCCAGCCGCTGGTCCGGTATCGAAATCTTTCCAGCGCGCGGGCCTACGGGATGGAGACGTCGGTCGAGGGCCGTTGGACGAACGGCTGGATGGCGCGGGTCAGCTACACGGCGCAGCGGGCGGAGGATGGGGACACGGGCGACGAGCTGTCCAACGCGCCGCGGCACCTGGGCAAACTCCATGTGCGGCTGCCGCTGGTACCCGACCGGGTGTTTGCCGGCGCGGAAGTGTTGTATGGCGGGAGCGTCAGCGCCGTGCAATCCGGTCGGGTGGACGACTACTGGCTGGTCAACGTGACGCTGCTGGCGCGGGAACTCGTGCCGGGCTTGGAGCTATCCGCCACGATTTACAATCTGCTCGACGCCGAATGGGCGGTGACCGGCGGCGAGGAGCATCGCCAGCGCGTCCTGCAACAGAACGGCCGGATGCTTCGCCTCAAGCTCACCTATCACTTCTGATTGATGTCCGCCCCCCTTCCAACGACCAAGTCCGGCCACGGCCCCCGATGGCGGCTGGGGATCGTTGCGTCGCGCGTTGGCGGACGGGCGGGCCGGCTCTGCGTCAACAGCCTGGTTCTGCTGATGCTGGCGTGGATGATCCGGGGGGGCGGCGCGGCGGAGGCGCCCGTAGTGACGGAGCTGGAGGTGAAGGCGGCCATCCTGCCGAAGCTGGTCATGTTCATCCACTGGCCGGCCGCGGCGTTCTCGGACCGGGCGGAGGCGTTGCGGGTGGGGGTGATCGGTCCCGACCCATTCGGCCCTCACCTGGCGGCGGCGCTGGCGGGAAAAAAGTGGGAGGATCGGCCACTAAGACTCGAAGCGTGCCGGTCCATGGGCGAGGCGGCACGCTGCCATTTGCTTTTCATCAGCGGCAAGACCTTGGAGGACGTTCGGGGTACGGTTCGGGAATTGGGGCGCGCCCCGGTGGTCACGGTCTGCGATGTGCCGGGTTTTTCGGCGGCCGGCGGCATGATCACCCTGAGTGCCGAAAACAAGCGGATGGTTTTAACCATCAATCCGTCGGCCTTGCGGGAGGCGGGCCTGCGTGCCGATCCGCAACTGCTGCGCATTTCGCGAATCGAGGATTCGGGGGCGGCCTCACATCCCTGACGCCACCATGCTCAAGCGCCTTTCCATCAGCCGAAAACTGACCCTGCTCACCTTGCTGGTCTGCATGACCTCGCTGGTGTTGGGGACGGTGGGCTTGTTGGTGCATGAGATCCGGAACTTCCGGGCCAACGCGGTGACCGAGCTCGTGGGGCAGGGCCGCATTCTCGCGGCGCTGAGCACGGCGGCACTCACCTTCAATGACAACGCCACGGCGACAGAGATGCTGGCCGAGCTGAGAAACCGGCCGCAGATCCACCTGGGCGGCATTTACCAGAAGGGCCGCCTGTTCGCCGGATATCGTCGCGAAGATTGCCGAGATTCGTTGCCGGGCGTGGAGCCGACGGTGGATGGACATCAATTTCTCGGCGAGCACGTCGTGTTGGTGGACAAGATTGTGCTCAAGGGCGAGCGCCTCGGGACCATATATCTGGCGGCTGACACGCAGGAGCTGCAGGCGCGGCTGCGGCAGAATCTGTTGATTCTCTTTTCGGTTTTCGTGGCTTCCACCGTGCTGGCCCTGCTGCTGGCCTCGCGTCTCCAGCGGGTCATCGTGGAGCCGATTCAGCGGCTGTCGCACACGGCGGGCGAGGTGGCGGAAAGCCGCAATTACTCGCTGCGGGTGGAGAAATGCTCGGAGGACGAACTCGGGCGTCTGGCGGAGGTTTTCAATCAGATGCTGGAACGGATCCAGGCGCAGGATGGCCAGCTGAAGGAGAGCCAGGAGCGGTATGAGGTGGCGGTGCTGGGATCGAGCGATGGCTTGTGGGATTTGGATCTGATGCGGCTGACGGCCTACTACTCCCCCCGTTGCCGCACGATGCTGGGGTATGGCGAGCAGGAGGGCCTCGGCGACCAGGAAGCGTGGCGGGCGGTCACGCACCCGGACGATCTGGCGCGGGTCGATGAGGTGCTGGTGGAATGCTGGAGCGGCGACCGGACGTCGTTCGAGGTGGAGTTTCGGGCGCAGGCCCGGAACGGAATGTACCGGTGGATCCTGACGCGCGGCGCGGTCTTGTGCGACCCCTCGGGCATTGTCCTCCGCATCGCCGGCTCGCACACGGACATCACCCAGCGCAAACAGTTCGAGGTGGCCCTGTCCGAGTCCGAATCCCGGTTCCGCTCGCTGATCCACTCCGCCAGCGAGGGCATCGTGCAGATGGACGCCGCCGGGCGGATCATGTCGTGGAACCGCGGCGCCGAGACCCTTTTTGGCTATCCCTCCGAGCAAATTCTCGGCGAGCCGGTCACGCGCATCATCTCGGAGGCCGATCGGCCGAGCCACGCCCAGCGCGCGCAGCGGTATCTCGATGGCGTGGCGATTCCATCGGATCACGCGAAGGAGATGAACGGGGTGCGGGCGGACGGCACGGCGTTTCCGATGGAAGTGTCGCTGTTTGTCTGGCGGGCGGGTGCCCAGACCTACCTGGGTGCGATTGTGCGCGACATCACCGAGCGCAAGCGGGCGGCGCGGGAGCTGGCTGAGCTGAACCGGCGGCTGATGGAGACCTCGCGGCAGGCGGGCATGGCGGAGATCGCCACCGGCGTGCTGCACAACGTGGGCAACGTGCTGAACAGCGTGAATGTCTCCAGCACGCTGGTCATCGATCGCCTGCGTCAATCCCGTCTCGGGAATCTGGCCAAGGGCGTGAAGTTGCTCGTCGACCATCAATCCGACCTGCCCGAGTTCCTGACCAGCGATCCGAAGGGGCGCCTGGTCATTGGATATTTGGGCGGCCTGGTGGACCATCTGCAGGGCGAGGCCGACGCCAACATCCGGGAGCTGGGCACCCTCGTGTCGAATGTCGATCACATCAAGCAGATCGTCGCGATGCAGCAAAGCTACGCGCGGGTGGCCGGCGTGATGGAATCCTTGTCGGCGAATGAACTGATTGACGATGCGCTGCGTTTTGTGGCGGCGGCGTATCGGCGGGCGGAGATCGATCTGATCCGCGAGTCCGCCAACGCGCCGCTGGTATTTGTCGACAAGCACAAGGTGTTGCAGGTGCTGATCAACCTGTTCACCAACGCCCGGCAGTCCATCGAGGAGGCCAAGCCGGCTGTCCGCCAGGTCAGCGTGCGAGTGGCGGCGCGGGCGGAGGGCGGCGTCGAGATTTTCATCCAGGACAACGGCCTGGGGATCGCGCCGGACAATCTCAACCGGATTTTCCAGCACGGATTCACTACCAAAAAGGAAGGGCACGGTTTCGGGCTGCACAGCGGCGCCAACGCGCTCAAGGAAATTGGTGGCTCCCTTTCCGTCCAGAGCGAGGGCCTGGGCCGCGGCGCCACGTTCACCGTCACCCTGCCGAGTCCTCCCGCGCAAACTTCCGCCCAAGCTGCATGAAGACCATCACTCCCTGCGCACCCGCTCAGCACCGTCCTGGTTCCGCCCCGGCCGTCCCGGTCGGCCGTCCCGGCCGCTGCCTTCTCCTGGCCGCCGCGTGGATCGCGCAGGCGGTCTTGGCCGGAACCGCACCGGCCGCGGAGGCGGTGACCGCCGCGCCGGAGGATCTGAGCCATCTGTCGCTGGAGGAATTGGGCGAGGTGCGGGTGGACACGGTCTACGGCGCGTCCAAGCACGTGCAGAAGGTGACCGAGGCACCGTCGGCGGTCAGCATTGTCACGCGGGACGACATCAAGAAATTCGGTTATCGCTCGATGAGCGACGTGCTGCGTTCGGTGCGGGGCTTTTATGTGGGTTATGATCGGATCTACGGCTATGTGGGCATTCGCGGGTTCAATCAGCCCGGTGATTTTGGCGGCCGGGTGCTGGTGCTGATCAACGGGCACCGGCTGAACGAGCCGATCTTCGACAGCTCCTTTCTCGACACGAGCTTCCTCCTGGATGTGGACTTGATTGAGCGGGTCGAGGTGGTGCGGGGCGCGGGCTCGGTTTTGTATGGCAACAACGCGTTCTTCGGCGTGATCAATGTGGTCACCCGGCAGGGCGGGGGAGTTGGCGGCACGGAGCTGGCCGCGTCCTATGGGAGTTTCGACAGCTACCAGGGGCGTTTGACTTACGGGCAGACCTTTTCCAACGGGCTGGAGATGCTGGTGTCCGGGACGCTCTACGACAGCCACGGCCCGGATCGGATCTACGTGCGGGAGTTTGACACGCCGGATCAGAACAACGGCGTGGCCCGGAACTTCGACGGCGACACCTTCTCGAGCCTTTTCACCAGCGTGCATTACCGCGGTTTCTCGTTGGAAGGTGGCTACGTCTCCCGGGAGAAGGACTCGCCGCTGGTCCCGTACGAATCGCGCTTCAACGATCACCGGCAGCATCCCATCGACAGCCGTGGCTATGCGGCGTTGGGTTGGAACGGCACGGTGGCGGGGGAATGGGAGACGTCGGCCCGGGCGTATTTTGATCATTACGATTTGCTGGTGGATTATCCGTATAACGCCGCCGACCCGGGTTATCCGGAGTCGATCGTGCTCAATCGGGAACACGACTCAGCGCAGTGGGCGGGCCTGGAGGGGCAGACGGCCCGGACCTTCTTTGGCCGGCATCGGGTGACCGTGGGGACGGAGTTGCGGCACGACTATTCCCAGCGCATTCGGAGCTACGACGAGGATCCATATGATCTGATCGGCCATGTGGATGATCACGCCACGCGATTGGGGGCATTTCTGCAGACCGAAATCGCGTTGTGGACCAACGTGCTGCTGAACGCCGGCGTCCGCTACGACTACTATGACACGTTCGGCAACGCGGTGAACCCGCGGGCCGCGTTCATCTACAGCCCGTGGTCGCAGACCACGTTCAAGTTTCTTTATGGCGAGGCCTACCGGGCGCCAAACTTGTGGGAGTGGGCGTTCACTTCGCCGTTCCAAAAGGCCAATCCCAACCTGCAGCCCGAGACGATTCGCTCCTACGAGCTCGTGTGGGAACAGTATCTCCCCGGCAATCTCCGTCTCAGCCTGTCCGGCTTTCTCAACCAGACACGCGACCTGATCGTGCAGACGATCGATGTGGATGACTTCATTGTGTTTCGGAATGTCGATCAGACCGAGACCCGGGGGCTGGAATTCGAGGCGCAATACACGGGGCGGAACGGCCTGCTCGCCCGGGCCAGTTACTCGCTGCAACGCACGGAGAATGCGGAAACCGGGCGCGAGATCAGCAACTCGCCGCGGCATCTCGTCAAGGCCAACGTCGCGGTGCCGCTGCTGACGGATCGGATCCATGCGGGCGTCGAGCTGCAGTACTCCAGCTCGGCCCGGACGATCCCCGGGCGGGCGATCCGGCGGGCGGATGAATACTGCGTGGTCAACCTGACCTTGTTCAGCCGCGAGCTGTGCAAAAACCTCGAGGTGTCGGCGTCGCTCTACAATGTATTCGACCAGGCCTATGCCTATCCGGCCGGGGACGAGTTTGTGCCGGACCTGATCTGGCAGGACGGGCGGACGTTCCGGGTGAAACTCAATTACCGCTTCTGAACTTGATCCTCCACCGCCAACGGCAAACGAGCATACGGGCCGCACCGCCTGACCGGCGGGCGTGGTCCATCGCAGGCGCCGGGCTGGCGGCGCTGTTGGGCCTGGCGGGGTTCGCCGGCCACGCGTGCGCCGGGAGCGCTGCGGAGCCGGACTTCGCGGCCATGTCCATCGAGGAGCTCGGCGAGATCCGGGTGGATGTGGTCTACGGGGCCTCGAAGCACGAACAAAAAGTGCGGGAGGCACCATCGGCGGTGAGCATTGTGCAGGCGGACGAGATCAAGCTGCGCGGGGATCGGACGCTGGCGGACGTGTTGCGGGGCATTCGCGGGTTTTACGTCTCGGCGGATCGCAACTATGGCTACATCGGGGTGCGCGGGTTCAATCGGCCGGGCGATTTTGGCGGGCGGATTTTGATCCTGGTGGATGGTCACCGGGTGAACGAGCCGATCTACGACAGCGCGTTCAATTTGAATGATTTTCTCGTCGATCTGGATCTGGTGGAGCGGGTGGAGGTGATTCGCGGCGCGGGCTCGTCGCTCTATGGCGACAATGCCTTCTTCGCGGTGATCAATGTCGTCACGCGCGACGGCCGAGGGATGAAGGGCTTTGAGCTGGCAGGTTCGGCCGGCAGTTACGACAGCTACCGCGGGCGGCTGACATATGGGAATCGTTTTACCAATGGGCTGGAGCTGCTGCTCTCCGGGACGCTGTACGACAGCGCGGGGCCGGATCGACTTTACTATCCCGAGTTTGATCAGCCGCAGAACAACGACGGCGTGGCCCGGCGCCGGGATGGGGAGTTCGCGCCGAGCGGCCTGGGTTCGGTGAGCTACGGAGATTTTCGGCTGCGGGGCGGATACATCACGCGGGAGAAGGAGGTGCCGACGGCCGCTTTCGGCACCATCTTCAACGATGGCCGATTTCGGACGGTGGACACGCGGGGGTTTGCCAGCCTGGAGTTCGCGCGGGAGTTTTCGCACGGGTTGGCGGTGCGGTCGCGGGTTTATTACGATCGCTATGAGTATGACGCGGATTACCCCGTGGCCGGGGCGAGCCCGGGCGATCCGTCGGTGATCAACCGGGATCGGGCGCGGGCCGACTGGGCGGGAGTCGAGGTCCAGGCGAGCGGGCAGCTGCCGTGGCACAATCGGGTGACGGGCGGGGCCGAATTCCGCCGCGATCTGGGCATCCGCCAGCGCAATGCGGACGTGGCGCCGCCCCAGCTCTATTCCCGCTCGGACGTGGCGCTGTGGAATGTCGGCATCTTCGCGCAGGATGAATTCACGCCGTGGACGAATGTGATCTTCAACCTCGGCCTGCGCTACGACCGATTCAGCCAGTACGGCGACACCCTGAATCCGCGCGCGGCGATCATCTATTCACCCCTGGCGCGGACCACCGTCAAGCTGCTCTACGGCCAGGCTTACCGGGTGCCGAGCGCCAACGAATATTTCTATGAGAGCCCGTTTCAGAAGACCAACCCCCAGCTCGCGCCCGAGCGAATCCGCTCCTGGGAGCTGGCGCTGGAGCAGGGGTTGCCCGCGAATTTTGGGGCCAGCGTCAACCTGTTCCACAACGCGACGAAGGATTTGATCACGCAGCGGACGGACCCCGGCGACGGGCTCCTGTATTACGACAACCTGGATCAGGCGAGCACCTACGGCGCGGAGGGTGAGTTGAGCTGGCGGGCGGCACGGCGCTGCAGCGTCACGGTTTCCTATGCGTATCAGGAGACCCGGGAGACGCGCACCGACGAGGAGCTGAGCAACTCGCCGCGGCACCTGGCCAAGCTGGCCGCCACCGTGCCCATCGCCGGCGAGCGGTTGTTTGCCTCCCTGGAACTTCAATACTCCAGCTTGGCCCGGACTCTGGCCGGACGTCGGGCGGACGGATATATCCTGGCCAACGTCACGCTGTTCACCGCGGCGCTGGCGCCGGGCCTCGAAGTTTCCGCCAGCATCTACAACCTGCTCGATCAGCGCTACGGGTACCCGGGCGCCGGCGAGCACGCCCAGGACATCCTTTACCAGGATGGCCGGACTTTTCGACTGAAGCTCGTTTACCAGTTTTGATCGTATGAGCGCCCAACCCCTCCGCATCCTGATCGTGGACGACAACACGGCCATTCACGACGACTTCCGCAAGCTGTTCGCGGCCGAGCGCCCCAAGGCAGCCGCCCTCGACGACCTGGAGTCGTCGCTCTTCGGCGAGACCAGCCGCAGCCGGCTGATGACGGCGTTTGACTTTGAATTCGCCACGCAAGGCGAGCAGGCGCTCGAGCTGGTCAAGGCCGCGCGGGCCGAAGGTCGGCCCTTCGCCATGGCCTTCGTCGACGGACGGATGCCGCCGGGCTGGGACGGGGTGGAGACGATTGAGCGGCTGTGGCAGTCGGACCCGGATCTTCAGGTGGTCATCTGCACCGCCTATTCCGACTACACCTGGGATGACATTCGCAAGCGGCTGGGGAATTCGGATGGTCTGCTGGTGTTGAAGAAGCCGTTCGACACGGTGGAAGTGCTGCAGATGGCCCACACTCTGAGCCGCAAGTGGGAGCTGACGCGCCAGGTGCGCGCGTCGATTGAAGAGCTGGATCGGAAGGTGGCGGAGCGGACGGCGGCGCTGGAGTGCGAGATGGCCAATCGGGCGCGGGTGGAGGAACAGCTTCGGCAGTCGCAGAAGCTGGATGCGGTGGGCCAGCTGGCGGCGGGCATTGCCCATGACTTCAACAATCTGTTGACCGTCATCCAAGGCAACACGGGCTTGCTGCTGAGCGCGCCGCGCGATCCCGCGGCGGTGAAGGAATCCCTGAAACAGATAGCCTGTGCCGCCGATCGGGCGGCGGCGTTGACGCGGCAACTGCTCGTCTTCAGCCGGCAGCAGGTGGAACAGGCGCGCCCGCTGGACCTGAACCGCGTGCTGACCGGGACGAGCGGGCTGCTCCGCCGGATCATCGGCGAACAGATCCAGTTCCTCGTGGCCCCGGGCCCGGTCCCCGCCGGGCTGGTGGCGGACGAGTCCAACCTGGTCCAGGTGATCATGAACCTAGTGCTCAATGCGCGGGACGCGATGGTCGAGGGCGGGCAGCTCACCCTGCGAAGCTCGGTGGAGACCTTCACGCGTGACATGGCGCTCCGGCATCCCAAATCCCGGCCCGGGACGTTTGTCTGTCTGACGGTCGCGGACACAGGCTGCGGGATGGATCCGGTGACGCTCGGCCGGATTTTTGAACCGTTCTTCACCACCAAGGACGTGGGCAAGGGAACGGGGCTGGGGCTGGCCACGGTCTATGGGATCGTGCGTCATTACAACGGCTGGATCGATGTGTTGAGCGAGCCCGGGCGGGGCACGACCTTCAAGGTCTATTTTCCGCATGTCGACGCCCCGATCCCGGTGACGGGCCAGACCGAGTTTGCGTTCAAGCAGTCTCCGGCCCCGCAGCGGCGCGGCACGATCCTCGTCGTGGAGGACGAGCCGGGGGTGCGCGAGTTCGTGCGGACGATTCTCGTGGCGCACTCGTATGAGGTGCTCGAGGCGTCGGATGGCGCCGCGGCGATCGAGCTGTGGAGCCGGGAGTCCGAGCACGTGGACCTGGTGTTCACCGACATGGTCATGCCGAACGGCATCACCGGCCGCGGGCTGGCGGAACGGCTGCGGTCGGATCGCCCCAACTTGAAGGTGGTGTATTCGAGCGGCTATAGCGCGGAGACAATCGGGGCGGAGTGGCTTTCGGCGCCCGGGGTCGGTTTCCTGCCCAAGCCGTACAGCGCCGACGCGCTGCTGCGCGCCGTGGGGTCCATGTTTCAGCCGCCGGCGGAGGTGGCGGCCTAACCATTCGGAAAAAAATGAGCGCACCGCTGTTGTGTTCCACCGGTTGGGTGAAGAACCGCTTCGCCCCGGAAGATTTGCACGTCCCGGGCCTGGGCCGGGCTGCTGGAGGGAGCCACTTATGATTCGTTGCCGATCCTTGCCGCGTTTCCCATCCTGGTTTTCCGGCGCGCTTTGCGCCGCAGGCTTGACTGCTGTCGTCGCGAAAGCAGGCCCGTCTGCAACGGGCGGCGAGGCCACCGATTTCACAGCCTTGAGCTTCGAGGAACTCGCCGCGATCAAGGTCACCACCGTTTCGAAGAAGACCGAATCGTTGGCGGGGGTGCCGGCTGCGGTGAGTGTCATCACCTCGGAAGAGATCCGCCGGTCGGGCGCCCTAACCATTCCCGAAGCCTTGCGGCTGGCCCCCGGGGTCAACGTGGGGCGAGTGAGTTCGTCCGAGTGGGCGGTCTCGGTGCGGGGCTTCAATGACACCTTTGCGCAAAAATTGCTGGTGCTGATCGACGGGCGCAGCGTCTACACGCCGCTCTTTTCGGGCACGTTTTGGGAGGCGCAGGACGCCATGCTGGAGGATGTGGAGCGGATCGAAGTCATCCGCGGCCCGGGCGGAACGGTCTGGGGCGCGAATGCCGTCAACGGCGTGATCAATGTGGTCAGCAAACCGGCCCGGGAGACCCAGGGGTTGCTGGTTTCGGCCGGCGGCGGAACGGATCGGGAGGCGCTGGCGCGGGTGCGCTATGGGGTGCAACTGGGGTCGAACACCTTCGTTCGATTTTACGGCAAGTACGACAACGGCAGCCGCTCGGACCTCACGACGGGCGGACGGGCCGAGGACGGCTGGTGGAAGACGCAGGGTGGGCTCCGGCTGGATTGGGAGCCGTCGGCCCGGGATCGTTTTACGCTGCAGAGCGACGGTTACTCCTACGAGGCCGATCTCGTTATTCCGCAGGTGGTGTTGCCGTCGTTTGGGGTGCCGCCACCGCCGACGGACTATATGTTCTCCCGGCCCTCGTTGACGGAGCAGGACGGGGGTAACGTCTTGGGCCGGTGGACGCGGCAGCAGTCCGAGCATTCCGACTACAGCGTCCAGGCGTACTACGATCGGCAGGTGCTGCTGACGGGTCTGGTGGGCGAGAGACGGAACACCTACGACGTGGATCTCCGGCATCGCTATCAGTTGGGCGACCGCAACGAAGTGGTCTGGGGCGGCGGGTATCGGCTAAGCCAGTCGGACGTGGAGCGCAGCCCGCAGATCGCGATGCGGAACAATCCCCGGTCGGACCAAATCTTCAACGCATTTTTGCAGGACGAGGTGACGCTCGTGGCCGATCGGCTGCGTTGGACCCTGGGCACAAAAATCGAGCGCAACGATTACACGGAGTGGGAGTTTGAGCCCGGCACGCGCCTGGCCTGGACGCCGACGAAGCGCCAGACCCTCTGGGCGTCGGTGGCGCGGGCGGTGCGGACGCCGGCGCGGTACGAGCGCGACGGACAAGTGAACTTGAGCGTGTTTCCGGCGGACCCGCCGACGGCGCCGCTGCCGACGGTGCTGACCGTGCGCGGTGGATCGCGCTTTGAGTCGGAGACGGTCCTGGCTTACGAGGCCGGTTACCGCGTCCAAGCCCACCCGCGATTGAACTTTGACGCGGCGATCTTCCTCGACGATTACGACAATCTCCGGGGCACCTCGGATTCTCTGGACGCCAGCGACGCGCCGAACTTTCTGCGGGTCAACTCGCAGCTTGGAAACACGGGGCGTGGCCGGACCTACGGCGGCGAGTTGGGAGCGGTCTGGCATCCGTTGGACTGGTGGCGGTTCAACGGCCAATTCTCCCTGCTCCAGGCCGATCTGGAACAGCCGGACAACGCCTTGACCGGGACCCGGCAGGCAGTCGAGTTGGCCAGTCCGCGCTATCAGGTTTCCGTCCGGTCCGGCATCGACTTGGGATCGACGGTGGAGCTCGATGCCTGGCTGCGGTTTGTGGATCAGATTGAAGGATCGGGGGCGGCCATCCCGGGGCTCACGTCCATGGATCGCTCGGTCAAGAGTTACGTCACTTTGGATTTGCGCCTGGGCTGGCATCCGCTTCGCAACCTGGAGGTGGCAGTGGTCGGCCAGAATCTGGCCGGCAACCACACGGAGTTCCTGCCGACGTTCATCTCGGTCGAATCGGTGAAAGTCGGGCCGTCCGTCTACGGCAAACTCACCTGGAAATTCTGAAGACCTCTCGCGCCAACCTGGGGCGGCCCGCGTGGCCGCTCGCCATCCGCCTCGCGGCGTTGCTTGTCGCGACGTTGGTGGGCGGTGGCCCGCGCCCGGCGCGCGCCCAGGACACCGGGGCGCTGGAGTACAAGGTGAAGGCCGGCTACGTCTTCAACTTCGCCAAGTTCATCGAGTGGCCGGAGGCGTCCTTCGCGACCCCGCAGGCGCCCATGATCGTGGCGGTGCTCGACGACAATTCCGTGGTGCCCACGTTCCAGCAGGTCCTCCAGGGGAAAGCCGTGAACGGGCGTCCGATCGAGGTCAAGACCGTGGCCAGCGTGGGCGCGGCCGCGGGCGCGCACGTGCTCGTCGTTCCGCGGTCGTTTAAACTGGAGGCGCCGGCCATCCGCCAGCAACTGGGCCGGTCGGCGACGTTGATTGTGGGGGAGGTGGAAAACTTCGCCGAGAGCGGGGGGACGATTGGCTTCGTGAAGGACGGGGAAAATCTGCGATTCCACCTCAACCTCGAAGTGGCCGACGCCGTCGGGCTGAAGGTGAGTTCCAAGCTGTCAAGCGTGGCGCGAATCGTTCACACGCGGGATAAGAAATAACCAGGTTCGATGCTCCAATTCTTTTCCAATCTGCCGATTCGCCGCAAGCTGGTGCTGGTGACGGTGGCGACGTGCAGCACCGCGCTGGCCCTGGCCGCGGCGGCGCTGTTGTGGTTCCAGTCCGTGCAGCTGCATCAGAGCTTCGCCACTGAGCTGATGGCGCTGGCGTCGGTGGTGGCGGAAAACTGCGACGCGCCGTTGACCTTTCAGGACGAGAAGTCCGCGACCGCGGTGCTGTCCTCGCTGCGGGCCCAGCCCCAGATCGAATACGCCGGGCTGTGGGACGCGACGGGACACCCGATGGCGCGCTATCACACCGGCCGGGAGGAGCCGCCCCAGCAGATCCCCATCCGGGTCCGCGCGCGGGTGGTCTTCGCCGGGGGCAACGCCGAGATCGCGCTGCCGATCCGCGATGGCGCCACGACGATTGGCACCCTCTACCTCCGGGGGTATTTCGAGGACCGTTACCAGCGGATGTTGGCCGTTTATGCCGGCGTGCTCCTTGCCGTGCTCGTGGGCTCGGCGGTGATCATCGCCTTGCTCTCGTCGTTCCTGAAACGGCTGATCGCCGATCCGATCGTGACCCTGGCGGCGGTGGCGGGCGAAATCAGCGAGCGTCAGGATTACAGCCGGCGTGCGCCCGAGGCCGGGCGGGATGAGGTCGGCGAACTGACCCGGACCTTCAACCGGATGCTGGAGCAGATCCAATCGCGCGACAGCCGGCTGCGGGAGAGCGAGCAGCGGTATGAGGTCGCGGTCCAGGGATCGAGCGATGGCTTGTGGGATTGGGAGATGCCGGACGGGCCGGTCTATTTTTCGCCCCGCTGGAAGAGCATGCTGGGCTATGAGGAGCACGAGGTGGCCCACCGTTTCGAAGTGTTCGAGGCCTTGCTGCACCCGGAGGATCGGGCGCGGGTGCTGGCGCGGGTTGAGTCGTATCTCAAGGGCGAGACCAACGTCTACGACGTGGAGTTCCGGCTGCGGCGGCGGGATGGGACTTATGCGTGGATCCTTTCCCGCGGGGCCGCCCTGCGGGACGCGGCCGGCCGGCCGATCCGCTTTGCGGGCTCTCACACGGACATCAGCCAGCGCAAGGCCGCCGAGGCGGAGGTGGCGCGTTTGCACAAGGAATTTGCCGCGGCCTCCCGCCAGGCCGGCATGGCGGAGGTGGCGACCGGCGTGCTCCACAACGTCGGCAATGTGCTCAACAGCGTCAACGTCTCGGCCGCCCTGGTCATCGATCAGGTGCGCCGCTCCCGGATTGCCGGCCTGACACGCGTCCTCGATCTGATGCGGGGGCGCCGGGCGGACCTGGGATCGTTTCTGGCGGAGGATCCCAAGGGCAAACGGATCCCGGAGTTTCTGGAAGCGCTGGCGGAGGAGTTGGCCCGCGAGCAGGCCACGATCCTGGGGGAGCTCGACGGGCTGCGGCAAAACATCGAGCACATCAAACAGATCGTCGCCATGCAACAGTCCTACGCCCGCGTCTCCGGCGCGATTGAGCGCGTGGCCCCCGTGGAGCTGGTCGAGGACGCCCTGCGGATGGTGGAGGGGACGTTCCTTCGGCACCAGATTGAGATCGTTCGCCAGTTCGAGCCGGTGCCGGAGATCGAGGTCGACCGCCACAAAACACTGCAGATCCTCGTAAACCTGATCGGCAACGCGCAGCACGCCCTCGAGAGCCGGGCTGAGTCGCGCCGGATTATGGTCTCGGTCGCGCCCGGTGACGGCGACGGTCGTGGCGTTCGCATCCAGGTTCGGGACAACGGCATGGGCATCGCCCCGGAGAACCTGAAGCGGATCTTCCAGCACGGCTTCACGACCAAGCGGTCGGGGCACGGTTTCGGGCTGCACAGTGGCGCGCTGGCGGCGAAGGAAATGGGCGGGCGGTTGGTAGCCGAAAGCGACGGCCCGGGAACCGGCGCGACGTTCATTCTCGACCTGCCACTTCCGGCGGCGACGGCGGGAGGATCGGTCGCGGGTCAACGCGCGGCATGAATCGAATGGCTCCATCGCAACCAAACACGGCAGTCGCCCCCGGCCCGGGCCGTTCCAGGACGGAGCTGGGACGCCTCGTCCGTCGGCAGGTGGCGGGCGTGGCGGCGGGCCTGGTGTTGTTTTCGGCGCTGAGCGCGGCTGGGTGGGTGGCGGTGTTGGGCGTTGAACCTGGCCGGGGCGTTATGGCGGCGCTGGCGGGTGCCCTGGTGACGGCCGTGGCCGGAGGCGTCGGTGCCTGGATGGTGGCCCGGAGAATGACCCGTCGGTTGCAGACCATCGCCGCCGAAGTGGAGGCGGTGCTCGCCGGAGGGCCGGGCGGCCAGGTTGCGGTGGGCATGGAAGCCGAGTTTCCCGGGCTGGCCCCGTCCGTGCACCGCCTGGCCTGGTCGCTCCAGGAAGCGCGCACGGTCCAGGAGGCGGAGGAACAGAAGCTGCGGCGCGCCCAGGAGGTCATGCAACGGTCGCGCGACTTCCTGAACAACCTCGTGGAAAGCCTGCCGCAGTTCATCGATCAGAAGGATGTCTCGGGTCGCTACACTTTCGTCACTGAATTTGTCTGCCGCGCCTTTGGGCGCGAGCGCGAGGAGATGCTGGGGCTGACCGAGGGCGATCTGTTTCCCCCGGAGATGGCCCAGCCTCGCATCAGCCGGCATGAGCTCGTGGTGGCCGGGCGCAAGGCGATCGAGGCCGTGGAACGCCTGGCGTTGCCGGACGGCTCGATGCGATGGCTGAAGTCCATCACCATGCCGCTCAGCGACGAGGGCGGAGGATTGTTAGGCACCCAATCGGTGGCGTGGGACGTGACGGAGCTCAAGCGCGCCGAGGAGGCGCTCGTCCAGGCGCACGAGGATTTGGTCAAGGCCTCGCGCCTGGCGGGCATGGCGGAGATCGCCACCGGCATTCTTCACAACGTGGGCAACGTGCTGAACAGCGTGAATGTGTCCACGACCCTGATCCACGAGCAGGTCAAAAAGTCGCGCGTCTCGAGCCTGGGCCGGGTGGTCGCGTTGCTGGAGGAGCATCGCACGGATCTGGGGACCTACCTGACGGTGGATCCCAAGGGCACCCAGCTGCCGGGATACCTGGCCAGCCTGGCGCGTCATCTGGAGACGGAGCGGGAGGAACTGCTGCGGGAGATTCGTGGCCTGGCGGACAGCGTGGACCACGTGAAACAAATTGTGGCGATGCAGCAAGCCTACGCCAAGGCCGGAGGCGTGCTGGAGTTGCTGGCGTTGCCGGAGCTGGTGGAGGACGCTCTGCGGCTGAATGCCGCCCGCGTGGCCAAAGCCGGCATCGAGGTGGTCCGACGATTCGATGATGTCCCGAGCGTCCTGGTGGACCGGCATCGAACGCTGCAGATCCTCGTCAACCTGGTCACGAACGCGGTGCACGCGATCCATGAGTCCGCGACGGCGTCGGGGCGGGTGGTGGTCGGGCTGAGCTGGGACGGCGCCAACCGGGTTCGTTTGAGCGTGGAGGACAACGGCCGGGGCATCGCCCCCGATCATTTGCACCGCGTTTTTCAGCATGGCTTCACCACGCGCAAGGATGGGCATGGCTTCGGACTGCACAGCGGGGCGCTCGCGGCCAAGGAGATGGGCGGCTCCCTCAGCGTCCATAGCGCCGGCCCGGGGCTGGGCGCGACCTTCGTGCTCGAACTGCCGGCCGGGCGGCCGGAAGCGCGCGCCGCGGCTTGAGGAATTTGCTCAGATGCCGATTTCCCTCCAGCGGGGCGGACCGGGCCGCAGCCACCACGGCCGGCCCAGCCACGGCACGGCCGCGGGGACGGGCCGGCAGAATCTGCGCCACCGCGGCGGTGGTGGAAATAGCGATGTATCCGACGAGTTCAGCCATCAATAATCGAATTCTGGTGATCGACGACAATCCGGCGATCCACGCGGATTTCTCGAAGGTTTTGGCCGGCGGCGCCACCAATTCGACCGAGCTGGACTGCGCCGAGGCCGAGCTGTTCGGTGCCGCGACGTCGGAGGCGGCCAAGCTCCAGTTTTCCCTCGATTTCGCCTCCCAGGGCGAGGAGGGCTGGCGCAAGGCGAAGC
Organism: Limisphaerales bacterium; assembly: GCA_044229355.1. Classification (GTDB taxonomy): domain Bacteria; phylum Verrucomicrobiota; class Verrucomicrobiia; order Limisphaerales; family JADJPG01; genus JBGARF01. The sequence continues at coordinate 184,779 of JBGATF010000007.1, forward strand.
AGGCGATGGCCGACGGCCGGCCCTATGCGGTCGCATTTGTGGACGTTCGCATGCCTCCCGGGTGGGATGGGGTGGAGACCATCGGGCGCCTGTGGGAGACGGACAGCCGTCTGCAGATCGTATTGTGCACGGCGTATTCCGACTATTCGTGGCAGGAGATCAGCCAGCGGTTGGGGCGTTCGGAGAATTTGCTGATCCTCAAGAAGCCGTTCGACAACATCGAGGTGGTGCAACTGGCGCATGCCCTGACGAACAAGTGGCTGGTTACATCCCAGGTTCAGGCCTGGGTCGAGCACCTGGATGCGATGGTGGCCGAGCGAACCCAGGAGCTGCACGACGCCAACCAGCAGCTGGCCCAGTCGGCGCGCGAAGCGCGGCGCCTGGCCGAGGTGGCCGAAGCGGCCAGCCGCGCCAAGAGCGACTTCTTGATGGTGGTCAGCCACGAGATGCTGACGCCGATGAACGGCATCATCGGCCTGGCTCAATATCTTGATGGCACGACCCTCGATCCCGATCAGAGGGATTGCGCCAACGACATTCTGAAGAGCGGCGAGCGCATGCTTGGGATGGTGCGTGAAGTCCTGGACTTTGTTGACGCCGACTCGCCCGCGACGGTCGCGTTGACGCCGTTCGATGTGACGGCCATTGCCCGCCAGGTGGTGGACGAGGCCCGGCCGCGGGCGGAGGCCAAAGGCCTGCAAGTGGTCGTGGCCGGATCGCCGGCGCCGTTCAGGGCCGTCGGCGAGGCGCGTCGATTCGCCCGGGCGCTGGGCGGCCTGGTCGACAACGCGATCAAGTTCAGCACCAAGGGGACGATCCGGGTGAGTTTCGCCGAGGCCAGCCCGAGCCCGGCCGAACGGTGGGTGCAATGCTCAGTGGCGGACCAGGGCATTGGGATCCCGCCGGAAAAGAAGGAGCTCATCTTTCGGCCCTTCGCCCAGACCAGCGGCACGCTGTCCCGGGATTACGAAGGCATGGGCCTGGGTCTGGCGCTGAGCAAGCGGCTGATCGAGTCGTTGGGGGGACGGATTGGATTTTCCAGTGAACCCGGCCGGGGCTCGACGTTTTGGATTGAGCTGCCGCCAGTCGCGGTCGCCTCGGCGGCGGCATGATTCGGCAACCATGGATTCATGCCCCATGACTCCGACGCCCAGCGCCAATTCCCCCTCCTATCGGGTGCTCATCGTCGACGACAACCCGGCGATTCACTCCGACTTTCGCAAGATTTTGGGCGGCGCCCAGGAGAGTTCGTCGCGCCTCGATGAGGCCGAGGCTGCGCTCTTTGGGGAGGCACCGACTGCTCCGCCCGTGACGCGGTTCCTGATCGATTCGGCTTACCAGGGCCAGGAAGGGTTGGAGAAGGTCGAGCAGGCGCTTCGCGAGGGAAAACCGTATTCGCTGGCTTTCATCGACGTCCGCATGCCGCCAGGCTGGGACGGCGTCGAAACTGTGTCCCGCATTTGGAGCGTGGATCCGACGCTGCAGGTCGTCATTTGCACAGCCTATTCGGATTATTCCTGGGACGACATGCGGGCGCGCCTCGGAGAATCCGACAGCGCGGTAATCCTGAAAAAGCCGTTCGACAACATCGAGGCGATCCAGCTGGCCCATGCCCTGACGAAGAAATGGCTGTTGGCCGGCGAATCGGCCCGGCGCCAGCAGAGTGTTGGGGGTGACACGCCAGCGGTGCGCGGGGCGGGAAGGGATGCGTTCAGCGCGATGTTTGCTGCATGCCCGTTGGCGGTGGCACTGCAAAATCCCGACGACGGGCGCATTCTTGAGGTCAACGAGGGTTTCGTTGAGCTGACGGGACACCTGGCGCACGAGGTTCGCGGGCGCGCGTGGTCTGAGCTTTTTGAGGCGGGCGACGCGAGCGCCGGGCGGCAGGACTTGCGTGGAGGCGCGGGGCGGACGACGGAATCGCCCGGCGACCAGGGTGCGGTTCGATGCAAATCAGGGGAGGTTCGCCCGGTGACGCTTCGGCGGGAACGCACCGTGCGCGACGGACGTCCGATCGAGCTCGTCTTCCTTCAGACCGCGTCTTCCATCACGGATCGGCAGGGCTCGTACGCCGCCTGATGATTTGAGCGGCGATGGCCTCCGCAGTATCGGCCGGGCCCACGTCGATCCAGCGCATCGGGAGTTGTCCACGGAACCAGGTCATCTGGCGTTTGGCGTACTGGCGCGTCTTGGTTTTCACCAGCGCGATGGTTTCCGACAGGGGCTGACCCGAGCGGTCCGCGTCGAGGAGTTGTCGATAGCCAATGGCCTGCCCGGCAATTGGGTTTCCCGCAAGGCCGATGGCGGCGAGGCGTCGGGTCTCGGCGACCAGGCCCTGCGCGAACATGGTGTCGACCCGCGCGTCGATCCGTGTCCGCAAATCTTCCGGCTGTCGACGCAGCCCGAACACGACAATTGGGCTGGGAGCCATCGACTCACCCGCGGCGCCCCTCCAGGGAGCGCGTTGCTCGCCCACCGGCCGGCCGGTCAAACGCAGGATCTCGATGGCGCGAATGACCCGCCGTGGATTGGAGCGATCGATCCGATGGAAGGTCGCTGGGTCGCCCGCCGCCAACTCATCGAGCAAACGGTCGACGGGCACCTGCTCGAGCGCGGCCCGCAGCCCGGGATCCGCCGGCGGCGCCTCGCCGATTCCGTCCAACAGCGCTTTGAAATACAGTCCCGTGCCACCGCAAATTATCGGAGTTCGATTCCGCGATCGAATCGCGGCGATGGCTTCGTGGGCGAGGGTCAAATACCGGGCAGCATCGAATCCTTCGTGACAGGGGACCACGTCGATCAGATGGTGCGGAACCGCCGCGCGTTCGTCCCGGCTGGGCTTCGCGGTGCCGATATCCAGGCCGTGGTAGACCTGCATCGAGTCCGCGGAAACAATTTCACCGTTGAGACGCTGCGCGAGAATGAGAGCGACGGCGGACTTGCCGACGCCCGTCGGCCCGGCCAGCAACAGCGAGTCGCGCAGGTCGTCGGGAGGGCGGGCGGTCATGGCCGGGCTGGCCGGCGGGCGAGCGCCACGTAAACTCCGGCGCCAACGATGAAGATGGCAATGCTGACGAGTTGCGCCGGGGTGGCGAGGCCTCCCCAGTAGCGTTCGGAGTAGTCGCCACGGAAGATTTCGACAATCGAACGGGTGATGGCGTAGCCGATCAGATAGGTGGCAAAGATTTGGCCTTCGAACCTTCGGCGTCGGTAAAGCCAGGCCAGTCCAGCGTAGAGCCCGAGGCTCAACAGCGCGTCGTAAATCTGCGTCGGGTGCACGGCGTGGCCGAAAGCGTCAGAGCCCGGAGGGAAGGAGACGCCCCAGGGCAAGTCCGTGGGCCGGCCATAGCAGCACCCATTCATGAAGCATCCCATCCGCCCCGGCACATAACCGAGAGCAATGCTCGGCGCGAGCGCGTCAGCCAGGCGCCACAGTGGGATGCGGGTTTTCCAAGCGTAAAGAATCGTGGCCAGGGACGCTCCAATCAGGCCGCCATAGTAAACCAGCCCACCCTTCTGAATCATGAACACCTCCGTCCAGGGCATGCTCGGAAAGGTCGGTGCCTCCATCAGGCGGTCCCAGTAGCTCATCGCGTAAAGCGCCCGGGCCCCGACACCAGCGCCAACGATAATCCAGATGCCCGCGTCGAGGATCTGTTCGGGGCTGATGCCAAGCCGAAGTGCGCGCCGACTTGCCGTCCACAGCCCGGCGACGAAGCCGACGGCCACCAACACCCCATACCAATGCACGGTGAGGGGCCCAAGATGGAATGCGATTCTTTGCACGAGCGACCGAACGCTACCCGAGGTTTCGGTCGGGGAAAAGCTCGGGTTCGAGAATGGCCATCCCCTCCCACCCGCCACCGGACCACCCGTCCACCCCGTCGCCCAGGGAGACGTTGGTCACTCCAGCATTTCCCGGCGCGATCCGCTGAGCAGTGTCTCCACAAAATTGGTGGAGTAAACGCCCCGCCGGAAGTTTGGGTCCTGAAGGATCGCCTGGAGGAACGGGATCGTGGTCTTGATGCCCGTGATCATGTACTCGCTCAGAGCCCGGCTCATGCGGTCCATCGCCTCGCGACGGTCCTTGCCGTAGGTGATGAGCTTCCCGATCATCGAATCGTAATAGGGCGGAATCGTGTAGCCCGCATAGGCATGGCTATCCACCCGTACGCCGCGGCCGCCGGCCGCGTAGTACATCTCGATCCGGCCCGGGGACGGCCGGAAATCGTCGAACGGATCTTCCGCATTGATGCGGCACTCAATGGCGTGCCCCCGAAATTGGATGTCTTTCTCCGCAATTTTCAGCGGCTCGCCCATCGCGACCATGATCTGGAGGCGGACGAGATCGATACCGGTGACCTCCTCCGTGATGGGGTGCTCGACCTGAATGCGCTTGTTGACTTCGAGAAAATAAAAGTTACCGTGGTCGTCAACGATGAACTCCACCGTGCCGGCATTGGTGTAGTTCGCAACTTCCGCGATGCGGATGGCGGCCCGCCCCATCTTCTTGCGCAGGTCCTTGAACTTATTGTCGATGAGAGGGGATGGCGTTTCCTCCAGCAGCTTTTGATTTCGGCGCTGGATGGAACAATCCCGCTCGCCGAGGTGAAGGATATTCCCGCGGTTGTCGGCAACGATTTGAAATTCGATGTGGTGCGGGTTTTCGATGAATTTCTCGATGTAGACGCCCGAATTTCCAAATGCCTTCTCCGCCTCAGAACGGGCGGTGTGATAGCCCTTCACGAGAGAGATGTCATTATGCGCAACGCGCATTCCGCGCCCGCCACCGCCGGCGACGGCTTTGATCATGACCGGGTAGCCAATGCGACGCGCCGTCGACAGGGCTTCCTGCTCATTCTCGATTAGGCCATCCGAGCCCGGAGGCGTGGGAACTCCGGCCTTCTTCGCCAGGGTCCGGCTCAGAGCCTTGTCTTCCAGCGCGTTCATCGCGCGGGAACTCGGGCCGATGAAACGGATGTTGCAGCTTTCGCACACATCCGCGAAGTGAGCGTTCTCGGATAGGAAACCGTAGCCGGGATGGATGGCGTCGACGTCGGTTATTTCCGCTGCGCTTATAATCCGGTCGATGCGCAAATAGCTCTCTGAGCTGGCTCCTTTACCGATACAGATGGCTTCGTCAGCCATCTGGACATGCATGGAGTTGGCATCGGCTTCGGAGTAGACCGCCACCGACCGGACGTTGAGCTCTTTGCAGGCTCGGATAATGCGGACGGCGATCTCGCCTCGGTTGGCGACCAGGATTTTTTCAAACATGCGGTGCCTCGTGCGCGGTTCTGCAGGCTTAGAGAGGCCGTATCTTGAAGATTGGCTGGCCGAACTCGACCGGTTTAGCGTTATCGATCAAAATCGCTGTTACGACGCCGCGCACTTCCGCCTTGATCTCGTTCATCACCTTCATCGCCTCGATGATGCAGACGACAGAGTCCGGGTTTACTTCGGTGCCGACCTCGACATAGTTGGCCGATTCGGGAGAAGGGGCGCGGTAGAACGTGCCGATCATCGGCGACTTGATTTCCACGTCGCCATTCGAACTGCCGGCAGCGGGAGTCGTGGTGGGGATGGCGACGGAAGGAACGACCTGGGTGGGAATCCCGGCGATAACGTTCCCGGAGCCTAAATCATCCCCCGAAATCGCCTGAACACCCCCGCGACGCAGCCGAATTTTGAAGTCTTGCCGTTCCAGTTCGAACTCCGAGATGGAGTTCTTTTTCATTAAGTCAATGATGGCCTTGATGTCCTTCAGGTCCACAGACCCCTCCTTGATTGAGTGTCTATAACGATCGCCGTTGTCGTTTTCTTCATTAAGCAAAAAAGCAGTGACTTACGACACTGCTTGGCCACTGACGTTATGCGGGCGCGACGTTAAGGAGTGGACTTGGGAGCGTCAAGCAGCAATTCCGAAAGCGCCCCAACGGGGCAGGTGGCCTAAGGTCTCCCCCAAAAGTGAATGTTTTAGGGGCCAAATGTAGAACTATTTACTGTTAACGGCCGCAATTAAGCCCAAAATATACGAAAACGGGCCAAATCCGGCGATCTGTCCCTTGCACACGGCGGCAATGGTCGAGTGATGACGAAATTCTTCCCGGGCGTGGATGTTCGACAGGTGGATTTCGATGGTGGGTATGGCTGCAGCCGAGATTGCGTCCCGCAATGCGATGCTGGTGTGGGTAAATGCTCCGGCATTAATGACGATGGCGTTGGCGGTCCCCCGGGCTTCGTGAATCCAATCGATCAATTGACCTTCGTGATTGGACTGGCGGAAGTCGATCTGGGCGCCCAGTTCGGCGGCTTTGGTGCGCACCTGAGCCTCGATTTGCGCCAGAGTCGTTGAGCCGTAGGTCGCCGGTTCCCGCTGTCCCAGCAGATTAAGATTTGGACCGTTGAGGAATAGCACTTTCATAGCTTCGCCAGCGAATGCGTCGTTTGCATCCCGTCCGTCGAGGACTTTGTGGCAAGAAGGTCAGGTCTTGTCCAAGGTTTTTCCCGTAGTTGCCTCGCTTCGCCCGCGGCTGAAATAGCCCAAGCCCACGAACCAAGGCCACGCAAGTCCAGGAATATACAGGCCGAACTCCACCAGGCTCTGGCAGCTCATTCCCAGAATCCCCAGCCAGACCCCGAATGCCGCGGAACCCAGGTCCTTTCGGTACCCGGTGCCCAAAGTCCCAACGACGAGACCAGCAAAAAGGATTGCCCCGACCCAACCTGAATCCGTGGCTTGCTGAAGGTAGTCGTTGTGAACGAGACGGGTCATTTCGGCGGTTGGCGGTTTCGCCCGGCTGTAAACTCTCAGAAATGTGCCCGGACCGGTGCCCAAGAGGGGATGTGCGGTTGAATTGGACCAGGCGACTTTCCAGTAGTCGACACGGGCCGAGGCGCTGGTGGCACCCCGGGCGAAATACTCGTGATAACGAAACCAAAACAGGCCCAACGCCACGGCCAGTATGGCCGCCGGCCAAGGCCAGCGAACTCGCGAACGGTGCCAGCCGGGCCGGAGCAGCCACCCTCCGGCGACCAGCCCGAGTGCAATCAGCCAGCCTGCCTTGGAACCGGACCAAACCAGACAGCCGGCGGCGCCGATCGCGGGCAGCCCAGCCAGAGCCATTCTCTTCCAGGACGGCAACTGCCGGCTGACAAACCAGGCGCCCATAACCAAAGGGGGCGTCAACAGCAGGACAACTCCGGCCAGCGCGTTGGGGTAGACCAAGGTCGAGTAAATGCGGTTGCTGGCGATCTTGGCTATCAGTTCAGGCGGTTGGCTGCGCCAGTCCGGTAGCGAGTAGAAGTACTCGCGCGTCTCGGCCAGCCCGCCGAAGTGTTGCCTCCATCCGATGGCCACAACCACCAGCCAGCCGCCGGCAATTCCAATCCAAAAGCTTCTCCATCCATCACCGTGGCTGCGCGAGGGCATCAGTCGGGCTCCCGTCAGATAGGCCAGTCCGCAGGCCATAAAGTGAGTCCAGCAAGGCCCGCTGAGGGTCGGGTCGATGGTTCCCAACGACGAAATGGTCTGCCAGGCGAGCCAGCCAACGCACAGCCACGGCAGGAATGATTCAATTCTTGAACCGCAAACGCTCGCGGTGGGCGGAGGCCGATCGTGCGGGCCCAGCCGGGACGCGGGATGGATGAGCGCCAGCGCACCCGTCGCGAAGACCACTCCGAGAAGCGCGTGCCCCCAGGCAATCGGCCACGGCTGATGGATGGCCTCGGCCAGGCTTTGGGGCGGGAGGATTTGCCGATCGAGGATGACGGGATTGCCAAATTTAATGGGGGCGAGGGCGAGCCAGAGGCCGAGCAAGCCAGGAAACAACTCCGCCGCCATGGCCGGTAGGCGCCGGGGCCCGGGCGGCGGAGAACGGGGAATCACAGTTTCAACCGCAAGAGGCCGACTTCCAGCGCGAGCGCTTCCTGAACGTTCGAGTGCAATTGGCGCTGCAGCGTTTCCAGGACGCTAAGGTTTTCGGCAGCTTGTTGGACGCTGACCCTCGAGGCCACGGTTTCCGCCGGCCCGCTCAACGCTGGATAAGTCAAAAGATCCTCGCCGAAGCGTTGACTGAGGAGCCAGACATCGCGGAGCCACCACTGCAGTCCGGCCAGCAGTTCGCTGCGTTGCCTGCGATAGTCGCTTTCGATCGCTGCTGCCAGTTCGTCTTCCCATTTCTCGCGCAATCGCGGATCCAAGTCGTCGTGTGTTTCCAGCGGTGACCGTTGGGTGAGCCGCTCAGTGACGGACTCTTTGAGCGCGGCCAACCGCCCGAGGATGACTGAAAGCACCTTGTAACGCCCGAGCAGGCTGGCCTGGCTTTGGGCGGCCATCTCGCCGAAGGTCCGCAGCCACTCGATGGCGTCCGGGTCCAGATGCCGGGCCGACTCACCGGCGAAACTGAGCCGCAGGCATCGGGATAAGATGGTCTCAAGAATTCGCTGCGGCTCGAGGGTCAGCAAAATCAGGATCGAATCCCCCGGCGGTTCCTCCAAGGTTTTCAAAAAGGCGTTGGCGGCCTGCGAATTCAGCCGGTCGGCTTCCACCACGATGCCGACCTTGACCGGGGCGGAGGTGGGCTTGAGGTAAACCGTCTGGAGAAGATCGCGGATTTGCTCGATTCGGATGATGCGCGTTTTGGATTCCGGCCGGAGCCAGAGGACATCCGGGTGGTTCTCGTGATCAATTTTGCGACAGGTCAGGCACTGGTCGCAGCAATCGACGGGGCGGGCGTCGGCTCCGCGCCGGATCGGCTGTTCACAGCTCAGACTCTTCGCGAGGGTGCGAGCCACGGCCTCAAGTTCCGTCAGGCCGGAGCCCTGGAACAGATAGGCGTGACCCAGCCGGCCGCGTTCCAGGCTGCGTTGGAGCACCCGCACGGCGTCTTGTTGCTTCTCCAGGCGGGCGAAGGACATGGCGAATGGCCCGGCGGCCGGCTCAATCGTTTTGCGGACGCCCGCCGGGCCCCTTGGCCTGCGGCGGCATTTTCACCAGCAACGGAATGCTGCCCTCCTGGCGGCCGTCCACCGCGATATCGATGGAGTAAAGGCCCTCTTTTTCGAACTTCAGCTTCTGAATGTTCACGATGAAATTGCGCGAGAGGAAAATGGTTTCGTCCGGGACGGCGACCTCCAGCGGAATCTCAATCGGCGGCATGACCGAATGGCCGTCCTCGTCGACGAAGTTCAGCTTCACCTTGTGGGCGCCTTCCTCGACCTTGTTGAAGGTCATGCGAATCGCGATCGAACACTGCGGGTGCACCGCCGGCAGCTGGGAGGTGTAAATGGTGTCGAACGTCCCGAGAATGTTCAGCTTGCCGTTGTTGTCGGTGGCGGCGTCGCACAGGACCGCGATTTGGATATCCATGGGCGTCGGGTTTTCAGCTCACTCGTACGACTTCGACAGCGCTTGGATGCGCGGGTAGATGACGGAGTTGGTGGGGACTCGCTGTTTCACGGACAAAAAGACCTTCTTGGCCTCGACCGGGTTTTCGACGGCGATCCGGTTCACGTAATCGAGCTCAATCCAGGCGAGGCGCGGGTCCTTGATGCTGCCGCGCCAGGTCTCGATGAACTGCTTCAGCGTCTTGGCATCGCGCTGCTCCGCCTCCTGCAGCTTCGGGATGAGCTGGTAGGGCATGCCCTCCAGGCTGTCCGGTCGGATCTCGGCCCGCGCCTCGCGGCGAGGTCCACCCTCCTGCTGCTCGCTCACGTTCTGCCAGTATTCCCACACCTTCCACCCGCCAAAAAGAACGGCCACGACGATCAGGATGCCGATGAGAACTCTCATTCTTGATTCACGCGTTGAATTCGGGCGCCCAGCCCGCGCAGCTTAGAGTCGATGTGCTCGTAACCCCGGTCAAGATGGTAAATTCGATTCACTTGCGTCGTGCCCGACGCCGTCAGCCCGGCGATGACCAGCGCGGCCGACGCCCGGAGATCGCTCGCCATCACCGGCGCCCCGCTCAGCTTCCGCCCGCCCTTCACAATCGCGCTCGGCCCTTCAATCGATATCTCCGCCCCCAGCCGCGCCAGCTCCGCCACATGCATGAACCGCGACTCGAAAATCCGCTCCGTGATGATGCTCAACCCCGGTGTCACCGCCATCAACACCATCATCTGCGCCTGGACGTCCGTCGGGAATCCCGCGTAGGGCAGGGTCGTCACATCCGTCGGACGCAGCCGGCCGCTCCGCCGGACTTTCATGACCAGCCCTTTCCGCTCCACCTTGACGCCGGCCTCGGCCAGTTTGTCCAGGACCGCGTGCAGGTGATCCGGCCGCGCACCTTGGATCGTCACCTCGCCGTCCGTCGCCGCGGCCGCAATCGCAAAGGTCGCCGCCTCCACCCGGTCCGGAATCACCTCGTGCTCGGAACCATGCAGCTCCTTCACGCCGGTGACCGTGATCGTCGGGCTCCCGGCGCCCACGATTTTCGCGCCCATCTTGCTCAGGAAAAAGGCCAGATCCACCACCTCGGGCTCGCACGCCGCGCTCTCGATCGTGGTCACTCCGTCCGCCAGCACGGCCGCCATCATCAGGTTCGCCGTGCCTAAGACGGTCGGGCCCGCCCGTCCGCCCAGGAAAACATCGCCGCCCACCAGCCGCTTCGCCTTCACGTCGACATACCCAGCCTCGATGTCCACGGTGGCGCCCAACCCCTTCATGGCTTTCAGGTGCAGATCGATGGGACGGGTCCCGATCACACAGCCGCCGGGCAACGACACGCGGGCGTGATGCAGGCGCCCGACCAGCGGCCCCATGATGCAGATCGATCCGCGCATTTTGCGGATGAGGTCGTAGTCGCCCACGCCGGCGACCTTGGTGGCCTGGACCGTGATGACATCGCCGTCAACCTCGACCCGCGCGCCCAGGGACTTCAAGATCTCGGCCATGAAGCGCACGTCGCTGAGATCGGGCACGCGGCGGATGACGCATTTCTCCTTGGTGAGAAGGGTTGCCGCCATGATCGGCAGCACGGCGTTTTTTGCGCCGCTGATGGTGACCTCGCCTTGCAGCGGCACGCCACCCTTGATGAGCAAGCTTTCCATGAAACGACAGCAGTTCTAAATCGATTCGGGTCCGAGCAGTCCGTTTAAGACGATGCGCGCGCAGGAGGATGCACTATTCAGTTCGTCGCGCAATTAAGATCCGCTCCCGCCCGGAGTAATCCCGCATCCGCTCGTCCACGGCCCATCCCTCGGCGGAAAATAGTTCCCCGATCGCCCGCCCCTGGTCATCTCCAAACTCCACCAACACCACCCCGCCCGCCGCCATCCATACCCCCGCCTCCGCGGAGAGCATCCGGTAGAAATCCAGCCCGTCCGCACCGCCATCCAGCGCCGGCCGCGGATCATAATCCCGCACCTCCGGCTGCAACGTCGCGATTTCGCCCGACGCAATGTACGGAGGATTGCTGACCAGCACGTCGACCGGCCGCCCGCGGTCCAGCACGCCGAGGCTGTCTCCCGCAATAAATTCCACGCGGTCGCCCAGGTTGTGGCGGGCGCCATTGGCCCTGGCCAAATCCAGCGCGGCTGGCGAGATGTCGATGGCTCGAACGTGGACCTGCGGGCAGGCGACAGCGAGAGCGATCGCGATGCACCCGCTGCCCGTCCCGAAGTCCACCACCTCGATCGGTGCGCCCGGGCGGTTGCGTTCGCGCTCGCGGACCAGCGTGATCGCCTGCTCGACGAGCAGCTCGGTCTCCGGACGCGGAATCAACGCGTCGCGGCTGACGGCCAGCTCCACTCCGTGAAATTGAACGGTCCCAAGGATGTGCTGCAAGGGCTCGCGCCGGCCCCGACGTTGAACCAGCTCGCGGTAGGCGTCCGCCTCGCGGTCCACCAGGGCCCGATCGAAGTTCAGATAGAGCTTCATCCGGGGAATGCCCAAAACGTGGGCCAGCAACAGCTCCGCCTGCAGCCGCGGCGAGTCCACCTCCTTCCGCGTCAGAAAGTCCGCGCTCCGTTGAATCGCTTCCAGCACAGTCACGCGGGCACAGTAGGTGCGCCGAACTCCCGCGTGCAAGCGCATCGATGGAACGGTGTCCTGGACAGACCGACCCTGGTCCATGGCCACGGGGTGGGAGAGGTGACGGTCGGAATCGCTGCGAAATCCAGACGAGCGCTGCGGTCAGCCTTCATCGCCCACTTCCGTGCGTCGATAACGGAGCTCCCCGTCCAACGCGATCCCGCCGACATCGCGAACAAAGTGAAAGACCACGTGCGCGACGGCAGCGTCGCCCGCCGCGATGGGCAGCGGGTCGAATCGGAAGATTAGATAGGTTGGCAACGACTCCACAAACGAGCTGGGCAAAGGCCCCTCGCCTGGGGCTCTCAGGCCCCACGCCTCAAAAAAACTTCGCGTCGCAGGCACGAGCTCGCTGGCGCTGTTCAAGGTCACCGATGCGCGGCTCGGCTCGCCCTTCATTCTTGAAACAAAAACTTCGAACCGATCGTCGAGCGGGGAAACGCCCAGGAAGATATGCGCAGCCTGGGATTCGGTCAGTTCGGCGATCCGCCCGGGCAGTTCGACGAGCTTGCCCACGGTTTCGATGTGACGGGAGTGGCCGGTGGGAGAATCGCTCTGGCAGGCGCCCCCGGCGGCTGGACGGAGGACATCGATCAGGTCCTTGCATCCGGCCGGCAGGTCGACGCTACGTTTGTTGAAATTGACCAGCGGATTCACAGGGCAGGTTGGGCTATCCAGCCTTTGCTTGCACGTCGGCTACTGTAGGCGCCAAGCGCGCCCCGGCAAGCGCGAGTTGGTCCTGGTGATAATTCTGACCGACCTTCAGCAATTGCCGTCTTGCCAGGGCTCTCCCGACGGGACAGCCTGCCAACACTTCCGCGATTTCACGTCGCCGGTGTCGAACCTGGGAGGTGGGATCAGCGGACCAAGAATTATGAAAAGGAGACTTCTCATTCTGGGCATCCTGGCTGGCTCAATGGTGGCTGCGTTGGCGCAAGGAGCGGTGCAATTCGTCAACACTGCGCTGAACAAGATCAAGTATCAGGAGACGCCGGTCAGCGCGGTCGTGGACGCTCCGGTGGGAACCAGGGTCGGAATATTTTTTGGGACGGAGCGCAATCATCTCGAGCTGGCTTTGCCGACGACGATCATGTCCACGGCAGGCCTTTTCAATGGGGGTGCACTCTTCCATCTCCCTGGAACCTACCCAGGCCAGACCGTGTTTCTTAAAGTGGCCGCGTGGGATGGCGAGGCAGGCGACAACTGGATGGCGGCGCGGTATTACGGGGAAAGCGCCGTGGTGGTCACGGCAGCTCTCGGCCCTTCCACGGGTCCGGGCACCGTGATTTGGCAAAGCACCTCGGGGACGTCCGTATCCCGGGCGAAGCCGTTTACGATTAGTGGTGCGGCATTCAATCCGGGCCTCGACGGCGGGCGAGCGTATGTGGGTGATGATTTTACTTTTAGAGCGTTCGTGGGAGATGTCTCGGTCCCGGTGATCTACCAGTGGCGCAAGGATGGACAGGATCTCGCCGGCCAAACCAACGCGACGTTGGTTCTGACCAACGTTCAGATCAACGACGCGGGTGTCTACACGGTGTTCATCACCAGCGCGCTGGGAAGATTCGCGAGCCGGATGGCGGGGTTTTCGGTGGTCGAATTGGGCACTCCAGACATTCGCGCCGACGGAGAGACCCTGGTGGGCGATGTGAGGCGCGGCGATTCGAGCACGATCACGATGTTTACCCGCTTCCCCAATGGGACGTTGTTTTACACGACCGACGGCTCAAAACCAACGTTCGCCTCCATCCCTTATCGTGGGTCGTTCGTGATCACGCAAACCACCACCCTTCGCGCCGTCGCCTACAGCCTCGATTTCACCCAGGCGATCGAGGACGGCCCTTACGTGGTTCGATTGGGTCCCACCTACTCGCTTTCGAAGTCCGTCGTCGGCCAGGGCAGTATCTTCAGCGCTCCAAGTCCATTGGTCCATCCTGAGGGGACGTTGGTCGCGCTGTTTGCCGTGCCGATGTCGGGGTGGGTATTTGCCGGCTGGAGCGGTGACGTTTGTGGACCGGCGTGGGGAAGCAGCCTGACGATGGATGCAAACAAAAGCGTCTCCGCTCTGTTCAGGCCGATCCCGAGCTACGCGTTAACAGTCGACGCACGCGGCGGGACCGTCTCCGGCAATCTGGGGAGTTCGTACTCAGACGGCACCGTCGTGAGCTTGATGGCGCAAGCGTCGGCCGGCTGGCAGTTTCTCCGTTGGGAAGGCGATGCCAGTGGAACATCGCCGAACCTTTCGGTGGCCATGAATCGGGCCAAGGCAATCAAGGCTGTCTTTGGAACCCTGATCGCCACAACGGTGAGTGGTGCGGGCAGTTTGGCCCTGCTGCCGGCGGAGGCGCTGGTGCCCTATGGTGCCGCCGTTCGGATCTCCCCCATCCCGAACCCCGGAGCCTATTTCGCAGTGTGGGGCGGTGCGGCGGCCGGCCGTTCTGCCCCGCTCGATTTCGTCGTCACCAATGCGAACCCCACCATCTCCGCCCTGTTTCAGCCCCTGCCAGTGAACCAGGTGAATGTCTACGCCGCCGCCAACGGTTCCGGTTCAGTCTCCACGTCACCCAACTTGCAGCCGTTTACGGTGGGAACGCCGGTGACCCTCTCTGCGATGCCTTCACCGGGTTGGCGCTTTGTTCAATGGCAGGGCGCACTCAATGGAGCCTTGCCGAGCGAAACTGTCGTTCTGAACTCGAATGTTTTTGTCACCGCCGTGTTCGGGCCGTTGCCTCAATATGCAATCACGACCGTGAACGCTGGTGGCGGAGTCATCGTCGCCGCCCGCCCGGGCCCCTATGCTGAAGGCGATGTCGTCCAGTTAATGGCTGTCCCGACCAACCGGTTGAGTTTTCTGCGATGGGAGGGAGACGCAACCGGAACCTCGCCCACCGTTTCTGTCGTCATGAATCGCGCGAAAACTGTCCGGGCGATTTTCGGGATTCCATCCATCAGCCTGAATGCCGCCGGGCCAGGGAACATTGCGCTCGACCCGCCCGATGGCCCCTACGCTTACGGAACGACGGTGCGATTGCTGGCCACGCCCGTGCCCGGAGCAGTTTTTCAAGGCTGGGGAAACTCGGCAAGCGGCACGGAAAATCCGCTCCGTCTGGACGTCCGGGACGCTGACGTCGCGGTGTGCGCCTCCTTCTCGGTCGGCCTGAGTAACGTGGTCCCCGCCATCACCGGTCAGCCGTCCAGCCAACTCATTGCGGCCGGAAACGCTGCGAGCTTTGCCGTTGTGGCCACTGGCTTGCCGCCGTTGCGCTACCAATGGTTCGGACCAATGGGTGTCATCGCCGGTGCCACCAACGCCGCGTTCGAGATTGCCGCCGTCTCCACCAACCTGTCGGGGGATTACTTCGTCGTGGTCAGCAATTCCTTTGGCGCAGTCGCGAGCCAGGCGGCCGGGTTGACTGTCTTTATGCCTGTCTCGTTTTCCGGCCATCCTTCGACGCAAATCACCCCATTTCATGGTTCAGCGGTGTTCGCCGCTCTGGCCGTTGGCTACCCACCGCCCGCGTATCAATGGCTGTTCAATGGACAACCTCTGGCCGGCGCCAACGAGCCGACGCTCACGGTCGCGAATGTTGTCACCAACCTGCTCGGCACCTACGCGGTCGCGGCGTGGAACGAATACAGTGTCGCCACCAGTTCGGTCGCAAGGCTGTTGATGTCGCCCAGCCTCCGGGTTCCGTTCACCGGCGCCACGGCGACCTGGGGCAAATCGGCGACGTTCTCCGTGGCAGGTGTGGGCAGCGGCGAACTGATCTATCAATGGTACAAGGACGGAGTTGCGGTCGCCAGCGGGACGAACGCCGTCTTGAGCCTGGGCAATGTCCAACTGACGGATGCTGGCTTCTACTCGGTGGTAATCCGTAGTCCGTGGGGCACGGTGACGAATGTTCCGGCTCAATTCGTGGTGAATCCGGCCAACATCAGCTTACACATGTATGCCGGCGTGACGATTGATGGCGTGCCGGGTTACACCTACGCCATTCAAGCCTCCAAGGACCTACGCGATCCAAACGGCTGGCTGACGCTGACGAATTATACCCTGACCCAACCGGTGGAGACCTGGGTGGATTTCGAGTCCCCGGCGGAGCCCCGGCGATACTATCGCGTGATGGCACCGTTAGGACGTGTGAGCTACGAAGGAGTAGCGCCGGCGTCCCGCCGGCAATTGACGACGCATCCTGCGTCGCTGGGAGCGGATGACGTGAGATGCGCCGCGGACTGGGCGGCGAGACGCCGCCTGACCTGCACGCGAGGACGCGTGCGTTACGAGGGAGTAGCGCCGGCGTCCCGCCGGCAAGTGACGACGCATCCTGCGTCGCCGGGAACGGATGACGTGAAATGCGCCGCGGACTGGGCGGCGAGACACCGCCGGAACTTGCACGCGAGAGGAACGCCTCCGCTCAACATCTTCCTTGCAATTCGTGCACCCCGCCCGAACGATCTGCGCGTGCCGCGTCCGTCGAACAAGTCTTCCAAATCGAGCCGCGTCCCCGCCGCATTGCCGGCGGGCGCCAGCCCGTTGGATGGCGTCGAGCTGCGGCCCACTGCGACTGATCCCTTCAAGCTGGCCCTCAACGACTCCGAGCGCGGCGTCTGGCTTTGCCAGGGCAACAGCCTCGAAGTCCTCGACGCGCTCGCCGCGAAGCATCCCGACGGGATCTTCGACATGATCTTTGCCGACCCGCCGTATTTCCTCTCCAACGGGGGAATCACTTGTCACGCCGGCAAGATGGTCAAGGTCGACAAAGGCGACTGGGACAAGTCCCGCGGGCCCGAGCTGAACCACGAGTTCAACACCGAATGGCTGCGGCGCTGCCAGAAGGTTTTGCGTCCCAATGGCACGATTTGGATCACCGGCACCAGCCACGTCATCTTTTCCGTCGGCTACGCGCTGCAACAGCTCGGTTTCAAGATCCTCAACGACATCGCCTGGGAAAAGCCGAACCCGCCCCCGAATCTTTCCTGCCGCTACTTCACGCACTCGACCGAAACGGTTCTCTGGGCCGCGCGCAGCGAAAAGAGCAAGCATTGCTTCAACTACCCGCTGATGCGCCAGATCGCGGGCGGCAAACAGATGAAGAACGTGTGGCGTCTCGCTGCGCCACGGGCCGAGGAAAAAAGGTTCGGCAAGCATCCCACGCAAAAACCGGTGGCGCTGGTCGAGCGCTGCATCCTGGCGTCGACGCGCGACGGAGATTTAATTCTGGATCCGTTTCACGGTGGCGGCACCACGGCAGTGGCGGCGTTGCAAACGAAGCGGCGCTGCCTGGGTATCGATCTGGATGAGGCCAACGTCCGGCTTGCTGTGCGACGCGCAGAGCACGAGCGACATCTCTTTTCAAATCCGGCCGGCGCCGCCAACGCGAATAGTCCGACCGGCTCAACCTCCCAGGAAACATCATGGCGGGACGCGCGAACGCCGTCGTCAGCGGCGACGAATTAGCCAAGGCGGTCGTCGAGGTCGGTCGCAGCCTGGGTCTCGAAGCCCGGGAACAAGTCCGGGTCGCCCGGCGAATCTGGGGCGCGGTTCGCTTCATCGACGTCGTCCTCATCCAGCCCGTCTCGCGAAAAACCCTCGGTCTCGAGTGCAAATACCAAGGCACCCTCGGGACAGCCGAAGAAAAAATTCCCGCGACCATCCAGGACATCGCCGCCTGGCCCATCCCCGGCCTCGTCGTCTTCTCCGGCACCGGCTTCACCGACAACATGCGGTCGTTCCTCATCTCCACCGGCAAAGCTGTCGAGTTCGACGAGCTGAAGCCGTGGCTGTGCCTTTACTTCGGCTTGCCGTTGGTTGGAGGCGCCGGCGAATCTTGAAGGGTCGTGGATCGTGACCAAGTTCGAGGCATCTTCCACCTTGTAACCGGTTTATTGGGGGACGCCTGTCGCGACGTTTGGCCGGCTTCACGCGAGGTGTCGGGAAAACAACGGACGCAACCCGCGCGTATTTTCTTTGCCTTGGTTCCGCCGCAACGGTCAACTCGCCCGCACGGGACTCCACCTCCGGCGGATCGTGGTCAGGACACGCTCCCCGAGCGGATCCGGTAGTCCGGCAGAATTTCCTGCCGGTTTTATGGCTCGAACCTGCATGAGAAAACTGGTCACGTTGCTGGGAACCGCATTTTTCGTCACTCTGGCCTCCCCTCCGTTGTTCGCACCTGTGGGCACGGACCCTGTTCCTGTCCCCGAGGCCGGAAGCACCCTGGCCCTGCTCGGCGTCGGCTTGGGCGGGATTCTGGCCTTCCGCCAAATATTCACCGGGCCGCGGCGCTAAACGGTGTCCGGTTCCATCGTGCCACGCCGGCGCTGGAGACATCCGTCACCAGTGGGGAATCCGGCGAGCAGAGTTCAAGCGTGATGTGGACGACGTTCTGATCGCCCGGGCGGTTGTCACCGCCACCACCAGGTGATCAGCGGAGCGAACGCCAGGCTTGGGAGGTAGTCCGCCAGCTCGAATTTTTTCAGCTCCAGGATGATCATCGCGATGCAGAAGACGAGGAGTCCGCCGGTGGCATTGATTGACATGAGCAGGGTGGGGTCCTGCAGTTGCGGCGCGATGAAGCGCGCGGCCAACGCGATCGATCCCTGGTAGGCGACCACCGGAACCACCGAGCAGATGGAGCCCCAGCCGAACGTGCCGACAAACGCCATCGTCGCCAGGCCATCCATGAGCGCCTTGGCGCCCAACACCTGCCACCGGCCGCTCAGGCCGTCCTGGAGGGCGCCGAGAATGGCCATGGGCCCGACGCAAAAGAGCAGGGAACACGTGATGAAGCCTTCGCTCCAACGATTGGCCTGGTCGGGGGTGGCCTTCGCAAATTTCTGGCGGGCGTATTGCCCGAGGCGGTTCAGCCCTTTCTGCAGATGCAACAGGCGTCCCGCCACGCGGCCAAGGCTCAGGGCCAGGACGATGATGGTCACCTGTTTGAGGACGAGCCAAACACTGCCGCCCCCGAGGTTGTCCCAGGTCGTCTTCAGCCCGACGAAGATGACGAGCACGCCAAGCAGGCCCTTGATGGCCATTTGGACGGGCAGGGTGAGCTGGCGCCGGAGCAGCAGGCCGAGCGCGCCCCCGATCAAGATGCCGAGGGCGTTCAGGATGGTGCCGGTCAAGCCTGTCATCGGGGGCTGACCTTGCCGGCCGGGAGGTCCGGTTCGCGAGGAAAAAGATCGGAGTTGCAAAAGGTTCAGCGACGCGGCATGGTCTCGGCCCTTGGTTCGGGGCGTAGCGTAGCTTGGCTAGCGCGCTTGTTTCGGGTACAAGAGGTCGTGAGTTCAAATCTCACCGCCCCGACCATTCTTTCTTCCAACTTTTCCCTCCGACAATTCGCCCGGCTTCGGTTGTTCCTGCCTGTCGCGTGATGCCGAATTTAGGCATCACGAGCTGTGGACTCCAGGGGCGTCAGTGGGAAATTCGCGCCGGCGAGATCGCGGTCAGACTGCGGCGCAAGCTCGTTCATGGTCCGGGACCCGAGGCGGTCGTTGGGACCACCACACGGTAGTACCGATGTTCAGGTGGCGCCGCACCCGGAACAGCAACGGTGAACGTGTTTGACCCAGGCGCGTTGGTTTCACTCAGTGTGCACCAGTCAACCAGATCGTCAGAAACTTCGACAACGTGGCGACTGGTGGGATATGCGGTCACGACTTCGAATTGACGTGTGCCGTCAGGGCGCAGTCGCGGCGAGTGCAGGCCGAGGCGAACAACGCGGATTTGATTTGTGACTGGCGGGCATATCCGGCATGACTCGCCGGCACCAGTGTAGGTAACTCCCAGGACATGGATGCCTTCATTCAAGTTTGAGAGGCTCAGAGCCGCCGGAGGTGTCGTCGCGGTGAGTTCGCCTTCACCCGTGCTGGTTCCGACCAAATTCCCGTCCACCAAAAATCCGATCGACCCGTTCTCGCCCTTACTCACCAGTAACTCGGCCCCAAAATCAAACTTAGCAAATGCAGCTAGCATCGAACCCCTCGGGGGCGAAATGATATCGACTAGTGCTTCCGGCAGCCGACCGCCTGCGATGCCGGTGACAAGTCTGCTTGCTCGTGCTTCGGAAGCCAGTCCGTTGTTATCCACGGCAACCGCGCGAAGCTGCCAAAACCCGAGTGGAAGGTTCCAAATCAAATTGTATGGCGGGTTTGTCACGGTCCCAAGCAGGTTGGTTCCAGCAAAGAAACTCACGGCCGAAATCGACCCGTCCGAGTCGAACGCGTTCACCTTAAGCTTGAGGTGGGCCGGGGTCGCAAATGTCGTGACCGTTGGAACACCAGGCCTGATTGCGGGCCAGACGAAAGAAATCGCCGGTGCAACGCTGGTTGAAGCAGGCAATCCATCACCCGCATTTCCGCAAACGTCAGGAACGAAACCTGGTGGCGCGACCATCAAGCACATCAGCAAGATTCGCGTGCAGTAATTACCTCGACCTCTTAACGATGCATACGGCGAGCCGAATCGAGGCATCCTAACGTCGTCACCCACGCCACCCACTAGAGATTGTGCGCGGCAAGACCCCGCCTGTCTCCTGTACGAGCTTGCTCTCTGTGTGCCATAAAAGGCAAACACCATGGTCATGGTTGAGACACCAAGGCCCGATAATAGCGATCGTAGGGCCGATTGCAATGTGGCACTACGAACGTGGACGAGTTGGGCGCCGGCGCATTCGTCACGGCGATTTTGCACCAGTCCAGCAGATCGGGTAACGCCTCGATGACATGCAACTTGCCTCCATACGACGTGGCTACTTCGAACTGACGGGTGTCGTCTGGACGAACGCAGGGCGAGTGCAAACCGAAGCGGACGACCCGGATATGGTTCGTCACCCAGCCGCAGCGCAAGCACAGGGGATTTCCTCGCCAAACGAATCCGAGCACGTGGCCGTCAGAGATTTGCTCCCGCCCGACCCCCGCTTTGGAAGCTTTTGCGCGCGCTTGGATGCGGAGACGCTGGGACGCGGGCGACCGGCTTGACCGGATAGTGTATCCACCCTAGTCTGACCGAAATCCTGAGTCGCAATGGTCAAACGATTGTCCATTTTGACTGCCGTACTCGCCGCGATCGAGCTCGTCTCCGGTACGTTGTTGGCCGCCACCGTTATCTCCGTGACGTCTACCGCGGACGCAGGTCCTGGATCGCTGCGTCAAGCGATCCTGGACCTCAACGTTACGGGAGGTGGAACTGTCGTCTTTTCGAACCTCAGTGGCCCAATTGTTGTCTCAGGCCTTCTGCCACCGTTGGAAGGTCAAATTGAGATTCGGGGTCCAGTGGGACGGCAATCAATCCATTTCGCGAACTGGGCGAGCGGCCTGATTCAGGTGCAAACGCAAGCCACTGTTCACGTGCGGTCCGTTAACTGTGGCCCTCCATCCGCCATACTCAATGCCGGGAACTTGCTGGTTTCGGCTTGTGATCTGAACTACGCACGGGTCACCAACTTTGGAACGGTCGTCTTGAGCAACTGCATCGCAGGCCCCAGTCTTGTGGTCAGTGGCTCCGGCGATACGGTCTTCAGCAGGGTCACGATCCCACCGGTGTTCTCCCTTCGTGGCTTGATGGTATTTGGTGGCCGGCTACGGCTTGAGAACTGCGCGATCACTAATCACCACTTCTGGGGGGGAGGCGACGGGTTTTCGGGGGAGAACGCCAAGGGAGGAGGAATCTACGCGATCGGGTCGCAGGTGTCGCTGTTTGATTGTGTGGTGACCGACAATTCCATCCGGGCTGCAGACGGATTCACGAGCCAATACGGCCAACTCGGAGGTGCCGGAGGCAGCGCCCTCGGGGCCGGGATCGCCGTCGAAGGTTCAGGCGCGACCTTGGCAATGACGAACACACTTGTGGCTCGCAATGTAGCCATGGCGGGAACCGGCGCGTCGGCCAGTCGAGTTATCTCGGGCAGCGGTTACGCTGTCGGCGGCGTCTATTTTGACGGGAGCAATGTCTGGTGTATGAACAGCACGATCTCGAGTAACATTGCTATCGGTGGTGGTCCGGTCGGGAGTGGCGTGGGTTTGCTCCAGGTCGGTGGAAACTCGGGCATCGGCGGAATGTTCAATGACAATTATTCTTCACTTCAGTGACAACTAAAAATCACTGTGCTGCCGGTATGGTTTTGGTTGGTTGATGGTCCAGACCCTCTGGGCCAACCCCTTCGGCGGAACGGAGTCCCCTGGAGCCGAAGGCGACAGGGGACGCAGTGGAGCCGAAGGGGTTGGCGGGCGCGTCGGGTCAGCTGCCGCCCTTGGTTTTGGTCACTCGCATACTTTCACCGTCGAACTCCAGGATGATGGCGTGGTGCACCAGCCGGTCCACCGTCGCCATGGTGGTCATGGGATCCTTGAAGATCTGATCCCACTTGGAGAACACCAGATTGCTGCTGATCAGCACGCTGCCTGCTCATACCGTTCCGCCGGCGAACGTGAACAGCACTTCCATCTCCTCCTGCGATTGCTGGACGTATCCGAGATCGTCCAAAATGATGGCGTCGAACCGATCCAACTTCCGGAGCAACGCGTCCAGCCGAAGGTCTTTCTTGGCCATCAACAGCTGCTGCACCAGTTTGAAGGTCGGGGTGAAGTATACCGCCCGGGCCTGGCGCAGGATCAGTTCCCGGCCCAGGGCGCTTAAAAGTGCCTCTTGCCGCGGCCGGGCAACTGAAGACCAGCACGTTCTCGGCTCGGTCGATGAACCCGCCCTCCAACAGCGTGGGCATCTGACGGCGCACCTTGGCCGGCAATTGGCCTTCCTGCAGGTTGCCCAAGGTTTTGCTCTCAGTGCAGGCCCGATTCCTGCAGCAGGCGCTCCCGCTTGCGTTCCCGGCGGTCTGCGGCCTCCGCTTCCGCACTTCCGCAGCACCAGCTTGCGATAGCCCCAGTTCTGCGCCTCGGCCGTCGCAATCATCTCCGCAAAACGGCTGGCCATCGTCGGCAACCGGAACTCCCGGAACATCATCTCCAGCGCGTCAGCCACGGCACACCTCCTGGCCCAGCAGTGTGTCGTAGGCCTCCAAATTCAGGGGTCCAGGCCGGTAGCACGACCACCTTCTTTGCCACCGGCATGAGCTCCTCCTCAACTGCGTGGCCCGCCATTTGCCCGTCGCCGCCAGGTGTTGCCCAGCTGCGTTTCCACCCGATCCGTCGAAGTCTCGGCTGCCAGCTTCAGCACTTGAGATACTCAATGACTCCAGCGCCGTTGACCGTGATCCGGTCACCAGCCGGTCCAAGGCCGCCCGATATACCGGGCCAGGATAGAGCGCTACCGGTGTCGATAATTGGTGAAGGCCCCGGGCTTGCGTAGTAACGGCGTAATCACGTGCCGGAAGTCCACCAACACGGTCTCCACGCAATCGCGGCAGGTCGAACAAGTACTCCGCCCAAGTAGACCTCAGTTGCGCCTCGTAGAGTTCCACCCGCAGCGTCTGCCCAATCAGACGTGACGGCACTGAGTACGTGTGCTTCTTCACCCGGATGAGACTCTGCGAGCTGACCACTGGCGCATACTCCCGGTACTCCGCCAGCCGACTGGCGGGCCGCAAGCTGGCCTGTTCTTCCGCCACACGCTTTTGGCGTTTGGCGTTGGCGGCCCGCAACACCCTTTCCACGAAGGTCACTCCTCCAACGAGGCGAAGTTCAGCTGCCCTGCAGGATCAGGTGCTGATTTATGCGCCGCTTCAATGTCGGTTCAGCGACTCCACGTCCCCATGTTCGTGTGGGCAACCCAATGCTGATCGTGATGGGCGTCAGGTCATAATGCGTGCACGGCTCAGATAATCGGAGTTGAAGCCCCGCCCCCGGCCCGGAATCGACTCCAACTCGTGCGTGGCCGTGCTGCTGTTGTCCGTGCCAGTGCATTTCCGGACTGCCGCCCAGTTCCAGCGCCGCTTGCAACCGCTGACCAGACTCAGGAACGACTCGAAATGCATCGCGTTGCCCACTGCCAGTTCGAGTAGGGCAGGACGCACTGGCAGAACAGATGATCCAGCGCGGCTCCCCCTCGATCGTGACCTCCAGTTCCGCGCGTGCGTCAATCAGCTGCAGCAACTGTCCGGGCTTGCGGTCCTGCGCAAAGAACACTTCACGCTCCGGGCCGCCGTCGCCCGCCAGTGGCGCACTCGCCGGAAGAATGTCTGCAAATGACGCTCTTCCAGCCCGCTGTCCGGCCGGGCCAGAAATGCTCAAAAAGCATCTTGGCCTCCAGTTCGGGCGCCCCCGCCAGCATCGTCGCCACCTCCGGCCAGATCTTCTCCAGCGGGTCCGTTCGCGTCCGCCACGTGTGCGGCTTTTGTTGGTCCGGCGGCGTGGCCGCTCGGATGTATTTTCGCGCCGTCTGCGGATGCACATCCGCCTTCAGCGCACTCACCGTTATGTTCCCCGTCTTTTCGTAGTCACTCGCCAGGCCTTGATACTGTCTTTGGGTGATCATCTCGCCGCGGCCTCTTTGCCTGGCCTCCGGCCAGGGCTCAGACCGCTGCGCGATGCTACCGGCTCACTGGTGATTTTTAATTGGCATCACTGGTGAAATCTAATTGTCACTCTTCAGCGGAACATTCATTTCCTCCAAAGCAACCCTAATCGCCAACTCTACGATTACACTAAATCAAGGAATTGGGGGCGCCGGGCATAACACTCTCTTTTTCCCTGATACTTTCCGGTCGGGCGGGTATGGAATCGGCGGCGTTGCGGCGCGGAACTCTAGCACAAACAATTTGCTGGTGAGCACGATTCTCGCGGGTAACATCGGCGGCCAACCCAGCTTTGAGACGACGAACGTCATGCCGGTTCCGAATGACGGAGCCGGAGTCTTTTACAGTTTGGGAAACAACCTTTTTGGGAATACTAACTCCCCCGCCCAATTTTACATAACTAACGCGCTTTATCTGCACGCGACGGACCGCGTTGGGGTCGACCCATTTTTGGGGCCGCTTCAGGACAACGGCGGGCGCGTCCCGAGTCATGCTTTGTTGATGGGAAGCCCGGCGATAGACGCTGGTAAAACGCTCGGGTTGCTCACCGATTCTCGAGGCGAGCCTCGAACCATCGACGATCCGGATGTCGCCAATGGCCCGGGCAGCGACGGCTCAGATATCGGAGCATTCGAGGTCAATCCAAACCTCATTGCCAGGGACATCCGCAGAATTGGCACGAACGTGGAGGTGCGGTTCACCACGGTCTCGGACCGGCACTACAGCGTTGAATATCGCGCGCAGATGACCGGCCAGCCATGGATCGAGCTTCCGGGGGTCGTCCACGGCACTGGCGGAATCGTTACGTACACCGACACCAATGCCGCGATTCTGCTGCACCGTTTCTACCGCCTGAGAGCCCGGGATCGATGAAGAGTGCTTCTTTGGGGGAGCGTATCCCTCGCCAAATGTTGAGTTGGGTTGGAAGATTTGACCCCTGCGCAGCAGACGAATCCCCAGCGGAGTCGGCGAGTCGGCTGGCCATTTTGATCGGAACTTCGCGTTACCGAGCGACCGCATTTTTCTCAGGTAAAGGGTGCGCTCGAAATAGCGCATCAGCTGACAGCTGACATGAAACTCATTACATCGCATCCCGCACGAGTTATTCCAACGTGGCCGCCGCCTCAGCGTCGAGCCGCTGGAGCGTTTCATCCAATTGGCGAGCGATTGCTGTCATGGCGATGACTGTATCTTCAGGCTCCCGGTTGGCAACGTGCCTTTCCGGCATCTGCAATTCAGACAGTGGAGAGACGCAAATGCACTTAGCCGCCCCGGCTTTGGTGCTCAGTTTTCCGTCGTCGCCTCGTCGTTTAGCAGGGCGAGATACTTTTTGTAGGTGTAGACGCGGGCATAGTTGCCGCCCGTGATTTCGCGGACCATGCCAAGAGTTTCCAGACGCTCCAGTCCGGCCGTGACCGTCGGGACACTGAGGTTCAGTTCTTTGCTCACCGTGGCGATGGAGACAACGGGCTGAGCTTGCAGCAGTCGATGCAGTCGCAGCGCGGAGCCGGCGGCCTTGCCGAGCGACTGAATGCGTTTCTCGTCGGCGGCCGCGAGCTTCATGAGATTGCGCGCCGTTTGCGCCGCCTGGTTGGCCGTTGTCGCCACGCCGGTCAGAAAGAAGCGCAACCACGCTTCCCAGTCTCCCGTCAGCCGGACTGCCTGGAGGAGATCGTAGTATTGCTGGCGGTGCTGTTTGAAATAGAGGCTGAGGTAGAGCAACGGCTCGCTCAACACCCCGTCCGCACAGAACAGAAACGTGATCAGCAGCCGTCCCAGTCGCCCGTTGCCGTCCTGAAAAGGGTGAATCGTCTCGAACTGAACGTGGGCCAACGCAACCTTGAGCAGCAGCGGCGTCTTCACCGGGTCGTTGTGAAGGAACTTCTCCAGCGCCCCGAGACAGTCCAGCAGATGGTCGGGAGGCGGTGGAACGAAGACGGCATTACCGGGCCTGGTGCCGCCGATCCAGTTCGGAGACGTGCGGAACTCGCCCGGCGCCGTCTTGGCGCCCCGTCCCTTTTTGAGCAGAACTCCGTGGATTTCCTTGAGCAAGCGCAGGGAAATAGGGAGCTCTTTCAGCCGCTTCAAACCGTAGGTCATGGCGGCGACGTAGTTGGAGACCTCCTGAACGTCGTTCAGCGGCACGCCGGCAACACCTTTGTTCTCGAATAGCAACAGGTCGGAGAGGCTGGATTGGGTTCCCTCAATTTGCGACGACAGCACGGCTTCCTTGCGGACATACGAGTAGATGAAAAGCATCGGGTCCGGCAGAACGGTGGTGAGGCCGTCGAGACGTCCCACGGCGAGCATCGCTTTCTCGATGAGTTCGTGGAGGTCGGCGTCCAACACGAGCGGCGGGTCGGGTGGCAGAGGTTTTGGAACGAAAGCGCGGGCCTTTTCCGCTCCGGCGGAAGGGAGAGGGACATAGTAGCCGGTAGGGCCGCGGTTCATTATTCGTTGGGGATGAAGTTTTAATTTCAGCGCGCTGAATTAAATGTTTAAGGGTTTTCCTTTAATTTGGAAGGACGGAATTCAAGTTTCGATATTTGACACAATTCACGACTGCGGCGCGCCACGGAGATCGTCCTAACAGTTCCTGACCCGAAGGGTTCGTTTTGGTGCGCTTTGATGACCGAGCGAGAAAAGACACAAATGGCACAATTGACCAATAAATACGCGTTCTTGAGGCACTTTTTGCGAACGAAGCCGAAATCGACGAAGTAGATGCAAATCTCACCGCCCCGAATTCCTCAATTTTCGCGCTCCGAATTTCAGAGTTCGATCTGCCAATGAGGCAGAGCACACCCGACATCGTCAATTTCAGCCTGGATGGCATGTGGTCTGGCCTCAGCACTGGTTTAATCTCGGATCGGCTTAGCCTCAATGGGGTCAATGCGCTGTAAAATTCTTGGGCGGGCTGTAGTTCAGTCGCAACCGAGCACGTTCTCTCATTCAAGTGAACGATTTCTTTGGGACCGCCTGTAACATTTCACGGCTTCTTCAATAGATCCTGGCTGAGAGCGATGCCGGCCGAGACGCCGGTCGCTCCGGAAAAACTCATGAACAGCATAACAAGGTCCTGAACCATCCTCGGAGCCATCACTATGAAATACATATTCCGCACGACACTGAATACGTGGGTGGATCTGGATGGACCAGTCTCTGGAACCGGGGCAAGGACCTGCCTTACGGATGCGGTCGTTGACCCCCACAGGTCGTATCGGTTGGTGACGCGGTCGCTTTGAAATCAGGCACGTTGCTTCGGGCGATGCGGAGGGGTGAGGTCGCGTTTCGAAGAGCGGCCTCATCCTCCCTCCTCTCGGTTGATCTCCTCTCCGCACTGCCGCAGCTCCTAACTTTTTAGCCTCCGCTACCAGTTGCATTAATGGCGGCTTGCCCATTCTCAAACGCCCGTCGTGGAACGCTGGCGTTCTCTTCCCATGAACCGCGCAAGGTAGGGCGCGCTCTCCGCAGCGCGCCGACTGTGCGGACCGCCGTGCGGACAACCGGCCGGCGGCGGAGCGCCGGCCCTACCTGCGATGCTCGGTTCGTGGCCCGTAAGCAGGTCCGTAAGGAATAAGGAACTCTTCAACCCGGGGCCAGCGGATCCGGCGGAAGCAGGGTGGCCGTGTGAGGCCTGGGCAAAGCGGCGGTGAACCATCGTCCGATGTTCCGAATGCGCCTCGTCTTCCGTTCCGGATCCGGAACAGCCGTCCCGCCGCAGATTCGCAGGTGAGCGAATTGACCCGCAATTGCGCGGACATCGCCGTTTCTTCTCCGTGGCATTAGAACTGCATTGGAGCGGTCCTGTGCCGACCTCGAATTCAGCCGCATCGCCATCATCGTTTAACGGGCTGCAGTCGAATTTGTCTCGTCTCCATCCAGGCCCTGTTGAGGCCGCGAGCCTCCAGTGGGGTCCGTTCACGTGGGAAACAGACAGGACAAAAATATTGCAGCTGTTGGACGGGCACCCGGGCGTCGTCCCGGAGAACTTGAATCCGATGCGAATAATCCCGGCCGAGGCGAACGCCCTGGCTGGACACCCAACAACAGATGTATGAACCAGTCCCTCAATCCGGCCCTGAAGCACGACGCGCGCGCGTCCTATGGCAGCTGTCTTCGTCGTGAAAATTCGTCTGGCCCCGGCCAGCCTCCGACGCGCGGGAGGATTTCTTCGGATGGCCGCGGCGGGCTGATCTTTGGTTTGAAATGGGGACTGGCGGCGATTGTTGCAACGCTCCTGGGGATGGCCGGCGCGAAGGCGGCTGACCGGATTTGGATCGGCGGCACCGGGAGCTGGAACGCAGCCGCAAACTGGAGCCCTGCGCAGGTGCCGACTGCGGCTGATACCGCAATTATCACCAACGTCGGCACCTACACAGTGACGGTCCCGGACCGGTTCGATTCGACGATTGGCGCCCTCATGCTGGGTGGAGCGACCGGCAACCAAACCCTGTCCCTCGGGCGCGCGGTCCTGACCTTGAATGGCGCGAGCGCGATTAATCGAAACGGCCAACTGGTGCTTACGGTTGGCAACAGCACCGTGACGGGACCGGGGCATCTAACGGTGAACGGCGCCTTAAGCTGCGCCAGTGGCACGCTGAGCGGCTCCGGCGGGACAACGATTGGAGGCGGCGGAGTGATGACGATCGGAGGAGGTGTGACCTTCGTCGAGCGGGCGTTGAACAATGCCGGCCGGGTTTCCTGGAACTCCGGCAACTTCACCGTGGGTGATGGCGCGGTGCTGAACAATCTCGCTGGAGGGATTTTCGAGGTCACATTTGGTGGGCGCCTGAATGTGTCGGCCGCGCCAGCTACTTTCAACAATGCGGGCCTGTTTCGCAAAACGGGTGCGCTGACGGCCAACTTGATCCTCCCGTTTCATAATGCTGGCACGGTGGCGGTCCAGGGCGGGACGTTGAGCCTGGACGATGGGGGGACCCAGACCGGCTCATTTGGCGCCGGTGCGGGCGCGGTGATGGCATTGGGTGGTGGCGATCACGTCCTTGTAGAGACGTCAATCGTATCCGGGCCAGGCACGTTCGCCGTCAACGGCGGCGCCACCACCGTGAGCGCCCGCGGCCGGTTTGCGGCCGGCTCGGAATTGAATGTCACCGCCGGGACCACCGTGCTTCTCGCCACGTGTGATGTGAGTGACGCCACCGTGACGGTCGGCGGCGGCGTGCTGACCATCGACAACAATGGATTGGTGGGTGTGATGAATGTTTCGGGTGGTGTCCTGGGCGGAGTTCATCCGGTCACGGTTGCCGGCCTGCTGACCCTGAGCGGCGGCTCGATCACCAGCGCGCTCGTCACGGCTGGCGGCGGCCTCCACATCACGGGAGGAGTGACTCTGGACGGAGGAAAATTGGTCAATCCCGGACTGGCCGTTTGGAGCGCGGGTAATTTTGTCGGCGCGAATGGCGCCATCTTCAGCAATTTGGTCGGGGCCACGTTTATCAACACCTTTGATGGGAACGCGCGTTCGGGAGCGGGTGCGACGCCCATTTGGGTCAACGACGGCACATTTCAAAAGACCAATGGGACGGCGGCGTTGGGAAGCACTTCCATCGACTTCCAATTCGTAAACACCGGCACCGTCGAGGTGCGCACCAATACGCTTCGTTATGCTGCCAATCAGCAAAGCGCCGGGTTAACTCTCCTCCGGGGCGGGAGGCTCGCGGCCCAAGCCCAGCCGATTCAAATTTTGGGCGGCAGCCTGGTCGGCCCGGGTGTTCTGACTGTGGCCAACGATCAGAATGTTATCAACGCCGCCACCATCAGCCCCGGTCCTGGCCGGGGCGAGTTGACCATCGCCGGAAATTACCAGCAGACGGCGAGCGGGATTCTCAATATCAACCTGGGAGGCTATTCGCCGGGCATTGGCTACGAGCGGGTCACGGTGGCTGCGGGCGGAGCCGGCGGGGTGGCGACGCTCGATGGCACATTGAACGTCAATCTTGTCGACGGTTTTTCCCCGACGAACGGAGCGACGTTTACATTCCTGAACGCCAACAGCCGAGCCGGCGTATTCTCCACCTTCAGCTACCCATCCAACGACATCGGCATGGAGGTGACCTATGACCTGGTTTCCGCGAAGGTTACGGTCACCAACCTGAAGCCCGTGGTGGCGAATCCGATCGTGGATCCAGCAGACTTCACCTACGGCAGTCCTCTCAACTTCCAGTTTCCGGCCGATGCCTTTTTGGACCCGGACCTCACTCCACTCAGCTACTCGGCCCTGGGCCTGCCGCCGGGCGTCGCGTTCGACCCTGTGACGCGGACGTTCTCGGGCGCGCCGACTCAAGTCGGCACTTTCTCCGTCACGGTGATGGCCAGCGACGGAGGGAATCCTGGGCTGAGCGTGACTCAGCAAGTGACGTTTGTCGTGAAACGGGCCAGCCTGACCGGGAGTTTCACGGCTGCGAGCAGAGCGTATGACGGGACGGCCCGGGCGTCGGTGCTTACCCGGGAACTGGTTGGTCTTGTGTCCGCAGACCTCGGGCAGGTGAGTTTGGCCGGCGGCACCGCTGCCTTTGCTGATGCGAACGCGGGCGTGGACAAAATCGTGACCCTGGCCGGGGGGACGTTGAGCGGCAGCAAGGCAGCCAACTACCAGTTGACCTCGGTCGAACCGGGCCGGGCGGCGATTACGCCCGCGCCACTGGTCGTCAGCGCGGATCCAAAAACCAAGGTCTTTGGCGCGGCGGATCCCACCTTCACGGCGAGCATGGTTGGCTTCGTCAATGGCGAGACCGGTGCGGTGCTGGGCGGCACGTTGACCTTCACTCGCGCGCCCGATGAAGGGGTCGGACGGCACCCGGTCACGCCCGGGGGTGTGACCAGCGCGAACTACGCCATCACTTTCAATCCTGGCTTCCTGACCATCACTGCTCCTCGCGCCGAGGTAAGCTCGGGACATGAGGAAGGAGGAGACACCTCCTGAAACATGTCAACGTTACCCAGTGGGTGAGAGGAAGACTCAAGTCCCACCGGACCAAAGGCTAGCCACCGGGTCCGCAGCCAAACCGAAGTGCGACTGCTGAAAGGCAGTGTACGAAGCAGAGGTGAGGCGAGAACACAGGCCGCGTCATTGAACTCCGAAAAATGTATAGTGGTGGACATAGGATAAGGCCGTGCAAACGGTCGCAAAGCCGACAGTGTGGAGCTTCTGGAAGGCAGCAGTCCTGCGCGCGACATGGCGAGCATGCGGGACACCACCGGGGTCTGAGAGCGGGGCATGCGTTTAAAGGGGTAATCCGGGAACTCGGGAGAGCCTCCCGTCTCCTTGGGAGCACCGGCCGGCAGGGTGACCGGCCCAATCAACACCCAGGCACCCGATGGGCAACGCGCCCGGCGGATGAGCCCAACCCGGCAGGAGCCGGGAGGAACACGAAAAGCGACGCGTTAAACCAAGGTACCGGAAGGGAGCCAAAAGCACACCAACCGGGAAGGACGAAGGCAGTCGTAGCAATGCACAGTACTGCGGGAACGGGCGAGAGCCTGTTCCGGAAGCGTGGGGAACCGAGGCCCAAGGGACCCACGATAACACTCGAAGGAGCGCGGGAAGGCAAAGCCGGGCATGACGTCTGCGCTAAGGAAAGGCAGGAGGGACTTTGAGCCCAACAACTGTCTCAACGAAACTGGCGCAGATTGCCAACAAGTCAGAACCCAGGCGGGTGCTGACGGGCAGCAAAAGTCATGTCGCCCTGTGGAGTCGTTACCCGCAGGGTCACCCGTCCGAATGCGGGCGGGTGCTGACGAACCGTATGAGTGAATTGCTCACGTACGGGTCCGTGGGGGGCGCCGGGCGTAAGCCCGGCCCCTACCCGGCAGCCCCACGCATCCTTGGGATCGGCGCTGGGGGCTCAGCGCAGGTTCTAATTACCTGGACGGCGGTCAGCAATGGAGTCTATCGCGTGCAAGCGAAAGCCGAGTTGAGCCAGACGAACTGGATCGATCTCCCAGGCGATGTCGCGGCCACCAGCGACACGGCCTCGAAATCCGACCCGCGCGGCGCGGCGCAGCGTTTTTACCGGGTCCAAGTTCTGCCGTGACGGGGACGAAAACCAGCCGCGATGGCCAACGGCCGGACACGACATGGATCGCGCAGGGGTGTCGTACTCTATTCGTCGAAGACGAGGCGAAAGGCTCGCCGCGGTCCGGCAGAGAAGGGCGTGGCGCCAGGTTGCAACAGGCGCTGCGCCTCGTCCTGGTTCAATGCGGTCCAGTGGAACAGGTCCATCGAGGACTCGATCCGGAAGGCTTCGGTCGCCGGTGTGGCGAGGTGAAAGGTGCCGCCGGCGTCGCGAACCAAACTCAGGCGGAAGGTGCTGCGAGGATCACGTTGCTGGTAGTGCAGCAGAAGCAAATCGACGCTGGAATCTCCGAGGATGCTGCCCGAGCCGAGCACGTGCACGTCGCCTGCGGCATCGACCCCGAGCGATATGCCGTATTCCCACGCAAAGTTGGGCGCCCCGTGATAGACCAGCCATAGACGGCGGCCTTCGGCGTCATACTTGGCCGTCGCCACGTCAGGGCCGGTGGCGGTGCGCCCGCCGGAACCCGTGACGTAGGCGTTGCCAAAAACGTCCAGCGCCAGCGGGGACCCGCCGCTGTTAAAAAGAATCTCCGTTTCTGCCACGCGAGACCGGACCTGGCCGTTCGCGTCGAGGCGCGTCAAGCCGCTCTGTTCCGGCGTGAAATCGTCGTCGCTTTGAGTCAGCAGGGTAATCTCGCCGCCTGGGCCAATCTTCATGTCTCTTATGTCGCGCACTTCTGCGCCACCCGTGCGCCTCAGCCAAAGCTGGTCTCCCGCCGGCGTGTATTTCCCGATGAACATCGTGCCTTCCAATTGGCTCTCCCCGTAGACAGTCCCGGCTGTAATCAAGTTGCCCTGCTCATCCAGCGCCAGCGCTCGCAGGCTGCTCGATGGCACGTTGGTCAACGACCGTGTCCAGACGGTCGCGCCGCTGGCGTCGAGCTTGCGCAGCCGCGGAATGTAGGTGTCGCGCGGCGTGGTGGCCACGTACGAGTGGCCGGCGTCGTCCGTCACCACCGCAAGCGTGTCGTCCAGAAGGGAGTCGTCGTGGCTGGACCAAACGACATCGCCCGCGCTCGAGCGCCGGATCAGCGTCGTGCCGCTGAAGCTGAGAATCCCAAGCGTGCTGTTTCCTTCCGGGTCCACCGCCAGCGCAGAGATGAATGCTCCCGCCTGGTTGGTTCCCGTCTGGGGCCGAAACCACAAGAGATTCCCGTTGGGGCTGTATTTTAAGACGGCGGAGGCAGCGGGGATGTAGGGCTGTAAGGAAACGCCGGCCACGTAAATGTTCCCCGCGGCGTCCAGGCGCAACGCGCTGGGTTGGGCGTTGGTGAAGTCCGGCGACGCAAACACCGCCTGCCACAATAATGCGCCAGCCGCGTCCTGCTTGTGCAGCATCAGGCTCGGTCCATACGCTGGATGATTGGACAGGCCCACGACGATCGTCTCGCCGGCCGGCGACACGTGCAGCAGGGGATGATCATCCCAGCCTATAAAATGACTCCGGTGTGACGACTCTCCGATCAGCCGGACCGCGCCCGAAACAGTGAGTCCGGCCGCGCTGCTGGTCACGGCTCCTCCGATGGTGGATACGATGACGTCGTAAAGACCAGCGTCGGCCGGGTTCAGGTCTTTCCGATACAACAGTTCTTCGGTCGCGCCCGGGATGTTGGTCCCGTTGTGCCGCCACTGCAGCGTGGAGAAGTCGTTGCCCTCCACTCTCGCGGCGAAACCGGCGACAGTCCCCAAGTAGCCGATCGTTTGAATCGGATCCACGGTTACGACCGGCGAGACCCGCACCGACAATCGGGCGTCTGCGCTGGTGGTTGCGCCGGCCGGCCCGGAGACCAGGACCGAATAATCGCCGCGTTGTTCCGCTTGGACGTTCTCCAGGGTCAGCGTTGCATTGGTGGCTCCGTCGAGCGCGCGTCCGTTCTTTCGCCACTGAAATCCCAGCGGTCCGTTGCCCGTGGCCTCGACGGCAAACGTGACGGTCGCTCCCGGATCCACCACCCGGACGACTGGGGTGACGGTCGCGATCGGGAGGCCCGGCACAGGCTGCTGGGTGTACTTCACCAGGGAAACAAAGATGTCGGAAAAAAAAGCGGACCGCGTCGCCACGAAGACATTTCCGGCCGGATCCACTTTCAGAAACTGGCCGGAATCGTAACGGCCATCGCCGCTGTCGTATGCCGTGGACCAAAGCTGCGAGCCGTCGGCGCCCACCTTGACCGTGACCGCGTCGGTGCCAGGCGCGGCGGTGAAATAGGCGTTGCCGGCGGCATCCAAGTCCAATGCCTGCGCGTGGAAGATTCCCTGCCCATTCGCCACGCGTGTGGCCCAAAGCTGCTGGCCGTCCGGAGCGTACTTCACCACCACGGCGTCGTTGACGCCGGATCCGTAGACGCTGATAGCGTGAATGACGTTGCCCGCGCCATCAAACCGGACGTGTCCGCCCCGCACGGGCCACCCTTCTTCCGCGCGATGACGGGCCGACCAGCGGCGTTGGCCGGACTCGTCGTAACTCCAAGTCGCGGCGTAAACCCGATCGGTTCCGGCCGTGACCACCCGCCCGGCCGAATCCACATCCATGCCACTGACGTCGAGATCGGTGTAGGCATAACTCGATCCTTCCTCCGCCAACCACACTTGGTGCCCATCCGCGTCCAACTTCAGCGTGGCCGCCATAAAACGGTATCCGACCGAAGCAGAGTTCCCCGCCACGTAGATGTTTCCCGCAGCATCCATGCGCAGCGTTGTCAACCGGTCCGTGGAGTGCGCGGTGCCGTCGTGAAAGTGCGACCACATCAATGCGCCCGACAGGTCGTATTTCAGCACGGTGATATCCACGCCCGTGTTAGCGGTGGAAGACTCGCCTCCCACGACTACGTTGCCCGCTCCATCGACCGCCAGCGCTACCGGATGATCGCCGTAAGGCCCGCCCCGATCGAAGCGCGCGGCCCATTCCAGCTCACCCGAGTCCCGATATTTCAAAGTCAGGATATCCGGGTTTCCATTCGAGCCGGTCACAACGCCCGCGACATAGACGTTCGTTCCCTGTGCGACGATGGCCGTGGCCAACTCGTCGGCGGTCGCTCCATCCGCGGGCGTGAATCGTCGTTGCCAGATGAGGTCTCCCCCCGCGCCATGTCGGCTGAGCAGAAGATCGTAATGACGCGACGAGTTCATCACGTGGCCCACCACGAACACGTCCCCCGTTGGTCCTATGGCGATTCCGGCTGCTTCGGACAAGACACCCTCGGGACCCTGAACGCGCGTGGACCAGTCAGCCGTGACCCCATCCGCCTTCGTCCTCGCCGGGTGCATCAGCCCCACCAAACAAATTGCGGCCAGCAGAAAGGGCCGGCGCTGGCAGTCGATCGATTTTGATTTCATACCTCTCTCTCTGGATCGCACGAGGATTGGACGATCCACGCGTGAGATTCCGGATTGATGGCGACAGGCTACGCCTCCTGCTTCCTCCAGGCAACCGGAATGCTGGCGCTGTGGTACTCGCGGTGCCTCCGCCGGTTGTCGGTCACACGTCGTCCGATGTCCGGAGCGCGGGCATTTTGCCCGCAGCTTCGGGATGCACTAGGTGCTTGCTGAAAGCAGGCGAATCCGGGGCCGGGCGTGAGCGCACTTCGGTTTCCACTCTGGAGCGACAGGGTCTCCGGCCGCCCTGCCCGTCGCTTCATGGCTTCACGTAGTAATAGAACGCGCGGTGTGGCGTGAGACTCCCCCAACTGGCAATGGGACCGGAGGCATCCCGACCATCCCCCACCAGCATCTGAGTGCCGGTCCAGACCGCGACGTGGTCGGTCCGCGCCACGCTGACGGGACTGCTGGGAGCGAAATACCACTTGTCGGCAAGCGGATCGAAAAGCCCGGTTCCGGCGACGGGCACACCGTCCTTCTCCCCCCCGTGCACGATCATGAACTGGCCGGTCCACACGGCGCCAGGGCGGGAGCGCGCAAACGTGGCCGCCGGTCCCGGCGCCGCCATGGTCGTCCACGAATTCAGATCCGGATTGAAGCGCAGGCCGGTATTCGTATCGCCGGTGGAGGTATAGCCGCCCCAGAGAATCATCTCCCGGCCGGTCCAAACGGCGGTGTGGTCGGTCCGTGCGTTGCCCGCGGGGGCGAAGGGCAAGAGGGACATCGCATTGCTGCCCGGCGTGTAGCGCACGCCGTTGCCGTAGTAGTTGTAGGTCGGACTGAGCACCGGCCCGCTGCGGGAGTAGCCGCCCCAGAGGATCATCTCCGTACCGGTCCACACCGCAGTGTGACGCGCGCGTCCGGAGAACGCGGGATGGACGGGAACATTCGTGTTCCACTGGTCAGTGGCGGGGTTGTAACTGGCGCCCGTGCGAAGAAAGTCCTGGTCGAGAAGGTTCGTCCGTTGGTAGCCGCCCCACACGATCATCTCCGTGCCCGTCCAAACCGCACTGTGATTGCGCCGACCCGACGGCGCGTTGCTGAGGTTCATGGAGAACCAACGATTCGAACCCACATGAAATCGCGCACCGGTGTTGACCGTGAAACCGTTGGCGCTGTCGCCGCCCCAGACGATCATCTCGGTCCCGGTCCAAACGGCGGTGTGGCCGGCGCGCGCCGACGGAGCGCCAATCGTGGGGGTGCTCGTCCAGCCAACACCCGGACGGTAGATGCCACCGGTTCGGAAGCGCGCGGCGAGATTCGCGCCGCCCCACACTACGAGTCGATCGCCCGCCCATACGGCCACGGCGTCCGTTCGTTCACTGGTC
Organism: Limisphaerales bacterium; assembly: GCA_044229355.1. Classification (GTDB taxonomy): domain Bacteria; phylum Verrucomicrobiota; class Verrucomicrobiia; order Limisphaerales; family JADJPG01; genus JBGARF01. Next base: position 222,093 of record JBGATF010000007.1, read on the forward strand.
TCGCCGGTCCCCGGAGGTACGCTCAGCGCGCTCCAGGCGTTGGCCGCCAGATTGTAGCGCCGGCCATCGTCCGTCTCGTCGCCGCTACTGACGAATCTTCCGCCCCAACCCAGCAGGTCGGTGCCGGTCCACACCGCCGACGAATCGACCCTCGCGTCCGCTCCCGGCGCGGGCAACACGGTCCAAGTGTCCGCAGCGGGCGTGTAGCGCGCGCCATTCGGGTTCGAGGCTCCGCCCCAAAGGAGAACGTGCGTGCCGGTCCAGGCCACGTTGGCGCCATTGAGGTTATTCAGCACCGCGTGATTGGCCGTCTGGGTCCACGCCCCGGTCGTGGGATTGTAGCGCCACGCACTGGGTGGACCGCCCGGCTGCTCCCCGCCCATCAGGATCATTTCCGTCCCCGTCCAAACGGCCTGTGCCGCGCGACGATGCGCGCCAGCTGGGGTCGGAATCACTGTCCAGGAATCCGTCGCCAGCTGATACCGCAAACCTTCGCTCAGGTAGGTCGGCAGTGAGAACAACGTGGTCTCGTAATACCCGCCGACAATCACCATCTCCGAGCCGGTCCAAACAGCGCTCGCTTGAGCGCGTCGAAACTCCGGCGGCAGAACACTCATCGGTGCCCACGTGTCTGTCGCTGGATTGTAGATCCTGCCATCCGACAGTGCGGAAATTCCGGCAACCCCGCCCCCATAGCCGCCCCAGACGATCAGGCGTGTCCCTGTCCACACCGCGACGTCCCCAGAGCGCGACGAGGGCGCGCCCGTGGTGCTCATCACCTGCCAGGTATTGTTGGCGGGATTGTACAAACCACCCGATCGCATCCAGGAGTTCCAAACGAGCAACCGTGTGCCGGTCCAGGCCGCGAAAAGCTGTCCGTCCAAAGAGATTCCATTCGGCGTGGACATGGTGGACCAGGTGTTCAAAGCGGACCGGTAACGCAGACCCGTGGACACCGGCTCGCCTCCGACGATGAACATTTCGGCGAGGCTCGCCACCCACACCGCGCTATGCCCATAACGCGGAAATCCCAGGATGCCCGTTGCCGGCGGTCCGTCGGAAATGCCGGTCCAGACCGGCGGCACATTGGACGAATAGACTCCCGTCGGCACAAAGCCGGCATTGAGGAGGTTGGGGTTCACTTCGAATTCGCTGAGCACGACGCTGGTGGGCGGCAGTCCAGCGCCGACTCCTGCACCAGGCGCGAGCTTGTCGGCGGTGACGGAGTTTGCGGCCAGTTGCGCCGTGCCGACCGCGCCCGGGGCGAGCTTGTCGGCGGTGATCGAATTGCCCGCGAGGCTGGCAGCCGTGACTGCGCCGGCGGCGAGATGGCTGGCCGTGATCGAGCCGTCGGCCACCGTCAGCGCGAGTCCCGCCTCGCGGGCATGCAGCGCGTGCGGCGTCGGCGCGAGCCGCTGACGCGGGCTGAGCGTGGTGTAACTTGCTGCGCCCAGCCGGCGCGCCTTGATCTCCAGCCAGCGCTCGTCGCCGTCGATCCACCGGGGATTGAAATCCAGCTCGACCGCGAACAGGCCGTTGGCCACGTCGATCGCTGTCTTGGCGCGGGTCTCGAGCAGCGTGCCCCGGCTCGCATCGGTCCACAGGCCGAACTCAAACTCAAAGACGCCGTTGGCCGGCTGGGCGGCGTCGGTCAGCCTCCCGTGATACGTGAAGGCCGGGTCAAACGGCGCGGCCGGCAACCGCGGTCCGACCAGGGACAGGAGAAGAGCGAGCGCGGGCCATTGGATAGATTTCATGGGAACACTGTTTTGAGCGCCCGTGGCTCCAGCCGCAGGCCCAGACTGGGTTAAGGAAAAATGGCAGCCCGGTTGCAGAAGAACTTCGGCGCGATGGCCGTCACCCCCCAGGCAAGACGAGCCGGGCGACGAGTTTCGCGTGGTTGCAGGCGGGCAGGCGGGCGCCCTTGATGAGATGGTCGGGGTGGATTTCGAAGGTGGTGATGACGAACGTTTTGGTGTCGTCAGACGCGGGTGCCATTGCTGGCAGAGTCCTCGTTGTTCGTCGAGTGAGCAGTTGCCCCGGATCCGACTCCAGGCAGGGCCTGCGCGCCCGGCTGAAGGCACGATGCCGTCACGAAGCGCTCTGGAGATGACAGTTCCGGATCAGGGGAACTCCGCCACGACCCGGTAATAGGCGGCTGGCTCCGGCGGTTCGGGATCGCCCAAGGTCACCTGCCCGTCGGATTCGGGGATGGCCGTGACGACGCGAATCCAGGAGCCGGAGACGAGGTTGTCTCGACGTTCAAGGCCGTACTGGCGCCCGGCGACTCCGGTGAATCGCAGCGAGGTCCCCGCAAGGCCGGCCACGAGGTTTTCGACGCGCAGGGCGGAGTCGGCTCGGGTCGGGTCTGTGTGGGCCACGTACTCCTGCAGGTTCGTGAAGCCGTCGCCATCACAGTCCTCGCCGGGCGGGTCTGGCACCAGGGGATCAAGGCAGGAGGGATACTGCGCCTCCCAAAAATCCGGCAAGCCGTCGCCGTCAGTGTCGACGGGAAGTTGCACCGGCTGGCTGTTGGAAAATTCGGACGTGCCCCGCACTGGATCGGCGGCGGTTGATGCAATCAGCCAGCCGGCCGGGGAGGTGCGGGGCAGGACCGCCGCGTACGAACCTGCGCCGCTGGCATCGATGGGCACCTGGACCGTGCCGACCCAAAGCTCGCCTTCGCCCTGCGGGCCGGCCTTCGGACGATGCGCGTAAAAGTGAAGTCGAACGGTTTGATTGGGCTGCCCGTGGGCGGTGCCCTGCACGCGGGTGCTGCCTTTGATGGCGCTGCTGATGATGGGCGCCACCTGGTCCAACGGATCGGACACCCGTTCGATGGCTTTCACGGAATTGGAAAGGATGCTGTTAATCTCGACGAAAAATCTCTGGCCGATGCCTTTCTTGCTGATGCCGCTGGCGCCGTTGCGGGTGATGACATTGGCCCGCGAAAGATCCGACCCGCCGATCAGGACCGACGATACGTTGGTCCCGATTTGAATTCCGTCGCGCGCATTGTTGCGCACGGTGTTCCCCTGGATCACATGAACCACTTCGTGGGCCACGACGGCCGGTTCCTGGGAAATCTCGACCCCCGATCCGCCATTGAACGCCAGGGTGTTGCCGGTGATGGCCGTTGCCTCCATCGGGGCGATGGCCGCGAAGTCCGCCGAAAAGTGAACCTTCACGGCGGAGAGAGAGTTGGACAAGGATCGCGTGCCGGTGGCGTCAGTGCCAAAGATGGAATTGACCACGCGCACGCCGGAGGAGTCGATGGCTTCCAACCCGTGCCGGGCACAGGCTCCAATTTGCAGCACGGCGCGCTTGATGGTTCCCCTTGCGGTTTCGTCACCGATCGTGACGTCCCGGCTGGCCATGGCGCTGATGCCGTCGCCACCGATGGGCGCCCGGAGCAGGCCGGCGGCGTCGGTGCCGAGGAGATTCGCCAGCACCTGGACGTTGGTCACGGCCTGGAAGGAGATGGCATTGGAAGACAGGTGGCCGAACACGTTGCGCGCGACGCCTCCCAGGCTGAGGCCGCTGGAGCGCTCGGCGACCAGGCCGCTGCGCATATTGCCGACTTTGTTTGATCCGTTGGCGGCCAGGCCGAAAAAGCAGTTGTTCAGGGTGTTGCTCAAGCCGCTGAGTTCACGGAGCAACGCGCCGTTGGTCGCGGAGATGACGCTCAAGCTGTTGCTGACGCCAATGGCGATGTTCCGGACCTTGTCCGCGAAGATGCCGAGGCTGACCGGCAGGCTCGCGTTGCCGGTGCGGTCGGTGCCGATGTAATTGGCGGCCACCTGGGCATTGGTGGTTTCCAGCAAGGTGATGGCGTTCGAAATGATGCCGCCGAACACGTTGCGCGACGTTCCACCGATGACCAGCCCGTCGGACTGCTCGCTGACCAACCCATTGACCATGTTGCCGACGCGGGCGCTGCCGCCGGCCCCAATGCCGAAATGAGTGTTGAGCACGCCGCTGACGTTGGTGACGAGGCTGGCCACCCGGCGGAAGATCGTCCCATTGGTCGCGCAAATCACGCTGAGGGCGTTGCTGGAGCCGACCACGATGGCCCGGCTGTTCTCCGCGAGGATGCCGGTGCCGACCGGGACGCTGGTGTTGCCGTTCCGATCCGTGCCGATGTAGTTTCCGGTCATCTGGACGTTCGTGGAATCCAGGACCTTGATGGCGATGGAGGAAATGCCCCCGAAGATGTTCCGCGCGGTACCGCCGACGCCCAGTTGCTCCGTTTGTTCCACCAACAGACCGTTGATCATGTCGCCCAATTTGGTGATTCCGTTGGCCCCCACGCCGAAGTTGCAGTTGACGACCTTGTTGAGGTTCGTGCCGATGCTGGAGAGCTGGCGGAAGACCGCTCCATTGGTTGCGCAAATCACGTTCAGCGTCGTGGAGCCCAGGGAGAAGCCGCGCGTTCGTTCCGCGACGATGCCGGTGCCGACCGGAATGCTCGTGTTGCCGCCGCGGTCCGTGCCGATGTAATTGCCCAGCGCCTGCACGTTGGTCGAGTCCAGCACCTTGACCGCGATGGAGCTGATGCCGCCAAAAATGTTGCGGACGCTCCCTCCGAGGTTGAAGTCGCTGGATTGTTCGATCTCGATTCCCGTGGCGGTGCCACCCAGGGAGGCGTCGCCGTTCGCGTTCAAGCCCACCAGACAGTTCATCATCTGTCCCGTGTCGACCTGGCGGAGGACCGCCGCGGTGGCGGAATTGATGACGCTGGCGACGCCGGGCGAGCCGACCGACAAGCCCGAAACCTGCCGTGCCAGCAGACCTGCGCCACCGTTGAGCAGTCCCGCGGCGCCGTCAGGTGTGGTGCCAATGAGATTCGCGCGAAGCTCGATGGCGGTGGAGTTGCTCACCGCGACGCCTTCGTTGAGATTGGCCGAGATGACATTCCGATCGGCGGCGGCCGAGCCGCCGAGGATGTTCCTCGCGGAGTTTGCCACCTGGATGCCGACGCCGTTGCCCAGCCCGGGGGTGCCACGCGCGTCGGTGCCGAGGAGGTTTCCCCGAATCGAGTGGGAGTGCCCGCCCTCGATGAGGATGCCCGCGCGCTGAAATTGCTGGATGGACAGACCGCGAATGACACAGTTGCTCGTCACGAGCCGGAGGCCGTTCGCCACGCCTGCGAACAGGCCCTTGATGCCGACCAGGCCCGTGCCGGGCTGGGTCATGCCGTCAATCGTCAGCGGCTCGGTGATGTCGGGGAGCGCGTTCGTGACCGCGATCAGGATCGAGCCGATGGGGGCGAGTCCTGCACCCTGCGAATCGATGTTGAATTCGATCGTGTCCGGTCCTGGCCGATCGGCGGAATTGGCATAGTCGATGGCCGCCCGCAAACTGACCTGGGACTCCGGTTCGTCAAGATCCACGTCGATGATGCCGTCATTTGGATCGGCATCCGGAGCGTCGCTCGTGACGTTGACGACGATGGCGTCGTTGGGGCCGGGCGTCAGCAGCGCGGGGCCTCCGATGATGTTGCCAGTTCGCAGACGCACCAGGACCTGGCCCCGGTCGTTGATGGCCACCACGGATCCGATGGGATCTGCCTGGCTGGCCGGCAGCAACTCGCTCATCGCGTAGGTCGTCCCCCGATCCCACAAGTATTGGGGAGTCGCCACCTGGCCGCCGTTGTTGATCCGGATCGAATCATCTCCGTTGCCCGTTCCGACGGCCGGGAGAATCTCATTAAGGCCGGCGGACAGCCCATACTTCGGTGCCGGCAGCCAGAGGAAGGGACGGAGCGGGGACAGATCTCGGAGCATGCCGACGATCTCGTTCGAGTCGTTAAAACCCATCGCCTCCACCCGGAGTTCGTCCCCGACCGCATAGGGGCCGAGCGGGGTCAGCGTCCCGTCCCAAAGGTAGCCGCGGGTGGCAATGCCCACGGTGGAACGGGCCTCGTAGTTGCCCGCGACGAGATTGCTGTTGTTCAGGGCAATGGCATAGGTGTGGTTGGTCGATGGCTCCACCGGGTTGAGGATGATGGAGTCGTTGGTCGTGCGGACGAATCCGCGCGTCACCCGCAGTAAAGGCTGGCCGGGCCGGGGCACTTCAAAAGTGCCGGCGATGAAGCCGGCGTTGTTGACCGAACGAACAGTGGTGTTGTCGCTGGTTGAGTCGAAGTTGAACTCGTGAAACACCCCGTTCTGCCAGGTGAATCCCATCGTGCGATTTGGCACCACGTCCGTCGCCGCCATCCAGCCAGCCACGAGGCCGTGATCATTGATGGCTCGTGCCTCAACGCGGCGGTTCGCCAGCTCGATCGCGTTCATCCCGGCGGGAAGTCCGTACGCGGGCGACGGCAGGTAGATGAACATTTTGCTCCAGCCGGTCGCGGTGTCGTTGCCCCAAAAGACCACTTCGCCCTTGTTGTTGAGGCCGCTGGCCCGCAGCTGGCCGTGGCCGGGCGCATCGGGGAATTCGAGCACGCTGTATTTCAGCGGCGCGCCGACGACCGATGGGAGGTTAAGCAGCAGGGCAACCAATGCGAGGGCACCAAACCCTCCGCCCGCAGGCGGGTCCCGCCTCACGCCAGGGTGGTTTCGGCATCCGCGGGACAATTGCCTTGTTGGGTCCGGACAAATTCTCACCAGCCCGAAACGACAGACCAATGTTCGATACATAACAAAGGGGGCAGAATTACCGCATATCCGCCGGGATTGCAAAACTTCGCAGACTCAATCCGATCGGCGCCGCCGTGTGTTCTCTCGGACGATCGCCTGCCGGCGAGTGCGTGCGCTGGCGCCCTGCAGTTCGAGGCGGGGCGGATGTCCGCATCATGCCGGGCGGCTTCGTCGTTGGAGGTAAGCTCAAGGAACGGCGCGACCCGCATCGGCCAAGCCCGCAAACGGCGCACGTCGAAGCCGGGAGACGGAAGGCGCTTTCGGCCCGTGCTCAGGCTGCGCGGCGGCGGGCGTCTCTTTGCGCGTTGAATTTTTCGACGAAGGCCAGGAAGGCGTCGGCCTGCAGCGGCTTGGAAAAGCCGTAGCCTTGGAGCTTGGTCACGCCAAGCGTGGTGAGCATCGCCTCGGTGACCTGGTCTTCCACGCCCTCGGCGACGATGCCCAGCCCCAGCGTGCGTCCCATCTCGATGATGGCCTGGACGACCCGGCGTCCGCGGGGCGTGTTGCTGCGCCGGACCAGGCCCATGTTGATCTTCAGCTCGCAAAAGGAGGCCTCGGCGACGGTGTCGAACGACGAATAGCCGGAGCCGAAGTCGTCGATGGACAGCCGGAAGCCGGCCTCGGCCAGGGCCTGCAATCGTTCGCGGCCGAGCGCCTGGTCGATGACGGATTGCCGCTCGGTGATCTCGAGGAAGAGCCATTCAGGCTTCAGATTACGCTGGATGACCTGCTGGAGCAGCTGGTCGCGGAAGGCGGTGTCCATCACCTGTCGCCGGGATAGGTTCACCGAGACGGTCAGCGCGTGCCCTTGCTGACGCCACCGGGCGAGCTGGTCGAGAGCCTGGACCATGACGAGCTGTCCGAGCTGGAAGATCAGACCCTTCTCCTCAGCCAGGGGAATGAACACATCCGGAGCGACCCAGCCGAGCTCCGGATCGTGCCATCGGGCGAGCGCCTCCGCGCCGATCACCTTGCGATGACGCGTGCCGATGAGCGGCTGATAAAACGCCTGGATGCGCCCTTCGTTGACGGCCGTCGTCAGGCGGATGAACAGCGTCGCCTTGCCCTTGGCGTCGTGGCCGCTGGGAAACCCCGTGAACGGCCGCCAGCAGTCCCGTCCATCGCCCTTCGCGATGTAGAGCGCGTGGTCGGCCTGTTGCATCAAGAGGGTGGAGTCCTCCGCGTCGTCGGGGAAAACCGCCGAGCCGATGCTCAGTGAGACGGGCGCGCTGATGCCATCGGCGGCGACGCCCTGTTTGACGGCCCCGATCAGCTTGCGGCAGACGGCTTCGACGTCGGCCCGCTCGCGCAGTTCGCTGAGCAGGACAACGAGCTCGTCGCCGCCCCAGCGGCAGACGGTGTCGACGGTGCGCAATGTTTCGCGCAGGTGTTTGGAGACGGAAACGATGACCTGGTCTCCGACCTTGTGCCCGTAGCCATCGTTGATCTGTTTGAAATTGTCGATGTCGACCACGAGCAGCCCGAGGCGTCGGCCGAGGCGGCTGGCGCGGTTTGCCTCCTGCCGGAGGCGATCGGCCAGCAACCGGCGGTTCGGCAGGCCGGTGAGCTGGTCGTGCAGCGCGTTCTCCTCGGCCTGATTCTTGAGCTGCATCAGCTCGTTTTCGGCCTGCTTTCGATCCGTGATGTCGTGGCCGTAAAGGTAGATGACATCGACGTCGGCGACCGTGGTGACGGAGAAGGAGAAGGTGCGATCGGCGCACGCCAGCTCGAGCTCGCGGCGCGCGGCACCGTCGGCGTTGCCCTGCACGAGCTCCCGCAGCCGCTCGGGGGCCGGGCCGGGCACCTGGCAGCCCCATTGGGTCAGGAGCGGGATGCTGGCGCGGTTCGCATAAATGAGGGTGCCATCCGGGTCGACCTGGAGGACCGGGTTGGGATTGTCGGCGGGGAAGCGCGCGAGCGTGCGAATGCGTCGGTCGGATTCCTCACGCTGGACGATGATGCGTTCGGCCACCCGCAGACGGATGGCCAGCTCCTCCATGCTGACGGATTTGTCGAGGAAATCGTCCACGCCGGCCTCCATGGCCTGGAGATAATCCGAGCGGGCCGCCTTGACGGAAAGCAGGATGAAAAAGGTGTAGTGATCCAGGCCGAGGGATCGGACGCGCTGGCAGAAGGTGATGCCGTCCATGCGCGGCATGCGCCAGTCGCTGATGACGATCGGCGGCTGGTGAATCACCAGCTGATTCAGGGCTTCTTCACCGTCCGCCGTGGCCGTCACCTCGTGCCCCAAATTCTGGAGCATGACGGTGAGGAATCGGCGCGTGACCAGGTCGTCTTCGGCCAAAAGAACTTTCACCCGGATTGTCCTCCAGGCATCGCCGCCCGGCTGGCGTCGGGCGAGGTGTCGTGCCAAAACACCCCACTTCATCGGCAGGCTCGACCGGCGGTTGAGCCTCTTTCGGACCCGGTTTGAGGCTTCCTTTCCGGCCGTGGTTTGCGAGGTTTGGCCGCATGCAATCCACCCCGACCGACCTGCCGTCCGTTTCCAACGCCGTGGGCCTGCCACCGTCCCTGCCTTCACCACCGCAACGCTCCTGCGGGCTCGGCCTTTGCCTCGGATTGCGACTGATGCGCGTTCTGGCGCTCTGCCTGCCGGCGGTCGCCGGGCTCGGCGGTCTGGCGTCCGCCGCGGGGGTGGATCCCCTCCAGCTCGGTTCGCGGCGGGAGCTGTTCGTCGATGACCTGCTGATCGAGCGGCTGGAGGGCGCGCGCCTGGTGCAACACGCCCCGGAAGCGCGCGAAATCGTTCTGCGTTTCGATGAACCCTGGGAAGGTTTGTACAGCGGCTACGAGACGGTGCTGAAGGATGGGGACAAATTTCGCTTTTACTACCGGGGATTGCCGGTGGCGCGGCATGACCTGGACAGCGAGGTGACCTGCGTGGCGGAGAGTTCGGACGGAATCCGTTGGACCAAGCCGCACCTGGGGCTCTACGCAGTCGCCGGGACGCGGGAGAACAACGTGGTGCTGGCCCGGCATCGCGGCTGTCACAATCTGGCGCCTTTCATCGACACGAACCCGGCCTGTGTGCCGGACCAACGGTATAAGGCGATGGGGGGCACGGGTGACCCGGGCCTAATCGCGTTTGTCTCGCCGGACGGCCTCCACTGGCGGGCGCTGCAGGAGGCGCCCGTGATCACGAAGGGCGCGTTTGACTCCCAGAACAACGCGTTTTGGTCGGCCGCCGAACAGCGTTACGTCTGTTACTTCCGCGTTTTCCGGGAAGGCGTCCGGTGGATTGCGCGGACGACCTCGAGCGATTTCGTCCATTGGGCCGAGCCCGAGGATCTCGAGCTCGACGGCAAGCCGCGGGAGCAGCTCTACACGAACCAAATCGATCCGTATCCGCGCGCGCCGCAGGTTTATCTGGGACTGCCCACGCGCTATTTCCCCGGCCGGCGGGTGGTGACGGAGGAGGAGGCGCGCCGCATTGGAACTCCGACGGACTGGAACTACGTCAGCGACTGCACCGACATCCTGTTCGCGGTGGCGCGCGGCGGGCCTTCGTTCCGGCGCCCGTTTTTGGAAGCGTTCGTGCGTCCAGGACCCGACCTGGAGAATTGGACCTCCCGGGCCAATTATGCCGCGCGCGGTATCGTCCAGACCGGCGAGCGGGAACTTTCCCTCTATGTGAAGCACCATGCGGGTTACCGGAGCAGTCATGTGCGACGATACGTGCTCCGGCCCGATGGGTTTGTGTCCGTGTTTGGGCCGTATGCAGGTGGAGCGCTCGTGACCAGGCCGCTGGTTTTCACCGGGCGGCGTTTGGAGCTGAATTTTGCGACCTCGGCGGGAGGCGGCGTGCGGGTCGAGCTCCAGGACGCTGCCGGCAAGGCGCTTCCCGGCTTTGGCCTGGGCGAGTGCCAGGAGATGATTGGCGATCGCCTGGGGCACGTGGTGCGCTGGAACGCCGGCACGGATGTCAGCGCGCTGGCCGGGCAACCGATCCGTTTGCGGGTGGAGCTGAAGGACGCCGACCTCTTCGCGATCCAATTCCCCGGGCAGCCCTGACCGCGAGTCTGGGCGGCGCGACAATCCGGCGCGCGCCTCCGTCGACGGGGACGTGCGGCGCGCTGCGTCCTTGGGGTGATCGGCGATTTGGTGCGCCGGGAGCAGTGAGTTCACGGTTCGCTGGTCGCCCGATCGTTTGGCTGTTGCCGACGTTGGCGGGGGGTCGTTAGCCTGCGGCCATGAGTTGGCTGTATCGGAATCTGCTGCGGCCTGTGCTTTTTGCCCAGCATTCGGAGCAGGTGCATGACCGGACATTGTCGGCGTTGGCGTTTGCCAGCCGGCACCCGGCGCTCTGTGGCGCCTTGTCGGTGTTTTGCGGCGCGCCCGAACTTCCGGTCGAGGTGTTTGGCCTGAAGTTTCCGAATCCGGTCGGGCTGGCCGCGGGCATGGACAAACGCGCGGTGGCCGTGCCGGTGTGGCCCGCGCTGGGGTTTGGCTTCAGCGAGTTGGGCGGTGTGACGTGGCACGCCCAGCCGGGCAACCCGGCACCGCGCATGTTCCGCGCGGTGCCGGACAGCGCGCTGATCAATCGGATGGGATTCAATAACGCGGGCGCTGAGGCCATGGCCGCGATGCTCGGGAGTTGGCGGGCGGGCGGGCGTTGGCCGGCGCACCCCGTGGGCATCAACCTCGGAAAATCGAAGGTCACGCCGCTCGACCGGGCGGCGGAGGATTATGCGAGCTCGTTCCGCGTGCTGCGCCCGCATGCCGACTTTTTCGTGGTCAACGTCAGCTCGCCCAACACGCCCAACCTGCGGCAGCTTCAGGACAAGGCGGCCCTGGACGAAATTCTCCGCGCGTTGCAGGCGGTCAACCAGCCGGGGTCGGATCCGGTCCGGCCCATCCTGGTCAAAGTGGCGCCGGATCTTACATTCGACGCGATCGACGAGATTCTCGAGCTGGTGGCTCCGCGACAAATCGCCGGACTGGTGGCCACCAACACAACGATCTCAAGGCCGACGGCTGCGACGCCGAAGCTCGCGCAGATCTATGCCGAGACCGGTGGCTTGAGTGGCCGGCCGCTGAAAGCGCGCAGCACGGAGGTGATCGGACACATCCACCGGCAGACGCGCGGCGCGGTGGCCATCATCGGCGTGGGCGGTATCTTCAACGCCGAGGATGCGTGGGAAAAAATTGTTGCCGGCGCGACCTTGTTGCAGGTCTACACCGGCCTGGTTTATGAAGGGCCGGGGTTGGCCCGCGCCATCGTGGCAGGCCTGCAAAAACGGCTCGCAGCCACGGGCCTGGCCCGCCTCCAGGAGGCCGTGGGACGGGCGCACCGATGATCAACCGTTATTACGATCCGGGCATGGAGCGCGCGGCGCGGGTGAACGATTTGTTCGCCGCCATCGCGCCCCGCTACGATCGGATCAACGATCTGCAAAGCCTCGGCCTGCATCGGGCCTGGAAACGACGGCTCGTTCGTCTGGCGCGAGGCGGCCCCGGCCAGCGCGCCCTGGACCTGTGCTGCGGCACGGGCGACGTGGCCTTCGCGCTGGCTTCGGCCGGCTTGCAAACGACCGGGCTCGACTTCAGCGGGCCCATGCTGAGCGTTGCGCATCGGCGCGCCGCATCCTTCGGCAGATCCCAGGCCCCACCGGCATTTCTGCTCGGGGACGCCCAATCCATCCCCTTTCCTGACCGGAGCTTCGAGGTCGTCACCGTCAGCTACGGCCTGCGAAACCTCGCGAGCTGGACCCGTGGTCTGGCCGAAATGTTTCGCGTGGCGACGGCCGGCGGCCGCTTGTTGGTGCTCGATTTTGGCAAGCCCGACCAACGCCTGTGGCGCGCGCTCTACTTCGCTTACCTCCGCATGGTCGTCCCGCTCTTCGGCCGCTTGTCCTGCGGCAACGCCCAGGCTTACGCCTACATCCTCGAGTCCCTGAAACATTACCCCGCCCAACATGGCGTCGCCGCCGAGATGCAGCGGCTCGGCTGCATCGACACGCGCATCGTCTCCCTCCTCGGCGGCATGATGACCATCAACGTGGGAACAAAACCGAAGTGACCGCTCCAGCCCGAGCTCGATCCAAAGGAACCGGGACGCCACCGCGTCGCCCCCGGCCGTCCGTGGGCTTCCGGCGGGCCATGGCGCGGCAGCGCGTCCGCCCGACGCGCTGGCTGCTCACCGTGTCGGTCGCGCGCCAGCGCGTGACGTTGTGGAGGCAGGTGGAACCGCCGCCTCGATCGCGCCCGGCGTCCGAACCCGCTTACGAAGCAATTCAGGAATACATCGCGTCCACGTCGCGCTTTGGCATCGGACAACGCATCCACTCCAATCGCACGCCGCTTGGTCTGCATCGCATCGCGCGCAAGATCGGCGGGGATCAACCGTTCGGCACGGTATTCAAGGGACGCAAGCCGATCGGCCTGATGCAGGATTTGCCGGAGGCCAGCATTGTGCACCGCATCCTGTGGCTGGCCGGGCTTGAGCCCGGTCTGAACCGTGGCGGCGATGTCGACACCTTTCGGCGGTACATCTACATCCACGGCTTTGGCGACGAACGCACACTGGGCCGGCCGCAATCGCATGGTTGTGTCCACCTCGCCGCCCGAGATCTCATCCCGCTTTACGACCAGCTCCCGACCGGGACCTTGGTTTGGATTGGAAGAACGTAGCGCGACGCGCTTGCGTGGCCCCGAGGCCAATGCACGCCAGAATCAAGGCTCGCCGCCGTTGGCGGACAACCGCGCGTCCAGCTCGGCCAAACCCGCCGGGGACCCAATCTCGTAAAATCGATCCTTCACCTCCCAACCAGCCATGCGGCCCTGCTCGACCAGGCGGGTCATGACGTCGGCCAGATCGAAGGCCGTGTCTGCCGGCCATTCGTTGAATACCGATGCGTGGAACAGGCCCAGGCCGTAATCGATGTGCTGCATCTCCGGCCGCCGCCGCTTTTTGTCGTAGATCTGGATCGCGCCTTTCGCGAAGACCACGTTGCTGGTGTCGTACTGGCCCTGGTTGCGGTAGACCGTCATCAACGCCGGCTGGCCGCACCGGTCGAAAAAGGTCGCCACGGGCTCCAGCGGTTCGGTGAGGTAGCTGTCGCCGTAGAGCGTGAAAAAGCTCGGGCCGAGTTTCGGGAGGGCTTGTTTGAGTGCGCCGCCGGTGCCAAGCAGTTTGGGGCCGTCGAATGAGTAGTCGAGCTGGAGGCCGTGCGCAGAGCCATCGCCGAACTCGCGCACGACCAACTCGCCGAGGTGTCCGAGACACAGCACCACCCGCTGGATGCCCTGGCGGCGAAGCAAGGCCAATTGATGGGCGAGAAACGGCCGGCCGGCCACTGGCACGAGGACTTTGGGGACCTTTTCGGTGATCGGGCGGAGGCGGGTGGCGAGCCCGCCGGCGAGCAGGGCGACAGGGAGAGGATACATGGCGGTGACGGATTCAGCGACGATCGGACGGGAGTTGGGGCTACGAACGCGAGCACGCAGGTAGGTAGGGCGGGCGCTCCGCCGCCAGCCGGGAGTCCGCTCGGCTGTCCGCACTGGCGGCGCGCTGCGGAGAGCGCGCCCTACCTTGCGGTTCATGGGGTGGTGCCCGCCGCCGCTCTTCATGAACTCACCAGTTTGGTGCCCTCGAAATCGAAACGGAAACGCACTTCCTTGAGGCCGGCCTGACGCAGGACGTGGCGCAGGCGGGATTTTTCGCCCTCGACGTAGAACATGAGAAACCCACCTCCGCCGGCGCCGATCAGCTTGCCGCCCAGCGCCCCGTTGTTTTTGGCCAAATCATACCACTCGTTGATCCGGTCGTTGCTCATGCCGGCGCTGCGGGCGCGCTTGCGCTGCCAATGCTCGTCCATCAGCCGGGCGAACTCGCGGAGATCCCCGGTCTCGAGGGCCCGCGCGCTGGCGTTTCCGATTTCCTTCGTGCGATGAAGGTTGTCCAGCATCGTCTGGTCGGCCTCCTTGGACTTCTCGTTCTGATCTTTCAGGATCGCGCCGGCGCTGCGGCTGTAGCCGGTGAAGAACAGGACGAGGTTGTCCTCGAGGTTGTAGCGGGTCTCCTCGGCCACGCGGGCGGGCTGGGCATCGACCCGGCCGCCCGGATGAAAATTGAAACAGGTGATCCCGCCGAGAGCGGCGATGTATTGGTCCTGCTTGCCGACCGGCTCCTTCAGCCGCTCGATCTCGATCTCGCACGCCTGCGCGGCGATCTCGGCATTGGGGACGAGGTTGCGCCGGTAGGCGTGCAACGCCTTGAGCAGGGCGGTGGTGAAGCTTCCGCTGCTGCCCAGGCCGGTCCCGGCCGGGATGTCCGCCATGCTCGCCATTTCCCAATAGCCATGGTCGATGCCCACCAGCCGGAGCGCCTCCCGAATGATGGGATGCTCGATCTCCGACACGTTGGCCACCCGCTCGAGCTTGGAATATTTGATGATGATGTCGGGCACGAACGTTTCGTGCAGGGTGATATAGACGTATTTGTCGATGGCCGCGCTGATAAGGAACCCGCCGAATTTCTCGTAGTACGAAGGTAGATCCGTGCCGCCGCCGCCGAGGCTGATGCGAAGGGGGGAACGCGCGATAATCATGCGGGGGATGTATCGGCAATCATGGGCGGAAGCAAACCTGAATCCTCACACGAACTCATTGACTGCCCGGGGTCGAGCCCTAGAATCCGGGTCGCAATTGCGATCAACCCATCATGACTGAGACTAAGGCTTCCAAGGCCGCGCCGGCCGCCTACCGCGGGCGCACCAAATACACCCCCGAGGCCGCGGAGAAATACCAGATCCGGAAGGATTCCAAGAACCGGGCGGAGCTGCGCCTGGTCGAGCGGGCATTCGCCTTGATTCCCAAGGGAGCCCGCGTGCTCGACGTGCCGTGCGGCGGCGGGCGGGTGACGGTGCATCTCGCCAAGCGGGGTTATCGCGTTTCGTCGGGGGATCTCTCCGACGCAATGCTGAAGATCGCCCGCGAGTCCGTGGCCAAAGCCAAATTGGAGTGCGAGGTGACCAAGCAGGACATCGAGAAGCTCGGCTTTTCCGATCGCGCCTTTGACGCCATCATCAGCTTCCGGTTGTTCCACCACTTTCCCAACCCGGAGATCCGCCAGCGGGCGGTCAAGGAGCTCTGCCGCGTCGCCGGCAAATGGGTCGCCCTGTCCTACTTCAGCCCGGTCTCGGTCACTTCGATCAAACGAAAGATTCGCGCGGCCATGGGCGGACGCCGATCCGAGAAACACCCCACCCCGCTGTCCGAGGTCGCGGCCTACTTCGAGCAATGCGGCTTTCGACTGGTCAAGGACTTCGCCCAGCTGCCGCTGGTCCACACGCTGCACGTGGCGGTGTTTGAGAGAAGGTGAAGGTTAGTGGCAAGGGATGAGTGATGAGTCGGTCGGGCTCGATTAAACTCCGGGCGTGATGGGGCGGAAACCGTTGAGTGAAGCCGGGGAGGGCGGTCAGCTGACGGCGATGAGGGAGACTTTCTCGTTCCGCTCATTGCGGGCGACGCCGCCGGCCTTGGGATCGAGCGTGGGCTGGCCATCGACGACAAACAGGTAATGGTGATGGCCGTGGCAGAGCGGCAATTCGACCCGCCAGCGCCCGTCATGTTGCCGTCTCATCGAGTGGGAGGCCGGATCCCAGTCATTGAAATCCCCCATGATAAAAACGGCCTGGGCATCCAGCGCGTCGCAGGTGAACGGGATGGGCTTCACCATTTTTTTCGCGGAATAACGGTCGGCTCGGAGAGGGTGATAATTGTTCAATGAACTCATGGCACCTGGAAACACTTCGACATTGGCGCGGACGGTAGCACGGAGATGACGACCTCTCAAGTGACCGTCCGGCGCGTCAATGGTCACGCTTTCTCGAGCAGAAAATATTTTTGAGACGCCCAGGGCAGCCCGGTGGGAATGACGGCACGCACCTGGAAACCGGCGCGCTCCACCTCCTGCCGAAAGGCTTTGATGGACGGCTGATCGTCGTAGGCCGGGCGGCGTCCGCGCAGCCGTTTGAAAAACGTCCGGACGCGGGCCAGTCCGTGGTAGTTGAAGAAGGATACGATGGCGTAGCGGGATGAGACCCGGTGAAACTCGCGGAGAATGACGGCTCGTTCCGCCGCGAGGACGATGTGATGAAGCAGGCGGTTGCTGAAGACGCAGTCGACCGCGCCGTCGGCCAGCGGGATGCGCGTGGCGTCGCCTTGGGCGAGCCCGAGGGAGAGCCTGGCCGATCCCTTCAAGGACTGTTCCCGTTCCCGGGCGAACACGAGCATCTCATGGGCCACGTCCATCTCCACCACCCGCCTGCCACCCTGACCGAGCGTGGCGATGAACCGGCCGGCGCCGGAAGGAATGTCCAGGATGGATCGACAGCCCGGGATCTGGGCGAGAGCGCGGGCGACGGCCTGTTGCTCGCGGCGATCGATGCGCTGACGCGAGCCCCGTTCGAAACGACGCGCGTAACGTTCCGCACGCTCCAGGTTTTGAAAGCGCTGGCTGTACTTGCTGACGGTCCGGACGGCATTCATGGCGCCCGAAGGTATCGGATCGCCTGCCGGTGACAATGGATTTGCGCGGGCTGCGGATGGATTGGGTCGCCCGCTCACCTTGTGGGCCCCCCGGCGGCCTGCGCTCGGGCCACCGTGCGCCGCTCCCCGCCGCAGCTTTTGCGCTGGACGGAGACGGCATCGCGACGGCCAGGCCTTCCGCGATCTTGTCGCAAGAATTGCTCAAGCGCGCCGCGGGCTGGGTCGATGTGGATCCAGTGCCCGCGGCATAGATGGGGGTGGCCCGGCGCCGATCCCCCGTTCTTCCCGGCACGCGCATGAGATCGACACGCAGCAAACTTTTCGGGGCGTTGGCCGGGTCGCTTCTGGCGATCGGTGGCGCCGCAGTCCCCGCCGCGCAGCCCGCATTGGCAAACCCAATCCTGTTCGTGACCCAGGTGCCCATGCCGGGCGAACAAAATGCCGCCACGGTCACCAATGTCGTGGTCAGCGTCGTTTCGGCCTTCGGTAATCACCTGGCCGATACCGCGCATGCCGGGCGCGGAGGCGACCTTTGGATTCGCTACGCCGATGGCACTCTCAAAAACCTGACCCGGGCCGCGGGATACGGCGTGACCGGAACGCAGCACACCAACGGCATTGCCGTTCGTCAGCCCGCCGTTCATTGGAGCGGCACGAAAGCGATCTTTAGCATGGTCGTGGGGGCGCCGCGTTTCGCCGGCGATCCCACTCAGTATTATTGGCAACTCTACGAGATCACGAACTTCGTGAACCCCGCGGCCACGCCCGTGATCACCAAGGTCTCCGGCCAGCCGACCAACTACAACAACGTCAGCCCGTGTTACGGCACCACGGGCCGGATTATCTTCTCGTGCGACCGGCCCCGCGATGGCTCGCCGCATCTCTACCCCCAGCTCGATGAATACAACAACATCCCGACCGTGACCGGGCTGTGGAGCCTGGAACCGACGACGGGCGACCTTTTCCTGATCAATCACACGCCGTCCGGAGTCTTCACCCCGATCATCGATTCCTTCGGGCGGCTGATTTTCACGCGGTGGGACCATCTCGTGCAGGATCGCAATGCCACGACGGACCGGCAGGGCACGACGACCAACGGGACGTTCAATTACGTCGACGAATCGGCGGGCTCGGCCTTCAACCTGGCCGATCGTTCCGAGTTCTTTCCCGAGCCGCGCAATTTCGACCACACCAACCTCGCCGCGCTCCGCATCACCGGCCAGAGCTTCAACTTTTTCTTTCCGTGGGAAGGCACCGAGGCGGGCACGGGCGAGGAGATGATCAACCACGTGGGCCGCCACGAATTGGTCCAGTCCATTCTCCCCAACATGACCAACGACGTGAACCTGGTGACGAACCAAATCGCCACGCGATGGAGCTCGAACTACGTGGCCAACTTCTTTCAAACGGTGGAGGACCCGGCGCATCCGGGCACTTACTTCGGAATCGACGGCCTCGATTTTGGAACTCACAGCGCCGGCCAAATCGTGTCGCTCTTCGGCCCGCCCGGGACCAATCCCGAGAGCATGTACCTCACCTACGTGACGCCGAAGTCCACCGCGATCCCCGGCGGCGGCCATTTCTATCGGAACCCGCTGCCGATGAGCGACGGGACCCTGGTTGCGGTGCATACAACGGGGAGTTCCCTCGACACGAACGCGGGCTCGACCACCTTCCCGCTTTCCACCTATCAGTTCCGGCTGCGCTCGATGGTGCGAAGTGGCGCGACGTGGACCACGAATGCATTTCTGACCTCGGGCCTGACCAACGTCGCCAGTTATTGGGATGGATCCACGCTGGTGACGCAGACCAACGCGCTGTGGGAGCTCGATCCGGTCGAGGTGCGGACCCGGTCCGTGCCGGCTGCAGCCATCACTCAGGTCGCGGCCATCGAACAACAGGTTTTTACCGAGGAGGGTGTGGATTTGGCCTCATTCCAGACCTACCTGCGGACGAATGATCTGGCGCTGGTGGTGAGCCGAAACGTGACCCACCGCGATCGGGCGGACCGCCAGCAGCCGTATAATCTGCGCATCGCCGGCACCACCAATGTAACGCTGGGCACCAACACCGGCCGGGTCTACGACCTTCGCTACCTTCAGTTTTTGCAGGCCGACCAGCGGCGTGGCCTCACGTACGGCGGGACCAACCCGGTCGCGGGCCGGCGCGTGCTGGCGACGCCGTTGCACGACACCCTGGCCGAGAATGTTCCGGTGACGAATGGCCCGGCGGGCGGCGTGCGGTTGGGCGACGACGGGTCGATGGCGGTGCTCGTCCCGGCCCGACGCGCCATGACCTGGCAGTTGCTGGACACAAACCACGCGAGCGTGGTGAAGGAGCGCTTCTGGATCACCTTTCAGCCCGGCGAAATTCGCACGTGCGCCTCCTGCCATGGATTGAACACCGCCGATCAGGCCGGCGGCTCCACGCCCACGAACAAGCCACAGGCGCTGCGCGATCTCCTGCAGTTCTGGTTGCTCAGCCATCCCGGGTGCAGCGCCTCTCTCTCGACCACCAATGTCCCGGCTCCGGCCGTCGGAGGGAGCTACCAGATCGACGTCACCGCCGGCACCAATTGCGATTGGACGATCTCCGGTGCGCCCGCGTGGCTGACGATCACGTCTTCCACGAATTTCGTCGGCTCGGGAACGGTGAGCTTTGACGTGGCCGCCAATGGGACGGCCTCCGCCCGGTCGGCCACGCTGACGGTGGCCGGCATTTCGGTCGACGTGATCCAGGCCGCCGCGGATGGGACGCCGCCGGTCGTGATGTGGACCGCGCCGACCCAGGGGGCGCGCCTGCTCGGTCTGACCAACGTTCTCTCCGGGACGGCCGACGACGCCGGCGGCCTGGCGGCGGTCGAATTCCAGGTGGGGAGCGGCCCTTTTGTCGCCACAGCCGGGACCACCAATTGGACCGCGAACGTCGTCCTGCCGGCCGGCACCAACGTGTTGCGGGTGCGCGCGGTCGATTTGGCGGGGAACATCTCCACAACCAACACCCGTACAGTGTTTCAGGTCGTCTCGAACGCCATCGGTTTGTCCGTCGCCGGCGCCGGGCGGATCCTCGGCGCCACCAACGGCCAGGGTTTGGAGATCGGGCGGAGTTACAGTGTCACGGCGGTGCCGGACTTCGGCTCCGTCTTCAGCGGTTGGAGCGGCGGGCTGTCGTCCGGGTCGGCCGTCTTGAATTTTTTGATGATCTCCAACCTGGCGCTGCAGGCCACGTTCATTCCGAACCCGTTCGATTTGGTCAAGGGAACGTTCAACGGGTTGTTCTATGACTCGAACGCCATGGACTCGGCGAGCTCGGGCTTTTTCACGCTGAAGCTTGCCGGGAACGGCGCTTATTCGGCCGTCTTGCGATCCGGCCGGTCACGTTATTCCGGCCGCGGTCGTTTTGATTCGCTTGGCCTCGCCACGAATGATCTGCCGCGGCCTGGAACCAACGCCTGGCACGTGGTCTGGCAATTGGGCGCGCCGGGTTCCGATCAGATCCTTGGGGTGGTGAGCAACCAGATGGGCGTGAGCACGCTGCTGGGAGATCGCTCCCTTTTTAATGCCACGACGAATCCGGCCCCGTGGGCCGGCCGATACACCGTCGTCGTGCCGGGCGCATCGTGGGGAATGACGGCGCCGGAAGGCGACGGATTTGGCAGCGCGGTCGTCAGCTCGTCCGGGACCGTGGGCTGGCTGGTGGCCTTGGCGGATGGCACGCGGGCCGCGCAGAAGGCGCCGCTTTCGAAGAACGGCCAGTGGCCGCTCTATGTCCCGCTCTACGCCAACCAGGGATCCCTGTTTGGCTGGGTCACGTTCGATACGAACCAGCCGCAGGACGACTTGAGCGGCCTCGTGGACTGGCTGAAGCCGGCTTCATCGAAAAGTCCATCGTACCCGGCCGGCTTCGTGCACCAGGCCAACCTCACGGGTGCTCGTTATGTTCCGCCGGCCAATGCGGCCGTCTCGGTTCTGGCGATGACGAATGGCGTGCTTATCTTGTCGGGCGGGAATCTGCCGGCGCCGCGGACGAACGCGGTTGTTCTGGGTCCGAACAACGTCGTGAGTGGCGGGGGTCCCGATGCGGTCGTGTTGCGCCTGTCCCTTCCGACCGGGCTTTTCAAAGGAACCGTGCGCCCGACGAACGGCGTGGGCTCGGTGAATTTCGGCGGAGTCCTCCAGCAGAAGGCGAATGTCGGTCGCGGCTATTTTTTCGGGACTAATCTCAGCGGGCGCGTTCTGTTGCAGCCCGGTCCTTGAAGCGCGCTAGCCCGCATATTTCATGCTGAGCTTGAATCGCGAACACCTTGATGGGAGGACGGAGGGTAGGGCGGGCGCTCCGCGCACGCCGCCAAACCGGTTCGCATGGCGGCGTCCCGCAGTGCGGGGCGCCCTACCGTCACCATGAAATATTCAGGCTAGGGGCGGGGCAACGGGCCGACGGGCGGCACCTTTTCTCCGGCCAGAGTGCCGAGGTGGGGCGGGCCTTTGAACCGACGCTGCTCCAATCCGAACCACACGGCCAGCAGGAGGACGACGGCTCCGCCCACGATGGCCAGCGCCTGCTCGTTGGGAGGCTGCATGCCGATAACGATCAGGAACACGCAGCCCAGCACCGACACCACCGCCAGCGGTCGATACAGGCGACCAATCTGCCACGGGCCCATTTGCGTCCAGCGACGGCCGTGGGCCAGAAAACCCGCCGCGACGGGCAAAACGTACGAGATGTAGAGGAAAATCACACAGACGGCGGCGATGGTGGTGTAGGGCACGAAGATGGTGAACAAGGCCGCACTAATGGCCGCAAACCAGACGGCGATCGAGGGTGATTTCGATTGCGGGTTGACGCGGCGCAGCGCCCCCGAAAAGGGCAGGCCGCCGTCGCGGGCGAAGGCGAAGGCCATCCGGGACGCAGACGTCAGGGCCGCCAGGCCGCACAGATATTGGGCGACGACGATTAGGCCCAGCAGCGCCCACGACAGCGCGGGAGCCAGCACCGCCTTCATCGTCCAGGGCACCACGTTGGCGCCTTGCTTCGCGCCGTCCGCCACCGACGGCATGGCCAGCAGGATCGCGGCGATCATGACCCAGCCGAACAACCCCGAAACCCAGACTGAACGCACGATGCCTTTCGGCACGTTGAGCGCCGCGCCGACCGTTTCCTCCGCGGTGTGCGCGGAGGCGTCGAATCCTGTAATCGTGTAGGCGGGCAGCAGAAATCCCAGGGCGAAGAGCCAGGGCAGATTGTCTTGCCGCGGAAACACAGCGCCGCCCTCGGGCCCGCCGCTGAAATTGGTGAAGGTCCAGAGGCGGGCCCAGTCCAGGCCCCGCGCGGCCACGACCAGCGCCACGGTCAGCACGGCGGCCACCACGAGGATCAGCCAGCCGCTTAGATCCGTCAGGCGCGTCGTCAGGCGAATGCCGTAATGATTCAGCAATCCTTGCGACAGGGTCATGAGCACGATGATCGTGGTGCGGATCCACGGCGTGCCGGCAGCCGCGCCGACATCAAAGGCGGCCGTGGCGAAGTCGTAGGTCCCGGCGTTGATGGCCGCCAGCACGGTGACGAGTCCGGCCAGGTTGAACCAGGCGGTAATCCAGCCGCAGGCGCGTCCGCCGAGGATGCTGCCCCAATGGTAAAGCCCGCCGGCCGTCGGGAACGCGCTGGCCACCTGGGCCATGGTGGCAGCCACACAGAGGGAGAACAGGCAGACCAGCGGCCAGCCCAGGCCGATGCTGGCGCCGCCCGCGCTGCACAGGCCCACGTGGAACGACGTGATGCCCCCGGCCAGAATGCAAATGATGGACAACGAAATGGCGAAATTGGAAAAACCGCTCATGCGGCGGGCCAATTCCTGTTCGTAACCCAGGTGCTTCAGCAGCTTCTCGTCTTCGTTGGAGTGGGTCATGGCAGCTCGAGCGCGCCTTGTTTCGTCTGTTTCGGCACCCGAGTCAATCCGTGAGGCGGAGTAGCGCCGGCGTCCCCGCCGGCAAGTGCCGACGCATCCTGCGTCGCCGGTGGCAGGGGGATGAGGCGGAGAAGTCTGCGGACTGGGCGGCGAGGACGCCGCCTGACTTGCACGCGAGGACGCGTGCGCTACGCCGGAGTAGCGCCGGCGCGCTGCGGAGCGCCCGCCCCACCCTCCGGGCGCTGCGGCCGGGTGTCTTTCGGACCTCCTCGAAATTCGCCAATCGTAAATCAAAAATGGTCCACTGCGTTCGGCGTTGCGTTCCGCTGGACGCCGATTCTATGCTCGCGCGCAAACACCACTAAGTCGATCTGCTATGAACTATCGTCCTGTTCTCGTTGCGAACTGCGTGCTTGGTCTGCTGGCCGGTGAAGCCAGCCTGTCGGCGGCCCGCGCCGCGGAAGTGCCTGACGGCGTCTGGGTGCGCGACGGCTACGCGCTCTCGGTCGTCATTGACACAATCAAAGCCCCGCGGTTCCTCGCCGTCGGTCCGGACGGGACTCTCTACGTCAGCGTGCCCAAGGACGGCAAGATCGTCGCCTGCAAGGACGCGGACGGCGACGGGCGTTACGAAAGCCTGACGACGTTCATCGAGGGGCGCGACCCGAACTCCATTCTCCAGGCCATGCAATGGCACGACGGCTGGCTGTGGTTCGCCCAGCTGAACTCGGTGTCCAAAGGGCGGGACACCAACGGCGACGGCAAGGCCGATGAAGTCGTGGAGGTGCTCGGAGCCGACAAGCTGCCCACGGGCAAGCGCGGTGGACACATGTGGCGGGCCTTGATGATCCACAAGGGCCGGATCTACACGCACGTGGGCGATCAAAGCAACGCCACCGACGAACCCATCGAGGCGTCCGAGCGGAAAAAGATTTGGACCTTTGCGCTGGATGGCTCTGACAAGAAGCTCTTCGCGTCCGGCTTGCGCAACACGGAGAAATTCGCCGTGCGTCCGGGCACGGATGAAGTCTGGGGCGTTGATCACGACATCGACATGTTCGCGTGGAAGCTGGAAGGCGATCGCAAAAACGGCCAGCCGATCACGGATCACAACCCGCCGGCGGAATTGAATCATTACGTGGAAGGCGGGTTCTATGGACACCCGTGGATCGTGGGCCGGAACCAGCCGAACCTGAACTTCCTCGACAACCCGAAGCTCATCGAATACGCGAGCAAGACGACCGTGCCCGAGTGGCTGCTGCCGGCGCATTGCTCGGCCAACTCGATGATCTTCTATGCGGGCGACAAGATTCCCGGCGCGCGGGGTGACGCTTTCGTGGCACAGAAGGGCGGCTGGAACGCCGCCATCAAGGTGGGCTCCTGCCTTTCGCGAGTTCTCTTCGAGAATGGCCACCCTTACGGCGAGTTGAAGGTTGTCAACTTCCTCAAGAATGGGACGGAAGTCCTGGGTAAACCCACCGACTGTCTGGAGATGCCGGACGGTTCGATCGTGTTCAGCGACGATTTCGGGAACAAGGTCTACCGGCTGAAATACGCGGGCAAGTAGAGCCGCAGGGGACGGCCGGGCAGGTAGGGCGGGCGCTCCGCCGCCCGCCGCCGAAGCCGGGTTGCGGAATGGATCGGGGATTGTGCGCGGACAATGATGAGGTTGGCTGCACAGTCGGCGCGCTGCGGAGATCGCGCCCTACCGATGGACGGTCTTCCTGCTACCGGAACAACGCGTCGAGTTGCCACGAGCGTTGGTTGTCCGGCGTCACATTCCAATCCCGATCCTGCGCCTCGAAGTCGAAGACCCACAGCGCCGCCAGCGCCACGTCGGGCGTTTGGACCTGTTTGATCCAGCGGTCGAACGTCGCGCGATTTTCCGGCGTGCCGGCCCCAGGCACTCCAAACTCACCAATGAACAGCGGCTTGCCCAGCAGTCGCGCCGCGCGAATGGCCCAGTCCAGGCGACGGGCGTCGTCGTTGTTGTAAAGCCGCAGGCTGATCACGTTGACCGGGTCCGGGTGATCGGCGGCCAGCATCGCGGCGAATTGTTCCTCGGTGTCGGCCTGCCATGAGTGCTCGTGTTCCTGATGCCAGGCTGACGGCCGGGGAAAGGCGTGGCCGCTCGTAATGGCGTGTCGTGGATCAAGCCGGCGGACTTCCCTGGCGAACTCGCCGAGGGCGGTCCGCACCATGGAGTGCGTGAGGTCGTCGCGCGCGGAGCGGGTGGCGGGTGTGCCCAGCGACGGAACGATCGGAGGACGCTGATCAGCGGCGTTGGGCAGGTCGGCGCCCAGATTGTATTCATTGCCCAGTTCCCACATCCAGATGGCAGAGGAATCGCGGTAACGCGCGACCACGTCGCGCGTGTAGGTGCGCAGGAAGGCGATGGTGCGGCTATTGGTGTCGCCGAGGGCGCTGACGGGCTCGCCGACGAGATCGGGAATCGTGCTCGAAAACCAGAAGAGGGAAGGTATCAGGCCGACGCGATTGGTTTCCGCAGCGTGGACCACGGCGTCGAAGCGGCGCCAGTGCTCGACGCGGTTGGTCTGGTAAAGGGCCCATTCCGCCGGCCAATACCCGCCGGCGGAGAAGCGGACGAACGCGACGCCGTTGGTGGCAAGCCAGTGAAACCGGGGTGGGACGCCAACGGTGGCATTGGGTTTCAGCTGCCGGACGAACAGGTCGTAATAGTTAACTCCGCGGGCCGGCGTTTTGAAGGGAAGGGAGGAGACGCTGGCAGCGCGGTCCGGCGAAGAAGCTGCACTCGCCCATAGCGGGTTGAGCAGGCCGCAAGCGATTGTGCCGACAACGAACAGGCGCATGACGAGATGATGGACCGGCGGAGAATTGCTGGAAAGTTAATCTCTGAGTCGGATGACGATTGCCGATGGAGAGTCGCCGGGGACGTCAGGCCGGCTCGCTGCTCCGACGCGGCTTGTCGTCCCCACGCATCGGATCCGACGACTCCCTCTCCTCGGGAGGAGAGGGTCGGGGTGAGGAGCGAGTTGCGACTCGATTTTTTAATCCGTAATGCGGCGCGAGTTGGGGCCATGGACCCCGGGGTGCGGGCGTCCTCGCCCGCAGAAGCGTCAGGACGACTGGAGGGTCGAGAGCATCCCAACCATTAAATACCCCCACCTTTCTGTCTCGCATTGCGGGACACCCCGAACGCTGGTTCATGGAGCGCTTCTTGTGCCTTCTAGACCTGCTCACCGGCCATGAACCGAGCCCGCAGGTGGGTAGGGCTGGCGCTCCGCCGCCAGCCGGCAGTCCGCACTGGCGGCCCGCTGCGGCCGTGCCCGCCGAAGCCTCGCGAAGGTGGGAGAGCGCGCCCTACCTTGCGCGGTTCATGGAGAGCTGACATCAAGCCGCACCATGTGCCTGCAACAGTGCGTCGACGGCTTCATAGCCGCATGGGTAGCGCACGCCGTCGATGGACGCCCCGGACTGCAGAAGCGCCTCGACGGATTCGGGCGAACGCCGGCTGGTCCAGTAGGAATCGACGCAGGCGCGGACCGCCAGGGCAAGCGGCGTTTCGCCCGCGCTGTTCCTGGCGTTGACCTGCGCGCCGTATTGCAGCAGGAACCGCACAGTGTCGTGTCGCCCACGCCACGCGGCGGAATGCAGCGCGGTGCTGTTCTTCGCGAGACCGAAGTAGCCATCTCCATGGCCGTGCGGCGTGTTCACGTCGACGCCGAGGCCAAGCAGTTCGCGGACGCCGTCGGTATTGCCGTTGCCCGCGAAATGGACCAGGAGCTGGGCGCCGTGCGCGAGGATTTGGGCCACCAGGCCGGGCTGGTCACGAACGATGGTGTGGACGGCGTCATGATCGCCACGGGCGCAAGCCGCCAGCAATCGATTCACGCCCTCCAACCGGCAGGCGATGCCGCGCTGCTCGAAAAGTTTTAAGACATCGCCGCGACCGCGGCCGGCGGCGATGGCTGCGGCCGTGAAGCCTGCAGCGGATCGGTGCACGTGAGGATGCGTGCCGGGAATGTTCGGGTCGGCGCCATGATCCAGCAACGTTTCGAAGATCCCGACCGCGTTGTCACTGAGCGCGGCGTTATGCAGTGCGGTCTTGCCCCAGTGAGTCAATTGGTTCGGATCGGCGCCGTGTTGCAGCAGGTACTTGACGCCCTCCACATCGTGCCAGTCGCATTTGCGCAGGAGCATGGCCGCCAGATTTTCGGGACGCACTTTGCCGGTTTCCACCACGGCACGGAGGGCGCCGTTATCGTAGCTTTCGGGCGTGTGATAGTAGACCTCGTTGTCGTTCGGGTCGGCGCCGTGCTTGAGCAGCAGTCGCGTCATCGCTTCGTGGTGAGCGACCCCGGCGGCTCCGTAAAGGACGCCTTCCCAGCCGGGGTTCGGCTGGTGGTTGGGTTCGAACCAGCCGGTGTTGGCGTCCGCGCCGTGTTCGAGCAGCACCTGCGCGGACTGAACCAGAGCTTCGGATCGCGCGGGGTCAAGACGGAGAAACCTCGAGAAGCAAAGATAAGTGAGGGCGTCCCAGTTTCGTGAGCCGCCCTTGGCTGTCGCCAACTCGGGTTGCTGGGTGAGCCAATGCCGCACGACCGTTGTGTCGCCCACGATGGCCGCCGTGTAGATACTGGCAGAAGGAAGGTAGGGGTGTGCCTGAAGTATTTGCCGCGCTCGCTCCAGCGTCCCCCCGCCGTGCCATTGATCGAGCGGGACACACGCCGCCTCGATGAACTCGTTGATAGTTTCAGGCGGGGGCATGGGTTTTTGGACGGTTAACTGGCGTGTCCGGAGCGCGGACTTTTAGTCCGCAGCGGCTCGCATCGGCGGCAGGCGTGGGGTGCCTTCGAGCCGTGTTGTCGGCTTCGGCCGCAGCCCGGGGTGCGGACGTCCTCGTCCGCAGAGACGCAATGGGTGCTTTGGGGTTGGGTAATTCCTACGGGTGCGGAGGTGGTGGAGCATCTGCGCCCGAGGACGGGCGCAGCCCGGGGCATCGACTTCGCACTCCCAAGCTCCAACGTCATTGAACGTCGTAGCACCACACCACGCTGTGATCGCGAAGCAGCAAGCGGCCATGCGCGATAACCGGGTGGGTCCAGGCCTTCTCCATGCCTTGAGAACGTTTCGGGCGGCCGGGAGGCGTGAACCGGCCTTTCTCGTGATAGCCGTCGGAGGAGGTCTCTGCGAGGGCCACGGTGCCGTCTTCACCCTGAAGGTAGAGCCGCCCGTCGGCGACGGCGATCGATGCGGTGCCGATGGCGCGGTCTTCCCATTTGATTTTGCCGGTGGCGAAGTCGACGCAGAGCAGCGCCTGACCGGTCGTGCCGAAGAGGACGTCGCCGACCTTGACGACGCCGCCGATGGCTGTGGGCAACTTGGCCTCGAAGTAAACTTGTTCGGGCGTGATCGCGCCGTCGTGCGCCTGCAATTTGATCGCCCCGCCGCCCGTTCCGGCGCCGGCGGTGAAAACCAAACCATCCGCGGCGAGCGGTGTCGGGATGTTCGCTCCGTAACGGCTGACCGCCTTCGCGTACCGCCAGAGCACCTTTCCGCTGCCGGCGTCGATGCCCACCAGGCCCTTGCTCAGGTGTTGCACATACTGCTTGGCCCCACCCGCCGTGACCACAATGGGCGAGGAATACGCGGCCTCG
Organism: Limisphaerales bacterium; assembly: GCA_044229355.1. Classification (GTDB taxonomy): domain Bacteria; phylum Verrucomicrobiota; class Verrucomicrobiia; order Limisphaerales; family JADJPG01; genus JBGARF01. The sequence goes on from JBGATF010000007.1 coordinate 250,796, forward strand.
TCTCCCTCCGGCGTCGGGCATTTCCAGATCACCGCGCCGGTGTCCTTGCGCAGCGCGATCACCGTGGCGTCGGCGCCGCCCGGGGTGCACACCAGCGCGTTGCCGTCGACCAACGGCGATTCCGAGTAGGCCCATTGGCCGGGCTTGCCGCCAAAATCCGTTCGCAGATTTTTCCGCCAGCGGACGTCGCCTTTCTCGCGGCCAAGGCAAACGAGATCGCCGTCAGAGCCCAGGACAAAGATCGCATCACCATCGATGGTGGGCGTGGAGCGGGCAGCGGGGAAGCTGGGTTTTTGGTTGGGATTGCCCACTTTGCCAAGTTGGGTGGACCACACGCCCTTGCCGTCCTTGAGCGTGAACGCTCGCGCGGACTCGTTTTCGAGCCCGTCGTTGCCCAGCAGGTAAAACCGGTCGCCGACGACGGCGGGCGTGGAGTAGCCCGAGCCGGCATCGTTGATTTGCCATGCCAGCTTCGGCCCGCCGGCCGGCCATTCCTTGAGCAGACCTTTCTCGGGCGACTGACCATCCCGGTTGGGTCCGCGCCACTGCGGCCAGTCGGCCGCGAGAGCGGTCAACGAGCTGCTCACGAGTCCCGCGCAGGTCGCGAGAAGGAGAGAGGCGAATCTTGCGGGAGTTCTTCGGAGGATTGCTGGAATCATGCGAGGAGAATTCTCGAACCGAGGCTGTGCCGTCACGCCAAATTCCGTTCGCCGTCCGTGATTTTTTGGACTGCAGAAGCGGTTGTTCCAGGCTCCGCCGCTCGACCAATGATCAATGATCAATGACCAATGCCAAATAAGCAATGACCGGTCCGTCCGACGGATAATTGGTCATTGGTCATTGGTCATTGGCTATTGGCTATTGGCTATTTTAAGTGGCGAGCTACAGCTTCTTGACCTGCACGCTGCCGCCGGCGGTGCGCAGGGTGACCTGTTTGCCGCCGCCATTCACCGCGCCGCGGAGGTGCTGCCTGGACGGCTTGCCTTCGCTGGAGACGTTCAAGTCGCTGCTGACGCTGCCGCCGGTGCTGCTGGCGTCGAGCGTGAAGGCCGCGTCCGCCGGCGCGCGCAGGGTGACGCCACCGCCAGCCGTTTGCAGTTTCACATCCTCCGACAATTTGGACAGCCGGGCGTTGATGCTGCCTCCGCCAGTTTGGCCGGTGATGGTTCCGGCGACGTCGTCGAGATCGATGCTGCCGCCGCCGCTCTGCACGGAGACGGGGCCGGCGAAGCCGGTGACCGAGACGGTGCCGCCGCCGGTTTTGCCATTGAGGTTGCCACGCCCGTCATTGGCCACGATTTTGCCGCCACCTGTTTTCACGGCCAGGTTGCCTTCGCAGTTGGCCAGGCGAATCGCGCCTCCGGCCGTTTGTCCGTCGACGGGACCTTTGACGTGTTCGAAGGCGAGATCGCCGCCGCGGGTCTGCGCACGGACCGAGCCTTCAAGGTCGCGCACCGAGATGGCGCCGCCGGCTGTGCTCACGCGAAGGTTGAACTTCGTGGGGACCGTGATGTGAAATTTGCCCTGTGTCGTCTGCGGTCCCTTGCTTCGCGACGCGTCCTTCTCGGTGGCAATGGCGCGGACCGTGATGGTGTCGCCGTCCTGGCTGATTTCCACCGGGCGATTCTTGAGAAAGGTCTCCTCCTCCTCTTTGCTGGCCCGGCGGACTTTGCGCCACGCATTCACCTTCACTTCCGCAGCGTCGTGTGTGGAGACATCCACCGCGCCGAACTCGACCTCGACCACGAGCGAGCCCCCGGCCGTGGCCGCCATCTTTTTTTCGAGTTCATCCTCCGTGTCGGCGAGGACGGCGGTGGCGCCAACGAGCAGGAGGGCAGCGCCGAGCTGGAGCGGAACGCGGGCGGACGGGCCAAAGGAGCGGGCGAGGGCATTCATGGGTGGGGAGAAGTGGGGGTCGAGGTTGAGATCGATCTAGTTCACCGGTGGATCGTTGGCGAGGGGTATTTTGGTCGGTGAAATTTTGCGGTCAAAGCGGTTGCGACTGGCGGGCGAGGGAAACGGCAATCAGATCGCGGCCGTTGTGCACATATAAGGAGCGGTTGGCGAACGCCGGCGGGCACCAGAGAACGTCGCGCCCCCGGGTATGTTCCACGGTGTCGAGCAGCTTGGCGCGGCTGAGGATGTCGAGCCTCTGCGGGCTCAGTCGGACGAGGATGAGTTCGCCCTGATCGTTCCACACCCAATAGCGGCCGGCTTGCTCGACGAGAAAGGCCTGGTTGAAGAGGCCCTTCTTTCCGTCGCCGAGGGCATATGATTCCCACTGGCGATCGCCGGTGGCGAGATCCAGACAGCGGAACTCGCCGAAGCCACACATCCCGTAGAGGTGGTCCTCCCGGATGACGGGGGTGCACATGGTGGTGTGGAGGCCCTCCTCAAATTCAGATTTTCGTTTGCTGCGCCGGTTCCAGACCACCTGCGGCGAATCGTGGCTGAGGTCGAGCAGCAAGGATCCTTGATAGAACGAGCTGAGGAACAGCCGGGTGCCGGCGAGACGCGGCATGGCAATGGTCACCTCGGGCCGTTGAGGTTTACCGCCGACCGGGTAGGGATGCGTCCAACGGACATGACCGTTTTCGGGATCCAATCCCGCCACACCGTCCGGGTGCCAGATGATCAGCTCGCGGCGGCCTTCGATGGTGTAAATGACGGGCGGCGCATAACCGATTTCCCGGGCGGAAATTGCCCGCCAGAGTTCCTTGCCGGTGTCCTTGTGAAACGCCACGACGGCGCTGTTCGTTCCGCCAACCAGGCAGATCAGGCGATCGCCATCCAGCAACGGATGCGCGGCAAAGCCCCACACGGGCGGTTCATCAGTGTATGCGCCGAGCAATTGACGTTCCCAGAGGACGCGGCCGTCGCGGGCGGCGAGCGCGAGCAGATGGCCCATCGCGCCGAGCGCGTAGACCCGGCCGGCGGCCACGACCGGCATGGCGCGCGGACCCGCCGGGTAGGAGATGCGATAGGGCACGTCGTTGGTGTGCTCCCAGAGGAATTTCCCCGTCCGGGCGTCGACGCAGAACACCCGCTCGTTCCCGGGGACGATGGGCAATGATCGGTCGCCGCGTGCGCGCTCCGGAGGTGGCCCGGCTTTGCGATCCATCAGGAAAATCCGGTCGTCCACGACGACGGGCCCGACGTAGCCGGGGTTGATGGGCACGCGCCACATCGGTTTGAGCTGGTTGGTCTCGAAACGTTCCAGCAGGCCCGTCTCGCGCCAGACGCCGTCGCGCTGCGGGCCCATCCACTGCGGCCAGTCATCGGCCCGGGCGGACGAAAGCGTGGCGAGCAGGGCCACGACGATGAACGACGCGGGGAGGTGAATCGGAGGAAAGGATATTTTCATGGGCTCAGGTCGTCGAAAATGGATGGGAGTTGGTGAAGTGGGATTGGGGGTGCGGGCTCCCGAAGGTAAGGGCCCGCAGAAATTCTCGGACGACCGCCCGTCGGGGCACCGCAATGCTGGACGTGGCGCAAAAGCGGCAGAGGACTGCCGCAGTCCAAGACGCTCGCGCGTCGTCGTGGTCCGCTCGAGGTGGCGCCAGCTTTTGGACTGCACCAGCCCTCTGGCGCTTTTCTCGGGCGGCGGCCGGCAGTTCGCTTGGCGGACCGCACCGACGGCGCGCTGCGGAGAGCGTGCTCCGTTCGGTTCACGGGAAGATTATGCCGTTTCATCTTACGGGCCGTGTTGTTGAATGGCCGAGGTTCAATGATCAGCGTTTGACACGGCGGGTTTGGCTTCGACGTGGACGGCGACAACGCGAAAACCGATGTGATCGTAGCGGCGATGCGGCTCGAATCTCAGGCGGAAGGCAGAGCGGCACGGCCAGCCGTCATCGGTCCAAGCGCCGCCGCGGCGCACGCGCGAGTGGTCGCCGGTGCGATTCAGCATCGCGCTGGACTCGGCCGCGTAGAGGTCGGGGTCAACTCCGCCCGGGAGCTGGATATGATACCAATCCCGGCACCACTCAAATATATTTCCGTGCATGTCGTGCAGGCCCCAGGCATTGGGCGGATAGGAGCCGACGTTCGTGGCCACGCTGAGCGAGGGCCCCAGCTGCCCGCCGTTGTACGGTCGTCCTTTGAAATTCGCCTGCGAACTGCTCAAGCTGTCCCCAAAGGCTGTCGCGGTGGTTGTGCCGGCACGACACGCGTATTCCCACTGTGCTTCCGTCGGCAATCGAAACTCCCAATCCTTCGGCAAGGCTCCGGTGCGACGTCCAAGCTCGGTCAGAGTTCGGCAGTAGGCTTCACACTCGGAAAAATTCACATTGCCGACTGGCAATAGATCTCCGGCGGGCAACTCGACGGTGAGCGGTCCCGGGAGTTTTCCCATGTTCCGTTTCCAATCGCCTTGGGTGGTCTCGAACTTGGCCATCCAAAAGCCGCGAGTCAACGTGACCACAACTTGATCTTCGCCCATCCGCCGCTCCGGTTCGGTGCGGGGGCTACCCATGGTAAACCGTCCCGGGGGACACCAGGACAAGCGCACCCCGGCGACGTTGGTCTCCGCGCCGGCCCTGGCTCCGCTGAAAACTCCCGGCGACGGCGGCTCGGCCGGCGTTTCGGCCTGGCCGATCGAAGGCGCTGCGACCTGCAACAGAACCAGCGCCGCCGTCACCGTGGAGCTCGAGCTCATGGCTGGTCCGGGATCTCGGGATCGACGAGCTGCGCCAGCAGCGCGAGGGACTCCTGCCACCCGAGATAACATGCCTCCGCCGGGATGACGGCGGGTATGCCTTCCTGGGTGATGTGGACTTCAGTCCCGCAAAAGACGGGCCGCAGCTGGACCGTCACATGAATTTCGCCGGGCAGATTGGGATCGTCGAATCGATCGGTGTACCGCAGCAGTTCATTCGGCTTCAATTCCAGGAATGTCCCGCCGAACGAATGGCTCTTTCCGGTGGTGAAGTTGGTGAAGGACATGCGGAAGCTGCCGCCCACCTTGGGATCGATTTGGTGGACTTTGCCGGTGAAACCGTGCGGCGGCAGCCATTTGGCCATCGCGTCGCCGTCCAGAAACGCGCGGTAGATTCGGTCGGCCTTGGCGCGGAGGACGCGGTGGAGGCGAATGGTGTGGGTTTGGGTTGAGTCGGCCATGGGGCTTGAGTCTTTCTTGGTTTGATCCGTTTTTGTGTCGTTCATCACTAACATGACGAACGGCGCGGCGAAAGGAGGACAATGGACGCAATGGGATCACTCATGGCGCAGGGCGTGGACCGGGTCGATGGACGAGGCGCGATAGGCCGGAAGCGTACAGGCCAGAAGCGCGATGCCGGAGAGGGCCGTCGCGGCCGCGACGAACGTGACGAGGTCCAGCGCGCCGATGCCGACCAAGAGGCTGGCGAGCAGACGGGTGATGGCCAGCGAGAGCACCAGACCCGTCGCGATGCCAAAAAAGGCGAGCCGCGCCCCTTCGCCCACAACGAGCCGGAGCACGTCAGCGCGCAACGCGCCGAGCGCCATGCGAATGCCGATCTCGTGGTGACGCTGGCGGACGCTGTAAGCCATCACGCCGTAGATGCCGATGACCGCCAGCCCCACGGCGGTCAGGCCCAGCACCGTCAAGAGCCCCGCGGCCACGCGGAACGTCATCACGGAAAAATCCGTCACATCCGTCATGGCCACGGTGACGGCCGGTTGCAACGCGGGATCGAGCGCACGCACCTCGCGCCGGACCGCGTCGGCCAGCGCCAGCGGGCTGCCCGGAGTGCGCACGTGCACGTTCATGTTCGGCGAATAGAACTGCTCGCAGGAGACATAAAAGAAGCCGGCGGCGGGCTCGTTGAGCCGGCGAACTTTCGTGGCTTTGACCACGCCGACCACGGTCAACGCGCGGTTCCCGAAAATCGTGAGACGCCGGCCGACGGCGCTTTGGCCTGGCCAGAAGCGCTGGGCGACGACGTCGTTGATCACCACGACGCCCGGCGCGTTTTGCTCATCGCGGGCGGCGAAGTCGCGACCTTCGGTCACCGGTATGTGCAGCGTGTCGAAGTAGCCGGGCGAAACGATATTGAAGCGCAGGCCCATGTATTCGTTAGGCTGGGGTAGATAGCCTTCGGGCTCGACGCGGGTGGAGGCGCCGCCTTCGGGGCCGAGTGGGACGTAGTCGCCGAGAGCGGCGGACTCGGCGCCGGGCAGGGAGCGGACGCGCTCGAGCACGTTGCGCAGGAGGCGCCGGCCATCGCTTTCGTTGTAGCCGTGCACGCCGAGGCGGAGGTTGGCGAGGAGAACGCCGTGCGGGTCGAACCCGGGGCGCAGGGCGCGCGCGTGGAGGAAGCTTTGCAGGCACAAGCCGGCGGCGATGATGAGGACCAGTGCGACGGAGAGTTCGGCCGTGACCAAAAGGCTGCGCAACGTGTGGCGGCGTTGGGTGGCGCCGCGACCGCCGTCCTTCAAATGGAGGTTCAAGTCCGGCTTGGTGGATTGCCAGGCGGGAGCGAGGCCAAACAGAACCCCCACCGTCAAGGCCGCAAGGATCATGAACCCGAGCGCGCGCAGGTTGAGCTGCGGATCGAGCACGACGGGCAGAAAGATGACCGGGAAGAGGGAACGGGTGGCTTCGGTCAACCAGGCGGCGCACGGGACGCCGGTCGCGGCGCCGAGCCCGGCCAGCAACAGGCTCTCGATGAGCAGTTGTCTCATCACGCGGGCGCGGCTGGCACCGAGGGCCAGTCGCAGGGCCATCTCGCGTTCGCGTTGGGCGGCCTGAACCAGCAGCAGGTTCGCAATGTTGGCCGTGACGATGAGCAGGACGAGACACGTGACCGCAAAGAGCACGTTCAAGACCGGCCCCAGCACGCCCGGCGCGCCCCAGGGCGAGCTGCGCAAGGGAACGAGGCTGAAGGTGAGATTGCGGTTCGAATTGGGATAAGCGCCCGCCCATTGCCGGCTCAGCGTGTCGACCACGGCCTGGGCCCGAGTGGCGCTCACGCCTGGCGCCAGCCGCGCGACGCAATGCATCCAGCGGCTGCCCCGGGCCTGAAACGCTCTGGGATCGTCGCCCGCGGACATCAGCACAGGGCGCATGTTGACCGGCGCCCAGAGATCAAACGCCAGCCCGCCCATGGTTCCTCGGAATCCCTCGCTGGCCACGCCGATCACGGTGAAGACCTGGCGGTTGATCGTCAACGTGCGCCCGACGATTGCAGGATCGCCGCTGAATCGTCGCTGCCAATAGGCGTGGCTCAGAACCACCAACGGAGCCGATCCCGGCGCGACGCATTCCTCCGGGCGAAAGGTTCGTCCCAGCGCGGCGCGAACGCCCAGCACTGGAAAAAAATCCGCGGTCACGCACTGCGCCCAGGCCCACTCGGGTTCCTTTTCCACCATCAAGCTGGCGGGCGCGTATTGGGAGGCGATGACCCCGCTGAACACGTTCGACAACGCCGTCAGATCCTGCACATCGGGATACGACACCGTGTCGATGGTGGTGCCATCGGCCATGCGCGGCACGATGACGACCAGGCGGTCCTGGGCGACCACGCCCGGCAGGCTGCGCAGCAGGACGGATTCGATCCAGCTGAACGCGGCGGTGTTCGCCCCGATGCCGAGTGCGAGCGTGAGGACGGCGATGAGGGTGAAGCCCGGGCTTTTCAGGAGCTGGCGAAAGGCGAATTTCAGATCGTGCATAAAGGGGTCACTGTTGAGGCCTTGTCGTCGCCGGTGCGGGGAACTGGGCAAACCCGGTGTGCGTCGGCGGCGACGCGACGGGGCGATGAGCCTTGGGCGTGGTTGGTAGTCATTCGGAGCGCAGCGCTTCGATGGGGTTGGCGGTGGCGGCGCGGCGGGCCGGCCACCAGCATGCGGCCAGCGCGACGAGCGCGACGAGGGCCGGCGCGATCGCCAGGACCAGCGGGTCGTGGGCGCTGACGCGGTAAAGCTGACTGGACAGAAGTCGGGTGGCGATCAGGGTGCCCGCCAGGCCGATGATGACTCCGAAGGCGGCCAGCAGGGACGCTTCGCGGAGGATCAACCCGCTAATCTCGTGCCGCGCGGCTCCCAGGGCCAGGCGGATGGAGAGTTCGCGGCGTCGGGTGGCGACGGCGTAGCTCATGACGCCATAGATGCCGAGGCACGCCAGGAGAAGCGCGATCCCGCTGAACGAGCCGATCAGGGCGAGGATCACCCGGCGTGGGGCCATCGAGCCGGCCAGGGACTCGTCCAGAGCCCGAACGTTGGCGAGCGGCAAAGCAGGGTCGAGTTGTTGCAAGGCCTGCCGAATGCCGCCGACCAGGCTGAGCGGATTTGCTTTCGTGCGCAGCACGACGGAGTAGCGGACCGTGTTGAACACGTGCGGCACGTAAAGCATCAGCCCGGGATCGGTGTCGAGCTGACGGTTCGGGACGTTCGCGGAAACCCCGACAATCTCCCATGGCGCCCCCAGCATGGAAAGTTTCCGACCGACGGGATCTTCGTTCGGGAAGAAACGCCGGGCCGTGGCCTCGTTGATGACGATGGCGCGGGCGGCTTTGGGGCGGTCATCGGAGGCAAGCAATGAGCGCCCGGACAACAGGCGGACGCCCAGCGCCTCGAGATAACCGGGAGAGACGTAGTTGATCGAGGCGATCGGCTTGCTCTCTGCAGGCGGCGCATCGGCGCGCCCGACGCCTTCGCCGAACGAGCCGCCGCTGAAGGGAACTCCCATGCCGGTCCCGGCGGAGTCGACGGCCGGCAAGGCGCGGAGCTGCTCCAGGAGGCGTTCGGAAAAAGCGAACCTGGCGTTGTCGTCCGGGTAAGCGAGTTCCGGGAGCGCCAGGTCGAAGGCCAGCGCGCGCGCCGGCTCAAAGCCGGGGTCCGTCCGGATCGCATTCGCCAGGCTGCGCAGCAGCAGGCCGCCGGCCGCGAGCAGGACCACCGTCAGCGCGATCTCCGCGACTACGAGAGCGGATTGGGCGCCAAATCGTCCGCGCCGCGTCACGCTGTTCCCGCCGCTCTTCAACGACTCCGTCAAATCCGGGCGCCGCGATTGCCAGCCGGGAAGAAGCCCGGCCAGCAGCCCGGTCACGAGGGCCAGCCCAACGGAGAACAGCAGAACGCGCCAATCGAGCTGCGGGGTCAGGCCGATGGGCAGAAGGTCGTGGATGAGGTATCCGGTCAGCTGGATGCCCCAGACCGCGAGGAGCACGCCCGCGATCCCAGCGAGGGCGGAGAGGAGAATGCTTTCGGTGAGCACCTGGCGCAGGATGCGGCTGGCGGTGGCGCCGAGGGCGGCGCGGACGGCGACCTCCTGTCGCCGGCTCCAGGCACGGACCAGCATGAGATTCGCCACGTTGGCACAGCTGATCAACAACACGACGGAGACGGCGGTCATCAGGAGAAGCAACACCGGACGGGTCGGGCCGGCCACGCGTTCCTGCAGCGGCTGGACGGTGGCGCTCCAGTCCTTCTTGTAGCCCGGGTATTGCGGGTTGAGCTGGCGCTTCAAATCTTTGAGCGCGCGGTCGGCCTGTTCGACCGACACGCCGAGCTTCAGGCGCCCGTAGACGGACGCCCAGTGATACGAGCGGCTGTATTTGCCGTTGGCCGTTCGGTTGGCCACGGCGGGCACGACGAAACGGGTGGGGAACGGGCTCCAGACGCCGCGCGGCGCGGTCTGCCGGGGCAGGACCCCGATGATCGTATGGGGCACACCGTCGAGGCGGACGGTCTGGCCGACGGCGGACAGCGCGCCGCCAAATCGCGATTGCCATTCCTCCTCGGTCAGCAGGACGACGTGATTGTCGCCTCCCGGCCGATCCTCCTCCGGCCGAAAGCCGCGGCCGAGGACGGGTTGCAGGCCGAGCACCTGGAGAAACTCGTGCGTTGCTTCCAGCCCTTCGAGCCGTTCCGGCGCGCCGTCACCTTGCAGATTACGCAGGGTCGGGTTGATCAGCGCGACGTCATCGAAACTGGTTTGATGTTCGCGCCAGTCGAGGAACACGCCGCCGGCGACGCCATTGAGCGAGCCTTCGGGCATCACCTCATGCAGTTGGACCAGGCGATGCGCTTCCGGGAAAGGCAGGGGACGCAGCAGCACCGCGTCGAGCACGCTAAAGATGGTGGTGCAGGCGCCAATCCCAAGGGCTAGTGTGAGCACGGTGATGGCCGTGAAGCCGGGATGCTTCACCAGTTGGCGAAAGGCGAATTTGAGATCGTTCATGAGGAGTGGCGAGTGATGAGTTATGAGTCGATTTTGACCGGTCGATCGACTTTCAGGCTACATCCTGGCCTTCTCTGTTCAGTGGTTTTCATAGTCCAGTCCAATCGTCACTCTCCCCTCAACGTCGCGATCGGGCCCACCCGCGTGGCCCGGCGCGCGGGTATCCAGCATGTCGCCAGCGTGAGCAGGAGCATCAGGAAAGCGGTGGCGCCCAGGGTCAAGGGATCCATGGGCAGGACCCCAAACAGATAGGTCTTGAGGCCATTGGACAGGACGACCGCGATGCCCAGTCCCAACGCCACGCCAGCTCCGGCGAGGCGCAGTCCATAGCCCAGGATGAGTCGAAGGACGTCCCGGTGTTGCGCGCCCACGGCCATGCGGATGGCGATCTCATTTTGGCGCGAGCCAACCGTCAGCGAGAGCACGCCGTAAATGCTCACGGTGGCCAGGAGACATGCGACCACGGCGAACGCCGAGAGCAGGCTGAGTGCGAACGTTCGTGTCGCAACCGAATCCGAGCGGATCTCCTCCAGTGTCTTGACGTTTTCGACGGCCACCGTGGGATCGATGCCGCGGAGCTCGCGTTGGATGGTCAACGCCATCGTTCGCGGCTCGGCCTGCGTGCGGACGACCAGGTGCTTGGAGAAGGCGCCCGATTGCCAGAATGAAAAGTAAACCTCGGGCTCCGGCGCGGCCGTCAGCGCTTCAGTCCGGGTGTTGGCGAGCACCCCGATGATCTCGAGCTGGTTCGTCGGGTTGCCCTGAAAGGCCACGCGACTCCCGACCGCGTTGCCGTTGGGAAAGTAACGGTCGGCCATGGCCTGGTTGACGATCAGGACACGGGGGGCGTCGTCGTTGTCGCTCGCCCGAAAGCCCCGCCCGTGGAGCATCGTCAGGCCCAGGGTGGCGAAGTAGTCGGGCGTGACGGAGCGCGTCGGCAGCTTGATCCCGTTCCGCCGCGCGTCGTCATCGGTCTGGCCCTCGATGGCAAAGGTGTTGAACCACTTGTTGCCGGTCAGCGGCACGCCCCAGGCGAACGCCGCGGATCGGACTCCCGGGAGGGAGGCGACGCGCTCGATGGCGCGCGTGTGGAAATCGAGCCAGTTGGTGCCCACGGCCGTCACGCTCAAGGTCAGGATGTTTTGCGTGTCGAAGCCGGGTCGGACTCGGGCCAGGGAAGCCGAGGTTTTCATCAGCAGTCCGGCTCCGACGAGCAGCGCGAGGGTCAGGGCGATCTGGACGGCGGCGACCCCGCCCAGCAGCTGTCGTTCAGAGTGACTGATGCTGCCCGTTCGGCCGCCGGCCTTCAGTTCGTTGCCGGGGTCGAGCCGGAGCGAGCGCCACGCGGGGATCAGGCCGGCGAGAAGCCCGGCGGCAACGGCGGCCCCGAGGCCGAACGCCAGGGTCGGCCAGCCCAGGTGCACCGCGTCCAGGCGCGGGATGCCGGTGCCGGCGATTCGTTTCACAGCGTCGACGCAGCCCAGGGCGACCAGCACGCCACCGAAGGCGCCGAGGAACGCGAGCAGCAGGCTTTCTGTGAGGACCGGGCGGCAGAGTTGGAACGGGCGGGCGCCCAGGGCCGCGCGCACCGCGTATTCGTGCTGCCGTTGCAGCCCGCGGGCGAGCAGCAGCCCCGCGGCGTTGCCGCAGGCAATCAGGAAGACCAGGGCCACGGCCCCGGCGACAGGCATGAGGAGGCGGCGTCCTTCCTGGTTCATTTGTTCCTGCACGGGCAGCAGCCGCGCGTTCACTCCGGAGAAATCCGGTTCATCGCGAATCTGGCGCGCCGCAAACGCGGCCAGCTCTGCTTGTGCCTCCGCCACCGTCACGCCCGGTCGGAGGCGGCCGACGAGGTTCCAATCCGGACGTTTCGCCCGCCGCGGGTTGGGCCGATCGGGCATCCAATAGTCCACCCTTGCATCCGGGTTGTAGTTGGGCTCGCTGGCGACGTTGGGCGATGGCAGAAAGCGGACGCCGGGCGGCATGACCCCCACGACCGTCAACGGCTGCGAACGGCGGCTGATGCTCACCGCCTGGCCGACGATGTTGGGGTTCCCGCCAAAGCGGCGTTGCCAAAGATCATAGCCGAGAATGATCGAGGTGATGGGGCCGTTGGGCAGATCCGCATCCTCGAAGGCCCGTCCCAGCAACGGTTGCAGTCCGGTCACTTTGAAATATTCCGGCGTCACGAACAGGCCTTCGATGGATTCGCTGCCGTCGGGCAGGATGAGGAAGTTGAAAGTCCAGCCGTAACCGGCAAGCGCCTCGAACGATTTCGTCTCCCGCTGCCACTCCAGCCACTGCGCCGACGGCCAGCCCCGCGGATCCTTTCGCCCGTCGGCGCGCGCCGGGTTCACGAGGACGACGCGGTCGGGATCTGCGTAGACGGGCGGCGTCAACAACACGCCCTGGATCAAGCTGAACACGGTCGAACTGGCGCCGATGCCGAGCGCGAGCGTCAACACGGCGACCGTCGTGAAGCCCGGGCTTTGCCAGAGCCGGCGAAAGGCGAAGAGGAGGTCTTGCATCGGTGAAAGCTTTAAGGTTCTCGCGAAGTCATTCGTGACGCAGCGCCTGCATCGGATCCACGCGCGCGGCCCGGCGTGACGGGAGAATGGCGGCGAGCGACACCACACCACCCAAGACGAGCGCGGCCGTCAGCATGACCGCGATTGGAAACGGGCCGACGCCAAAGAGCATGGAATGCATGGCCCGACCGGCCGCCCACGCGCCCGGCAGGCCGACGACAGTTCCGATCCCACCGAGCTTCGTGCCCAAGCCGAAAAACTGCGCCAGGACCTGGCTTGGCCTCGCCCCCAAGGCCAGGCGCACTCCGATTTCCCGCTGACGCTGGCTGACGGCGTAAGCCAGAACACCGTAGGTGCCGAGAGAAGCCAGCAGCAACGCCACCCCCGCGAAAACCCCTGCGAGCATGGCCGACGATCGTCGCGTCACCAGGGTGTCGTCGATCCGCGATTTCAGCGAACGCAGATCGTCGATGGGCATCGCCGGATCGCATTGAGCGACGGCTTGCCGAATCATCGGGGTCACCACGGCGTCCGGCAACGACGAGCGCACCACCAGGCAGAACGAACCAGGCCACCAGCCTCCGAACGGCAGATAGATCGTTCCTTTGTCGGTCCGCTCGGTCACGTCCGACTGCTTCGTGTTGGCCACCACGCCGACGACCACGGACGAATTCGCGGGATCAAACGCGGCGCCGTCGCTGAGGCGGCGGCTAATCGGATCACGGTTGGGCCAGTAGAAATCGGCGATGCCCTCCTCCACAACGCAGGCGCGCGGCTGGCGGTTTCGGTCCGCGTCCTCGAGCAGTCGTCCGCGCAGGAGCGGAATGCCCATCGTCCGCCAATAGTCGCCGGTGACCTTGGCGAGGTGATGCGCTCGAATGACGGCGTTGGGAAGCGATTCGTGGCCTTCGACCGCGACGGCGTTGGCGGTGGGTTGGTCGGCGAACGGCAGCCCGTCGTTCACGGCAACGGATGAGATGCCGGGGATCGCGCGCACCGCGGCGACGAGCCGGTCGGCATAGGCAATCCGCAATGTTTGATTGGTGTAGCCCTCCCAGGGAAAGGTGATGCGTCCGGCCAGTATGTGGTCGGGGTTAAAGCCCACCGGGGACGCCAAGACCCGGTGCAGGCTGATCGTCAGCAGGCCAGCGCCGGAGAGCAACACCAACGCCAAGCCCACCTGGGCAATGACGAATCCGTGGTGCATCCGCTGGGCGCCGCGACTGGCCGTGCTGCCTCGCTCAAACGTCTTCAATCCCGCGGCCAGCGTGGTTCGCAGGCTGAAAATCAAAACCAGCCCGGCCAGCCCCAGGGCCAGCACGGCGGCGGCTCCCAGTCCTGCGAGCGCGATTCGTCCGTTCAGGCAAATCGCGGCGCCCAGGGGAAGCTGATCGGCGCCGAGCGTCGAGAGCAGTCGGAGGCCGCCCATGGCCAGGAGCAATCCGGCGGCCGTCGCGGCAAGCACCAGCAACAAGACCTCCGCGACCACGTCGCGGACGATCACCCAACGGCCGGCTCCGAGCGCCAGGTGGACCGACCACTCCTGCGAGCGGCTGTGGGCCCGGATCAGCAGGAGGTTCCCGAGATTGACGATGCCGATCAACAGGAGGAACCCGACGCCCAGCTGTAATAACACCAACGTGCGCCTGACCTGTCGCACATGGTCCTGGTGCAACGGCCGCACCGCGGTGTGATATCCCACCTTTTGCACGACCTCACGAAGCGGATCGCTCTCCAGTTGGCGCACGTTGAATGCGTCCATTTGCCCCTGCGCGGTCCTCCACTCGATCCCCGAGGCCAGCCGTGCCACCATGTTCCATTCGCCGCTGTGCCGTTCGCCGCCTGCGCGATCCCGGAGTGCGTGCGAGGCCGGGCGAAAATACTGGGCGCGGCTCGACAGAAAGCGAAATCCCGCCGGCAGCACTCCGCGCACGGTGACGGGGGCGCCGTCATTCACAAAGGTTCGGCCGATCACATCGCGCTCGCCATTGAAGTGACTTCGCCAGAATTCATCGGTCAGGATGGCCACTTCATCTGCGCGGTAGGCAAAATGTTCTTCCGTGAATGGCTGACCCATCGCCAGCGGCACGCCGAGCGTATCGAAAAACTCCGGCGACACCCGAAGCGTCGGGACTCGCCTCGATTGCCCTCCTGTGCCGACGATGACGCTGGATTCCTGGAAGATGGAGACGGACTCGAACGCGGCGATGGCCCCGCGTCGTTCGAAATAGTTGGGCAACGAGCAGGCCCCATGATCCACGCCCGCGCCGGGATAGCAGTTGTAAACGAGGGCCAAGCGATCCGGGGCGGCCAGCGGCAGCGCCCGCACGAGGATGGCATCGACCACCGCGAGAATGGTCAGGTTCGCCCCCAGGCAAATGGCCAGGGTGAGCACGGCGATGGCGGTGAACGCGGGCGTTCTGACGAGCCGGCGGTAGACGTGAAGGACGGCAAGCATGGCAGTTAGGGCTTACCGGAAATCATCGCGGGCTATCTCCACGCTGCGGGCGGTGGGCTTTCGCGTTGCCTGGGCGTGGCTTTCGCGCGCCCTTTTGTTCGACGAACCGGTAGTTAGCGTGGACGTCGTAGTGAATGCCGTGCTTTTTCCTCAGGGCTTGGATGTGGTCGAGCGTGCGCTCGGTATGCGGGCTGGCGACACCTCCGCTTGAGAGGCGCTCAAACGTGTGGAGCAACGTTTCCTCCAGCGTCTCGCCGACAGTCATTTCCTTGTGACGCGCCAGGTCCGCCAGCAGGGCGGCCAACCGTTTCTCCAGCCGGGCGCGAATCGGGACGCGTTGAATGGGCAGCTGGGGCTCGCGGGCAGGGATCCCCTGTGAAAATCGAATCACATGCTGGTTTGGATCGCGCACCTGAAACTCGCGGCATCCCCACGGATAGTTTTTGGGCGGGCTGACGATGTCCGCGCCCGCGCGGCGGACGCGCTCGTAATACCCATCGACTTCATCCATGAAGATCGACAGCCACATCCCGGGCGCGCCCTGCTCCTTGAGACAAAAGAAAATCTCCACCTGCCCCAACTTGGCGCAGCCGAACGTCGGCGGTTTGCCCCAATCCCACGCCAGTTCGAAAAGGAGTCGCTTGGTGTAATAACGAATCGCTTCCCGGAAATTCTGGACCTGAAGGATCGGCACCAAACTGTGGGCCGAAGGCTTGTCATCAAATTTCATCAGATGATGGGAGGTGGAGATTGCCAGAGTTAAAGATCCGAAACCGCGCCAACGAGGGCTGTGCGCATCCGCCGATCGGATTTGATCTGTTGCAGAACGGGGTGGCCCCTCGCCGGGCTGGCCAGCCACTCCCGCCGGGCCGTTCCTCCCGCCTGAGCCAGGAGCGCGACGCTCCGATGGAAATCGGAGCGGGGTCTGGCGTTCTCGCTCCATCCATAGAGAGCCCACTCCAGCGGGGTTCCGTTAAAGTGTTCATCGAGGATGTTGGGGGAGGCGTTTCGCTGCAGAAGCATCTCGATGACGCCCGGGTGGCCTTTGTAAGCGGCCCAATGAAGTCCTGTCTCTCCGCGAGGCCGGGCGTCCACCGCCACCCCATTGTCCAGCAGGAATGGAATCACTTGGCCGTGCCCGTACTGGCAGGCCCAGAGAAAGCCGAGTTTCAATCGACTGGCCACATTGCCGTCCCCCCGTCTTTTTTGACGAAGCAGGCGCCTGAGTTGGGTGAGGTCGCCGACGCCAGCCGCGGCTTCCAGATCCAGCGCTGCCCCGCGCGCGGCCAGATGGGCAGCCGCTTCGCCTCGGCCATTGTGCAAGGCGGCGATGAGGGGATTCCATCCTCCGGAGAGACCATCGACGGAGGCGCCGTGCTCAATGAGCACGTCGAGCAACTGAAGCTGCACGCCCGCGGCCGCGGGATGGCAACTGGTGGCCACGAGGCCGAGAGTGGTCGATCCAATTCTTTCCGGATAGGTGAACCGACGGTCTCCGTAGTCAAGGTCGGCATCCACCTCCGCTCCGGCCTGGAGAAGAAGCTCGGCGATTCGTGGGGCGTTCTTCGGCGTTTTTTGATGATACGGCTCAACGGCGTTGGCGCTGACATAGTGCAGCAGGGTGGCTCCATGTTCGCGGGTCGATCGCGCGCGGACAAGAGACGGGCATTGGCGAAGAAGTTTGCCCAGTGTCGTTTCGCGTCCGGACACGACGGCCGTGACCGCCTGTTCGAATCGCGATACGTCAGCGGTCGGGCGACGCAAAGCCCGCAGATGATTGCGGAACTCCTCCCAATGACGAAAACAATGGAGGCGGGCCAGGAGGTGCTGAGCGTCTGACAACCGGACGGGAACGGCGCGGAGTTGCGCTTCGGTCACCTGGTTGCGGTCATTCGTGTCGGGTCTTCCAGGCAGATTGGGGTGAAACTGCCGAAGCCAGCGCAGGGCCGCGAGGTCTCCCCGCTGCAACGCCTGGAGCAAAGCGCGGACCTGGCGCTGGTATGAACCAAGGCGGGCATGTTGTGGGATGGCGGCAACCTTCATGATTGGCGGGAACGGTGCGATTCCATGCGTCGAGTCGTGCGGTTGGCGATAAGACTTCTTAACGGGTCGTTTGGTTCGCAACGCCACGCCACCGCGGTGAATCCGGGCGGTATCCGTCGTGGCGAAAGCGAAATTCTGCAGGCGTTCCTGGGTCGGTGCAGGTCGATGGGTGGCAGGAAGCCGGGCGCTGGTGGTTCATCCATCATTTCTCAACGCCTCCATCGGGTTGGTCTGCGCTGCGCGGCGGGCCGGCAGAAAACTGGCCGTGAGGGCGACGACGGCCAAGAGCACACAGACGATTGTGAGCAAGGTCGGGTCATGCGGCGTCAAGCCGAAGAGCTGGCTCGCGAGCAGCCGGCTCGTTGCGAAGGACACTCCCAGGCCGATGGCCAGGCCCACCAGAGTCAGGCGGCCGGCCTGCCACAGGACCAGGCCCAGAAGCCTTTTTGGGGTCGCCCCCAGCGCCAGCCGCACGCCGAATTCATTCGTTCGTTGCGCAACTTGATAGGCAACCACGCCAAATATGCCGACTGCCGCAATGATCACGGCGACCACGGCGTAGGCCAGGATCATCAACACGAGAAATTTTCGCTCCGCCACCGTCGAGGCCACGATGTCCGTCATCGCTTGGATGCTTTGGATGCGCGCGCGCCGATCCGTTTCGGCGACGGCCGCGCGCAGCATTGGCGCCAGGACTTTTTCGGAAGCGCTGCCGCGCACCACGACCTGGGCGCCGCCAAAGGCGTATTGCCAGTAAAAACGCGGTTGCGGCTTTTCCTCCAATCGCACGTCGCGCGTGTCTTTGACCACACCGATGACTTCGAGCACACGATCCGGGTTTGAGCCCACGGTGAACCGCCCTCCGACCGCTGAGCGCCCGGGAAACAAAAGCGCCGCCGCCGCTTGGTTGAGAATCACGATCCGACCGTAGCCGTCATCGTTGAGTTCGCTGTCGCGGAAATAACGCCCGTCCGTCAGCGCGATGCCCATCGCCTGGAAATAGTCGAACCCGACGAACGTGGCCGCCAGGATGGGACGTTCGGCCAGCGGCAACGAGCGTCCGATCACGTCTGGCCGTTCGCTGAAGGGCCACTTGCCCGTCAGCGGCGCGGAGGAGACGGTGCCGACGGCCGCGACTCCCGGCAGGGCCGCCAGCCGTTCGCGCAGCGCTCGATACATGCGGCACGTTTCGCCATTGGTCGGGAAGTCCTGGGTTTCGAGATCCATCGTGAGGACGGATGCCGGCTGGTAGCCGAGATCCTGCCCGACGAGGCGGCGGAAGCTTTCGAGCAACAAGCCGGCCGCGGCAAGGAGTCCAAGGACGATGGCGATCTGGCCGACGAGCAGGCTTTGCTGCCAGGATCGGATTTGGAGGCCGCCGCTGGCGCGGGTGCCGAGGCGCAAGGCATCCGCGGCGTTCGCGCGCGATTGCCACCAAGCGGGCAGCCAGCCGAAGAGGAGGGCGGTGATTAACGACAGACCGGCGGTGAACGCCACGGCGGCACCGTTCAGCGAGGCCTCACCGATGAAAGGAACCGTGCCCTCCGCCAGGTGACGGATGACTCGCAGCGCTCCCGCGGCGAATGCGATGCCCGTCACGCCCCCCAAGCAGGACAACAGCAGGCTCTCGAACATCAGTGTTTGGACCAGGCGCTGACGGCTCGCGCCTAACGCCAGACGGACCGCCAGTTCCCGCTGCCGGGCGAGGCCGCGGGCGAGAAGGAGATTGGCGAGGTTCACGCAACAGATGACCAGCACGGCGGCCACCGCCGCGGCCAGCAGGGGAATCGCCGGCCGCGTCCGGCCAAGAACCTGGTCCTTGAAACTGATCAGATCGATGGCCCAATTCCGATTTGTCTCCGGATGATCCTTCGCGAGCCGCTGGCCAAGGGTGGCCAATTCCGCGCGGGCCGCATCCTCGGTCACGCCCGGCTTCAGCCGGCCTGCGGTCAGGAACATGCGCGACGAACGCGAGGTGAGATCGGTGCCGCGGGGCTCCAACATGGGGACCCAGAACTTCGGCTGCCGTTCGTCCGCATCAGCACGGTCCGCCGGCCGCGTGCCCTTCTCGATCGGAAAGGGCGTTCTCTTGGGCAGCACGCCGATAATGGCGCGGGTCTTCCCGTCCAGGCGGACGGTCTGCCCAAGGACCCGGGTGCTTCCTCCAAGCTGCGATTCCCAATGCTCGAAGCTGACCAGAGCGACCGAGTCATTCCCTGCCGTGGCCTCTGCGGCCGTGAACATCCGGCCCAATGCCGGACGCACGCGCAACGCGTCGGCCAGGCCGGGAGTCAGCCAGAGGGTGGAGACCCGTTCCCGTTCCGCCCCCACTTCCAAAGCCTGGGTGCCCATGCCGAATGTCCCCAGTGATTCGAAGCTGTGAGTGGATTCGCGGATGTCGGCGATCTCCCTCCACGAGAGCTGGGGTTCCTGGGCGCCGGACTGCGTGTTCCGCAGGCGAACCCACGTCAATCGAGCCTCGCCTTCGAAGCCCAGCGGCCGCCGCAGGACTGCCTGCGCGACGCTGAACACGACGGTATTCGCCCCGATGCCGAGTGCGAGCGTGAGCGCCGCGACCGCCGCAAAGCCGGGGTTTTTCAACAACTGGCGGAAGGCGAAGCGGAGATCGTTCATGGGGTCATTGGCCATTGAACGTTGAACGTTGAACGTTGAACAGGGCGCATCATGGTTTCGTGTTCGGTTCGAGTTTTCCTCCCATGGCGGTCATCCTTCGTTCCGCAGGGCTTCGATGGGATTGACCCGGGCCGCGCGCCCGGCCGGGATTGCGCAAGCCAGGATCGCGACGGCGGCGAGCAGCAACGGGATCAGAAGGTAGGTCAATGGGTCGGTGGTCGTGACCCCGAATAACAGCCCGCGCAACAGGCGGGTCAAGCCGAGCGCGCCGGCCAGACCAAGGCCCACGCCGATCCCGAGAAGGGTGAGGCCTTCGCGCATCACGAGGGCGATCACGCTGAAACGCTGGGCGCCCAGGGCCATGCGGATCCCGATTTCCTGGGACCGCTGCGCGACGTTGTAGGCGAGAACTCCGTAGAGTCCAAGGGCCGTCAGCAGCAGCGCCGCTCCGGCAAAGCCGCCGAGCAGCCTCATGGACAAACGACGCTGAGCCACCGATGAGTCCACCAGCTGAGTCATGGTCCGCATGCCTTCCAGCGGAATGTCCCGGTCCAGCTGACTTAACTCGGCCCGAATGGCCCGGATCAGTTCCCCCGGCTCGCGCCGGCTGCGCAGGGTCAGGTTCATGTCGCCCCAGCAATTCTGAAGATACGGCCGGTACATCTCTCCGTGGGGCGCCTTCGCCATGTCTTCGCGTTTGACGTCCCGGACCAGCCCGACGATCTCCGCGTTGCGGCTGCCGTCGCCGACATTGACCAGCCGTCCGACCGGTTGGTCGCCCAGTTTGAAGTTGCGGACGAAGGTCTCATCGACGATGAGGACGGCCTTGCTGTTGGTCCGATCCTGCCCGGTAAAATCCCGGCCCTGGAGCAGGGGGATGCGCATCGTTGTGAAATAGTCAGGACTGATCTGGGAGTATCCGGCCTCGACGGACTCGCCGGCACGGGGCGTTGGGGCGCCCGGAATGCTCACCGAAAGCATGCTCACTTCGGGACTCAAAGGCAGGCCGTGGATCAGGGCGGCGGCCTCAATCCCCGGAAGGGCGGCCACGCGGTCGCGGAATTCCTCGAAGAAACGAACTTTGGCCGCCTGCGTCGGATACGTTTTGCGGGGCAGGTTGACGGGAATGGTGACGATGTTTTCGGTGCGATAACCCAGATCCTGCGAGAGGATCCGACCGAAGCTGCGCATCATCAGGCCGGCGCCAATCAGGAGGATGAGCGAGACCGCCAGCTGGCTGACGACGAAGGCGGAGCGCATTCGGCGACGGTGGAGTCCGCCGCTGCTGCCGCGGGAGGCGTCCTGTAAGTCGCGGTTGAGGGATTGGCGGGATGACTGCCAGGCGGGAGCGAGGCCGAACAGCAATCCGGCGAGGAGGGTGATGGCTCCGGTGAAGGCGAGGGTCCAGCCGTTCAGGTGGACGCCCTCGGCGATGCGGGGCAGGTCGGGCGGCGTGAACTGCAAGAGCAGTTTCAGGCCGGCCTGCGACATCAGCAACCCGGCGATCCCGCCCAGGGCTGCCAGGAGCAGGCTTTCCGACAGCAATTGCCTCACGATCTGACCGGGGCTGGCACCGAGCGCGGTGCGGATGGCGAACTCCCGGGCGCGGGCCGAGGCCCGGGTCAGCAGGAGATTCGCAATGTTCGCGCAGGCAATGAGCAGGACAAAGCCCACCGCTGCCATGAGGAGAAACAGAAGCGGCCGGGTTCGGCCGACGGCGATCTCGAGCATGGAATAAACCTCCGCCCCCCACCCGTCGTTTTCCGGATCGGCCGCCATGCGGGTCCCGATCAGGTTCATCTCCGTTTGCGCGGCGGCCAGCGAGACGCCGGGTTTGAGGCGGCCGAAGGCCAGGTAGTTGTGCGCGTGTCGCTGCTGGAGACGGCTGGGGCTGAAGGACAGTGGCATCCAGACGTCCAGCCCCGAATTGGGGAACGTCACGCGCGGCGGGAGAACCCCGACGATCTCGAAGGGTTCGCCGTCCAGAGTGATCGATTGACCAACGATGCTCGGATCGGCCCCGAATCGACTCCGCCAGCACTCCGCGCTCAGCAGGGCGACTTGATGATGACCGTAGGATTCTTCGTCCGGCCGGAAGTCCCGTCCCTGGACCGGCTGGATGCCGAGGAGCGAGAAGGCGTTGGCCGAGACCCGCCCGGCGGAGAGGACGGTGGGCTGGCCCCGGCCCGTCAGCGCGCAGCGTTGTTCGTCGTAGGCGGCAATGCCTGCAAAAACCGTGGTCTGCTTGCGCCACTGGTCGAGCACCGGGGCGCCAATGCGATTCTGGCGCCAGCCGTGGCCGAGATGATTTTCGAAGAGATTGACCAGTTGCTCCGGGTCGCGGTACGGCAGCGGCCGGAGCAGGATCGCGTCGATGAAGCTGAACATCGCGGTGTTGATGCCGATCCCCAGCGCGAGCGTGAGCACGGCCACCGCGGTGAAGCCGGGGTTTTTCAGCAACTGCCGGATGGCAAATTTGAGATCATTCATGACGTAAAGCCTCCATTGGCGCGACGTTGGCCGCTCGGCGAGCGGGGAGCCAGCAAGCCGCCAGCGCGACGGCCAGCAGGCCCACGGCGACGCCGGTGAATGTCACCGGATCGCTCGGCGGCACTCCGTAGAGCAGCGTGGCCAGGGTGCGCGTCAGCGCCACCGACGCACCGATCCCAACAAGAATCCCAAGGCCGACCAGTTTCATCCCTTGTCGGATGATGAGCGAAAGCACATGGCGTTTTTGCGCGCCGAGGGCCATGCGGACGCCGATCTCGCTCTGGCGCTGAGTCACCGTGTAGGCCAGGACGCCGTAGATCCCGCTGGCGGCGAGCAGCAGCGCGAGGGCGCCGAACAAGCTCAGCAGCCCGGCCTGCAACCTCGGCTGCGCGATGCTCTCGCTCACGCGATCGTTCAGAAGGCGGATGGTCGGCGGCGGAATGTTGGGAATAACGGATTGCGTCTCGCGCCGAATGGCGGCGGCCAAAGCCGCAGCATCGCCGGTCGCGCGCACGAAGACCTTCGGGCTTTGCATGGGCCACTGCCAGTAGGGCCGGAAGATTTCCGGAGCGGCCTCCGGCTGCGCGGTCAACGACTTCACATTGCTGACCACGCCCACGACTTCGCTCCAGACGGACTGGCCAAAGGCGTTCGTCGTCGCCAGGCCGCCGGCCGACGACTCCAACGTGACATGCTGGCCGATGGGGTCATCGTTGGGAAAGAATCGGCGCACGAAGCTCTCGTTGACCAGAACGACGCCGGGCGCCTGCAGGGTGTCGGCCTCGGTGAAATCGCGCCCGCGGAGCAGATGCATCCCCAGGGTGCGGAGATAGTCGGGCGTGATGGCGTTGTGGTGCGCGATGGGGCGCTCGCCGGCGTTCGGCACCGGACGCCCGTGGATGGAGAACCACTGCACTGGCGGCAGGTTGTCCCGGCGCAAGAATGCATACGAAGCGCCCGCAGATTTGACACCGGGGAGCTGTCGCACGCGTTCAAGCAGTGCCTGAACCTTCACTTGTGGTCGGGTGGCGGTCGGGCGCACCCAGGTGGTGAATCCAGAAACGGAAAAGTCCAGCTCCGCCACGAGGATCTGTCCCGGGTCGAAACCGCGGTCCACGGCCAGCAGGTTCGCAAAGCTTTTCAGCATCAACCCGGCCCCGGCGAGCAGCACCGTGGCGAGCGCCACTTCCGCAACGACGAGCCCGCTGCGGGTGCGGCTGGCGACCAGTCCGCCGGCTGCGCTGCGATTGGTCTCTTTGAGCACGTCGTTCAGATCCGGGCGGGAACATTGCCACGCCGGCGCCAGCCCGAAGACGAGTCCCGTCACCAACGCCGCGACCAGCGTGAAGGACAACGCTGCGCCATCCATTGACACCTCGGCCAGCCGGGGAATGGCAGCGGGATTCGCGGCCACGAACGCTTTCACGCCCCAGTAACCCAGGAGCACGCCCAGCGCGCCGCCGAGAAGGGCGAGCAGAACGGACTCGGTCAGCAACTGGCGCAGGACCCGCCAGCGTCCGGCGCCCAGCGCGAGGCGCAGGGCGATTTCCTTTCGCCGGGATGCTGCGCGGGCCAGCATCAAATTGGCCACGTTCGCGCAGGCGATTAACAACACGCCGGCGACCACGCCCCACAACACCAGCAACGCCGTTCTCAGGTTGCGGCCGATGGTTTGTTCGAGCAACGGCACCACGGAGACCTCGGTGCCCGGCCGCGCCTCCGGGTATTGCTGCGCCAGGCGAGCCTGGATGGTGTTCAATTCGCGGCGGGCCTCGTCCAGTCCGATCCCCACCTGGAGACGCCCGAGCACGTTTAACCAGGGCCCGCTCCGCCGATTTTGGGACAGCCCGTTCCAGCCTGCCGCCAGCCAAAGCCCGGTGTCGTCGGGGAACTCAAACCGCGGCGGCATGACCCCGACGATGGTGTAGGTGCGGCGTCCGTAGGTGTCGACCGTGAGGGCGCGGCCAAGGATCTGCGGGTCGCCGCCGAATCGGTCCTGCCATAGCCGGTGCGAGATCACCGCTGTCAACGGGCCTTCCTTGGCGTCGTCCTCTGCGCGGAACCCACGGCCCAGTTGCGGCTCAAGCCCGAGCAGGCCAAACAGGCTGGCGGAAGGATAACTCGCGCGAACTCTTACTGTCCCGTCGCTCGTCACCAGATTGTGATCGAATGGGCCCGTCCAAAATGCCAGGTCCGCAAACGCCGTGGACTGCGCCCGCCAGTCCGCGAAGGTTGGGGGTGATACTGCCCGTTGGTCGACGCCCTTGGCCGGGTTGCTCTCCCACAGCGTGACCAGCCGCGGCGACTCGCGGAACGGCAGTGGACGCAGGAGCACCGCGTGCACCACGCTGAACAACGCCGTGTTGACCCCTATCCCCAGCGCGAGTGTCAACACCGCCGCGGCCGTGAAGCCGGGGCTCTTGCGCAGCTGGCGCAGGGCGAAGCGAAAGTCATGCATAGGGGCGAGGGATGAGTGACTTTTGCTCAGCTTCGACTTGGGCTTCGTCGAGCCAGAACACTGCGCCGCGAGCCGATCGCTGCTGGACGTGGTGCGCAGGATGCTGAGTGGCCTCCGTCGAAGCCTTTCGTGATTCATGTCTACTCATCACTCAGCCCTCGCCACTCATCCCTGATTTCTCAACGCCTCGATCGGATTCGCGCGCGACGCGCGCCAGGCCGGCAGCCAGCACGCCAGCAGCCCGACGCCCAACAACAAAATCGGGATCGCGGCGAAGGTCAGGGGATCGGTCGGCGCGATTTGGTAAAGCATGCTGCCCAGCACGCGGGTGGCACCGAACGCGCCGATCAAACCCAGGGCAATTCCAACCAGAGCGAGGCGCAATCCGTCACCCAGGACCAGCCGCATCACCCGGCCGCGGGGTGAACCCAGGGCCAGCCGGATGCCGATCTCGCGGCGGCGACGCGAGACCGCATAGGCCAGCACTCCATAGAGACCAACCAATGTGAGCAGAAGCGCGAGGCCGGCGAAGGTCGCCAGCAGGATCAAGGTGAACCGACGTTGCGCCGTCGATTCCACGAGGATCTGCTGCATCGGTTTCAAATTGTGCAGCGGCTGGTCGGGATCGAGGGACCAGACCGCCTGGCGAAGCGCCGGGACCACGTCCGGCGAGCCGGCACGGGTCCGGATGGCCACGCTGATCGCCGTGCCCAGAATTTCGGATTGCTGGCTGAGCGGGACCAACACTTCCGGCTGCGGCTGCGTCTCGACCGACTGATTGCGGGCGTCGCGCACGAGGCCGACAATTTCGAGCCAGCGCGGCGGTTCGGAAAAGCCGACCTCGATTCGCCGACCCAAGGGGTCTTCCCCGGGAAAATGCTGGCGCGCGAAAACCTCATTCACCACGCAGACGAGCGGGCTGCGCGCGTGATCTGCGGAGGTGAAGTTGCGTCCGCGCAGGACGGACTGTCCAAGCGTTCGGAAGTAGTCCGCCGTCACTCCCGAGAACCCCGTGGACGGAGCATCGCTCTGGCGTGGCTTGGGGCGGCCTTCGACGCGCATGATGAGTCGGGGCCAGCCCTGAAACGGAAGCTGCGATGTGACCGCCGCGCTTTCGACGCCGGAGATGGCGGTCAGCTTTTCCACGAGCGATTCGGCGAACTGGGCGCGGCGTCCGTCGCCGCCGTACTTTCCGCGCGGCAGCTCCAGCCGAACCGTGAGCAGTTCTTCCGCGCGAAATCCCAGATCGGCGCGCAGGAGCTGTTCGAAGCTGCGGACGAGCAGCCCGGTGGCGATGAGGACGACCATGGCCGCAGCCACCTGAAAAACGATGAGCGAACGGCTGATGCGCCCGCCGCGGGCGGTGGTTTGGTCGCTGGCCTCGCGCAACGCCTGGACGGGGTGAACGCGGATCAATTGCCAGGCAGGAGCAAAGCCAAAAAGCAGCGCGGTGAGCAGCGCCGCGCCCAGCGTGTAGCCCAGCGCCGTCAGGTCGAGCGTGATCTGGCTGACCCGCGGCAGGCCCGCGGGCGCCGCCGCCACCACGACTTTCAAGAGAAACGCGGTGAACAGGATTCCCGCGGTTCCGCCGAGGGCGGCGAGCAGGAGGCTCTCCGTTCCCAATTGCCGGAGCAGGTGACGTCGCTCGGCCCCGAGCGCGACGCGCAGGGCCATCTCGCCGGTGCGTCCGGATCCGCGGGCCAGGAGCAGGTTGGCGACATTGACGCAAGCCATCAGCAACACCACGCCCACGGCGGCGAGCAGGACCAGGAGCGGCAGCCGTAGCGGCTGGGCGACATCTTCGAGTGCGGCGTGGGCGAAGGCCGTCCAGCCTTCCAGCGCGGCCGGATATTCCCGCGCGAGATTGGCGGCCATGCCGGCGAGCTCACGGTCGGCCTGCGTCACGGTCACGCCCGGCGCCAGCCGCCCCAGCACATAAAAACTTTTGAAGCCGCGATCCGCCAGTTCCCCGGCATTGAAAACTTTCGGCAGCCAGACCCGCGCGAGGCCGGGGCTTTGAAACCCGGGCGGCATGATGCCGATGATCGTGCGGATGCGTCCATTGAGCTGAATCGTGCGTCCGATGACGTCGGGACTGCCCCCGAATCGTTCCTGCCAGACGCCGTGGCCGAGGATCGCCACGGCGTCTTCGCCTGTCTGGAAATGTTCCGGGGCGAACGTGCGGCCCAACGCGGGGCTGACGCCGGCGACCTGGAAAAAGTCCTCGTGGACCGAGGCGGCGGTCCAGCGTTCAGGCGATCCGCCGTCCGCGCCCACGTTGACGGAGGACGGCTGCCAGGCGCTGAGGGCGGCGAACGATTTGGCCTGGGCTTTCCAGTCGAGATAGTTCGGGGCGGCGGCCGGGACCTTGTCGAATTTTCCGCCGGGCTTTGTTTCCCAAAGGCTGACCACGCGATCCGATTGGGGCAGGGGCAGCGGCTTCAGCAGCACGCCGTAGGCGACGGTGAAGATGGCGGTGTTCGCGCCGATGCCGAGCGCCAGCGTGAGCACGGCGATGGTGGTGAAGCCGGGATTTTTGAGCAGCTGACGCAGGGCGAAGCGAAAGTCATTCATAGTGACGAGTGATGAGGGATGAGTGATGAGCGCTTGACGTGCTGAATGACGCAGCCAAGCGGCTATGGCTATGGAGGAGATTGAAACCCA
This sequence comes from Limisphaerales bacterium, assembly GCA_044229355.1. GTDB lineage: Bacteria > Verrucomicrobiota > Verrucomicrobiia > Limisphaerales > JADJPG01 > JBGARF01. Next base: position 278,230 of record JBGATF010000007.1, read on the forward strand.
GAGCAAACGGCAGGACAGGGGAGAAAATCATCGTGACTTGTTTGTCTGGCAAGAATCCATGCGGCTGCTCGGCGTAGGTCTGGCCTTCATCGAACCGGAACGATGGGCGCCGAGACGAACGCTTTCGAGTGCGGTGCGCGAGATGCACATCGCCCTTAGGCAGAGCCTTTCCTGACGTATTCGCACTCATCACGTGTCACTTCTCACTTCTCACTCGTCACTCGTTTCGCAACGCCACCATGGGATCGACTCCTGCCGCGCGGCGGGCGGGCAGCCAGCCGCCCGCGAGGGCCGCGGCGGCGAGGAGCAGCGGCACGGCGAGGAATGTCAGCGGATCGATGGGCGAGATTTCGAACAACAAACTTCGGAGCAGGTGGGTCAGCGCCAAGGCTGCACCGAGTCCGATCAGGATGCCCACTCCCGAAAGCTTCATTGATTGCCCAAGGATCAGGGCCAGCACCTGGCCGCGCCGTGCGCCCAATGCCAGGCGCACGCCGATCTCACGCTGGCGTTGCGCCACGACGCAGGCCATCACCCCGTAGACTCCGACCAAAGCCAGAACCAGGGCGATCCCGGCGAACGCCGCGAGCAGGATGAGCTGCAAGCGTTGTTGGGCATAGGAATCCGCCATCAACGAGGTCAGAGTCCGAACGAAGTAGAGCGGCTGGCGCGGGTCGAGTTCCGCCACAGCCTTGGTCAGCGCCGGAATCATCGTCGCCGGATCCCCGACGGTGCGAAGGACAAGCTGGCCGTTGAACGAGACCCGCTGCGCCGACGGAAAATACATTTCGGCGTCGGGCGGACTGATGATGTCCCGCTGCCGTGTGTCGCGAATGACGCCAACAATCTCGGTTGGTCGATCCCGATATCCATCCATCACCTTCAGCCGTTGGCCCAGCGGATTCTCGTTGGGGAAGAACTTCCGCACGAATGTCTCGTTGACGATGGCGACGAACGGTCTGTCCACCGTGTCGTGCCCGTCGAAGTGGCGGCCTTGCCGAAGGGAAATTCCCATCGTTTGAAAATAGTTGGTGCTGACCTGCGAGTAGCCGGCCACTTGGGGTTCGCTTGCCTGGGGTTCGCCTCGACCGAGCACGAACACCTGCATGCGTGCTCCGATTGCTGTGAGCGGCATGCCCATGACGGACGCGGCGGATTCCACGCCTGGAATCGCGGCCACCCGCTCCACCACTCGATCCAGAAAAGCCCGGCGCAGCGGCTCGCGTTCACGAACATTTTTTCCCGGGAACCGGGCATCGCCCATCATGAGGGAAGCGGTCAGAATCCGTTCGGGGCGGTAGCCGGGATCCAACGCGCGAATGTTGGCCAGGCTACGCAGCATCAGGCCTGCGCCGATCAAAAGGACGAGCGCCAGGGCAAGTTGCGCGGCCACAAATCCGCTGCGCAGCGCGTGCCCCCGCCCGCTGGAAGAGCCGCGCGCGGAGTCATTCAGCGCGTCGCCCAGGTTGACCCGGGACGCGAACCAGGCGGGCACCAGACCAAAGCCGAGGCCCGTCAGGAGAGTGGTCACGGTGGAGAAAAGAGCCACGGTGCCGTCGAGCCGGACGTTTTCCAGGCGGGGCAACCCAACGGCACCGAGCTTGAGCACGAGAGTCAGGCCGGCTTGAGCGACAAACCAGCCGGCGACGGCGCCGAGGGCGGCGAGCAACAGACTTTCCAACACGAGCTGCCGAAGAATGGTCGGGCGCCCTGCGCCGAGCGCACCGCGAATGGCGAACTCGCGGGCGCGTCGGGAGGCCCGGGCCAACAGCAAATTGGCGATGTTGCTGCACGCGATCAGGAGAACAAATCCGACGGCACCGAAAAGGATCCACAACGATTTTCGGGAGCGGCCGACGAGCTGATCCCGCAACGGCACCAGCGTCGCTCCCCAGCCACGATCCGCCTCCTGCTGGCGGGCCAACCGACTGGCAATCCCTGCCATTTCCGATTGGGCCTGTTCGAAGGACACGCCGGGCTTAAGCCGACCGAGGACCTGGTAATTGTGACCGCCGCGGTTCTCCAGCTCCCACCCTGCGAATCCCATCGGCATCCAGACATCGGCGTCGATCCCGGCAAAACGAAACCCGGGAGGCATCACGCCGATGACGGTGTGGGTGTTTCCCTCGAGTGTGATCCCTTGGCCGAGGACATGAGGAGAGCCGTCGAATCGCTCCTTCCACAAGCGATCGCCGAGAATCGCCACGCGTTTTTTTCCGTCCACGTCCTCGTCGATGGAAAAAATGCGTCCGAGCCCGGGCTGCACGCGGAGGAGCGGAAAAAGGCTGGCGGAGGCGCGAACGCCGGTCAGACGCGCTGGCTCTCCCTGCCCGGTCAGATCGAACCCTGCAGGTTGATAGGCGGCGAGATCTTCGAACGACTTTTGCTGGGCGCGCCAATCGAGGAAGGCGGGCGCGGAAAGACCGACAAAATCCTGGCCTTGCGCCCGCTGGTGGTTGAAGAGCGCCACCAGCTGGTCGGCTTCAGGAAAAGGCAGCGGCTTCAACAACACGCCGTTGACCAGCGAGAACATGGTGGTGTTGGCGCCGATGCCGAGGGCCAGCGTGAGCACCGCCACCGCCGTGAAGCCGGGATTCTTGCGCAGCTGGCGCCAGGCGAAGCGAAAGGCGTTCATAGTGACGAGTGATGAGTGATGAGGGATGAGCGAGGAGTGCTTGACCTGAGGATTCGGTCAGACCACCGTCCACGCCAATAGAGGAGGCTGCAATGCAGATTAAGCTGGAGGAATCGGTGAAAAGCTATCGGGACCTGTTCGTGTGGTAAAAATCCATGCGGCTGGTCAAGGACGTGTATGAACTCACAGGATCGTTTCCGGGCGAGGAGCGCTTTGGTCTGATCGCGCAGATGAGACGCGCTGTCGTGTCGATTCCGTCCAATATTGCCGAAGGTCAGGCTCGCTCGACCCCGGGCGAGTTCCGGCAGTTCATTTCCCATGCGGAAGGATCGGCGGCCGAGCTGGACACCCAGCTTCTGCTCAGCATCGACCTGGGCTTCATCGAAGCAGAACACTGCGCCGCGAGCCGATCGCTGCTGGAAGAGGTGCGCAAGATGCTCAACGCTCTTCGGCGAAGACTTTGCTGAGTTATTTGGACTCATCGCTCATCACTCATCACTCATCACTCATCACTGATTTCTCAACGCCACCATCGGGTCGACGCGCGCGGCGCGGCGGGCCGGGAGCCAGCAGGCGAGGAGCGCCACGCCCGTCAACGCCAGCGCGCCGGTGGAAAAAATCCAGGGGTCGAGCGCCTGCACCGAGTAAAGCAGGCTGGAGAGATATCGCGTCAGGACCAATGCCCCGGCCACGCCGCAGGCCACGCCCACGACGGCGAGGCGCAGGCCGTCTCCAAGGATCAACCCCAGCACGTCGCTCTTCTCCGCGCCCAGGGCCATGCGAACTCCGATTTCGCCCCGGCGCTGGGACACGGAATACGACATCACCCCGTAGATCCCCACGACGGCCAGCAGCAGGGCGACACCGGCGAAGGTGACGAGCAGGGTCGTGCTCAGCCGGCGCGACGTGGTCGTGTTGGCCAGTCGCTGTTCCATGGTCATCACGTGGTGGAGGGGTTGGTTTGGGTCCACTTCCGCAACGAGCCGTCGCAAGGCTGGAATGTAACTCGCCGGTTCGCTGCCGACTCGAAGCACAAAGCTCATCTCGCCTCCCATGGCCTCCAGCTTGGGGCTATACACCTCCAGCTTGACGTCCCCGGCCAACCCACTCTGCCGGACGTCGCCCACGATTCCGACCACCGTTTGCCAACGCGACTCGCCACCACCGGCCCTCAGGCGGATGCGCTTGCCCAGGGCAGTTCCTCCCGGAAAGTGATGTTTTTCGAACGCCTCGTTGACGATTACGGCGGCGGCCGCGGGGTGACTATCCTCCGGTGTGAATGTGCGCCCGCCCTTCAGCAGAATACCCATGGTGTTGAAGTAATCGATGGTCACCACCGGACGCGAAACAGGGCGAATTTCACCCGGCTTTGCTTTAGTAAAGTCGATGGGGGGGCGCCCTTCGATTTCCGCGGGAGAGATCCGCGAAAACGGCGTGAGGGGCAGGGAGTCGGTGGCCGCGGCGGCTTCCACGCCGGGAATGGTCTTCAAGCGTTGGACGATTTGCTCGACGAGGTCGGCCTTCTGCGCGGCGGATTTGCCTCCGGTCAGCGTCGCCTGACAGGTCAGGACTCCATCGGTGCGGAAGCCGGGCCGCACCTCCGTCAGCCTCGAAAAACTTTTGATCAACAACCCGGCGCCGATGAGCAGCACCAGCGCCACGGCGACCTCAGAGACGACCAAAACGTGGCGGAACCCTCGGCGGCGTCCGCCGGTGTCACCCCGGCCTTCTTCTTTGAGCGCGGCATTGACATCGGTTCGCCAGATTTGAATCGCCGGGGCGAGTCCGAAGGTCAGGCCGGTGAGCACCGAAACTCCGAGGGTAAACGCCAGGACCCACGCATCGATGCCAATGCCACGCATGGCCGGCAGGCTGGTGGCCGTCCACTGACCAAGCACGCGGACGCTCCAAACCGCCAGGAGCAAACCCAGCGCGCCTCCCGCTAGGGAGAGAACCACACTTTCGGTCAGCAATTGGCGCACGACGCGGAGCCGACTCGCCCCCAGCGCGGCGCGCACAGCCATCTCGCGTTGGCGCGCGGCGGCGCGGGCCAGGAGAAGGTTGGCCACATTCGCGCAGGCAATGAGGAGGACCAGAGCCACCGCGCCAAGTAACACGAGCAACGCTCCTTTCATCTCGCCAACGACCTGCTCGTGCAACGTGACCAACTTCAGGACCGAATCTTCACCGCGAACCCTGTCGCCTTCGCCCCCTTCGCGGCCTTCGCGGCCGGACTTTGTTCGCGTCGGCTGAGTCGGCTCGAGGCGCTGGGCAATCGTCTGCACCTCGGTCTCGGCCTGGGCCAGGGTCACGCCGGGTTTCAGTCGAGCGATGGCCTTCACCTGGATCATGCCCTCACCGAACTTCGCGAGAGGCCCGCCGGCGGTGCCTGTTTCGTTCAAGCCGAGCGGAATCCAGAGCTGAAACGGTTCAGGATATTGGAAGCTGGCGGGTAGGATCCCCACCACCGTGTAGCTCTGGTCGTTCAGTGCGATCGTCCGCCCCAGCAAACTGGGATCGCCGCCGAATCGATTTTGCCAAAGGCCATGTCCGAGGATGACCACCTTCGGACCGTTCGGCTTGTCCTCTTCCGGAACGAAGTTGCGTCCAGAGGCGGGCTGCACGCCCAGGAGCGGAAAAAAATCCGCCGTGACGGCGCCGCCCAGAACTCGTTCGGCTGAGCCCGATCCCGTCAGGTTCATGTCGCCCTCCGTGTAGGCGGCGATGCGTGACAGCGACTGGCTCTGGGCTTTGATTGCGATAAACGCGACGCTCCCGATCACTGCGTTGGGCCTCCCCGACCCCTCTTCCCGCAGCTGGGCCAGTTGGTCCGGTTGGGAATACGGCAGTGGCCTCAGGAGCACGCCGTTGACGACGCTAAAGATGGCGGTGTTGGCGCCGATGCCAAGCGCGAGCGTGAGCACCGCTACGGCCGCGAAGCCGGGATTCTTCAGCAACTGTCGCAAGGCGAAACGCAGGTCAGTCATGGGGGAACTAAGAGTTATGAGTTATGGGGCTCGTCACTTGTCACTCGCCATTCGTCACCAACGTTCGCAGCAGGGATGCTATCTCCTCATGGCCGCGGCGCTGGGCCCACGCTAAAGGCGTGGCCCACGGCGGGTCGTCAGGGAGATTCGGCCGCGCGCCGCGTTGGAGCAGAAATTCCACCATGGCCTTTTTTCCAAACTTGGCGGCCCAGCCTAATGGCGTTGAACAAATATCTTCATCGCGGGCGTGGAGATCGGCGCCGTGATCGAGGAAGAGCGCGGCTTTTTCCAAATCGCCCTTGCGGGCGAGATGGTGCAGCGCGGTGATGCCCAGCCAGTCGGGCGCGCTTGGGTTCATCCCGTGCTGGAAAAGAAGCTCGTTCAATTCGCGGGTCTTGGCCCCGACGGACCAGCCGGGAAACGCGACCTGACGCGGGAGGTCGGGCTGATAACGCAACATCAGCCGGACGAAATCCTCATGGCCTTCACCGGCGGCATTGGCCAGCGCCTCGGGGTCGATGGCCAGCGCGGGGTTCGCCGCAAACACGGCGGCCGCAGTCCGCAGATCGTTGTGGTAGGCGAGGAGGTGAACGGCGCGCGCGGCGCCGTGGGCGCAGAGCAGGTCGATCATCTCCTGATCGTTGTTCGAAATGACGCGGCTGAGAGTATCCGCGGAACTCTCCACCTCGGCGTTGGGATGCGCACCGCGAGCCAGCAGCAGCCGGACGATCTCGTGATGACCGTTGGCGGCCGCGGAATAAAGTGCGTGGCCGTCGGGCGCGATGCCTTCCTCCGGCAGGTTCGGATCGGCGCCGCGTTCAAGCAGCAATTGGACAACTTCAAGGTGGCCGCGGGCGGCGGCATTTTTGATCGGCGCGCCGGCTCCGATGTAGTAGCCGTTATACTCGGAGCATCGATTGACGAGCGACGGGTCTCCGTCGAGCAACTGGCGGACGCGGGGCAGGTTGCCGGTGGCGCAGGCCATGCCGAGATCAATGGTGGCGCCGCGGGCCACCAGATGGTCGTAGACGGCGGCAGGCGTGGTCGGCCAATCCTTGGGCACGTCGCGCCAGCCGCGGTAGTGATAGTCGCCGTTGGTGAGGTGAATGGGCAGCGCGCCATCGCCGCGCCGTGCATTGATGTCTGCCCCGCGCTGGAGCATCTCGTCGATGGCGTCCAGCTGGCGGGTCATGACCGCCCAATGGATGGGCTGGCTGGAAGCGCGATCGCCAGCATGGATCAGTTCCGGCGACGCATCGAGCAAGGCACGGGCCTTGGGCAGATCCTGTTCGCGCAGCGCGGCGGCGACCGGTTCGCCCCGCGCGGACGCTCCATGACGCGCGGCGAGCTTGGTTTCCAGCAGGCGCTCCATGTCCGCGTAGCCGCGATCCCGGCTGATCTCGAGCAGGCTGTCGTTGACGGCGAGCCCGGCGGGATCCGGGTCGCGATCGAGGAGATAGTTCGCCACCTCGAGCCGGTTTTCCCGCACCGCAAAATAAATCGGCTTGCGATAGGCCCAGTGGCAGCGGACCAGGGACGGATCCTTCTCCAAGAGTCGCTGGACCGACGACAGGTCTCCGGCGATGCAGGCGCAGAAAAGCGCCCAGACCTCCGTGCCGGTGCCGGTGGACCATTTCAGCGGCGTGCTTTGCTTCAGCGGTTCGGGCTGAGTCATTCTGAGGTTATGAGTTATGAGTTACGAGCCATGAGCGGGAAATGTCCGGGCCCTGCCGCCTTGGGCAGGCCAAAATCGCTCGCCGCGGGATCCGGCTCAGGTTTCAGCCAGGCTCTTGGATTCGAGCTCATCACGATTTTTCCATCCAACCGTCGCGCAGCCGGATGATGCGCTGGCCGTAGGCGGCGTTCGTTTCGGAATGGGTGACCTGGATAATGGTGGTGCCGTCGGCGTTGAGCTTTTTGAACAGCTCCATGATTTCGCGCCCTTGCTCGGAGTGGAGGTTGCCGGTGGGTTCGTCGGCCAGCAGCAGTTTGGGTTTGGCGATGACGGCGCGGGCCACGGCGACGAGCTGCTGTTGGCCGCCGGAAAGCTGGTTTGGGAACAAGTCCTTCTTTCCCACGATGCCGAACCGGTCGAGCGTGTCGGCCACGAGCGCCTGGCGTTCGGACTTTTTGATGTCGCGATACGAAAGGGGAATGTCGAGGTTTTCGGCCACGGTGAGATCCTCGAGCAAATGAAACTGTTGAAACACGAAGCCGACGTGTTTCTTGTTCAGCTCCGCCCGCTCCTTTGGCTTGAGGCGATGCACGGGCTGATCGGCGAAATGATACTCGCCTTCCCATGCGTGATCGTAAAAGCCGATCACGCTGAGCAGGGTGGACTTGCCGGCGCCACTCGGGCCCATGATGGTGACAAACTCGCCCTCGCCGATCTCCAGATTGATCTGTCGCAGGAGGTAGGTCGGGCTAGGCTTCGTCGGCAGGCTCTTTTCGATGTTGTTCAGTCGAATCATGGGAAGGCGAAACGTTTGACCTCTGGAGTGCGGTGACTTGTCATCGCTTTGCTCCGGGCGACTCGTCGCCCGTTCGGAGCCTGGACATTTTTGCGATCGTGTTTCGCCGGGGGGACAAGTCCCCCGATGGAAAGCGCCGACAAGTCGGCGCACTCCAAGGATTCACAGTGAGGCAAGACCTCCCGAGCGGACGTGGGTCGGGGCCATGAACCCGGGGTGCGGGCGTCCTCGCCCGCAGAAACGATCGAACGGCTGGCCGGCGGGAAGCGTTCCTCGAGGCTGGAGTTTTCCGAATCTTCGGTTGCGCATGGCCGGGCTAACGGCGCGCTGCGGAGAGCGCGCCCTACCTTGCGGTTCATGGGAAGCTTTGCCTGCATCGTTGCATGGGATCCGGTCATCCCGGTGAAGGGTTCAGGTTTCGGGGGCGAGCGACGACTCCTCCACCACGCGCCCATCAAAGAGGTGGATTTGCCGGTCGGCGTGGTTGGCGAAGCGGGGGTCGTGGGTGACCATGCAAATGGTGGCGCCTTCCCGGTGCAAATCGCGCAGCAACGCCATGACGGCATCCCCGTTTTTGGAGTCGAGATTGCCGGTGGGTTCATCGGCGAGCAGGATGCTGGGTTTGCCCCCGAGAGCGCGGGCCACGGCGACGCGCTGTTGCTGGCCGCCGGAGAGCTGGGACGGATAATGTTTCATGCGGTGGCCCATCCCGACGCGCTCGAGTGCCTGGACCGCGGCGGTTTTGCGGTCGGCGGCGTTCATGCCGCGGTAGGTCAGCGGGAGCTCGACGTTCTCGAACACGGTGAGGTCGCCGATGAGGTTGAAACTTTGGAAGATGAACCCGATCTCCTTGTTGCGGATGCGCGCGCGGGCAGCGAAGTCCAGGTTCGCGACCGCCTGGCCGTTCAGCGTGTAGAGACCGTCCGTTGGTGTGTCGAGCAAGCCGAGGATCGAGAGCAGGGTGGACTTGCCGCAGCCGGAGGGACCGGCGATCGACACGTATTCACCCTGGTCGATCGTCAGATGAATCTCGGCCAGCGCGTGCGTTTCGACTTCATCAGTGAAGAAAACCTTTTTGATGCCTTCGAGGTGAATGAGAGACATAGATCAATTGAGCCAAAAATTAACGGTTACCGTAACTGCACCCGGTCATACGCGTCCCACTGGGACATGTCGGACAAAATGATTTGGTCCCCGACTTCGAGACCTTGCACGACTTCCACGGTGCTGACCGAGGTGCGTCCCAGCTGGACCGGCACGCGCACCGCCGCGCGCCCGTCGTCGACCAATTTGAACAGGCTGACGGTGCTGTTGGGCTGGCCTTGGACGGGGCGCCCGACGTAGACCGCGTGATCGAGACGTTCCAGCTCGATCGTGCCGTCGACGCTCAAGTCGGGGCGGGCTCCCCGCGGGAGCTCGCCTTCGAGTTTAACGTCGACGGTGACCGTTCCGTTCACCACGGCGGGATCCACTCGTATGACCCGGCCGGGGATGACGCCGTTACGGGTGTCGATGGCGGCGATCTGGTCGATGAGCACGTCCTTGGCCTGGGTCTCGGCGATTTTGATCTCCGCCTTCAGGCGAGTGGGCTGGACGATTTTGGCGAGGGTGGCGCTGGGGGTGATGCGTTGGCCGACCTGGAGCATCTGGGTGTCGCCGATTTGCTGGAGAACGCCCTCGATGCCGGCGCGGACCTGGAGGGCGGCGAGCTGGCGCTTCTTCAGGTTGAGCAGGGCGCGGGTCTTGTCGAGCTCGGCCTCGGCCGCGGCGATTTGGGCCTGGGCGGAATCGAGGGAGATGCGCTGACGTTCCTCCTCGATCCCGACGCGGCCCTTCAGGTCAGTGGCCTTGGCGCGGGATTGCTTGGCGGTGAGGATGGGTTGGAGGCCGCGTTTGGACAGGTTCTCGTCGGCTTCGGCGACCAGTTGTGCCTGCTCGGACTCGGATTTCAGGGTGGCGACCGCGGCTTTTTGGGTCAGGCGATCGCTTTCCAGCTGCACTTTGAGTTTGGCCAGCTGGGCGGTGCCGATCTTGACCTGGAACTCGGCGTCGAACACGGCCTGGGCCAGCTCGGCGTTGCTGAGCTCCATCAGAATCGTATCCGGGCTGACCGACGCGCCGGGCTTGATCAGGATGCGTTCCACCCGCCCGTCGGTTTCGGATTGCACGAACTGGATCTGTTCGGGCACGAGCGACCCGTTGCCCCGGACCTGGCGCAGCATCGGACTTTCGGTGGTGGCGCGCTTGACGGTGTCGGTCCACACGCCGCCTTTCTCGACGGTGGGCGCGGCGGGCTTGAGGCGGGAGAGACCAAGCGAGACCGCGGCGAGGGCGATGAGGGCGGCGGCGGAGAGCAGCCAGCGGCGGCGGCGCTTGCGTCGGGCGATGTCAGGTCGGGCTACGTCCATGGGAAACGGTGCGATTTAAGATTTACGATTTCGGATTTCGGATTTCGGATTTCGGATTTGCTGTTATGGGCGGTTCGAAAATCGCAAATCGTCAATCGTAAGTCCAATCGTGCAGCGGGTGCATTCCTCATTTGGTTTCCAGGGTGATTTGATGTCGTTCGAGCACGCTGCCTTCGCGGAAGGCGAGCAGGGCGAGCGCCTTGTTGTATTCGGCCAGCGCCCGGATTTCCTCGGAGCGGGCCGAGGTGAGGTCGCGCTGCAATTGCAGCACCACGAAGCTGGTGCTTTTTCCGTTGTCCATTTTGGTTTGCTCGGCCTGGAGGGCGGCTTCGGCGAACTCGCGGGCCTGGCGGGTGGTGGCGACGCGGCTGAAGTCCGTATCCACGGCCTGGATGGCGTCGTCGATTTGCAGCATGGCCTGCTGCTCGAGCTGTTTGAGGCGGAGGTTGGATTGTTCACGTTCGGCTTTGGTGGCCTTGAGACCTTCGCGGGGGCCGTGGCGCGTGAGCGGGACGGAAAGCTGCAATCCGTAAGAGTGGAACGGGCTGGAGCCGCGGCCGATCTGGTCGAAGGCGCCGTGCAACTCCCGATCGGAACCGCTTTGACCATAGGCCCCGACGACGTCGAGCTGGGGCAAGAGCTGGTTGCGATTGAAGCTGACGACATAGCCGAGGCGGGTGAGCTCTTCGCGGGCCTGGAGAACGTCCGGCCGGCTCGCGAGGCCGCGCTGCCAGCTTTCGCTTCGCTGGGGCGACGCCGGGGTAGCGGACAGCTCACCGGCCGGTTGCAGGGTGGTGTCAGCCCACTCCGCGAGATTGTCGCTGAGCAATCCGATGAGGAGATTTTCCTGCACGCGGACATTTTGTTGCGCGATGAGCAGGAGGGCGCGCTGGGCGGAGACCTGCGCCTCCGCTTGTTTTTCGTCGAGCGCGGCGAGAACGCCCTGGGCGATGCGGGCCCGGTTGGCGGACAGGAGTTCTTCGGCAAGGCGGAGGGCCTGCTCCTGCACCTTGACCGATTCCCGGGCCAGGAGCAGATCGTAGAAGGTGACTTCGACGCGGGTGACGGTTTCCATGACCTGCCCGCGCCAGGCCAGCTCGGAGATCTTGAGGCGCTGGCGGCTGGTCTGAATGTAAAGGCGGCGTTCATCGATCCAGGAATTCCTGAGCAGCGGTTGCCGGAGCCGCAGAGCGAGGCCGCCGCCGGAATTTTCAAACGGCCCGTCTGGCGCCGTGCCGTTCGCATCGTCGATGTCGCCGCCAAAATCGTAGGTCAAGCCGCTGGGGAGCAGGCCCACCACCCGGCCGGAAAACGAATCTTGATGGGTCTTTGTCCCGGAGTATGGACGGTTCTGATCGTCGATGCCTCCCGGTGAAAGGCTGTTGCCCCGGACCGCGGATCCGCGCAGCTCCGGGTCGAAAATTCCGTAGCCCTCGCCCAGCCGATGGCGGGCCACGGCGATGCCGACCTGCTCAATCTTCACGTCGAAGTTGTGTTGGATGGCCAGTTCGATGCATTGGGGAAGGGTCAAGGCGCGCGTCGAGCCGCCTGGAGTCTCTGCGACGGCTGCGGGCACGCAGGCCAGCAGGAAAAAGCACCACCATCGTTTCATCCGTTCAGCTTCATGGTTCGAGTTCGTGTGAGTCTTTGCACGCGCCGTGCCATCGGCGAAAGGTCGGTTTTGCGGCCGGATCCTGCATCGGCCAGTCGGCGATCCCCAAGCCGTTCCCGTTTGCGGGAAGGGGTCGTCCCGAAACTGGGACGGAGGCCGGCCGAGGGTGGGTGGATGCTCTCGGCGCTGGCGCAGACTCCGGAGCGAAATCCGGTTGTCCAAGGAGATGGCGTGGTGGAGACTCGAACGCAGGATGAGTCAAGAGCTGTGGTCCGCGGTGGATCGATACCTGACCGAGACGTTAGTGGCGCCCGGTCGGGACCTGGACGCCACCCTGGCCGCCAACGCACAAGCTGGCCTGCCGGCCATCGATGTTTCCGCTCCACAAGGCAAACTGTTGTCCATGCTGGCGTCCATGGTCGGCGCGCAGCGGATTTTGGAGATCGGAACCTTGGGAGGTTACAGCACCATCTGGCTGGCGCGCGCCCTCCCGCCGGGCGGGTGTTTGGTCACGCTCGAAGTGGATCCCCGACATGCCACCGTCGCGGCCGAAAACATCCGCCGGGCTGGAATGGAGAAATGCGTCGAGATCCGGATCGGGCCGGCGCTGGATTCACTGCGCCGCCTGGCCGACGCGGGCCAGGGCCCGTTTGATTTGGTGTTTATCGACGCCGACAAGCCGTCCACCGCCGATTATTTTGACTGGGCGCTGCGGTTGACACGCCCCGGTTCGATCATCATTGCCGATAACGTGGTGCGGGCCGGAGAAATCGTGAACGCCGGCTCTGACGACGAACGTGTGCGCGGCATGCGTCGGTTTGTTGAGGTGTTGGCTCGGGAGCCGCGCGTCACGGCCACCGGCCTGCAAACCGTCGGCACGAAGGGATACGACGGATTCGTCATCGCGCGCGTGAACGAAGTTTAGTGATTTTTCAACGGGCGGAGAAGTGGGCGGAGCGCGTTCGGCGGCCTATCTGGTTCGATAGAACGTGGGTCCGGGCCGCGTGCGGGCTTCGGGGTCGACGAGGTTCATCTCGATGTCGGGCGAAAGGTTGGTGGACCAGGGCGTCCAGTGGAGAAGGTCGGGCGACGACTCGAGCACGTAAACGCGATTGGACTCGCCCAACAGGCGCAGGCGGAAGCCGTCTCGTTCAAGATCGGGGCGGGCCTGCGGCGGCGCGGTTAGCCGGGGCACTTCCGGCGCGAGCTTGATGACGAGCGCTTGTGGGACCAGAGCATGACCCGGTTCGCCGACATTTTGAAAACCCGCCAGGACGAACCCGCCATCGGATGTGGAAGTGGCGCCATATACGTAATCGTCGAGCGGTGTGCCGACGGTGGCGTCCCAGAGTTTGTTGCCGGAAGCGTCGGTGCGCACCAACCAGATATCCTGTCCCCCGATCACCGGCGCCGTTCGATTGCCGCCGGGGCTGACGGAGGCGACGCCAGCGACAAGCAGGCCGCCGTCACGGGTCGCCACCGCCACGTGCGCTTCTTCCCAAGCGCGTCCCCCGAACGCTCTGTTCCATTGCATCGAGCCTTCCTCGTCGGTTTGGACGACCCAGTAGTCGGTGTCTCCAAAAGTCGGCGACGATTTGTTGCCGCCCGTGCCGTGGCTGCCGCCGGCGAGCGCAACGCCGTTGGGCGTCGGGGTCATGCCCCACGCGACGTCCCAGTTTGTCCCGCCGAAACTGCGGTCCCAGATGCGGTCGCCCGCGGCATTCGCCCGGACCAACCAGAAGTCCAAGTTGCCAAAGCGAGCGGCTGATTTGTTGCCCGAGCCACTAACCGAGGGGGACGTTCCACCGAAAATGAAGTCGCCATTGGGCCGAACCGCGATGCTGCGGCCGATGTCGATTGAATTGCCTCCGTAAGAACGATCCCAAAGCTTATGGCCGTCAGCATCGAGGCGAACGACCCAATAGTCAGCAGAGCCGAAAGTGTCGCTGGTTTTGTTGCCGCCGGCGGGCGAGTACGACTCGCCGGCCGCGAGGAAACCGCCGTCTGGCGTCACGGCGAGTGCGGTCAGATCGTCATCGCCGACTCCGCCAAACGTCGCCTCCCAAACTTGCCGTCCCTCCGCATCGACGCGAATCACCCAGTAATCCGTCGCGCCAAATCCCGGGCTGGATTTGGTCCCATTTGCTCCTGATTTCGTGGTGCCACCGAGGATCCATCCACCATCCGGGGTCGGGGCCATCGCGTAGAGAATGTCCTCCTGGTCGCCCCCAAAGGACCGGTCCCAAATCGAATTTCCCTCAGCGTCCATTCGCACGATCCAAAAATCGCCTCCGCCATGGGCCGGGCTGGTCTTGCTGCCACCGGTGTCGGCGGCAGCGCCGCCGACCAACACCCCGCCATCCGGTGTTGGGACCACGGCGTTGAACCCCGATCCCCAGGTGCCGGGCACGTTCAACACTCGCTGCCACTGCACGGGAGCGCCGAGGCTGACCGCACGACGTACGGTCAGCGGTATGGGCATCGTGGATGCCGGAGTCGAAGAGACCCGGACGGAGATCACGCCTTGATGAATGCCGCCGTCGAACGCGGCTGGGTCAATGATGATACGATGACCATTGGTTTCGCCCACGCTGACGCCGGTGGAAGGTTCAATTCGGATCCAAGTTTGATTGGCCACGAGGGAATAGCGCAGCGTTCCCGCGCCCGAGTTCCAGATTCGAAGCTCCCTCGCATTGACGAAATCTCCCACGTTCATTGAGATCGCCATCGGGTCGATTGCGATTTGAGGCGACCCGGATTGCCGGGAGAAATTCGCCGTCACCGACTTGTCCCCATCGACGAACAGCGTCATTGGGTTCACGACGCTTCCCGTCGATCCGCTCCAGTAACTGAATTCGAACCCAGCCTCGGGCGTTGCCGTCAGGACAATTCGCGTGCCGCCTTCGAAACGGCCGTCCCCGCCCGCTGTGGGGTTCAACGTGACCGAGCCCCGCTCGGGAAACGACGGCGTGGCGTCGACCGAATAGCGTTCCGGCGTCGTCCGAATGATTCGCAGGTCGGTGCTCGCGCCCGTGTAGAAACCATCGCCGCCCCATAAAAATGATCCGTCGTCGAGAGCCATGACGAGCCGGCTAACCGCCGACGGCGATGTGGACGGATAGTGGGTTTCCCAAAGCAACTCACCGCGCGAATCGAAGCGGACCAGACCCGCCGTCGTTTCCGTGGACTGACGGCACGCGACGAACCCGCCGTCCGGCGTGGAATCGATCGACCTGACGATGTCCATCGGGAGGGCAAAATCCCGAAGTTGGCGTCCGTCGTCGCCCACTTCGACCACCCATCGCCAAAAGGTGCCCGCCGGCGGCTCGAAACTGGTTTTCGATCCGTCGTTTGGGGACGTGGAGTTTCCGTAAAGCCGGAGTGGCCGGCGGTTCAAACATGCCCCGAGAAGCGTTTCGCGCCCGCTGCCTCCGTAGGATTGTTGCCACACGACATTGCCGTCAGGATCGAGACGCAGGAGCCAGAAATCCTGGTCGCCGTAGGCCACTGTGCGCTGCCCATTCGTGCTGGTGGACGTGCCGGCCACGAGATACCCACCGTCGTGGAGCGATTCGATGGCCATCAAGCTGTCCGTTCCGCTCCCACCGTAGGTTCGATCCCAGACGATGCGTCCGAGCGAATCGATCCGCACAAGGTAGATGTCCGTGCTGCCCAACCGCGGAGCGGTCTTGTTTCCCAACGTGCCTCCTGGCAGCGAATCGGAGATTCCTCCCAAGATAAATCCGCCGTCCGGCAGCGCCCGCGCCGCCCGCAGTTCATCGGTTCCGGATCCGCCGTACGTCTCATCCCAAAGCCGATGGCCGGTGGCGTCGACCCGTACCGCCCAGAAATCGCGCGAAGCCGATCCGCGATTCAGGGCCGACTTGTTCCCATTAGTGTGAGACGACGAGTATCCCCCGACCAGGAATCCACCATTAGCGGCCGGGGCCAGGCAGGTCAGGAAATCATCTGCATTTCCACCGTAGGAGCCTTCCCAAAGACGGTGGCCGTCCGCGTCCAGATTCACCACGTAATAGTCGACTCCGCCAAACCCTTCGGTCGTCTTGCCGCCGCCGGCGCCGGAACTCGAGGTGGCTCCGACCAACACGCCGCCATCGGACCTGGGCAAAACCGCGGTCGCAATCTCGCCATTCGTGCCCCCAAAATGAACGTCCCAGCGCGAAGATGGGGTGGGGATCCCTTGTCCACGGGCGATAAACATGCCCAGCAGCAGGCACGCGCCCACTGCCAAAAAAAATTGCCGGGGAAAAATCTGCAAGCCGCGAAAGACAAGCAGATCTCCTGAAAACTCGCGAGCTCAAATTTGGTGATTTCGGCCGACGCGGTGCAGCCCGGCGTTGATCGGTGGCGGACCGTCGCTGGGCTGTCAGCGGAAGCCCGACTTACTCTACGGGCGGGAGCGGGAGGTGCAGGCGGGCAATGCAGCCGGCGCGATCGGGCCGGTTCTCCAGGGTCAGCGAACCGCCGTGCGCTTCGGCGATTTGCCGGCACAAGGCGAGGCCCAGGCCGGTCCCGGTGGGTTTGGTAGTAAAGAAGGGGACGAAAAGGTTCAACGAATCGGAAATTCCCGGGCCATCGTCGCGCACCCAGACGTCGAGCACGGCATCTCCACGGGTCCAGCCGACGGTCACCGCACCCGGTCGCGCGCCCTCGGTGGCGGCGTCGACGGCATTGCGGATCAGGTTGATCAAAAGCTGTTCGAGCTGGTCCGGATCGGCGCTGAGCGTCACGGCGGCGCCGGGTTGAACTTCTATCTTGAGCCGGGTCTCCAGGGCGGCCACGCGGCGGATCGCAGGTTCGATGGCGATGGACTGCCGGCGCGGCGCGGGCAGACGTGCCAGGCGGGCGTAGGCCTCCATGAAACGGCTGAGCGAGTCCGCGCGGGATCCGATCACAGCGAGGCCGCCTTGCAGGTCGGATTCCCAATCGTCCGGCCGGGGGTTGCGGCCGAGCAACGTGCCCATCGTGCCGGCGATGGATTTGATGGGTGCGAGCGAGTTGTTGAGCTCATGGCCGATGACGCGGACGAGACGCTGCCAGGCCTGGCGTTCCTCATCGCGCAGCGCGCGGCTGAGATCGGTCATGACCAACAGTTGGTGCGGGCGGCCTTCCTGGCGGAACGAGCTGCGGCGAATGCCCCAGCGGCCGGTGCTGCCCGGAAAATGAACGGACGCGGTTCGGGCGGGCTCGCCCTCGAGGTACTCCCTGAGGCCGAGCTCCGCAGCGGTGCGTTCGAGGAGCTGGGCCGCCGGGCGGGCGAGCAGACGTTCGGCGGCGCGATTGACGAGCTTGAGCCGCGCCGAGTCGTCGAAGGCAAACACGGCCACTTCGATTTCGGTCATCACCGTGCGCAGGAGGGCCGAGGCCTCGAGCGCGCCGAGGCGTTGTTCGCGCAGGGTTTCGCTGAGCGCATTGATCTCGCGCATCAGCTCGCCGAGCGCGTCATCACGCCGCGGGCTGCGGGCGCGCACGGAGAAGTCTTCCTCGCGCAGGGCCGAGAGCAGGTTCGCGGCGGTCTGGAGCGGCCGGACCACCTGATCCCGGACGGCCGTGGCGATGGCCCACCAGAGCACGACCGCGCCGACCCCAAATGTCCAGCGGGCCGGCGGGCCGAGTTCCGAGGACCAGAGCAGGCCGAGAGCGAGGCCGACGGCGGGCGCCCCGGAAGCGAGGGTCAGAAGGAGAATACGCGTCTCGTGTTTGAGCCGCCGCCGGCGGTGTTCAGAAGCAGCCACGGCAGAGGTCAGAGGCGGTATTTCTCGAGCCGGCGATAAAACGCGCTCCGGCTGAGGCCGAGGGCGTCGGCGGCCTTCTGCGCATTGCCGTCGCAGCGCGCCAGCGTGCGACGAATGAGATGGGCCTCGACCTCTTCCAGGCTCATGTCATCGAGGCGGGGTGCGGCCGTCGCCGGGGGGCGCAGGCCGAGATCATCCGGCTGGATCTCCGGGCCGCGGGCCATGAGCACGGCACGCTCGATGACGTGCTCCAGTTCTCGCACATTGCCGGGCCAAGGGTGGCCGCGCAGGAGCTCTTCAGCGGCGGAGTCCAACTTCCGAACGTCTTTGCGATAGCGTCCGGCCAGCTGCCGAAGAAAATAGCCGGCGAGCACGGGGATGTCTTCGTGGCGTTCGCGCAGCGGCGGCAGGTGAATCTCGACGGTGTTGAGGCGGAACAACAGATCCTGGCGAAAACGTCCGGCCTCAACCTCGGCCCGGAGGTCGGCGTTCGTGGCGGAAAGGAAGCGGACGTCCGCGCGGCGGGTGCGGGAGGACCCGACGCGCTCGAACTCGCCGATCTCGAGAACGCGCAGCAGTCGGGTTTGCTGGGCCAGGGGCACATTGGCGATTTCGTCGAGGAAGAGCGTTCCGCCATCGGCCAGTTCGATCCGGCCCTGGCGATCGGACTTGGCGTCGGTAAATGCGCCTTTGACGTGGCCGAAGAGCTCGCTCTCGAAAACGCCCTCGGCGAAGCCGCCCATGTTGACGACCACGAGCGGAGTGGACGCGCGGGCGGAGGCGGCGTGAAGCGCGCGGGCGACGACGCCCTTGCCGGTGCCGTTCTCGCCCGTGATCAGGACATTCGCGGCGGAGGGCCCGACGCGCTCGATCAGCTCGATGACCGGCCGCATGGCAGGCGATTCGGCGATGAACAAGCCCCGCGGGGCGCGCAGGAGCTGGTTTTCCGCTTCCAGCTTGTCGGTGCGGCGCAGGGCGCGACCCAGCTCGATCTGATTGCGCACGACCGCGAGCAGACGCTCGTTTTCCCATGGCTTCTGGACGAAATCGCGCGCGCCGTGGCGCATGGCGAGAACGGCCATCTCGACGCTGCCCCACGCAGTCATGACAACGACAGGCAGGGCGACATCGAGGGCCTGCACCTGGGCGAGCAATTCGAATCCCTCCCGACCGGAAGTGGTGTCGCGCGCGTAGTTCAAATCCATCAGGAGAAGATCGAAGTCGCGCGCGCGGAGCGCGGCCAGAACTTCAGCCGGAGAACGAACGGCCTCGGCCGCCCACCCCTCGCCTTTGAACAGGAGGCGGAGGGCATGGAGGACGTCCTCCTGGTCATCGGCCAGGAGGATGCGCGGCACGGCTGGGGACGAAGTCTTCATCGAGTTGGGCGCCGGAGCGGACCCTATATGGAAGGCGGGCGTCGGACAACGGCCGTTTGTTTCGAGAAGGGAACCGGGGCGGCAGACGCGGTACCCCTACCCCGGTTTCATGGAATGCCGTCGATCCAAAGTCGCGCCGAACCGACCGCAGTCGCAACAGCTAGGTTGCTTTGTGTAGACGCACGTATAAATAGGGCGAAGACCGTTGGAGTCAAGAATCGGTTTTTCCAAAGCCGTCGGCTAAGCCGGAACGACTCAGTTGGCCAGCAGCCGTTTGCTTGATCTCCTTGCGAAGGCCTTCGTTGTTCATCGCTTACGTATTTCATCTCAATACGCTCGCTCCTCACGCCTCGGCCTTCGCAAGAATCTGC
This sequence comes from Limisphaerales bacterium, assembly GCA_044229355.1. GTDB lineage: Bacteria > Verrucomicrobiota > Verrucomicrobiia > Limisphaerales > JADJPG01 > JBGARF01. Next base: position 297,846 of record JBGATF010000007.1, read on the forward strand.
GGCGCAACCGTCCGCCGCCCAACTGAATCGTTCCGGCTAAGGCAGCATCATGACCCGGTAATAGCGCGCGACTGAGGGAGGGGAACTCGTATCCAGGAGCGTCGTGGTGGTGCCGGCAGCGGTCACGGGAAGTCCGATCGGGGTCCAGCCGCCAGTGTCCGGGCTGGCTTTCGTTTCGACCTGGTAGCGGCCTCCGGGCGTTGACACCCAAAGCAGCTGGGTAGAACCGGAACCAACGCGGGTCACGGCCAGCACCTTGAAGACCGAGCCACGATTCGTCGGATCGGTGCCGCTCCGATACTCCTGGCGATCGCTGACGCCGTCTTCATCAAAATCTCCCTTCCCATCGCGGGCTAATGTGTCGAAATACGCCATTTCCCAGCCATCTTCCAGGCCGTCTCCGTCCGAATCCACGCCGTCGAGCTGGAGGGCAAAGACGTCTGAGTGCAGGTTGTAATCATCCGCATCGTGGTCGTAGCGGAAGGACTGGTAGAGCACTGTCCGGCCGTCGGGAGAGAGTTGGAGCCGCAGAGGTGCCGAGTAGGCTTGGGGTGCGCCAGCACCGGAAGACACGATCAACGTGGTCGACGTCCAGCGATCCCGGACGAAAAGATCCTCCAGGTTGTTGGGATCGTTCGCCACGAGGTTGCTGGCCCGGCTCAGAAACGCCACGTAGCGACCGTCGTGACTCATGACCGGGCTGTAAGAAGTTCCGCTGGCCGGCGAGCCATTGGGCGTGACATTAATGAGGTCGCGCGCTCCGGTGACGAGGTCAATCGCATAGATGTCGCTGACGGACGAAGTGAGGGATGACCGGCGCATCTCCACGGCCACCTCGAGTCCATCGCCCCGGGGCGATGGAGCGAGGCAGTTGGTGCAGATGATGGTATTGGCCAGAGGCAGCGGCGCTTCGAGATCGTGACGAAGCGAGACGACAGGCGTATTACAACACTCCTGCGCAAAGAAGAAAATGAAGCGGGAATTGGCGCTGAAGGCGAAGTCGGCGAGTGCGGAACGTATTCCCTGGAGGTTCGTTAAGTTTCCTGACGGAGGCCAGTAATCGATGGGGCGATAGGTATTAGTCCCAACCGGGATGACCCCGAACTTGGTGCCTCCCGCGATACTTGGGAATGGCATGACATCCATGAACCAACTAACACTAGGAAAAAGAACAGCGATCTGGAGTCCGTTTGGACTGAGCCTCGCCAGCTGGAGGCGAAGAGGCGAAACGGTCCGCGCCGTGATTTCGGGAACGTCCAGGGCCCAAAGATCGTAGCGGGTGAAGGGCGGTGATCTGAGAAATACCTCGCGACTTTCTATGTAGACGTATCGCCCGTCTGGCGACAGCAGCGGCGGCCACAGAGTATACTGACTGAGCGAGGCGTTTCGAAGGCGCTTGGCCGCCTGCGTTTGCAAGTCCACCCAGATGATGTTCGTGAGGTCTTCTCGAAAGGCAACAAATTGCCCGTCGGCGCTGATCGCCGGATGCGAGCGATAGGTGGTGTTGGATGATGGCGGCTGGATGAACGAACTCGCGGGCAGCGTCCTTCCCCCCGCCCGGTCCCGCACGAAAATATCAATCCATGGGTTCATGTCGCCGGCCACCAACTGATTGTCATAGCTCGCGAAGACCACCGAGCTGCCGTCCGCGCTGGACGCTCCGGCGCTCATCATCGCAGGCCGATGACCCGTCAATGCCGGCCGGTCGACGGCCCGCGCGGAGATGGCCCGGGTTTGAAGAACTCCCCGCCGACTCAGAAAAATGTCTGTCGCTTGATTGAAGTCCTGGGAGACGAGCGTCGCGTCGTCGCTTTCGTAGGCGACCATTTGCCCGTTGCTGGAAAGGGCAGGAACGCTTTCCTCCACCGGACCGCGGAACACAAATGAATCCCTCTCCAGGCAGTTGGTCACGACCTTCCAGACGATGACCAGGCGTCGGTCGAAGGGCCCACCGGCGGGGGAACGGAGAAAAGCCAGGTGCGTTCCGTCGAGGGAGAAGACCGGCGAGCGACAGGACTCCGGAGGGAGAGGCTCGCAGGGCGACTCGAGTGGTTCAGCAGTGCCGCGGGCTGCATCGTAGAGAAAGATGGTGTGGCTGCGGGAAAATGCATCGCTGTCGTAATTCGGCAAATAGGCCGAGTAATCGTTGCCGATGGCGGCGATGTAGCGCCCATCCCGGCTCAGAGCTGGCGCTTCGGTCCACGCAGCATTCATGGCGTTGGAGCCCAGCGGAACGGCCACGGCGCCCAGTTCCTCCGTCCATCGATAGAGCTGGCCGCGCCGGAATGTGTCCGCAACAAGAAACGTCGCGACGCGCCCATCGGCGGACAGGGTCGGGTAAAGGCACTCATTGGAGGACGCCGGAGAAGCGGGCGGCGGAACTCCGGCGCTCAGCCAAAGCGTGCGGCCTTCGGTCAAATCGCGAACGTAGGCCTCCGACGGCGTTAAGGTGATGGGGCTGAGCGACGTGATGGATCTCACGAAAGCGACCCGGCGGGCATCGGGGGTGATGGAGGTGAGTTCGCAGTTGCCCGCAACCGGGCCGGCATCGCCCGTTACGCTCACCAGACGCGTGGTCCCCAGCAAACGATCGCGAATAAAGATGTCCACGACGCGATTGGTGTCGTCGGCCACGAGGTCGGAAGCGGCGCTTTCAAAGACCACGAACCGTCCGTCAGCGGAGATGCGCGGGTTCTTCGACGGTCCGTTGCCCGCCGTCCCGTTCGTCGAGACGCTGATCAAGCTGGTGATTCCGGCCGGCCGATCGCGAAGGTAAATATCGGAAACCCGGTTGGTGTCGGCACTGACGGCCTCCAGCAGGTCGCCGGCCTCGCTCTGAAAGGCAATCCACTGGCCGTCAGCAGACGAGTCCGGGTTGCTGGAATTGCCATCTCCGCCCCCCAGCCGCTGGTTGCGGGCGCTGATGAGTTCGGTCACCGAGTTGCTGAGGGTGCGAGCGTAGACATTGAGCCACGGGGTCATGACGTCATTCGACGTCAGATTGCGGGCGAGGCTGACGAAGACGCAGGTTTGGTCGTCATCAGTGAACTGGGGATTCAACGATTCGCGGCTACCCGTGGAGGCCCACCGGTCAGGCTGGGAGATGGTTTCGGCCGCGAGGCTGGGCGAGACGAACACAAGAATCGCGAGGAGCATTACCGGGAATGCCGCCGGGATGCGTGCGGGGAGGAGCGCGGACGCAGGGGCAGGGCGACGAGGGGGATTCAGCTGCGCCACCGCAGCGTTCCTCGATTCCAGGAAAACAAGTCGAAGAGAGTTCATGGCGGCATTTAAGGACCGGCCCAGCGTGGAAACTGGAAGGTGGCCTTGGTTCCGTACAAAGGATCGTCCGTATATGAGCGCATGACCTCGCGGAGGCGGAGGTTGTCCGCTTGCTCAACTGAGCCGTCATTGAACAACAAATTGCCGGCGTCCCGATGGGCCGTACCCGGAACCCAACGGAGATTTGGATCCTTTGCGTTGATGACAAAGACCGGGCTGATTTGAACCTCGGAAGCGGACGAAATAGTGCTCGGCAACCCGTTGTCGCCGCTGAGCAGGAGTCGACCGTCTGAAGGTTTCGGCCAGCCAAGGAAATAGCTCACGGCAGTGTTTTGAAAGTTCGGATGCAAGAAACCCGAGTTGGGGTTCAGGCTGGTAAATTCCTGGGCGACTCGCACCTTCCGGTCAGCCGGGCAGGCCAGTATGCGGGGAGTCACCAGTTCATTGGAAAGCCAGGCCATTTGGAACCAGAGGTTATTGTTCAGCCCGCTCGGATGATTCCGCGTCCCGCCGTCTCGCACGTCGACGTAAACCGGGTACATACCCCCATGTTCCGAAGCCCACTGATTGAACGCCCGGCCGATGCTGGCCAGGTTGGAAATGCAGACGGCGCGATCGGACCGGCCTTTGTTGTTGGCCAGCGCGGGAATCGCGAGGGCGATCCCCAATAGACCAACCGCGAGGCACGCCAGCAGGTCCCGAAACGTGAATGCCGGCGACCGTTTTGGAGGATCAGCGTGAAGAGTCATAGTTTGTGATTTTGTCCCGTGGTGCGTCTGTGACGGGCCCCACCTATACCCCTCCGCACTCGATTTGCCAAAGTAGGGATCTATTCCTAGTGGTGGAGACGGCGTCCGGAGAAAAATATTCCCGCGCGACCCAATAATATTTTTAGACGGAGGAGATCGGCCGTGCGGCTTTTTAACCAAAACGCTGGCGGGCGAGCGGGTTGGGTGCGAACGGTTTGACCCGGTACCAAACCATCGTCGATTTGAGAGCGATGCCTCCGGGGTCCGGTCGGTAGTTCGGCCGCAGCAGGTGACTTACCGGCCGCCCAGCAAGTGGTCAATCCGCTTCCTGACGGCCGGATCCATGCGGATGAGGGGCGGCCAGGGGCGCTTGAAACCTTCGCCGGCGAGCTTGCGGGTGGCGTCGAAGCCGAGCTTGCTGCCCACGGCGATCTCGCTCGTCGCGTGGTCCAGCACATCGGCCGGCCCGCGAGTGAAGATGGTGTCGCGTTGTGGATCGGTGTTCGCGCAGAGCCGGAACAGCACGTCGCTCGTGTTGTGAACATCGACGTCGTCGTCCACGACCACGATGTACTTCGTGAACATCATCTGGCCCATGCCCCAGAGGCCGTGCATGATCTTGTAGGCCTGCATGGGGTAAGTCTTGCGGATGCTGACGAAGACGAGGTTGTGGAACACGCCTTCGGCCGGGAGCGCGATGTCCACGATCTCGGGAAAGTTCATCTTGAAGATCGGGAGGAACAGTTTGACCGAGGCGGCGCCCATATAGAAGTCCTCCATCGGCGGCAGGCCGACGATGGTGGCGGGGTAGATCGCATTGCGCCGGTGAGTGACCGCGGTGACGTGGAACACGGGATACGGCTCGGGCAGGGTGTAATAGCCGGTGTGATCGCCAAACGGGCCTTCGTCGCGCAAGGGTTCGCGCGGATCGACGTAACCTTCGATCACGAAATCCGCGTTGGCTGGCACTTCGAGATCATTGGTCTCGCATTTGACCAGCTCGACCGATTTTTTCCGGAGATAACCGGCCAGGAGAAATTCATCGAGGCCGTCAGGCAGCGGCGCGGTGGCGGCGAAGGGAAACATGGGATCGCCGCCGAGGAAGATGGCGACGGGCATGCGGCTGCCGGTTTCGTAATAGCGGCGTCCGTGGCGGGCGGCGACCTTCTGCAGCTGCCAGTGCAGGCCGGTGGTGCGGTCGTCGTAGACCTGGATTCGGTACATGCCGACGTTGCGTTCGCCGGTGTCGGGATCGCGGGTCACCACGCAGGGCAGGGTGATGAACCGTCCGCCGTCCCGCGGCCAGCATTTGAGGATCGGCAGGTCGGCCAGGGTGGGCAGGCTGCGCGATGCTTCGGAAGCGGATGCGTGGACATCGGGGGCCGTCGGCCACGGCTCGGTCCGGGTGGGCGGCGCGTCGAATTTGTAGATGACCTCCTTGCAAGGACCGTCGGCGACGACTTTGGGCCGGGCGTGACGCAGATCGAGCGCGGTGGAAAAGAGCTTGCAGGCGTCGGCCAGGGACGTGGGCGGCTTGGCTTTGACAATGGCGCCGAGCTCGGCGGCGACCTCGTTGACCGAGCTGGCTCCCATGCTGAGAGCCATGCGTTTCCAGGAGCCGAGCGTGTTGATGGCCACGGGGAACGGCGCGACTCGTCCGTTCACCGTGGGCTTTTCGACGAGCAGGGCGCGCCCGCCGCCCGGCTTCTTCATCTCGCGGTCGGCGAGCTCGGTGATCTCGAGCTCGGTCGCGACCGGCTGCGCCACGCGCTGCAACTCGCCGGCGATCTCGAGCGTCTCGACCCAACTGCCGAATGAATCAAAGGCCATGCGACTCGACCGTAGCAAGGCAGGCGGGACCCGCCAAGGGTTGTCCGTCCGCGGAACTCAAGAGCGAAGAGGGCCGGCGCGGACTGTCGACGCTTCTCGCACCGCGCACTGGGCGGCGGGCAATTGGGTGGGCTCCGCCGGTGCCATCCTCGGTAGCGACCAATCACGGGCTGATCGCCCGATAAAATCTCGCCGGCCGAACTGCTCCTTCGCGATCGAAAAACTCGATGCGGCCGTCGAGTGGAGCCACATTGGTCGCGAGGCCTGTCCAGGGAATATCAGCGGAGAGAACGGGGGTGGCTTGCAGGCGGTAAGTCTGGCCGGCGACGCCACCGAAAAGGAACAATTGGAGTCCGACCGATGAGTTCGTAATCGTGAGCGACGGGGCAATCGCGTCCGATAGGGCGAGCCGAAACACCGTGCCCATGTTGGCGGGGCCGCCAAACACGGTGGTGCCGTAGAGTGCGTGGTCGCGGCCGGCCAACAAGCCTCCGCTCAGGCCTTGGCCCTCCGATGAGCCGCCCACAAAGCGGTGGAGAACAGCGAACCCGCTGCCGTCCTTTTTCACCTGGAAGACGGTGCCATTGGTGCCGATTCCCCCGGAGTAGGTTCCCCCGCAAAGAAAGCCGGTGGGCTCCTCGACCAAGGTTCCGCGGGGCTCCTTCCCGCTGCCGCCGTCGTCGGGAAAGCTAAAAAGCACGGAATAATTGGCGCCACTTCGCCCAATCTTGAACACGACGCCGTTGCCACCGAATCCTCCGACGGAGGCCGTGCCATAAAGCGCTCCATCGCTTCCCTCGATGAGCCCGCCGTAGGGATACGCGCCCGAGGTCGGGTCGAGACGACGCAGGATGGAGTAGCCAGACCCATCGGTGTCCACTTTGAAGATCGTGCCGAAGATGCTGGTGCCGGTCGTGCCGCTGTAGGTCGTGCCGTAAAGCGCGCCGTCCGATGCTTCCAGTAACTTTCCCCATGGCAGCGCGCCGTCGCCGGTGCCCGTGAACTCGTGCAATACGAAAAAGCCGGATCCATCCTTTCGCAATTTGAAAACCACGCCGCCAGCACCTCCGCCACCGTGGGTCGTGCCGTAAAGAAAGCCGTCCTTGCCTTCGATCAATCCTGTCTGTGGCTGTCGCCCATCGGGAGTGGTGCCAGTGAAATGCCAGAGAACGATGTATCCAGTGCCATCGCGATTCATTGCGAATACCGTTCCGGTGAGGCCGTTGGAGCTACCAGACGCGGTGGTGCCGTAAAGGCGACCGTCCGAGCCTTCGATCACGCCACCGGCCGGTCGGTTGCCACCGGCGCCCGATGCGAAGTGGCGCAAGACTTGAAACCCGGAGCCGTCTTTGGCCAGGCGAAACACCGTCCCGCGCGTGCTGTTGGTCCCGCCTTGAAACGTGGTGCCGTAGAGGAGTTGATCGCTTCCCTCGAACAGCGCGCCAAATGGAAAGGCGCCCGTCGGGCCGTTGAACGCGTTCAGCGTTTGAATTTGGGACTGGCCCAGAACGGAGAAGTTGCCGCATTGCGCCAGGGCGATTCCGAGCATGAAGAATCCGGCGCGACTCGCCAGATAGCGGACCCGCCACGATGAAAACCAGGAACCTCCCAGGCATCTTTTCATAAAAGCCGATTTTATTTCGAATGCCCCGTCGTGGCTCAACTCTTTTTCGATTAATGTTGGCCATAATTGACTTCCGGCTTGTTCGTCAGGCCGGGGTTCCGCATGGTGCATAAAGCTGTGAATCCACCGCCTTCCAGCAATCTGTGGCCGGTTCGCCCGGCTTTGAGAAAACGTCTGCGCGATTTTCTCACGGTTCTGGCGGGATTCATTGGAGCGACGATTTCACCGGGTCTGGCCGGGGCCGTCCCGCGGCCGATCGACGCGTTTCTTCGCCAGCATTGTCTGGACTGTCACGACGGAGAGACCCGCAAGGGCGGGATCGATCTCGAAGTCATGGGCCGTTTCGAATGGCCGCACCCCGAGGAAGCCTGGGAGCGCGTGGCGCGCCAGCTCGAGACGCGCCAGATGCCTCCCGGCAGCCGGAAGTCACGGCCGACGGAACGGGAGTATGTCGTCGCCACCCGAGACCTGACCCGCGCCTTGGATACCGCGGCGACGCGGAACCCACGCCCGGGCCGCACGGAGACGATCCGGCGATTGACGCGGCTCGAATACCAAAACGTCATTCGAGATTGGTTGGGCGTGGAGGTTGACGCGGCGGCGTTGCTGCCAGCGGACGACGCCAGCCACGGCTTCGACAATGTGACGGTGGGCACGTTGTCGCCGACTTTGCTGGAGCGTTACGTATCGGCAGCCGAACGGATCAGCCGGCTGGCGGTGGGAGGACACTCGCGTGCGCCGGGCGGGGACACGATCCGCATCCGCCCGGACCTGACCCAGGAGGAGCGCATCGACGGTCTGCCGTTTGGAACGCGAGGGGGAGCGTCGATTCCCTATGTGTTCCCGGAAAACGGGGATTATGAGTTCACGCTGCGCCTTTCCCGCGACCGCAACGATGAAGTGGAGGGGCTGCGGGAGGCGCACGAAGTCGTGTTGTTGATCGACCGTGACCCGTTGCGGACCTTCACCATCGAACCACCTCGGGCGGGGGAGGGCCATCACGGGGTCGACGCACATTTGAAATGCCGTCTGCCGGTCCCAGCCGGGGCTCATGCCGTGGCGGTCACCTTTGTGAAGCAACGTTCCTCGCTGCTGGAGACCCGGCGTCAACCCTATCAGGCGCACTTCAATTTTCATCGGCATCCGCGGGTGAGTCCGGCGCTGTATCAGGTTTCGATCACGGGTCCGTTCGATGCGCGAGGCCCGGGCGACACGGAGAGCCGTCGGCGGATTTTCGTGGACCGTCCCAAAACGGGGGCCGATGCCGCGGAGGAACAACGGTGCGGCGATCGCGTGCTGGCGAATCTGCTCCGCCGGGCGTGGCGACGTCCGGTGACGGAGGCCGATGTGGCGCGGTTCCAGCCTTTCTTCCGGGACGCGCGGGAGGGAGTTGTGGATGCGCAGGCCGGGTTTGACGCCGGGATCGAAGCGGCCCTGAGCGCGATTCTGGTGAGCCGGGAATTCTTGTTTCGCGTGGAGCTGGAGCCGCTCGCAGCGGCGCCGGGTGGCGTTTATCCGGTGAGCGACGTGGCGCTGGCATCGCGCCTGTCGTTCTTTTTGTGGAGCAGCCTGCCGGATGAAGAACTCCTGGGCTTGGCCGAGCGCGGTCGCCTGAGCCGTCCGGGTGGATTGGAGAAACAAGCCAGGCGCCTGTTGAAGGATCCGCGCGCCGTTTCGCTGGTGCAAAATTTCGCCGGCCAATGGTTGCATCTGCGCAACCTGGACTCATTCACGCCGGATGGGCGGCTGTTTCCAGACTTCGATGACAACCTGCGGCAGGCGCTCCGGCGGGAAACCGAGCTTTTATTTGGTGAGATCGTGCGGGAGGACCGGAGCGTGCTGGAGCTTTTGCGCACCGACCATGCGTGGCTGAATGAACGGTTGGCTCGTCACTATGCGATTCCCCATGTTTATGGGCCGCAGTTTCGCCGGGTCGATTTCAGGCGCGGGGCAGTGGCCGGGGCCGACTGCTCGCGCGGCGGCTTGTTGCGCAATGGAAGCGTGCTCACGGTCACTTCGTATGCGACGAGGACATCCCCGGTCCTGAGGGGAAAGTGGGTGCTGGAAAATCTGCTGGGAACGCCGCCGCCTCCGCCGGCGCCAGACGTTCCGGCCTTGGACGACAGCGCGGTGGCCGCGGGGTTGCCTGTGCGCGAACGCCTGGCCGCGCATCGGAACAAGCCGGCCTGCGTTTCCTGTCATGAGTTCATCGATCCGCCCGGCTTCGCCCTGGAGAATTTCGATGCGTTGGGGCGGTGGCGAACGCAGGAGGGAGGGAAACCCGTGGACGCAGCGGGCGGGTTGCCCGACGGGCGTCGATTTTTGGGCGTCGATGGACTGGAGCAGGGTTTGTTGGAGCGTCCGGAGCTGTTCGCGACGGCGTTAGCGGAGAAACTTTTGACGTTTGCTCTGGGACGTGGGGTGGGGCCGGCGGATGGTCCGGCGGTGCGTGCCATTGTGCGACGCGCGGCTGGCGACCGATATCGATTTTCGGCGTTGATCCTGGGAGTGGTGGACAGCGCTCCGTTCCGTCTGCGCGAGGCGGGCGGAGCGCGGACTTCGTCTCAAACCAGGGCCAACCCATGACGGGAATTGCCGGCAACCGAACTGACGCATGAGCACATTCACTTTTCGGGCCGCCTTGCCGCGGCGGACTTTTCTGCGGGGTGTGGGGACAACGCTGGCGTTGCCATTGTTGGACGCCATGATCCCGGCTTTGTGGGCCCAGGATGGGGCCGGGTCGGCGCGCCCGCGGCGATTGGGTTATTTGTTCATGCCCATGGGGGCCGATTTGTCGCGGTGGACGCCGCCCGGTTTGGGCAGATTGGAAGAACTCTCTTTCATTCTGAGTTCGCTGGCGCCGGTGAAGGGGCACGTAAACGTGCTGACGAATCTGGAGGTGAAGAACGCCTATCCGGGAACCCACGCCACCTCCAACTCGGCGTTTCTCAGCTGCGCCCGCGCACGGCACACCGAGAGCAACGATTACTTTCTGGGGACGACGGTGGATCAGATCGCCGCGCAGCACATCGGGCGCGCCACCCAACGGCCATCCCTGGAACTGGCCATGGACATGATGCAGACGGTGGGCCAATGCGACAACGGCTACGCCTGCGTCTATCAGAACAATTTGTCGTGGTCATCGCCCACCACGCCCTTGCCGGCGGAGGCCCACCCGCGATTGGTTTTCGAGATGCTGTTCGGCGAAGGTGGCAGCCGGGGAGATCGACAGTTGGCACTGCGCAAGCGGTCCAGCCTGCTCGATTTCATGAAGGATGATTTGGCCCGCCTGAACCGGCAGTTGGGTCCGGCGGATCAGGCGCGAGTGGGCGACTACCTTGCGAGCGTGCGCGAAGTCGAACGGCGCATCCAAAAGGCTGTGGCGGACGTCGCCAGCGCCCCGTTGCCGGATTTGGATCGCCCAGTCGGAGTGCCGGCTGCCTACGTCGACCACGCCCGATTGATGATGGACCTGATGGTCCTTGCGTGGCAGGGAGACGTGACGCGGGTCATCACCTTCCAACTGGCCCGGGAAACCAGCAATCGAGTTTATCCGGAGTCGGGTGTCCCCGACCCTCACCACCCGCTGTCCCACCACGGCAATGATCCGGAAAAGATCGCGCGCATGGCAAAGATCAATCGCTTCCACGTGTCCCTGTTTGCGGAGTTGGTGCAGAAGTTGGTTGCGGCCCGGGACGCATCCGGATCCCTGCTGGACCAGACCCTTCTGCTTTACGGGAGCGGCATGAGCAATCCCAACGTGCACGATCATTCGAATCTGCCGATCCTCGTAGCCGGCGGCGCCGCGCTGGGGATGAAGGGGGGCCGCCATCTGCGCTTCGCGGAACCGACGCCGCTCGCGAATCTGCATCTAACGTTGCTCGAGAAAGCGGGTGTGCCGATGGAGAAATTTGCCGACAGCAGCGGCAAGGTCGACGAGCTATTCGAACCCTTGGTACTGTGAATTGTCCACAGACAGCCCTGGCGGGCGGGTGCGTCTCAATCCCGTGCGGCCTGAACTTTTCAGGGGCCCGACCTCCGACGGCTCCGGAGCGCGGGCTTTTGTCCCGCAGCGGAAAATATCGTGATGGTGCACGCAAACCTGCGAAGGGTGGGGTGGGCTGGGATCGCTGGAGGTCAAAAATCCGTGGACCGAACCATCAACTTCAAGATGGGCCCATTACTGTCGGGCGGCGGCCGCTTTGGCGCGCGGTCCTGGTAATTTTTCTAATCCTGATGCTGGCGGCGGGAGCGCGGGTTTGGGCGTCGCCGCCCGAATCGTTGTCGTTGGCCGATCGGGCGGAACGAGCGGATTGGGACGGAGTGCGGGCTGGCCTCGCGTCGGCGCACGGGGCGCGGGGGGAGTCGATGGTGGACGTTGCGCAGGCCGACGGCACGGTGGCGTTGCACTGGGCGGCGCATCATGATCACGTCGCGACGGTCAGAGCACTGTTGGCGGCGGGGGCGCGGGCGGGCGTGACCAACCATTTTGGAGTGGCACCGTTGTCTCTGGCCTGCGCGAACGGAAGCGAGAGTGTCGTGCGCGTGCTGCTGGAGGCGGGCGCGGATCCGAACACGACCATGCGCGGAGGCGAGACGGTGTTGATGACGGCGGCGCGGACTGGTCGCTTGGGAGCGGTCGGTGCGTTGCTGAAGCGCGGGGCGTTGGTGGCAGCCACCGATCGGCAGGGACAAACGGCTTTGATGTGGGCGGCCGCGGAGGGTCATGCGGACGTCGTGCGGCGTCTGTTGCAGGCGGGGGCGGATCCTCGGACGCGATTGAAATCCGGCTTTACGGCATTTTTGTTTGCGGCGCGGGAGGGGCGGTTGGGCGCAGCCCGCGCGCTGGTGGAGGCGGGCGTCGATGCCAACGACGCGATTGAAACCGAGCGGGGCGGAGGACGGCTGCCGGTCCGCGGGATGAGCGCGTTGCTGCTGGCGGTCGAGAACGGGCACTTCGAGCTGGCGCTGGGCTTGGTGAAGGCTGGCGCGAATCCGAACGACCAGAGGTCAGGGTTTACCGCGTTACATACGGTCAGCTGGGTGCGCAAGCCGAATTTGGGAGACGACGAGTCCGGGCAGCCTCCGCCAGACGGATCAGGGACGGTGAACAGCCTCGAATTTGTGCGCCGGTTGGTGGCGCTGGGAGCGGACGTGAATGCCGTGCTGGCGCGGGGCGATTCGGGCAAGGGTAAGCTCTCGCTGGTGGGAGCCACGCCATTCCTTCTCGCGGCGCGGACGGCGGATTTGCCGCTGATGAAAATGCTGGTGGAACTGGGGGCCGATCCGTTGCGGACCAACGCGGTGGGCTCAACGCCGTTGATGGCAGCCGCGGGATTGGGCTGTCAGGCGCCAACGGAGGAAGCGGGCACGGAGGAAGAATGCGTCGCAGCGGTGAGATACCTGATTGCGAGAGGTGCGGACGTGGACGCGATCGATGTCAACGGCGAAACGGCCATGCATGGCGCGGCCTACAAGAATCTACCGAGGGTCGTTCAGGTGCTGGGCGAAGCTGGAGCCCGGCCGGATGTCTGGCTGAAAAAAAATCGGTGGGGCTGGACTCCGTTGCGCATCGCCGAGGGATATCGTGTGGGAAATTTCAAGCCGTCTCCTGAGACGTTGGCCGCGCTGCGCGAGCGATTGTCTAAGGCGGGAATGCCGGCGCCACGGCATCCGTAGCGACCTTGGGGTGTGTGTTTCGCGGCAGGTTAAAGGCGGAATCTCGGGCGCACCTGGGACACCGGCAACAGAAAGTCACTGGAAGCCCGGTAATGTTTGGACGCAGTTTGCGCTTCAGAGGTGGATGACTCGAGGCTTTGCACTATCGTTGAGCGGAATGGCCATTCTGAACGGGGTCCTGACGGCGGACCTCGGGGGCGCGCCGATTCCGGGACTCTTCAACACGGGCGTGTCTGACGTCGGCATGATTCTACCGGTAAACTCACCAGAACGCCATTTCGCCATGAGCGGATTGGGCACCAACGCCACGGTCATCACCCCGGCGCCTCCGTGGTCGGCGGCTCCTGCGGGCTCGGCCTGGATTGGCCCGCGGAGCGGCTTGGAAAACGCGCCGTCCGGCTGTTGCTATGTTTATACCCTGACCTTCGATCTGTCCGGTCTCGACAGCGCCACCGCGGTGATTACCGGTCAGCTCGCCTCGGACGATGAGACGCAGATTTTGATCAACGGTCGGGATGTTCCCTTCGACAACAGGGACATCACGTTTCAAGCGCTTCGGCCTTTCACGGTAGCGGGCGGATTTCGTGCGGGGATGAACACGCTGGAGTTTCGCGTGTTCAATTGCGCGGACCCCGCCTGCTCGTTCAATCCTTCCGGCATTCTGATTTCCGGTCTCGCCGGCACGGCCGCTCTCGGTCCCCCGAATCTTTATGTCGCCACCATTTCCGGCGGGGGTGCGGTCCTGGGATATTCGGTGACCACCGGCTCGGCTGTGCTCACGCGGGCCATCCGGGATCCGGCGATCAACATTGCCCTGGACGTTGCGTTCAGTCGCTGGGGCGAGCTTTTCATCAGCACCTCGAGTCAGCACCCGTACCTGTTTGAAGAACGCCCTGGATTTGTCCGCCGGCTGGTGCCGCCTTACGGAGTTGACTCCTTCAATGGCGACCTGGGGGTTGGAGCGTTGGTCACGCCGCACGGGCTCGCGTTCCGGAACGACGAGCTTTTGGCCACCGACGTGGGCCACAACCGGGTTCGCCGCTACCGATTTGGGCCGCGAGGCGAGGCGGAGGAGCTGTCGCCGATCACCAGTCCGGGGCTGGTCAATGAGGCGATTCGCTGGGTGACCGCGCGGCCGGATGGAAGTGAGGTATTCGTGAGCCAATGCAATTGCTCCGGACAAAACAACGTGCGGCGTTTTCGCGCTGAGACGAATGGGACTTTCACGGATCTCGGGTTGTTGCCGGGCTCCTTCAACAATCCTCATGGAATGGCCTTCAGCCCGTGGGGCGAGCTGTTCACCGCCAACTCGGATCTGGTCTTGCAGGGGCCGCAATACACGAATTGGTACATCACGCGGCACACGTTCGACTCGAACGGCGTGCCTCAGTTTAACGGGAGCTTTTCTCACACAAACCTGCGGGGATCCCTGACCCTGGCTTTCAGTCCGTGGGGCGAGCTGTTCGTCAACAACCAAACCGCCTCGAACATCACGCGCTTTGTTTTCAGCCTGGCGCACGAGCCGGTCTTCAATGGATCGATTTCGCTTCCGGCCGATGGCGCCGGACTGGCCTTCCGCCGGACCGATGACTGCGCGTCTGCACCCGTTCCGCGCGTCGTCGCGGGTTTGTCGGGGACCGATGTTTCGCTCCGCTTTCCGGCGACGGCTTCTGGCTATGCATTGGATTGGGCGGATTCCCTTCGTCTGCCGATGGTTTGGCGTCCCAGTTACGCGGAGCGCCTAGGGATTGGCCCGGACGTGCAGGTGCTGCTTCCTAGACTGGGCGGAACGAATCGCGGGGAGTTTTTTCGCCTTCGCTGTTCGGACCGTTGACGGTGGAGCCCGGGGGGATCGGGAGAGCGAGTGGTGAAGGTCGGTCCGGGGGCTCTATCCGGGTTATTTCGGACGTGCGTCAAAACGACCCACGACCTGTGGAGTTAAAATCCCGGAGAAAACCGTTGACACTCCCTTGACGCTTTCCTACTTTTCCGGCCCAGTCATCGGGCCAGAATGATGAGCAGGACCGTGAGCCCTATTGGCTTTTGAAACTGGAAGCCTGGGTTCATGGTGTTTTGTCGTTTGCTCCGGGCGACTTTGGCTGTGGAACGATGGTTAGTCGGTAAGAAAGATGGGAACGAGTCGGTTGTTGCCCATGTAGCTCAGTTGGCAGAGCACGTCCTTGGTAAGGACGAGGTCATCGGTTCAAACCCGATCATGGGCTCCATTTTTGGCGCTGGCGGCCCGGGTTGGGCTGATGACGTCCCTTTAGATTTTGAACTGAAACAGAACAAAGCGAACCGGGCTGGTCGGTTCGGAAACGAAAAAACTTTGGCCGTAACCAAAAGAATTACAGGCACACACAAAAACTAAGCGAACGCAGGAGACAGCAATGGCAAAGGAACAATTCCAGAGAAAGAAACCGCACGTCAACGTTGGCACGATTGGACACGTTGACCACGGCAAGTCCACTCTCACGGCCGCGATCGTCGCGACCCAGGCCCGCCGCAACATGGCGCAGGTTATCAGCTACGCGGACATCACCAAGGGTGGCACCGTGCGCGACGAGACGAAGACGGTCACCATTGCCGTTTCCCACGTGGAATACGAGAGCGAGCAGCGGCATTACGCGCACGTGGACTGCCCCGGCCACGCGGACTACGTGAAGAACATGATCACGGGTGCCGCCCAGATGGACGGCGCGATCCTGGTGGTGAGCGCTGCGGACGGCCCGATGCCCCAGACCCGGGAACACATTCTCCTGGCCCGTCAGGTCGGCGTCCCGGCGATTGTCGTTTACTTGAACAAGGTCGACCTGGTGGATGACCCGGAGCTGCTCGACCTGGTTGAGCTGGAAATTCGCGACCTGCTCACGAAGTATGGCTTTCCCGGCGACAAGACCCCGATCGTCCGTGGCAGCTCGAAGGCGGCCCTCGAAGGGAAGCCGGAAGGCGAAAAGTCGATTCAGGAGCTGCTGGCGGCCGTGGACAGCTTTGTCCCGCTGCCGACTCGTGAAGTCGACAAGCCGTTCCTCATGTGCATCGAGGACGTGTTCAACATTGAAGGCCGTGGCACTGTGGTGACGGGCCGCGTTGAGCGTGGAATCCTCAACCGCATGGAGGAAGTTGAGATCGTCGGTTTGAAGGACACGCGCAAGACCGTGGCCACCGACATTGAAATGTTCCGCAAGCTGCTCGATAAGGCCGAGGCGGGCGACAACGTTGGCGTGCTCCTCCGCGGCACCAAAAAGGACGAAGTCGAGCGCGGAATGGTTCTGGCCAAGCCGGCCTCGATCAAGCCGCACACCAAGTTCAAGGCTGAGGTCTACGTGTTGTCGAAGGAAGAAGGCGGCCGGCACACGCCGTTTTTCACCAACTACCGCCCGCAGTTTTATTTCCGCACGTCCGACGTGACCGGCACGGTGGCGTTGGCGCAGGGCGTGGAAATGGTGATGCCGGGCGACAACGTTTCGGTCGAGATCAGCTTGATCGCGCCGGTTGCGATGGAAAAGGGCCAGCGCTTCGCCATTCGCGAAGGCGGCCGGACCATCGGCGCCGGACGTGTCAGCGAAGTCATCGCCTGAGCCGTTTGGTCAGGTTGCTGATTGGCAACCCGTGATTTGACACCGGGCTGGAGAGTGGGTTTTCCCTCTCCAGCCCGCTTCCGACCAAGGAACCTGGGCTGAGAGGGCGTTAGCTCAATTGGTAGAGTAGCGGTCTCCAAAACCGTTGGTTGGGGGTTCGAGTCCCTCACGCCCTGCCAGGTGCGGCGGTTTCGATGGTGTCGGATGTGATGGAAGAATTGGAAAACGGGCCGGTCGGGGGATCGGTTCGTCCGGTGTCGTGATGTCGACGGTGTCGCTGGTCGCGGGTTGGACCAGGCTCTGAATTCCGCCGGAGGGGTGGCAGAGTGGTCGATTGCGGCGGTCTTGAAAACCGTTATGGGCTTAACACCCATCGGGGGTTCGAATCCCTCCCCCTCCGCCAGGTCCTGGATGCAGGCTCCTGGGTTGTCGGGTCATCGTAGGCATCGACGTAGACGTGGAATCGGTCGGGTGTCGGCTATCGTTTGAGTTTGGAATAAGCTCAGTCTGGAATGAAAGAATACGCCAGTTTCGCAATTTGGGCCGGAGTCATCGGCGTCATCTTTGCGGTGTTGTGGTTCACGGGTAATCTCGTGAAGCTGCGCAATTACGTGCTCGAAACGCGCGAAGAACTTCGCAAGTGCACGTGGCCGACCATGGACGAGCTCAAGGGCTCGACCGTGGTGGTGATGATTTCGGTGTTGGCCCTGTCTGCCTTCACCGTGGTCACGGACCGGGTCATCTATTGGTGCGTGACCTTGATGGTTCGGTAGGCCGGGCATTTAACGGAATAAGCTGCCATGCAAAGTCAGTGGTTTGTCATTCATACGCTCTCCGGCCAGGAACAGAAGGTGAAGGAGAGCATTGAAAAGCGTCTCAAGGCCGAGGAGATGCAGGAGTACATCCACGAGGTGCTGGTGCCCATGGAGAAGGTGGCTGAGGTGCGCGGTGGAAAAAAAACCGTGTCCACGCGGAAGCTTCATCCCGGTTATGTCTACATCGACATGATCCTGGTTGATGAGAATCGCCGCATTCTGGATCGCCCGTGGTATTTCATCCGGGAGACCCCCGGAATTATCGGCTTTGTGGGCGGCGATCGCCCGGTGCCGGTGACGCCCGATGAGATTGGACACATCAAGGCGCAGGTGGCGGACTCCGAGGACACGGAGCGCCCGAAAGTCCAGTTCCAGGTGGGCGAAACCGTCAAGATCAACGACGGCCCGTTCCTGAACTTCAGCGGGGTGATCGAGGAGATCGAGCCCGAGCGCGGGAAGTTGAAAGTTACCGTCAACATTTTCGGACGAAACACTCCAGTCGAACTCGAATATTGGCAGGTGGAAAAGGCCTGACGGCCTGGCTCAGCCTGACCTCCCCAACGTTTTTCTATGGCAAAGAAAGTTACTGGCATCATCAAGCTGCAGATTCCTGGCGCCCAGGCCAACCCGGCTCCGCCGGTCGGCCCCGCACTCGGTCAGCACGGCGTCAACATCATGGGATTCTGCAAGGAATTTAACGCAGCGACCAAAGCCACACCCGGCCTGGTCATCCCGGTCGTCATTACGGTTTATCAGGACAAGTCCTTCACCTTCATCACCAAGTCCCCGCCCGCCTCGGTCCTCCTGAAGAAGGCTGCCGGTATCGCCAGCGGCGCGAAGGCTCCGAACAAGGACAAAGTCGGCAAGGTCACGAAGAAGCAGGTGATGGAAATCGTGAAGATGAAGCTCAACGACATGAACGCGACCAACGAGGAAGCGGCATTTCGTGTGATCTGCGGGACGGCCCGCAGCATGGGCATTGAAGTTGTCGTCTAGGCGACCTCGGGAATTTGCCTGAATCGGATTGTAATCGAAGTCTGTTCAAACCAAACGCAAACCGCGGGAGAGCTTCGGCTCGCTTGCACCGCAAATTAATTCATGCCCAGCAAACGTTACCGGAAAGCCTTGGAAATGGTGGATGCGAAAAAATCGTATCCCCTGAAAGCCGCCGTCGAAGTCATGGCGAAATTCCCCAAGGCAAAGTTCAACGAAACCGTCGATCTAGCCTTCAAGCTCGGCGTTGACCCGAAGCAGTCGGATCAGATGGTCCGGGGCACGGTGCCCCTGCCGCACGGCAGCGGCAAGACCGTGCGCGTGCTGGTGTTCGCCAAGCCGGGACCGGCGGCGGACGCGGCCCGTTCCGCCGGCGCCGAGTTCGTCGGCTTCGACGACATGATCAAGAAGTGCAACGACGGCTGGGCGGATTTCGACGTGGCGGTGGCGACCCCCGAGGCCATGACCGAGGTGCGGAAGCTGGGCAAGGTGCTTGGTCCGCGGGGCCTGATGCCCAATCCCAAGACCGGAACGGTGACCGATGACACGGCGAAGGCGGTGAAGGAAGTGAAGGCCGGCCGGGTTGAGTACAAGATCGACAAGGCCGGAAACGTGCACGTCCCGGTCGGCAAGACCTCGTTCAATGCCGTCCAACTTGAGGAGAACGCCCGGGCGGTCATCGACGCGGTCGCCAAAGCCCGGCCCTCGTCGGTCAAGGGCATCTACCTTGAGAGCTGCACCATCTCGGCCACGATGAGTCCGCCCGTGCGGGTGGACGTGCGTGAATTTGCCAGCCACTAATTTTTACTGAGATCATCCCATGCGTGCCGAAAAACAAAGCATTTCCGCGGAATACATCGCGCGGCTGAATCAGTCGCCGTTTTTCATCGTGGTGGACTATCAGGGCCTGAAGGTGGGTCCCATTACCGAACTGCGAAAACGACTGTTCAAGGTGGGGGCAGAACTGCACGTCGTGAAGAATTCCATCTTCCGAATCGCCGCCAAGGAAGCGGGGGTGGCGGATCTGACGGGCAGCCTGGCCGGCATGATTGCCGTCGTGACGGGCCAGAAGGACGTCTCGGCCACCGCCAAGGTGATGAAGACCTTTGCCGCTGAGTTCGAAAAGCCGAAGATCAAGTTCGGATTCCTGGGCGACAAGCGGATGGAGCTCAACGAGATTCTGGTGCTGGCCGACCTGCCCTCGATCGAGGTTTTGCGGGGCAAGCTGCTGGGCGTCCTCCAGGCTCCGGCCACCAAGCTGGTTCAATTGCTCAACACTCCGGCCACGCAATTGGCCCGGGTGCTCAAGGCCCGCGTCGACAAGGGCTCCTAAGCCGGCGGATGAATGTCCGGCCGCCGTGGCCGTCATTCAATCCGGTCGGCCATCGCATTTCAGCAGGCGGTCGTGATGCCTGTCGGAAACAACAACAACAACAAACATGGTAAATCGTCGATTCAGGGGCTCCTGGGTTGAAAGCGCTGGCGGCTGCCGGCGACGACGAGACTGAAAGGTAAAATGGCAGATATCGCAGGACTGGTGGATCAGCTGAGCAAGCTGACCGTGGTGGAAACCGCGGAATTGGTGAAGAAGCTTGAAGAGACCTGGGGTGTGACTGCGGCAGCTCCGGTTGCCGTGGCGGCGGCTGGCGGAGCGGCGGCCGGCGGAGCGGCTCCGGCTGCGGCCGAGGCGAAGGACGCATTTGACGTCATCCTCGAGTCGGTCCCGGCAGACAAGAAGATCGCCGTGATCAAGGTCGTGCGCGAGGTCAAGGCTGGCTTGGGCCTGGCCGAAGCCAAGGCTCTGGTCGAAGGCGCGCCGAAGCCGGTGCTCGAAGGCGCCAACAAGGCCGACTCCGACGCGGCCAAGAAGAAGCTCGAAGAAGCCGGCGCCAAAGTGTCGGTCAAGTAAGTTTCCACGATTGGGGGTGGCGGCTGGTCCGCCACCCCCACGTTGGATCGCCGGGCCGGGCTGGGAGCTGAAAATTGGTTCCCCCGCGGAACGGCGGAGTCGGGTCGGTCCAGAGCTGGGTGCAGACGGCACGCCGGCGAAGCGCAGAGAGCAATAGTCGTCAAAGCGGAACTTTAGAATTTGAATCTGGCAAGTTTCCCGCGAACGCGGGGCGCTTGCCTTCTGTCGTTACGAATAAGAAACCGGTCTGGCGGGTTGCCAGCCAACTTGGAAAAGACAATGCCATCGCGAGCCACTGAACGAATCAACTTCGGCAAGATCAAAGAGGTCATCGCTCCCCCGAACCTCATCGAGCTCCAGACGACGTCCTACGCCGAGTTCCTGCAGCTCGACGTGGCGCCGAGCAAGCGCAAGAATGTCGGCCTTCAGGCTGTGTTCAAGGAAGTGTTTCCAATCGAGAGTTACGACGGGAAGGTGGTCCTCGACTACCACAGCTACGAAATCGGCGAGCCCAAGGTTGACTGGCTCGAGTGCTTGCGCGAAGGCATCACGTTCGGCGCCCCGCTCTATGTCACCTTCCACCTCAAGGAGGAGAAAGGGACCAAGGAGGAGAAGGTGTTCATGGGCGAGCTGCCCCTGATGACGCCCCAGGGCACGTTTGTGATCAACGGTGCCGAGCGTGTCATCGTCAGCCAGCTCCATCGCTCCCCGGGCATCGCCTTCGAAGCCACCCAGCATCCGAATGGCAAAATGCTCCACAGCTTCCGCATCATCCCGGATCGCGGCTCGTGGTATGAGGCCCAGTTCGACACGAGCGACCTGCTCTACGTCTATCTCGATCGCAAAAAACGCCGCCGGAAATTTCTCACCACCACCTTCTTCCGCGCGCTGGCGTTCCTCGACGCCGACGAGAAGGAGAGCCGCAAGAAGGACGAGGACAAGACCCGCGGCACGGACGCGGAGATCCTCAAGATGTTCTATGAGATCGAGGAGTTCAGCGTGCGCGAGGCGGAGAAGCTCGAGGACATCGGCAACAAGGTGCTGATCGAGGACGCCATCGACCCCGACAAGAACATCGTCGTGGCCCGGGCTTTCGAGCCCCTGTCCAAGGCCGTCGTCAAGCAGATCGCCGAGATCGGGATGAACAAGATCCGGGTGGTCGACACGACCGTTGATGATGGGATCATCATCAAGTGCATGAAGAAGGATCCCACCAAGGACGAGGAAGAGGCGCTGAAGGACATCTATCGCCGCCTTCGCCCTGGGGATCCGCCGACGGCGGCGAACGCCCGCGCGTTGATCAAGCGCCTTTTCTTCGACGCGAAACGCTATGATCTCGGCCGGGTGGGCCGTTATAAGATCAACCAGAAGCTGGGTTTCGAGGACAAGAACGACTCTCGAATCCTGACAAAGCAGGACCTCATCCAGGCGACGAAATACCTGTTGCGCCTAAAGAAGGGCGAAGGCTCGACGGATGACATCGATCACTTGGGCAGCCGCCGCATCCGCACCGTGGGCGAACTGCTGGCCAACCAGTGCCGCGTCGGTCTCGCCCGCACAGAGCGCCTCGTCAAGGAGCGCATGACCTTGTTTGATCAGGGCCTCGAAGCGATGACGCCCCAGAAGCTGATCAACCCGAAGGCCCTTTCGGCGGTCATTCGCGATTTCTTCGGCCGGAGTCAGCTCAGCCAGTTCATGGATCAGATCAACCCGCTGGCGGAGCTCACGCACAAGCGGCGGTTGTCGGCCCTCGGGCCCGGCGGGTTGAGCCGCGATCGGGCGGGCTTTGAAGTCCGCGACGTGCATCCCTCGCACTACGGGCGCATCTGTCCGGTCGAGACGCCGGAAGGCCCCAACATCGGCTTGATCGCGTCCCTGGCGACCTTTGCCCGGGTCAACGATTTCGGCTTCCTCGAAACGCCTTATCGCAAGGTGGACAAGGGCCGGGTCAAGGAGCAGATCGATTACCTGACCGCCGATCGCGAAGAGAACTTCATTGTCGCCCAGGCCAACGCGCCGATTGACGACAAGGGTCACTTCCAAACGAAAACGGTCACCTGCCGTTCGAAGGGCGATTTCATCGACGTCGAGCCGGAGCGGGTCGACTACATGGACGTCTCGCCCAAGCAGCTGGTCTCGGTGGCGGCGTCGTTGATTCCCTTTTTGGAACACGACGACGCGAACCGGGCGTTGATGGGTTCAAACATGCAGCGCCAGGCGGTGCCGTTGCTCGTGACCGAGGCACCCTTCGTGGCCACCGGCCTCGAGGAGCGGGTCGCCCGGGACTCGCACGCGGTGCTGGTCGCGCAGGAGGCCGGCAAGGTTGCCTCCGTGACCGCCAGCCAGGTCATCATCACCGACGACGGGCACCTGCCGGAAGGCAAGAAGAAGATCAAAAACGATCCGGGCAACGGCGTGTACGTTTATCCGATCCGCAAGTTCATGCGGTCGAACGCCGCCACCTGCATCAACCAGAAAGTTCTGGTCGAGAAGGGATCTCACGTCAAGAAGGGCCAGGCCATCGCCGACGGCCCGTGTACGTCCGACGGCGAGCTCGCCTTGGGCCGGAACGTCCTTTGCGCGTTCATGCCGTGGAACGGCTATAACTTCGAGGACGCCATCCTGATCAGCGAACGCATCGTCAAGGAGGATGTCTTCACCAGCATCCACATCGACGAGTTCGAGGTCGGCGCCCGCGATACCAAGCTCGGTCCCGAGGAAATCACCCGGGACATCCCCAACCTCGGCGACGAGGCGCTCAAAAACCTGGGAGCCGACGGCGTCATCCGCATCGGGGCGGAGGTCAAGCCTGGCGACATCCTGGTCGGCAAAATCACGCCCAAGTCCGAGACCGAGCTGGCCCCGGAGGAGCGCCTCCTGCGCGCGATCTTCGGTGAAAAGGCGGCCGACGTGAAGGACACGTCCTTGAAGGTGCCGTCCGGCACGTACGGCATCGTCATGGACGTCAAGGTTTCCTCGAAGAAGGAGTCCGACAAGGACAAGGACCGGCCGGCCAGCAGCGATGCGAAGAAAGCGGCGAAGCAGGTCCAGGAGGAGCACCGGGCCAAGATCGACGAGCTGCGCGAGCAATTGACCGAGGCGCTCTCCAACATCCTGCTGGGTGAAAAGATCCCGCTCGACGTCGTGAACAGCGAGACGGGCGAGATCATCATTCCGGCCAACCGGAAGATCACAAAGACCCTGCTGCGCAAGCTGGCCCAGGTTTACGATCGCATCGACATCGATCCCTCGCCCATTCGCAACAAGATCTTCGAGATCTTTGGCAGCTTCAAAAAGAAGTTCGAGGAGCTGCAGATGCAGCATGACGAGGAGGTCGAACGCGCCGAGAGCGGCGACGAGGTTGACGTCGGCATCATCAAGCAGGTCAAGGTTTACATCGCCTCGAAGCGCAAGCTGTCGGTCGGGGACAAGATGGCCGGCCGTCACGGAAACAAGGGTGTGGTCGCCAAGATCGTGCCCGAGGAGGACATGCCGTTCCTCGACGACGGAACTCCGGTGGATATTGTCCTGAACCCGCTGGGCGTGCCGTCGCGCATGAACGTCGGCCAGGTGCTGGAGACCCACTTGGGGTGGGCCGCGCGCCTGCTGGGCCTGAAGTTTGCGACGCCCGTCTTCGACGGCATCAAGGAGAAGGAGATCCGGGGTTACCTGAAGGACGCGAAGCTTCCGGAACACGGCAAGACGCGTTTGTTCGACGGCCGGACGGGCGAGTCCTTTGACCAGGAGATCGTCGTCGGCTACATCTACATGATGAAGCTGGGCCACTTGGTGGCGGACAAAATTCACGCCCGCGCGGTTGGACCTTACTCGCTCGTCACCCAGCAGCCGCTGGGTGGCAAGGCGCAGTACGGCGGCCAGCGCTTTGGCGAAATGGAAGTGTGGGCGATGGAAGCCTACGGTGCGGCCTACACGCTGCAGGAGCTGCTGACAGTCAAATCCGACGATGTGCAGGGGCGCACGCGGATCTACGAAAGCATCGTCAAGGGGGACAACACCCTCGAGGCGGGCATCCCCGAATCCTTCAACGTCCTCGTGAAGGAAATGCAGTCGCTCGGGCTCGATGTGAAGGTGGGCTACTCGAACCCCATTGAACAACCGACGGCCCCGGCCGCGGCCTTGGTGAACCTCGGAAGCTAGGACAGCACCCAGAACCTAACGCCTTACGCACTATGATTAGCAGCAAAGAATCCACGCGGGAATTGCTCGGGCTCGACAAGGTCAACCAGGTCGATTACGTCGCGATCTCCGTCGCGTCTCCGGAATCGATCCGTTCCTGGTCGAAGGGGGAGATCAAGAACCCCGAGACCATCAACTACCGGACGTTCAAGCCGGAAAAAGGCGGGCTCTTTTGTGAGCGCATCTTTGGCCCGGTCAAGGATTGGGAATGCTCCTGCGGGAAATACAAGCGGATCAAGCATCGTGGCGTGGTCTGCGACCGCTGCGGCGTCGAGGTGACCCTCGCCCGGGTGCGCCGCGAGCGCATGGGCCATATCGAGCTGGCGGTCCCCGTCAGCCACATCTGGTTCTTCAAGTGCATGCCCAGCCGCATCGGCCTCGTCCTCGATGTGACCGCGCGCAACCTTGAGCGCGTCATCTACTACGAGGACTACCTGGTCATCGACCCCGGCAATACGCCGCTCAAGCTGCACCAGCTTCTGAGCGAGCACGAGTATCGCGAGGCGCGTGAGACCTACGGACCGGAAGGGTTCGTCGCCAAGATGGGTGCCGAGGCCGTGCGCGACGCGCTGGGCCGCGTGGACCTGGGCAAGAGCATCGAGGAACTGCAGGTCGCGATGACCGAAACGAAGAGCAAGCAGATTCGCAAGAAGCTGGCCAAGCGAATCAAGCTGCTCGGCGCGTTTCTCACCTCCAAGGTGCGCCCGGAGTGGATGATCCTGACGGTGCTGCCCGTGATCCCGCCGGACCTTCGCCCGCTGGTGCCGCTGGAAGGCGGCCGGTTCGCCACGTCGGATCTCAACGACCTCTATCGCCGCGTAATCAACCGGAACAACCGGTTGAAGAACCTGCTTCAGCTCAAGACGCCCGAAGTCATCATCCGCAACGAGAAGCGCATGTTGCAGGAGGCCGTCGACGCGCTGTTTGACAACGGCCGCCACGGACGCGCGGTGACGGGCGCGGGCAACCGCTCCCTGAAGTCGCTCTCGGACATGCTCAAGGGCAAGAGCGGCCGCTTCCGGCAAAACCTGCTGGGCAAGCGCGTCGATTACTCCGGCCGTTCCGTCATTGTCATCGGCCCCGAACTCAAGCTGCACCAGTGCGGTCTGCCCAAGAAGATGGCCCTGGTCCTGTTCGAGCCATTCATCATCCGCCGGCTGAAGGAGCTGGGCTATGTGCACACGGTGCGCTCGGCCAAAAAGATGATCGAACGGCAGTCGCCCGAAGTTTGGGACATCCTGGAGGAGGTCACGCGGGGTCATCCGGTTCTGCTGAACCGCGCGCCCACGCTGCATCGCCTTTCCATTCAGGCGTTCGAGCCGCTCCTGATCGAAGGGGAGGCCATCCGCATTCACCCGCTCGTCTGCACCGCCTACAACGCGGACTTCGACGGCGACCAGATGGCCGTCCACGTCCCGCTGTCGGTGGAGGCCCAGCTTGAAGCGCGTCTCTTGATGATGGCGCCCCTCAACATTTTCAGCCCGTCGAGCGGCAAGCCCATCATGACGCCAACCCAGGACATCACCCTGGGCTGCTACTATCTGACGGCCGAGCCGCGCGAGCACCTGAAGAAGAACCGGCGCCTGATGCTGTTCGGCTCGAAGGAGGAGGTCCTGTTCGCGCATTCGGACGGAGCCCTTGGCACCCACGATCGCGTCCTGCTCGCCAACCCCGACCTGGGACGAGCCTCCGTTTACGGTGACGCCAATCGCCGGGTGATCGAGACCACGGTCGGCCGCGTGATCTTCAGCGAGATCTGGCCGGCGGAGCTCGGCTTTCCGAACAAGCCGGTCGGAAAATCCCAGCTCGGCGACCTGATCTGGCGCTGTTACAAGGTCTCCGGCCACGAACGCACCGTGCAGACCCTCGACAAGCTGAAGGAGCTCGGCTTCCGCGAGGCCACCCGCTCCGGCACGTCCATCGGCATCGACGACATGATCATCCCGAAGGAAAAGAGCCAGGAGATCGAGTCGGCGCAGAAACAAATCTCCGAGGTCGAGAAGCAGCACCGCCGCGGCGTCATCACTTCCGGCGAACGCTACAACAAGATCGTCGACATCTGGACCCATTGCACCGACCAGATCTCCGGCGTCATGCTGCGAACCTTCGATCAAAATCAGGGCAAGAAGGAATACAATCCGATCAGCCTCATGGTCGACTCCGGCGCCCGCGGTAACAAGCAGCAGGTCCGTCAGCTGGCCGGTCTGCGCGGCCTGATGGCCAAGCCCAGCGGCGAAATCATCGAGAAACCGATTCTCTCGAACTTCCGCGAGGGCCTGACGGTGCTCGAGTACTTCATCTCGACCCACGGCGCCCGCAAGGGCCTTGCGGACACCGCGCTGAAAACCGCGGATTCTGGCTACATGACGCGCAAGCTGGTGGACGTGTCCCAGGACGTGATCATCCGCGAAGATGATTGCGGGACCAGCAACGGCATCTGGGTGCAGGCCATCTACGAGGGCGAGGATGAGGTGGTGAAGCTGAGCGACCGCCTCGTCGGCCGCACCAGTTGCGACGACATCGCGGATCCGCGCTCGCCCAAGACCCACCTGGTAAAGGCGAACGACGAGATTGATGAGGTCAAGGCCAAGTCCATCGAGGGCGCCGGGATCGAGAAGGTGAAGATCCGGTCGGTCCTGACCTGCGAAAGCAAACTCGGCATCTGCGCGAATTGCTATGGCCGCAACCTGGCCACCGGCCAGCGCGTGAAGCTGGGCGAGGCCGTGGGCATCATTGCGGCCCAGTCGATCGGCGAGCCGGGCACGCAGTTGACGATGCGCACGTTCCACACCGGCGGTGTCGCCGCCGGCCAGTTCAAGCAGCCGATGATCAAGCCCAAGCACGACGGTGTCGTGCGCTACAACGAAATCCGCTTCGTTGAGCTGGAGGATGGCAATAACATCGTCCTGAACAAGAACGGCTCGATCGCCATCTGCGCCGAAGACGGCCGCGAGTTGGAGAATCACAGCATCGTCATCGGCGCGGTGGTGTCCGTGCCGGACGGCGGGCGCATCAAGAAGGGCGACACGCTCGTGCAGTGGGATCCTTACAATGTCCCGATTCTGTCGGAGAAGCCCGGTCGCGTGAAGTTCCACGACATCATCGAAGGTGTGACGATGAAGCAGGAGGTCGATCAGACCACCGGTCAGGAGACGATCCTGATCATCGAGCACAAGGAGGATTTGCATCCGCAGGTGATCATTGTGGACGACCACAACGAGCCGGTGGCGAGCTACCCGATTCCGTCGGGCGCGCACGTGGCCGTCGAGGAAGGGGACAAGATCGTGGCCGGCACGCTGATGGCCAAGACGCCCCGCAAATCGGCGAAGACGAAGGACATCACCGGTGGTCTGCCGCGCGTGGCTGAGCTGTTCGAGGCGCGCCATCCGAAGGACGCGTCGGAGATTTCGAAGATCGACGGCATCGTTGACTTCGGGCCCAGCGTCCGCGGCAAACGATGCATCTTGATCAAGGATCCGCAGACCAACCTGGAGGAGGAGCACCTCATTCCAATCGGCAAGCATGTCATCGTCTTCAAGGGCGACTTCGTGAAGAAGGGCCAGCAGTTGACGGAAGGGCCCATCGATCCGCATGAGATTCTTGAGATCTGCGGGCCGCAGGAGTTGCAGGAGCACCTGGTGAACGAAGTGCAAGAGGTCTATCGCCTGCAAGGCGTGACGATTAACGACAAGCACATCGAGATCATCGTGCGCCAGATGCTGCGCAAGGTGCGCATCACTGAACCGGGCGACACGCAGTTCCTGTGGGGCGAGCAGATCGACAAGATCGCCTTCGAAGAGGAAAATTCGCGGGTCGAGAAGATGGGTGGCAAGCCGGCCGAGGCTCAGCCGGTGCTGCTGGGCATCACCAAGGCGTCGTTGGAAACCGACAGCTTCCTGAGCGCAGCGTCCTTCCAGGACACGACCCGGGTGCTGACGGAGGCGGCCACGCTGAGCAAGGTGGACCACCTGCATGGCTTCAAGGAAAACGTGATCATGGGTCACATCATCCCGGCCGGCAGCGGGTTCAGCTATCACCGGAAGTCGACCTTGAAGCCGCTGGTGGAAATCGAGGAAGAGCCGCCGCCGGTCGAGCCGACCGAGGCCACCGCTCCGGAGCCATTGCTGGGCTGACGCCTGGCGGCTCCGGGAGGCCCGGATGCAGCCGCTTGGTCCGCCGTCTGGGCGGGCTGGGGGGTAAGCTATCTCCGGGCAAATAAATTCGAAAAACTGGTTGCATCGAAAAAACTGAACGCTAATAATCCGCGCTCCGTTTCTCCAAAGAGGAGAGGCGGAACCGATTTGCCCGAATGCCGACAATTAATCAACTGGTCCGGAAGGGCCGCAGCAAGGTTCGCGTCAAGAGCAAGGCTCCGGCCTTGGAGAATTCGCCGTTTCGCCGCGGCGTCTGCCTCCAGGTCATGACGCGTACGCCGAAGAAACCCAACTCCGCGATGCGCAAGGTGGCCAAGGTCCGTTTGACCAACGGCTTTGAGGTGATTGCCTACATTCCGGACGAAGGTCACAATCTTCAGGAACACTCCATCGTGCTGGTGCGTGGTGGCCGTGTGAAGGACCTGCCGGGCGTGCGGTATCACATTGTTCGTGGCACGCTCGACGCCGCTGGCGTCGAGAAGCGCCGGGTCAGCCGATCCAAGTACGGCGTCAAGCGCCCGAAAGAGGCGAAGGCCGCGGCGAAGTAACGGCGAACGGAAATAAAGACTCACAACGGCGGGTCGCATCGCCAGGGCGCCAGCCAGGCGCCGAAGCGGCCGGCACGTTCAGCGAGATAGAAAGTCAGCCAATCGAAAGTTAGAGAATCATGTCACGTCGACGTCAAGCAGTGAAGCGGCCCCTGGCCGAGGATCCGAAGTTCAGCAGCGCGCTCGTGTCGCGGTTGGTCAACACCGTGATGGGGAGCGGCAAGAAGAACACGGCGCAGCGGATTGTTTACGGGGCGTTTGATCAGTTGGCCCAGACCAACCCGAACTCGAGCCCGTTGGAGATTCTCCAGCGCGCGGTGGATAACGCCAAGCCCCGCCTGGAGGTCAAGCCCCGGCGCGTGGGCGGTGCCACCTATCAGGTGCCGCTGGAGGTCAGCCCGGACCGGCAGACGTCTCTCGCCGTGCGTTGGCTCGTCAGCTTTGCCGATGCCCGCAAGGGTGCACCCATGACCAAGGCGCTCGCCTCCGAGATCATGGACGCCTACCAGGGACAGGGGAACGCCATCCGCAAGCGGGATGAGGTTCACAAGATGGCCCAGGCGAACAAGGCGTTCGCCCATTTCCGCTGGTAGAGGGCTCCGGCCGGGTTCTGTGTTTTCGGAGCGCTCCGGTGGCCGCGGTGGCCGCGGTAGTCGGGGCGCTCTTCTCGTCGGTAGATGTAGTTGTGGCAAGTCAGGGGTTGAGTGGCAGCGAGCAGGTCGGTTGGCGCCATGGTTCGAAGGCGAGCCGGCCAGGTTTGCGGAGAATGTCGGAATAGTTGTAAACCGTCAGCACCGTCAGCAATGGAACAGAGATCGTCAGCCAATTCGCCGAACCGGCCGTATACGCTGGAACGGACGCGCAACATCGGGATCGCCGCGCACATCGACGCCGGCAAAACCACCACGACGGAGCGCATTCTCTTTTACACCGGGCTGATCCACAAGATTGGCGACGTGGATGACGGCAACACGGTCACCGACTGGATGGAGCAGGAGCGCGAGCGGGGCATCACCATCACGTCGGCGGCGGTCACTTGTTTCTGGACCCAGCGGGCCACCAAGCCCGGGGAAGACTCCCTCTACAAGGCGTTCCTCGGGGTGGGGCATCGCGTCAACATCATCGATACCCCCGGCCACGTGGATTTCACCGCCGAGGTCGAGCGGTCCATGCGCGTGCTGGATGGTGCGGTTGCCGTCTTCTGCGGCGTCGCCGGCGTCCAGCCCCAGTCCGAAACGGTCTGGCGGCAGGCGACCAAATACAAGGTCCCGCGCATTGCTTTCGTGAACAAGATGGACCGCACGGGCGCGAATTTTGAGAACGCCCTGGCGGACATGCGCAACAAGCTCAAGGCTTACGCCTTTCCAATTTTTCTCCCGATTGGCGCGGAGGACAAATTCGAAGGCGTGATCGACGTGGTCAACCAGAAGGCCATCGTCTGGGGCCCGGGTGATGTCGCCAACGAAGGTCTCAACTACGAAGTCAAAGACATCCCGGAAGCCCACAAGGAGCGCGCCAAGGCCGCCCTGGCTGAATTGATCGACGCCGTTTCCAACAAGGACGATGCGATCGCCGAACTCGTGCTGGAGGAGAAGCCCATCACGCCGCAGATCCTGAAGGCCGGCATCCGCCGCCTGACGTGTAAGATCGAGCTGATTCCGGTCCTGTGCGGATCCGCCTTCAAGAAGAAGGGCGTGCAGCCGCTGGTTGATGCGGTCGTCGATTATCTGCCGAGTCCCTTGGACATCCCGGATGCGGAAGGAACGGTGCCGGGCACCGAGGAAGTGGTCAAGGTGGAGACCAACGACGCCAACAAGTTTTGCTCGCTGGCGTTCAAGCTTTGGACCGATCCCTACGCCGGAAAGCTCGTGTTTTTCCGGGTCTACTCGGGTTCGGTCAAGAAGGGCGATTCGATTTACAATCCGCGAACCCGCCGGCGCGACCGCGTCAGCCGCCTCATGGTCATTCAAGGCGGCGAGCGCAAGGACGTCGACGTGGCCTACGCCGGCGACATCGCTGCGTTGGTGGGCCTGCGCAACATCACGACCGGCGACACGCTTTGCGACGAGGATTTCGATATCACGCTGGAGCCGCCGACGTTCCCGGAGCCGGTCATCAGCATGGCCGTGGAGCCGAAGACGAAGGCGGATCGAGACAAGATGGCGGAAGGCTTGCAGCGTCTGGCGGAAGAAGATCCGACATTCAGGTGTTTCACCAATGAAGAGACGGGTCAGCTGATCATCGCTGGCATGGGCGAGCTGCACCTGGAAATCATCATTGATCGCCTCAAGCGCGAGTTCAAGGTCGAGGCCAATGTTGGCGCGCCGCAGATCGCCTATCGCGAGACCGTGACAAAGCCGGCGGATGGCGAGGGCAAGTTCATTCGTCAGTCGGGTGGACGCGGCCAGTATGGCCATGCCTGCATCAAGCTTCAGCCCAACGAAAAGGGCAAAGGCATCGAGATCGAAAACGAGATCGTTGGCGGGACAATTCCGAAGGAGTACGTCCCGGCGGTCATGGCGGGCATCGAGGAGGCGATCCGGGGCGGCGTTTACGCCGGCTACCAGGTCATCGATATCAAGGTGCAGGTGGTGGACGGCTCGTTCCACGAAGTCGACTCGAATGAATTGGCTTTCAAGATGGCCGGAATTTTCGCGCTGAAGGACGCCTTCAAGAAGGCCAGCCCGATTCTGCTCGAGCCGATCATGAAGGTCGAAGTGACGACCCCGGATGAGTATCAGGGCGATTTGCTTGGCGATATCAACCGGCGTCGCGGGACGATTATTGGAATCGACGCGAAAGCCGGGCAGACCATCCTGAATGCCGAGGTGCCGCTGGCTGAGATGTTCGGCTACGCGACGGCCATTCGTTCTCTCTCGAAGGGTCGAGCCTCCTACTCCATGGAGCCGCTGACGTTCCAGCAGGTACCCAATTCCGTGGAGAAAGCAATTTTGGATACGGCCGCCAAACGACCGGCGGCTCGTACCTGAAAACCGAAACCAACCATTAACAGACAATCGTTCTTTCTATGGCAGGACAACGAATTCGGATCCGGCTCAAGGCCTACGATCACCGGATCATCGATCAATCGGCCCACGACATCGTGGAGACCGTGAAGCGCACGGGCGCGCGGGTGGCGGGACCGATCCCGCTGCCGACACGGGTCGAACGCTTTACGGTTCACCGCTCTCCCCACGTCGACAAGAAGTCGATGGAGACCTTCGAGCAACGCACGCACAAGCGGTTGCTGGACATCCTCGAACCCACGGCCAAGACGGTGGACGAGCTGAAGAAGCTCAACCTGCCGGCCGGCGTCGACATCACCATCAAGATTTAACGACCATGCCACTCGGACTCATTGGAAAGAAGTTGGGCCATACGCGGGTTTACGACGCGAATGGCGTGCTGGTCCCGGTCACTGTCGTCCTGTGCGGCCCGAATCGGGTTCTCCAGGTCAAGACGGTCAAGTCAGACGGCTACAGCGCCGTGCAGCTTGGATTTGGCGATCAGAAGCTCCAGCGGCTGTCCCGCGGCGAGCTCGGCCATCTCGTGAAAAACGGCGTGGTGTCCGCCGAGGACGCCAAGGGCACGCAAAAGTCAGGCGAGAAGAAGCCCGTGGCGGGCATTGCCCGGCTGAGGGAATTTCGCGATTACTCGAAGGAAGTGAAAACCGGGGATGTGGTCGGGCCGGCCATTTTTGAAGCTGGAGACTTCGTTGATGCCATCGGCGTGACGAAGGGCCGCGGCTTTGAGGGCGTGGTCGGACGTTGGTCCTTCCGGGGCGGCGACATGACGCACGGCGCGAAGGGCTGGCACCGGCGCTCTGGCGCGATCGGGTGTCGCTTGTTCCCTGGTCACGTCAACAAGGGCATGAAGATGCCCGGACACATGGGCCAGGTTCGGCGCACGGTGCAGAATCTCGAGGTCATCCAGGTCCGGGAATCGGACAATTTGCTCCTGGTGAAGGGCTCGACTCCTGGCAGCGAGGGGGATTTCATCATCATTCGTGAGTCCAAAAAGTACTCGCGGGAGCGCGTGAAGCAGATGCGGGAAGCCGCCGCTGCCCGTGCGAAAAACACCGGCAAGAAGGGCGCCAAAGCCGCCCCGACCCCAGCCCCGGCCAAGAAATAACGACGCATGAAACTCGAAATTATAGATCTCTCAGGCCGCCAACAGGGCCAGTGCGACGTTCCGTTTGAGGTGGTGGAAAACGGACGCGGAACCCAGGCTGTCCACGACACGGTGGTGGCCTACATGGCCAACCAACGCCTTGGCACCGCCTGCACCAAGACGGTGGGCGATGTCGCCGGCTCCAACAAGAAACCGTGGCGTCAGAAGGGCACCGGCCGCGCACGCGCCGGCTCCGTTCGCAGCCCGCTTTGGGCTGGCGGCGGCGTGGTCTTCGGACCGAAGCCCCGGGATTATGCGAAGAAGCTCAACTCGAAGACGCGGCAGCTTTCGCTGCGCAAGGCGCTCTCCGAGCGGCTCAAGGCGGGCGACATTCAGATCGTTGCGGATTTCAAGCTGGACTCCCACAAGACCAAGCCTCTGGCGGGCGTCTTGAAGAGCCTCGGCATCGACGGAACCGCCCTGCTGGTGGATGCGGCCATCGAGAAGAACCTGGCGCTGGCCTCGCGCAACATCGAGCAGCTCGAGGTTACCACGGCGGACATGCTGAATACGTATCAGGTGCTTCGCCCGAAAAAGGTCATCATCAGCAAGAGCGCCCTCGAAAAGATCGGGGCCCGGCTCAACAAGTAATCACGCCATGAATCCATTCGATGTCGTCAAGACCGCCCGCCTGACCGAAAAGGGCACCCGGCAGGGCAGCAAGCACAATCAATACACGATCGTGGCCGACCCCCGCGCCAACAAGTTTCAGATCAAAAAGGCGGTCGAGGAACTCTTCAAGGTGAAGGTGACGCGGGTGAACACCCTCAACGTCCGTGGCAAGGCCCGGCGTCAGCGGACCGCCCAGGCGGGCCGGACTCCGAACTGGAAAAAGGCCATTGTCACACTTAAGGCCGGCGACAAGATCGTCCTGACGTAGTCTGACCCCCCATCGAGGGGCCTGCCCCTCGCCATCTGCATTTGCCAAAGGGCCGCCGCAATTCGGCGGCCCTGCTTTTTATCGTGACGGCTTGGGCGGCGTTCTTACTTGTTCAACCTAAACGGGGCATTTGCCTGCGCCAGAATCGGCGCGAGGTCCTGCACGCGATGAATCAATCCACCAGGACGACACGGAAGAAGCGCAGGCTTTCGCTGGCGGTGGAGACCGTGAGCGAGCTCCCGTAGCCCGTTGCCGTGACGGCGCTGCCAATGCTGATCCACGAGCCGCCAGACGAAAGGTCCGTGCGACCCTGCACGCGGTAGGTTTTTCCCGGGTAGGATGTCCAATCGACGACGACGGTGCTGGTGCTGGTGCGGGCGATGTTGGTGATTCGGGGGGCGCCAACGACGACAACGCTAAACGATTTCAGATCGCTGAGGGCGCCGTCGGTGACGCGCACGGAGATCAGGTTGGTGCCGGTGGGGGTGTTGGTGGCCGGTGTCCACGTGAACAGACCCGTGGTGGCGCCAAGGCTGGCACTGGCCGGCGCTCCCGGCTGGAGGCTGAAGGTCAAGGGCTGAATGGGCAGGTCAACGTCGGTCGCCGCGACCGTGAACGACAAGGTCGAGCCGGCCGAGATGAGACGGTTGGTCAGCGCCGCGAGCACCGGGGCCGAATTAATTTCGCTGACGGCGATCGTGATGGTTTCAGCGGCGCTGCGCTGGGGCGAACCGTTGTCGGTCACGCGGATGGTGACGCTGTAGCTATTCCCGCCGTTGGTTTCGCCCGGGGTCCAGGCGAAATTTCCGCTGGCCGTGATGGTCGCGCCCGTGGGGGCACCGCTATCAAGGGAGAAGGTCAACGCCTGGGTCGGAAAGTCCGCATCGGACGCGGTGGCGGTGAAGGCGAGCGGCGAACCTTCCGACGCGGTTTTGTTGCCGATCGGATTGAGGGTCGGCACGCTGTTGGTTTCGAGAACGGTGACGGTGATGGTTTCGGCGGCGCTCAAGATTGGCGAGCCGCTGTCGGAGACGCGGATGGTGATGGGGAATGAGCCAGGCCCCTGGAGTTCGGTGGGCGTCCACGAGAAGTTGCCGCCCGCGGTAATGAGTGCGCCGGCGGGGGCACCTGCATCGAGGCTGAACGTCAGCGTCTGGCTGTGAGCCTGGGCGTCCGTGGCGGTGGCCGTGAAGGCGAGGAGGCTGCCCTCGGCGACCGATCGATTCCCGATGGGGTTCAGGACGGGCGCGGTGTTGGTGGAGGCGCCGCCGCCGTTGTTTGCGCCGGGGCTTGGGCTTCCCGCCGACCAATTCACGGGGTCGTTGCCGTACTGCGATGGGGTGACGCGGCGCAGCGAATCTCCCAAGCCATCGGGGGAGGCGGGCCAGGGGGCGGTGTCGCTGTAGGACACGCGATCGACGGCAATGTAGGGGACCCGGCCAAAGTCGGGTCCGGGCAGGGATTGCGGCGCATCCGGTTTTTGCAGTTCGATGGTGTCGCTGCTGTTATCGAGTTTTCCGCGATACGGGCCGTAGACCGTCATCGCGCTGCCGTAGGCGGCGCGGAACGCAGACAGGTTGGCGGCGTCGGTGGCGGGATCGAAATTGACCAGCACCACGTAGCCGCCGGCGGGAATGGACACATTCGTTGGGAACTCGAAGTCGATGCCTTTGCGAATTCGCCAGGTGTTGAGCGGATTGGCGGGATCAAACAGCGGCAGCGGGGTGCCCAGGATGTTCAACAATTCGACAAACTCCAGCGCCTCGTTGGTGCCGGCCTGGTGGTACATGATCTCGTTGATGACCACCGGACCGATCTTCGGGTACGCGTTGGTCCGGCCGGTGCCGGTTCGGAACTCGTTGGTGGTCGCGGGGGTGTCAGCCCCAAAGGTCCGCGCGCCCAGGGCGGTGAAGTCGGTCCCAATGCTGGTGGCGTAACGCCCGAAAGAAACTCCGTTCTCCGAAGCGTCAAACTCGGCGTAGGCCCGGTAACCCGTCAGGTTGCCCGCGCCGGTCGAGGCCGACAGATAGACCTGGTCCCCCTTGGCCGAGCTGAACGAGAAGGGAGTCCCCGGGTTGTTGAAGTTGAACTCGTATTCGTAAAACACCTTGAAGCCGCCGGCTCGCACGATGGTCCCGCCCGGGACCCGATACTTGAGCAGATTGTCTTCGGAGTCGCTGAGATACCAGCCGCTGATGTCCACATCGTCGCCCGTGGGATTGAAGACCTCGACGGCGTCCTCGAGCGGGGGATCGGTATGAGCCAGAACCTCGTTGATCACCACGCTCGGGATGGGCAGGAAATTGCCGTGGCCGGGGGTTGATGTGGTGAGGAACCGCACCAGGTTGGTCGTGCCATCCGGCAGGCGACCCTCCGAAATGCCGGTCGGTTGCGTGGAAAAGTGGAGGCCGTTGATGACGGTGCCGGCCGAGGTCGAGACGGCGAGGTCCTCGCCGCTCCCGCTCAAGTTGAAGCCGGTATAATCCCCATCGGCCCCGTTGGCGGCCCAGAACCGGAGAAAGCCCAGGGGCCCGGCGCCGATGAACGAACGGGCCGGGATGGAATATTTCTTCGTGTTGGCCAGGCTGTCGCTCAGCCACAAGCCGGACAGTTCCACCGGCTGGGGATTCGGGTTGTAAAGTTCGAACCAATCATCGCCCGAGTCCGGCGATGCCATCCACTCGTTGATCATCAGCGAAGCTGGATTCCCCAAGGCGGCGGCAATGTTGGCCCCGCCGAAGGTTGGGACGGTCAAAACCCAGTTCGTGCTCCCGTCCGGGATCCGGCCGAGCGAAAAATCGGCGGCCTGCAGCCCATAGGTGACGAAGCTCGCCAGGCCGCCACCGTCGGCCAGTCGGTGGTAGAGGTAGGCAGCCCCGCCTGTCGCCTTTAGCCCGAATCCAGTGTTGGTGGAAGACGATAAAAGACCTGCGTCGAAACGCACCCGGCGGTAGCCGAGGGCTGGCAGGATGCTCCCGCTGGGAAAGGTCCACCGCCGGGGCGCCGCCGGGTCGTCCGTCAGGCTCATGTCACCAAGGTCCACCGCGCTGGTGGATGGGTTGTAGATCTCGATCCAGTCGGGCTTCGAGCCGTCGGGCTCCTCCAGCGAGGCGTTGTTTGCTAGAACCTCATTGATGACGACGCCGGCCACGACTGGCGTGTTGGTCACAATGACCGCGTCCAGCCTGGCGCCGAAGACCACGTCCGAGCTGCTGGCGGTGTTTTGATGAACCTCCACCGCGAGCACGTTGTCGCCGGCGTTGAGCGCGCTCTTGTCGAGCGTCACCGTCTCGAGAGTAGTGGCCTCGTGGGACAGGGGGGCGAGGGTGCTGAAATTAACGGCTCCGGCTGGCATGTTGAACCGTCCGGCCTCGAGGCCGTTCAGGTAGAAGACGGCGCCGTCGTCGATGGCATGGGTGAGCTGCAGCTGGGCGACGTTGAGATTGGCCGGCAGGTTAAAGTGAGTGCGGAAGTAGAATGTGATCTTTCCGGTGACCACGTTCAGGGCGGTGCGGATCGGTTCAGGAGGCGTGAGATTTGTGTCGAACCCGAGCAGCGCAGCCCCGCTCAGCCAGACGCCATCGTTGAAGTCCTGGCCTGTCCAGTCTGTTCCGAGATCGCTGCCGGACTCTTCGTAGCGCCATGATTGGTCGAGCGGAACGAGGTTGACGGTCAGCGCGGAGGGTGGCGCGGGCGGGCACGCATTTGGCGAACCGGGGGTGGGGACCGACTGGACGCTGATGGCCGTTCCTCCATCGGGGCATCGACCGGAGGCTGCGCCGGGTTTTTGGGGCGCATAGATGACCTGATCGATGACGGCATGATTTGGGGCGACCAGCCCGATTTCACCCTGCTCGACCGCCAGCTTGAAATTCACGTGATTGGCCGGGCTCTTTTGGCCGTCGGCGACAAACGCGCGAAAGCCGGTGCCGCCAATGAAACTCAGGGGCGCGATGACGCTTCGGTGGGGGGCACCAATGGGCTGGTCCGTCAGGGCAAGGCCGGCGAGTTCGACCGGCAGCGGGTCCGGGTTGTAAAGCTCGACGAAATCATCCGGATTTGGTGTCAGGCCGGATGCCAGCCATTCATTGATTCTCAAGGTGGACGGCTGGCCGAGTGACTGCGCCAGGTTTGCGCTTCCGAAGGTGGGCTGGTTCAAGCTCCAGTCGCCGCTGCCGCCCAGGCGCCCGATCGAACGGTCGGGAAGCTGGAGACCAAAGATGACGGAATCGAGGATGACGTTGCCGTTGGCGGCGCGATCGACGAGATAGACGGCCTCGCCGTTGGCCTCGAGGGAGAACCCGAGGTGCAGGCCGCTGGTCCCGTCCGGATTATTCGCGTAGACGACGAGATAAGCGCCCGCCGCGAGGGTGGTCCCGGCCGGGAACGTGAATTTATTCGGGCTGGTTGGATCATCGGTGAGTCGCAGATTGGACAGGTCGACGGTCGTCGCGCCTTCGTTGAACAGTTCGATCAGGTCAGGATAGGTGCCGGCGTGATTGACCGAGGTGTCATTTTGTGCGAGCACCTCGTTCAGGCGGACGGCGGGCCAGGCGGTGTTGACGATCCAGGTGCGAGTCGAGGCGTTTGACGACGCCTGATAGATTCCGGCCGCGGTGCGGCCAATGACGGCGAGACTGTTTGTGCGGTTGGCGAGGCCGTTCAACGTGATCGGGGTCGCGACCGGCGCTTCGGCGGTGTAGGCGGCGCCATTAAGGGAATAGCGATAGGCGAGGACGCCGGCTCCGCCGATCGACAGGCTGGCGGAGGTCAACGGCGTGGGGGAGCGGGGAATGCCGGTGATGACGGCGACGGGGGCGTTGGTCACGCCGGTGCCGGGGATGACCGACAGCAGGTAGTTTCGGCGCTGGCTCATCCAGTTTTTGATCGCTGCTGATTGCGAGCCCGCGTAGTTGCCGAGGTGGTAATCGACCGTGGCGTCAAAATTGGTTGGGGCGAACACGGTGCCGAGCAATTCGCGCAGCGTGTCGAAATAGATCGGTTCAAAGTCGGGCCACCGGAGGAATCGGTCGATGGCCAAGCCGGAGCCATTGTTGCCGGACGCGGTATAGATGCCGTCGGTGGTCGAGCCCGGCGAGTCGCCGCCGCCCAGGATCGTGTCGAGATCCCAATAGGTGAGGATGAATCGGGGGTCAGTCAGGCCGGCATACATGAAATAGTCGTCGTTGTAGCCCGTGTTCAAGCCGGTCTCGCGGTTGTTGACGATGTTCATGAACGCGAAGTGACGCATCCATTGCTCGACATTGACGACCTGGCGCACGTTATCAGTGGTAAAGGCCGTGGGATTGTTGTTTCCGATGACGCGCAGCATGCCGATCAGATCCGACCAGTTGTCGGCGCTGAGGTTGGACTCCTTGAAATACGTATTGGTGTAGGACCCTTTGGTTTCGCCGCGGTAACTGAAGTCCGGCGGGGCGATGTCGCGGACGGCCCGGTAGATGTTCCCGCCGGGGTCATCGGGGTAGTGGTGGGCGGCCCATTCGCCGGTCACCTCTTCGTTGGCGGCGTAGGCGCCGAACATCGGCGATCCACTGACGGCGAGGTTTTGGTTATTTACTCGGACCTGGGCGGGAATCGATTCCGCGCCGTTCACGCCAGACTGCCGGGCGAGGATGGTTCCGAGATGCTGGAGGTGGACGTAGCGGGTGTTCAGGTTGAGCCCGGTCACATTCTTCCACCGATCGTCCGTGCGGAAAGCGACGTGGTAGTTGGGCGGGTTGGCGGTGCGGCTGCCGTGTCCGCGGTTGCGGAAACTGGCGAGGTAATGCACGGAAGTGCCGGCCCCGTCGATGCTGATAAACGTGCCATTCATCTGGGCGTTGGGCCCTTGTGAGCTGCTTTGGCCAGGGATCGCGGCGAGTTCGGCTCGCTCCGCGTCGGTCATGATTAACTTGAAAAGCGGCTGGCCGTTGGTGGAAGTCAAAATGGTGTTGTCGACCTGGAAGAGGGCGTTGGCCACCTGGCCGGTCGGGCCCGTCCCGTCGGGCGCGGCAATTGCCGGGGCCGGCCAGGTGCGAACCAAGCCCTGGCCATCGGTCGCCAATATATAAAACTCGACGATCGTGTTGTTGGGCTGGGCGGCCAGCGTCGCGGTGTAAAGACCGTCGCCCGGGGCAATGTCGCCTCCGGTGCCATCGTCTCGCATCGCGAGCGACGTGAACGGCGGGGGCGAGGCTGCGTCCGCCCGGTAGTACAATGTCGCCGCCAACCCGTTCGGGGATTCGTCAAGCAGTCGGGCCGTGACCACGATCGGGTCGGAGGATCGCGGAACGGCGGGCACGTGGGTCACGTTGAGAATCAGGGGTGCAAGATTGTTTGTGCGCACCGAATTGGCCGTGCCGGGCGTGCCTTGGGCGATCCGGCTGGCCGCCCAGTTCTGGCCCTCATTGTTGGAGAGATTGACGTTGATCAGCTCGAGCGATTTGCCCAGGCCGTCGTGCTCCGCGGTCCATTCCCAGCCGCGGTGTGGCTGGCCGCCCGTGCCGGGATCGTTGGCGCCGCGCTGGCGGACGGCCCAATCGCCCTCATCCGCGTAGCGCACCGCGTCGACTCGATTGCCCAGCGCGTCGTCGAGACTCAGATTTTCGCCGTTGTTGTTCAGCGTGCCCGTCCAATTGCCGACCACATTGGCGACATCGGGGTATTTGGCGGAAAAGACGTTCGTGTCGGCTGCGAGGACAAGGTAACCGCCGGCTGGCACGACCACGGCGGGCAGCGTGAGGTGGACGCCGCCGTTGAAATTCCAGCCGCCCAAATTGATCGCGGAGGCGCCCTGGTTGTAGATCTCGATGTATTCCTCCAGCGGGTTTTCGGAGGACGGATGATACATGATCTCGGAGATGACGACGCCGACTGCGTTGGTGTCGATGGTGTAGTTCCAGCCGCCGCCAGCGAACACGTTGCCGGAGGCATCCTGGATGCCGTGTGCCGGGATCCAGGCGAGATGCACGCTGGTGGCCGCGGGTTGAGGAAATGAAAAGACATACGGCCCGGCGCCGCTGCCGTTCACTGAGACGCAGGGGACGGAGTTGACCAGAAGATCGGCGGCGTTGACTCCGTTGACGGGCTCGCTGAACGAAATGGACACTGAGGTCAGCGCTGGGACGCTTGATTCCGGCGCTGGGGTCAGGCTCGACATAACCGGCGGCGCGGAGTCGAGCAGCTGATACTGCCAGGTGGCGCCGGTGGCTCCCGAATTGAACGTGGCCGGAGGAGTGAAGGCGTCGGCAATGCCATGGGCTGCGGACCACGTGATGGCAACCGCACCGAACGCCGGCTGAGAAAAGCTGAAGGTGTAGTTGCTGCCGGATCCCGTCAGTCCTGTGGCGGGCTGGCCATTGACGAGCAGATCGGTCGCGTCGACGCCCACGACCGCCTTGCTGAAGGTGACCGCAATTTGGCTGAGGCTTGTCACATTGCCGGGCGCGGGCAGTTTGGCGAACACGACGGGCGGCGCGGTGTTGGTGCTGACGGTGACGTTGACGACGGTGGAGGTCGCGGTCAGGCCGAAGTTGTCCGAGGCCACGGCGGTGAGGGTGTAGGCGCCGGCGC
This sequence comes from Limisphaerales bacterium, assembly GCA_044229355.1. Taxonomy (GTDB): domain Bacteria; phylum Verrucomicrobiota; class Verrucomicrobiia; order Limisphaerales; family JADJPG01; genus JBGARF01. The sequence continues at coordinate 339,829 of JBGATF010000007.1, forward strand.
CGACGCCGCTCCAGGTGAAGCTGAAGGGCGGCGTGGGATCGTCGGCGAGCTTGGTCGCGCCGGCATAGAATGCGACGTTCGTGACCGTGCCATCGGGATCGGATGCGGCCGCGGTCAGGGAAAGACTGGCTGGCGCGGCCACAGTGATCCCATCGGCCGGGCTGGTCACGCTGATGGTGGGGCGCGAGTTGGTTTCTCCGGATTGCACGGCGAGCAGCTCCAGATCGAACGACACGTCGGAGCTGCTGGCGGTGCCCTGATGCACCTCGCAGGCGATGATGTTTGGGCCCGCGACGAGTAACGAGGCGGGGACGGTGGTGCCTTCAAAGGTGTACTCGGACGCCGTGGTGGCCAACGTTTGGAATGTGACCGGGCCGGGCGTCATCGATTGGCGGAACACTTCCACGCCGTTGAGGTAAGTGATGGCGCCGTCGTCTCGCTGGATGTTGAGCAGCAGTTGTTGGATGCGCGACGGGTCGGTGACTGTAAACGCGCGGCGGAAATAGGAGGTGACAAACTTGTTGTTGGCGTCCGGCCCGAAACTGATCACGGTCGCCTCGTCGCCATCCCCATAGCCGAGTTGGGCCGGGCCGCTGGCCCAGCTTGCGTCATCGAAGGATGCGCCGGTCCACGCCGCGCCCGGATCGGAACCGTTGTCGAGGTATTTCCAGACACTGCCTGCGGCGATCAGAGTGTTGGTGGTGGGACCGGAGCTGGCATTGACCGTAATGTGGACAGGAGCGGAAACGGCCGTAGCTCCCTGGTTATCGGTGGCGACAGCGGTCACCGAATAGAGACCAGAGGCGACTCCGGACCAGTCGAGGGAGTAAGGCGCGGTGACATCTTCGCCGATCTTGGTCCCATTTTGGAAGAACTCGACTTTGGCCACGCCCCCATCCGAGTCGGCGGCAGTCGCGGCAAGCGGGACGAGCGCTGGGGCGCCATAGGTGGCGCCCTCGAGCGGCGCCGTGAGTGTCACCGTGGGCGGAGTGTTGAGGGCCGGCGAATTCGTCGTGCCGGTCATCCCAACCAGCTCGAGATCAAAACTGATGTCGGAGCTGTTGAGAGATTGCTGATGGATTTCCGCCGCGATGACGTTGAGGCCGTCGACCAGCCAGGGGAGCGCATTGTTCACCGCGACGTTGTCGACGGTATTTTCGCCGAGCGTCGCGGCCAGGGTATCGAAGGCGATGGGGCCGGCGGGCAGCGCGGCTCGATAAATTTCAACACCATTCAAGTAGACGACGGCGCCATCGTCGCGAAGCAGGCGCAGGTTCAGGTTCGTGTAGCTGCCGGCGTCGGGCGTGGTGAACGCACGGCGGAAGTAGGTGGTGACAAATTTGGCGTTGGCGTTTGGGCCGAAGGCAACAACGGTGGTTTCGTCACCGTCGCCGTAGCCAAGCTGCGCGAATCCGGCCAGCCACGCGCTGTCGTCGAACGACGGCGCCCTCCACGCCGCGGCCTGGTCGGAGCCATTGTCGAGGTATTTCCAGATGGAGCCGGCCGCGATCAGCGTGTTCGTGCCGGCGAGGAAAGGAAAAAAGCCCAGGTCGGCGCGGGTGCCATCGGGGTCCAATGGACTGGCCGGGTTGCCGGCGTTGATTGCTGCGGAGGCGGCGCGGAGATGGAAGTCTTTGCCTGCTTCGTTGATGAAGAGGGGATTGACGTTGAGATTGCCGACGCCGGGCCAGGCTTCGCCGAGGGCGCAGTAGCCGATGGTGAAATTGGTGGGTGCGAAATCTGAGCGGACGGGGTCGACGCCCTGGAGGATCGAGTTAGTGATGCGAAAGTCGATGATCGGCCCGGTGGCGTTGGCTTTGAAGCTCGCGGCCACTGTGTTGCTGATGCCGATGATGGTGCTGTGGTCGATGAGGACGGTGGCGGCGACGCCCGCCGTGGTTTTCGCGGAAACCCCGACCCAGCAGTCGACAATGAGGCAGCGCTTGACGCTGACCGTCCGGCTGAAGGCGCTGATCCCTTTGGCATCCTCGTTCGGGTTGGGCCAATTGCGGATGATGCAGTTTTCAACGGAGACATCCGCGCTGAGCGTGTCGATGCCGTCGTCGTCGCCGAATCCGATGACGGAGTCCATGAGCCGGATCTGCTGGCCGGCTTGCTGGTCGTGGAGGTAGATGCCGTCGGAGTCATCCGGCCCGCGCATCTCGAGGATCCAGGAGTTAGTGAAGGTGAGAGCGGTGCCTTGGATTTCAGGTCCCATGCGGGCCCGCGAGAGCAGGCAGTTGCGGAAGGTCAGGTCCGAGTTGATGGCGTATCCGATCTTGCCGGGAGTGCCGGTGGCATCGGCGACGTCGGTGATGCTGCAGTTTTCGAAAACGATGGTGGAGGTGTTGGGCCGGAGAACGGGGGCTTGCCCGGTGTGGCCCTCGCCGGGCGCCCGCCCGCCGAGGTTGATGAACGTGTGGCGATAAAGGGACGAGGCGGCATTGTCGTGGCGAATCTGGCCCCAGCGCATTCCAGCATTGGCACAGGTGATGGTGACGGGATGAGCTTCGGTGCCCAGCGAGTTCAGCGTGCCGTTGACGACGAGGCCGATGCCGGCGGTTCCGGAGGCGACGCCGTTGATCAGCACGATAGTGTTGGAATCGATCGTCAGGGTCCGGCCGGCTGGGACGGTAACCGTGTTGGTGAGTTGCACGACCCCGGTCCAGGTTGTGTTGGCTGGCAGGGTTCCGCCGAACAGGGTCGGGGAGGTGGCGGCTTTGCTGGCCAGGGCCCGGTTCGTGCTCAAGGTCCCGAGGCTCGCGGCGAGCGTGAAGTCCCCGCCGCCGGTGAAAGTGACAAGAGTGCTGCCGAGTCCGTTGCGCAGCGAGATCTGATTCGTGGAGAGCGTGACGGTTGCTGGCGTCGCGGTGAGGTTGATGTCGGCATCCCACAGGTTGCGGTCCGGTCGGCCGGTGGCTGGATCGATTACTTCGACGCGGACCAGAATGGGCAGTCCCGGGCGGTAAACGGCGGGGGTGACCAGCCGAAGAAGCGCGCCGGCCACCGGCTCGGCGGCGGATTCAGCCGGAATCAGGCCTAGGAGGGCGAGGAGGGCAGCGGCAATCAACCTGAGCCCGCGCGTCCGATTGGCTCCGCTGACGTGGCGAGTGTTGAGGGGCCTATGGACGGGGGGGGCGCCGGCCTGAAGGCAAGTTGTCCCTATAAATTGGAAACGCGCCGGCCAGGTCGGTGGCGCCAGTCTGTTTACGAGCATCTTAGATAGAACTTCGGCCAGCCTGACGCGGAAATTGAGGCCGGAAAGAGAAAGGGCGGGCGCGAGGCGCCCGCCCTTGAAAGCGGAATTCGACGGGATGCCGGTCGTCAGGCCGCCGCCTTGTCGTTCTTCCTGCGCAAGATGGGCTTGCTTTCGCCGTTCACCACCTGCCGGGTGATCTTACAGGAAACGATGTCGCTGTCGGGGATCTCGAACATGACATCGAGCATCATCTTCTCCATGAGTCCACGCAGTGCGCGTGCGCCCGTGCCTTTCTTGATCGCCTGGGCGGCCAGTTCCCGCAAGGCGTCGTCCGTAACCTCGAGTTCGACTCCCTCCATGTTCATCAGCTTGGTGTATTGCTTCACGAGCGCGTTCTTTGGCTCGGTGAGAATCGAAACGAGCTGCTCTTCCGTCAGCGGTTCGAGCACCGTCAGCATGGGAAGACGGCCAATAAATTCCGGGATGAACCCAAATTGGATCAGGTCTTCGGGTTCGATGTGACGGAGGATCTCGGTGCGGCTGACTTCGGTCTTTTGCTGGTCGTCCTGACGGTTGAACCCGATCACGCGCTGCCCGAGGCGACGCTGGACGATTTTCTCGAGGCCGACAAACGCCCCGCCACAGATGAACAGGATGCCGCTGGTGTTGACGCGAATGTATTCCTGCTGCGGGTGCTTGCGGCCGCCTTGCGGGGGTACGTTGCAGACGGTGCCTTCGAGAATCTTCAGGAGCGCTTGTTGCACGCCCTCTCCCGAGACGTCGCGAGTGAGGCTTGGGCTGTCGGATTTGCGGGCGATCTTGTCAATTTCGTCGATGTAGATGATCCCCTTCTGGGCGCGTTTTACGTCGAAATCGGCGTTTTGCAGGAGCCGGAGGATGATGTTTTCGACATCTTCGCCGACATAGCCAGCTTCGGTCAGGGTGGTGGCATCCGCGATGGCGAAAGGGACGTCCAAAACGCGCGCAAGCGAGCGAGCCAGGAGTGTTTTGCCAGAGCCGGTGTTGCCCACCAGGAGGATGTTGCTCTTTTCCAGCTCGACGTCGGGCCCCTTGGAGGTCGCCGTCCATTCCTCGCTGGTTCGGCTGGGCTCCGAGAGAATTCGCTTGTAGTGGTTATGAACCGCGACCGAAAGCGTTCTTTTGGCGTGGTCCTGGCCGACACAATAGAGGTCGAGGTGTTTTTTGATCTCGAGCGGCTTTGGCACGGTCTGCGGCGAGGCCGGGCGCTTGGGCTCGGGGGCGAGCTCTTTTTCGAGCACGCTTTTGCACAGCAACACGCAGTTGTCGCAGATGTAGACACCCGGTCCCTGGATGAGTTTTTTGACTTCTGCGTGCGATTTACCGCAGAAGCTGCATAAGGTGAGGTTTGTCGGGCGGGCCATACGTCTAGGGTGAATCAGGTGCGATGTCGTCTCGATCGATCCGATGTGATGTGGGTTGTTCTCGACTGTCTGGAATGTTTGAGTGGCGGCCGCGCGTTACGGCGTAACGGATGATTTTTCAGGCAGGCCCGGGACCTCTTTCCGGTTGGCCACGACCTCGTCGACGAGGCCGAACGCCTTGGCTTCCTCGGCCGACATGAAGTTATCCCGGTCGCAGGCTTTCTCGACGATTTCGTACGGCTGGCCGGTGTGCTTGCTGAGGATTTCGTTGAGACACTTTTTCAGACGGAGCATGTAGCGGACTCGAATTTCCACGTCGCTGGCCTGACCTTCGGCTCCGCCCAGCACTTGGTGGATCATGATGTTCGAATTGGGCAGGGCAAATCGTTTGCCCTTGGTTCCACCCGAGAGCAATACGGCACCCATGCTGGCGGCTTGGCCGATGCAGTACGTATTCACGTCACACGTCATGAACTGCATCGTGTCGTAGATAGCGAGGCCCGCTGATACGCTGCCTCCAGGGGAGTTGATGTACAGATGAACATCCTTTTTCGGATCCGTCATCTGCAGGAACAGAAGCTGGGCGATGATGACGTTGGCCACCATGTCGTCCACCGGGGTCCCGAGGAACACGATCCGGTCGACGAGCAGGCGGGAGTAGATGTCGTACCCGCGTTCGCCACGGCCCGTTTGCTCGATGACATGCGGAATGAGGAAGTTGTTCATAGGTTTGCCGTCTTTGGCTGCTGCGATCCAGTTGTCGGTCGTTGCTTTCAGTGGGCGCAACCTACTCCAAGCCAGATCGAAGCGTCAAGCGTCCCACCGCCGGGCGGAACCCGGTAAAACGGGTTGGTACTTTCGCGGGTGACCGGCCGCCTCGGAAGGGCGAAAAAAGGGCTTTTCAGCGAAAATGAGCAATTCGGGCACGGCGTGCCGGGCACGCTTCACAAGCGGGGGGAACGGCCAACGAATCGCTCCACGAACCGCCCTAGCGCCGGTTGACCAGCACGCCGATCAGGGCGCCGGCGGCAAAGGCCGCTCCGAGGAACTGGTAGGGGTGAGCTCGGATCACTCCATCGGCGCGCTTCAGGCTCGCGCTCGCGCGCCCTTCGAGCTGTCGGGTCAGCACCTTGGCCCGCTCCACAATGCTGGCCAGGTGAGCCGCAGTCCTTTCGTTGAGTTGGCCGGCGGCGGTCTTGAGAAGCTCCTCGAGGTCGCGAATCACGACCTTCAGATCCGATTGGAGCTGGGCCGTGCGCGCGGCGACGTCCGAGGACTCGACGAAAGGAAAGTGCGTTTCCATGGCCCACTTATGAACCGCTGGGGCCGGTTCGTCAAACGAAGCCGAACCTCGCGCGGCATGGGTGACGTTCGTGATTGATGGGGGTCAAGGCCGCCTTCCCGACGAATCGGGAATGATCACCCTATGACAGCATGGCGACCCACTGCACGGCTAACCATGGTTGTAACGCTGGCCACTTGGGTGGGCTGGGAGGTTGCGTCCCGTGCCGCCTCGACGGACCCTGGCGCGGGCGAGTTTGCACTTGGCCGTGAAAGCCAGCACGAATTGCGGTTCACGAACTCGGTGAAGGTGTGGGACGAGGCGTTGCCGCTGGGCAACGGGCTCCTGGGAGCGCTCGTCTGGGGGGACGGTGACCCGCTGAAGATTTCTTTGGATCGGACAGATCTCTGGGATTTGACGCCGGTCCAGGAGTTTTTGCCCGGCTCCACCAATTACAACTACGACGAAATGATTCGCTGGCATGCCGCCGGACGCCACGCGGAGCTCGTCCGGCTGTACGAGCAGCCCTACAACCGACCGGCACCGACGAAAATCCCAGCCGGCCGAATCGAGCTGGGGTTGGCCCGTGGGCGTCGTTTTCGCGACACCTCGCTCCCACTGAAGGACGCGTGCGCAGAGATGCGCTTTTGGGATGGTCTAAAGGTTGAGGTGTTCGTTCACGCGAGCCGCCCGGTAGGGATTATCCGGGTAACCCAATCCGCCGGGGACGGCGAACGGCTGAGCGTCGCTCCCAGCCTGGTGGCGCCGCCGTTCGGTGGCGCGGTCAAGCGACCCGCCAATGGTGGCATTGGAGCTGGGGACTTGGCGCAATTGGGCTACCCGGCGCCCATGGTCACGTCCGGTGATGGTTGGCAGGCATTTACCCAAAAGGGTTCGCGTCAGTTTAGCTTTTCGGCGTGCCTGGGCTGGCGCCAGACGGATCGCGAGTGGCTCGCTGCGTGGAGCGTGATTTCCAGCACGGCCGACGCAGATCCACCCGGTCGGGCTCGACAAGAGGTCGAAAGCGCCCTGCGTGCGGGTTGGACGGAGGCGTTCGCGGCTCATCGCGGATGGTGGCAGAAATACTGGGCGCAATCGTCGGTGAGGCTGCCAAATCCGGTGATCGAGCGGCAATGGTATTTGGAAAACTACAAGTTCGGCGCGGCCAGCCGACGGGGAGCGCCGCCCATCACCCTGCAAGGCCCGTGGACGGCGGACGACGGGCAGCTGCCTCCTTGGAAGGGGGACTACCATCACGACCTGAACACCCAGCTCAGTTACTGGCCTTGCTATTCCGGCAATCACCTCGAAGAAGGTTTGGCCTACATCGATTGGCTGTGGAACACCCGCTCCAACTGTGTGAGCTGGACCCGTCAATTCTTCCGGCTTCCGGGGCTCAACGTGCCCATGACTGCCGACATTGAAAACCGCCAAATCGGCGGGTGGCGGCAATACACGCACTCGGTCACAACAGCCGCCTGGCTGGCTCAACACTTTTACTGGCATTGGAAATTCAGCGGAGACCGGGAATTTCTCCGCGACCGGGCGTGGCCGTACTTGCGAGAGGCCAGTGTCTTTATTGAGGCGGTCTCGGGTCACCGGGACCGTCAAGGGCGACGGAGCCTGGCCCTGAGTTCGTCGCCGGAAATCAACGACAACCGCCCGGAGGCCTGGTTTGGGCGGGTTACCAACTATGATCTCGCTTTGATGGAATGGTTGTTGGGGGCGACGGCTGAACTGGCGGGTGAACTGGCGATGGAAAGCGACGCGCAGCATTGGCGCCGGGTCCGATCCGAATTACCCGACCTGGCGCGAGGCGACGACGGCCGGCTGTTGGTTGCGCCGGAGGTGCCCCTTCACGACTCGCACCGCCATTTCTCTCATCTGATGGCGATTTATCCGTTGGGTTCGATCGACGTCGGGGATGGCCCCACTGCGCGTCGCACGGTGGAGGCCTCGCTCGCGGACCTGGATCGGCATGGGACGCAGGCTTGGTGCGGATACTCTTTCGCGTGGCTGGCCAGTTTGGCCGCACGAGCAGGTGACGGTCTGCGCGCCGCGCGCGCTCTGGAGATATTTTCCACGGCGTTCACGTTGAGGAATAGTTTTCACTGCAACGGTGACCAATCGGGGAAGGGTTACTCTGGGTTTCGCTATCGGCCCTTCACGTTGGAGGGAAATTTTGCCGCGGCGGCGGGAGTCCAAGAAATGCTGCTGCAAAGCCACCGGGGCTTGGTGAGATTGTTTCCGGCCGTGCCGTCGACTTGGCGTGAGGTCGGATTCACGACCCTCAGAGCGCAAGGCGCATTCCTCGTCACGGCTGAGCGCCAGGGAGGAGAGGTTCGCCGGGTCGAAATCCGGTCCGATCACGGCGGGTCCTGTCGGTTGCTTTCGCCATGGAGCGGAGCGGAGGTGCGCCTCGATACCCGTCCGGGTGAGGCGGTCGTCCTGACTGGGGACACTGCAGTTTTTCGTCGGTAGCCGCGACGCCTAACAATCGACGGTTGCAGGATTGTTGCACAAGGGCTTAAAATTAAAGCACTTGAGTTTATTACTTACGTATTGTCAACGCATGGGGTCCACTTATAGTTGCCCTTCAGTGAACCACGTATGCGTCATGGTTGAGTCGCCTTGGCATTTCGTGGTCATTGGAAAAACAAATAACGACCCGCCGTCGGTCAAGCCGTCGGCATGAAAGGAACACACATGAAGTCCATCACCTCGATCCTCTGCGCCGTGGCATTTCTGGGCACTGTTGCGCTGGCAAACGCTGAGTCCTGCTGCGACAAGGCCAAGGCCGCTGGCAAGGAGTGCTCGCACAAGTGCTGCGTTGCGGCGAAGAAAGACGGAAAAGTTTGCGAGAAGTGCAATCCCAAGAAGGACAAGTAAGGCACGCGCAACGATCGATTTAGTTTCGGTTTCAAGGCGGCTGGCTCGAATTTGAGCCGGCCGTTTTCTTTTTCACTTTCCAATCGTCCCGGCCGGGGTCACAAACTGCGCCCTCATTTCGATGAACGAGCAAATAGTCATTCTCGATTTCGGGTCTCAATACACGCAGGTCATCGCCCGCCGCATTCGCGAGTGCAGCGTTTATTCCACCATTCTGCCGTTCGACACCCCGGCAGCGGAAATCGCCGCGATGAAGCCCAAGGGAATTATTCTCTCCGGGGGGCCCTCAAGTGTTTATGCCAAGGACGCGCCGCTGCCGGACAAGGCGATTTTCCGCCTTGGCGTGCCCATCCTGGGGATTTGTTTTGGGGTTCAAATCCTCGCCCAGTTCCTCGGGGGACGCGTCGAGAAAGGGCAAAAGCGCGAATACGGCAAAGGCACCCTTTCAATCAATGACCGCCAATGCGCGCTCTTTCGCCATCTCCCGTCGAAGATCCAGGTGTGGAATTCCCACGGTGACAAGCTGACGCGCCTGCCGAAGGACTTTGTCGTGGTTGCCACCACCGAGAACTCGGATTACGCAGCCATCGAGCATCCTCGGCGAAAGTTTTTTGGGCTGCAGTTTCACCCCGAAGTCGTCCACACGCCGCGCGGCAAGGAAGTGTTGGCCAACTTCGTCCACGGCATTTGCAGTTGCGGAAAAGAGTGGACGATGAGGAATTACGTGGATCAAGCCGTGGAGCAAATTCGCGCTCAAGTCGGTCGCGAGCGTGTGATCCTGGGACTGAGCGGTGGAGTGGATTCGAGTGTCGCCGCTGCCTTGTTGCACAAGGCGATTGGGGATCAGTTGACCTGCATCTTCGTCAACAACGGCCTGCTGCGCGCCAGGGAGGCCGAGGTCGTGCAGGAGGTATTCGGGCGAAATTTTCGAATCAAGCTTCAGTACGAGGACGCCTCGGCCTTGTTTTTGCGGAAGCTGAGGGGCGTCACTGATCCGGAACGGAAAAGGAAAATTATCGGGAAAACGTTTATCGACGTATTCCAAGCGGCCACGCGGCGTGCCGGTAAGGCAAAATTCCTGGCTCAGGGAACTCTTTATCCGGACGTGATCGAAAGTGTTCCCATCGCCGGCAATCCGGCCGCCTTGATCAAGAGCCATCACAACGTGGGCGGACTTCCCAAGAACATGAAGTTTGCGCTGGTCGAGCCGCTGAAATGTCTCTTCAAGGATGAGGTTCGACAGTTGGGGCTTGAATTGGGCCTGCCGAAGGAAATCGTCTGGCGGCAGCCGTTTCCTGGGCCCGGGCTTGCGGTCCGTTGCCTGGGCGAGGTGACGCCTGACAAGCTGCGTATTCTCCGCCGTGCTGATGCAATCGTGGTGGAGGAAATGAAGGCCAACGAACTCTACTACAGGATTTGGCAAAGCTTCGCGGTGTTGTTGCCGGTTCGGAGCGTGGGTGTCCAAGGTGATGAGCGCACCTACGACTGGACGATCGCCGTCCGCGCCGTGGAGTCGCAGGATGGGATGACGGCTGACTGGGTGCGGTTGCCCTACGATGTCTTGGAAAAGGTTTCGCTGCGAATCACGAATGAAGTTCGGGGCATTAACCGCATTGTTCTCGACCTCACCAGCAAACCGCCCGGAACCATTGAATGGGAGTGAGCCAGGCTGCCGTCCTGAATTGAGCCGCCTGCTGGACGTCGTTCACGAGGACGAAGACTTCCTGCTGCTCAATAAGCCGGCGGGCTTGGTCTGTCATCCGACAAAAGGAGACGAATACTCCAGTTTGATCAGTCGTGCGCGCCTGTACTTTCAGGGCCGCGGACTCGGGAAGCCACAACTCATAAATCGACTGGACCGGGAGACGAGCGGAATTGTGCTCATGGCCAAAACGGCTTCAGCAGCGGCAGCGATACGTAAGCGATGGGAACGCGGCGAGGTCACGAAGGGCTACCTGGCCATCGTTGAAGGGAGCTTTACCTCCGAAGAGGAACTTGTTGACCTACCGATTGGACGTGATGAAGCCAGTTCCGTAGCCATCAAGGGATGTGTCCGACCCGATGGCGCTCCGAGCGTGACGCGCATCCAGCGCATTTCCGTTTTCGAAAATGCGGGACGAATGTATTCCGCCCTCCAAGTGAAACCTCAAACCGGTAGAAAACATCAGATCCGAATCCACCTGTCCCACCTCGGCCATCCGATACTCGGCGACAAACTCTACGGACACGACGAAAGATGCTATCTCGATTTTGTGACGGGCCAACTCACCCAGAATCAGCA